>NZ_NKFN01000004.1:0-1897024 GCF_002223355.1 Burkholderia sp. HI2761 | reverse complement strand
CGATGCCCGTTGGCGCTTTAGCGCTTACGGACATCGAGCGTCGAGTGCAAGGCACTCGACGTACGACGGTTGAAGTACCGCGTACGTGTGAGATACAGCTCACAACCCAAAATTACTGCTTCTTCCCGGATTGGTTCTGTTGGCCACGCCAGCAGAACAACCCCCTTTGCCTGATGACCATAGCGAGTCGGTCCCACCCCTTCCCATCCCGAACAGGACCGTGAAACGACTCTACGCCGATGATAGTGCGGATTCCCGTGTGAAAGTAGGTAATCGTCAGGCTCCCTAAGCCAGAAACCCCCGCCCGAACAGGCGGGGGTTTTTGCATTTCGGCACCTCCAAAAGCACAGCGAAGCGCACCCATTCCTCGTAACCCTACAACGTGCGCGCCAGATCCCTCATCTGCATCCCTGCCGCCAAGCCTTCCCCCGGAACGAAGCCCCGCGATTTGATACGATCGAAGTGTCGTCGACGAGGGGATCCGTCGACATTCGTGTTCGAAACCAGGGCTTGATGAAGAGGGCGGGGGAATGAATATCGGCGATGCATCGCGCGAATCCGGAGTCAGCGCGAAAATGATCCGGTACTACGAACAGGTCGGCCTTCTTGCGCCGAGCAAGCGTACCGATGCCGGTTACCGGATCTACGGCGCGGACGAAATCCATATCCTGCGGTTCATCCGTCAGGCACGACGGCTTGGCTTTCTCGTCGAGGATATTCGCAAGTTGCTAATGCTCTGGCAGGACCGCTCGCGCGCCAGCGCCGAAGTGAAATCGATCGCGCTCGAGCACGTGGCCGAACTCGACAAACGCATCGCGGAGCTGAGCGACATGCGCGACACGCTGGCCGATCTGGCCGCGCACTGCCATGGTGACGGTCGGCCTGAATGCCCGATTTTGGCGCGTCTGGCCGATCCCGTCGGTGAACCAAATTAGTGCGTGCCCTCGGACCTCAAAACGGGCTTCGACTCAATCTCGTTAAAAATCAATCGGTTAGGGTCGGTCTTCTCGTCTCCATTCCGAATTGGAATGGTCTTCATGCAAGTTTTTCACTGGCATCTTGGTGCGGCGTCGCTATAATTCGGGATAACCCTATACGGGAAATCCCTGAATCTCGATTCACCAGGGGTCCCTCTTCCTTGGAGAACGTCATGATCGCCTACATCGTCGAAAAGCTGAGCAACTGGTTCGAATCCGCAGAACGTGAGCGCCGTGAGGCTTACCTCGCCACGTCGTCGGACATCGTCCAGCTCGAGAGCCGCATCCGCTCGCTCGAAACCAACGGCTACTCGCTGTAATCGGAGTCACCGTCAGGTGCCGAGCGGCACCGAACGATAAGCAAGCCCCGTATTGACGGGGCTTTGTTTTTTTGTGCGCCGGATCTGGCGAAATCGTCGGTGCAGCGCTATGGTATGGACCTGCTTTTCATCCTGAAGGACACGATCATGCGTTTGCGTGTCGATGTGCGTCGCAATACCCGCGCGCGTCTCGTTCTGGGCGCCGCCGTGCTCGTTCATGCCCTCGCGGCCGCTGCCGCGACGTCGTCCAGGCCGCTCGTTCTCGATACGCAGCGCGGTATCCAGGACGGCAAGGGCGGATTGATGTTGCAGACGGCGCCGTTGTCCCCGGAGCCGATCGTCGAGCCTGCGGGCATGCGGGCTCCGGCCGGGCAGGCGCCGAACACGTCGGTTCCGCTGTTCGTCGCGCCGTATATCAATGTTCCCGCCTGGGGCGGGCAGCCGGCCAACCAGCCGAGGCTCGCGCCGAGACCCCAGCCGTAACGACCCGTCGCCCGATTAGTTTCCGCGGTGCTCGATTTGATAGCGGGCGCCGCCGTCCTGTCCCAGCTTCTCCACCAGGTACGGCAACACCTCCTTCATGCTCTGGGCGAGCGTATACGGAGGATTCAGGATGAATATCCCGCTGCCGTAGAGGCCCAGCCCGTCGGTCGGCGGATTCGACACCGTCAGCGTCAGGTGCAGCCAGTTGTTCGGTTGGAGGCGCTTCAACTGTTCGGGAAAGCGCTGCGATTCCAGCCGCGTGACCTGCGGGTACCAGATTGCATAGCAGCCGGTCGCGAAACGCTTCAGGCATTCCGTCATGCAGCTCACCACGCGCGCGTAATCCTTCTTGTCCTCGTAGGACGGATCGATCAGTACGAGTGCACGTCGCGGCGGCGGCGGCAGCAGCGCCTTGATACCTTCGAAGCCGTCGCCGGCGAAGATCATCGCGCGTCGCCCCGCGTCGCGGAAATTATGGCGCAGCACATCGATTTCCGTCGTGTGCATTTCGAACAGGCGCATACGATCCTGCTCGCGCATCGACCGCCACGCGATGTACGGGGAGCCCGGGTAGAAGTGCAGTTCGCCGTCGTCGTTCAGCGCGCGGACTTCATCCACATAGTCGCCCAGCGCCTCCGGCAGGTTCTTTTCGTTCCACAGCCGGCCGATGCCGGTATCGAATTCCGACGTCTTCGCTGCATAACCGTCGCGCAGCGAGTACACGCCGCCGCCTGCGTGCGTATCGATGTACCAGTACGATTTGTCTTTGTTGTTCAGGTAGCGCAGCAGCTGGACGACGACGGCGTGCTTGAGCACGTCCGCGTGGTTGCCTGCGTGAAAACCGTGACGATAACTGAGCATGGCGGGCTGCCTGAAACGAAAGGTGAATCGATGAAAGCGGTCGATCGTGCGCGGCCGTCGGGCCGGGTGCCGATGCGGCCGCGTATTGTACGCGAGTGGCCGCGCGCCGCCTTACTCGTATGCGTCGCCGACCACTGCCTCGATGCGTTGCTTCACATCCGGCGTCAGCTTCGCGGCCACGTCGAGCGCGCGCATGTTGTCGCCGATCTGGTCGATTCGCGATGCGCCGGTGATGACCGAACTCACGCGTGGATTCGCGAGCACCCATGCGATTGCCAATTGGCCGGTGCTGCAGCCGAGTTCGGCGGCGATCTCGCCGAGCTGTTCGACGATGTCGTTGGCGGCCGGATCGGTCAGGCGTTCGCGCATCCAGTCGTAGCCCTGCAACTGCGCGCGGCTGCCGGCCGGCACGCCGTTGCGGTATTTGCCGGTGAGCAGCCCCGACGCCAGCGGGCTCCAGGTCGTGAGGCCGAGACCGTAATCGTCGTAGAGCCGCGCATATTCCTGTTCGACCCGGGTGCGATGGAACAGGTTGTACTGCGGCTGTTCGACGACCGGCTTGTGCAGATGATGCCGCTCGGCGATCTCGCATGCCGCGCGGATCTCGTCGGCGCTCCATTCCGACGTGCCCCAGTACAGCGCCTTGCCGCGCACGATCATGTCGCTCATCGCCCAGACGGTTTCCTCGATCGGCGTATGCGGATCGGGGCGATGGCAATAGACGAGGTCGACATAGTCGAGCTGCAGCCGTCGCAGCGAGCCGTCGATCGCGTTCATCAGGTATTTGCGGTTCAGCGTGTGATACTGGTTCGGAGCTTCCGCGAGCCCCCAGAAGAACTTCGTGGACACGATATAGCTGACGCGTGGCCAGTCGAGCGATTTGAGCGCGTGGCCCATGATTTCCTCGGATTTGCCGCCGGCATAGACTTCGGCGTTGTCGAAGAAATTGACGCCCGCATCGCGGGCCGCGGCGAGGCATTCGCGCGCGACCCGCTGGTCGACCTGGTTGCCGTAGGTCACCCACGACCCGAGGGAAAGCTCGCTGATCTGCAGGCCGGAACGGCCTAGCCGTCGATAGTGCATGAGAATCTCCTGCTGAACGGAATCGACCTTAAGCTTAGACGTTTTGCACGCGAGCGGCGGGGCCGATCGTGCACAATGGCGGCTGGCACGCCGATACGATTTCGCGACGAGCGCGGATGCGGCGGGCGCGTGTTTTATCGATCCGATAACGGGAGGAGACGGACATGGCAGCAGATCTGAGCGGCAAGACCGCAGTCGTCACGGGCGCCGCGAGCGGCATCGGCAAGGAAATCGCGCTGGAGCTGGCCAAGGCAGGCGCGGCCGTCGCGATCGCCGACCTGAACCAGGACGGCGCGAACGCGGTCGCCGACGAGATCAACAAGGCAGGCGGCAAGGCGATCGGCGTCGCGATGGACGTGACCAGCGAGGAAGCCGTGAACAGCGGCATCGACAAGGTGGCCGAAGCGTTCGGCTCGGTCGACATCCTCGTGTCGAACGCCGGCATCCAGATCGTCAACCCGATCGAGAACTATTCGTTCTCCGACTGGAAGAAGATGCAGGCGATCCACGTGGACGGCGCGTTCCTGACGACGAAGGCCGCGCTCAAGCACATGTACAAGGACGATCGCGGCGGCGTCGTGATCTACATGGGCTCGGTGCACTCGCACGAAGCGTCGCCGCTGAAATCGGCGTACGTGACGGCCAAGCACGGGCTGCTGGGCCTGGCGCGCGTGCTGGCGAAGGAAGGCGCGAAGCACAACGTGCGCTCGCACGTCGTGTGTCCGGGCTTCGTGCGCACGCCGCTGGTCGACAAGCAGATTCCGGAGCAGGCGAAGGAGCTCGGGATCAGCGAAGAGGAAGTGATCAAGAAGGTGATGCTCGGCAACACGGTCGACGGCGTGTTCACGACGGTGCAGGACGTCGCGCAGACGGTGCTGTTCCTGTCGGCATTCCCGAGCGCCGCGCTCACGGGTCAGTCGTTCATCGTCAGCCACGGCTGGTTCATGCAGTAAGGCGGGGCGGGCGGTGCGGCCGCCCGTGGCGCCGAGCGGCACAAAAAAACGCGCTCCATGGAGCGCGTTTTTCATGTCGGCAGGGCGAGCCCGGTGACGGCTGCCGCCCGGCGCCGCTTTACTTCAGGACCGCTGCGACCGCATTGGCGACCGCGTCGAGGTTGCGCGTGTTCAGCGCGGCGACGCAGATACGACCCGTGCCGACCGCATAGATGCCGAACTCGTCGCGCAGGCGATCGACTTGTGCCGAGGTCAGGCCCGAATACGAGAACATCCCGCGCTGCGCGTTGATGAAGCTGAAATCGCGATCGACCCCGCTCGTCTTCAGGCGCTCGACGAGACCGTTGCGCATCGCGCGGATACGGTCGCGCATTTCGCCGAGTTCCTGCACCCACGCAGCATGCAGTTCCGGCGACGCGAGCACCGCTGCGACCACCGCACCGCCGTGGGTCGGCGGGTTCGAGTAGTTCGTGCGGATCACGCGCTTCAGTTGCGACAGCACGCGCGTGGCCTCTTCCTTGCTCGAGGTGATGATCGACAGCGCGCCGACGCGCTCGCCGTACAGCGAGAACGACTTCGAGAACGACGACGATACGAACGCGTTCAGGTCGGCTGCGGCAAACAGGCGCACGGCGGCGGCATCGGCTTCGATGTTCTCGCCGAAGCCCTGGTAGGCCATGTCGAGGAACGGCACGAGGTTGCGCGCCTTCACGACGTCGACGACCTGTTGCCACTGCGCTTCGGTCAGGTCCACGCCGGTCGGATTGTGGCAGCACGCATGCAGCACGACGACCGTGCCGGCCGCGTAGCTGTTCAGCGCCGACAGCATGCCTTCGAAATTCACGCCGTTGGTGGCCGCGTCGTAGTACGGATATGCGACGACCTCGAAGCCGGCCGCTTCGAACAGCGCGCGGTGGTTTTCCCAGCTCGGATCGCTGATCGCGACCTTCACGTTCGGATTCACGGTGCGCAGGAAATCGGCGCCGATCTTCAGCGCGCCCGTGCCGCCCAGTGCCTGGGCCGTGACCACGCGGCCCGCCGCGATCAGCGGCGAGTCGTTGCCGAGCAGCAGCTTCTGCACGGCCGCATCGTAGGCGGCGATCCCGTCGATCGGCAGGTAACCGCGCGGCAGGCCGGCCTCGACACGCGCCTTCTCCGCGTCGCGAACCGCGCGCAGCAGCGGAATCTTGCCGTCTTCGTTCGTGTACACGCCGACGCCGAGGTTGACCTTGGTCGGACGCGCATCGGCGTTGAAGGCTTCGTTCAGGCCCAGGATCGGGTCGCGGGGAGCAAGCTGGACAGCGGAGAAGAGCGACATGATGATTCGGCAGTAGTGAAAAGAGGGTCAGGCTTTCAGCCGGCGGGACGGGCGTCGTGGAACGCGCCGACGGGGCGACGCCGGAAAGCGCAGCAGCCTGATATTGTAGCGAATTCGCGCTGGCGGGGGCGGTGATTCCGTCGCGATCGGGGCGGCGAATCGTGAATTCGGGCGGCCGTCGCGCGTCAGGAGCCGACAGCAGTTCGCGCGGCCGCGAAGCGCTAGAATGCTTTCTTTGCCCTTGCTCCGGCCGCACTCCATGTCCGAACATCATGCCGAAGTCGGCGACGCGCTCGACGAATCCAAATTCGTCACTTTCGAAGGGTCGCCGTTCCAGCTTTACCAGCCCTATCCGCCCGCGGGCGACCAGCCGACCGCGATCGACACGCTCGTCGAAGGCGTCGGCGACGGCCTTGCCTTCCAGACGCTGCTCGGCGTGACCGGTTCGGGCAAGACCTTCACGATGGCCAACACGATCGCGCGGCTCGGCCGCCCGGCGATCGTGTTCGCGCCGAACAAGACGCTCGCGGCCCAGCTTTACGCGGAGTTCCGCGAGTTCTTCCCGCGCAACGCGGTCGAGTACTTCGTCTCGTACTACGACTACTACCAGCCCGAGGCCTACGTGCCGCAGCGCGACCTGTTCATCGAGAAGGACTCGTCGATCAACGAGCACATCGAGCAGATGCGGCTGTCGGCGACGAAGAGCCTGATGGAGCGTCGCGACGTGGTGATCGTCGCGACGGTGTCGGCGATCTACGGTATCGGCAATCCGTCCGAGTACCACCAGATGATCCTGACGCTGCGCGCCGGCGACAAGCTCGGCCAGCGCGACGTGATCGCGCGGCTGATCGCGATGCAATACACGCGCAACGAGCAGGATTTCCAGCGCGGCACGTTCCGCGTGCGCGGCGACACGATCGACATCTTCCCGGCCGAACACGCGGAAATGGCCGTGCGCGTCGAGCTGTTCGACGACGAAGTCGAGACGCTGCAGCTGTTCGACCCGCTGACCGGGCGCGTGCGGCAGAAGATTCCGCGTTTCACCGTGTATCCGTCGTCGCACTACGTGACGCCGCGCGACACCGTGATGCGTGCGGTCGAGACGATCAAGGACGAATTGCGCGAACGGCTCGAGTTCTTCCATCGCGACGGCAAGCTCGTCGAGGCGCAGCGCCTCGAGCAGCGCACGCGCTTCGATCTCGAGATGCTGCAGGAGCTCGGCTTCTGCAAGGGCATCGAGAACTATTCGCGGCATTTCTCGGGCGCGGCGCCCGGCGATCCGCCGCCGACGCTCGTCGACTACCTGCCGCCCGATGCGCTGATGCTGCTCGATGAGTCGCACGTGCTGATCGGCCAGCTGAACGGCATGTACAACGGCGACCGCGCGCGCAAGGAAAACCTCGTCAATTACGGGTTCCGCCTGCCGTCGGCGCTCGACAACCGGCCGCTGAAGTTCCCCGAGTTCGAGCGCAAGATGCGCCAGGTCGTATTCGTGTCGGCCACGCCGGCCGACTACGAGAAACGCGTGACGGGGCAGATCGCCGAGCAGGTCGTGCGACCGACGGGCCTCGTCGATCCGGAAATCGAAGTGCGGCCGGCGAGCTCGCAGGTCGACGACGTGCTGACCGAGATCAACGCGCGCGTGAAGGCCGGCGAGCGCGTGCTGATCACCGTGCTGACGAAGCGCATGGCCGAACAGCTGACCGAGTTCCTGGCCGACCATGGCGTCAAGGTGCGTTATCTGCACAGCGACATCGATACGGTCGAGCGCGTCGAGATCATCCGCGACCTGCGGCTCGGCACCTTCGACGTGCTGGTCGGGATCAACCTGCTGCGCGAGGGCCTCGACATTCCCGAAGTGTCGCTCGTCGCGATCCTCGACGCGGACAAGGAAGGCTTCCTGCGCGCCGAGCGCTCGCTGATCCAGACGATCGGCCGCGCCGCGCGGAACGTGAACGGCAAGGCGATCCTCTACGCGGACAACATGACCGAGTCGATGAAGCGCGCGATCGGCGAAACCGAGCGGCGCCGCGCGAAGCAGATCGCCCACAACGAAAAGATGGGCATCACGCCGCGCGGCGTCGTGAAGCGCATCAAGGACATCATCGACGGCGTCTACAACGCCGACGACGCGCGCGCGGAGCTGAAGGAGGCGCAGCAGCGCGCGAAATTCGAGGACATGTCGGAAAAGCAACTCGCGAAGGAAATCAAGCGTCTCGAGAAGCAGATGGCCGACTACGCGAAGAACCTCGAATTCGAGAAGGCCGCCGCGACCCGCGACCAGCTTGCCGTGCTGCGCGAACGCGTGTTCGGCGCGAACGTCGGCGACCACATCAGCGGCGGCCGGTAAATCTTTCCAAGCGTCACTGAATCCTTTTGGTAAAGCGCCTGTAAGCCTTGTCGTATCAGGGGTTTACAGCGCTCTCCGTTTGTTCCGAAACGGGTTCGGTGCTAAACTCCCCATGTATTGAGAATAGTTCGCATTAACGTTCTTCGTCGCGTTAGTGTTTCCAGCGGGCGGCCCCGGCGGCGGCTCGCATGTCGTCAAGATAGTCAGAAATAACAAGGAGTGTCCATGTTGGGTTCTTCGTTCATCCGCACGACGGTTGCGGTAGCGGCGGCGCTGGCCGCGATGTCGGCCTCGGCGGCCGAGTATCCGATCGGCAAGCAGCAGATCCAGGGCGGCATGGAAATCGGCGCGGTGTATCTGCAGCCGATCACGATGGACCCGGAAGGCATGATGCGCAAGGCGTCGGATTCCGACATCCACCTCGAGGCCGACATCCATGCGGTCAAGAACAACCCGACCGGTTTCGCGGAAGGCGACTGGATGCCGTACCTGCAGGTCACGTACAAGCTGACGAAGCAGGGCGACACGAAGTGGAAGGCCGAGGGCGACCTGATGGGCATGGTCGCGAGCGACGGCCCGCACTACGGCGACAACGTGAAGCTCGCCGGCCCGGGCAAGTATCACCTGACGATGGTCGTCAAGCCGCCGATGCAGTCGGGTCACATGGCGTTCGGTCGCCACGTCGACAAGGAAACGGGCGTGGGCCCGTGGTTCAAGCCCATCACGCTCGAATACGACTTCCCGTTCGCCGGTATCGGCAAGAAGGGCGGTTACTGATCGGTGGCATCACGAACGGCGCGCTTCGGCGCGCCGTCGGCGTAGAGAACCCAGAATGAAAATTCCCCAGAAAATCGTTGCCGCAGCCGCTGCGCTGTGGCTTGCCGGCGCGGCGTATGCGGCCGATCTGCCGACGTTCAAGCTCGAGATGACGGATGGCAAGCTGAATCCCGCCCGCATCGAAGTGCCGGCCGGTCAGCGTTTCAAGATCGAGATCAGGAACACCGGCAAGGGCGCCGCCGAATTCGAGAGCGTGCAGTTGCGCAAGGAGAAGGTGCTTGCGCCGGGCGCCGATTCGTTCGTGGTCGTCGCCCCGCTGTCGCCGGGCGAATACAAGTTTTTCGACGATTTTCACCAGCAGGCACAGGGCGTGATCGTCGCGAAGTAACGCGTTTTATCTGCGCGCGGGCGTACCAGTCCCTCGCCCCGCGCGTCAGGAGGTATCGATGGGTCAGATCTTGTTCATCGTCTGGCGGGAGAGCGTCGAAGCGCTGCTCGTCGTCGGCATTCTCTATGCATGGCTGAAAAACGGCGACGACGACGCGCGCCGCGGCCTGCCTTTCCTCTGGGCCGGCGTGGGCGTCGGTCTGCTGATGGCCGTCGGCCTCGGCGCGGCGCTGGTCGGGTTTACCGAAGTGTTGTCCGGCGACGCGCAGGACTATTTCCAGACGGCGATGGTGCTGATCGCGTGCGTGCTGATCGTGCAGATGGTGCTGTGGATGCGCCGGCACGGCCGCACGCTGAAGCGCGACATGGAGCAGTCGCTGCAGCAAAGCACGCGCGACTCGAACTGGTGGGGCGTCGCCGTGCTGGTCGCGCTCGCGATCGCGCGCGAAGGCAGCGAGACGGTGATCTTCCTGTACGGCCTCGGTTTCGGCCAGTCGGGCCATGTCGACGGCAGCCAGATGCTCGCGGTCGTGATCGGTCTCGGCCTCGCGTTCCTCACGTTCTATCTGCTGCAGCTCGGCGGCAAGTATTTCTCGTGGCGGCATTTCTTCCGCGTCACCGAGGTGATGCTGCTGTTTCTCGGCGCGGGCCTGTTCCAGACCGGCGTCGACAAGCTGATCGACAAGGAAATCCTGCCGCTCGGCATCTCGCAGGTGTGGGATACGTCCGCGATCCTCGATGATTCGGGCACGTTCGGTTCGCTCGTCGCGACGCTGACGGGCTATCGCGCGCACCCGGCGCTGACCAACCTGGTGGCGTATGCGGTGTACTGGGCGGTGGTCTGGCTGCTGATGAAGCGCGCGAGCCGCCGCCCGGCCGTTGCAGCGGGTCGCGCGGCATGAGCGTTGTCGCCGCCGTCAAGCCGGGCCTGCTCGCGCAGGCCGGCCAGTGGATGCAGCGCCACGGTGCGCTGATCCGCGGTATCCAGTGGATCGTCGTCGCCGTCTACGCGTTCCTGATCATCGTGCCGGCGGTGTTGCCGCTGCCGGACGATTCCGCGCACCTGTGGAACAACCTCACGCTCATCGCGCAGTTCGCGTTCTGGGGCATCTGGTGGCCGTTCGTGCTGCTGTCGATGGTGATGCTCGGCCGTGTCTGGTGCGGTGTGCTGTGCCCGGAGGGCGCCCTCACCGAATACGCGAGCAAGTTCGGCCGCGGCGGCCCGATTCCGCGCTGGATCCGATGGGGCGGCTGGCCGTTCGTCGCGTTCGGCATCACGACGATCTACGGGCAGATGGTGAGCGTGTACCAGTACCCGCTCGCGGTGCTGTTCGTGCTCGGCGGCTCGACCGTCGGCGCGATCGTGATCGGCCTGCTGTACGGCCGCGAGAAACGCGTGTGGTGCAAGTATCTGTGTCCGGTCAACGGCGTGTTCGGGCTGCTCGCACGGCTCGCGCCGATGCGCTACAAGGTCGACGAGGAGGCGTGGCGCCGTTCGTACAAGAACGGCGAGCACGGCCATCGCGTGATTCCGATCAACTGCGCGCCGCTCGTGCCGTTGCGCAACATGAAGGGCGCGGCGGCCTGCCATATGTGCGGCCGCTGCAGCGGGCACCGCGACGCGATTTCGCTGTCGCTGCGTTCGCCGTCCGACGAAGTCGTGAACCTCGGCGCGGAGCAGGCGAACCCGTGGGACACCGCGCTGATCCTGTACGGCCTGCTCGGCGTGGCGATCGGCGCGTTCCACTGGACCGTCAGCCCCTGGTTCGTGCAGATCAAGCAATGGCTCGCGGGCTGGCTGATCGACCACGACATCACGTGGCCGCTCGAGACCAATGCGCCGTGGTTCCTGCTCACGCACTATCCGGATCGCAACGACGTGTTCTCCTGGCTCGATGGCGGGCTGGTCGTCAGCTACATCGTCGGCACGGGGCTCGTGTACGGCACGGCGCTGCTGGTGTTGCTGGCCGGCGCCACGCTGATGCTCGGCCGCTTCGATCGCGTGCGCCTGCATCACCTGGCGCAGGCGCTGATCCCGATCGCCGGCGCGGGCGTGTTCCTCGGGCTGTCGGCCACGACGCTGTCGTTGCTGCGCGCCGAGCATGTGCCGCTCGGCTGGGCAACCGATGTGCGCATCGCGATTCTGGTCGGCGCCAACGTATGGAGCGCGTGGCTCGCATGGAAGGTGACGGGGCGCTATGCGGCGTGGCCGCGCCGGCTCGCGGCATTCGCGTGGTTCGCCGTCGGGCTGGCCGTCGTCGACAGCGCATGGTGGTTGATGTTCTGGGGGTTCTGAAGCAGCGGACATGCTGAAGCGGCGCGCATGCCGCTTCTCGCTGCCGCGCAGTGACGGCAACAACGACACCCGGGCGACGTGCTTCGCGCATTGGCTGCCCAAACAAAAAAGCGACACGTCTTTCGACGCGTCGCTTTTTTTTCTTCCTTGTGCGAGAACCAAAAAAGTGGCTTGGCTTGCTGCAACGGCTGCTTGAGTGTGTTTGCACGAAGGGGTCTAGATCTCGCGTGCAAGCCGTTCCGCTGGCTACTGCCCAACACCTCTCAGGGAGGTGGTCCCCACAATACTCGGTCGTTACTTCGTCAGGATCAGTTTGCCGAGCCGCGTGGCGCGCAACTGATAAGTCTCTCCGTTATGCGCGATGCTGACGTGGCTTTGGCCTTGCAGCAGCGCATCGCTGTTGACGACCCGCGTGCCTGCATCGCGGTGGCCGGCGGGTTTCGCCGGCGTGGTGACCGCTGCCGTCTTTTGACGGCTGCTGGCTGCTGTGCTGGTGGTGCGGCGCAGGGTCAGCGTGGTCGGGCGCATGGTGTCGGTCATTCGGTTTGATCGGTGACTGTCGATACGATGGAATGAATTCTAAATGATAACTATTCCCATTTACAAAAACTCTTTATCGATCGAAATGCCGGCGCTGATAGTTTGAATCAAAAAGGGCGGCCCGCAGGCCGCCACCGGTTCAGTGCAGCGGATCGGGATCCTTGCGACCCTGCGCGTATTCGCGGATCAGGCGAACGGTGTCGATATCCGACGTGCGGTACGCCTCCTTGACGATCCCGTGCGTCTGTCGCGCTTCTTCGCTGTCGTCCGTGACCGTCAGCGTCGTGCGGTACTCGAAACGCAGGAACAGCTCGTGGTCGTCGCGCTCCTCGATCGTCATCGTCAGCGAGCCGCCGATCTCGCCGTCGGCCGCGCGGATGTCGTAGCGGACCTGCTGGTTCGGCGTGAACGTCACGTGGTCGCGCACGGTCGCGTGGCCGTAATGCAGTTCGCGTTCGAGCGTCGTGTCCGTCCGTTCGTGAATGGTGCAGCTGTCGAGGCCGATCACGAACAGTTGCGGCTGTTCCGCACGCAGCACGAGACCTTCCCAGAGCTGGTCGCGGGTGAGGGGCGTCACGGCCGGATCGTCGGAGTTGATCTGGATCAGATGTTCGAAGTTCAAGGTGACGGGTTCCTTCTGGCGGGCGCGCGGCCACATGGTTCAAAAACTTATTGTGACGCAAAACCACCGGCTTCGCGGCACCTGCGCCCCGATCCGATTTACGTTTCGATGCGCCCCATGCGACCGGTCTGGTAGTCGACGACGGCCTGCCGGATCTCTTCCTCGGTATTCATCACGAACGGGCCGTAACGGACGATCGGCTCGTTGAGCGGCACACCGCCGATCAGCAGCAGCTCGAGCGACGTGTCGCCGGCAGCGAACGTGACGGTGTCGCCGTCGTCGCCGTAGACGATCATGTGTCGTGCGTCGACAGCCTGCTCGTCAGGCCCGTAGAGGCCCGTTCCGTCGATGGGATAGGCAAACACGCGATAACCGGCCGGCACGGGCTGCGTGACCGCCGCGCCGGGCTCCAGCGTGAAGTGCTGATAGAGGATCGGCGTGCGCGTCTCGATCGCGGCCCGTACGCCGAATGCTTCGCCTGCGATGACGCGCACGCGCGCGCGGCCGTCCGGCGACGTCGCGGTCGGAATGCGGGCAGCCGGGATCTCCTGGTAACGCGGCGCGATCATTTTGTCGCGGCGCGGCAGGTTGACCCACAGCTGGAAGCCGTGGGAGCGGCCGCCTGCCTGAGCGAACGCCGGGTCCGGCATCTCGCTGTGCACGACGCCGGCGCCGGCCGTCATCCACTGCACGTCGCCGGGGCCGAGCGTGCCGGCATGGCCGGACGAGTCGCGATGGCGGAAGCGTCCATCGAGGGCGTAGGTCACGGTTTCGAAGCCACGATGCGGATGGTCGGGCGCACCCACGGCTTCACCGGGGGCGTAGTCGACGGGGCCCATTTCATCGAGCAGCAGGAACGGATCGAAATCCATCAGCAGCCGCGTCGGGAACGGGCGGTGAACCACGAAACCGCCGCCTTCGGTGGTGCGAAGCGCGGGGTAGGTGCGATCAAGCGAGCGAGCGGTGGTCATGGGAAGCCCTCGAAATCATCGGAATAGCGTCATTTTTGAAACATAGCGCTATTATATTGGGCGTTTTACCGTTCGATTCGCGGCGGTTCGCAATGGATTGTTCTGAAATTGGAACGATGAGATGAATATCGATGCACATAACCTGAACGACCTGATGTACTTCTCGCAGGTCGTCGAACATGGCGGCTTCTCGGCCGCCGAGCGCGTGCTGGGCATCTCGAAATCGCGTCTGTCGCGGCGCCTGACCGAGCTCGAGGCGGCGCTCGGCGTGCGCCTGCTGCAGCGTTCGACGCGCAAGCTCGCACTGACCGAGGCGGGGGAGCTGTTCTACCAGCATTGTCAGGCGATGCTTGCCGAAGCGAGGGCCGCGATGAACGCGGTGCAGCAGTTGCGCGCGTCGCCGCGCGGCTCGGTGCGCGTCAGCGTGCCGGTGACGCTGTCGCAGACGATGCTGTCGCGCATCCTGCCCGAATTCCTGCGCCGCTATCCCGAGGTGAAGGTGCATGTGCGCGTGACGAATCGCGTGATCGACCTGTTCGAGGATTCGATCGACGTCGCGTTGCGCGTGCGCTCGGAGCCGCCGCAGAACGCCAACATCGTCGTGCGACCGCTGTGGCGCACCGAGCAGATGCTGGTCGGGGCGCCGAGCCTGCTGAGCCAGAATGCGCCGCCGCTGGCGCCGGATGACCTGACCGGCTTCGAGACGCTCGATACGCCGAGCGTCGACGGCCGGCACGTATTCAACCTGATCGCGCCGGACGGAACGCGCCACGTGCACGAGCATGATCCACGGCTCGTGACGGCCGACCTGATGACGATCCGCGAGGCCGTGCTCGATGGCCTCGGCATCGCGGCGCTGCCGGAGATGATGTACGGCAACGCGCTGCGCGCGGGGCAACTGTCGCCCGTGATGCCCGGCTGGACGCTGCCGGTGCCGCAGCTGTATGCGGTGTTCGTATCGCGGCAGGGGATGCCGCCCGCGGTACGTGCGTTCGTCGATTACCTGGTCGAGAAGCTCGACCATGGCGCGTACAAGGAGCCGGGTTGCCCGGAGCGCGCGAAGAAGGAAGCGGCGGCCGATATTTCGGCGACCTGAACACGGCGCCCACGACGACGCAAATTTGTTTTGTCATTGAAGCGTCGCCTGCAATCGCAAGTTTCAATCGCCGGAACCTTGAATGCGCGCGCGGGCGGGCCTATATTGAAATCCCATTTCGCGAAGGAAGTTCTGAGCGGAATCAGGTGGCCGCATATATTGCGAGCCAGATAGGGCAGAACGCGCAGTCCGTGCAGACCACGGCAAAGTCGCATTTGCGTTGCTCGAGGCGCAACCGATACCGCCAAAGAGCCCGCCGCCCGAAGGCGCCCGCGTGCGCATGAAAAAAGGCCTTCATCTGGCGATGAAGGCCTTTTACTTTGGGGGTGCCCGGCTAGGGACGCCCGGTCAGGGAAGCCCGGCTAAGTGCGCCGTGGCTATCGGCGACGACGGGACGCGCGCACGTTACTTCGCTTTTGCGCCGGGCTCCGTCACGAAGCCGAGCTTCGTCAAGCCGCCAGCCTGCGCGTCCGACATCACTTCCGCGACGTGCTCGTACGCCACCTTGCGGTCCGCGCGCAGGTGCAATTCCGGCTGCGGCGTGCGTTTCGCGGCTTCCGCGATGCGTGCCTGAAGCTGTTCGCGCGTGACCGTGTGGTCGTCCCACAGGATCGTGCCGTCGCCCTGGATCGCGACGTCGACGGTCTGCGGCTTTTCGTCGACGGGCTGGCTGCTGGCGTGCGGCAGGTCGATCTTCACCGCATGCTGCATCGCCGGGATCGTCACGAGAAAAATGATGAGGAGTACGAGCATGACGTCGACGAGCGGCGTCATGTTGATCTCGCTCATCACGGCATCGTCGTCATCGTCGCTGAAACCGGTGTTCATGGCCATGGATCACCTCGTCTCAGCTGGCGGCGCGCGATGCGAGACGCAGGCCGTCGCGCGTCGACGACGACGCGAGGCTCGCGCCCGTCACGAAGTACGCGTGCAGGCCGTGCGCAAAGCGGCGCAGCTTGCTGACGACGCCCTTGTTCGCACGGGTCAGCGCGTTGTAGCCGAGCACCGCGGGAATCGCGACGAACAGGCCGAAGGCCGTCATGATCAGCGATTCGCCGACGGGGCCCGCGACCTGGTCGATCGACGTCTGACCGGTGGCGCCGATTGCGAGCAGCGCGTGGTAGATCCCCCAGACCGTGCCGAACAGACCGACGAACGGCGCCGTGCTGCCGACCGATGCGAGGATCGCGAGGCCACTCTGCATGCGCGAAATGCCTTCGTCCATCGTGTCCTTCAGGCAGCGCGTGACCCAGTCGGATACGTCCATGCGATCGTGCAGGTGCGGTTGCGTCTGATGGTGGTGGTCGGCGGCTTCCTTGCCCGACAGCGCGAGCGCGAGGAACGGGTTGTCGTTCGGCGTCGATGCGGCGAGGCCGAGCTTCTTGATGCCGTCGTCGAAATTGTCGGAATGCCAGAATGCCTGTTCGGCATTCTTCGTGAGGCGGTTCAGGCGGATCACGTTCCAGCCTTTGACGACGATCACGATCCACGACAGGACCGACATCACGAGCAGCGTGATCGCAATGGCGCGCGTGACGAAATCACCTTGCGCCCAGACGTGCGCGATACCGTAGCTTTGCATTTTTTGTTTCCTTTGAATCTTCCGGATGAGGCAGGTTAGTCGGTGAGCCCGAAGCTGTAGGGCTGTGTGCGGGCGGCGCGGATCGCCTGGCCGTTCTCGATATACGGACGGCAGGTGGTCGAGCGCATCGCGTCGAGTGCGGCATCGTCGAGGCGCGGATAGCCGCTGCTCTTCTGCAGATCGATGCTTTCGATCTTGCCGGTCACGCCGACGACGAAGTGAACATAGGCGGTGCCCGATTCGCCGCGGCGGCGCGACATCGACGGATAGTCGGGCTTCACGAAGTTGCATTGAAGCGTCGGCACGTTCTTCGGCGCGCTGACCTGCATCGTTTCGCGCGCCGGGCCCGGCGTGGCGGCCGGTGCCGCGGGAGCGGGCGCGGCGGGCGCAGGTGTCGGATCGGCGGCCGGCGCGGGCGTGGGCGACGGGGCCGGCGACGGCGCGACCGGTTGCGGAGTCGGCTTCGCCGCCTTCTGCACCGGCTTCGGCTCGACCTTCGGCTTCACGCGCGGTACGGGCTTCGGCGGCGCGGGCTGCGGGATCGACTCGGCCGCGACCTGCTGCGCGATCGGCGCAGGCGTGATGAGCTGCGCGGTGATCGTCTGGACCTCGACCGATTTCGGCGGCGGCGGGTTGCGATGGAGCCACGCGGCCGCGAGCATGACCGCGTGTGCGGCAAGCACACCGACCGCGACGACGATCACTCGGGGATTCATACGTGGTGCAGCCGGCATGGCGCCGGCAGGAGCGAGATGCGAAGCCTGCATGTTAGCTTGAAAGAACGATGTCGCACCCGGGGCGCGGCGGGTGAATCGGCATCACTTGCGGAAGATCAGCAGCGAGATGCAAACGGTGGTTACGAATCCGATCAGCAATTCCATCACAGGCTCCTTGGCAGGTAAGCCGTTGGCTCGCGAAGACGGTGGCTTGCTGACGGTCAAAACAAAAAATGCGGCCTGGGCCGCATGCGCACACTCGGTGCCGCTCAGGCCGCCTTGCGGTCGTAGAACGTGACCGGGATCGGATGCGCATGATGCTCGACACCGCACCGGCTCGCGCAGACGCCTTGCTCGGCCATGAGGTCGCGTACGGACTCCTCGCACTTGCCGCAGCACGTGGCCACGCCGAGCTCGAACTGGAGTTCGTCGAAAGAACTCACGCCCTCGGCGAGGGACGCGCGAATCTTGCGATCGGAAACAGACTTGCACACGCAGACGATCATGATGAGTTGCGATAGCTAACGTTAATGCGAATTATTATCATTAATTTTGCGGGCGTTGACAAGCCTGGGTCGGGCTTTTTTTAAGGTCATCGGACCCTTGAATCGGTGAGGGCGGCCGAGCCGCTCCGGGAGGTCGGCGTGCCGGGCCGCGTCAGGCGGTCGTGCAGGCGCGCGCGTTCGGCGAGGAAATGGTGACGGATTCGACCGGCGTATCGAGGCCGAGCAGCGTCGACGCGAGCGCGCGCAGTTGCAGGCCGTCGCTCGTCGAGCAGAAGCGCGGCGGCGCGGCATGCGTGCCGGCCGGCGCGCGCAGCCCGCGTTCGTCGAGCACCCGCGCGAGCTGGCGGGCGATGGCATCGCTCGTGTCGACGATCGTCAGGCGCTCGCCAACAATGTCACGAATGGTTTCCGTGAAGAACGGGTAGTGCGTACAGCCGAGCACCAGCGTATCGGCGCCGTCGTCGAGCATCGGCTGTATGTAACGCTCGAGCAACGCGCGCAACGCGGGCGAGTTCGTGTCGCCGCGTTCGATCGCCTCGACGAGCCCGTGGCCGGGTTGGCAGATGAAGCGACGGCCCGCGCCGTAGCGGTCGAGCAGCGCCTGGAAGCGCGGGCTGTTCAACGTCGATTGCGTGGCGAGCACGCCCGCGACGCCGGTCGCGGACAGCGCGGCGGCCGGCTTGATGCCCGGCTCGACGCCGACGAGCGGGATCGACAGGCGTTCGCGAATGGCCGCGATCGCCCGTGCCGTTGCCGTGTTGCACGCGATGACGAGCGCTTTCGCGCCTTCGCGGGCGAGCCACTCGCCGATCGCCAGCGTGCGTTCCGTGATGAATGCCTCGTCGCGCGGGCCATACGGCGCGTGATGCGAGTCGGCGACGTAGACGAACGATTCGTCGGGCAGATGCGCGCGTGCAGCACGCAGCACCGACAGGCCGCCGAGCCCCGAGTCGAAGATGCCGACCGGGGCGGCGGCGCGCGGCGCGGTAGCGGCGGACGGATTCGTCATCGTCGGGCGGGCGGCGGGCCGGCGGGTGGCACGATTACTCGGCCGAACCCATCATCGTTTGCTGATAGTTCTGCAGGCCGACCTTGCCGATCAGGTCGATCTGCGTTTCGAGCCAGTCGATGTGCTCTTCGGTGTCGTCGAGAATCTTTTCGAAGATCTCGCGCGACACGTAGTCGCGAACCGATTCGCAGTAGGCGATCGCTTCCTTGCAGGTGGACTGCGAGATCTGCTCGAGCTTCAGGTCGCACTTCAGGATCTCTTCGGTTTCCTCGCCGACGAGCAGCTTGTGCAGGTCCTGCAGATTCGGCAGACCGTCGAGCATGAACACGCGCTCGATCAGCCAGTCGGCGTGTTTCATTTCGCCGATCGACTCGTCGTATTCGTGCTTGCCGAGCTTGTCGAGGCCCCAGTGCTTGTACATGCGCGCATGCAGGAAGTACTGGTTGATCGCCGTGAGTTCATTCTTCAGTTGGGCGTTCAGATATTCGATGACTTTTTTGTCGCCTTGCATGGCTGTTCCTTGTTCAGTGGGGCTTCAGAAACCGAACGATAATCGCTCGAACGGGAAAAGCCAAGCCTCGGAGCCTTGTCGGGCCTGCCTTTTGCGTGTAATGAGACTCAGCCTCGAACAACCGGCCGCGCACAATAATGAGAATGAGAAGTAAAAAGGCCGGACTTCCATCCGGCCTTTCGTTCGATCGCGCTTATGCGGTCGCGACCGGGATCTTGCCGATCTTCGCCTGCCATTCCTTCGGACCCGTCTGGTGCACCGACGTGCCCGACGAATCGACGGCGACCGTCACCGGCATGTCCTGCACGTCGAACTCGTAGATCGCTTCCATGCCGAGATCTTCGAACGCGAGCACCTTCGCGCCGCGGATCGCCTTCGACACGAGATAGGCCGCGCCGCCGACCGCCATCAGGTAGGCCGCCTTGTGCTTCTTGATCGCGTCGATCGCGACCGGGCCGCGTTCCGCCTTGCCGACCATCGAGATCAGACCCGTCTGAGCGAGCATCGTCTCGGTGAACTTGTCCATGCGCGTGGCTGTCGTCGGGCCGGCCGGGCCGACCACTTCGTCGCGCACCGGATCGACCGGGCCGACGTAGTAGATCACGCGGTTCGTGAAGTCGACCGGCAGCTTCTCGCCCTTCGCGAGCATGTCGGCGATGCGCTTGTGCGCGGCGTCGCGGCCGGTGAGCATCTTGCCCGACAGCAGCAGCGTCTGGCCCGGCGCCCAGCTCGCGACTTCTTCCGGCGTCAGCGTGTTCAGGTCGACGCGCTTGCTGGTTTCCGTGTTCGGCTCCCACTGCACCTTCGGCCAGGCGTCGAGCGACGGCGCTTCAAGCTTGGCCGGGCCCGAGCCGTCGAGGACGAAGTGCGCGTGGCGCGTGGCCGCGCAGTTCGGGATCAGCGCGACCGGCTTCGAGGCCGCGTGCGTCGGCGCCGCCATGATCTTCACGTCGAGCACGGTCGCGAGGCCGCCGAGACCCTGCGCGCCGATGCCGAGCGCGTTGACCTTCTCGTGCAGTTCCACGCGCAGTTCCTCGACCCAGTCCTTCGGGCCGCGCGCGATGATTTCCTGGATGTCGATCGGCTCCATCAGCGATTCCTTCGCCATCAGCATCGCCTTCTCGGCGGTGCCGCCGATGCCGATCCCGAGCATGCCGGGCGGGCACCAGCCGGCGCCCATCGTCGGGACCGTCTTCAGCACCCAGTCGACGATCGAGTCGGACGGGTTCAGCATCACGAACTTCGACTTGTTTTCCGAACCGCCGCCCTTCGCCGCGACCTGCACGTCGACCTTGTCGCCCGGCACGATCTCGTAGTGGATCACGGCCGGCGTGTTGTCCTTCGTGTTCTTGCGGGCGCCTTCCGGCGGGTTGACGATCGACGCGCGCAGCACGTTGTCCGGGTGCGTGTAACCGCGGCGCACGCCTTCGTTGATCATGTCGGTGAGGCCCATCGTCGCGCCGTCCCAGCGCACGTCCATGCCGACCTTCACGAAGATCGTGACGATGCCGGTGTCCTGGCAGATCGGGCGCTTGCCTTCCGCGCACATGCGGCTGTTCGTGAGGATCTGCGCGATCGCGTCCTTCGCCGCCGGGCTCTCTTCCAGCTCGTACGCGCGGCCGAGGGCCTGGATGTAGTCGAGCGGGTGGTAGTAGCTGATGTACTGCAGCGAATCCGCGATGCTCTGGATCAGGTCTTCCTGTTTGATGACGGTCATGGCTCAGACTCTGTGGGGACAGTGGGGAATGGTTTGCCGACGGTTCAGGCCGCCGGTCGGGACGCCGCGGGCGCATGCGTCTCGTGGAAATGGGCCGGATGCGTGTGCGTCGTCAGGCGATCGACCCACGCCATCACGAGCGCCGACACGAGGAACGACACGTGGATGATCACCTGCCACATGATCGCGTGCGTCGTGTGCTGGTCGGGGTTGATGAAGGTCTTCAGCAGGTGGATCGACGAAATGCTGATCAGCGCCATCGACAGCTTGACTTTCAGCACGCCCGCGTTCACGTGGTCGAGCCATTCGGGCTCGTCGGGGTGGCCCTCGATGCCGAGCCGCGACACGAACGTTTCATACCCGCCGACGATCACCATGATCAGCAGGTTCGAGATCATCACCACGTCGATGAGGCCGAGCACCGCGAGCATCACGCTGACTTCGTCGAGGCCGGTGGCATGCGACAGCAGGTGCCAGACTTCCTTCAGGAACAGGAACACGTAGACGGCCTGCGCGACGATCAGGCCGAGGTAAAGCGGAACCTGGAGCCAGCGACTCATGAAAATCAGCGCGGGAAGCGGGCGAAGCGGGCGACGGGCGGGGCGGCCGGGCGAATGCGGGGCGGACATGATGGAGGGTCGGGCGCGGTGCGCAGGTATCGGGGGTAATCTTGAAAAGGCGCGCTATTGTAACGCGTCGGCCGGCGCGGCTGCAGCGACGCGCCGGCACGGCGGGGACGGATCAGGAGGCGGCGGCCGGCACGCTTTTCACGCGCAGGCTCGCAAGCACGATGCCGGCGACGACGCATGCGAGCGCGATGCCATGCGCGAGCGTCGGGCGCTCGCCGAGGAACGCGATGCCGTACGCGGCCGCGGCGATCGGCAGCACCGCGCTGAACACGCCGGCGAGGCTGCCCGGCACGTGCCGGATGCCCTTCATCCACAGCCAGAACGAGAAGATGCTGGCCGACAGCCCGTACCAGACGACGAGCGCCCAGGTGCCGGCCGGCACGCTCGCGTAATCGAAGCGCCACAGCGCCGTCGCACCGAGCGGCAGCATCAGGAACAGGCCGAACAGGTGGGTATAGGCGCAGATGTCGATCGGTGCGAGCGTTTGCGTGAGCCGGCGCGACAGGATCACGTAGATCGATTCGCAGCACACCGCGCCGAGGATCAGCAGGTTGCCGGTCAGCGAGCCGGACGCGTCGCCCTGCGCACCGTGCCCGGCCGCGCCGCCGTTGGCGAGGTTGATCGTCACGACGCCGGTGATCGCGAGCGCGATCGACACGAGCGCACGGCCGTTCGGTTTTTCACGCAGGATCAGCCACGCGAACAGCGCGACGATCGCCGGGATCGTGCTCGTGATGACGCCCGCGGCCACCGCGCTCGTGCGCTGCACGCCGTTGAGCATCAGCAGCGTGAACATGAAGGTGCCGAAGAAGGCCTGCAGGAACAGGTTCAGCCATTCGCCGCGCTTGACCGCGCGCATCTTCGCGACGCTGAACAGCGGCCACAGCACGGCGATCGCGATCACGAAGCGCAGCGTGGCGAGGATGGCGACGGGGACGAATGCAACGATGGATTTACCGATACCGACGTTGCTGCCGACGAACAGCATCGACAGGATGAGGAAGAGGGCGTAGCGATTCAAGCTGGAATCCGGAAGGCGAGTTCAGTTAGGATTGTAGGGTCGCGGTTGTAACAGCGTAAAGCTGACTCGATGCGGCGCCGCCCGGCGCACGAAACGGCCATGCCGCGTAAGTGACGGGTAAGTTGGAGCGCTTATCGTGGAAACCGCCGGACCGCAGGTCGCGTTCGCGTGATGTGGTGCGGTGCAGCATCGTGCGCTGGCCTTCGCGGCCGCGTGCGGGTGGGTGGGAGACAGCGGCGCGCAGGCGCCGGCCAAGACGCGCGGCGCGCACGATCGCGCCGCCATGCAGAGGATTCATGTTCACCAAGGGGTAGTCGATGTCTGCGATTGAATCGGTTCTTCACGAAACCCGTCAGTTCGCGCCGCCCGCGGCGCTCGAGAAGACGGCGACCATTTCCGGCATGCCGGCCTATCGCGCGCTCGTCGCCGAGGCCGAGCAGGATTACGAAGGCTTCTGGGCGCGCCTCGCGCGCGAGGGCCTCGCGTGGCACAAGCCGTTCACCAAGGTGCTCGACGAGAGCCAGGCGCCGTTCTACAAATGGTTCGACGACGGCGAGCTGAACGCGTCGTACAACTGCCTCGACCGCCACGTCGAGGCCGGCAACGGCGAGCGCGTCGCGGTGATCTTCGAGGCCGACGACGGCTCCGTCACCCGCGTCACCTATGCCGACCTGCTCGCCCGCGTGTCGCGCTTCGCGAATGCGCTGAAGAAACGCGGCATCGCCAAGGGCGATCGCGTCGTCATCTACATGCCGATGTCGATCGAAGGCATCGTCGCGATGCAGGCCTGCGCGCGCATCGGCGCGACGCACTCGGTCGTGTTCGGCGGCTTCTCCGCGAAATCGCTGAACGAGCGCCTCGTCGACGTCGGCGCGGTCGCGCTCGTCACCGCCGACGAGCAGGCCCGCGGCGGCAAGACGCTGCCGCTCAAGAGCATCGCCGACGAGGCGATCGCGATGGGCGGCTGCGAAGCGGTCAAGAGCGTGATCGTCTATCGCCGCACCGGCGGCAAGATCGACTGGCATGCCCAGCGCGATCTGTGGATGCACGAGCTCGCCGACGGCGAATCCGAGCGCTGCGAGCCGACCTGGGTCGGCGCCGAGCATCCGCTGTTCATCCTGTATACGTCGGGCTCGACCGGCAAGCCGAAAGGCGTGCAGCACAGCACGGGCGGCTACCTGCTGTGGGCCGCGCAGACGATGAAGTGGACCTTCGACTGGAAACCCACGGACGTGTTCTGGTGCACGGCCGACATCGGCTGGGTCACGGGCCATACGTACATCACCTACGGGCCGCTCGCGTGCGGCGGCACTCAGGTCGTGTTCGAGGGCGTGCCGACTTATCCGGACGCCGGCCGTTTCTGGAAGATGATCGACGATCACAAGGTCACCGTGTTCTACACCGCGCCGACCGCGATCCGCTCGCTGATCAAGGCGGCCGAAGCCGACGACAAGGTCCATCCGAAGAGCTATGACCTGTCGAGCCTGCGCATCATCGGCACGGTGGGCGAGCCGATCAATCCGGAAGCGTGGATGTGGTACCACAAGCACGTCGGCCACGAGCGCTGCCCGATCGTCGACACGTGGTGGCAGACCGAAACCGGCGGCCACATGATCACGCCGCTGCCGGGCGCCACGCCGACCGTGCCGGGCTCGTGCACGCTGCCGCTGCCGGGCATCACGGCCGCGGTGGTCGACGAGACGGGCCAGGACGTGCCGAACGGGCAAGGCGGGATTCTCGTCGTCAAGCGGCCGTGGCCGGCGATGATCCGCACGATCTGGGGCGACCCGGAGCGTTTCAAGAAGAGCTATTACCCGGAGGAGCTCGGCGGGCGGCTGTATCTCGCCGGCGACGGCACCGTGCGCGACAAGGAGAGCGGCTACTTCACGATCATGGGCCGGATCGACGACGTGCTGAACGTGTCGGGCCACCGGCTGGGCACGATGGAGATCGAGTCGGCGCTGGTGTCGCACGAGCTGGTGGCCGAGGCGGCGGTGGTGGGCCGTCCGGACGACACGACGGGCGAGGCGGTGGTGGCGTTCGTCGTGCTGAAGCGTTCGCGCCCGGAAGGCGACGAAGCCGCGGCGCTGGCGAAGACGCTGCGCGACTGGGTCGGCAAGCAGATCGGGCCGATCGCGAAGCCGAAGGACATCCGCTTCGGCGACAACCTGCCGAAGACGCGCTCGGGCAAGATCATGCGGCGCCTGTTGCGCTCGCTCGCGAAGGGCGAGGCGATCACGCAGGATACGTCCACGCTCGAGAATCCGGCCATCCTCGAGCAGCTCACCGAAGTGCGCTGAGCATCCGGTTGCGCGTTACGCGCACGAGCCCCTGCGCGGCAATCCCGATTGCCCGCGCAGGGGCTTTTTGCTACATAACGGCATGACCGTTCCGACCCGTTCGGCGCCTGCTGCGCCACCCCCCGTTCCCGAGCCGCTCGCGCGGGCGCACGCACGCTACTGGCGCTTCAACGTCGCGCTGATCGCGGTGCTGATGGTGATCGGCTTCGCGGTGTCGTTCATCGTGCCGTTCTTCGGGCCTGCGCTCGCCGGCGTTCGCTTCGCCGGCTTCAGCCTGCCGTTCTATGTCGGCGCGCAGGGCGCGATTCTCGTGTACCTCGTGCTGATCGTCGTCTACATCGGGCTGATGCAGCGCGCGGACCGCACGCTGCGCCGCGCGTACGACGAGCATGCGGCACGCGCCGGCCACGCGAACGGCGGCGCTGATTCATGCTGACGCATCGACTGATACGCGCGTACGCGCTCTACACCCTCGGGTTCCTCGGATTCGTGCTGCTGATGTGGCGGATCGAGCGCGCGATGGGCTCGGGCGTGTGGATCGGCTACGTGTTCCTGTTCGTGCCGATCGCCGTGTACGCGGTGATCGGGTTGTTGTCGCGCACGTCCGATCTCGTCGAGTACTACGTGGCCGGGCGGCGCGTGCCGTCCGCGTTCAACGGGATGGCGACCGCGGCCGACTGGCTGTCGGCCGCGTCGTTCATCGGCCTGGCCGGCTCGCTCTACGCGACCGGTTACGACGCGCTCGCTTACGTGATGGGGTGGACGGGCGGGTTCTGCCTCGTCGCGTTCCTGCTCGCGCCGTACGTGCGCAAGCTCGCGCGTTACACGATTCCCGATTTTCTCGGCACGCGCTTTTCGAGCACGGCCGTGCGCGCGCTCGCCGCCGGCGCGGCGATCCTGTGCTCCTTCGTCTACCTGGTCGCGCAGATCCAGGGGATCGGCCTGATCGCGACGCGCTTCATCGGCGTCGATTTCGCGATCGGCATCTTCTGCGGGCTCGCGGGTATTCTCGTGTGCTCGTTTCTCGGCGGGATGCGGGCGGTCACGTGGACGCAGGTCGCGCAGTACATCATCCTGATCAGCGCGATCCTGATTCCGGTGTCGCTGATCGCGATGAAGAATGGACTCGGCCCCGTGCCGCAGTTCAATTACGGCAAGCTGATGGAGCGTGTCGCGGCGCTCGAGGCACAGGTGCGCGACGCGCGCGACGAGCAGCAGGTGCGCGATGCGTACCGCCGGCAAGCCGCGGATATCCAGACGCGGCTCGACCGGTTGCCGGCGTCCCATGCGGACGCGCGCCGGCATCTCGTCGACCAGCTTGCGGACCTGCGGCGTCACAACGGGCCGCTGCGCGAGATCAGCCAGCGCGAGCGCGAACTGGCCGATTTCCCGCGCGATCCGGCGGCGGCGCGGGTGGCGTGGACGCAGGCGCGTGACGAGCTGCTCGCGCGTGCCGAGCCGCCCGTGCCGATGCACGAGCCGTTTCCGGCCGCGAGCGAAGACGAACGCAAGCCGCGCGAGCGGAATTTCCTCGCGCTGCTGCTGTGCCTGTCGCTCGGCACCGCGAGCCTGCCGCACATCCTGACGCGCTACAACACGACCACGTCGGTCGCGTCCGCACGGCGCTCCGTCGGCTGGACGCTGTTCTTCATCGCGCTGTTCTACCTGAGCGTGCCGGTGCTCGCGGTGCTGATCAAGTACGAGATCCTCGCGAATCTCGTCGGGCGGCCGTTCGCCGAATTGCCGGCGTGGGTCACGCAATGGCATCACTTCGAACCCGACCTGATCAGCGTCGTCGAGGTGATTCGCGACGGCATCGTCCACTGGTCGGAAATCCAGATGCAGCCGGACATGGTCGTGCTGGCCGCGCCGGAGATCGCGGGGCTGCCGTACGTGGTGTCGGGGTTGATCGCGGCCGGTGCGCTGGCCGCGGCGTTGTCGACCGCGGACGGGCTGCTGCTGACGATTGCGAACGCGCTGTCGCACGACGTCTATTACTGCATGGTCGCGCCCGATGCCACGAGCCAGCGGCGCGTGACGATCTCGAAGGTGCTGCTGCTGGGGGTGGCGCTGTTCGCGTCGTATGTCGCGTCGCTCAATACCGGGAAGATCCTGTTTCTCGTCGGCGCCGCGTTTTCGCTGGCGGCGTCGAGCTTCTTCCCGGTGCTGGTGCTGGGCGTGTTCTGGAAGCGCACGACGACGCGTGGCGCAATTGCGGGGATGGTGACGGGGTTGGCCGTGTGTGTGTACTACATCGTGTCGACTTATCCGTTTTTCACGCAACTGACCGGGTTCGCCGGGCACGCGTGGTTCGGGATCGAGCCGATCAGCTCAGGCGTGTTCGGCGTGCCGGCGGGGTTCGCGGTGGCGATCGTGGTGAGCCTGTGCGACAAGCGGCCGGATGAGTACACGCGGGCGCTGGTGGATTACATTCGGCATCCGTGAGTGCGGGGACGGGCGGAGGTGGGACGGGTCGGCGCCCCAAATGAAAAGCCCCTTGATGTATCGGGAAATCAAGGAGCTTCGTGCATTCTGGCGGAGAGAGGAGATTCGCCCACACAAGCGCGGGCCGCGGATTCGCTTGCAAGCGAATCCCTTCGAATCCCCCGCGCAAGCCGAACCATCGGCTTGCTTTTCTCCGGAAACGAAAATGCCCGCTGGCGCGGACATCGAATACTGGCGGAGAGAGGGGGATTCGAACCCCCGATAGGCTTACACCTATACACGCTTTCCAGGCGTGCGACTTAAACCACTCATCCATCTCTCCGGAAGACCGAGAGTATAGCAAACTCTGGCGGCGGCCCGCCACTCCCTTCCTCGCCCTTGGGAAATCTGTCGTCATCGACAGTCACACCGAGCGCGGGGCGCCCTACGGCGCCTAGCCCGCATTGCACGTGGTGTCCGGTGCGACTCGAGACAACTGGGTACCGTTCACGGACGGCAGCGCACAGCCTCCGAGCGGGCGTCGGGACGGACATACAATCATGTGAAGTCCGCATTCGCCGTAACAAACCGACCGTACCGGTTGCGGCCTGTCGGGCCGATCATGATGACGATGCCGACCGTCCGCGCCGCTATCTTTAAAAGGAACGCCACGCCATGTCGCTCTCCACCTTGCTCGCCTTTGCGCTGATCCTGTCCGTCGGTGTCGCGACGCCCGGCCCGACGGTATTGCTCGCAATGAGCAACGGTTCGCGGTACGGATTGCGTCACGCGATGATCGGCATGCTCGGCGCCGTCACGGCCGACGTCGTGCTCGTCGCGCTGGTCGGCTTCGGCCTCGGCGTGCTGCTCGACGCGTCGGAAGCGGCGTTCGTGACGCTGAAGCTGCTCGGTGCGGCGTGGCTCGCCTACGTGGGCATCCGGATGCTGATGTCGAGCGGCGGGGCCGCGGCTGCGCAGCCATGCGTGCCCGCGACGCCCGATCGTCGGAGCGCCTTTCTGAAGAGCTTCTTCGTCGCGATGAGCAACCCGAAGTACTACCTGTTCATGTCCGCGCTGCTGCCGCAGTTCGTCGATCGGTCGCATGCCATCGCGCCGCAGTACGCGATTCTCGCGGCGACGATCGTTGCGATCGACGTCATCGGAATGACCGGTTACGCGCTGCTCGGCGTGCATTCGGTTCGCGTATGGAGGGCCGCGGGGGAGAAGTGGCTGAACCGGGTCAGCGGGGCGCTGCTGCTGATGCTCGCGGGGTATGTTGCGCTGTATCGCAAGGCCGCGAACTGAAGCGGCGATGCAACGGGATATCGGCATGCCGAAGCCGGCGCGGCGATGAAGCCGATCGATCGCTTTACGCTCGAGACGCACGACGGTCCTTACGACTCGTGGCCGTCACGCACACATGTGCTCATGGGCGGTGTGCGTTCCGGTCTCGCCGTTTCCGGTTACGTGCTGCTTCGCCAGTTCGAGACGCCGACCGCGTATCTCCTAGTCACCGACTATGACTGCCCGTTCGAGGAAGCCGTCACATTCACGCTCGTGTCGAAGGATCCGCTGAAGGTGCGAGCACAACGCACGGTCGGCGCGATGTATGCGTCGTGCCATCTGGACGTCATCACGTGGGCCGACTACCGGCATTTCAGCGCGACGTTCGTGGATATCGACGGACGATGGAATTTCACGATTCGTGACCTATCCGTGCCGTTCATCCTTCCCCGGCTCGGCATGAATCACGTACCGGGCCGATAACGCGCGATCGGCGCCTCACGCGTGCTTCGCCCGCGCACATGCGCTGTCTGAAATCCGCAAGAAACCGGTGATTTCATTTTTCTTTCATATTGATCAGACATGTAAGTTTGAATGTGCCCGAATCTTGCGTGATCAACATGCATGACGGTAGGCGCCGGCGGCGGTCGAGCGTCGCCTCCACGCACTTCATTACAAATAGTATGGAAATTGAAAGAATTCCTTCCCTTGACGCGCCGCCCCGTCCCCCTTTATTGTCCGTCTGCCGCCCGTGAGAGAGCACGACGGCAACCGCGCAAGCGCGCCTTGCGCGCACGACAACACGTAGCAAAAAGCAGAAAAGGAAACGTGGTAGCCACATGAAGCCGCTATTCGACGACAACAAATCCGATGCGGTCAGCGCTCGTCCTTCCACTCCGTCCTTGTCGCCCGTCGCCGTGCCAGCCGCCGTCGCCCACGGCGCCAACGCCGTCGTGCCGGCAGCGCAGCCGACGGAACACGCGCGCCTGATCACCGTCGACGAGATCGACCAGCTCGGCGCGACGCAGGGCACGCGGATCGCCGCCTTCTCCCAGCAGATTCTCGCGAGCGTCCGTGCATCGGACGCCGACCAGTTCGGCGACAAGCTCAACGAACTGATCACGACCGCGAAGGGGCTCGACCCGCGCGGCGCCGACAAGGGCGGGCTGCTCACGCAGGTCACGCGGCTGTTTCGCTCGACCAAGGAGAAGCTGCTGTCGCAATACGAGTCGGTGAGCAAGCGGATGGACACGCTCGTGGTCGAGCTCGAAAACCATGCGCAGCGCCAGAAGGCCGGCATCGACGAGCTCGAGCGGATGTACAACGACAACTACGCGCTGCACCAGGAGCTCGCGCAGTCGAAGGCGCACGGCGAAACGGCGCTCGCGACGCTGCGCGCGCATCTCGCGGCCGGCCAGCAGCCGGCAGACGACGCATTCGCCGCGCAGCGCCTGCTCGACGTGAAGCGCAAGGTCGACGCGCTCGAGAGCAAGCTCGACGACCTCGACCGCGCGATGCTGATGTCGAAGCAGCTCGCGCCGCAGATCCGGATGGAGCAGGACCAGAAACGCACGCTGACGTCGAAGTTCATGACGATCAAGACCGTGCTGATCCCCGCATGGACCAACGCGTTCGCGCTCTATCTCGAGCAGCTCAGCACGAAGCGCGCGGCGGCGCTCGCGAACGCGACGTACGACGCGGCCGACGAAGCGATCCGCGCGCAGGCCGACCTGAATCGCCAGAACGCGCAGGAAGTCGCGAAGCTCGGCCAGCGTCCGGTGATCTCGACCGACACGTTCGAATACGCGCAGCAGCAACTGTTCGGCGCGTTCGACGACGTCACGCAGATCATCGCCGACGGCCGCCGCCAGCGCGAGCAGGACGCGCCGCGCCTGCGCCAGCTCGAACAGGACCTGATCACCCGATTCGCTCCGAAGCACAACTAAGAGAACTGAGAGAACACCGCATGATTACGCTTGAGAAACGCGCGGCGAAGGTCGCGATCGTCCTCGAAAAACGTCAGCTCCTGAAGCCGCCCGTCGTGCGCGTCGGCGCGGCGCTCGACATCTCGGGCTCCGCGAAGCCGCTGTACCAGTCGGGCGTGATCCAGGAGACGCACGACCGGATTCTCGGCATCGCACTGAAGTTCGACGACAACGGCGAAGTCGACACGTGGACCTTCACCGAAGGCTACGACCGCCTGCCGACCGCGACGCCGGACAACTACGGCTCGTACATTTCCGACCATGTGCTCAACGCGCGGATCGACAAGTGGGGCGGCACGCAGTACGCGCCGGTGATGAACGACATCGTCGACTTCTTCTTCCGCGCGCCGGAGCCGAAGCGAGTGGAAAAGCGCGGCTTCCTGAGCCGGCTGTTCGGCGGTGCGGACGACACGTCCGCGCCGGCCGCTTCGGCGCCCGTGAACGGCCATCTGCCCGCATGGGTGCTGTTCGTCACCGACGGCCAGAACCCGAAGAACGACCGCAAGCGGGTGCGCCAGTTGCTGACCGAATCGCAGCATTTCCCGTTGTACTGGTCGCTCGTCGGCGTCGGCGATCCGAGCGAATTCGATTTCCTCGCGGAAGTCGCGGACGAAATGCCGAACGTCGGCTTCTTGCATCTCGAATCGCTCGACCTCAGCGACGAACAGATCTACGAACAGCTGATCACGCAGGAATTCTGCGACTGGGTGCGCGCGAAGTAAGCGCGTGCCGCTTGCCCACTTTTCTGAACTCGATTACCCCATCATGTTGAAAGACTTCAAGATCCCGTTGTCGCTCACGGCGCTCGCGCTGATCGCGGCCTATCTCCTCGGCGGCGTGAAGGACATGCTGATCGTCGCGGTCCTGTGCGTGCTCGAAATTTCGCTGTCGCTCGACAACGCGGTCGTCAACGCATCGGTGCTCAAGAACTGGTCGGAGAAGTGGCGCAACCGCTTCATGGTGTTCGGCCTGCCGGTCGCGGTGTTCGGCATGCGGCTCGTGTTTCCGCTGCTGATCGTCGCGGTGATCGGCCACATCGGCCTGTGGGACGCGCTGACGCTCGCGATCGAATCGCCGGACAAGTACGCGGCGGTGCTGACGTCCGCGCATCACGAGGTGTCGGCGTTCGGCGGCGCGTTTCTGCTGATGGTGTTCTTCAAGTTCATGCTCGACACCGAGAAGGACGAGCACTGGATCGGCTTCCTCGAAGGCCCGATGCGTCATCTCGGCCGCATCACCGCGCTGGAAGTGGCGCTGACGCTCGCGATCGTGATCGTGGCGTCGTTCTACGTGCCGGCGACCGAGCAGGTCAGCTTCCTGCTCGCGGGCGCGTTCGGCGTGATCGGCTTCGTGATCGCGCACGGCGTGGGCGACCTGGTGGGCGGCGAGGACACGGGCACGCGCGTGGTGCGCGAAGGCGTCGCGGGTTTCATGTATCTGGAAGTGCTCGATTCGTCGTTCAGCTTCGACGGCGTGATCGGCGCGTTCGCGCTGTCGAACAACATCTTCCTGATCGCGCTCGGCCTCGGCGTCGGCGCGGCCTACATCCGGGAGATGACGCTCGTGCTGCTGAAGAAGGGCACGCTCGCGCAGTACCGCTTTCTCGAGCATGGCGCGTTCTGGGCGATCGGCGCGCTCGCGACGATCATGTTCCTGGGCGTGAAGTTCGAGGTGCCCGAGGTCGTCACGGGCCTGATCGGCGCGGCGATGATCGCCGCGGCCGTGTGGTCGTCGATCGTCGTGCAGCGCAAGGAAAACCGCGCCGCGGTGGCGAGCAAGTAAGCGCGTCACACGGCGCGACAACCATCAACGAAGGGGCCGCCGCGCGCGGCCCGGCATCGCCGCCGGCACCACGGCGGTTCCAGCAGAAGAGGTTCAGATGATCAATTTGTCGAAAGGCGGTCGCGTCAACCTGTCGAAGGAAGCGCCCGGCACGCAGAAATTCCGCATCGGTCTCGGTTGGGACGCGAACGCGACCGACACGGGGACGGATTTCGATCTCGACGTGTCGGTGTTCCTGTGCAAGTACGACGCGCAGAGCAATCCGAAACTGATCTCGGATCAGCATTTCGTGTTCTACAACAGCGAAGTGCGCACGATGGAGCGCAAGGAAACCTTCATCCAGCCGGGCGACGATTTCCCGAAGCGCGGGATGCCTTCGTCGAAGTGCATGGGTGTCGTGCATAGCGGCGACAACCGCACGGGCAGCGGCGACGGCGACGACGAAGTGATCTTCATCGACATGACGAAGCTCGCGGCCGACGTCGAGGAAGTCTCGGTGGTGGTGACGATCGACCAGGCCGAGGCGCGCCGCCAGAATTTCGGGCAGGTTCGTAACAGCTACATCCAGATCGCCGACGAGGTGTCGGGCACGGTGATCGCGAAGTACGCGCTCGAGGAAGACTTCTCGATGGAGACGTCGGTGCAGGTCGGCAGCTTCTATCGTCGCGACGGCCACTTCATGTTCAAGGCGGTCGGCGCCGGCTACAACCGCGGCCTCGGCGATTTCGTCCGGGCGTACGGCGGCGCGGTCTGACTGGCGGCAGCCCGCCGCGCGGAAGCCCGCCGCGCCGGGCAGGAAGCAGCGATGACGAATCCGTCCGACGAGCCGAAGCGGCTCGAGTTCGATACGACGCCCGAGCACACGCCCGGGCGTCTTGCGTTCGACGCGCCGGCCGCGCCCGGTGCGCCGGTCGCGCGTGCGCCGGCGCGGCCCGCCCCTCAGGCGCTCGACTTCGGGCCGGCGCCCGCGTCCGATCCAGCGGTGCGTACGGCGCCCGCCGATGCGGTCGGCCGCGCGCTGTTCGGCGAATCGAATCACCCGCAGCTTGAAGCGTGCTTCCGCGCCGCACAGGCCAGTTGTCCGAATCTCTATCCTGAGTACGCGCCGCGTATCGAGCGGCATATCCGGCAACTGGTGCCGCTGAAGCTCGCGACGGTCGCGACGATCGGCGACGGCGCGCTGGAGACGGCCGGCAACCTCGTCGAGGCCGTCGCGGCGACGACGCGCGAATTCAACGAGCTCGGCGCGGCCGACATGATGGCCGGGATGCTCGCGCAGGCGACGCGCAAGGCCGGCATGTTCGAACGCTGGTTCGGTGCGGCATCCGGCCATGTCGACTACCGCGCGGCGCTCGGCGCGCTCAAGCAGTCGCTCGGCTTTTTCCCGCGCCGTACCGAGGAACTCGCCGCGAAGGTCCGTCATGCGGAAGAGAACCTCGTGGTCGTGCTCGCCGCGCTGAGCGCGGTGTCGGACGTCGTGCGGGCGCCGGACGATGCGGGCGTCGAGCGCACGCTGTTCGATCGCCGCAACATCGTCGGGCAGGCCGTCCAGCAGATCCGGATGCAGCCGGCGCAACTGCGCGGGCTCGACGAGCGCGTGACCGACCTGCTGTCGCGCGCCGATCACCTGATGAACGTCGTGCTGCCGGCGGCGCTGGCCGCGCGGCCGCCGCGCTGAGCGAACCGATAAGACCGCACGCGCTTCGACGCGCGGTCTCGTGTCGGTCGATACGGTTTGGCGCGCGCGGCCGCGAGTCTGCTATCTTCCCGGGCATCTCATCGCTTTCCCGCCGATTCTCCATGACCGACCGCATCGTCGCCGCCTTCGATTTCGACGGCACCATCACGACTACCGACAGCTTTCGTCATTTCGTCCGCCACGCGGTCGGCACGCCGCGTTTCGCGTGGGCCGGGCTGCGCGCGCTGCCGTGGATCGTCGCGATGAAGGCCGGGCTGCTGTCGCGCGGCGACGCGAAGGCGAAGTTCGCGTCGTTCGCGTTCGGGCCGATTCGCGAAGACGTACTCGACGCGCAGGCGCGCGGGTTCGTCGACACCTATCTGCCGAGCCTCGTGCGTCCGGAAATGCTCGACCGTATTCGCGAGCATCGCGCGCGCGGGCATGAAGTCGTGCTGGTCAGCGCGTCGCCGTCGCTGTATCTGGAGAAGTGGGCGAAGTCGGCGGGCTTCGATGCCGTGCTGGCGACGCGGCTCGCGTTCGAGCGCGGCGTCTTCGTCGGGCGGCTCGACGGCGAGAACTGCTGGGGGCCGCAGAAGGTCGTGCGGCTGCGCGGATGGTGGGGCAACCGGCCGCCGAAGCAGTTGTTCGCGTACGGCGACAGCCGCGGCGACAAGGAGATGGCCGAGCTCGCGAACTGGTCGTGGATCCGCGGGCAGGGGCCGATGCCGCCGATCGGCGATTGACGAAGCGCCGAAGCGCCGATGTGCCGCGCCGCCGACGTTACGCGTCGGCCTGCGCGTGGGGCGTGCCGCGTGACGGGCGATAGCCGCCCCAGCGATTCGCGCGCGCGAACGTGCCGACGTCGTTGAAGCGCACGCCGACTTCGCGCAGCGCCGCATGCGCGGTGCGCGCGGTCAGTTGGCGGATGTAGAACGGATCGCGCACCACGAAGTGGTGGATCGCGTGCGTGCTGCCGAAATTGAAGCAGAACAGCTGGAACGGCAGCATCCACCACGGGTTCAGCACCTGCGTCTGCTGGATCACGTTGCGCGAATCGATGTCGCCGAAATAGTGCATGTTCGAGCTGACGAAGTTGATGCAGAAGCTGCGCACGAAGTTCGGCCCGAGCCACACCACGGCCAGGAAATCGACGGCGCGCATCACCCGTTCGACGACGGCGGGCACCGCCACCGCATAGCCGAACGCATGCAGCGCGAACAGGCTGACGTGATAGACGACGAACGCGTGCCACAGCGTGTAGTACAGGTGACCGACCGGCATGTAGGACGACACCTGCTCGACGCGCAACTGCAGGCGCTCGGACGGATCCTGCACCGGCTGCGCGGCCACGTACTGCTTCACCTTGCGGCGCATCGCGGCCGGCCGGAGCACGACGGCGAGCATGCCGTCCGCGATCATCAACAGGCGCTTCACCCCCAGCGTTCGCCGTTGGTGATGCCGAATTCCTCGAGATCCGATTCGCCGCCCGACACCTTGTGGTGATGCAGGTGCATGCGCCGGCGCGTCCACGGGTTGATCGTGCCGGGCCGCGTGAGCCAGCACAGCGCCATCATCAGGTGATACGCCCACGGCGTCTTCTTGAAGTACATCAGGTGGATCAGGTCGTGCTCGAGTTCGTGGATCAGCGACGTGACGAACGCGGCGAGCGGCAGCGCGACGTACCACGCGATCGCGCCGCGCGCATACAGCCATGCGATCGCGAGCATCGCGCTCACCGACACGGCCATCACGGTCGCGCCGACGAGGTTCTGATTGTCGAGCAGCGGAAAGCGCGCGCGGATCGCGTCGCTCGCGGCGTTGACTGCGCGGCGGACGTACGCGACCTTGTCGGCATCGTTTCGAAAGACGGTTCGTGCGGGTTGGCTCATCGACCGGAATCCGTGCGGGAAAGAGTAGGGCGCAATGCCGATGTGACAAGCATAGGCGTGTGCCGGAGCGCATGCGAGGGCCGTCGGTGCCAATGGTGGTGTCATTTCGGGCCACATTGGGCGGCAGTCCGGTGTGCGATGCGCCGGTGCATGGCTAGAGTGCCGCCGCGGTGTCATTTCGGGCCAGCGACGCTACAATCCGCCGAAACCGCCCGGAGTGAGCCGCAATGGTCCTGTCCGTTCCGGATGCCGCGCGCCAGTTGAACAAGGCGACGGTGTCGTCCGCGTATGCGTTGTTCATGCTGATGCTGGCCGAGGAGCGCGGCATCGACGGGGGCCGCATTCTCGCCGGCTCGGGCGTCGAGCGCGGCCGGCTCGCGCAGCCCGATGCGCGCATCACGCCGCTGCAGCAGGCGGCGATCGTGTTCAACCTGCTCGACGCGACCGACGATCCGTCGATCGCGATCGAGATCGGCTTGCGCAGCAGCCTGACGAAAGCGGGGCTGATCGGCTTCGGGCTGATGAGTTGCGCGACGCTCGGCGAGGCGATCGCGCTCGGCATCCGTTACCTGCCGACGCGCGTGCCATTCTTCTCGGTGCGGCTCGCGCAGCTCGACGGCATCGTCGACATCGACGTGCTCGAAGCGTTTCCGCTCGGCCGGCTGCGCCAGTTCGCGGTGGAAAACTTCCTGGTCGAGACCGCGATCCTGTTCAATTCGCTGCTGTATCCGACGCCGGGGCGCACGCTGCAGTCGCGTGCCGAACTCCATTTCGAATGGCCCGAGCCGCCGTGGTTCGACCGTTATCGCGCGCGGCTGCCGCGCTGCCATTTCGATGCGAGCGCGAACCGCATCCGCTGCGACGCCGCGCTGCTCGACGAGCCGATCGGCACCGCGAATGCGCAGACCGCGCAGATGATCGTCCAGCAGTGCGAGGCGGAACTCGCGCGGCTCGGCTATGCGGAGAGCATCGTCGAGCGCGTGCGCAACCTGCTGATCTGCGGCGAACGCGGCTATCCGTCCGTCGACGACGTCTCGCGCGAGTTGCACGTGTCGGCGCGCACGCTCAAGCGCAAGCTCGCCGAATACGGCGCGACCTATTCGGCGCTGCTCGACGAGATCCGGCTGCGCGACGCGCTGCGGCTGCTCGAAGGCACGCGGCTGCCGGTCGACGAGATCGCGGCGCGCGTCGGCTATACCGACCGTGCCAATTTCACGCGCGCGTTCAAGCGCTGGACCGGCGTTGCGCCGAGCGAGCGGCGCTGAACGCCGCACCCGCATCGGCGTGCCGGTTTCCGCGCAGGCACCGATGCTGCTTCAAACCTCCTTCGAACCTTCAGGTCTTCAGACGATCGCGATCCAGTTCGCGCCGCGTCCGCCCGGCACGCGCGCGTGCAGCGACAGCGTGCCGTCGTCCGGCGCGATCGCATACACCGCCACGTGTTCCGACTGTTCGCCGCAGGCGACGAGCCAGCGTCCCGAGGGATCGATCGCGAACCCGCGCGGTTGCGTTTCGGTAGCCGTCGCGTGTGCGGGGGCGAACGACCCGTCTTCGTTGCGGCGATAGCCGAGCAACTGGCTCGACGTGCGCTCGCTGACGTACGCGAAACGCATGTCGGGCGTCAGGTGCAGATCGGCGGCCCACACGGACGGCTCGGTGGGGGCGGGCGGGCGCGCATGGCCTTGCGCGAGTTCGGCGACGGCCGGGTGGCGTGCGCTCACGTGCACATCGCCGAGCCGGCCGGTGGCGGTGTCGCGGGCGAAGGTCGCGAGCGTGGCCTGGAATTCGCCGACGACGACCAGCGTGCGGCCGTCATCCGCGAACCGCAGGTGACGCGGACCGAAACCGGCCGGCACGCGCGTTTCGCCGTGTTCGACCGCGCGCAGGCCGGCGGCGTCCTCGACGAGCGCGAAGCCGAACACGCGGTCGGAGCCGAGCGAACTGACGTACGCGAAACGGTTGTCCGGCGACACGATCACCGCGTGCGCGTTCGCGATGCCGCCCACGACTTGCAGCGGCGTGCCGTCGCCGTCGCGCACGCGCGCCGCGTCGTAGACGCTCAGCGAACTTGCGCCGTACGATGCGCCGAGCAGCCAGCGGCCGCTGCGGTCAAGCGACAGGTACGCATGGCTCGCGTCGATCGCGGTCGTGCCGATGCGTGCGAGCGCGCCCGCGGCGGCGACGACGCGGAATGCGACGATCGTCGGCTGCTCGCCGCGTGTCGCGACGTAGAGCCGCGTGCGGTCGGCCTGCACGGCGATCGGCATCGCGGCGTCGGCTGCGGGATAGCGGGCGAGCGGGGCGAGCGTGCCGTCGCCGGCGAGGGAGAACGTGGCGAGGTCGCCGTCGGCGGCATTCGAGACGACGACGGTCAGGCGGTCAGTGTTCGGCATGGCGGAGCATCGAGGCGTGCGTGAGGGATTCGTCGGCCGGCCGGCCACGCGGCGGATCGCTGCGCCGCTGCGTGCGCGCGAACAGCGCGGCGACCGCGGCGACGAGCGAAGCGATCGCGAGCGCATACAGCCCGCCCGTGATCGAACCCGTATGTTGCTTCAGATAGCCGAAGGCCGTCGGCGCGACGAAGCCACCGAGGTTGCCCACCGAGTTGATCAGCGCGATCACGGCCGCGGCCACGCGCGTGTCGAGATAGCCCTGCGGAATCGGCCAGAACAGCGACGCCGCCGCCTTGAAGCCGAGCGCGGCGAAGCAGATCGACGCGAACGACCACACCGGATTGGGCGACGTCGACGCGAACAGCCCGCACGCGGCGAGCACGAGCGCGACCGCGAGCCAGCGCTGCGGATGCTTCCACTTCGACGACAGCACCGCGAAGCCGTACATCGCGCCGATCGCGATCATCCACGGAATCGTGTTGTACAGGCCGACCTGGAAATCGGTGAGGCCGCCCATCTTGCGGATGATGGTCGGCAGCCAGAACGTGGCCGCGTAGATCGTCAGCTGGATCGAGAAGTACAGGAAGCAGAACAGCATGATCTGCGGATCGCGCAGCAGCGTGGTGGCGCGCACCGGCACGTTCGAGCGGACGTCGCGCGTCGCGCGCTCGTCGTCGAGCGCGTTCTGGAGGGCCGTGCGTTCTTCGGGCGTGAGCCACGTCGCGTCGCGGATATGCGATTTCAGCAGCAGCCAGCTGGCGCCGCACAGTGCGACCGAGAACATCCCTTCGATCAGGAACATCCATTGCCAGCCTTCGAGGCCGAAGCCCCGGATCGACAGCAATGCGCCGGTGACGGGCCCGGACAGCACCGACGCGAACGCGGAGCCGCCGAGGAAGATCGCCATCGCCTTGCCGCGCTCCTGCGGCGGCAGCCATTGCGACAGGTACAGCACGACGCCGGGGAAGAAGCCGGCCTCGGCCGCGCCGAGCAGGAAGCGCAGCGCGTAGAACGACGTGTCGTTCCACACGAACGCCATCGCGGCCGCGACGATGCCCCACGTCGCCATGATTCGCGCGAGCCATACGCGCGCGCCGTAGCGCTGCATCAGCAGGTTCGACGGCACTTCGAACAGCGCATAGCCGACGAAGAACAGCCCGGCGCCGAGCCCATACGCGGCCGCGCCGATACCGATCGACGCTTCGAGATGGCGATCGACGAAGCCGACGTTCACGCGGTCGATGTAGTTCGCGATGAACATGATCAGCACGAGCGGCAGCACGTGCCACTTCACTTTCGAGACGGCGGACGCGAGCGGGTCGCGGCCGGGCAGGGCGGACGAGGGCGGGTTCAAGGGTGTCTCCGGTCGGGCGGCGGCGGACGGGGCGGCAGCCCGCGTCGGCGTCTGGGTGGCGATCTATGTAGTATGTCGTCGTATGACATGGTACGCCGGAGCGTCATGGATGACGTCGCGGGTTTACCCGGAAATGTCCCAAATAATGACGAAGGTTGCGAGATGAATGCGCTGTTTGTCACGTCTGATGACGTATGACAAGGGAAGGCCTTCGGTGCGGTGCGCGTCGTGTCGCGGAGCCGTGTCGCATATGAAGCGGCAGAAGCACGGCGCGATCGTGATGAACGACACGCACGTGACCCGCAAGCCGTTTGCAGGGCAGGGCAACTACGCTCTATTAAAGGACGTGCTTGCGGTTGCGGCAAAATACCCGGCGTGCGAACCCGCCGTGCGCGGCATTCGTGAGAACGGCATCGACAGGGATGTGCCGACGCAGACCTATGTCCGGCAGACAGCCGCCAACTACGGGATGACGGAGGAACCGATCATCGCGCCGATCGCGTCGAACATCGCGCTCGCGAAGCTGCCGCCCGACGACGATGGCGCGCAGGCGGCGCGGATTCCCGCATGCGACGACGCGAACGCGGCGACGGGCGCGCCGCTCGCCGCTCGCCGCGACCCGCGAACCTCGGCGATTTCATGTCTTGAAGATGGAGCAACGGATCATGCAGGACAACCAGTACGCGCGGCATGTGTTCGCGTTCAACGGCGACGCGGACGGCCTGTGCGCCCTTCAGCAACTGCGGCTCGCGGAGCGCGTGCACGGCACGCTCGTGACCGGCGTGAAGCGCGACATCAGGCTGCTCGAGCGTATCGACGTGGGCGCAGGCGACATCGTCACCGTACTCGACGTGTCGCACGACCAGAACCGCGACGCGTGCGCGCGGCTGCTGCGCGACGGCGCGACGGTCCGTTACTTCGACCATCACTTTGCAGGCGAGCTGCCGGATCACCCGCGCTTCGACGCGCATATCGACATGGCAGCCGACGTCTGCACGAGTGCGATCGTCGACCGCTATCTCGGCGGCCGGTACGTGCGCTGGGCGATCGTCGCGGCATTCGGCGACGAACTGCCGGCGCTCGGCGATGCGCTGGCGCGCGAGCACGGCGTCGACGAAGCGGAGCGTGGCGTGCTCGCGGAACTCGGGCGCTATCTGAACTACAACGCATACGGCGAGTGCGTCGGCGATCTGCATTTCGATCCGGCGGCGCTCGCGGACGCCATGCTGCCGTGCATCGATCCGCTCGATTTCGTGCGCGAGACGGCCGTGTTCGCCGCGTTGCGCGACGGCTACCGCGACGACATGGCGCGTGCATGCGCGCTCGCGCCGGTGCGCGAGGTGCCGGGCGCGACGCTGGTCCGGATGCCCGATCATCCATGGGCGCGGCGCGCGACCGGCATGCTCGCGAACGAGCGGGTGCGCAATGCGCCGCATGCGGCGCTCGCGGTGCTGTCGCCGCGAGCGGGCGGCGGGCTCGTCGTCAGCGTACGCGTGCCCGACGGCCGGCCGATCGGCGCGGACGAGTTCTGCCGCGGCTTCGCGACCGGCGGCGGGCGCAAGCGCGCGGGCGGCATCAACCATCTGCCGGAAGCCGAGTTCGACGCGTTTGCCGAGCGCTTCGAGGCCGCATTCCGGCTCGATTGATGCGACGCATCGTGTGACTGGATCAGCCGGTCGCACCGGGGCACGGTGGGCCCGTCGGGCCGACGCGGCGTGACTCGATGCGTTCGGCGTTGCGTCGGCGGTGGGCGGTGGGCACGAACCGGTCGACGTACCCACCCAGAGAAATATCCCGTGCGTGCCATCGTCTGGCAGTGCGACTTCCATCGGATTGAAGCGGATCGTGCGGTCGCACGCGGTGTCGCCGTGGCGTGCTGGCTGCGACGGCCGGCGTCGACACCGTGCAGCGCAGCCGCGACAATACGCGTCTCTTTTGCTTTCGCCATCGAGGTGCCCGTGCCCGCTCAGCCGTCCGTTGCCCCCGCAATCGTCTGGTTCCGCGACGATCTGCGCGTGACCGATCAGCCCGCGCTGACGCGCGCGGTCGCATCCGGCCGGCCGCTCGTCTGCGTCTTCGTCGACGACACGGGAGCCGACGCCGGGCCCGCGCTCGGCGGTGCGGCGCGCTGGTGGCTGCACGGGTCGCTGGCAGGGCTCGACACCGCGCTCGCGCGGCATGGCGGGCGCCTGCTGCTGTTGCGCGGCGACGCGCAGCGCGAGATCGAGCGCGTCGTCGGCGACACGGGCGCGGCGGCCGTGTACTGGAACCGTCGCTATGCGCAGCCGCAGCGTGACGCCGACGCGGCGCTGAAGGCGTCGCTCAAGGCGCGCGACGTGACGGTGGAGAGCAGCAACGGCAGCCTGCTGAACGAGCCGTGGGAAGTGCTGACGGGCAGCGGCGGCCCGTATCAGGTGTTCACCGCGTACTGGCGCGCGGCGCGGCGCGATCGCACGATCGCCGCGCCGCTGCCGGCCCCCGAGCGGATCGCGTTTCATCCATGGCCGAAGGCCGTGCGCGACCGCGCGCTGGCGCTCGACGCGCTCGCGTTGCGTCCGCATGCACCGGACTGGGCCGGCGGCCTGCGCGATGCGTGGCCGGCACCCGACGAAGCCGGCGCGCACGTGCAACTCGACACGTTCCTGACGACATCGCTCGCCGGTTATGCGCAAGCGCGCGACCGGCCCGACGGCGCGACGACGAGCCGGTTGTCGCCGTTCCTGCGCTTCGGCAACGTGTCGCCGCGACAGGTGTGGCATGCGGTGCAAGGCGCCGCGAGTGCGGGCGGCGCGGCATACGCGGCGCACGCCGACAAATTCCTGAGCGAGCTCGGCTGGCGCGAATTCAGCTACATGCTGCTGTATCACTTCCCGGCGCTCGCGACCGACAACTTCCGCGCGCAATTCGATGCGATGCCGTGGCGCGACGATCCTGCCGCGTTACGTGCGTGGCAGCGCGGGCGGACCGGCTACCCGCTCGTCGATGCGGGTATGCGTGAGTTGTGGACGACCGGCTGGATGCACAACCGCGTGCGGATGGTCGTCGCATCGTTCCTGATCAAGCATTTGCTGATCGACTGGCGCGCGGGCGAAGCATGGTTCCGCGACACGCTGGTCGACGCCGATCCCGCGAACAACGCGGCGAGTTGGCAATGGGTGGCCGGCTGCGGCGCCGACGCCGCGCCGTATTTCCGCATCTTCAATCCGGTCGCGCAGGGGCAGAAGTTCGACCCGGACGGCGCGTACGTGCGGCGCTGGGTGCCCGAGCTCGCCGGCCTCGACGATGCGTCGATCCATGCGCCCTGGGAAGCGTCGCCGCTGGCGCTCGAGGCGGCCGGTGTACGGCTGGGCGTCGACTACCCGGCGCCGCTCGTCGAGCACGCAGCCGCGCGCGCCCGGGCGCTCGATGCGCTGGCCGCGTTGCCGAAGCGCCGCTGACCGACCGCTCCGGTTTACCGCATCAATTGCAGAACGCGACGTGCTCGAGCAGCGCGTACGCGACGCCCGAATCGAAGTAGGCCGCGCCGCACCACGCGACGAACGCGAGCATGCCGGCGGCCAGCGCCGCGCGCATCATGCCCATGCCGCGTTGCCCGATGCCGGGCGCGCGACACGCGCGTCGTCGATCGGCAGGTGCAGCAGCGCCGCGAGCACGCCGAGCGCGATCGAACCGATCCACAGCGGCAGGTACGAATGCGTCGCGTCGTACACGATCGCACCGAGCCACACGCCGAAGAAGCTGCCGAGCTGGTGCCCGAAGAACACGAAGCCGAACAGCGTCGCGATGTAGCGCACGCCGAACACCTGCGAGATCACGCCGTTCGTCAGCGGCACCGTGCCGAGCCACGTGAACCCCATCACGGCCGCGAACAGATAGACGCTCGCGGGCGACAGCGGCACGGCGACGAACGCGGCCATCGCGAAGGCGCGCACGAGGTACAGCACCGACAGCACGTACTTGCGCCGCAGCAGCCCGCCGAGCTGCCCGCACGCGTAGGTGCCGGCCACGTTGGTCAGCGCGATCAGCGCGAGCGCGACGCTTGCGTGGCGCGCCGGCAGCCCGTGGTCGAGCAGGTATGCGGGCAGATGCGTCGCGATGAACGCGAGCTGGAAGCCGCACGCGAAGAAGCCCGCGTTCAGCAGCCAGAAGCCGCGATGCGCGAACGCCTCTCGCACGGCTTCGCCGATCGACTGATCGGGGCCGGCGGCGGCACCGGACGCTTGCGCGGGCCGGTCGCGCAGCAGCACGGCGAGCGGCGCGAGCAGTGCGGCGACGAGCGCCAGCGCGATGAACGCGTGCCGCCAGCCGATGCCGCCGATCAGTTCCTGCGCGACGGGCACCATGCAGAACTGGCCGAGCCCGCCGATCGCGCCGGCGACACCGAGCGCCCAGCCGCGCCGCTCGGACGGGAACAGGCGGCTCAGTGCGCCGTAGATCGACGCGAACGCCGAGCCCGACAGCGCGACGCCGATCACGAGCCCGGCGCCGACCGTGAACAGGCCGGTCGTGGCCGCATGCGCCATCGTGACGAGCCCGGCCGCGTACAGCAGCATGCCGGCGACGATCACGCGCACCGAGCCGAAGCGGTCGGCCACCATCCCGGTGAATGGCTGGGCGACGCCCCAGATCAGGTTCTGCAACGCCAGTGCGAGCCCGAACGCTTCGCGCGACCAGCCGTGGTCGAGCGAGACGGGCGCGAGGAACAGGCCCTGCACATGGCGGATGCCGAGCGCGGCGCCCATGATCAGGCCGCCTGCCAGCATGGGCAGCCATCGGCGCCGGACTTCCTGCTCGATCGGGGTCATGCGTGTCTCCGGATGAAGGCGCGCGGCGAAACGGCCGCGCTCGATCCGATTAGACGAGCGCGGCCGCCGTCGCTCAAGCGATCATTCGGTCAGGTTGGCATGCGTAACGGGAATGCGAAGGGGGCGGCGGTTGCCTGCGGTCACGTGCATCCGCACCGCCGGCTCAGGCCGACGTCGTATCGTGCGCGTGCATCGCCGCATCGCATTCGGCCGCTTCGGCGAGCATCCAGTCGCGCACGTCGGCGACTTCGCGGCGCGGGGCCGGATCGTGCTGGAACAGCCAGTAGCCGTACGTTTCCGACAGCGTCTGCGTCTGCGGCCCGAGCACCGCGAGCCGGCCGTCGGCGAGCATCGGCGCGACGAGCGCGAGCCGGCCGAGCGCGATGCCCTGGCCTGCGATCGCGGCCTGGATCACCTGGTCGTACTGGTTGAAGCGCAACACGCCTTTCGGGCGGGCGTCGCCGAGCCCGGCCGCGTGCAGGTGCGCGTGCCACTGCAGTTGCGGTTGCGGCGGCCCGTCGAATTCGAGCAATACGTGATCGGCGATCGCCGCCGCGCTTGCGACCGGCCGCGCGGCGAGCGCGGGATGCGCGACCGGCACGACGATCTCGTCGAACAGGCGCAGCGCACCGGCCGGCGCACGCTCGCGCGGGCAGTAGCGGATGCCGAGGTCGATGCCTTCGGCGCGCAAATCGAGTACCTTGTCGTTCGCGGCGACGCGCAGGTCGATCCCGGGCAGCCGCGCCTGCAACCGCCCGAGCCGCGGCAGCAGCCACAGCGCGGTCACGCCGATGCTGGCGGTGATCGTCACGGGCTGGCGCTCGCGCCCGGCGGCGAGCGACGCGACGGTGTCCCGCAGGCTGTGCAGCGCCGCATCGGCGACGCGGAACAGCCGCTCGCCTTCCGGCGTGAACGCGATCATCCGGTAGCCGCGCTGCAGCAACGTCACGCCGAGATGCGCTTCGAGCGCGTGGATCTGGCGGCTGACCGCCGACTGCGTGACGCACAAGTCCTGCGCGGCGAGCGTGATGCTCATGCGGCGGCCGGCGGCGACGAAACCGCGGATGAGATCCAGCGACGGGAGACGGACGAGTGGCGTTGACATGCGTGTGACTCATGCGAACGGAGCAGCAAGATTGGTTGAGAACGCGGCACGCGTCAAGTTCAATGGAGGCGGGTTGATCGCGGAGGAGTGGGCCGAGTAAGCGCTGAAGCGTTCACCGGACCGAGCGTGAAGCAGGGGACCTCGGTAAGCGCTCGAGCGCCCACTGGGGGCGACAGCGATGCATGGGATTCCGATAAGCGCTAAAGCGCTAACCGGGTTCGACAGCGATGCACGGGACCCCAGTAAGCGCTAAAGCGCTAACCGGGTTCGACAGCGATGCATGGAACCCCAACAAGCGCTAAAGCGCCAACTGGGGTCGACAGCTATGCATGGGACCCCAGTAAGCGCTAAAGCGCTAACTGGGGTCGACAGGAGACACGATGACGATTTCGAACGAGGAAAGCGGAGCGGCGCAGGGCAGTCGCGCGGCGGACGCATTGCCGCCCGAGCCCGTGACGCTGCGCGCGGCCGACGGCTACGCATTGCGCGGCCATGTCTGGCGCCATCGCGGCGGCGGCGCCACGCGGCCCGTGACGGTCGTCAACTGCGCGACGTCGGTGCGCTGCGACTACTACTTTCGTTTCGCGGCCTGGCTGTTCGCACAGGGACGCGACGTGCTTGTCTACGACTATCGCGGCATCGGCGGGTCGCGCCCGGCGCAGCTCGCGAAGCTGCGCGCGACCTGGCTCGACTGGGGGCGGCTCGATTGCGAGGCCGCGCTGCAATACGCCCGCGACGCGTTTCCAGGCCAGCCGCTCGATGTGGTCGCGCACAGCATCGGGGGTTGCGTGCTCGGCCTCGCGGCATCGAACGTGCACGTGCGGCATGTGGTGACCGTCGGCGCGCAGTATGCGTACTGGCGCGATTACCTGCCGGCCGAGCGACGCCGCATGTGGTGGAAATGGCATGTCGCGATGCCCGCGCTCGCCGCCGTGTTCGGCTACGTGCCCGCGAAGCGGCTCGGCTGGATGGAGGACACGCCGCGCGGGATCGCGCTGTCGTGGGCGCGTTCGCAGCCGCGTTTCGAGGATGGCTACATCGGCCGCGTGCTCGACGACGGCGCGGCGAGCCGCGCCGCGTTGCCGGCACGCTTCGCGGGGTTGTCGGCGCCGATGCTCGCGATCGGCCTCGACGACGACGCGTTCGGCACGGTCGATGCGATCGAGCGGCTGGTCGGCTATTACACGGGCAGCAACGTCACGCATCTGCGGATCGCGCCGGCCGACATCGGCGTCGATGCGATCGGCCATTTCGCGTTTTTCCACAGCCGCTTCACCGACACGCTGTGGCCCGTCGCGCTGTACTGGCTGCAACACGGCGTGCTGTCGGCCGATGCGTCGGGCGCCGTGCATGCGCTGCACCCGGCGTCGCGCGGACGGGTGACGGGGGGCAGTGTGCCGGGCATGGCCGCGAACGGATGACCCGGCGTCCACGAACGCAACGCGCCATCCCGGTTTGCATCCCGATCCAGCGGCAGCGGCAGCGGCCGCAGGCCGGCGCGATCGATTAACATCGGACGTTTCGTTTTACGGCCCAGCTGCCGCGCGTCGATGTCCATTCCGTCCGATTCCGCTTCTCCCGTCGCAACGCCGCGCGCGTGGCGCGTGCATGCACTCGACGTGCCGCCCACCGCGGCGCGTACCGGCGTGCGGATCGCGCGCGTCGATTTCGACTGGCGCGTGCCGCTCGCGTCGCCCGCGTATGCGGCGCTGAGCGATGACGAGCGCGCACGCGCCGCGCGCTTCCTGCGGCACGAGGATGCGGTCCGCAGTGCGGCGACGCGCGCCGCGCTGCGCGACATGCTCGGCGCGGCGCTCGGCATCGCCCCGCACGCGGTCGCGATCGTCGTCGACGCATCGGGGCGGCCGTCGCTGGACCGCGCGCATCGCGCGTCGCTCGACTTCAACGTGTCGCATGCGGGCGATCATGCGTTGCTCGCCTGGGCGCCGGCGGGTCGCGTCGGCGTCGATATCGAGGGCTGCAACCGCGCGACCGACTGGCGCGCGCTGACGCGCGAAGTGTGCGCACCCGACGAGCTCGCGTATCTCGACGGTCTGCCGCCCGGCGCCCGCGAGGGTGAATTCATGCGGGTGTGGTCCGCGAAGGAGGCGCTGCTCAAGGCGCTTGGCACCGGCATCGTCGGCGGGTTGCGCGCGTTCGCGGTCGTGCCGCCGCGCGACGCGGCGACGCCCGCGACGACGATCGTCGAGCCGGCCGCGCCTGCCGCCGGCGTCGCGGCGCTCGACGCAGCGTGGCTCGACGCGGCGCCCGGCTACGCGGCGTGCGTCGCGTGGACGCGCGCGTAGGCCCGTGCCGACGCGCGGCGCTTACTCGAGCGGCGCGTCGCTCGGCGCCGCGTAGCGCGCCTTGATCACGTCGCTCATCGGGAAGTCGAACGCCAGCCCCTTCGGCGGCACCGGCTTCATGAACCATTTGTCGTACAGCGCGTTGATCTCGCCGCTTTTCATCAGTTGCACGAGCACGCCGTCGACGAGCGCCTTGAACTGCGGGTCGTCCTTGCGCAGCATGAACCCGTAGGCTTCCGACGATTGCGGCGTGCCGACGATCCGCCAGTCGGCCGGTTTCGCGGCGAGCTGGCGCACGCCCGCGAGCAGCACGTCGTCCATCATGTACGCGGCCGCGCGGCCCGATTCGAGCGTGAGGCGTCCTTCGCCGTAGTCCTTCGCGCTGATGATCTGCATGTTCATCTTCTTTTCCTCGTTCATCTTGCGCAGCAGGCGTTCGGACGTCGTGCCCTGGTTCGTCACGACCGTCTTGCCGGCGAGATCGGGGAAGTCGCGGATGCCCGAGTTCGTGCGCGTGAGCAGGCGCGTCGTCGCGACGAAGAAGGTGGTCGAGAACGCGACCTGCGCATGGCGCGCGGCGAGATTGGTCGTCACGCCGCATTCGAGATCGACGGTGCCGTTCTGCACGAGCGGAATGCGGTTCTGCGACGTGACCGGAATGAAGCGCACCTGCAGGTCGGGCTTGCCGGTGCGCGCCTTCACCGCGGCGATCACGCGGTCGCACAGGTCCTGCGAGAAGCCGATGACCCAGCCGCCCGCATCGACGTACGAAAACGGCACCGACGTCTCGCGATGGCCGATCGAAATCAGATTGGCCTGCCGGATCTTCTCGAGGGTGCCGGACAACGGCTCGGCGGCGAAGGACGCGCCGCACGCAAGCGCGCACGCGGCGACGAGCAGGGGGCGGCCGACGCGGGCGGCGAATCGTGACGGGAAGGGCATGGCGGTCTCCGAGGCGAATGGTGATCCGTATGTTGACAAAGACAAAATAATTGCAACATATGTTAATACCCGGGCCTGTCGGGCAAGTCCGGCGGGCCATGACGGACATAGGGAAACTCCCGAGTCGAAATCGGCGAAAAACGGGTTGTCTAGACAAGTTGACGTGGCTACACTTCAATCCATTCCGAACTTGTCTAGACAGGATTGCTCACATGATTACGTTGACCCCCGGCCACCTGACCCTCCCGCAACTGCGCCAGATCGCTCGCGAATCCGTGCAACTGAAGCTCGACCCGGCGAGCTTCGCGAAGATCGACGCGGGCGCGAAGGCCGTCGCCGACATCGCCGCGAAGGGTGAGCCGGCCTACGGCATCAACACGGGCTTCGGCCGCCTGGCGAGCACCCACATCCCGCACGACCAGCTCGAACTGCTGCAGAAGAATCTGGTGCTGTCGCACGCGGTCGGCGTCGGCCAGCCGATGGAGCGTTCGTCGGTGCGCCTGCTGATGGCGCTGAAGCTGTCGAGCCTCGGCCGCGGCCACTCGGGCATCCGCCGTGAAGTGATGGATGCGCTGATCACGCTGTTCAACGCCGACGTGCTGCCGCTGATCCCGGTGAAGGGCTCGGTCGGCGCATCGGGCGACCTCGCGCCGCTCGCGCACATGTCGGCCGTGCTGCTCGGCGTCGGCGAAGTGTTCATCCGCGGCGAGCGCGCGAGCGCGCTCGACGGTCTGCGCGTCGCGGGCCTCGCGCCGCTGACGCTGCAGGCGAAGGAAGGCCTCGCGCTGCTGAACGGCACGCAGGCGTCGACCGCGCTGGCGCTCGACAACATGTTCGCGATCGAAGACCTGTACCGCACCGCGCTCGTCGCGGGCGCGCTGTCGGTCGACGCGGCAGCCGGTTCGGTGAAGCCGTTCGACGCACGCATCCACGAATTGCGCGGCCATCAAGGCCAGATCGACGCGGCCGCGTCGTACCGCGAACTGCTCGAAGGCTCGCCGATCAACCAGTCGCACCGCGACTGCGACAAGGTGCAGGACCCGTACAGCCTGCGCTGCCAGCCGCAGGTGATGGGCGCGTGCCTGGACCAGATGCGCCATGCGGCCGACGTGCTGCTGATCGAGGCGAACGCCGTGTCGGACAACCCGCTGATCTTCCCGGATACCGGCGAAGTGCTGTCGGGCGGCAACTTCCACGCGGAACCCGTCGCGTTCGCAGCCGACAACCTCGCGCTCGCCGCGGCGGAAATCGGCGCGCTGGCCGAACGCCGCATCGCGCTGCTGATCGACGCGACGCTGTCGGGCCTGCCCCCGTTCCTCGTGCGGGACGGCGGCGTGAACTCGGGCTTCATGATCGCGCACGTGACGGCGGCCGCCCTCGCGTCGGAAAACAAGACGCTCGCGCACCCGGCGTCGGTCGACTCGCTGCCGACTTCCGCGAACCAGGAAGACCACGTGTCGATGGCGACGTTCGCCGCGCGCAAGCTCGCCGATATCGCGGACAACACGAAGCACATCCTCGCGATCGAACTGCTGGCCGCCGCCCAGGGCGTCGACCTGCGCGCGCCGTACCACACGAGCCCGAAGCTGGCGCCCGTGATGGAAACGATCCGCGCCAAGGTCGAGCATTACGAACTCGACCACTACTTCGCGCCGGACATCGCGGCGATCGCGAAGCTGGTCGGCGAGCGTGCGTTCGCGAAGCTCAGCCCGTTCTCGTTCGCATCGGAACAGTAAGCCCATGAGCGCGCCGGTCTACCAGGAGATCAAGGATTTCATCCTGGCCCGCATCCACGCAGGCGAGTGGGAGGAGGGCGACCAGGTGCCGTCCGAGAACGAGCTGGCGCGCGAGTTCAAGGTGGCGCGCATGACCGTCAACCGCGCGCTGCGCGAGTTGACGGCCGAGCAGGTGCTCACGCGCATGAAGGGCGCCGGCACCTACGTCGCGCGGCCGAAGTACGAGTCGACGCTGGTGGCGATCCGCAGCATCTCGGAGGAGGTCGACGCGCGCGGGCATGCGTATCGCGCCAGCGTGCTCGGCCTCGAGACGATCCGCGCCGACGAGGCGCTCGCCGACGAGATGCAGGTGGCCGTGCGCGCGAAGCTGTTTCATTCGCAGGTGTTGCACTTCGAGAACGACGAGCCGGTGCAGCTCGAAGAACGATGGGTGAATCCGGCGGTCGCGCCGGATTACGCCGAGCAGGATTTCACGAACACGACGCCGAACCTGTACCTGATGCGCGCGGCGCCGCTGCAGCGGGTCGAGTACCGGATCGAAGCGGCGGCCCCGGCGCCGGAGCGGCGCGAGCAGCTGCGGATGGATGACGTCGAGCCGTGTCTGGTTTTACATCGGCGCACCTGGTCGCAGGGCGTCGTCGCCTCGGTGGCGAATCTGTGGCATCCCGGCAGCCGTTATCGCTTCACCGGGCATTTCTGATTCCTTATTGATATTCACTTTCCTTCGGGAGCAGTCGTCATGAACCATCCGAAACACATCGATCCCCGTCTCGATCCGACGCGCACGATCCGCGCGCCGCGCGGCAGCGAGAAGACCTGCAAGACCTGGCTGGCCGAAGCGGCCTACCGGATGATCCAGAACAACCTCGACCCGGAAGTCGCCGAGCATCCGCACGCGCTCGTCGTGTACGGCGGCATCGGCCGCGCGGCGCGCAACTGGGAATGCTACGACCAGATCCTCGCGTCGCTGAAGGATCTCGAAGAAAACGAGACGCTGCTGATCCAGTCGGGCAAGCCGGTCGGTGTGTTCCGCACGCACAAGGATGCGCCGCGCGTGCTGCTCGCGAACTCGAACCTGGTGCCGCACTGGGCGAACTGGGATCACTTCCACGAGCTCGACCGCAAGGGCCTGATGATGTACGGCCAGATGACGGCCGGCAGCTGGATCTACATCGGCAGCCAGGGCATCGTGCAGGGCACCTACGAAACCTTCTTCTCGGTCGCGAACCAGCACTTCAACGGCGATCCGTCGGGTCGCTGGATCCTGACGGGCGGCCTGGGCGGGATGGGCGGCGCGCAGCCGCTCGCCGCGACGATGGCCGGCTTCTCGATGATCGCGGTCGAATGCGACGAGACGCGTATCGACTTCCGCCTGAAGACGCGCTACGTCGACAAGAAGGCGACGACGCTCGACGAAGCGCTCGGCATGATCGAGGAAGCGAAGCGCACCGGCAAGCCGGTGTCGATCGGCCTGCTCGGCAATGCGGCCGACGTGTTCACGGAACTCGTCGAACGCGGCGTCACGCCGGACTGCGTGACCGACCAGACGAGCGCGCACGACCCGATCAACGGCTACCTGCCGCAAGGCTGGACCGTCGCGCAATGGCGCGAAGCGCAGAAGGTCGATCCGCAGAGCATCGTGAAGGTCGCGAAGCAATCGATGGCCGTCCAGGTGCGCGCGATGCTCGCGCTGCAGGACCGCGGCGCGGCGACGCTCGACTACGGCAACAACATCCGCCAGATGGCGCTGGAAATGGGCGTCGAGAACGCGTTCGACTTCCCGGGCTTCGTGCCGGCATACATCCGCCCGCTGTTCTGCGAAGGCAAGGGCCCGTTCCGCTGGGTCGCGCTGTCGGGCGATCCGGAAGACATCTACAAGACCGACCAGAAGGTGAAGGAGCTGATCCCCGACGATCCGCACCTGCACAACTGGCTCGACATGGCGCGTGAACGCATCGCGTTCCAGGGCCTGCCGGCACGGATCTGCTGGGTCGGCGTGAAGGATCGCTATCGTCTCGGCCAGGCGTTCAACGAGATGGTGAAGAACGGCGAACTGAAGGCCCCGATCGTGATCGGCCGCGACCACCTCGACACCGGTTCGGTCGCGAGCCCGAACCGCGAGACGGAATCGATGAAGGACGGTTCGGACGCCGTCAGCGACTGGCCGCTGCTGAACGCGCTGCTGAACACCGCGGGCGGCGCATCGTGGGTGTCGCTGCACCATGGCGGCGGCGTCGGCATGGGCTTCTCGCAGCACTCGGGCGTCGTGATCGTCGCCGACGGCACGGCCGACGCGCACGAGCGTCTCGGTCGCGTGCTGCTGAACGACCCGGCGACGGGCGTGATGCGCCACGCGGACGCCGGCTACGAACTCGCGCAGCAGACGGCCCGCGAAGCCGGCCTGAAGCTGCCGATGCTCGGCCGCTGAGCATGACGGCGCTCGACCAGGCGCCGGTGAACGCGACGATGATCCGCGCAGCGGATCTCGTCGCGTCGCCGTGGAAGAACGGCGGCGGCGTGACGCGCGAGATCGGCACGTTTCCGCCGGGGGCCGCGCTCGACGCGTTCTCCTGGCGCGTGAGCGTTGCGGACGTCGGCACGGCCGGGCCGTTCTCGCGTTTCGACGGCGTCGACCGCACGCTCGTGCTGCTGTCCGGCGCGGGCATGACGCTCGCTGAAGCGGGCGGCACGCGGCACGTGCTCGACGCACCGCTGACCCGTGCGGATTTCGCGGGCGAGACGGCGATCGACGCGACGCTGCACGACGGCGCGACGCGCGACTTCAACCTGATGACGCGCCGTTCGGCCGCGCGCGGGTCGGTCGACGTGTGGCACGAGGGCGCGCACCGCATCGAGCACGCCGACACCGTCCTGCTGTTCAGTGCAACGGGTGCGGTCGATGTCGAGATCGACGGCGCGCACCATGCACTGCAGGAAATGGACACGTTGCGGCTCGACGGGCCGCGGCGTGCGTTTGACGTCGTCGTGAGCGGAAGCGGCGCGCTGCTCGCCGTATCGCTCACCGTCGGCGAACGAGACTGAACGCATGAAACCGACTGTCTGGCATCACCTGAGGCTGTGTCCGCACGGCCATCCCGACGAGACGATCGACGACGCGGCGATCGCCGTTGACGAAACCGGCGCGATCGCGTGGCTCGGCGCGTTGTCCGCGCTGCCGCACGGCTATGCGCACTGGCGGCGCGAGGACCTGCACGGCGCGTGGGTGACGCCGGGCCTCGTCGATTGTCATACGCACCTCGTGTACGGCGGCACGCGTGCCGACGAGTTCGCGCAGCGCCTCGCCGGCGTCAGCTACGAGGAAATCGCGCGGCAGGGCGGCGGGATCGTGTCGACGGTGCGCGCGACGCGCGCGGCCGACGAGACGACGCTGTTCGTGCAGGCCGCCGCACGACTGCAGCCGCTGCTCGCCGAAGGCGTGACCGCGATCGAGATCAAGTCGGGCTACGGGCTCGACCTCGCGAGCGAGCGCAAGATGCTGCGCGTCGCGCGTCAGCTCGGCGAGCGCTTCGCAGTCACGGTCTATACGACCTTCCTCGGCGCGCATGCGCTGCCGCCCGAATATGCGGGGCGCGCCGACGCGTACATCGACGAAGTATGCGACCGGATGCTGCCGACGCTGGCCGATGAAGGGCTCGTCGACGCGGTCGACGTGTTCTGCGAACGCATCGGCTTCTCGCTCGCGCAGACCGAGCGCGTTTTCGAGGCCGCGACGCGGCGCGGGTTGCCGGTGAAGCTGCATGCGGAGCAACTGTCGAATGCGGGCGGGACGGCGCTCGCCGCGCGTTACCGCGCGCTGTCCGCCGACCATCTCGAATTTCTCGACGAAGCCGGCATCGAGGCGATGAAGGCGGCCGGCACGGTCGCCGTGCTGCTGCCGGGCGCGTACTACTTCATCCGCGAAACGCAACTGCCGCCGATCGAGCTGCTGCGCAAGCACGGCGTGCCGATCGCACTCGCGACCGATCACAACCCCGGCACGTCGCCGCTCGAATCGCTGCTGCTGACGCTGAACATGGGCTGCACGCTGTTCCGCATGACGGTGCCCGAGGTGCTGCAGGGCGTCACGCGCCATGCGGCCGCGGCGCTTGGCCGCGCGGATCGCCACGGCGCGCTCGAGGTCGGTCGCCAGGCCGATTTCGCCGTCTGGTCGGTTGGCTCGCTGGCCGAGCTGGCGTACTGGATCGGCCGGCCGCTGTGCGAGCAGGTCGTACGCGGCGGCACGACCGTGTTTCGCCGGATGAACGGATAAGTTTCGCGACGGATCGGGCCGGGCCGTGACGGCCCCGGTCCGGCCGACGCTTTGCATGGGACCGGACCCGGCGCGCGACCGCGCCGTCCGGTCGATCGCCGCGAGGCAGGCGCTGGGCGCGACGCGCGCGCCTGCCGGCCGCGGCACCGGGCCGGACGAGACGCTGACGCGCTCGATCCGGTCGATGAGGACTCGCCATGACCGATACCCTGTTGTTCGCGGACCATGCCTACCTGCCCGATGGCTGGCGCCGCAACGTGCTGCTGCGCTGGGACGCAACCGGCACGCTGACCGACGTGACGCCCGACACCGCTGCACCGGCAGGTGTCGCGCGCGCGGCCGGGCCGGTGCTGCCCGGCATGCCGAACCTGCATTCGCACGCGTTCCAGCGCGCGATGGCGGGACTCACCGAATACCGCGCGAATCCCGCCGACAGCTTCTGGAGCTGGCGCGACCTGATGTACCGCTTCGCGCTGAAGATCACGCCCGACGCGCTCGCGGCGATTGCACGCTGGCTGTATGTCGAGATGCTCAAGTGCGGCTACACGTCGGTGTGCGAATTCCACTACGTGCATCACGCGCAGGACGGCTCGCGCTATCCCCGGATCGCTGAGCTCGGCACGCGCGTGGTCGATGCCGCGCGAGCGGCCGGCATCGGCATCACGATGCTGCCCGTGTCGTACCAGTTCGCCGGCTTCGGCAACAAGCCGCCGCGCGACGATCAGCGCCGCTTCATCAACACGCCCGACGGCGTGCTCGAACTGCTCGACGCGATGCGTCGCGCGGCACCCGAGCACGGCGGGCTGCGCTACGGCGTCGCGCCGCACTCGCTGCGCGCGGTGTCCGAAAACGGGCTGCGCGTGCTGCTCGAAGGGCTGCCCGACGATGCGCCGGTGCACATCCATATCGCCGAGCAGACGGCCGAAGTCGACGACTGCGTTCGTGCCTACGGCGCACGCCCCGTACAATGGCTGCTCGATCGCTTCGACGTCGATGCGCGCTGGTGCCTCGTGCACGCGACGCACGTCGACGCGGCCGAGACGGCGGCGCTCGCGAAGCGTCGCGCGGTCGCGGGCCTGTGCCTGACGACCGAAGCGAACCTCGGCGACGGCGTGTTTCCGGCCGTCGACTATCTCGCGCAGGGCGGCGTGATCGGCATCGGCTCGGACAGCCACGCGTCGGTCGAGTGGCGCTCGGAACTGCGCCTGCTCGAATACGGGCAGCGGCTCGTACACCGCGCGCGCAACGTGCTGGCGAGCGAGCCGCAGGCGCACGTCGCCGATCGCCTGTTCGATGCGTCGCTCGCGGGCGGCGCGCAAGCGAGCGGGCGACGCGTCGGTGCGCTGCGCGCAGGCTGCCGCGCCGACTGGCTCGTGCTCGATCCCGATCATCCGGCGATCGCCGAACACGGCAGCGCGGCATGGTTGTCGGGCATCGTGTTCGCCGAGCACGGCGAGACGCCGGTGCTCGACGTCTATACAGGCGGCGAGCGCGTCGTGAGCGGCCGCCGCCATCGCGACGAAGCCGCCGCGTATGCCGACTACCGCGCCGCGCTGGCGCAACTGCTGCGCTGACGCGTGGCGACCGGCGCACGCTGCATGCCGCATGCGTGCGCCGGCAGACTCTTACGGTGATGCGACATGACTGAACAACCGGCTGTATTCACGCTGAAGCAGGGCACGCTGCCGCTGCTGATCTCGATTCCTCACGCAGGCACGCACATCCCCGACGACATCGCCGCGACGATGACGCCCGACGCGCGCTTCGTCGACGATTGCGACTGGCATCTCGAGCGGCTGTACGGCTTCGCGGCCGATCTCGGCGCATCGATCCTCGTGCCGTCGCACGCGCGTTACGTCGTCGACCTGAACCGTCCGCCCGACAACGAGAACCTGTATCCGGGGCAGGACACGACGGGGCTCGTGCCGGTCGATACGTTCGACAAGGCGCCGCTTTATCCGGCGAACGCGCTGCCCGGCAACGACGAGATCATGCGTCGCCGCGACCGTTACTGGCTGCCGTATCACGACGCGCTGCAACGCGAGATCGCGCGCCTGAAGGGCGAACACGGCCGCGTGCTTGTGTGGGAAGCGCATTCGATCCGCTCGCACGTGCCGCGTTTCTTCGACGGCCGCCTGCCGGATTTCAACTTCGGCACGTCGAGCGGCGCGAGTGCTGCGCCCGGCCTCGCGGAGGCGCTGGCTGCGCGCGTGCTCGCGCATGGCGGCTATACGGCCGTCGCGAACGGGCGCTTCAAGGGCGGCTACATCACGCGTCACTATGGCGTGCCCGACACCGGTGTCGAGGCCGTGCAGCTTGAACTGTCGCAAATCACGTACATGGAAGAGACGCGTCCGTACGCGTACGACGAAGCGCGTGCAGCGCGGATCGTGCCGCTGCTGCAGGCGCTCGTCGAAACCGCGCTCGCGCATCGTTGAGCACGGGCCGCTGCCATGCGGCAGCGCGGCGCGACGGTGCGTCGCGCCCCGTCGACACGTAGCAGGCAAGCCGGTGCAACGCACAAAAACGGCATCGATCCGCGCGGGTCGATGCCGTTTTTTTCGTCTGATCGATGTCGTCATCGGCACCTGAAAATTTGACGCAATTTTTAAGTGATATAAGCTGAATGTCAGGAAGTCGTCACGCGCGTACCGGCGGCGAGGCCATCGACGATGGCCGGCCTGCACCGAATCCGCCGCGAGACATCATCCTCACGTGCCGCCACGCGGCATTGCGACACGTGTCCTGTCTTCATCAGTCAGTCGAGTACGATCGTGAAAGCCGCCAGCCCTTCGATACGCCGGACGCGAAGTCCGTCGGCGGGCGCGCCGCCTCAGGCCGGGCCGAACCGGCATGCTGATCGCGGCACGCGCGCCGCCCCGTTACGCGAGCCCCGCTTCTTCGCCATTTCCCATCGCGGCCCGCGCCGCTTCAATCTCGTGACCGCGCACGTGTTCAGCGCGGTGCAGTGCGACGGCAGCGCATCGTTGTTGCCCTAGCGTCCCTTTCCGCTTCCGTCCCGGACCGCACCGCCCGTTGCCGTGGCGTTCGCGCGGCAGGCTCGCGCATGCGCTTGCGTTTTGGCTGGCGTTTGCGCGTGCGTTGCGCGATGGCGCGCGCGTGTGGCGCACCCGAGAACCTGCATCGTTGTGCGCGCAAGCGTGTCGCGCGCCATCACCGGAGAGACGCCGATGCGTGCGCGACCGATCGTAGCCGTGACCGCCGACCGCATCCTGCGCGGTGCGCATCCGAACCACACGGCGGGCGAGAAGTACCTCGCCGCCGTCGTCGACGGCGCCGGCGCGCTGGCGTTCGTGCTGCCCGCGCTCGGCGCGCGGCAGCCGGCCGACGCGATCGTCGCGGCCATCGACGGGCTGCTGTTGACGGGCAGCTATTCGAACGTGGAGCCGCATCATTACGGCGGCGCCGCGAGCGCGTCCGACATGCTGCACGATCCGGCGCGCGATGCGACCGCGTTGCCGCTGATCCGCGCGGCAATCGACGCGGGCGTGCCCGTGCTCGCAATCTGCCGCGGCATGCAGGAGCTGAACGTCGCGTATGGCGGCACGCTGCATCAGCGGTTGCATGCGACGACCGGCTTCGACGACCATCGCGAACGGCCGGACGATCCGCTCGAACGGCAGTACGGTCCCTCGCACGTCGTGCAGCTCGCCCCCGGCGGCCTGCTGCAGCGGGTCGCGCGCGGCGCGCACGAGGCGACCGTCAATTCGCTGCACGACCAGGGCATCGCGCACCTGGGCGCGGGGCTCGCGATCGAAGCGAGCGCGCCCGACGGACTGGTCGAGGCCGTCAGCGTGCGCGGCGCGCGTGCGTTCGCGCTGGGCGTGCAGTGGCATCCCGAGTGGCGCTACGCGGAGCAGCCGCTGTCGCGCGACATCTTCGCGGCATTCGGCGCGGCGTGCCGCGCGCACATGACCCGCCGCATTCATGCGGCCGGCGGCGCGACGCCGTCGCCGGCCGCATCCGACATCGACTGAACGAGGCCGATCATGCAACCCGAACTGAGCGAATTCCTGCGACAGCACCGCATTACCGAAGTCGAGGCGATCATTCCCGACATGGCGGGCATCGCGCGCGGCAAGATCATTCCGCGCAACAAATTCGAGTCCGGCGAATCGATGCGCCTGCCGCAGGCCGTGATGGTGCAGACCGTCACCGGCGACTATCCGGAGGACGGCACGCTGACCGGCGTGACCGATCCCGACATGGTGTGCGTGCCCGATCCGTCGACGATCTGCCTGATCCCGTGGGCGGTCGATCCGACCGCGCAGGTGATCCACGATTGCGTGCATTTCGACGGCTCGCCGGTCGAGATCTCGCCGCGTTACGTGCTGCGCCGCGTGCTCGACCTGTACGAGGCGAAGGGCTGGAAGCCCGTGGTCGCGCCCGAACTGGAGTTCTATCTGGTCGACATGAACGCCGATCCCGACTTGCCGCTGCGTCCGCCTGTCGGTCGTACGGGGCGGGCGGAAACGGGCCGCCAGTCGTATTCGATCGAGGCCGTCAACGAGTTCGATCCGCTGTTCGAGGACATCTACGAGTATTGCGAAATGCAGGGCCTCGATATCGAGACCCTGATTCACGAAGTGGGCGCCGCGCAGATGGAGATCAACTTCGTGCATGGCGACGCGCTGCCGCTGGCCGACCAGGTGTTCCTGTTCAAGCGCACGGTGCGGGAGGCCGCGCTGCGCCACAACATGTATGCGACGTTCATGGCCAAGCCGATGGAAAACGAGCCGGGTTCCGCGATGCACATTCATCAGAGCCTCGCGGATATGCGCACCGGGCGCAATCTGTTCGCCGACGAAAACGGCGCCGTGTCGCCGCTGTTCCACAGCTATCTGGCGGGGCTGCAGAAGTACACGCCGGCGCTGATGCCGATCTTCGCGCCGTACATCAATTCGTATCGCCGCCTGTCGCGCTTCATGGCCGCGCCGATCAACGTGCAGTGGGGCTACGACAACCGCACGGTGGGGTTCCGGATCCCGCAGTCGACGCCGGTCGCGCGGCGCATCGAGAACCGGATTCCGGGCGTCGACTGCAACCCGTACCTCGCGTTGGCGGCGACGCTCGCCGCCGGCTATCTCGGCATGACGCAACAACTCGCGCCGACCGAGCCGATCGCATCGGACGGCTACGACCTGCCGTACCAGTTGCCGCGCAACCTCGAGGAGGGCATCTCGCTGATGGCCGCGTGCGAGCCGCTCGCCGGCATTCTCGGCGACAAGTTCGTGAAGGCCTACCTCGCGTTGAAGGAGACCGAATACGAAGCGTTCTTCCGCGTGATCAGCTCGTGGGAACGCAGGCATTTGCTGCTGCACGTGTGAGCGTGCCAACCGCATACGGAATCACGGAGAAAACATGACTTACCGCAATGAATCGGCCTGGGTCCAGCCGGCCGCACCGAACGCCACGGCTGCCACGGCCGCCGCGCCGCGCGCGACGCAGGCACGCTCGACCGCCGAATACCGCGCGCTCGACGCCGCGCACCACATCCATCCGTTCTCGGACATGGGCGCGCTCAATCGCGCGGGCAGCCGCGTGATCGTCAAGGCCGACGGCGTCTACCTGTGGGACTCGGACGGCAACAAGGTGATCGACGGAATGGCCGGCCTCTGGTGCGTGAACGTCGGCTACGGCCGCAAGGAACTCGCCGACGCCGCGTATCGCCAGCTGCAGGAACTGCCGTTCTACAACACGTTCTTCAAGACCACGCACCCGCCGGTGATCGAACTCTCCGCGATGCTCGCGGAAGTGACGCCCGCCGGCTTCAACCACTTCTTCTATTGCAATAGCGGCTCGGAAGGCAACGACACGGTGCTGCGTCTCGTGCATCAATACTGGCGCGTACAGGGCAAGCCGCAGAAGAAGTACGTGATCTCGCGCAGGAACGGCTACCACGGCTCCACCATCGCCGGCGGCACGCTCGGCGGGATGGGCTACATGCACGAGCAGATGCCGTCGAAGGTCGAGCACATCGTGCACATCGACCAGCCGTATTTCTTCGGCGAAGCGCAGCCGAGCGAGACGCCGGAAGCATTCGGTCTTGCGCGTGCGCGGCAGCTCGAAGCGAAGATCCTCGAGCTCGGCGCGGAGAACGTCGCGGCGTTCATCGGCGAGCCGTTCCAGGGCGCGGGCGGCGTGATCTTCCCGCCGTCGACGTACTGGCCGGAAATCCAGCGGATCTGCCGCCAGTACGGCATTCTGCTCGTCGCCGACGAAGTGATCGGCGGCTTCGGGCGCACCGGCGAATGGTTCGCGCACCAGCACTTCGGCGTCGAGCCGGACCTGATCACGATGGCGAAGGGCCTCACGTCGGGCTACGTGCCGATGGGCGCGGTGGGCATCCACGAGCGCATCGCGCGCCCGATCATCGACAACGGCGAATTCAATCACGGCCTCACGTACTCGGGCCACCCGGTGGCGGCGGCCGTCGCGGTCGCGAACCTGAAGTTGCTGCGCGACGAAGGCATCGTCGAGCGCGTGAAGACCGATATCGGCCCGTATTTCCAGCGCCGCCTGCGCGACGCGCTGGGCGATCATCCGATCGTCGGGGAGATTGCGGGAGCGGGGCTCGTCGCCGGCGTTCAACTGGCGCGCGACCGGCACCGGCGCGAGCGCTTCGGCGCGGACGTCGACGTCGGCACGATCTGCCGCGACTTCTGCTTCAACGGCAACCTGATCATGCGCGCGACCGGCGACCGGATGCTGCTGTCGCCGCCGCTCGTGATTCGCGAGGCGGAGGTCGACGAGATCGTCGACAAGGCGAAGCGCGCGTTCGACGCGACGGCGGAGCGGGTGGGGCAGGTACGGTAAGCCGGCGCCTGCGTGAGGGCGCGGCGTCGAACGATGCGGCGCCCGCCTCACGCAGGCCACGCGCGCCGCCAAAACGAAAAGGGCCTGCGTCGTGAGACGCAGGCCCTTGAATTCTTTGGTGGGCGGTACTGGGATCGAACCAGTGACCCCTGCCGTGTGAAGGCAGTGCTCTACCGCTGAGCTAACCGCCCAAAGAAGCTGAAATTATGTCAGAGCTTTTTGGGTTCGTAAAGCCCTTTCCGCAAATTTTTTTCAGGCCGGCGCAACGATCGGTCAGCCGGCCGTCGACGGCTCGACGAGATCGAGGATCGAACCGTCGCGCTTGAGCGTCGCGAGCACGATGCTCGAATTGATCGACATCACGCCCGCCGCGCGGTGCAGCCGATTGATCACGAAGTCCGAATAATGATCGAGGTCGCGCGCGCGAACCGTCAGCACGTAGTTCGATCCGCCCGTCACGATCTGCGCCGCGATGACTTCCGGCCACTGCTGGATCGATTCGACGAACCGGTCGTGCCACTCGGGCACGTCCGGCCGCATCGACACATGCACGAGCGCCTCGAATGCGACGCCGACCTTCTTCGGCTCGATCGTGCAGCGATACCCCGAAATGGCGCCGCGTTCCTCGAGCAGCTTCACGCGACGCAGGCATGCCGACGGCGACAGCGCGACCGCGTTCGCGAGGTCCTGATTGCTGATGCGACCGTCACGTTCGAGGTGCCGGAGGATTCGCATATCGGTTCGATCCAGAGCCATTTCGCAGAATCTGATGAATTTTGAGATGAGAATCGCAGACTCTACTGCAATCGGCGCGGTTCGTCATCGAAAAGTGAAGCTCATTCTATTTCGTCCTCGATAACATGCGCCCCATGCCTCGACCGCACGGCCCGACGCAACGCGATGCCGCCGGTCGGTGCCGCCGCCTTCAATCTTTACCGTCATTCCGCCATGTACGAACACGTTCCCGCCTATCCGGGCGATCCGATCCTGTCGCTGTTCCAGGCCTTCCAGCAGGATGCGCATCCGCACAAGGTCAACCTGAGCATCGGCCTTTACTACGACGACACGGGCCGGATTCCGGTGCTCGACAGCACGCGCGTCGCGGCCGGGCGCTTGCGTGAAGCCGATGCGCCGCATACGTATCTGCCGATGGAAGGGCTCGCCGCCTACCGGCAGGGCGTGCAGCGCCTCGTCTTCGGCGACGATTGCGCGGCGCTCGCGGAAGGGCGCATCGCGACGCTGCAGACGCTAGGCGGATCGGGCGCGATCCGGCTCGGCGCGGAATTCGTGAAGCGCTATTTCCCCGACAGCGCGATCTGGATCAGCGACCCGACGTGGGACAACCATCGCGTGATCTTCTCGGCGGCCGGCCTTGAGGTGCACACGTATCCGTACCACGACGCAGCGCGCAACGACATCCGCGTCGAAGAGATGCTCGCGACGCTCGACGCGTTGCCGGCGCGCAGCGTCGTGCTGCTGCAGCCGTGCTGCCACAACCCGACAGGGCTCGACCTCGATCGCGATGCATGGCGCGCGGTGATCGACGTGCTCACGCGGCGCGGGCTGATTCCGTTCCTCGACATGGCGTACCAGGGTTTCGGCGACGGTCTCGCCGATGATGCATGGGCCGTGCGCGCGATCGTCGATGCGGGGCTGCCGGCGATCGTCGGCAACTCGTTCTCGAAGAACTTCTCGCTGTACGGCGAGCGCGTCGGCGGGTTGTCGATCGTCTGCGCGAACGCGGGCGAGGCCGCGACGGTGCTGAGCCAGTTGCAGGCCGGCGTGCGCCGCACCTATTCGAGCCCGCCGCTGTTCGGTGCGCAGCTCGTGTCGACGGTGCTGAACGACGACGCGCTGCGCGCGCGCTGGGAAGGCGAAGTCGCGCAGGTGCGCACGCGCATCAAGCGGATGCGCGGAGAACTGAAGGCGCGCCTCGATGCGGGGCTGCCGGGACGCGCGTTCGACGCGCTCGTCGCCCAGCGCGGGATGTTCAGCTATACGGGCATCGCCGCGGCCGACGTCGACCGGCTGCGGGCATCGCACGGCGTCTATCTGCTGCGCTCGGGCCGGATGTGCATCGCGGGCCTGAACGACGCGAACGTCGACCATGTCGCGAACGCGATCGCCGACGTGCTCGGCGGTGCGTCGCGCCAGGCCGCCTGAGCGTCCCGATCCCGATCATAAGGATGACATACGATGGCTGAAACGATCCCGGTCGACTTGCCCCTGCTCGCGCAACCGTTCTCGTGGGCGACCCGCGCCTGCGGGCTGATGTTTACCGGTCACGGGCCGGTCGCTGCGTCCGGCGCGATCGTCGGCGACACGATGGCCGAGCAGGCGCGCGTCACGCTCGAGAATCTCGCGAAGGCCGTCGCGGCGGCCGGCGCGACGATGGACGATGTCGCGCAGGTGCTCGTCTACCTGTCCGACGTGAAGGCGATGCCCGAATTCGACGCCGAATACCGGCGCCACTTCCGGGAACCCTATCCGAACCGGACGTGCGTCGGCGTGCAGGGTTTCGCGCATCCGGCGATGCGCGTCGAGCTCGTCGCGTACGTTGCGTTGCCGGCGGCGCGCGCCTAGCAGGAACACCGCGTTACGCGGTGGGTAGTTACCACGATCAACAGGAAACGAAAACAAGACTGGAGGAGAACATGAGGAAGATTTATCGATTGGCACTGCCAATGATGGCGGGCGCGCTCGCCGCGAGCGGTGCGTCGGCGCAGAGCAGCGTGACGCTGTACGGCATCGTCGACCAGAGCATCCGCTACACGACGCATGCCGACGCGTCGAACGACGCGGGCGTGCAGATGACCAACGGCGCGATCACGAACAGCCGCTGGGGGCTGAAGGGCAGCGAAGCGCTCGGCGGCGGGCTGCAGGCGATCTTCCGGCTCGAGAGCGGCTTCGAGCCGCAAAACGGGCAGCTCGACGGCGCGTTGTTCGGCCGCTACGCGTATGTCGGCCTCGCGAGCGATTGGGGTACCGTGAAGCTCGGCCGCCAGGCGACCGAGGCGTTCAACCTGTTCGGCGATCTCGATCCGCTGACGGTCGGCAACTACACGGCCAACATGTGGCCGTACTTCCTCACGCAAGGCCGCGCGAGCAACGTCGTCAGTTACGACGGCACGTTCGGCGGGCTGAACGTCGGCGCGAGCTACGGCTTCGGCGGCGTCGCGGGCGGCCTCGGCGCGAATGCATACTGGGGCACGCGCGTGTCGTACACGCAGGGCGGCCTGATGGTCGGCGCGACGTACCAGCAGGTGCGCGACCTGAAGAGCCGCGCGCAGCAGGCTTGGGGGGCGGGCGCGCGCTACGCATTCGGCGCGGCGACGCTGTACGCGGGTTATCTCGGCGGCATCGATCGCTCGGGCGTGCTCGACGAGGTGCTGCTGAACGCGCCGGGCCGCCAGGTGAGCTACGGGTCGTTCGCGGACAACCCGCGCCGCGACGCGATCTTCTACACGGGCGCGAGCGTCAAGGTCACACCTGCGGTGTCGGTGACGGGCGTCGCGTATTACGACGACATCCGCAACGTCAACGGCGTCGCCGGCAACGTCGGCAAGCGCTATACGGGCGTGCTCGAGGCCGAGTACGCACTGTCGAAGGCGACGCAGGTCTACGCGACGGTCGACTACAACCGCGTGACCGGCGGCGCGTTCACCGAAATGCCCGGGCGCGGCAACCAGACGGGCATCGCGGCCGGCCTGCGCCATCTGTTCTGAACCCGCGGCGCGCGGCGGCCGGCCGGTCCGGCGCCGGCCCGCGCGCCGCCGACGTTTCGACCGGACAATCGCTTTCGAACGAGGTCATTCGATGCAACCAGAAGGGCAATTCCAGCATATCGCGGCGCGCGAACAAGGTCTGCGCCGCACGCTTTCCGCACGGCAGATGGCGATGATCGCGATCGGCGGCGCCATCGGCACCGGTCTCTTTCTCGGCAGCGGCTTCGCGATCGGCTTCGCGGGCCCGAGCGTGCTCGTCAGCTATGCGATCGGCGCGTTCATCTCGCTGCTGCTGATGGGCTGTCTCGCCGAGATGACGGTCGCGCACCCGACATCCGGTTCGTTCGGCGCATACGCCGAGCATTACGTGAGCCCGTGGGCCGGGTTCCTCGTGCGCTACGCGTACTGGGCGTGCATCGTGCTCGCGGTCGGCACCGAAGTCACCGCGATCGCGCTGTACATGAAGTACTGGTTTCCCGGCGTGCCCGGCTGGCTGTGGATCGTCGGTTTCTCGGCGCTGCTGGTGTTCATCAACGCGCGCAGCGTCGACGTGTTCGGCGCGGTCGAATACGGTTTCTCGGTCGTGAAGATCGCGGCGATCGTCGGCTTCATCGTGCTCGGCGCGTATGTCGTGTTCGGCAATCCGGGGCTGGTCGGCGACGGCGCGGCGCGCGCGGGCTTCCACCACTACACGGATCGCGGCGGCTTCTTTCCGAAGGGCCCGTGGGGGACGTGGGTCGCGGTGATCGTGTCGATCTTCAGCTACCTGAGCATCGAGATGATCGCGGTCGCGGCCGGCGAAGCGGAGGATCCCGAGCGCGCGGTCACGCGTGCGTTCCGCTCGACGATCGTGCGGCTCGTACTGTTCTACCTCGTCACGCTCGCGCTGATGCTCGCGATCGTCCCGTGGACGGCGGCGGGGCGCGACGAAAGCCCGTTCGTGAAGGTGATGGAGGCGATCCGCCTGCCGGGCGCGGCCGGGCTGATCAACTTCGTCGTGCTGGTCGCCGCGCTGTCCGCGATGAACAGCCAGCTCTACATCACGACGCGGATGATGTTCAGCCTGTCGCGCGCGGGGCATGCACCGAAGGCGCTCGGCGAAGTGAGCGCGCGCGGCGTGCCGTTCGGCGCGCTGATGCTGTCGACGCTCGGCATCGCGCTCGCGACGGTGCTGAGCGTGCTGTATCCGGACGCGTCGTTCACGATCATGATGGCGGTGTCGATGTTCGGCGCGCTGTTTACGTGGATGATGATCTTCGTCACGCATTACTGCTTTCGGCGCCGCCGCGCGGCGCTCGGCCTGCCTGCGCCCGCATTCCGGATGCGCGGTTTTCCGCTGCTGACGCTGCTCGGCGCGGGCCTGATGCTCGCGGTGATGGTGACGACCTACTTCACGGCCGAATTCCACATGACGCTGATCTTCGGCATTCCGTTCCTGATTGCGCTCTCGGTCGTGTACGCGGTGTGGTATCGCCGCCCGCAGCCGGCGCTGCAGCCTGAAGCGAAGTAGCGAGCCGCCCGCTCATCCCGCCAGCGCGGGCAGCGCGTCGATCGATGCGCGCACGTAGCCGGCAAAGCGCAGCGCCACCGGTTCGGCGGTGCCGCTGCGTTTCAGCGCGAGCGTGCGCGATTCGAGCGACGCATCCCTCAGCGGCAGGAACGCGAGCCGGTCGCTTTTCGCCTGCTGCAGCACGCGCGGCACCAGCGCGATGCCCATCCCGAACTCGATCATCGAGAGGATCGTCTGCCACAGCCGCGCCTCGTGCCGGATCAGCGGACTGAATCCCGCGTTCACGCACTGCGCGATGATCAGGTCGTGATAGTGCGGCGCTGCTTCGCGCGGAAACAGGATGAAGGGTTCTGTCGCGAGCGCGGCGAGCGCGACCTGCCTGCGCCGCGCGAGCGGATGCGCGGCCGGCAGGCAGCACACGAACGGCTCCGCATAGACCGGCGCCGATTCGACCTCGGGCGGGAAGTGGCCCCAGTGCGCATAGCCGAGATCGATCTGGCCGCGCTGGATCGCCTGCACCTGCGCGTGCGTGTTCATCTCGCTCAGCACGACCTCGACGCCCGGATAGTCGGCCTCGAAGCGCCGCACCGCATCGGGCAGCCCGCGATACAGCATCGAGTGGACGAAGCCGATCCGCAGCCGGCCGGCGAGCCCCGACGCGGAGCGCACCGTCAGGCGCTCGGCTTCGGCCGCCTGCAGCAGCAGCCGACGCGCTTCGCCGAGCAGCACCTCTCCCGCATTGGTCAGCGCGACGGTCTTGTTGGTGCGCGAGAAGAGCTGCACGCCGAGCGCGTCCTCGAACTTGCGGATGTCGAAACTCAGCGCCGGCTGCGAGATGAACAGGCGTTTCGCCGCGCGCCCGAAATGCAGCTCCTCGGCAACCGCCACGAAGTAGCGCAACTGCCTCAGTTCCATGGTGTCTCCTCCCGGCGTCGGCATCGATAAGCGATATCTATCGTACCGGACAAATCGTGTATTGGACGCTTATCGATCGCGCGCCTACGCTCTGCGAAGGCTTTGCACCGGGCCGTCCGGGCGCCGCGGCGTCCGTCGCGGCCGAGGTGCAGGCAATTCAGGAGACGCACGAATGAACGACACCGCTCGAACGCCGGACACCGGCGCATCCAATATCCCCGACAGCCGGGGCATCAATTTCTTCACCGTCGATCCCGATCTTGGCGCGTTGCTGAAGCTGCATCTCGGCGACGCGCACTATGCCGAACTCGAGCCGCGGCTGCGCGCGCTCGGCGAGCGCGTATCGGGCGAACTCGACGAATGGGCGTCGCGCGCGGACAAGCATCCGCCCGTGCTCGAGCACCGCAACCGGCGCGGCGAGGCCGTGCAGCGGATCGACAAGGATCCGGCGTACGTCGCGCTCGAACGGGTCGCGTATGCGGAGCTCGGGCTCGCGTCGCTGAGTCATGGATCCGACACCGTGCCGCCGCTCGTCAAGTACGCGCTGACGTTCCTGTTCGTGCAGGCGGAATTCGGGCTGTGCTGCCCGGTCAGCATGACCGATTCGCTGACGCGCACGCTGCGCCGCTTCGGCGATCCCGCGCTCGTCGCGCGCTACCTGCCGAGGCTCGCGTCGCGCGACTTCGACACGCTGTACCAGGGCGCGATGTTCATGACCGAGCAGGCGGCCGGCTCCGATGTCGGCCGTATCGCGACGCGCGCGACCCGCGAAACCGACGCGCGCGGCGAGACCGTCTGGCGCCTGACCGGCGACAAGTGGTTCTGCTCGAATGCGGACGCCGATCTCGCGATGGTGCTCGCGCGGCCCGACGGCGCGCCGGACGGCATCAAGGGCCTCGCACTGTTCCTCCTGCCGAAGACGCTGCCGGACGGCACGCGCAACCGCTACCGGATCGTGCGCCTGAAGGACAAGCTCGGCAGCCGGTCGATGGCGAGCGGCGAGATCGCGCTCGAAGGCGCGCAGGCTTACCTGATCGGCGAGATCGGCCGCGGCTTTCACCAGATGGCCGACATGATCAACATGTCGCGGCTGTCGAACGGCGTGCGCGCGGCCGGGCTGATGCGGCGCGCGCTGAACGAGGCGCTGCACGTCGCCGCGCATCGCGACGCGTTCGGCCGCAAGCTGATCGAGATGCCGCTGATGCAGCGCCAACTGATGAAGATGCTGCTGCCGGCCGAGGCCGCGCGCACGATGTTCATGCAGATCGCGCTGCTGCTGCCGCAGGCCGATGCGGGCGACGAGCAGGCCGCGCGCTGCGTGCGGATCCTGACGCCGCTGATCAAGTTCCGCGCATGCCGCGACGCGCGCCGCGTGACGGGCGATGCGATGGAAGTGCGCGGCGGCACCGGCTATATCGAGGAATGGCGCGATGCGCGGCTCGTGCGCGACGCGCACCTCGGTTCGATCTGGGAAGGCACGAGCAACATCGTCGCGCTCGATGTCGCGCGCGCCGCGCAGCGCGAGCATGCGCTCGACGCGCTGCGCACGTTCCTCGGCGATCGTCTGGGCGCGGCGCCGCTGCCCGACGCGAGCCGCACGGCGCTGCGGCGCATTCTCGCGCGGGCCTGCGATGCGCTCGCGCGGGTCGCCGAGGAGGGCGACGACGCGCGCGTGCGGCAGGCCGCGTCCGCGCTGTATTACGCGAGCGCGGCCGTGCTGATGGCCTGCGAGGGCGCACGGCTCGCACCGGATTTCAGGCGTCTCGCGCTGGCGCACCTGATCGTGCGGCACAAGCTGCTGCCGGTCGATCCGCTCGCGCCGGCACCGCGCGACGACGAATCGGCCGCGTCCGACGCGCTGCTGCGCGGCCTGCCGGTCGCGCTCGACACGGCGCTCGACCTGCTGCCGGAGGTCGAGCGATGAGCGCGACGCGTGGCGCACTGGACGGCCTGAAGGTCGTCGATCTGAGCCGGGTGCTCGGCGGCCCGTACTGCACGCAGGCGCTCGCCGATCACGGCGCGACGGTGGTCAAGATCGAGCCGCCCGGCGGCGACGAGACGCGCGGCTGGGGGCCGCCGTTCCTCGGCGACACGGCCTGGTATTTCATGGGCGTGAACCGCAACAAGGAAGGGCTCGCGCTCGATCTGTCGCACGACGAAGGGCGGGCGATCCTGTGGCGCCTGCTCGAAGAGGCCGACGTGCTTGTCGAGAATTTCAAGCCCGGCACGCTCGCGCGCTGGGGCATGGACTACGCACGCGACCTGCAGCCGCGCTTTCCGCGCCTGATCCACTGCGCGGTGACGGGCTTCGGCGACGACGGCCCGCTCGGCGGCCTGCCGGGCTACGACGCGGTGATCCAGGCGATGGCCGGGCTGATGAGCGTGAACGGCGAACGCGATGGCGGCGCGACGCGCATCGGTTTGCCGATCGTCGACATGGTCACGGGGCTCAACGCGCTCGCCGGCATCCTGCTGGCGCTCGCGGAGCGCGAGAAGAGCGGGCGCGGGCAGTCGATCGACGTGGCGCTGTACGACTGCGGCGTGTCGCTGCTGCATCCGCACCTGCCGAACTTCTTCGGTTCGGGCCGCGTACCGGAACGCAGCGGCAACGCGCATCCGAACATCGCGCCGTACGACAGCTACCGCACGGCCACGGTGCCGATCTTTCTCGCGGTCGGCAACGACCGGCAGTTCGCGCGGCTCGTCGCGCATCTCGGTGCGCCGGCGCTCGCCGGCGATCCGCGTTTCGTCGACAACCGCAGCCGCTGCGCGCACCGGCCCGAGCTGAAGGCCGAACTGGAAACGCGGCTCGCCGCGCACGCGTGCGAGCCGCTCGCGCGCGACCTGATGGCGGCCGGCGTGCCGTGCGGGCCGGTGCGCACGGTGGCCGACGTCGCGCACGATCCGCATGCGCTGCACCGCAACCTGTTCGTCGAGATCGGCGCGTATCGCGGCACCGCGTCGCCGGTGAAGCTGTCGCGCACGCCGGCCACCTACCGGTCGGCGCCGCCCGCGCTCGGTCGCGACACGCGAGCGGTGCTCGATCGGCTCGGCGTCGATCGCGCACTTCAGCAGCAACTGCTCGATGCCGGCGTGCTGAAAACGGCGTCCGACTGACATGACGCCACCGGCCGGCGGCGCAATGCCGGCCACCCGGGAAAGGCGCGCGACAGTCGCGCCCCCGATCACCAACATGGAGACATCGATGAGCCGTCCGCAATCCCCGCCCGCCGCGCAGCCGCGGCCCGGCCGCGCCGCCTTCGCGGCGTTCGTCGGCACCACGATCGAGTGGTACGACTTCTACATCTACGGCACGGCCGCGGCGCTCGTGTTCGGCAAGGTGTTCTTTTCGAGCACGATGGATCCCGGCGTCGCGACGCTGCTCGCGTTCGTCACGTTCTGGGCCGGTTTCGCGGCGCGGCCGCTCGGCGGGATCGTGTTCGGGCATCTCGGCGATCGCGTCGGCCGCAAGACCGCGCTCGTGATCACGCTGGTGATGATGGGGCTGGCGACGACCGGCATCGGCCTGCTGCCCGGCTATGCGTCGATCGGCGTATGGGCGCCGGCGGGCCTCGTCGTGCTGCGCGTGCTGCAGGGCATCGCGGTCGGCGGCGAGTGGGGCGGCGCGGTGCTGATCGCGAGCGAGAATGCGCCGAAGCATCGCAGCATCCTGTATGCGGCGTTCGCGCAGCAGGGCTCGCCCACCGGCAACCTGCTGGCCACGGCCGCGTTCTTCGCGCTGAGCGCGCTGCCGACGCCGTCGTTCCTGATGTGGGGCTGGCGCATTCCGTTCCTGCTGTCGGCCGTGCTCGTGATCATCGGCATGGTGATCCGGCTGAGGCTCGAGGAGTCGGTCGACATGCAGCGCGTGCTCGCGCGCAAGCGCACGGTGAAGCTGCCGCTGCGCGACGTCGTGCGCGATCACTGGGTGGTCGTGCTGCTCGCGGCCGGCACGCTGCCGGTGATCAACGTCACGTATTTTCGCAGCACGTTCGCGCTGTCGTGGGCGACGAAGACGCTCGGTTACGCGCAGGGCACGTTCCTCGGCATCCTGTCGATCTCGCTCGTCGTACAATTTCTGATGCAGCCGGTCGGCGCGTGGTTCGTGTCGAAGGTCGACATGCGGCGCGCGATGTGCTGGATCCTGATCCCGGAAATCGTGTTGATGCCCGTGATGTTCCATGCACTCGCGACGGGTTCATACTGGGTCGCCGTCGCGGGCATGTGCATTTCGACGATTCCGTCGGCGATGTTCTACGGCGCGGTCGGCGGCGTGCTCGCGCGCGTGTTTCCGGCCAACATCCGCTATACGGGCCTGTCGCTCGCGTATCAGTTGAGCGCGCTGGTGGTCGGCGGCGGCACGCCGGTGCTCGCGCAGGCGATCCTGAACGCGACGGGCAGCATCGTCGGCGTCGCGGTTGCGTCGGGGCTTTATGCACTCGTGTCGCTGGCGTGCATGCTGGCGCTGCTGAATCGCACCGGATATCGCGCGGACGAACTGTCGACGGCCGAACGCAGCGATGCGGCGGAATGGGGCACGGAAGGCGCCGGCGCGGATCACCCATCCGGCGCCGGTGCGCCGCCGGACGATCGCGGCACGTTGAAACCGGTGGGATGAGTCGGGCACGGCGGCTCGTCGGGACGCCATCGAGCGCACCGGCGGGTCCGCGTCGATGGCGCTCCCCCAAAAGCAAACGGCACCGTGCGATTGCACGGTGCCGTTTGCTTGATTCGCGCGACGAGGCCGGCGCGACCGGCCCCGCGCGATTCGCGATTCGCGGCGCTCAGCCTTCCGTCGGCGGCACGTAGCCCGACGCCTGGTCCGCGCCGTCGCCGAAGAAGTACTTCTCCGTCTGCTTCATCAGGTACTGGCGCGCGCGCGGGTCGGCCATGTTCAGGCGGTTTTCGTTGATCAGCATCGTTTGCTGCTTGAGCCAGCCTTGCCACGCTTCCTTCGAGATGCTCTCGTAAATGCGCTTGCCGAGTTCGCCCGGCAGCGGCGGGAAATCGAGGCCTTCGGCTTCCTTGCCGAGCTTCGCGCATTGGATCATTCGAGCCATCGTGTACTTCTCCTGTAATCGGTGTCTGGGGGGGAAGGGCAGTCGTGCCGGTGCTCAGAGCTGCTTCATCAGCACGAGCGACTTGCGCTGCCAGTTATAGAGTTTGCGACGGTCTTCCGGCAGGTCGTCGACGCTGACCTTGACGAAGCCGCGCTTGAGGAACCAGTGCTCGGTGCGCGTCGTGAGCACGAAGATGTGCGTGAGGCCGCGCGCGCGGGCGCGCTGCTCGATGCGCTTGAGCAGGCGTTCGCCGTCGCCCGAGCCCTGCGCTTCGGGCGCCACCGTCAGGCACGCCATTTCGCCGATCTTTTCCTGCTGGTACGGGTACAGCGCCGCGCAGCCGAACAGCACGCCATCGTGCTCGATCACCGAGAAGTGGTCGATGTCGCGTTCGATCTGGTGGCGGCCGCGCCGCACCAGCGTGCCGTCCGACTCGAGCGGCTCGATCAGCGACAGGATGCCGCCGACGTCGTCCGGCGTCGCTTCGCGCAGGCTTTCGAGGTTCTCGTACGAGATCATCGTGCCGACGCCGTCGTGCAGGAACAGTTCGAGCAGCATGCTGCCGTCGAGCGACTGCGGGATCAGGTGAGCGCGGGTCACGCCGCCGCGGCAGGCGCGGATCGAATGCTTCAGGAAGAACCCGTCGTCGCCCTGGATGTTGCCGGAATCGAGCAGCTCGGCGGCCGCGTCGAGCGACATTTCGCGCACCAGCTCGCCTTCGTCGTCGACGATGCCGGGCCCGTCGGTCAGGAAAATGATCTTGTCGGCGCGCAGCGCGATCGCGGCCGCCGACGCGACGTCTTCCATCGACAGGTTGAACGCCTCGCCGGTCGGCGAGAAACCGAGCGGCGACAGCAGCACGAGCTTGCGGCTCGCGAGCGAATGACGGATCGATTCGGCGTCGATCTTGCGCACGATGCCCGTGTGCGCGAAATCGACCCCGTCGAGAATCCCCACCGGCCGCGCGGTCACGAAGTTGCCCGACACGACGCTGATGTGCGCGTGCGCCATCGGCGAGTTCGGCAGACCCTGGCTGATCGCGGCCTCGATGTCGAGACGCACTTCGCCGGCCGCTTCCTTCGCGGATTCGAGCGCGCGCGCATCGGTGATGCGCAGGCCGTGCGAAAACTCGGATTCGACACCGTGCAGGCTCAGCTGCTCCTCGACCTGCGGGCGCGAGCCGTGCACCAGCACGATCTGGATGCCCATCGCCTGCAGGAGCGCGATGTCGGACACGAGCGCATTCAGCAGCCCCTGCTGCACCACCTCGCCGCCGAACCCCACGACGAACGTGCTGTTGCGGAACTTGTGGATATAGGGCGCGACGGAGCGCATCCAGTCGACGAACTGCGCGTGGCTGGCGGCCGAATCGTCGGCGGCCGGCGGCGTCGCGGCGCCGGTCTGGGCGGGAGGGAGGTCGGTTTGGGAATTCATGGGCGGGATTATAATGCGCCCCCATGTCGAATGTTTCTAAAAGTCCCGCGCCGACGCGGGCCAATACGCCGTCGGCGAAGCACCCGGACGGTGCGGCCGATGCGCGCGAGCAGCCGGGCCAGCCGCCGCGCCAGCAGCAGGAGAAGCCGGCGGGCACGCCGGCACACGCGCCGCGCAACGACGAACGGCGCGGCGACGCGCGGCAGTCGCCCGCGAAGGGTGCGCCGCAGCCGACGGGCGAGCGGGCCCCGCGCCGCGAGCGTGCGCCGCGCGCCGCCGTCCCGCCGAATCCCGTTCCGCCGATCACGTACCCGGAAAGCCTGCCCGTGTCGGGCAAGCGCGACGAGATCGCGCGTGCGATCGCCGGCCATCAGGTCGTCATCGTCTGCGGCGAAACCGGCTCGGGCAAGACCACGCAGTTGCCGAAGATCTGTCTCGATCTCGGCCGCGGCCTCGGCGCCGGCGGCACGGGCCTGATCGGCCATACGCAGCCGCGCCGGCTCGCCGCGTCGTCGACCGGCCGCCGGATCGCCGAGGAGCTCGGCACGCCGTTCGGCGAGGTGGTCGGCTACAAGGTGCGCTTTACCGACAATCTCGCGCCGGGCGCATCCGTCAAGCTGATGACGGACGGCATCCTGCTCGCCGAGACGCAGACCGATCCGCTGCTGAAGGCGTACGACACGTTGATCATCGACGAGGCGCACGAGCGCAGCCTGAACATCGACTTCCTGCTCGGCTATCTGAAGGAAATCCTGCCGAGGCGGCCGGACCTGAAGCTGATCGTCACGTCCGCGACGATCGACGCCGACCGCTTCGCGCGCCATTTCGGCACCGACGCGCGCCCGGCGCCCGTGATCGAGGTGAGCGGGCGGCTGTATCCGGTCGAGATGCGCTACCGTCCGGTGGCCGAGGATCGCCCGGCGGTGAAGAACGCCGAGGGCACGGGCGGCCGCGATCGCGTGAAGACCGCGCGCGAAGCCGAGCGCGACCTGATGGACGCGATCGTCGACGCGGTTGACGAGCTGTGCCGCGAAGGCCCCGGCGACGTGCTGGTGTTCCTGCCCGGCGAGCGCGAGATCCGCGAGGCGGCCGAGGCACTGCGCAAGCACCATCCGCCGCACACCGAGATCCTGCCGCTGTTCGCGCGACTCTCGGCGGCCGACCAGGACAAGGTGTTCAAGGCGTCGAACACGCGCCGGATCGTGCTCGCGACCAACGTGGCCGAAACCTCGCTGACGGTGCCGGGCATCCGCTACGTCGTCGACACCGGCCTCGCGCGCGTGAAGCGCTATTCGTACCGGAACAAGGTCGAGCAGTTGCAGGTCGAGTCGATCTCGCAGGCGGCCGCGAACCAGCGCGCGGGCCGCTGCGGCCGGGTGGCCGACGGTATCTGCATCCGTTTGTACGAGGAAACCGACTACCAGGCGCGGGCGCGTTTCACCGACCCGGAAATCCTGCGCTCGTCGCTCGCGTCGGTGATCCTGCGGATGAAGTCGCTGCACCTGACGGCGATCGAATCGTTCCCGTTCCTCGAACCGCCGCCGGGCCGCGCGATCGCGGACGGTTACCAGCTGCTCAACGAACTCGGCGCGGTCGACGACGACAACGCGCTGACGCCGCTCGGCCGCGAACTCGCGCGGCTGCCGCTCGACCCGCGCGTCGGCCGGATGATTCTCGCCGCGCGCGACCAGCAGTCGCTGCGCGAGGTGCTGATCATCGCCAGTGCGCTGTCCGTGCAGGACCCGCGCGATCGCCCGATCGAAGCGCAGGAGCAGGCCGACCAGGCGCACCGCCGGTTCGCCGACGAGCGCTCCGAATTCCTGCAGTGGCTGAAGATCTGGGCGTGGTTCGAGGAGGCCGTCGCGCACAAGAAGTCGAATCGCCAGCTCGTCGACGCGTGCCGGCAGAACTTCCTGTCGCATCTGCGGCTGCGCGAATGGCGCGACGTCCATTCGCAGTTGCTGACGGTCGTGCGCGAGCACGGCTGGCGGCTCAACGAAGTCGAGGCCACCTACGAGCAGATCCATCTGGCCCTGTTGACGGGGCTGCTGGGCAACCTCGGGATGAAGGCCGACGACGATCCGCATTACCTCGGCGCGCGCGGCATCAAGTTCTACCTGTGGCCGGGCTCCGCGCTCGCGAAGAAGGCCGGCCGCTGGGTGATGGCGGCCGAACTCGTCGAGACGAGCCGGCTGTACGCGCGCTGCCTCGCGAAGATCGAGCCCGAGTGGGTCGAGAAGATCGGCGCGCATCTGCTGAAGAAATCGCTGTCGGAACCGCACTGGGAAAAGCGTCCGGCGCAGGTCAGCGCGTTCGAGCGCGCGACGCTGTACGGGCTGCCGATCTACCACCGGCGGCGCGTCGCGTTCGGCAAGCAGGACCCGGCGCGCGCACGCGAGCTGTTCATCCGCGGCGCGCTGGTCGAAGGCGAGTTCGACACGAAGCTCGCGTTCTTCGCGCACAACCGCAAGCTGCTGGCCGACATCGAGCAGCTCGAGCACAAGTCGCGCCGGCAGGACGTACTGGTCGACGACGAGCTGATCTACGCGTACTACGACCAGGCGATTCCAGAAGGCATCCACACGGGCGCCGCGTTCGAGCGCTGGTATCGCGACGAGGTGAGGAAGGGCGGGCAGGCGGAGGACAAGCAGCGGCTGCTGTACCTGTCGCGCGACGACCTGATGCGCCACGAGGCGGCCGGCGTGACGACCGACCTGTTCCCGAAGCGCGCGACGATGGCCGGCGTCGAGATGGCGCTCACGTACCACTTCGAGCCCGGCACGCCGCGCGACGGCGTGACGCTCGCGGTGCCGCTCTTCGCGCTGAACCAGGTCGACGCGCGCCGCTGCGAATGGCTCGTGCCGGGGATGCTCAAGGAAAAGGTGCAACTGCTGCTGAAGTCGCTGCCGCAGAAGCTGCGCCGGCATTGCGTGCCGCTGCCCGAGTACGCGGCCGGCTTCGTCGAGCGGATGGGTCGCGAGCGCTTCGGGGCGGGCGGGCTCGTCGAGGCGCTGATCGCCGACGTGCGCGGCGAGACGCAGGTCGCGATGAAGACGGCCGACTTCAAGCTCGAGACGCTGCCCGCGCACCTGTTCATGAATTTCAAGGTGATCGACGAGCACGGCCGTCAGCTCGCGATGGGGCGCAATCTCGCGCAGCTTCGCCAGGAGCTGGGCGCGCAGGCGCAGCAGCAGTTCCAGAAGATCGCGGCGGCGTCGACGATCGCGACCGGCGGCGATGCCGAGGCCGGTCAGGCAGGCGGCCAGGCGGCGGCTGCCGCCACGGCCGGTGCCGCCGGCCGCGGCGCGAAGGCCGGCAAGGGCGCGGCGCCACAGACGGGCGCCCCGGCGGAAACCGGCGCGACGGCGCTGTACGAGAACCTGACGACGTGGAATTTCGGCAAGCTGCCCGAGCTGCTCGAAATCCGCCGGCGCGGCCAGACGCTGTACGGCTATCCGGCGCTCGTCGATCGCGGCACGCATTGCGACGTCGAGGTGTTCGATTCGCCGGAGGAGGCCGCGCGCATCCACCGGGCCGGCTTGCGGCGCCTTTTCGCGCTGCAGTTGAAGGAGCCGATCAAGTTCCTGGAAAAGAACCTGCCGGGCCTGCGCGAGATGGCGATGCAGTACATGTCGCTCGGCACGCAGGACGAGTTGCGCGACCAGCTGATCGACACGGCGCTCGACCGCGCGTGCCTGCAGGACCCGCTGCCCGACGACGACGCGAGCTTCCACGCGCGCCGCGACGAGGGCCGCAGCCGCCTGAACCTGCTCGCGCAGGAAATCGCGCGGCTCGTCGGGCAGATCCTGGCCGAATACGCGGGCCTCGTGAAGAAGCTCGCGCAGGCGAAGCCGTTCGCGCAGGCCCATGCGGACCTGCAGCAGCAATTGGCCGCGCTGGTCGGCAAGCGCTTCGTGATCGACACGCCTTACACGCAGCTTGCGCATTTCCCGCGCTATCTGAAGGGCATCGCGTTGCGGATCGACAAGCTGAAGGCCGACCCGGCGCGCGACGCGAAGCAGTCGGCCGAGCTGCTGCCGCTCGCCCAGCAGTACCAGCGCGCGGTGTCGCAGCGCGGCGGCGTCGCCGATGCGCGGCTCGCTGAATTCCGCTGGCTGCTCGAGGAATTGCGGATTTCGCTGTTCGCGCAGGAACTGCGCACGCCGATGCCGGTCTCTGTCAAGCGTCTGCACAAGGTCTGGGAGTCGATGCAGCGCTAGCGCCACATCGGTTTGCCGGCCCGCACCGGCGCCCGCCCGGGGCCTGCACCGCGGCGCCTGCCGCGGCGGCTCGTCCGGCAGGCAGGGCGTGCGTCGAAGTGGCGCAATACCGGCATGGGTCAACCGGAGGGGCCCGCCGAACGTTCTACAATGACTGCTGTTCCACGACGTGAGTCTTCATGCGCACTTTCCTTTCCTTCGGCCGCACGCTTGCGCTGGCCGCCGCCGTGCTGGCGCCCGCCGCACACGCGAATAACGTGATCGTCCTCAATTCGGCCGAAGCGACGCTTTCCCTGATCGACCAGCAGACCCGCGAAGTCGTTTCCACGATGCCGACCGGCAAGGAACCGCACCATTTGATGGCGACGCCCGACAATGGGTCGCTGATCGTCGCGAATTCGGTCTCGAACAGCCTGATGTTCCTCGATCCGAAGACGGGCAAGCTGCAGCGCACCGTCGAAGGGATCGACGATCCTTACCAGCTCGGCTTCTCGCCCGACCGCAAATGGTTCGCGGCGGCCGGCCTGCGGCTCGACCGCGTCGACATCTACGGCTACGACGGCCGCGACCTGCGCCTCGTGAAGCGCGTGCCGCTCGCGGTGATGCCGAGCCACCTCGCGTTCACGAAGGACAGCAAGACGCTGCTCGTGTCGCTGCAGGTGTCCGGCGAGATCGCGGCGATCGACCTGCCGACGCAGACGGTCAAGTGGAAGATGAAGGTCGGCAAGGTGCCGGCCGGCCTGTGGCTCACGCCGGACGACAAATTCCTGCTGGTCGGGATGACCGGCGCGGATTACGTCGCGGTCGTCGACTGGCGCAACCAGAAGGTCGTCAAGCAGATCTACACGGGCAAGGGCGCGCACAACTTCCGCTCGCTCGCCGACGGCACGCACGTCGCGGTCACGAACCGGGTCGCGAACACGATCAGCATCCTCGACGAGAACACGCTCACCAACGTCGGCGACATCACCGGCCTGCTGCCGGGCCCCGACGACATGGAGCTGTCCGCCGACAAGAAGACGCTGTGGGTGACGTTCCGCTTCGCGAAGAAGGTCGGGATCATCGATCTGGCCTCGCGCAAGCTGGTGCAGACGATCGCCGTCGGCCGCTCGCCGCACGGCATCTACTTCTACGACCGCGCGCCGTGGAAGGCGGCGAACGGCGCGTGACGGGCGGAGGCGAGCGATGCTGCACCTGATCGATGCGTTCGTGTCGGACATTCAGACCTGGCTGTACGTCGACGTCGTGCAGCCGCTCCTCTTCAAGTTCAACCTGATGGACTATGACGAGGACACCTACGACGCGCTGTACTGGGTGATCATCGGCGCGCTGCAGATGGTGCTGATGTTCGCGCTGCTGCGCCCGCTCGAGGCGCTGCTGCCGGTCGAACGCTGGAAGAACCGCCGCGCGGTGCGGGTCGACGTGATCTACACGGCGATCTCGAAGCTCGGCGTCTACACGCTGTTCTTCTTCTTCGCGCTGCAGCCGGTGTTCGACCGCTTCCAGGCGTGGCTGCACCTGCATGGCGTCGCGAACGTCAACCTCGACTATCTGTGGCCGGGCGTGACCTCGCAGCCGATCGTCGCATTCGCGATCTACCTCGTCGTGCTCGACTTCGCCGGCTACTGGTATCACCGCTGGCAGCACAAGTTCGGCCTCTGGTGGGAGCTGCACGCAGTCCATCACAGCCAGCGGCAGATGTCGCTGTGGTGCGACGACCGCAACCACCTGCTCGACGACGTGCTTCAGTCGTGCTTCTTCGCGGCGATCGCGCTCGTGATCGGCGTGACGCCGTCGCAGTTCGTCGTGCTGACCGCGGTCACCAACTTCCTGCAGAGCATCCAGCATACGAATGCGCGGCTGTCGTACGGCCGCATCGGCGAACGCCTGCTCGTCAGCCCGATCTTCCACCGCCGGCACCATGCGGTCGGCTACGGCCACGAAGGCACCAAGTACGGCTGCAACTTCGGCGTGCTGTTCCCGTGGTGGGACATGATGTTCGGCACCGCGTCGTGGAACCGCACGGTCGAGCCGACCGGCATCCGCGAGCAGGTCGAGGGCGTGTCCTATGGCGACGGCTTCTGGTCGCAGCACGGCCTGGCGTTCGTGCGGATCTTCCGGCGCCTGTTTCCCGCGAAGCGCGGCGCGGCGTCGGCCTGATCCCGATCCGTCCATTCTCCCGTTGAACGACGCTTCCACACGGCCCGCATGCGCTTTGGCGCATGCGGGCCGTGTGGTTTATCCTTTCCCCGTTTTTCTTCGTCAATCAAGACTCCATAGGCTCGCATGAACGACTTGCTGCGTTCCTTCGTCCGGGCGCTCGCCAGCGCGCTGCACCCGCGCATGCTGTGGCTCACCCTGATGCCGTTCGTCGTGTCGGCGCTGCTGTGGGGCGCCGTGCTGTGGTTCTCGTGGCAGACACTGCTGGACCTCGCGCGCGGCGCGCTCGACGGCTTCGTACTGACGGCCGCGCTGTATCGCGCGTTCGATGCGATCGGCATGTCGCAGCTGCATGCGGTCGTCGCGCCGTTCGTGGTCGTGTCGCTCGCCATTCCGCTGATCGTGCTGACCGTGCTGCTGCTGATCGCGACGATCTCGATGCCGGTCGTGATCAAGCACCTGTCGAATCGGCAGTTCGCGGCGCTCGAGGCGAAGCGGGGCGGCACCTTCTTCGGCAGCGTGTTCAATTCGCTCGGCGCCGCGCTCGTCGGCGTCGTGCTGCTCGTCGTCACGATCCCGCTGTGGCTGATTCCGCCGTTCTTCGCGCTGCTGCCGCCGGTGATCTGGGGCTGGCTCACGTACCGCGTGATGACCTACGATGCGCTCGCGCTGCACGCGAGCCGCGACGAGCGCCGCGCGCTCGTGCGCCGGCACCGCTGGCCGCTGATCGGCATCGGCGTCGCGACCGGGCTGCTCGGCACCGTGCCGACCTTCGTGTGGGTCTCGTCGGTCTGGATGATGGTGCTGTTCCCGTTCGTCGCGGCCGCCATGATCTGGGTTTACGCTTTCATCCTCGTCTTCTCGGCGCTGTGGTTCGGGCACTATTGCCTGCGCGCGCTGGAAGACCTGCGCGCGAGTACGCGCGCCACCGCAATCGACATGGGGCAGGCATGAGTATCGGCATCGTCATCATCGGCGACGAAATCCTTTCGGGTCGCCGGCAGGACAAGCATCTGGCGAAGGTCATCGAGTTGCTCGGCGCGCGGGGCCTCGCGCTCGACTGGGCCGAATACGTCGGCGACGATCCGGCGCGCATCACGGCGACGCTCGCGCGCGCGATCGCGTCGGGCGACATCGTGTTCTCGACGGGCGGGATCGGCGCGACGCCGGACGACCATACGCGCCAGTGCGCGGCCGCCGCGCTCGGCGTGCCGCTCGAGCTGCATCCTGAGGCGAAGGCGCTGATCGCGGAGCGGATCCGCGAGACGCACGCCGATCCGGCCACGCCGGTCGACTTCGAATCGCCGGAAAACCAGCACCGCTTCAACATGGGCGTGTTCCCGGCCGGCTCGACGATCATCCCGAACGGCTATAACCGGATTCCCGGCTTCTCGGTCGGCCATCTCCATTTCGTGCCGGGCTTCCCGGTGATGGCGTGGCCGATGATCGAATGGGTGCTCGATACGAAGTACGCGCATCTGCATCACGCGACGCCGCATGCGGAGCGTTCGCTGTACGTATTCGAGCTGCCGGAATCGACGCTCACGCCGCTGATGGAGAAGATCGAGCGCGATTTCCCGGGCGTGCGCGTGTTCAGCCTGCCGAGCGTCGGCGACGCGGAGCGCGGCGGCATCTACGCGCGCCGCCACATCGATCTCGGCGTGAAGGGCGAGCCCGAAGCGGTCGCGGCCGCGTTCGTGAAGCTGCGCGAAGGCGTGCACCTACTCGGCGGCGACGTCGTCGAGCCCGATACGCCGCGCGCCTGAGCGGCCTGCAACGCTGCCGCACTAAAAGCAACGGGCCGCGCAACGCGGCCCGTCATCGGCATGTCATCGCCCGGCTCGACGATGAGGCTGTCGCAACCGGCGGGCCCGGCGCGCCGTCAGGCGCCGATCCACGGCAGTTTGCGGAAGCACCAGCCGTCGACCGTCTTGCGGTGGCCTTCGGCGTCCTTCGCGCCCTCGAAGCCTTCGAGCAGGTCGAACGCCTTCGTGTAGCCCGCCTGCGCGGACGCGACCGCGGCGAGCTTCGAGCGTGCGGCGCTGCGGCACAGGAACAGGATGGGCGTATCGGCCGGGAGGGCCGCCTTCAGTTCGTTGACGAATTCGGCGTTCGGCACGCCGCCCGGGTAGCGCGTCCATTCGAGGTGCAGGTACTGGCCGTCGCCGACGAGCGGGCGGCCGATCCAGTCGAGCTCGGCGCGCGTGCGCACGTCGACGAGGCGCGCCGACGGGTCGAGCTGCAGCAGTTCGAATGCCTCGACCGGCAGCAGCGCGCCGGCGTAGTTGAGCGCGCCTTGTGCGCGGCGTTCGTCGGCCTTCGCGTAAAGCTGGTCGAGCGTACTCATGGCAGGGAGTCTCCGTATCGGTCAAACGATCATTCTAGCGCGGCGTCGCGGCACGGATATCCGCATGCAGCGAGGCGCGCGCGGTGTACCCGGGTTCACCAAAAGAGTGCAGAATGATGCGCATGCACCAAAATGAGACGGTGGACGCGAGGGATGGCGAAGATTGCACCATGGCGGTGCTTTCGGCGAGCGGCCGGTGCGCCGCCAGGCCCCGGAATCGCGCAGCGCAGCCCCGTCGTGGCGAGCCTCGGCGCGATTCGCGCCGCTCCTGCGTCAAGGTGGCACGGAAGCTGCTAAATAGAATTCGGTCGAATCGGGGCGCGCTGCGCTAAAGCAAGACCCCGGTCAGCTCGATAAACGAGGCGGTTCCCAGTCCGCCGGAATTGTTCAATCAGGAGAAGAGGTTATGAGTAAAACCGTCGCCGACGTCATGCAGCTCGTGAAGGACGAGGACGTCAAGTTTGTCGATTTCCGCTTCACGGATACGCGCGGCAAGGAACAGCACGTGTCGGTGCCGGTTTCGGCGTTTGACGAAGACAAGTTCGAGAGCGGTCATGCATTCGACGGTTCGTCGATCGCGGGCTGGAAGGGCATCGAGGCGTCGGACATGCTGCTCATGCCGGACCCGAGCGCTGCCTTCGTCGATCCGTTCTATGAAGAGTCGACCCTCGTGCTGACCTGCGACGTGGTCGAACCGGCCGACGGCAAGGGCTACGAGCGCGATCCGCGTTCGCTCGCGAAGCGCGGCGAAGCGTACCTGAAGAGCACGGGCATCGGCGACACGGCTTTCTTCGGTCCGGAACCGGAATTCTTCATTTTCGACTCGGTCCAGTGGAACACGGACATGTCGGGCTGCTTCGTGAAGATCAACTCGGAAGAAGCACCGTGGTCGGCCGGCAAGGAATTCGAAGGCGGCAACACGGGCCACCGTCCGGGCACGAAGGGCGGCTACTTCCCGGTCGCGCCGGTCGACACGTTCCAGGACATGCGTTCGGAAATGTGCCTGCTGCTCGAACAGCTCGGCATTCCGGTCGAAGTGCACCACCACGAAGTGGCGGGCCAGGGCCAGAACGAAATCGGCACGAAGTTCTCGACGCTCGTGCAGCGCGCCGACTGGACGCAATGGTCGAAGTACATCATCCATAACGTCGCGCACTCGTACGGCAAGACGGCGACTTTCATGCCGAAGCCGGTCGTCGGCGACAACGGTTCGGGCATGCACGTTCACCAGTCGATCTGGAAGGACGGCCAGAACCTGTTCGCGGGCAACGGCTACGCCGGCCTGTCGGAACTGGCGCTGTTCTACATCGGCGGCATCATCAAGCACGCCCGTGCACTGAACGCGATCACGAACCCGACGACGAACTCGTACAAGCGTCTGGTCCCGCACTTCGAGGCACCGGTCAAGCTCGCTTACTCGGCGCGCAACCGCTCGGCATCGATCCGCATTCCGCACGTGTCGAACCCGAAGGGCCGCCGTATCGAAACGCGCTTCCCGGATCCGATGGCGAACCCGTACCTGTGCTTCACGGCGCTGATGATGGCCGGCCTCGACGGGATCCAGAACAAGATCCATCCGGGCGAAGCAGCGGACAAGAACCTGTACGACCTGCCGCCGGAAGAAGATGCAAAGATCCCGACCGTGTGCGCGGGCCTCGACCAGGCACTCGAGGCGCTCGACAAGGATCGCGAGTTCCTGACGCGCGGCGGCGTGTTCACGGACAGCATGCTGGACGCGTATCTCGCGCTGAAGGAGCAGGAGCTGGCGAAGTTCCGCATGACGACGCACCCGATCGAGTTCGAGATGTACTACTCGCTCTAATCGGCGATGGCGCTTCGATTCAGCGCCGTCATGCCGGTTCGTTCCCGTCGCGCGGCGTGCGGCGGGAACGGCGGAGTCTGAAGGGGACGGCGTCCGGCCGTCCCTTTTTTGTTCCGACGATTTTCATTTTCTGGCCCGGTGAGGCGCGACAAGCACGCAGATGGTTCTGAAGAATCTGATCAAGGCGAAAACGGGGCAGCCCGAACGACTGACGGACGACGAGCGGCTTTCGCGCTCGGGTCTGCTGGCGGGGCTCGAGGCGCTGCCGACGGTCGTGATCGTGCTCGACCGCAAGACGCTGCGGATCGCGTTCGCGAACCCGTCCGCGGAAGCGATGCTCGACATCTCGCGGCGGCAGCTCGCGCAGCGGCCGTGGGGCGAGATTTTCCCGAACGCGAACGAGCTTGCGTCGACGATCACCGCGATCGGCGAGGAGCGCTTTCACGCGACGCACCTCGATACCGTGCTCGACCGGCCCGGCCGTGAACCGCTGCATGTGCACGCGATCGTCGGCTTCATCGAGACCGCGCCCGATTTCGTGCTCGTCGAGCTGTTCGAGAACGAACGGCAGTCGCGCACCGATCGGGAAGAGCGCATCCACGACCTGACCGCGGTCAACAAGCAACTGATCCGCAACCTCGCGCACGAGATCAAGAATCCGCTCGGCGGCATTCGCGGCGCGGCCCAGCTGCTCGAATTCGAACTGGGCGAGCGCGAGCGCGGCGAGTTGCGCGAATACACGCAGGTGATCATCAAGGAGTCCGACCGCCTGCAGACGCTCGTCGACCGGTTGCTGGAGCCGCACCGGCATCCGCATATCGTCGGCGACGTGAACATTCACGAAGTGTGCGAACGCGTACGCGCGGTGATGCTCGCGGAATTCCCGCGCGGGCTCACGATCGAGCGCGATTACGACGTGAGCGTGCCGGACCTGCGCGGCGACAAGGAGCAGTTGATCCAGGCGCTGCTGAACATCGTGCGCAATGCCGCGCAGGCGCTGCGCGAACGGATCGCGCAGGGCGACGCGAGGATCGAGCTGCGCACGCGCATCGCGCGCAAGGTGACGATCGCCAAGCGCCTGTACCGGCTGGCACTGGACTTGCACGTGATCGACAACGGGCCCGGCATTCCGGAAGAGATCCGCGACCGGATCTTCTACCCGCTCGTGTCCGGACGCGACGACGGCAGCGGCCTCGGCCTCACGCTCGCGCAGACGTTCGTGCAGCAACACGACGGGATGATCGAGGTCGAAAGCCGGCCCGGACGTACCGAATTTCAGATTCTGCTGCCGCTCGACCATTGAGCGGCGACAGTGCGATTCACCGGATTTCCCCATATCTGACCGACCTATGAAGCCGATCTGGATAGTAGACGACGACCAATCGATCCGCTGGGTGCTTGAAAAGGCACTCGCCCGGGACAGCTTCGCGACGAAGAGTTTCGCGAACGTGCGCGACGCGCTGGCCGCGCTCGACCACGAGACGCCGCAGGTACTCGTGTCCGACATCCGGATGCCGGGCGGCTCGGGCCTCGAGTTGCTGCAGGCGATGCACGAGCGGCTGCCGGGCCTGCCCGTCATCATCATGACGGCGTTCTCCGATCTCGACAGCGCCGTCGCGGCGTTCCAGGGCGGCGCGTTCGAATACCTCGCGAAGCCGTTCGACGTCGACAAGGCGGTCGAGCTGATCCGCCGCGCGGTGGAAGAAAGCCTGCGCGGCGGCGTGCCGCAGGACGAGCGCGTAACCGAGGCGCCCGAGATGCTCGGGCAGGCGCCCGCGATGCAGGACATGTTCCGTGCGATCGGCCGGCTGTCGCATTCGGCCGCGACCGTGCTGATCACCGGCGAGTCGGGCACCGGCAAGGAGCTCGTCGCACGGGCGCTGCACCGTCACAGCCCGCGCGCCAACGGGCCGTTCATCGCGCTGAACACGGCGGCGATTCCGAAGGATCTGCTCGAATCCGAGCTGTTCGGCCACGAGCGCGGCGCGTTCACCGGCGCGCAGACGACGCGGCAGGGCCGCTTCGAGCAGGCCGAGAACGGCACGCTGTTCCTCGACGAAATCGGCGACATGCCGTTCGACCTGCAGACGCGCCTGTTGCGCGTGCTGTCGGACGGGCAGTTCTATCGGGTCGGCGGCCACAACCCGCTGCGCGCGAACGTGCGCGTGATCGCCGCGACGCACCAGAATCTCGAGTCGCGCGTGCGGCAGGGGCTGTTCCGCGAGGACCTTTACCACCGGCTCAACGTGATCCGGCTGCGCCTGCCGCCGCTGCGCGAACGCAGCGAGGACATCGCGCTGCTCACGCGCCACTTCCTGCAGAAGAGCGCACGCGATCTCGGCGTCGAGCCGAAGCGCGTGTCGGACGACGCGCTCGCGTATCTCTCGTCGCTGCCGTTTCCCGGCAACGTGCGGCAGCTCGAGAATCTCGCGAACTGGTTGACCGTGATGGCGCCCGCGCAGACGGTCGAGATCAAGGACTTGCCGCCCGATCTCGTGCCGGCCGGGGCGCCGGTCGTCGCGTCGGGCGACGGCGCGGACGTACACGGCAGCGGCGGCCACGCGGCGGCGCCTGCCGCGATCGGTGCAACGCCGGTCGCCGCCGCGCCGGTCGCGAGTGCGGCGAACGGCAGCGCGCCGGCCGGCTACCCGCTGTGGGAACACGGGCTTCGCACCGAAGTCGCGCGGTTGTTGCGCGAGAACTCGGCCGACGTGATGGACGAGCTCGCGCGCCGCTTCGAGGCGGCCGTGATCCGCGAGGCGCTCGATTTCACGCGCGGCCGCAAGGTCGAGGCCGCGGAGCGGCTCGGCATCGGCCGCAACACGATCACGCGCAAGATCCAGGAACTCCATCTGGAGCCCTGAGCACGATTCGCGGCATGCGCGGGCCCGCGCATGCCGCGATCGGACATAATCGCGGTTTGCATGCAGCTTGCCATCGCGCCGATCCCCAATGTCCGATTCCTTCCGCTGGCCCGCCGGGGCCGACCCGTTCCGTTTCCTCGAAGCGCTCGACAGCAAGCGTGCCCGCACGTGGGTCGACGAGCAGAATGCGCGCACGCGCGCCGCACTGCGTGACGACGATGCCTATCGCGCGCTGAGCGCGCGTCTCGCGAAAGCGTATCTGCCGCGCGAACGCCCGGTGATTCCGACCCGCTGGCGCGACTGGGCGTACGACCTGTGGCAGGACGATCTCCATCCGAAGGGACTGTGGCGCCGCACGCGCTGGGCCGACTGGCGGGCCGGCCAGCCGGCATGGGAAACGCTGCTCGACGTCGACGCGCTCGGCGCCGAAGAGGGCGAGTCGTGGGTGTTCGAGCAGGAGGCGATCCTGTATCCGGACGGCGATCGCGTGCTGCTGTCGCTGTCGCCGGGCGGCGCCGACGCGGTCGTCGTGCGCGAATTCGATCTCGTCGAGCGCCGTTTCGTCGACGGCGGCTTCACGATCGACGAGCCGGGCCATCACACGGTCGGCTGGATCGATCGCGACACCGTCTACGTGAGCTGGGATCGCGGCGAAGCGCATGCGACCGCGGCCGGCTATCCGTATGAAGCGCGGCGCTGGGTGCGCGGCACGGCGCTTGCCGATGCGCCCGTCGTATTTCGCGGCGAACCCGACGACATCAGCGCGGGCGCGGGCTTCGATCCGATCGACAACCGCCACGTCGCGTGGCGCAGCGTCGATTTCTTCGACGCGCATGCGTACCGGCTGACGGAGGCGGGCGAATGGGCGCGCTACGACGTGCCGACGCATGTCGAGGTCGGGTTCTGGGAAGGCTGGCTCGTGCTGGAGCCGCGCCTCGACTGGGATTGCGACGGCGTGCGCCACGCGGGCGGCTCGCTGCTCGCGATCCGCGAGCAGGCGTTTCTCGCCGGCGCGCGCGAATTCACGACGCTGTTCGCGCCGCGGCCGACGACGTCCGCCTGTACGTGGACGCACACGCGCACGACGCTGATCGCGAGCTGGCTCGACGACGTGCACAACCGCACGATGCTGTGGCAACCGCGGCAGGCCGACGACGGTGCGTGGACGTGGGACGCGCGGCCGTTCGACTGGCCAGGTGATGCACAGATCGACATCGAGCCCGTCGAATCGACGCTGAACGACGAGGTGTACGTCGATGTCGACACGTATCTCGATCCGCCCGAATGCTGGCTGGCCGATCTTGCCGATCGCGCGGACGATGCGCACGCGCGCCGCGTGCTGCTCGACCGGCCGCCGGTGCAGTTCGACGCCGCCGGGCTCGTCGTACGCCGCGCGAGCGCGCGCTCGCGCGACGGCACGGTGGTGCCGTACACGCTGATCGGGCCGCGCGATGCGCTCGACGCCCCGGAAGGCGGGGCGCGCGTCGCGCGGCCGTGCCTGCTGTCCGGCTATGGCGGCTTTGCGATTCCGAATCTGCCGGGCTACAGCGATGCGTTCGGCATCGGCTGGCTCGAACGCGGCGGCGTGATGGCGTTCGCGCACATCCGCGGCGGCGGCGAATTCGGGCCGCGCTGGCACGTCGACGCGCAGCGCGAACACCGGCAGCGTTCGTTCGACGATTTCATCGCGGTTGCCGAGGATCTGGCCGCGACCGGCGTGACGACCGCCGCGCAACTTGGGATCGAGGGCGGCAGCAACGGCGGACTGCTGGTCGCCGCGTGCATGATGCAGCGGCCGGAGCTGTTCGGCGCGGTGCTGTGCCGTGTGCCGCTGCTCGACATGCAGCGCTATCCGAAGCTGCACGCAGGCGCCGCATGGCTCGACGAATACGGCGACCCGGACGATCCGCGCGAAGGCGCGGCGCTGGCCGCGTATTCGCCGTATCACCGGGTGCGCGATGGTGTCGTGTATCCGCCGTTGTTGCTGACGACGTCGACCCGTGACGACCGCGTGCATCCCGCGCATGCACGCAAGATGGCTGCGCGCATGCGGGCGCTCGGTCACGAACGGGTGTGGTACTGGGAGAACACGGACGGCGGCCACGGCAGCGCCGACGATCTGGAACGCGCCGAGTCCGACGCGGCCGAATTCGGCTTCCTGTGGACCCATCTCGGGCCGGCGCCCGCGCGGCGCTGATCGCGCGAGGGCGCTTGCGCGATCAGCCGACGATCGCGACGACGGGCGTGTGGTCGGACGGCTGTTCCCACGTGCGCGGCGCGCGATCGACCTCGCACGACGCGCAGGACGACGCGAGCGCCGGCGACAGCAGGATGTGGTCGATGCGCAGCCCCGCGTTGCGGCGGAACGCCATCATCCGGTAGTCCCACCACGTGAAGGTCTTCTCGGGCTGCTCGAAGCGGCGGAACGCATCGACGAAGCCGAGTTCGATCAACTGCGCGAAGTGCGCGCGCTCCTGCGGCGACACGAGGTTCTGGCCCTCCCATTTCGCGGGATCGTGCACGTCGCGGTCTTCCGGTGCGATGTTGTAGTCGCCGAGCAGCGCGAGCTTCGGGTGACGCTGCAACTCGGTGCGCAGCCACGCCTGCAGTGCGTCGAGCCACTGCATCTTGTAGACGAACTTGTCGGAGTCGAGCGCCTGGCCGTTCGGGAAGTAGGCGGACACGATGCGCACGCCGTCGACCGTCGCGGCGATCACGCGCTGCTGCGGATCGTCGAAGCCCGGGATGTTGCGCACGATGTCCGATTCGTCGACGGCGAGCGTGTCGCGCGCGAGGATCGCGACGCCGTTGTAGGTCTTCTGGCCCGTGAACCAGCTGCGGTAGCCGGCGGCCTCGAGATCGGCGCGCGGGAATTTCTCGTCCGGCAGCTTCAGTTCCTGCAGGCACAGTACGTCGACTCGGCTTTGCGCGAGCCAGTCGAGCACATGCTGTTTGCGGACATTGAGCGAGTTGACGTTCCAGGTGGCGATTTTCATGAACGGGAGGGTGTGTGCGGCGTGAATGCGAAGGCCGCCATCTTACCGCGAGCATGGGGTGCGAACGCACGCGTCATGCAGCGTCGCGCACGTGTCGCGCATCGACGCCTGGGCAGTGGAAGTAGAAATTGTGACAAAAGTGTTGACGTGAGTACTTCCTCACCCTATAATTTATTTCTCTGACGCGGGGTGGAGCAGTCTGGCAGCTCGTCGGGCTCATAACCCGAAGGTCACAGGTTCAAATCCTGTCCCCGCAACCAAGCACACCAGACGATGTGCAGCGCAATTGACCGATGCGCACTTCGTCGGCAAAAAACCCGGCTTCGTGCCGGGTTTTTCGTTTTCTGCGCGCCGTTCAGCGCGCCGCCCACTCGACTGCCGCCTTCGCATGCAGCGCGGTCGTGTCGAACACCGGCAGCGGCGAGTCGTCCGCGCCGATCAGCAGCGTGATTTCCGTGCAGCCGAGGATCACGGCCTGGGCGCCGCGCTTCGCCAGTCCTTCGATGATCGACACGTACGTCGTGCGCGACGCCGCGTCGACGACGCCGTGGCACAGCTCGTCGTAGATGATGCGGTGCACGTCGTCGCGCCCGCTTTCATCCGGCACGAGCACCTCCATCCCGAACTTCCCGCGCAGCCGCTCCGCATAGAACGGCAACTCCATCGTGTAGCGCGTGCCGAGCAGGGCGACACGCTCGACGCCCGCGTCGCGCAGCGCGCTGCCGGTCGGATCGGCGATGTGCAGGAACGGCAGCGTCACCGCGGCTTCGATCGCGTCGTGCACGCGATGCATCGTATTGGTCGTCAGCACGACGAGATCGGCGCCGGCCGCTTCGAGCTGCCGTGCGGCATCGGCCATCCGTTCGCCGAGCGCTGCCCAGTCGTGCGTGCGCTGGAGCGCTTCGATTTCGGCGAAGTCGACCGTGACCAGCACGCTCTTTGCATTGTGGTGGCCGCCGTGCAATGCCTTCGAGTGGCGGTTGATCAGCCGATAGTACTCGGCCGACGATTCCCAGCTCATCCCGCCGATCAATCCGATCGTCTTCATTCATCACCTTGGCGTTTCGTGTGTCGCGGCAGACGAGTATAGGCGCCGCTGCCTAGGCCCGGCCGGTACGATCCGCGCAAAGCGGGCCGGTACGGCGCTGGCCGCCTGCAAGCCGCGTCAATCGATGCAGTGCGGCGCGATCGCGCGGATTTCGCTTTCGCATGCCGGCGCTCCGGTCCGCAAGTGGACGACGAGATCGCATGTCGTCGACGGACGGGTCAACATCAGGCAGGTGACCTCGGGCTGCGTCACGCGCGTCGTATGCCAGGTGTGAGGGCGCATCACCATGCCTGCTCCCGGAGCAATGCGGAATGCACGTAGCGTTGCCATGTCCGGTGTGCCATCCGGGGTCGAACAGGCGACGACATGGATGACCGTACCTGTCAGCGGGACGATGGCCTGCTCGGTGAGACGGTGTGTCTCGAGCGAGTTGATGCTCATGTCGCCATTGCGGTATCGCACCCAGAGAATTTCCGCCTTGTCCGATGTGCCCGGGTCGAATAGATGTTCGCGCCAGAAATCGGATGCCTGGCTCAGGAACACGGGTACGTTGCTGTCGATGCTGGGTGGCTTGCCCAGCATCGTGCCGTAGGGTGCGCACGCCTCGGGAGCGAGTTGCTGAATTGAAATGCGCTGTGCCATGCCCATGAGCGTCGCTCCGGATCAGATGTTGGAGGGGGATGTGTTGTCGGTGTCGGGGAGAAGGGCAAATTGCGGGCCGTTCGCAAGCGCAAAGTCGAGCATGACGGCGAGCGCCAGTCGAGCGATCGATTCCGGCAGGAGGGTATCCGGATTGCGGCGGTACGCGGCGATCAACGGCAGTGCGGGCACGCGGTGCGTGACCTTGAGCATTTGCAGTCGACCGGCTGCCAGTTCCTTCATGACGAACGCACTTGGCAATACGGCGATGCCGAAGCCGTCGACCACCATGTGGATGATCGCCGCGACCGACGACATGCAGTTGATCTGGGCGGTGGGTTCGCCGACCGACTCGAAGAGATCGACCAGGAACGTGTGCGGCAGGGAGTGGCGTGCGAATCCGATGATCGGGAATGCAGCGAGTTCCGCTTCTGAAAGTGCCTCGTCCGAGATGCTGAGCGACGGACTCGCGATCCAGCACATGGGCAGACTGCCGAGCATGATGCTGGACGCTTCCGCACCCGTGGCCGGTGTGGTCTGCAGGGCCACGTCGATGTGGCCGCTGGCAAGCTGGGCAACCAGGTGAGATGAAGTGTCGCCGGTCAGCTCGATGGTGAGATTCGGGTATTCGTCGCGTACGCGCCTGAGCAATTCGGGCAGCCACGTATGAATGATCGATTCCACCGCACCGAGCCTCAGCAGTCCTGAAATCTTCGACCGGTCGCCGACGCTCTCGAGCATGTTCTGATTCAGCTTGAGGATCTGTTCCGCGAAGGGGAGCGCCTTCGTGCCCACCTGGGTCAGCGTGACCTCTCGTGGTCCCCGGTCGAACAGCCGCACGCCCATTTCCTGCTCGAGGGCGGAAATGCGGCTCGATATGGCGGCCTGGGTCGCATGCATGCGTTCGGCAGTCAGGCGGAAGTTGCGCAGGCGGGCCAGCCAGACAAAGGTCTCGAGAAAACGCATGTTCATGTCGCACGCCCAACGCTGTGGGATTGAGCGGCAGTTTAACGCGATGCGTTTGCCGTTGTGGCGAGAAAAATTGTTGGCTCGATCATGGAAAATCTTGTCGGGTGAGGGCGGCCCCAATTGCACGAATCAGACCGGATCGGCTGCAGTGTTCGACGATTTTCCGATGATGGCCGTGCGACACGATAGATTTTATTTGTGGGCGACGAATGCAATTTGTTGTTGGACGCGGAATTTCGGCGATTGAACACTGGGCTGCATGCGGTCGGATGAGCGGACATCATCGCGACTGCGCCGTTCGATCACTTCGATACCGGAGTTGCCCCGTGAAGCCCAATTTTCCTCGCCTGCCGCTCGTCGGCACCGCCGTTCTACTCGTCGCGGCAAGTGTGCAAGCCCGCGCGGACAATCAGACCGTGGTGCTCGTCGGCCATGCTGCGCCGCTCACCGGGCAACTGGCGAACATGGGCAAGGACAGCGAGAATGCCGCCCGCCTCGCGATCGACGAAATCAACAGCCGGCATCCGGTCGTCGGCGGCAAGCCGGTACGCTTCCAGCTCGATTCGCAGGATGACGCGGCCGACCCGCGCACGGGCACGCAGATTGCCCAAAAGCTGGTCGACGACGGCGTCGTCGCGGTCGTTGGCGATATCAACTCAGGCGTGTCGATCCCGGCTTCCCGCATCTACCGCGATGCGAATGTTACGCAGATATCGCAGGGGTCGACGAATCCGGTCTTTACGCAGCAGGGGTACAAGACGGCGTTCCGCCTGGTGGCAACCGACGCGATGCAGGGGCCGGCCCTTGCCCGGTACGCAATCGGCACGCTTCACGCGACGCGCATCGCGGTCATCGACGATTCGACCGCTTACGGACAAGGCCTCGCGAACGAGTTCGAGCAGGCGGCGAAAGCGTCGGGTGCCCGGATCGTCACGCGCGAGGCGACGAACGACAAGGCGATCGACTTTCGTGCAATTCTGACGAAGGTCAAGGGTCTTCAGCCTGACGTGATCATGTACGGTGGATCGGACGCGACCGCGGGGCCACTGGTGAAGCAGGCCGCGAATCTGGGCATCCGGGCGCGCGTGCTCGGCGGAGACGGCGCATGCACCGACAAGATGGTCGGTCTGGCGGGGGATGCGATCGACAATCTCGTGTGTTCGGAGGCAGGGCTTCCGCTCTCGAAGATGCCGAAAGGGCAGGATTTCAGCAACCGCTATGTTGCCCGCTATCGAACGCGGATCGATGCGTACGCGCCCTTCGCTTACGATGCGGTGTATGTCATTTACGACGCAATCCAGCGCGCCGGGTCGATCGATCGGGCGAAGGTGCTCGCGGCGATGCCTTCGACGCAGTACGACGGTGTGACGGGGACGATCTCGTTTGACGCGCACGGCGACCTGAAGCATGCCGCGATTTCGATCTATCAGTTCAAGGATCGCAAGAAGACCGTGGCAGACGTGGTGCGTATGTAAGCCGGCCGTCGCGATTGAGGGGGGCAGCGGCACCGCAACGCGTGACGCCTGCCGATCGGCAGGCGCGAGGGCAGGCCATTGCCCCGGAAGTGAACGCCGGTACGGGGCGCGGCCAATGCCGGCGAATGTTGCATTCCCGGCGGCGGCCCGACGCGGTTGCACGGCGATCTTGAAACCGGAACTGTGTTTTTGTACAGTATCGGCACCGTGAACCCGACCACCATCCCGCCTGCCGATCCGCACGCGCTGCCGCCCGGCGACGCGCCGCCGCGCGCGCGCAAGATCATCCACTGCGACTGCGACTGCTTCTACGCATCGGTCGAGATGCGCGACGATCCGTCGCTGCGCAACCGGCCGCTCGCGGTCGGCGGCCGCCCCGACCAGCGCGGCGTGATCGCGACCTGCAACTACGAGGCGCGGCGCTACGGCGTGCATTCGGCGATGTCGTCGGCACTGGCGATGCGCAAGTGTCCGGACCTGCTGATCCTGCCGTCGGCGATGGACAAGTACCGCGCGGCGTCGCGGCAGATCATGGCGATCTATCGCGACTACACGCCCGACGTCGAGCCGCTGTCGCTCGACGAGGCGTATCTCGACGTCAGCGGGTCGGAGCGATGCCAGGGCAGCGCGACGCTGATTGCGCGCGAGATCCGCGAGCGCGTGCGCGACACGGTCGGCGTGACCGTGTCGGCGGGCGTCGCGCCGAACAAGTTCATCGCGAAGATCGCGTCCGACTGGAACAAGCCCGACGGGCTGTTCGTCGTGCGGCCGCACGAGATCGACGCGTTCGTCGCGGCGCTGCCGGTGCGCAAGCTGCACGGCGTGGGCAAGGTGACGGCCACGCGGCTCGACCGGCTCGGCATCCAGACTTGCGCGCAGTTGCGCGACTGGCCGCTGATCGACCTGCACCGCGAATTCGGCGCGTTCGGGCGGCGGCTGTACGAACTGTCGCGCGGGATCGACGAGCGGCCCGTGCAGGCCGATCAGGAGCGCAAGTCGGTCAGCGTCGAGACGACCTACGTGACCGACCTGACGACGCTCGAGCAATGCGCGGATGAAATCCGCCGCCTCGTCGTGCAGCTCGACGCGCGGATCGATCGTGCGGGCGCCGCGCGGTCGATCCGCAAGCTGTACGTGAAGATTCGCTTCGCCGATTTCCAGCGCACGACGGTCGAGTGCGTGGCCGACGCGACGAATGCCGAGACGGCCGTCACGCTGCTTGCGAAGGGGCTGTTGCGGCGCGCGCAGCCGGTGCGACTGCTCGGCGTCGGCGTGCGTATCGACGAGGACACGGCCGAGCGCCACGGGCAATTCCTGCTGTTCGACGACGAATCGTCCGCGCCATGAAAAAAGCACCGCCGAAGCGGTGCCTGTCGATGCTGCCGGTGCGGCCGGGCGACGCGCTCAGTGCGCGGGCGCGGCCATCCCGTTGTGGCGCAGCAGCGCGTCGATCTGCGGCTCGCGGCCGCGGAACGCCTTGAACGACTCCATCGCCGGACGGCTGCCGCCGACCTCGAGGATTTCGCGGCGATAGCGCGTGCCGGTTGCCGCGTCGAGCACGCTGCCGCTGGCGGCGGCCGCTTCCTCGAACGCCGCGTACGCATCGGCCGACAGCACTTCGGCCCACTTGTAGCTGTAGTAGCCGGCCGCGTAGCCGCCCGCGAAGATATGGCTGAACGTGTTCGGCCAGCGCGAGAACGCCGCCTGCGGGATCACGTGATAGCGCTCGTTGATCTCGCGCGCGAATGCGGTCACGCCGGTGGCGCCGGCCGGGTCGAAGTCGACGTGCAGCAGCATGTCGAACATCGAGAACACGATCTGGCGCAGCGTGCCGAGCCCGCTCTGGAAGTTCTTCGCGGCGATCATCTTGTCGAACAGCTCGCGCGGCAGCGCGGCGCCCGTATCGACGTGCGACGACATCGACGACAGCACGTCCCATTCCCAGCAGAAGTTTTCCATGAACTGCGACGGCAGTTCGACCGCATCCCATTCGACGCCGTTGATGCCCGACACGCCGAGTTCGTCGACGCGCGTGAGCATGTGGTGCAGCCCGTGGCCGAATTCATGGAACAGCGTGATGACCTCGTCGTGCGTGAAGCACGCGGGCTTGCCGCCGACCGGCGCGGAGAAGTTGCAGGTCAGGTACGCGACGGGCGTCTGCACGTCGCTGCCGCGCTTCGCGCGCGAACGTGCGTCGTCCATCCACGCGCCGCCGCGCTTGCCTTCGCGCGCGTACAGGTCGAGATAGAACTGCGCGACGAGCGAGCCGTCGCGATTCTCGACGCGGAAGAAGCGCACGTCCTTGTGCCATACCGGCGCGTCGTCCGGCTTGATCTTCACGCCGAACAGCGTCTCGGTGACGGTGAACAGGCCCTTCAGCGCGGCCGGTTCCGGGAAGTACTGCTTGACCTCGTTTTCCGAGAACGCATAGCGCTGCTGGCGGAGCTTTTCGGCCGCGTATGCGACGTCCCACGGCGCGAGTTCGGCGAGGCCGAGTTCCTTCGCGGCGAACGTGCGCAGCTCGTCCCAGTCCTTGTCCGCGTGCGGGCGTGCGCGCGTCGCGAGATCCTCGAGGAACGCGATCACCTGCTGCGGCGATTCGGCCATCTTCGGCGCGAGCGATACTTCGGCGAAGTTGCGATAGCCGAGCATCTGCGCCTCTTCGCGGCGCAGCTTCAGCGCGTCGGCGACGATCGCCGTGTTGTCCCATTCGGCCTTGCCGTCGCCGTACTGCGGCCCGAGTTCCGATGCGCGGGTCGCATAGGCGCGGTAGAGCGTCTCGCGCAGCGCGCGGTTGTCGGCGTATTGCAGCACCGGGAAGTACGACGGGAAATGCAGCGTGAATTTCCAGCCTTCCTTGCCGTCCTTCTGGGCAGCTTCGCGGGCGGCTTCAATCGCGTCGCCGGGCAGGCCGGCCAGCTCGGCTTCGTCCTTGGCGAAGTACGCGTACGCGTTGGTCGCGTCGAGCACATGATCGGAGAACGCCTTCGACAGCGCGGCCTGCTGTTCCTGCAGTTCCGCGAAGCGCGGCTTCTGGTCCTCGGGCAGCTCGGCGCCCGACAGGCGGAAGTCGCGCAGCGCATTGTCGAGGATCTTCTTGCGCTCGGCGGACAGCGTCGCGTATTCGGCGCTCGCGGCGATCGCCTTGTATTTTTCGTACAGCGCGAGGTTCTGGCCGACGCTCGACCAGAACTCGGTCACGCGCGGCAGGTTTTCACCGTAGGCAGCCCGCAGTTCGGGCGTGTCGGCGACTGCGTTCAGGTGGCCGACGATGCCCCATGCGCGGCCGAGCGGCTCCGTGGCCTGCTCGACCGTCTCGACCACGGTGGCCCAGGTCGACGGCGTCTCGCTCGCGCTCGCCGCTTCGACCGCGCGGCTGGCGGCAGCGAGCAGCGTGTCGAGCGCGGGCGTCACATGCTCCGGCCGGATCTCGCCGAAACGGGGCAGGCCGGAGAAGTCGAGGAGCGGATTGGTATTGGCGCTGGCGGACATAAGACTCCCTGTCTGTTGCCGGATGAACCGGGATGAAAAGGGTAACGGCGGCGGGGCGCGAACGCGCCCGATATCAATATTATTGGGGCGCCTCGCGCGCTTTCCAATCGTTAGTTTCTAACGGTGCGATTGACGCAGGGTCGGATGCGCGGTGTCGGGCGTGCCGGCTGGCGCGATGCGGCTGCGCGATTGCGGCTGGCGAGGCGCCGGCGCACGGAACCGCGCGCCGGCTGAGCGGGTGGGGCCTCAGGCTGCGGCGGCAGCGGCGCGTTCGGCGGATTCGATCGTGTTGATCAGCAGCATCGTGATGGTCATCGGGCCGACGCCGCCCGGCACCGGCGTGATGTAGCCGGCGACTTCCTTCACGCCCGTGAAATCGACGTCGCCGCACAGCTTGCCCGCGTCGTCGCGGTTCATGCCGACGTCGATCACCGTCGCGCCCGGCTTCACCATGTCGGCGGTCAGGATGTTGCGCTTGCCGACCGCGGCGACCACGATGTCGGCCTGACGCGTATGCGCGGCGAGGTCGCGCGTCTTGCTGTGGCAGATCGTCACGGTCGCGCCGGCGTCGAGCATCATCATCGCCATCGGCTTGCCGACGATGTTCGAGCGGCCGATCACGACCGCGTTCGCGCCTTGCAGCGCAATGCCGTGCGCTTCGAACATCTTCATCACGCCGTACGGCGTGCACGGGCGGAACAGCGGCTTGCCGGTCATCAGCGCACCGGCGTTCGCGACGTGAAAGCCGTCGACGTCCTTCTCCGGCGCGATCGCCTCGATCACCTTGTGGCTGTCGATATGCGCGGGCAGCGGCAGCTGGACCAGGATGCCGTGGATCTTCGGGTCGCGGTTCAGTTCGTCGATGCGCGCGAGCAGGTCGGCTTCCGACAGCGTGGCCGGGTACGCATCCTTCAGCGAGAAGAAACCGTTGTCCTCGCATGCCTTGATCTTGTTGCGCACGTAGACTTCGCTCGCCGGGTTGGCGCCGACGAGGATCACCGCGAGACCGGGCTGGTGGCCGCGTGCGGTCAGCGCGGCGGCGCGTTCGGCGGCCTGACCGCGCAAGGTCTTCGAAAGGGCGTTGCCGTCGATGAGGAGGGCTGTCATGGTGGTGGGTTCTGCCGGGAAGTTGGAATGCGGGCGTACGGCGCCCGAAGCGCCGTAGCAAAGCACGTAATTATACCGTTCGCCTGCCGCCGTCCGACAGCGAATCAACGGGAAGCGTCATGGCCGCGGCGCTCGTGCGCCGGGAGGAACGGCTGCCGCCGCGCGAGTGGGCCGCATCGCGCGGGGCGGAAAACACCGGTTGCGGGCCGGGCGGGCAGCGCCGCCGCGGCCGGGGAACATGCTCAGGCCTGTTTCTTCGACAGCGCGAGGCGCAGCAGATCGGCCACCGTGTTGACGTTGAGCTTTTCCATGATGTTCGCCCGGTGCGCCTCGACGGTCTTGATGCTGATGCCGAGGTCGTCGGCGATCTGCTTGTTCAGGCGGCCCGCGATGATCCGCTCGAGCACCTGCTGCTCGCGCGCGGTCAGCTTCGACAGCCGTTCGCTCGCGGCACGCTGCTCCTGGACGCTCTTGCTTTCGCTTCGGGCCTTGTCGAGCATCCGCTCGACGAGCTTGCGCAGCTCGGCTTCGTCGAACGGTTTCTCGATAAAGTCCATCGCACCCTTTTTCATCGTCGACACGGCCATCGGCACGTCGCCGTGACCGGTGACAAAGATGATCGGCAGCGCGGCATTGTCGGCGATGAGGCGTTCCTGCAATTCGAGGCCGCTCATGCCCGACATCCGCACGTCGAGGATCAGGCAAGCGATCTGGCCGGCCTGCTGCGCCGGCTGGTACGCATCGAGGAACTGCTCGGAGCTCGAGAAGCATTGAACGCGATAGCCGTTCGCCTCCAGCAGCCAGCGCAGCGAGTCCCGTACGGCCTCGTCGTCGTCGACGACAAAGACGGTTTCCTGAGTGGTGGTGACAGGGCTATTCATAGTTCTCCCGTAACGGTATGTGATGCCGATGCCTCGCGCCCCCCTTGGCCGAGATCAGCGGGTTCCCCAATGGGCAGACTGCAGTGGAACGTCGCGCCGGAAATGCGGCCATCCGGCTCGACGTTGTTGACCACCCACAGACGCCCCCGATGCGATTCGATGATCGAACGGCAGATGTTCAGCCCCATGCCCATGCCATCGGACTTGGTGCTGTAAAACGGTTCGAACAGGCGCTCGGCGGTCGCTTCGTCGACGCCCGGGCCCTGGTCGATCACACGGATGTCGACGAAGCCCGCATCGATGTCGGCGACGACGCGGATCACGCCGTCCACCGACGCCGGCTTCACGTCGGCCATCGCCTCGGCTGCGTTCTTCATCAGGTTCATCAGCACCTGTTCGATCAGCACGGGGTCGACATAAATAATAGGCATTCTTGCGAGGATTTCCGTGACGATCCGTATCCTGCGCTTTCTGGCCTCGATTTCGGCGAGCCCGACCGCGTCGGCGACGATGTCCGCGACCCGCGCCGGCTGGCGCTTCGGCTCGCTGCGCTTCACGAATTCGCGGATCCGCTTGACGATCATCCCGGCGCGCAGCGCCTGCTGCGCGGTCTTTTCCAGCGCGGGCTGCAGCGTCTCGGGCGTGCCGCGGCCGCTCTTCACGAGCGCGAGCGTGCCCGAGCAGTAGTTGTTGATCGCGGCGAGCGGCTGATTCAATTCGTGAGCAATCGACGACGCCATTTCACCCATCGTCATCAATCGGCTCGTGAACTGCAGCTTTTCTTCCTGCTGGTGCGCGAGTTCCTGCGCCTTCTTGCGGGTCGTGATGTCGGTCGCGATCTGCATCTGCGCGAGATGGCCGTCCACCCACTGGATGTACTGGCGGCGCACCTCGAACCACTTCTGGATGCTCTCGACGTACACTTCCTGCGCATCGGCCGTGCTGCTCGTCAGCGCGGCGGCCGGCAGGCCCGCGAACGCGTCGACCATGTCGATCGAGTCGGACGACGCCTGCGCGCGGTCGAAGCCGCCGCCGGACAGTTCGAGGTGGCCGTCCGGGCGAATCCCGAACAGGTGGCGGTAGTAGCGGTTCGCGAACAGCAGCTCGGCTTCGTCGGCGGCGAGCACCGACACCGCGGCGTCGAGGCTTTCGAGCACCGTCGTGAAGCGTTCGTGCGCGGCCGCGAGCTCTTCGCGCGCGCGCTTCGGCTCGGTGATGTCGGTCATCGACGACATCCAGCCGGTCTGGCGGCCCGAACTGTCGATCAGCGGCGACACGTACAGGCGCGCATGGAACAGCGTGCCGTTCTTGCGCCGCACGCGCAGCTCGAAGCCCGAGCTCGGCGCCTTGCCGCGCAGCGTCATGTCGAGCTGGCGCTGCATTTCCGGGTATGCGTCGCGCGGCCAGTACGGGAACGGCGCGACCTTGCCGACGAGATCGGTTTCGTCCCAGCCGGTCATCCGGCAGAACGCGGGGTTCACGTGCGTGATGCGGCCATGCATGTCGAGCACGCGCATGCCGATCAGCACCGAGTTTTCCATCGCGCGGCGGAAGAACGCTTCCGCATACAGCGCCTGCTGCGCCTCGAAGCGCTGGCGCGTGTGCTTCCACAGGCTCCAGAGGCTCCACAGCACGAAGCAGGACAGGCCGGCGACCAGCCACACGAGCGTGTTGTTGGTCAGGTTCGTGAGTTGCGGGAACGCGTACACGCGCACCGTCAGCCCCTGGCCGGGCGGGTCGAGCGGGAGATCGTAGTGCGAGTCGCGCGGCAGGCGCGGGCGCGTCGACGTGGACGACAGTTCGCGATTGTTCGAATCGGTGATCGAGATCTTGTACTTCGACGACAGTTCCTGCGGGATGTCGTGCTTCAGGATGCCCTCGACGGAGAACACCGCGGCGATCGAGCCGAGATATTCGCGGTCGCCGCGCATCACGGGCGTCTGCAACGTGATGAAGCCGTTGCCGAAGTCGTCGTAGATCAGCGGCGAATAGGCCTGGCGGCGCGTGCTGCGCGCCTCGTCGTACGCACCGCGCACGGCGTCCTGCATCTGCGCGTCGCCGGGCTTCGCGAGCCGCTGGCCGAGCAGCGGCGGATGCACGGCCGGCCAGCGCTGCACGCCCGGCGCCGTGTACCAGTTCAGGTAGAGGATTTCCGGATGCGTCTGCATCACGTCCGCGACGGCCATCTGGAACGCGTTCTGGTCGAGGCGGCCGGATGCGAGGTCGCGCGACAGCGCCTGCAACTGTTCCTGCGCGCCCGTCATCGACAGGCGGATCTGCTGCTGGGCCCACGCGACGTTGCGAAAGAGGGTGTCTTCCTGCTGCTGCTGTTCGCGCCGGTTGAGGCTCCACAGGATGAGGCTCATCACGACGAGGAACACCAGGATCGACAGCAGCGGCGTCAGCAAATAGGAGTTGGACCACCACGGTCCGTGGTGCCAACGGGACGGCTGCGACTCCGCCGGCGGGCCCGGCGGTCGCGCCGAGCGTGCGAAAAGCCGATCGGTCAACATGGCAGGATTGTAGCGCAGCGCAATACATGGAAAACCTATACCGGATATGTTGAACGGAAACGGTTTTGTTCCGACGAGACGGGCTGCGGAGCCCTGAAATATAGGTGCAGCGCAGCAATATTTCGTATGGTGAGAAAAGATCTCACGATTCGAAAATTTTGTTGCGCAGGCCCGTCCACGCTCATTACAATCCGTCGGAGCTTGCCCGCAGCCGGCCGCGTCGCGACGTCTGCACGAGAGCGATCCTCACATTCCAGGACCCAGGAGACGAGAATGTCCGCTGTACCGAACGAAGTGATGAAATATGTCGCCGCCGAACGTGACGACGACCCGCAAGAAACCGTCGAGTGGCTCGAGTCGCTCGATGGCGTGATCTCCTCCGTGGGCACCGGCCGTGCGCATTACCTGATCGAAAAGCAGATCGAATTCGCCCGCATGCACGGCGAACACCTGCCGTTCTCCGCCAATACCCCGTACATCAACACGATTCCGCTCGAAGCCCAGGCGAAGATTCCGGGCGACCAGGACATCGAGCACCGCATCCGTTCGTACACGCGCTGGAACGCGCTGGCGATGGTGCTGCGCGCAGGCAAGGACACCAACGTCGGCGGCCACATCGCGTCGTTCGCGTCGGCCGCGACGCTCTATGACGTCGGCTACAACCACTTCTGGCACGCGGCGTCCGACCAGCACGGCGGCGATCTCGTGTTCGTGCAGGGCCACTCGTCGCCGGGCGTATACTCGCGCGCGTTCCTGCTCGGCCGCCTGAAGGAAGAGCAGCTCGACAACTTCCGCCAGGAAGTCGACGGCAAGGGCATTTCGTCGTACCCGCACCCGTGGCTGATGCCGGACTTCTGGCAGTTCCCGACCGTGTCGATGGGTCTCGGCCCGATCATGGCGATCTACCAGGCACGCTTCATGAAGTACCTGGAGTCGCGCGGCATCGCGAAGACGGAAGGCCGCAAGGTATGGGCGTTCCTCGGCGACGGCGAGACGGACGAGCCGGAATCGCTCGGCGCGATCGGCATGGCGAGCCGCGAGAAGCTCGACAACCTCGTGTTCGTGATCAACTGCAACCTGCAGCGTCTCGACGGCCCGGTGCGCGGCAACGGCAAGATCATCCAGGAACTCGAATCGGAATTCCGCGGCGCCGGCTGGAACGTGATCAAGGTCATCTGGGGCAGCCGCTGGGATGCGCTGTTCGCCCGCGACAAGACGGGTGCGCTGATGCGCCGGATGATGGAATGCGTCGACGGCGAATACCAGACGTACAAGTCGGAGTCGGGCGCGTTCGTTCGCGAGCACTTCTTCAACACGCCTGAACTGAAGGCGCTCGTCGCCGACTGGTCGGACGACGACATCTGGGCGCTGAACCGCGGCGGCCACGATCCGCACAAGATCTACGCGGCGTTCCACGAAGCCACCAACACGAAGGGCGCGCCGACCGTCATCCTCGCGAAGACCATCAAGGGCTACGGGATGGGCGAGTCGGGCCAGGCGATGAACATCACGCACCAGCAGAAGAAGCTGCCGGTCGAGCAACTGAAGAAGTTCCGTGACCAGTTCCGCCTGCCGATCACCGACGAGCAGATCGCCGACGTGCCGTACCTGAAGTTCGAGGAAGGCTCGAAGGAACTCGAATACATGCGCCAGAAGCGCATGGACCTCGGCGGCTACCTGCCGCACCGCCGCGAGAAGGCGACGTCGCTGCCGGTGCCGGCGCTCGACGCGTTCGAGCCGCTGCTGAAGGGCACGGGCGAAGGCCGCGAGATCTCGACGACGATGTCGTTCGTGCGGATCCTGAACATCCTCCTGAAGGACAAGGCGCTCGGCAAGCGCATCGTGCCGATCGTCCCGGACGAATCGCGTACGTTCGGCATGGAAGGCCTGTTCCGCCAGATCGGTATCTGGAACCAGGAAGGCCAGAAGTACGTGCCGGAGGATTCCGACCAGCTGATGTTCTACAAGGAATCGCAGACGGGCCAGATCCTGCAGGAAGGCATCAACGAAGCGGGCGGCATGTGCGACTGGATCGCGGCGGCGACGTCGTATTCGACGCACGGCGAGATCATGGTGCCGTTCTACATCTTCTATTCGATGTTCGGCTTCCAGCGGATCGGCGACCTCGCATGGGCCGCGGGCGACATGCGTTCGCGCGGCTTCCTGCTGGGCGGCACGGCGGGCCGTACGACGCTGAACGGCGAAGGCCTGCAACACGAAGACGGTCACTCGCTGCTGTGGGCGGCATCGGTGCCGAACTGCGTGAGCTACGACCCGACGTTCGGCTATGAACTCGCGGTGATCGTCCAGGACGGCCTGCGCCGCATGGTGCAGGACCAGGAAGACGTGTACTACTACATCACGGTGATGAACGAGAACTACGAGCACCCGGCGATTCCGCAGGGCGAGCACGTGGCGGCCGACATCATCAAGGGCATGTACGCGTTCAAGAAGGCCGACGCCGACAAGAAGGCGCCGCGCGTCCAGCTGCTCGGCGCGGGCACGATCTTCAACGAAGTGATCGCGGCTGCCGACCTGCTGAAGAACGACTGGGGCGTCGCCGCCGACCTGTGGAGCGTGCCGAGCTTCACCGAGCTCGCGCGCGAAGGCCATCAGGTCGAGCGCTGGAACCTGCTCCATCCGACCGAGGAGCGTCGCCTGTCGCACGTGCAGAAGTGCCTGAAGGACACGCAGGGCCCGGTCATCGCATCGACCGACTACGTCCGTGCGCTGGTCGACCAGATCCGCGGCCAGATCGATCGCCGCTTCGTCGTGCTGGGCACCGACGGCTTCGGCCGTTCGGACACCCGCGAGAAACTGCGTCACTTCTTCGAGGTCGACCGTCACTGGGTCACCGTCGCCGCGCTCAACGCGCTGGCCGACGAAGGCACGATCGAGCGCAAGGTGGTCGCGGACGCGATCGCCAAGTACAACCTCGATCCGTCCAAGCCCAACCCGATGACCGTTTAACGCACACGCCGTGTGATGCCGCGCGCCGCTCCCGCGAGGAGCGCGCGCAGCCATGGAGACAGAAACAGATGAGTCAAGCGATCGAAGTGAAGGTGCCGGATATCGGCGATTACAAGGACGTGCCGGTCATCGAGATCGGCGTGAAGGTCGGCGATACGGTCGAGCCCGAGCAGTCGCTCGTCACGCTCGAGTCGGACAAGGCGACGATGGACGTGCCGAGCCCGGTGGGCGGCGTCGTGAAGGAAATCAAGGTCAAGGTCGGCGATTCCGTGTCGGAAGGTTCGCTGATCGTCCTGCTCGAAGGCGGCGCGGCCGCCCAGGCGAACGGCGCGGCTGCACCGGCCGCGGCTCCGGCTCCGGCTCCGGCCGCCGCTCCGGCACCGGCAGCAGCGCCGGCACCGGCCGCCGCGGCGCCCGCTGCCGCACCGGCAGCGTCCGGCGGCACGCTCGAAGTGAAGGTGCCCGACATCGGCGACTACAAGGACGTGCCGGTGATCGAGATCGGCGTGAAGGTCGGCGACACGGTCGAGAAGGAGCAGTCGCTCGTCACGCTCGAGTCGGACAAGGCGACGATGGACGTGCCGAGCCCGGCTGCCGGCGTCGTGAAGGACATCAAGGTGAAGGTGGGCGATTCGGTGTCGGAAGGCACGCTGATCGTGCTGCTCGAAGCCGCCGGCGCACCGGCTGCCGCTGCGCCGCAGGCCAGCGCACCGGCTCCGGCCGCGGCCGCTCCGGCGCCCGCCGCTGCACCCGCGAAGGCCGCGCCGGCACCGGCCGCCGCGCCGTCCGGCGAATACCGCGCCAGCCACGCATCGCCGTCGGTCCGCAAGTTCGCGCGTGAACTCGGCGTCGAAGTCTCGCGCGTGCAGGGCTCGGGTCCGAAGGGCCGCATCACGAAGGACGACGTCACGGGCTTCGTGAAGGGCGTGATGACGGGCCAGCGTGCGGCACCGGCCGCGGCAGCCGCACCGGCAGGCGGCGGCGAGCTGAACCTGCTGCCGTGGCCGAAGGTCGACTTCTCGAAGTTCGGCCCGTTCGAGGCGAAGCCGCTGTCGCGCATCAAGAAGATCTCGGGCGCGAACCTGCATCGCAACTGGGTGATGATCCCGCACGTCACGAACAACGACGAAGCGGACATCACCGAGCTCGAAGCGCTGCGCGTCCAGTTGAACAAGGAACACGAAAAGGCGGGCGTGAAGTTCACGATGCTCGCGTTCGTGATCAAGGCGGTCGTCGCCGCGCTGAAGAAATTCCCGACCTTCAACGCGAGCCTCGACGGCGACAACCTCGTGTTCAAGCAGTACTTCCACGTCGGTTTCGCGGCCGATACGCCGAACGGCCTCGTCGTGCCGGTGATTCGCGATGCGGACAAGAAGGGCCTCGTCGACATCGCGAAGGAAATGAGCGACCTGTCGAAGGCCGCGCGCGAAGGCAAGCTGAAGCCGGACCAGATGCAGGGCGGCTGCTTCTCGATTTCGTCGCTCGGCGGGATCGGCGGGACGAACTTCACACCGATCATCAACGCGCCGGAAGTGGCGATCCTCGGGTTGTCGCGCGGCCAGATGAAGCCGGTGTGGGACGGCAAGCAGTTCGTGCCGCGGCTCATGCTGCCGCTGTCGCTGTCGTATGACCATCGCGTCATCGATGGCGCCGAAGCCGCGCGTTTCAATGCGTATCTCGGGGCGTTGCTCGGGGATTTCCGTCGCATCATTCTTTGATGAGCGGGGTGGGGCTCGCGGGGGCGTGGTTTGGTTTTTGTTGTTGTTCTCCACGCCGTCGTCGTCGTTGAACCTGTTGTGCTAACGGTCTATTAGCGTCGCCCCTGCGCGGGGCGGCGGTCACTTTTCTTTGTCTTCCAAAGAAAAGTAACCAAAAGAAAGGCGCGTCCTTGGGCGGACGGCAAAGGTGGTCCTGCCCAAGCTCGCAGTCTTTCGCCGGCCGTCGTCAGGTTCTCTCGCGGGTTCCTCCCCCTCTGTCTGCAGTCAATCAAGAAGGGGACAGTCATGAGTCTCATCGAAGTCAAGGTTCCGGATATCGGCGATTTCAGCGGCGTCGATGTCATCGAAGTCAACGTCAAACCCGGCGACGTGATCGAAAAAGAGCAAACGCTCATCACGCTCGAATCCGATAAAGCCTCCATGGAAGTGCCCAGCGACGTCGCCGGCACCGTCAAGGAAGTCAAGGTCAAAGCCGGCGAGAAAGTCTCGCAAGGCACCATCATCGCCATCGTCGAAGCCTCGGCAGGCGCAGCCGCACCCGCACCCGCGAAAGCGCCCGAAGCGCCGAAGGCTGCGCCGGCTCCGGCCGCGGCCGCTCCGGCACCCGCGCCGCAAGCCGGCAGCTATGGCGGCGCCGCCGACATCGAGTGCGACATGCTCGTGCTCGGCGCCGGCCCCGGCGGCTACTCGGCTGCGTTCCGCGCAGCCGATCTCGGCATGAAGACCGTGCTCGTCGAACGCTATTCGACGCTCGGCGGCGTGTGCCTGAACGTCGGCTGCATCCCGTCGAAAGCGCTGCTGCACACGGCGCTCGTGATCGACGAAGCCGCGGCGCTCGCGTCGCACGGCATCTCGTTCGGCAAGCCGGAGGTCGATCTCGACAAGCTGCGCGACTTCAAGGGCGGCGTCGTCAAGAAGCTGACGACGGGCCTCGCCGGCATGGCGAAGGCACGCAAGGTTGAAGTCGTCACGGGCGTCGGTGCATTCGTCGATCCGTATCACATGGAAGTGCAGGGCGAAAACGGCAAGAAGGTCGTCAAGTTCAAGCAGGCGATCATCGCCGCGGGCTCGCAGGCCGTGAAGCTGCCGTTCATGCCGGAAGATCCGCGTGTCGTCGATTCGACGGGCGCGCTCGAACTGCGCCAGCTGCCCAAACGCATGCTCGTGATCGGCGGCGGCATCATCGGCCTCGAAATGGCGACGGTGTACGCGACGCTCGGCGCCGAGATCGACGTCGTCGAAATGATGGACGGCCTGATGATGGGCGCCGACCGCGATCTCGTGAAGGTCTGGGAAAAGTACAACGCGAAGCGCTTCGGCAACGTGATGCTGAAGACCAAGACGGTCGGCGCGGAAGCGAAGGAAGACGGCATCTACGTGAAGTTCGAGGGCGAGAAGGCGCCCGCGGAAGCGCAGCGCTACGACCTCGTGCTGGTCGCGGTGGGCCGCAGCCCGAACGGCAAGAAGATCGGTGCCGACAAGGCCGGCGTCGCGGTCACGGATCGCGGCTTCATCGACGTCGACAAGCAGATGCGCACGAACGTGCCGCACATCTTCGCGATCGGCGATATCGTCGGCCAGCCGATGCTCGCGCACAAGGCCGTGCATGAAGGCCACGTCGCCGCGGAAGCCGCGCACGGCGAAAAGGCGTACTTCGACGCACTGCAGATCCCGTCGGTGGCCTACACCGATCCGGAAGTGGCGTGGGCCGGCAAGACCGAAGACCAGTGCAAGGCCGAGGGCATCAAGTACGGCAAGGCCGTGTTCCCGTGGGCCGCTTCGGGCCGCGCGATCGCGAACGGCCGCGACGAAGGCTTCACGAAGCTGATCTTCGACGAGGAAACCCATCGCGTGATCGGTGGGGCCATCGTCGGCCTGAACGCGGGCGACCTGATCAGCGAAGTGTGCCTCGCCGTGGAGATGGGCGCGGACGCGGAAGACATCGGCAAGACGATCCATCCGCACCCGACGCTCGGCGAATCGGTCGGCATGGCCGCCGAGCTGTACGAAGGCGTCTGTACCGACTTGCCGCCGCAGCGCAAGAAGTAACGCGATCGGCCCGGCACCCCAAGTGCCGGCCAAAAAAAACGCCGCCGCCCGGGCAAACCGGGCGGCGGCGTTTTTTTTGCGCGGCGTGCGACAGGCGATCGATCGGAACGGGCGGTTTGCTGCTCCCGCGCGCGTTCTTGCGCCAGAAACGAAAAAGCCGCGCTGGGCGCGGCTCTTTCAGGAGCAGGGGACGCTTACGCGGCCGGCTTGCTCGAACGACGTGCGGCAGCGGCGGTTGCAGCCTTCGTTGCGACGGCAGCAGCAGCGTTGAAGTTCGTTTCGGCGATTTCGACGGCTTGCTTCGTGGCCTTCTGAACCGTTTCGTACGTGGTGTTCGCAGCGTTCAGTGCCGACTTCAGTGCGGCGACAGCCGTTTCCGAACCGGCCGGGGCGTTCTTCGCGACGTTGTCGACGAGTGCCTGGACCTTCTTGTTCTGCTCTTCGAACTGCGCTTCGGCAACCTTCGCGAACTCGGCTTGCGTCGACGATGCGATTTCGTACAGGTGACGGCCGTACGACAGCACCTTTTCCGCGACCGGCTGCGACAGGCTCGCTTGCAGCGCGATCAGTTCCTGCGCGTCCTTCACCGACAGCAGACGCTGTGCGTTTTCCTGGCCCTCGGCCAGCGTCGACTTCACGACCTGAAGGTTGAGTTCGATCAGCTTTTCGACGCCTTCGAACGCCTTGGTCGTCAGACCGAACAGGCTTTCGAGGTTGGCTTTTTGGGCGGCGGCGATTTGCTCGGGGGTCAGCAAGGACATGTCAAGCTCCTGAAAAGCGATCACGTCGATCGCAGAAATAAAGGGCACTACACTGGGGAACTTCGGCGCCGCGTGCTTTGTGCAACGCAGCAATGAGGCCTATTTTAGGGCAGAGAAAACGGATGTCAAGTATTTTTTGTGCGTTGCACAATCACGACAAATTATCGATAAAACAACGAGTTATCGCGGTCGTCCGGAATCGGTTTCAGGCACGTTCCCACATGGTGCGCACGGCGGCGGGGCAAGCGCGCCGCACCATGATCATGCGCAGGTAAACCTGACAGGCCCATGGAACGTTATCCTTCTGTTCCTGTCGAAAAACGCGCCGTTTCGATGCGCGTGCCGTGGCGACGTGCCGCCGCCACGGGTCGAGGCCGGCGCCTTTGGCATGCCGAGCACCGGATACGTACTTTCCCCGCTTTAAATCGTCTCCGAAGTGACGTTATCTCAATTAACCGTGTGTAATCGGGAGACGGGCGCTGTCGGGCAGGGCATCCCATGGATTTTTTCAATGGGTGCGCAAGGGTCGATTGGCCGGAGGTTGGCCGACTCTTACATTCCGGTTTAAAGACGATCGGTAAGTGCCTAATATTGCTCTTTTTTTCAGCTTTAACTACACTTGCGGAAACCTCCCGCCCGCTTTGTCCAGACCCCAATGAAAGCCGAATCGTTTTCACCGCGCAGATTGTTGCAGAGCATGACGCTCGGCACGGCTGTGTCGGTCGCAGTCGCGTTGCTCGCGACCACCGCGTCCGTCACGCCTGCTGACGCCTTCGCCGCCACTGCGAAGACCCAAGCCGCCAAGAAAAAAGCCGTCGCTCCTGCTTCGTCAGCGAAGAAGAAGTCGGCCAAGGCGAGCTCCGACAACTCCGCGAAGGTCGCCGCGGCCGATGCGCCGCGCGCGAAAGCGTCGCGAAAGCGCATGACGCTCGCGGCGAACGGCGTGCATGGCGGCCATCGCGGCGCGGTGCGCAAGGTCGCGTTCCAGCCGCGCCGTCCGACGGTCGGCCAGGCATTCGGCCTGCACGACACGCCCGACGCGCTCGCGCTGCGCTCCAGCGTCGCGTACGTCGTCGACCAGAATTCCGGCGAGCCGCTGTTCGACAAGAATTCGCACGCGGTCGTGCCGATCGCGTCGATCTCGAAGCTGATGACGGCCATGGTCGTGCTCGACTCGAAGTCGCCGATGACCGACCCGCTCGAAGTCACCGACGAAGACCGCGACTACGAGAAGGGCACGGGCTCGCGCCTGTCGGTCGGCTCGGTATTGTCGCGCGAGGACATGCTGCACATCGCGCTGATGGCGTCGGAAAACCGCGCGGCCGCCGCGCTGTCGCGTTACTACCCGGGTGGCCGTCCGGCGTTCATCGCGGCGATGAACGCGAAGGCGAAGTCGCTCGGCATGACCGATACGCACTTTGAGAATTCGACCGGCCTGTCGAGCTCGAACGTGTCGAGCGCGCGCGACCTCGTGAAGATGGTCAATGCGGCGTACCAGTACCCGATGATCCGCCAGTTCTCGACCGATCGCACCTACGAGGTGTACACGGGCAAGCGTAACCTGGTCTACAACAGCACCAACGCGCTGATCCGCGGCAACGGCTCGTGGGACATCGGCCTGCAGAAGACGGGCTTCATCAACGAAGCGGGCGAATGCCTCGTGATGCAGGCAACGATCCACGGCCGGCCGATGGTGATGGTGCTGCTCGATTCGTTCGGCAAGTATTCGCGCTTCGCCGACGCATCGCGCCTGCGCAACTGGCTCGATGCCGGCGGCGGCGAGCGCCTGACGGCGGCCAACACGCCGAGCGGCGGTACCTGATCGTGTGCGGCGGTTCGCCGCCGTACCGGTCGCCGCAAAGAAAAAGCCCCGCAATCGCGGGGCTTTTTTCGTCCGGCGGAACCGGAGTCGGAACCGGGCCGATGGCGCGGCTTACGCCTGCCGCTGCAACCCGTCCACGTCCTTCACGGGCGCCGGCCGGTAGCCCAGCGATTCCGAGATGGTGAGCGCCGTCCGGCTCAACTGGCCGAGCCACGCATCCTGCAGGCGGTCGGCCGGTGCCGACAGCGACAGGCCCGCGACGAGCTTGCCCGAATCGTCGTAGATGCCGGCGGCGATACAGCGCACGCCGAGTTCGAGTTCCTCGTTGTCGCGCGCGCACGATTGCTGGCGGACGAGGGTCAGTTCGCGCTCGAGCTTCGAGATCTCGGTAATGCTGTTCTGGGTATGGCCGGACAGCCCCGTGCGCGTCGCATAGGCACGCACACGCGACGTTTCGTCGGCCGCGAGGAACAGCTTGCCGACCGACGTGAGGTGCAGCGGGGCGCGGCCGCCGATCGCGCGAACGACCTGCATCCCCGAGCGCTCCGAGTACGCACGCTCGATGTAGACGATCTCGTCGCCCTGGCGCACCGACAGGTTCACGGTCTGCCCGGTGAGGCGGTGCAACTCGCGCATCGGCATCAGCGCCGCGTCGCGCACCGACAGGCGGGCCTTCACGAGATTGCCGAGCTCGAGCAGCCGCATGCCGAGGCGGTAGGTACCGGGGTCGGAGCGGTCGACGAGACGGCAGGTCACCATGTCGTTGAGGATGCGATGGGCGGTCGACGGGTGCAGCTCCGTGCGCTGCGCAAGTTCCTTCAGGCTGACCGGGTCACTGTGCGCGGCGAGCGCGTCCAGCAACCGCATCATGCGTTCGATCACCTGGATCGACGTTTTTGAATCCGGGTTGGGTTGGCTCATGTCGGGGGAGGAATCGGTTGACGCGTCAAGCGGTGTTGAACCGATTGTATCTCGTATTGTGAAAAAAGCGAACGCCGTTCGAGGAAGTCCTCGCTTCGCGCACCGGGGGCTTGCGCGCGCGCCGGCGTTGGTCTTGCTGGCCAAACGTCGGATAATGAGGGCCGTTTTCTCGAAGGAGCACGTATGCGAGTCGGTTTGTTCGTGACCTGCCTGGTCGACCTGATGCGCCCCGAAATCGGTTTTTCGGCGCTCAAGCTGATTCGCGACGCCGGCTACGAGGTGATCGTGCCGCCCACGCAGACCTGCTGCGGCCAGCCGGCCTACAACTCGGGCGACCGCGCGCTCGCGCGCGACCTCGCTGAAAAGACGCTGCGCGAGTTCGAGCAGTTCGATTACGTCGTCGCGCCGTCGGGTTCGTGCGGCGGGATGATCCGCACGCACTACGGCGACCTGTTCCGCGACGATCCCGAGCTGATGGGGCGCTACACGCGGTTCCAGCAGAAAGTCCACGAGCTGACCGATTTCCTTGCCAACGTCGCGAAGGTGTCGCTCGCGCCGGGCGAATTCGCCGGGCCGGTCACCTATCACGACGCGTGCTCGGGCCTGCGCGAGCTCGGCGTGAAGGCGCAGCCGCGCGCGCTGCTCGCGCAGCGCGGCGTCGCGGTGACCGAGATGAAGGACTGCGAGCATTGCTGCGGCTTCGGCGGTACGTTCGCGGTCAAGTACGGCGACATCTCGGCGGCCATCGCGGACGAGAAATGCGCGAACGTGCGCGCGTCCGGCGCGGGCGCCGTCGTGCTCGGCGATCTCGGCTGCATGCTGAACATCGAAGGGCGGTTGCGCCGCACCGGCGACCGCGACACGCGCGTGCTGCACGTCGCGCAGGTGCTGGCGGGCGACGTCTGACGCCCGGTTCCGCTCACTTTTCCCCGATACCGCGATGCAAGTCCAATCGATGCATTTCAAGGCGCGCGCCGGCCAGAAGCTGGCCGACGAGCGCCTGCAGCAGAACCTGAAGAAGCTGTCGACGAAGTTCGTGTCCGCGCGCGCCGATGCGATGACCATGATCGACTTCCCGGCCACGCGCGCCGCGCTCAAGGCGCGCCGCAACCGTGCGCTGGAGAATCTCGACGTGTGGCTCGAGGCGTTCGAGCGTGAGGCGACGCGGCGCGGCACGACGGTGCTGTTCGCCGAAACGACCGCGGACGCCGCGCGGCTCGTGGCCGACATCGCGCGCCGGCACGGCGTGAAGAAGGTCATCAAGACCAAGTCGATGGTGTCGGAGGAAATGCGCCTGAACGCGGTGCTCGCCGAGATGGGCGTGCAGTCGATCGAGACGGACCTCGGCGAATACATCCTGCAGATCAACGACAACGAGCCGCCCAGCCACATCATTGCGCCCGTCGTGCACAAGGACAAGGACGAGATCGCCGACCTGTTCGCGCGTACGCACCGGCGCGAGCGGCTCACCGAGATTCCGGACATGACGCGCGAGGCGCGCGAGGTGCTGCGCCCGCATTTCATGTCGGCCGACATGGGCGTGACGGGCGGCAACTTCGTGATCGCGGAAACGGGCTCGGTCGCGCTCGTGACGAACGAAGGGAACGAGGGCATGTGCACGGTCATGCCGCGCGTGCATGTCGCGGTGACGGGCATCGAGAAGGTGCTGCCGACGCTCGAGGATCTCGCGACCGCGATGCGTCTGCTGCCGCGCTCCGCGACGGGGCAGAAGACGTCGAACTATTTCTCGCTGCTGAGCGGGCCGCGCGGGCAGGGCGACGAGGACGGCCCCGAACACAACTACGTGGTGCTCGTCGACGGCGGCCGCACCGGCCTGATCGGCGGCGAATTCCAGGAGATGCTGCGCTGCATCCGCTGCGGCGCGTGCATGAACCATTGCCCGGTGTACCAGAAGGTCGGCGGTCATGCGTACGGCTGGGTCTATCCGGGCCCGATGGGATCGGTGCTGACGCCGAGCTACGTCGGACTCGACCGCACGCTCGACCTGCCGCAGGCCGCGACGCTGTGCGGCGAATGCGACAGCGTATGTCCGGCCGGGATTCCGTTGTCGCACCTGCTGCGCACGCTGCGCGAGAAGCAGGTCGAGCGCCACCTGCGGCCCTGGCGCGAGCGCGCAGGGCTCGCCGTGTGGGGCTTCTTCGCACGGCGGCCGATGCTGTATGCGCTGACGACGAAGCTCGCGGTGCGCGTCCTCGAGCGGCTGGGCGGCAACGCCGGCACGCTGCGGCGCCTGCCGATGATGGGCGGCTGGATGGATACGCGCGACATGCCGACGCCGACCGGGCGCACGTTCCGCGAGCTGTACGCGGCGTCGCAAAGCCATCTCGGCTGACACTGTTCAGCGGGCAGCAACAGTGCGTTCGCTATTTGCATATTTATCTCGATAGATGCGACCTATAGAATCTCGTCTGTAGTCCCCGGAATTGGGTTTCGGGGTACGAGGTCAAGGAGGTCCGCATCATGAAAAAGACAATATCGATGTACTGGCCGCTGGCAATCGTGGTCCCGCTGGCAGCGGTTGCCTATCTGCATGCGATGGCCGGTGCGCCGTCGCGCGGCCCACTCGAGGTTCACCAGGCGTCCGCCGAACTGGCGCGCGCGGTGTCGTTCGGGCTGGTCGGCGACGCGGCGCAGCCGCTGCCGGCAGCATCCGGCGACATTGTGCTCGCTGCGCCGAAGGCGCTGTGAGGCATGGCGCCGTCGCTTCGCGCGGCGGCGCGATTTAGGCCCCCTTTGTATAATGGCGTGTTCTTCACCCACGCGGCTCGCCGCGGCTTTCCGATAGTGCGATGACCCGCGTTGCGATCTGTTTCGTCTGTCTCGGCAACATCTGCCGTTCGCCCACCGCGGAGGGCGTGATGCGCCACCAGGTCGACGCGGCCGCGCTGGCCGACCGGATCGCGATCGATTCGGCCGGCACCGGCGACTGGCACGTGGGCGAGCCGCCCGATACGCGTGCGCAGGCGGCGGCCCGTAGCCGCGGCTACGATCTGTCGGCGTTGCGCGCGCGACAGGTGAGCGCGGCGGATTTCGAGCAGTTCGACTTGCTGCTCGCGATGGACGAAGCGAATCTCGCCGAACTGCGCCGCCGTTGTCCGCCGCAGCATCGCGACAAGGTGCGCCTGCTGATGGAATTCGCACCTGGCGCGACCGAAACCGAAGTGGCCGACCCCTATTTCGGCGGCGCGCAGGGCTTCGAGCAGGTGCTCGACCAGGTCGAGCGCGCATGCGCGGGGCTGCTGGAGACGCTGCGCGCACGCACGGCGCGCTGACCGGGCGGTATTCAGCGGTCTGCGAATACCCTTTCAAAGACATGGATACTTGACTAAAAACGTCAAATATTTATACTTGACCAAAATCGTCAAGATTGCAGTCCCCTAGACACCATGAGACTCACCACCAAAGGCCGTTTCGCCGTCACGGCGATGATTGACTTGGCACTGCGCCAGGAGCAGGGCCCGGTGACGCTTGCAGGCATCAGCCAGCGCCAGCGGATTTCGCTCTCGTATCTCGAACAGCTGTTCGGCAAGCTGCGCAGGCATGAAATCGTCGAATCCGTGCGCGGCCCGGGCGGCGGCTACAACCTCGCGCGTCGCGCGCAGGATGTCACCGTTGCCGACATCATCATCGCGGTCGATGAACCGCTTGACGCCACGCAGTGCGGCGGCAAAGGCACGTGCGACGGCTCGAAGCAGCCCGACGGCCATTGCATGACGCACGAGCTGTGGTCGACGCTGAACCAGAAGATGGTCGAATACCTCGATTCGGTGTCGCTGCAGGATCTCGTCGATCAGCAGCGCGCACGCGAGGGCGCCCCGGCGGTGCTGCGCGACCGTCGCGCGCCGGAGCCCGTCGCCGCACCGGCCGAGCCCGTGCGCACGATGCCGCTCGGCCCCAATTCGGTGTTCAACATCGCGAGTTCGTGAGCGCGAAGGCGCCCGCCATACCCCATAACGCACATAGTCCCTGCACAGAATACCCGGAGCGACAGATGACCCAAGAGACTCTCCACCTGCCCATCTATATGGATTACAGCGCGACGACGCCCGTCGATCCGCGCGTGGTCGACAAGATGGTGCCGTACCTGCGCGAGCAGTTCGGCAACCCGGCGTCGCGTAGCCATGCCTATGGCTGGGACGCGGAGCGCGCGGTCGAGGAAGCGCGCGAGCAGGTGGCCGCACTCGTGAACGCCGATCCGCGCGAGATCATCTGGACGTCCGGCGCCACGGAGTCGGACAACCTCGCGATCAAGGGCGCCGCGAACTTCTACAAGGGCAAGGGCAAGCACATCATCACGGTGAAGACCGAGCACAAGGCCGTGCTCGACACCTGCCGCGAGCTCGAGCGCGACGGTTTCGACGTCACCTACCTCGACGTGAAGGATGACGGCCTGATCGACCTCGACGTGTTCAAGGCCGCGCTGCGCCCGGACACGATCCTCGTGTCGGTGATGCACGTGAACAACGAGATCGGCGTGATTCAGGACATCGGGACGATCGGCGAAATCTGCCGCGAGAAGGGCATCGTGTTCCACGTCGATGCCGCGCAGTCGACCGGCAAGGTCGTGATCGACCTCGCGAAGCTGAAGGTCGATCTGATGTCGTTCTCGGCACACAAGACCTACGGCCCGAAGGGCATCGGCGCGCTGTACGTGCGTCGCAAGCCGCGCGTGCGCATCGAAGCGCAGATGCACGGCGGCGGTCACGAGCGCGGCATGCGTTCGGGCACGCTGCCGACGCACCAGATCGTCGGCATGGGCGAAGCGTTCCGCATCGCGCGCGAGGAAATGGCGACCGAGAACGAGCGCATCCGCATGCTGCGCGACAAGCTGCTGCGCGGCCTGTCGCAGATCGAGGAAACCTACGTGAACGGCGACATGGATCAACGTGTCCCGCACAACCTGAACATCAGCTTCAACTTCGTCGAAGGCGAGTCGCTGATCATGGCGATCAAGGACGTCGCGGTGTCGTCGGGCTCCGCGTGCACGTCGGCGTCGCTGGAGCCGTCGTACGTGCTGCGTGCGCTCGGCCGCAACGACGAACTCGCGCACAGCTCGATCCGCTTCACGGTGGGCCGCTTCACGACGGAGCAGGAAGTCGACTTCGTGATCGACCTGCTGAACAGCAAGATCGCGAAGCTGCGCGAACTGTCGCCGCTCTGGGAAATGCACCAGGAAGGCATCGATCTGTCGACGATCGAATGGGCCGCACACTGATACCGCATTGAATGCAACCGCGCGCGGATTGACGCACGCAGCGTAACGAGTCAAGGAGTCTGAGTCATGTCTTACAGCAACAAGGTTCTGGATCACTACGAAAACCCGCGCAACGTCGGTTCGTTCGCGAAGGACGACGACACGGTCGGCACGGGCATGGTCGGCGCGCCGGCTTGCGGCGACGTGATGAAGCTGCAGATTCGCGTCGGCGCGGACGGCGTGATCGAAGACGCGAAGTTCAAGACCTACGGTTGCGGTTCGGCGATCGCATCGAGCTCGCTCGTCACCGAATGGGTGAAGGGCAAGACGCTCGACGAGGCACTGTCGATCAAGAACACGCAGATCGCCGAGGAACTCGCGTTGCCGCCGGTGAAGATTCACTGCTCGATCCTCGCGGAAGACGCGATCAAGGCAGCCGTGGCCGACTACAAGAAGCGCCACGACACCAAGGAAAGCGATCAGGCAGCAGCCTGAGCGGCATCGAGAGCGGCTAGGAAGGAAACGCGGCGGGCCCCGGTGGCACGCCGCGGCAAGGACATCATGGCAATTACACTGACCGAAAAAGCAGCACAGCACGTCCAGAAATACCTCGTCCGTCGCGGCAAGGGGGTGGGCCTGCGGCTTGGCGTTCGCACGACCGGGTGCTCGGGGCTCGCGTACAAGCTCGAGTATGTCGACGAGCTGGCTCCCGAGGATCAGGTGTTCGAGAGCCACGGCGTGAAGGTGATCGTCGATCCGAAGAGCCTCGCCTATATCGACGGCACCGAGCTCGACTTCGCCCGCGAAGGCCTGAACGAAGGGTTCAAGTTCAACAACCCGAACGTGAAGGACGAGTGCGGGTGCGGGGAATCGTTCCGCGTGTGACGCGGCTCCCTCCGCGCGATGCGGGCAAGAGGCGGCACGGGCCGCCTTTTTAATGTGCGGCGTTTGCCGCGCGACGAACCGGAATTGAACGCGACAATGGTTTCGCTCAAAGACAGCCATTTCGACCTGTTTCACCTGCCGGCGCAATTCGCGCTCGACGAGACGGCGCTCGACGCCGCCTACCGGACGGTGCAGACGCAGGTGCACCCGGACCGCTTCGCGGCGGCCGGCGATGCGCAAAAGCGCATCGCGATGCAATGGGCCACCCGCGCGAACGAGGCATACCGCACGCTGCGCGACCCGCTGAAGCGCGCGTCCTACCTGCTGTCGCTGCGCGGCGTGGACATCGGCGCGGAAAACAACACCGCGATGGAACCTGCATTCCTGATGCAGCAGATGGAGTGGCGCGAGGGCATCGAGGATGCCGCGGCCGCCCGCAACGTCGACGCGCTCGATGCATTGCTCACCGAGTTGCGCGACGAGAAGCGCGTGCGCGTCGAGCGCCTCGGCACGCTGCTCGACAGCGGTGCCGATCAGGCCGCTGCGGAAGCCGTGCGTCAGCTGATGTTCATCGAACGGGTCGCGTCGGAAGTGGGCGCGCAGATCGAGCGTCTCGAAACTTAACCGCGTGCCTTGCGGCACGCGCAGCAAACGGGCCGAGCGCCCGAACGAACCAAGATGGCTTTACTGCAAATTTCCGAACCGGGCATGGCGCCGGCGCCGCACCAGCGGCGACTCGCCGTCGGGATCGACCTCGGCACGACGAACTCGCTCGTCGCCGCCGTGCGCAACAGCGTGCCTGAAGTCCTGCCGGACGAAGCGGGCCGCGTGCTGCTGCCGTCGGTGGTCCGTTACCTCGAGAAGGGCGGCCGCCGTATCGGCCACGAAGCGAAGGAGCAGGCCGCGACCGATCCGCGCAACACGATCGTGTCGGTCAAGCGCTTCATGGGCCGCGGCAAGGCCGAAGTCGAAGGCGCGGCGAACGCGCCGTACGAATTCGTCGATGCGCCGGGCATGGTGCAGATCCGCACGATCGACGGCGTGAAGAGCCCGGTCGAAGTCTCGGCCGAAATTCTCGCGACGCTGCGTCATCGCGCCGAGGATTCGCTCGGCGACGATCTGGTCGGCGCGGTGATCACGGTGCCCGCGTACTTCGACGACGCGCAGCGCCAGGCAACCAAGGATGCCGCGCGTCTCGCGGGCCTCAACGTGCTGCGCCTGCTGAACGAACCGACCGCCGCCGCGATCGCCTATGGTCTCGACAACGCGGCCGAAGGCCTTTACGCGGTGTACGACCTCGGCGGCGGCACGTTCGACCTGTCGATCCTGAAGCTGACGAAGGGCGTGTTCGAAGTGCTGGCCGCGGGCGGCGATTCGGCGCTCGGCGGCGACGATTTCGACCATGCGCTGTTCGCTCACGTGCTCGCGCAGGCCGGTATCGACGCGAAGACGCTCGCGCCCGAGGACGTGCGCCTGCTGCTCGATCGTGTGCGGGTGCTGAAGGAAGCGCTGTCGTCCGCGCCGCAGGCGGCGCTCGACGTGACGCTGTCGAGTGGTGCGCGGCTCGTGCAGACGATTTCGCACGACACGTTCGCGTCGCTCGTCGAGCCGCTCGTGCAGCGCACGCTCACGCCGACCCGCAAGGCGCTGCGCGATGCGCAGGTCACGCCGGCCGACATCAAGGGTGTCGTGCTCGTGGGCGGCGCGACGCGCATGCCGGTGATCCGCGACGCGGTCGCCAGGTATTTCGGCCAGCCGCCGCTCGTGAACCTCGATCCGGATCAGGTCGTCGCGCTCGGCGCGGCGATCCAGGCCGACCTGCTCGCGGGCAATCGCGGCACCGGCGACGACTGGCTGTTGCTCGACGTGATCCCGCTGTCGCTCGGTGTCGAGACGATGGGCGGGCTCGTCGAGAAGATCATTCCGCGCAACTCGACGATTCCGATCGCGCGTGCGCAGGAATTCACGACCTTCAAGGACGGCCAGACCGCGATGGCGATCCACGTCGTGCAGGGCGAGCGCGAGCTCGTCGCCGACTGCCGGTCGCTCGCGCGCTTCGAGCTGCGCGGCATTCCGCCGATGACGGCGGGCGCCGCACGCATTCGCGTGACCTATCAGGTCGACGCGGACGGCTTGCTGTCGGTGTTTGCACGCGAGCAGTTGTCCGGCGTCGAGGCATCGGTCGTCGTGAAGCCGTCGTACGGCCTCGCCGACGACGACATCGCGAAAATGCTGGAGGATAGCTTCAAGACCGCCGAAATCGACATGCGCGCCCGCGCGCTGCGCGAAGCGCAGGTCGAGGCCGAGCGGATGCTCGAGGCGACGCAGGCCGCGCTGGCGGCCGACGGTGAGCTGCTCGATGCCGCCGAGCGCGAGCAGATCGACGCGCTGGCCGTGGCGTTGCGCGCGGTCGCGCAGGGCGACGATACGAATGCGATCGAAGCGGCGACCAAGGCGCTGGCCGACGGTACCGACGAATTCGCGGCGCGCCGGATGGACAAGAGCATCAAGCGCGCGCTGTCGGGCCGCCGGCTCGACGAGATCTGAACCCACGAACCGCGCATCGGCCGGCAACGGCCCGCGCGACGATGAACCATGCGGCGCGTGGCGCCGCACCCTGACTGACGGAACGGACATGCCTCAACTGGTGGTGCTGCCTCACGTCGAACTGTGCCCGGATGGCGCGGTGATCGACGCGACGCCCGGCAAGAGTATCTGCGACAACCTGCTCGATCACGGGATCGAGATCGAGCATGCATGCGAGAAGTCGTGCGCATGCACGACGTGCCACGTGGTGATCCGCGAAGGCTTCAACGATCTGACGCCGTCCGAGGAGGACGAGGACGATCTGCTGGACAAGGCGTGGGGCCTCGAGCCGACGTCGCGCCTGTCGTGCCAGGCGATCGTGAAGGAAGATTCGGACCTGGTGGTCGAGATTCCGAAGTACTCGATCAACCACGCGAAGGAAAATCACTGACAGGAACCGGAGGCAGGCGATGAAATGGACCGATTCGCGTGAAATAGCCATTGCGCTGGCGGACAAGTACCCGGACATCGACCCGCAGCGGGTCAACTTCGTCGACCTGCGCCAGTGGGTACTCGAACTCGACGGCTTCGCCGACGACCCGACGCACTCGGGCGAGAAGATCCTCGAGGCGATCCAGGCACACTGGATCGACGAAGCGGATTTCGACGACGAAGACTGACCGACCGGTCAGGGCATGCGCCGCCACGGCGCACGCCGCGCCCATGAAAAACGGCTCGCGAGCGTTTGCTCGCGAGCCGTTTTTCGTTTTTGGCGGGATGCCCGCGCACGACATGCGGGCAAGGGCGCCGGCGCTTACGCGATCAGGTGCTTACGCGCCGACCAGCGTGCCGTTCTCGATCCGCACGCGCTGGCCCTGGCCGACCGGCGGCGGGTTGTGGTACGTGAACGTGCGCGTCGCGCCGCTTTCCATCTGCACTTGCACCTGATAGTCGGTTTCCGCGCGGACCTGCTTCTCGACCTGGTTGCCGGCGAGACCGCCGCCCAGCGCGCCGATGATCGTCATCGCGGTGCGGCCGTTACCGTTGCCGAACTGGTTGCCGAGCAGGCCGCCGGCTGCTGCGCCGCCCACGGCGCCGATCCCCGAGCTCTGGCCCGGCGTACGCGTCTGCGTGATCGCGACCACCGTGCCGCAGCTCTGGCAGTAGGCTTGCGCGGGCGCCGACGGCTGCTGCGCGTATTGCGGCGGCTGCGGGGCGGTCGTATGACGGCGGTGCGGCGCAGCCGGGCGCGGCGCCGGCTTCGGCTCGGCCTGCGCGACGGCGGCCTTCTGCTGCGCGGCGGCCTGTTCCGCTGCCTGCCGCTGCGCTTGCGCGGCCAGCGCGGCGCTGGCGGCCGCGGCCGTGTCGACGGCCGGTTGCGACGCGATCAGCGCGGCCTGGGTCTGGCCGTTCTGTTCATTGCTGCTGCTGGCCTTCGGGAATACGCCCGTGATCGCTGCCGTCGCCGCGAGGCTGGCGATGATGACGGCACCGGCCGCGGTGGCGATGAGCGGGTGGAGGCGTTGCTTTTGCGGCGTGGTCTGAGTCTGGTTGTCCATTTTTTTCTCCAAGGTCGATCCGGATCGGCGCACTGCGCCGGAACAGGATCCCACGCTCGGGAGCGAGCAGACTCGGCGTTCCGGCGCCTCGTTCTGGTCCCGTGGTCATGCGTGGTGACGCAACAGGAGTGTCGTCCACGGCCAAGCGGCGCGCCGTATCAAGGTGTAACGAATTGCAGCCGGGCGCCGGCGGCCGTTTCCGGGAAAACCCGGAGAAAGGCGTCGCGACGAGGGAATAAAACGGGGAGGGATCGAAGGCCGGCAGACGCCGCCTGACGGGATTTACGCGTCGTTACAAAGCTGACGCGTGCGCGCCACGGGGCGCGGCGCACACGCCGGGGCGGCCGTCAGTCTTCGCGGCGCAGATGGGGGAACAGCAGCACGTCGCGGATCGTCGGGCTGTCGGTCAGCAGCATCACGAGACGGTCGATGCCGATCCCGCAGCCGCCCGTCGGAGGCATCCCGTATTCGAGCGCACGGATGTAGTCGGCGTCGAAGAACATCGCTTCCTCGTCACCCGCATCCTTTTGCTCGACCTGCTTCTTGAAGCGGGCGGCCTGGTCTTCCGGATCGTTCAGCTCCGAGAAGCCGTTCGCGATCTCGCGGCCGGTCATGAACAGCTCGAAACGCTCGGTGATGCCCGGCACCGTATCCGATGCGCGCGCGAGCGGCGACACCTCGATCGGGTAGTCGATGATGAACGTCGGTTCCCACAGCTGCGCCTCGGCCGTTTCCTCGAACAGCGCGAGCTGCAGCGCGCCGATACCTGCGTTCAGGAACGCCGGCTGCGACACGTCGACGCCGAAGCGCTTCAGTTCGGTGCGCAGGAACGCGTCGTCCGACAGCTGGCCGTCGGTGTAGTCGGGTGCGTACTTCTGGATGGCCTGGGTGATCGTCAGGCGATGGAACGGCTTCGCGAGGTCGAGCTCGCGGCCCTGGTACTGGATCGTCGCGGTGCCGAGCGCATCGATCGCCGCCTGGCGGATCAATTGCTCGGTGAAGTCCATCAGCCAGCGGTAGTCGGTGTACGCGGCGTAGAACTCCATCATCGTGAATTCCGGGTTGTGACGCGGCGAGACGCCTTCATTCCGGAAATTGCGGTTGATCTCGAACACGCGCTCGAAGCCGCCGACGATCAGGCGCTTCAGGTACAGCTCGGGCGCGATGCGCAGGAACATCTGCATGTCGAGCGCATTGTGATGCGTGACGAACGGCTTCGCGGCCGCGCCGCCCGGGATCGGGTGCAGCATCGGCGTCTCGACTTCCATGAACTCGGCGTTGTCCATGAACTTGCGGATCGACGCGATCGTCTTCGTGCGGGCGCGGAACGTGTCGCGCGTTTCCGGCGTGACGATCAGGTCGACGTAGCGCTGGCGGTAGCGCATTTCCTGGTCGGACAGGCCGTGGAACTTGTCCGGCAGCGGCCGCAGCGCCTTCGACAGCAGGCGCAGCTCCTTGCACTGGACCGACAGCTCGCCCTTGTTGGTGCGGAACAGCACGCCGCGCGCGGCGACGATGTCGCCGAGGTCCCACTTCTTGAACGCGTCGTAGGTGTCGGCGCCGACGTCGTTCGGCGTCACGAAGAACTGGATCTGGCCCGACCCGTCCTGCACCGTCGCGAAGCTCGCCTTGCCCATCACGCGCTTGAGCATCATGCGGCCGGCCACCGACACCTCGACCGGGTTCGCTTCGAGCGCGGCCTTGTCCGAATCGGCGAATTTGGCCTGCAGGTCGGCTGCGTGGTGCTCGGGCCGGAAGTCGTTCGGATAGGCGACGCCTTGCTCGCGCAACGCGCGCAGCTTCTCGCGGCGCTCGGCGATGATCTGGTTGTCGTCCGCCGTGACGGCGGGCTGCGTTTGGGTCGGTTCGGTCATGATGGTCGGAATTCGGAGTGGGGTGCGGCAACGCAAACGGAAAGGGCGGCGCGGGCAGGCCGCGCCGCGGCGCTTACACGCCCTGTTTGAGGCTCGCGCTGATGAAGTCGTCGAGGTCGCCGTCGAGCACCGCCCGCGTGTTGCTCATTTCGACGTTCGTGCGCAGGTCCTTCACGCGGCTCTGGTCGAGCACGTACGAGCGGATCTGGTGGCCCCAGCCCACATCGGTCTTGCTCGATTCGAGCTTGTCCTGCTCGGCCTGGCGCTTGCGCATTTCGACTTCGTACAGGCGCGACTTCAGCATCGCCATCGCTTCGGCGCGGTTGCGGTGCTGCGAGCGGTCGTTCTGGCACTGCACGACGATCCCCGTCGGCATGTGCGTGATCCGCACCGCGGAGTCGGTCTTGTTGATGTGCTGGCCACCGGCGCCCGATGCGCGGTACGTGTCGATGCGCAGGTCGGCCGGGTTGATCTCGACTTCGATCGAGTCGTCGATTTCCGGATAGACGAATACCGACGAGAACGACGTGTGGCGGCCGCCCGACGAGTCGAACGGCGACTTGCGCACGAGGCGGTGGATGCCCGTTTCGGTACGCAGGAAGCCGTATGCGTATTCGCCCGTGACCTTGACCGTCGCGTTCTTGATGCCGGCGACGTCGCCGTCGGACTCCTCGAGCACTTCGGCCTTGAAGCCCTTGCGTTCGCAGTAGCGCAGGTACTGGCGCAACAGCATCGACGCCCAGTCGCATGCCTCGGTGCCGCCGGCGCCGGCCTGGATGTCGATGAAGCAGTTGTTCGGATCGGCCGGGTTCGAGAACATCCGGCGGAACTCGATGTCGCCGACGCGCGCTTCGAGCTTCGCGGCGTCGTCCTCCGAGGCGAGAAGCGTATCCTCGTCGCCTTCCTCGCGTGCCATCTCGAACAGCTCGAGTGCATCGCGCAGGTCGCTATCGAGCGCCGTGAGCGTCGTGACGACGCCTTCGAGCAGCTTCTTCTCGCGGCCGAGCGCCTGGGCGTTCTTCGAATCGTTCCAGACGTTCGGGTCTTCGAGTTCCTTGTTGACTTCGGTCAGACGCGCAGCTTTGGCGTCGTAGTCAAAGATACCCCCGAAGCTCGCCCGCGCGATTGCGCAGGTCGAGCAGGGAGCTTTCGATCGCGTTGAGACGTTCCGCTTCCATGATCGTTCGCTGTTCCGGCTTCGTAAAAAAGCGGAATTATAGCCGATCGGCAGGGTTGCCCGGTGACGCAAACGGTGCCTGCACGCGTGTCGACGGCCCCGTCCGGCGCGGCGCGCACGCGTGCGGCGGCGCGTCGCGGCCGGGTGGCGGGCTCAACCGGCCGCGTGTTCGACGATCAACTGGACGCGCGTGACGCCGTTCCACGTATCGGCGACGAGCCGGTACGCGACCAGCGCGCTCGCCGGCAGCGGCTCGGTATGGTTGAACCAGATCGCGTTGAAGCGCTGGCGGCCGCGCGCAAGCTGCAGCTTCAGGTGCTTTTCCTTCACGAGCGACTGCGACACGATGTCGAATTCGCCCGAGAAAAGCGGGGCCGGAAACCCTTGCCCCCAGACGGCCTCGTCGAGCAGGCCGACGAACTGCGGCGTGAAGTACGCGTCCTCGAGCTCGCCGTCGGTTTCGATCACGCGGGCGAGCGCGTCGTCGGACAGCCATTCGCGCGCGACGGCCTCGAACGCGGCCGCGAAGCGCGGCACGTTTTCGGTGTCGAGCGTGAGGCCGGCCGCCATCGCGTGGCCGCCGAACGCGACGATCAGGTCCGGTTCGCGCTTCGACACGAGGTCAAGCGCGTCGCGCAGGTGGAAGCCCGCGATCGACCGGCCGGACCCCTTGACCCGCTTGCCGTCGTCGTCGGCGTGCGCGAACGTGAACGACGGGCGGTGGAATTTTTCCTTGAGACGGCCGGCGACGATGCCGATCACGCCCTGGTGCCACTCGGGATTGAACAGCGTGATCGTGCATGCGTCGGCCGGATCGACGTCGGCGAGATCGGCGAGCGCCTGCTGCTGCATGCCGGCCTCGATTTCGCGGCGCTCGCGGTTCATCACGTCGAGCTGCTGCGCGAGATCCCACGCGCGGCCGATGTCGTCGGTGATCAGGCATTCGATGCCGAGCGACATGTCGGACAGCCGTCCGGCGGCGTTCAGGCGCGGGCCGAGGCCGAAGCCGAGATCGAAGCCCGACGCGGTGCGCGCTTCGCGCGCGGCGGCACGGAACAGCGCGGCGATGCCCGGCTGCATGCGGCCGTTGCGGATGCGCTGCAGCCCCTGCGCGACGAGCACGCGGTTGTTGCCGTCGAGCCGCACGACGTCGGCGACGGTGCCGAGCGCGACGAGGTCGAGCAGGCCGTCGAGGCGCGGCTCGGCTTCCTTGCTCGCGAACGCGCCGCGGCGGCGCAGCTCGGCGCGCAGCGCGAGCAGCACGTAGAACATCACGCCGACGCCGGCGAGGTGCTTGCTCGGGAACGCGCAGCCGGGCTGGTTCGGGTTGACGATCGCGCGTGCGGCGGGCAGCGCGTCGCCGGGCAGGTGGTGGTCGGTCACGAGCACGTCGATGCCGCGCGCGTTCGCGGCTTCGACGCCGGCGACGCTCGCGATCCCGTTGTCGACGGTGATCAGCAGGTCGGGCTTGCGCGCGGCCGCGAGCTCGACGATCTCGGGCGTGAGGCCGTAACCGTATTCGAAGCGGTTCGGCACCAGGTAGTCGATCTGCGCCCCGAACATCCGCAGGCCGCGCACCGCGACCGCGCAGGCGGTCGCGCCGTCGCAGTCGTAGTCGGCGACGACCAGCAGGCGCCGCTTGTCGGCGAGCGCGTCGGCGAGCAGCACCGCCGCATCGGCGCAGCCTTTCAGCTCGGTGGGCGGCACGAGGCGTGCGAGCGCGGTCTCGATGTCGACGGGCGACTGCACGCCGCGCGAAGCGTACAGGCGCGCGAGAACGGGGTGCAGGCCGTGGCGCGCGAGCACTTCGGCGTCGGCGGGCGCGACGGGGCGGGTAACGATCCGGGTCATTCGGGTTGGCTTGGTTATTCGAACAGGGAGGCGAGCGTGCGGCGGCGCCAGAACTTGCGCAGGTCGCCGCGCGTCGCGTGCAGCGTCACGGAGCTCGTGTCGCCGCACAGCGTGAAATCGACGGCCGCCAGCTCGCCGGTCTGCAGCGCGGCGAGCGCCGGCGCGAACCAGTCGCGCTCGAGCGTGGCGAGTCCGTCGTGCCAGCGCGCCCAGTCCTGCTCGATGAACGGGGTGGTCAGCGCCGGCAGCTCGATGAGCGTCGCGCCGTCGGCGGCCGGCAGCGCGCCGAACGTCGCGGGCGGGCTGCCGGCTTCGGTTTGCGCGGCGCGCGCGAGGCCGAGCGCGGCGGGCGACGCGGACAGCACGCGCGCGAACGGCTTGCCGACCGGCTTCAGCGTGCCCTGTGCATGGAACCAGATCGAATTGACGGCCGGCAGCCCACGGGCCTCGCGGGCTTCGTTCACCGGATGCTGGAACCACGCCATCTGCACTTCGTTCTGCAGTTTCATCCACATCCGCGAGCGCTCGCCCGTATGCGCCTCGTGCGGCAGCCAGATCTCGATGTTGCGGCCGCTGGCGCGCAGCGGCGCAGCGCCGGCGAGGCGCGCGAGCTGATCGCTCGACAGATACCAGCGCGCCGGGTTCGGCGCTTCCAGCCGCACGCCCAGCTCCTCGATCAGCGGCCGCGCGACCGCGAGCAGCGCGGCCGCGTCGCCGTCGTCGAGCGCGAGGGCGGCCGGGTCGACGAGCACCAGGTGATCGTGCGCGATTTCGACGTGCACGGGCTCGACGCACGCCCATGCGTGCGCGCCGGGATCGCCGCCGTCGGCCAGCAGCATGTAGGGCGCGAGCGGCGCCTCGTCCGCGGCGTTGCCGTGCGTGGCGCCGAACCGGCTGGCCAGCCAGCGCTCGTGCGGCAGCGTGCGCTGGAAGTCCTCGCCGGCCACGCGCTCGACGAGGCTCGCGCGGGCGAGCAACTTCTGGAGCGCGGGGCTGTCGAGCGTGTGCAGGGACGAGGCCGCATCGGCCGCGGACGGCAGCGCGAACGGAACGAGAAAATGGAGGCGTCGGTCGTGCATGATGGTGCGCATTGTATGGCAAACTGCGCGCGTGATCGGGCCGGCTGACCGCCCGTTCGCGTCCCGCGACCGTTTTTTCGATCGCGCCCGGGCGGCCGCCGCCGGATGGCGGTCCGGCCGCGGGCCGCCATCCCGCCGTAACCAGCAGAAAGGATTCGCTTGAAACTTCCGTACGAATGGCAGATCGGCTGGCGCTACACGCGCGCCGGCAAACGCACGACCGGCAACGGCTTCATTTCCTTCATCGCGCTCGTCTCGATGCTCGGGATCGCGCTCGGCGTCGCGGCGCTGATCGTCGTGCTGTCGGTGATGAACGGCTTCCAGAAGGAAGTGCGCGACCGCATGCTGTCGGTGCTCGCGCACGTCGAGGTGTTCTCGCCGACGGGTTCGATGCCCGACTGGCAACTGACCGCGCAGGAAGCGCGCCGCAATCCGTCGGTGATCGGCGCGGCGCCGTACGTCGACGCGCAGGCGCTGCTCACGCGCCAGGACGCGGTGAGCGGCGTGATGCTGCGCGGCGTCGAGCCGACGCTCGAACCGCAGGTGTCCGACATCGGCAAGGACATGAAGGGCGGCCAGCTCGGCGCGCTCGTGCCGGGCCAGTTCGGCATCGTGCTCGGCGACGCGCTCGCCGGCAACCTCGGCGTGACGGTCGGCGACAAGGTCACGCTCGTCGCGCCCGAAGGCTCGATCACGCCGGCCGGCATGATGCCGCGCCTGAAGCAGTTCACGGTCGTCGGCGTGTTCGAATCGGGCCACTACGAATACGACAGCACGCTCGCGATGATCAACATCCGCGACGCCGAGGCGCTGTTCCGGATGAGCGCGCCGACCGGCGTGCGGCTGCGGCTCACCGACATGCAGAAGGCGCCGCAGGTCGCGGTCGAGCTGTCGCATACGCTGTCGGGCAGCCTGTACATCCGCGACTGGACCCAGCAGAACAAGACGTGGTTCTCGGCCGTGCAGATCGAGAAGCGGATGATGTTCATCATCCTCACGCTGATCATCGCGGTGGCCGCGTTCAACCTCGTGTCGTCGCTCGTGATGACGGTGACCAACAAGCAGGCCGATATCGCGATCCTGCGCACGCTCGGCGCGCAGCCGGGGTCGATCATGAAGATCTTCGTCGTGCAGGGCGTGACGATCGGCTTCGTCGGCACCGCGTCCGGCGTCGCGCTCGGCTGCCTGATCGCGTGGAGCATCCCGTGGCTGATTCCGATGATCGAGCACCTGTTCGGCGTGCAGTTCCTGCCGCCGTCGGTGTATTTCATCAGCGAGCTGCCATCCGAACTCGTCGCGAGCGACGTGATCCGGATCGGGCTGATCGCGTTCGCGCTGTCGGCCGTCGCCACACTCTATCCGAGCTGGCGCGGCGCGAAGGTGAAACCGGCGGAGGCGCTCCGCTATGAATGACCGCGCGACCGCATTCGCGGATTCACGACAACACAACAAACAGGATTCGGCAGGTATGCAGGAATACGTGCTTCAGGCGCGCGGGATCACGAAGGCGTTCGTGCAGGGCGGCTTCAACGTGCAGGTGCTCAACAACACCGAGCTGACGGTGCGGCGTGGCGAGAAGCTCGCGGTCGTCGGCGCGTCGGGCTCCGGCAAGAGCACGCTGCTGCACGTGCTGGGCGGGCTCGACGAGCCGAGCGCCGGCGAAGTGTCGCTGCTCGGCAAGCCGTTTACGCAACTCGCCGAGCGCGAGCGCAACGAACTGCGCAACCGCGCGCTCGGCTTCGTCTACCAGTTCCACCACCTGCTGCCCGAGTTCACGGCGCTCGACAACGTCGCGATGCCGCTGCGCATCCGCCGGATGACGACCGAGGACGCGCGCGAGCAGGCACAGACGATGCTCGAACGCGTCGGTCTCGGTCCGCGTGCGAAGCACCGGCCGGGCGAGCTGTCGGGCGGCGAGCGGCAGCGTGTCGCGATCGCGCGCGCGCTGGTCACGAAGCCGGCCTGCGTGCTCGCCGACGAGCCGACCGGCAACCTCGACGGCACGACGGCCGACACGGTGTTCAACCTGATGCTCGAACTGTCCGAGACGCTCGAAACGAGCTTCGTGATCGTCACGCACGATCCCGATCTCGCCGCGCGCTGCGACCGCATCATGCGGCTGCGCGACGGGGTGCTGCACGAGGAGCCGGCGCTGCCGGTGTAAGAAGGAACGCGCCCTTGGCCGGCCGCCGGCTCATCCGGCACGGCGCAACGGCGCAGGACCGCTGCCATGTGGATCGACACGCACTGCCATCTCGATGCCGCCGAATTCGACGCCGACCGCGACGCGGTCGCGCAGGCTGCGCGCGCGGCCGGCGTGTCGCGCATCGTGATTCCGAGCATCGGGCGCGACAACTTCACGACGGTGCGCGAACTCGCGCAGCGCACGCCGGGCGCGGTGTACGCGCTCGGCATCCATCCGATGTACACGCCGCAGGCGCGCGACGCGGATCTCGACCGGCTGCGCATGGAGATCGAGGCGAGCCTCGACGATCCGCGTTTCGTCGCGATCGGCGAGATCGGGCTCGACTATTTCGTGCCGGGCCTCGACGAAGACCGGCAGCAGTTCTTCTACCAGGGCCAGCTCAGGCTGGCGCGGGAATTCGATTTGCCGGTGCTGTGCCACGTGCGCAAGTCGCAGGACCGCGTGCTGGCCGGGCTGCGCCGTTTCGGTGTGCGGCGCGGCATCGCGCATGCGTTCAACGGCAGTTTCCAGCAGGCCGAAGCGTATCTTGCGCAGGGGCTGCATCTCGGCTTCGGCGGCAACGTGACCTTCACGCGCGCGCGGCAGATCCGCCGGCTCGCCGCCGAATTGCCGCTCGACGCGCTCGTCGTCGAGACTGACGCGCCCGACATCGCGCCCGAATGGGCATACAAATCCCGCAATACGCCCGACCAGGTGCCGCGCATCGGCGGCGTGCTCGCCGAATTGCGCGGGCTCGATGCCGGCGAATTGTCCCTATGCACTTCGGCTAACGCGCTCGCCGCGCTGCCGCGACTCGCACTTTCGTCCGCATAATCGTTGCCGGAAGGCACCGCATTCGCAGGGGTGGCGCCGGGTCGACGAGGAGGCGGAATGCGCGTGTGGTGGATCGCGTTCGCGCTCGGCGTCGTCGTGCTGCAGCGGCAGGCGGCGTTGCCGGGGGCGATCGCATGGACGATCGGAGCAGCCGTGCTCGCGGGCTGCGCGGCGCTGGGCGCGTGGTGCGTGCGTCGTCGGCGCACGCGTGCGGTCGTTGCATGCGGATGGATGCTGTGCGCGGTCGCGGCCGGCGTCGCGGGGTTCGGCTATGCGGCCGCGCGAGCCGAATGGCGGCTGCGCGACAGTCTGCCCGTCGAGTGGGAAGGGCGCGACATCGTCGTCACGGGCGTGATCCGCGGGCTGCCCGTCGTCGACGAGACAAGTGCGCGGCTGCTGTTCGCGGTCGAATCGAACGATGCGGGGCTCACCCGTTTTCCGCCATTGATCCGGTTGTCGTGGCGCGCGTATGGCGCATCCGCGACACGCGATGCGCTTCCCGATTTGCGTGCGGCCCAGCGCTGGCATTTCGTCGTGCGTCTCAAGCGTCCGCATGCCGAGGCCAATCCCGGCGTGCGCGACAGCGAGGCGGCGTGGCTCGCCGCGGGCATCCGGGCGATCGGCTATGTCAGTGCGCCGCGTCGGGCGGTCCTGCTCGATGGGCGCGCATCGGGATGGCGTGCAGCGATCGATCGGGTGCGCGACGTCCTGCGGGCACGCATCGACGAGGTGCTCGGTACCGATGCGGCGCATCGCGGCATCGTCGCCGCGCTGGCGATCGGCGACCAGTCGGGCATCGGCGACGACGATTGGCGCGTACTGCGCAACACGGGCACGAGCCATCTGGTCGCGATTTCCGGTCTCCACGTCGGGTTGGTCGGCGCGATCGCCGGCTGGCTCGTCTCGATGGTCTGGCGCCGCGTGCGCTGGCGCGGGCGAGCCGCGACGCTCGTGCTGCCGGCGCCTTACGCGGCCGCGCTTGCCGCGCTGGCCGCCGCGGCGGGCTATGCCGCGCTCGCCGGCTTCAACGTGCCGGCGCAGCGCGCGTGGTGGATGATCGCGGCCGGCGGCATCGCGTATCTGGCCGGCCGCAGCGTACCGACGTCGGCGGTGCTGTGCGTGGCGCTCGGCGGCGTGCTGCTCGCCGATCCGTGGGCCGTGCTGTCGGCCGGGTTCTGGCTGTCGTTCGGTGCGGTCGCGGTGATCCTGCTGGCCGTTGCCGGCTGGCGCGCGGTGCGCGAGGCCGACGGGATCGACGAAGCGGGCGCGGAAAGCCGCATGGCCGGCTTGCGGAGCCGGTTGCGTGCGTGGGCGACGCGCTGCCGGCGCCGCTTCGCCGAGGCGACGCGCGTGCAGTACGCGGTGACGATCGGGCTTGCACCGCTCACCGCCGCATGGTTCGCGCAGGTTTCCCTGTCGGGGCCGTTCGGCAATGCGTTCGCGATTCCGTGGGTCAGCTCGGTCGTGACGCCGGTCGTGCTGGCCGGCATCGCGCTGCCGCCGCCGCTCGATGCGGCGGCCTTTCGGCTTGCGCATGCGGCGCTCGCACCGATGATGACGCTGCTCGGGCACCTGGCCGATTGGCCGGCCGGCGTGTTCTGGCTGCGCATGCCCGACTGGCCGGTGCTGGCGCTGGCATGCATGGGTGTCGCGTGGGCGCTGATGCCGCGCGGCTGGCCGTTGCGCTGGGCGGCGCCGCTGACGTGGCTGCCGCTCGTCGCGCCGGCGCCGGATGCGCCGCCGCCGGGCGGCTTCCGGCTGACCGTGCTCGACGTCGGGCAGGGCGCGGCGGTGCTGGTCGAAACCGCGCGGCGGACCTTGCTGTTCGATGCGGGGCCGGGCGTGGAGTCGTCCCACGCCGGTACGCGGATCGTCGCGCCGGCGTTGCGGGCGCGCGGCATCGCGACGATCGATTCGCTCGTGCTCAGTCATGCGGATGCCGATCATGCGGGCGGCGCACCGGCCGTTTATGCGGCCACCGACGTGCGCCAGCTGCTGGCCGGCATTGCGCCGCGGCATCGGCTGTGGCGCGATGCGCAGGCGGCCGGCGTGACCGATCGGCTGCCGTGCGCGACCGGGCAGCGGTGGACGTGGGACGGCGTCGTGTTCACGATGCTGTGGCCGCCGGGCGGGGTGGGCACGGGTTCGTCGAACGGCCAATCGTGTGTGCTGCGCATCGATGCGGGCGGCACGTCGGCGCTGCTGACGGGCGACATCGAGGCCGCCGCCGAGCGCCGGCTGGTGGCCGATGCGCGCGACGCGCTGGCCGCGCAGATCCTGGTCGTTCCTCACCACGGCAGCCGCACGTCGTCGATCGAGCCTTTCCTCGATTCGGTCGGACCGCGCGTCGCGGTATTTCCTGTAGGCTATCGCAATCGTTTCGGGCATCCGCACCGGACCGTGCTCGCCCGCTACGAGGCGCGCGGGATTCCGTTGCCGCGCACCGATCGCGACGGCGCCGTGCGATTCGACGTCGCGCCGGCCGGCGGCGGGTTTGCATTCGCGCGCTATCGCGACGAACGGCGCCGGTACTGGATGGACCGGTAAGCGCGGCGAAGGCCGGCTTGTCAGGGGAAAGCCCGGGGCCGGCGTAGCGTGCCGAAGCACGGTTCCGACAGAATACGAAGCACGGGACGGGAGCAAGTGCCGAAGCACCGCTCCCGTCGACCAAGGAGACATCGGCGTTTGAAGGACATCCTCCACTTCTCGCATGCGAACGGCTTCCCGGCGTCGACCTACCGGACGATCTTCGCCGAACTGGCCGACGACTACGAGCTGCGCTACATCGAACGGATCGGCCACGACCGCCGCTACCCGGTGACGCGCGACTGGCCGCATCTCGTCGAGCAACTGCTCGACGACATCGGCAGCCGCTACGAGCGCCCGGTCTGGCTCGTCGGCCATTCGCTCGGCGGCTACCTGTCGTTGATGGCCGCGCTGAAGAAGCCGCAATGGGTGCGCGGCGTCGTGATGATCGATTCGCCGATCATCGCGGGCTGGCGTGCCGGCGCGCTGCGCGCGAGCCAGTGGGCGGGGCTCGACGAGCGGCTGTCGCCGGCCGCGGCGACGCGCAACCGGCGCACGCGCTGGATGAGCCGCGAGGAGGTCTGGCGGCACTTCCGCGAGAAGCCCGCGTTCGCGCGCTGGGACGAGCGGATGCTCGCCGACTATATCGACCACGGGATCCCGCAGGCCGGCGCCGACGGCGAGCGCGCGCTGGCGTTCGACCGTCAGGTCGAATACCTGATCTACCGGACGCTGCCGCACACGCTCGGCCCGCGGCTCGCGCACGGCGCGCCGGTGCCGCTCGGCTTTCTCGCCGGCACGCGCTCGCGCGAGGTCCGGCAGGTCGGACTCGAAGCGACGCGCCGCGCGACGCGCGGACGCATCGAATGGCTCGAGGGGAGCCACCTGTTCCCGATGGAGCGGCCGATCGAGACCGCCCGCGCATTGCAGCGGATGCTGAATTCGCTGAAGGCGGAAGAGGGTGGCGCCTCGCAGGCCGGCGCGCCGATGGCGAGGCGCGCCTGACGCCTCGTCCGGCGGCCGGAACGCCCGCCGGCGCACGCGCGCGGCGCCGACCGGACGGTCGGTTCGCACCGCCGCGCACGGTTGGCGCGGGGCGGCACGAAAGGGCGCGATCATCACGTCTCATCGCGTCAATTGCTGAGAAAAGGGCGGGCTTTACGGTATAATCCGTTTTTCCCGCGAGCATCCAGCGATGACCAAATATGTTTTCGTCACCGGCGGCGTAGTTTCTTCCCTCGGCAAGGGTATTGCCGCCGCCTCTCTCGCCGCGATCCTCGAATCGCGCGGTCTGAAAGTCACCCTCCTCAAACTCGATCCCTACATCAACGTCGACCCCGGCACGATGAGCCCGTTCCAGCACGGCGAAGTGTTCGTGACGGAAGACGGAGCGGAGACCGACCTCGACCTCGGCCACTATGAGCGCTTCATCAGCACGAAGATGCGCAAGGCCAACAACTTCACGACCGGCCAGATCTACGAATCGGTGATCCGCAAGGAACGCCGCGGCGACTATCTCGGCAAGACCGTGCAGGTGATTCCGCACATCACGAACGAAATCCAGGCATTCATCGAGCGCGGGGCGGCATCGGCCACCTGCGGCGAGCCGGACGTCGCGATCGTCGAGATCGGCGGCACGGTCGGCGACATCGAGTCGCTGCCATTCCTCGAGGCCGCGCGCCAGATGAGCCTGCGCCTCGGTCGCAACAGCGCGTGCTTCGTGCACCTGACGCTCGTGCCGTACGTCGCGACGGCCGGCGAACTGAAGACGAAGCCGACCCAGCACAGCGTGCAGAAGCTGCGCGAGATCGGCATCCTGCCGCACGTGCTGCTGTGCCGTGCGGATCGCCGCATCCCCGACGACGAATCGAAGAAAATCTCGATGTTCTCGAACGTGCCCGAAGACGCCGTGATCTCGGTGTGGGACGCCGACAGCATCTACAAGATTCCGCAGATGCTGCACGACCAGGGCCTCGACCGGATCATCTGCGAGGAGCTGAAGCTGTCGCCGAAGGACGCCGACCTGAGCATGTGGTCGGCGCTCGTCGAAAAGCTCGAGCATCCGAAGCACGAAGTGACGATCGGCATGGTCGGCAAGTACGTCGACCTGACCGAGTCGTACAAGTCGCTGATCGAGGCGCTGCGCCATGCGTCGATCCACACGTCGACCAAGGTCAACATCGAGTACATCGATTCGGAAGAGCTCGAGGCGAACGGTGTCGACAGCCTGAAGCATCTCGACGCCGTGCTGGTGCCGGGCGGTTTCGGCCGTCGCGGCACGGAAGGCAAGATCGCGGCGATCCGCTATGCGCGCGAGTCGAAGGTGCCGTATCTCGGCATCTGCCTCGGCATGCAGCTCGCGGTGATCGAATTCGCGCGCGACGTCGGCGGCCTGAAGCAGGCGAACAGCACGGAATTCGATCCGGACACGCCGGAGCGCGTGGTCGCGCTGATCACCGAATGGTACGACCGCGAAGGCAAGGTCGAGACGCGTACCGAGGAATCCGACCTCGGCGGCACGATGCGCCTGGGTTCGCAGCGCTGCCCGATCAAGCCGGGCACGATGGCGGAAGAAATCTACGGCAAGGACGTGAACGAGCGCCATCGCCACCGTTATGAAGTCAATAACCGCTTCGTGCCCCAGCTCGAAGCCGGCGGCCTTATCATCAGCGCCCGTACCCCGAGCGAGGATCTGCCGGAAATGATGGAGCTGCCGCGTTCGATGCACCCGTGGTTCGTCGGCGTCCAGTTCCACCCGGAATTCACGTCCACGCCGCGTGACGGTCATCCGCTGTTCAAGTCGTTCGTCGAAGCCGCGCTCGCCAACAAGCAAGCGCGCGGAGTGCAAGCATGAAGCTGTGCGATTTCGAGGTCGGTCTCGACAAGCCTTTCTTCCTGATCGCGGGTACCTGCGTCGTCGAATCGGAGCAAATGACGATCGACACGGCCGGCCGCCTGAAGGAGATCTGCGAGAAGCTGAACGTTCCGTTCATCTACAAGTCGTCCTACGACAAGGCAAACCGCAGCTCGGGCAAATCGTTTCGCGGCCTCGGAATGGACGAGGGCCTGCGGATCCTGTCCGAGGTGAAGCGCCAGCTCGGCCTGCCGGTGCTGACCGACGTGCATTCGATCGACGAGATCGAGCAGGTCGCATCGGTCGTCGACGTGCTGCAGACGCCGGCGTTCCTGTGCCGTCAGACCGATTTCATCCATGCGTGCGCGCGCTCGGGCAAGCCCGTCAACATCAAGAAGGGCCAGTTCCTCGCGCCGCACGACATGAAGAACGTGATCGACAAGGCGCGCGACGCCGCACGCGACGCGGGGCTGTCGGAAGACCGCTTCATGGCGTGCGAGCGCGGCGTCTCGTTCGGCTACAACAATCTCGTGTCGGACATGCGTTCGCTCGCGATCATGCGCGAGACGAACGCGCCGGTCGTATTCGACGCGACCCACTCGGTGCAGTTGCCGGGTGGACAGGGCACGAGCTCGGGCGGCCAGCGCGAATTCGTGCCGGTGCTCGCACGTGCGGCGGTCGCGACGGGCGTCGCGGGTCTGTTCATGGAAACGCATCCGAATCCGGCCGAGGCGAAATCGGACGGCCCGAACGCGGTGCCGCTGAACCGGATGAGCGCGTTGCTGGAGACGCTCGTCACGCTCGACCAGGCGGTGAAGCGCAACCCGTTCCTGGAAAACGATTTCAATTAAAGATCGAATGAACCTTGCGACGGCTTCGCGCGTCTGTAGCGAAAGCGGTTCCGGCGCGCACGCCGTCGCAGTTTGAAAGAATCCATCGTCATTCTCAGAGGAAACCCATGAGTGCAATCGTAGATATCATCGGCCGCGAGATCCTGGATTCGCGCGGCAACCCCACCGTCGAATGCGACGTGCTGCTCGAATCGGGCACGATGGGCCGCGCGGCGGTGCCGTCGGGCGCGTCCACCGGCTCGCGTGAGGCGATCGAACTGCGCGACGGCGAAGCCGGCCGCTACAACGGCAAGGGCGTGCTGAAGGCGGTCGAGCACATCAACACCGAAATCTCCGAAGCCATCATGGGCCTCGACGCGTCGGAACAGGCGTTCCTCGACAAGACCCTGCTCGAGCTGGACGGCACCGACAACAAGTCGCGCCTCGGCGCGAACGCGATGCTGGCCGTGTCGATGGCCGTCGCGAAGGCCGCCGCTGAAGAAGCCGGCCTGCCGCTGTACCGTTACTTCGGCGGTTCGGGCGCGATGCAACTGCCGGTGCCGATGATGAACATCGTCAACGGCGGCGCGCACGCGAACAACAGCCTGGACATCCAGGAATTCATGATCGTCCCGGTCAGCCAGCCGACGTTCCGTGAAGCGCTGCGTTGCGGCGCGGAAGTGTTCCACGCGCTGAAGAAGATCCTGAGCGACCGCGGCATGAGCACGGCCGTCGGCGACGAAGGCGGTTTCGCACCGAACTTCGGCAGCAACGACGAGTGCCTGTCGACGATCCTGCAGGCGATCGAGAAGGCAGGCTACCGTGCGGGCGAAGACGTGCTGCTCGCGCTCGACTGTGCGGCATCCGAGTTCTACCACGACGGCAAGTACCAGCTCGCGGGCGAAGGCCTGCAACTGTCGTCGGCCGAATTCACCGACTACCTCGCGACGCTCGCCGACAAGTTCCCGATCGTGTCGATCGAGGACGGCATGCACGAAAGCGACTGGGACGGCTGGAAGCTGCTGACCGAGCGCCTCGGCAAGAAGGTGCAGCTCGTCGGCGACGATCTGTTCGTCACGAACACGCGCATCCTGAAGGAAGGCATCGAGAAGGGCATCGCGAACTCGATCCTCATCAAGATCAACCAGATTGGTACGCTGACCGAAACGTTCGCGGCGATCGAAATGGCGAAGCGCGCGGGCTACACGGCCGTGATTTCGCATCGCTCGGGCGAAACGGAAGATTCGACGATCGCGGACATCGCGGTCGGCCTGAACGCCGGTCAGATCAAGACGGGTTCGCTGTCGCGCAGCGACCGCATCTCGAAGTACAACCAGCTGCTGCGTATCGAGGAAGATCTCGGCGACATCGCGAGCTACCCGGGTAAATCGGCTTTCTATAACCTGCGCTAACGCGCTACTATCGGGTTCGTCATCTCGACGCCGCTCTGTGCCTGTGCGCGGAGCGGCGCTTCTTATATCTGCGTCTCTTACATGCGGCTTGTCACTGTCGTCCTGATTGCCTTGCTGGCGCTCATTCAGTACCCCCTATGGTGGGGACACGGCGGCTGGCTGCGGGTGCACGAATTGCGTCAGCAGCTCGACGACCAGCTTCAGAAGAACGCGGACGAGAAGCTGCGTAACGAGCGCACCGCCGGCGAAGTGCAGGATCTGCAGAGCGGCACCGCGGCGATCGAGGAGCGTGCGCGCTACGAGATGGGCATGGTGAAGGACGGCGAGGTATTCGTGCAGTTCGTGTCGCCGAACGCGCCTGCGGGGCCGCTGAACAACACGCCGTCGAATACGTCGACGCGCGGCACCGTCTCCGCGGCGCCCGTGCGGGTCGTGCCGAATCCGCAGTCGATCGCGAAGCCGTCGCGCCATCATGGCGGCGACAAGGGCAAGGCGGCGCATCACTGAGCGCGATACGTCGAATCCATTGAAAAAGCGCGGGAAATGCCGCGCTTTTTTATTTCCTGCCAGTCGTCAATCGGTCGGGCGATCCCTGCTCACCACCACCAGCCCGGATAGCCGTAACCGACGCCCGTGCCCCAGCGATTGCCCCATCCTCCGCTGTAGTACCCGCCATAGACCGTCACGGGCGGCGGCGAGTAATAGGCCCACGCGCGCGCGGCTGCTTCGGCCGCCATCGCGCTGTTCTGCTCGCGCAGGACCTGCTGGTCGATCTCGTCGTAGCGCTTGCGTTCGGCGCTCGACAGCACGGGCGGCTGGCCGCCCGACGCGCCCGGTTCGGGCAGGCGGCTCAGGATCGTGGAGGTCGGCGGCGGCATCGCGCAGCCGGCAAGCGCGAGCGTGCCGGCGGTCATGCTCGTCAGGGCGATGGTGCGGATGGTCCCGAAGGGGCGGCGATTCATGTGTTTCTCCTGCGGCGCGCCGACCGTGGAAAGCGACTGGCATGGGAGGCAGGGCCTCCGGCGCCTGAGCCGCGCATGCGGCGCTCGTGCGTCATTATGCGCCCGTGCCGCGCCGGTGGCGGGCACGAGCGCACGGCTCAGTGACGCTGGCCGGTCGCGGGTGCGATGCCGGTTTCGACACCGGGCGCCGCGAACAGTTGCGCGACGTCGACCGGATCGAACTCGTAGCGCTGGTTACAGAACTCGCAGTGGATCTCGACGTGGCCGCGCTCGACGATCACGCTGTCGACTTCTTCGCGACCGAGCATGCGCAGCATCGCACCGACCTTCTCGCGCGAGCACGAACACTGGAAGCGCGTGCCGGCCGGTTCGAAGTGCTGCACGTTTTCCTGCCAGAACAGCCGGCGGAACACGACTTCCGGTTCGACCTCGAGCAGTTCCTTCGCGGACAGCGTGCCGCCGAGCGTGCACACGCGCTCCCACGTGTCGATATCGGTTTCGGCGTTGCGCGGCACGATCCCGCCGTCGCCCGGCAGCTTCTGCAGCAGCATGCCGACCGCGCGGTCGCGATCGGCCGCGAGCCACAGCCGCGTGTCGAGCTGCTCCGAGTGATGCATGTAGTGCTCGAGTACCTGCGACACCGATTCGAGCGGGCCGTCGACGCCGTTCAGCGGCACGATGCCCTGGTACGGCTGCTGGCCCGGCAATTTGTCGGCCGGGTCGAGCGTGATCACGCAGCGGCCGTGGCCGCTCGCGTTGACGAGCGTCGCGAAACTCGTGTCGTCGCCGATCGTCTGCGCGGCGTCGCCCGAGAACTTCGCGGTGGCCCGCATCGACAGATCGGACCCGCACTGGACGACCAGCATCTGGACCGGCCCGTCGCCGAAGATCTGCATGATCAGGGTGCCGTGAAATTTCAGGTTCGCGGACAGCAGCGCGCACGCGGCCATCATCTCGCCGAGCACCGTGCGCACGGGGGCAGGGTAGTCGCGGCGGGCGAGCACTTCCTGCCACGTGTTGCGCAGCGAAACGATCTCGCCGCGCACGGGCGCCGCATTGAACATGAATTTCTGTAACTGGTCGCTCACTCTTCTTCCTTGAAATCCGTGCGAATCACCCGATCCGCACGAGTTGCTCCTTGAAATGCGCGCGTCGCTCGACATACGTCTTCGCGTTCGCGCGCAGCCGCGCGACGTCTTCGGCCGACAGCTCGCGCACGACTTTCGCCGGTGCGCCGAGAATCAGCGAGTTGTCCGGGAACGTCTTGCCTTCCGTCACGACCGCGCCGGCACCAACCAGACAGTTGCGGCCGATGACCGCTCCATTCAAGACCACCGCCTGAATCCCGATCAGCGAACCTTCGCCGATCGTGCAGCCGTGCAGCATGGCCTGGTGCCCGATCGTCACGTTTTCGGCAATCGTCAGCGGAAACCCCGGGTCGGTATGCAGAACCGCGCCTTCCTGGACGTTGCTGCCGGCGCCCACCGTAATCGTCTCGTTGTCGCCGCGAATCGTCGCGCCGAACCACACGCTCGCGTTTTCCGCGAGCACGACCTTGCCGATGATGGCTGCCGTATCGGCGACGAATACGCTTTCGTGGATCGTCGGGGCCGTCTCGCCCAGCTTGTAGATCGTCACGGAGTCTCCTTGTCTCTTCGATGATGGGCGCCGGTAGAATGGCGCGTCCGGTTTGCCCGGCGCGTGGCGCCGCGGAACAAACGCATATTGTAAACCGTCGCGTGCCTGTGCTCCCGCGATGCGTACGCAAGGTGTCCCCGTTTATGAGCATCGCGTCTTCTTCTTTCGGCCAGACGCTGGCCTGTGTGCGCAGCGTGGCGCTCGATGCGCTGCGCGTGACCGAGCCGGCGGCCAAGGCCGCGCAGGTACGCGCGCTGCACGATGCGCTGCGGGCCGGGCAGGCCGCGATCGCGCCGTCGCTTCAACTGCGCGAACCGGCCGATCTGCCTGGGCGCCCGGCGCGGCCGCCGCTCGTCGAGCCGCGTCAGCTCGAGCGGCGCAGCATGCGCTCGCCGCAAGGGCGCGCCGTGCTGCTGCACGCGCTCGCCCATATCGAATTCAATGCGATCAATCTGGCGCTCGACGCGGTCTGGCGCTTCGCGGGCCTGCCGGACGCGTTCTATGCCGACTGGCTGAAGGTCGCGGCCGAGGAGGCCTATCACTTCACGCTGCTGTCCGACCGGCTCGCGGCATTCGGGCACGCCTACGGCGATTTTCCCGCGCACAACGGGCTGTGGGAGATGTGCGAGCGGACCAAGGACGACGTGCTGGCGCGCATGGCGCTCGTGCCGCGGACGCTCGAGGCCCGCGGGCTCGACGCGTCGCCGCCGATCCGCGCGCGGCTCGTGCAGGCGGGCGACGATGCGTCGGCCGCGATCCTCGACGTGATCCTGCGCGACGAAATCGGCCATGTCGCGGTCGGCAACCGCTGGTTCCGCCATTTGTGCGATGCAGCCGGCCGCGATCCCGTGCCGACTTATCGGCAGCTCGCCGAGCGATACCACGCGCCGCGGCTGCGCGGCCCGTTCAATTTCGATGCGCGGCGCGATGCCGGCTTCGAGCAGGCCGAACTCGACGAACTGGCCGCGCAGGACGCGGCGGACGAACGCCCCGCGCATTAGCCGGATCACGTTCGGCTGCGTCCCGGGCGACCGCCGGCCGACTCGCGCGCCCGATCGATGGTGTCCTGCCGGCCGGCCCTGGAACGACCTTGCCGCTAGAGCGGTAGCTCGATTGCCGATCGCCGGAACCAAGGCGTCGCCGCTATAATCGAACGATCATTCTTTTTTTGGCGGCTGCAATGAGTGCCACGAGTTCTGTTTCCGATTTCGTCACGGTGCGCGGCGTCCGGCTGCATGTGCGGCGCTGGGGCCGGCCCGACGCGCCGACGCTGTTCATGCTGCACGGCTGGATGGACGTCGCGGCGTCGTTCCAGTTCGTCGTCGATGCGCTGGCGGGCGACTGGCAGGTGATCGCGCCGGACGCGCGCGGCTTCGGGCTGTCCGACTGGCCGGTCGCGCGGCAGGGCGGCGGCCACTACTGGTTCCACGAGTACCTGGGCGATCTCGATGCGCTCGTCGAGCGCTATGCGCCGACCGGCGAGGTCAATCTGGTCGGGCACAGCATGGGCGCGAACGTCGTGTGCCTGTATGCCGGCGCACGGCCGGAACGGGTGCGGCGCGTGGTCGACCTCGAAGGGTTCGGGCTCGCGCCGGCCCGCGCCGAACAGGCGCCGCGCCGGCTGCGCGGCTGGCTCGACGAGCTGCGCGAGCCACCCGCGCTGCGGCCGTACGCATCCCTCGACGACGTGGCGGCGCGCCTGATCAAGACCAATCCGCGGCTCGACCCGCGCCGCGCCGCGTTTCTCGCCGCGCACTGGTCGAAACGCGGCGACGACGGCCTCTACCACCTGCTCGCCGACCCGGCGCACAAGATGCCGGGCCCGCTGCTGTACCGGCTCGACGAAGTGATGGCCATCTGGAAGCAGGTGCGCGCGAAGGTGCTGCACGTCGAGGCCGTCAATTCGCCGACGCTCGCGCATCTCGCCGGCGACATCCCGCTGCCTGAATTCAAGGCGCGCTTCAACGCATTCCCCGACTGGCGCGAGAAACTCGTCGAGGATGCCGGCCACATGGTGCATCACGACCAGCCCGAGCAGATCGCGTCGCTGATCGAGGCGTTCTGCGCGTAGGCGCGTGGCGCCGTCGGCGCGGCAGGCGGGCGGCGCAATTGCCGCGTTGCAGTAGAATGAGGCCTTACCTGCCATGCCTACGATGAACGCCGATCTCCACTGCCATTCCAATGTTTCCGACGGGTTGCTGTCGCCCGCCGACGTCGCGCGCCGTGCGCATGCGGGCGGCGTGACCCTGTGGGCGCTGACCGACCACGACGAGATCGGCGGCCAGGCGGCGGCGCGCAGCGAGGCGGAAGCGCTCGGCATGCGCTACCTGAGCGGCGTCGAGATTTCCGTCACGTGGGCCTCGCGCACCGTGCACATCGTCGGTCTGCACATCGATCCCGCCAATCCGGTGCTGGTCGACGGCCTGTACCGCACGCGCCACGGCCGCGCGGCGCGCGCGCTGGCGATCGCGGAGCAGCTCGCGACGCTCGGTATTCCCGACGCGTACGAAGGCGCGCTGAAATACGTATCGAATCCCGATCTGATCTCGCGCACGCACTTCGCGCGCTTTCTCGTCGAGAACGGCCACGCCGAATCGACGTCCGACGTGTTCGACCGCCTGCTCGGCGACGGCAAGCCCGGCTTCGTCCCGCATCGCTGGGCGTCCCTGTCCGACGCGGTCGGCTGGATCCGCGCGGCAGGCGGCGAAGCGGTGGTCGCGCATCCGGGCCGCTATCGCTATACGCCGGTCGAATTCGACGCGTTCTTCGGCGAGTTCATCGATCTCGGCGGCCGCGCGATCGAGGTCATCACGGGCAGTCACACGCCCGACCAGTACCGCGAATACGCGGACGTTGCGCGCCGCTTCGGCTTCGAAGTGTCGCGCGGCTCGGATTTCCACGCGCCGGGCGAGGGCCGCATCGAGCTCGGCGGCCTGCCGCCGTTGCCGCCCGACCTGACGCCGGTCTGGGAGCGCTGGCTCTGACGCCCGGCGGCTTCGGGCCGCCCGCGTTGCCGCCGAGGCGCGCATCCGACTTCTCCCTCTTTACGTGTCCCCATGTCCCAGTTCTTCAGGATTCATCCGGATAATCCGCAGCCGCGCCTGATCAAGCAGGCGGCGGAGATCGTCAGCAAGGGCGGCGTGATCGCGATGCCGACCGATTCGAGCTATGCGCTCGCGTGCCATCTCGACGACAAGGATGCGGTCGAGCGCGTGCGCCGGATTCGCGGCCTCGACGAGAAGCAGCACCTGTCGCTGCTCGTGCGCGACCTGTCCGAGCTCGCCAACTTCGCGATGGTCGACAACCGCCAGTACCGGCAGATCAAGTCGGTGACGCCGGGCCCGTACGTGTTCATCCTGCAGGCGACGAAGGAAGTGCCGCGCCGGTTGTCGCACCCGTCGCGCAAGACGATCGGGCTGCGCGTGCCCGATCACGCGATCACGCTCGCGCTGCTGGAGTCGCTTGGCCAGCCGTTGCTCGGCACGACGCTGATCCTGCCGCCGGACGACGAACCGCTGAACGATCCCGAAGAAATCCGCACGCGGCTGGAGAAACAGGTCGATCTCGTGATCGACGGCGGCGCGTGTCCGCGCGAACCGTCGACGGTGATCGACCTGACCGGCGATGCGCCCGAACTCGTCCGCGCGGGCCGCGGCGCGCTCGAACCGTTCGGACTCTCGGCCGCATGACGCGCCGTGCCGTTTTTGCGCGAGTGCGCTTGTTACAATAACGCGATATGGATGCTTCCCTGATACAGACCATCGCCGTCTACGCGCTGCCCGTGATCTTCGCGATCACGCTGCACGAGGCCGCGCATGGTTACGCCGCGCGCCTGCTCGGCGACAACACCGCCTACGCGATGGGGCGCGTGTCGTTCAATCCGATGCGCCACATCGACCCGCTCGGCACGATCGCGATTCCGCTCGCGATGTACTTCCTGACCGGCGGCGCGTTCCTGTTCGGCTATGCGAAGCCGGTGCCGGTGTCGTTCGGCAACCTGCGCAATCCGCGCTGGGGCAGCCTGTGGGTCGCGCTCGCGGGCCCGGCCTGCAACTTCGTGCAGGCACTGGTCTGGGGCCTGCTGACCCTCGTGCTGCCGGCCGTCGGCATCGACGAGCCGTTCTTCACGCGGATGGCGTTCGCCGGCGTCAGCGCGAACCTCGTGCTCGGCGTGCTGAACCTGTTTCCGCTGCCGCCGCTCGACGGCGGCCGCATCCTGGCGGCGTTGCTGCCGACCAGGCAATCGATCGCGTTGTCGCGCATCGAGCCGTACGGTTTCATCATCGTCCTCGTGCTCGTCACGACGGGCGTGCTGACGAACTTCTGGCTGCGTCCGCTCGTCAACGTCGGCTATGCCGTCCTGAACGCCATCCTGTCTCCCTTCGCCTCGCTTTTCTAACGACAATCATGTTCCCAGAACGTATTTTCTCCGGCATGCGACCCACCGGGTCGCTGCACCTCGGTCATTACCACGGCGTGCTGAAAAACTGGGTGAAGCTGCAGTCCGAGTACCCGTGCTTCTTCTGCGTCGTCGACTGGCACGCGCTGACGACGCACTACGAGACGCCCGAGGTCATCGAGAAGAACGTGTGGGACGTGCTGATCGACTGGCTCGCGTCCGGCATCGATCCGGGGCAGGCGACGCTGTTCATCCAGAGCAAGGTACCCGAACATGCGGAACTCGCGCTGCTGCTCGGCATGAGCACGCCGCTCGGCTGGCTCGAACGCGTGCCGACCTACAAGGAGCAGATGGAGAAGCTGAAGGACAAGGATCTGTCCACCTACGGCTTCCTCGGCTACCCCGTGCTGATGGCCGCCGACATCCTGCTGTATCGCGGCTCGCTCGTGCCGGTCGGCGAGGACCAGGTGCCGCACGTCGAGATGACGCGCGAGATCGCGCGCCGCTTCAACTATCTGTACGGCCGCGAGCCCGGTTTCGAGGAGAAGGCGCTCGAAGCCGCGAAGAAGCTCGGCGGCAAGCGCGCGAAGCTCTATCACGAGCTGCGCAACGCGTATCAGCAGGAAGGCGACGACGAGGCGCTCGAACAGGCGCGCGCGATGCTGCAGGAATCGCAAAGCCTGTCGATGAGCGACCGCGAGCGCCTGTTCGGCTATCTCGAAGGCGCGCGCAAGATCATCCTGGTCGAGCCGCAGGCGCTGCTGACCGAGGCGTCGCGGATGCCGGGCCTCGACGGGCAGAAGATGTCCAAGTCGTACGGCAACACGATCGGCCTGCGTGAAGACGCCGAGACGATCACGAAGAAGGTCCGCACGATGCCGACCGACCCCGCACGCGTGCGCCGCACCGATCCGGGCGATCCCGACAAGTGCCCGGTGTGGCAGCTTCACCAGGTCTATACGGACGAAGCGACGCACGAATGGGTGCAGAAGGGCTGCCGCTCGGCGGGCATCGGCTGCCTCGACTGCAAGCAGCCGGTCGTCGAAGGCATCCTGCGCGAACAGCAGCCGATGCTCGAGCGTGCGCAGAAATACATGGACGATCCGTCGCTGCTGCGCGCGATCGTCGCGGACGGTTGCGACAAGGCGCGCAAGTACGCGACGGAAACGATGCGCGACGTGCGCGACGCGATGGGCCTGTCGTACAACTGATCCGGCGCATGAGCGAGTCCGTCATCGCCGCCGCGGGCGGCCACGTCGGCCAGGCCGAGCCGTCGCGCTGGGTTGCGCAATGGGCGCGGCTCGTGCCGGCCGGCGGTGCGATGCTCGACGTCGCCGCGGGCGGCGGCCGCCATGCGCGCTGGTTCGCTTCGCGCGGGCATCCGGTCGTCGCGCTCGACCGCGATCCGGCCGCGCTGGCCGCGTTGCGCGCGATTCCCGGCGTCGCCGCCCGCGCGGCCGATCTCGAAGGCGCGCCGTGGCCGCTGCCGGCCGGCGAGCGGTTCGCGGCCGTGATCGTCACCAACTATCTGCATCGCCCGCTCTGGCCCTATCTGCTCGATGCCGTGGCGCCGGGCGGCGTGCTGATCTACGAAACCTTCGCGCAAGGAAACGAAACGGTCGGAAAACCGTCCAACCCCGCGTTCCTGCTCGCCCCCGGCGAGTTGCTGGACGCCGTGCGCGGCCACCTGCGGGTGGTCGCGTACGAGGACGGTTTCGTCGTCGCGCCGCGCGAGGCGTTCGTCCAGCGTCTCTGCGCGGTGCGCGAGGGCGCGACCCCGAAGGCGGGGGCGGGAATTCCACGTTACGAACTGCCCGGCTAATCCGCTACAATCTCAATGTTTACCGGTACACATTCAATCGCGTTTCATGGCTAACGGCACCCAAGACGGCATTCAAATCCGCGGCAGCATCCCCGCGATCGTCACCCCGATGCTCGAAGACGGCAGTCTCGATCTGCCGGCGTTTCGCAAACTGATCGACTGGCACATCGCGGAAGGCACCGATGCGCTCGTCGTCGTCGGTACGAGCGGCGAGTCGGCAACGCTCAGCGTCGAAGAGCACATCCTGATGATCCGCACGGCGGTCGAGCATGCGGGCAAACGCATCCCGATCATCGCGGGCGCGGGCGGCAACTCGACCGCCGAGGCGATCGAGCTGACGAAGCACGCGAAGGCGGTCGGCGCGGACGCGACGCTGCAGGTCGTGCCGTACTACAACAAGCCGACGCAGGAGGGCATGTACCGCCACTTCCGCACGATCGCCGAAGCGGTCGACCTGCCGGTGATCCTGTACAACGTGCCGGGCCGTACGGTCGCGGACATGGCGCACGAGACGACGCTGCGCCTCGCGCAGGTACCGGGCATCATCGGCGTGAAGGAAGCGACCGGCAACATCGATCGCGCCGCGCACCTGATCAAGGCCGCGCCGAAGCATTTCGCGATCTACAGCGGCGACGATCCGACCGCGATCGCGCTGATGCTGCTCGGCGGCCACGGCAACATCTCGGTGACCGCGAACGTCGCGCCGCGCGCGATGAGCGAGCTGTGCCGCGCGGCGCTGGCCGGCGACGTGCAGACGGCCCGCACGCTGCACATGAAGCTGCTGTCGCTGCACAAGAACCTGTTCATCGAAGCGAACCCGATCCCGGTGAAATGGGCGCTGCAGGCGATGGGCAAGATGCAGGGCGGCATCCGGCTGCCGCTCACGGCGCTCGACGAGCGCTGTCACGATGCCGTGCGTTCGGCCCTCGTCGAGGCCGGCGTTCTCGCCTGATGCCCAGGCGGCCGCGTCCTGCGGCCGCCGGCTCGACCCCTGATCAACCCGCACCGGCCGGCTCCGTCCGGCGCCGCTCCTGACGAGCGTTCTAGCAAGACGAAGGATTTCATGAAACGTTTCGCCATTTCCTCTCGCGCCATCCAGTTGTCGGTGGTGGCGCTGGCGCTGGGCGCGCTCGCTGGCTGCGATACGCTGAACGACTACCTGGCCCCTGACCGGGTCAACTACAAGAATACCGGCTCGGCGCCGCCGCTCGCGGTGCCGAGCGACCTGAAGCCGGTGCCGACGACGCAGCAGTTCGTCGCGCCGCCGACCAACGCCGGGCTCGGCACGCTGCCGCCGCGGGCCACGACGCAGGCCGGCAACGCGACCGACGGCATCCCGAGCGCGCAGGATCCGCTCGGCATGCACATCGAGCGCGACGGTGACCGCCGCTGGCTCGTCGTCGACGGCCGAACGCCCGAGCAGCTGTGGCCGATCCTGAAGGAGTTCTGGCAGGAGAACGGCTTCTCGCTGAAGACCGATGCGCCGTCGACGGGCATCATGGCCACCGACTGGGCCGAGAACCGCGCGAACATTCCGGACGACTGGTTCCGCCGCACGATCGGCAAGGTCATCGATTTCGCCTATTCGTCGGGTACGCGCGACCGCTTCCGCACGCTCGTGAACCGGACGTCGGACGGCAATACCGACATCTCGATCACGCACAGCGCGATGGAAGAAATGATGGTCGGCCCGCAGGGCGGCACGTCGTCGCGCTGGGAAGAGCGTCCGCGCAACCCGGTGCTCGAAGCCGTGTTCCTGTCGAAGCTGATGCAGAAGTTCGGCCTGACCGACGCACAGGCGAAGCAGTTGCTGACCGATGCGCGCCCCGCGACGGCGCCGGCGCAGGTCGGCGACACGAGCGGCGGCGCAGCGACGCTGCAACTGGCCGAGTCGTTCGACCGCGCGTGGCTGCGCGTGGGCCTGGCGCTCGACCGGACCAACTTCACGGTCGACAATCGCGACCGCGAGAAGGGCGTGTACACCGTGCGTTACGCGAACTCGATGGAAGAGCTCAAGCGTGACGGCCTGTTCGGCAAGCTGTTCTACGGCGGCCCGTCGGCGGCCAAGCCCGGCAAGGAATATCTGATCAACGTGCGTTCGCAGGGCAATGGCGGTACGCAGGTCGCGGTGGTCGGCGCGAACGGCCAGGTCGACAACTCGTCGGACGCGCAGCGGCTCATTTCGCTGCTGCACGCGCAGCTGAACTGAGCGCGTGCGATTCTCCAGCCTCGGAAGCGGCAGCGAAGGCAACGCGCTCGTCGTCGAGGCCTCGAGCGGCACGACGACCACGCGCGTGCTGCTCGACTGCGGCTTTTCCGCCAAGGAGGTCGAGCGCCGGCTCGGCCGACTGAATCTCTGCATCGCCGATCTCGATGCGATTCTCATCACCCATGAACACAGCGACCACGTCGGCAGTGCGCTGACGCTCGCGCGCCGTGCCTCGCTGCCGCTCTACATGAGCTGGGGCACCGCGCGCGCGGTCGGCGCGGACGAGGCCGATGTCGATCTCCACGTGCTATGGGGCGACGAGACGGCCGCGATACGCGATCTGGCCGTGATGCCCTATACGGTCCCCCACGATGCGCGGGAACCGCTCCAGTTCGTCTTCACGGACGGAAGCCGCCGGCTCGGCGTGCTGACGGACGTCGGGATGGCCACGCCGCACATCACGGCCGTCCTGAGCGGCTGCGACGCGCTCGTGCTCGAATCCAACCACGATACCGCGATGCTCGCCGCCAGCCGCTATCCGCAGTCGCTGAAGGCGCGGATCGGCGGCAACCATGGCCACCTGAGCAACGACGCGGCGGCCGACATCCTCGCGTCGCTCGAACGCAGCCGTCTCCAGCATCTGGTCGCGGCTCATCTGAGCCAGCAGAACAACCTGCCGGAACTGGCTCGCCGGGCGTTTGGCGGCGTACTCGGGACGGACGGGGAAGACGTGATCGTGGCCTCGCAGGACGCGGGCTTCGACTGGCTGATGCTCGGATGAGCGGGGCAGGGCCGCTGCGGCGGCTCCAGGCGGCTGGCGGCCGCTCGATTCGAAAGCGACAGACGTAAAAAAACCGGCCCTCGGGCCGGTTTTTTTTCAGCTAATGCTGAAGGCTTACTGGCTTGCGCCCGAAGCCGGAGCAGCCGTCGCTGCCGAAGCAGCCGACGCCACTGCAGCAGCAGCGTCGCTCGCAGCAGCCGTTGCCGACGAAGCAGCAGCCGAAGCGTCGCTCGCAGCACCAGCAACTGCCGAAGCAGCCGACGAAGCAGCAGCCGAAGCGTCGCTTGCAGCCGACGAAGCAGCTTGATCAGCGCTCTTGTTGCAAGCAGCCAGTGCAACAGCAGCCAACAGGGAAGCTACGAGGAGGGATTTCTTCATGATCACGTCCTTTTATGGTTAAAGGTAAGCAACAGCGCGAAACAATACCGGTAATGTGCTCCAACACCGACCTGGGCCGCTGGTGGAGACGCACTTCTAGAGCGTGAATCTTCCCTACGGCTTGGGCGGAAATTATATGCACTTTCCTATCGACCGTCGACAAATGCGGGGTCAATACGTTGTCTTTCCCATACAGAATTTGATCTGGACGGGCATACGGGGCGACTCACACTAATTCCGGCTTCCGACCCGTATCCAGCCCGCACGATACCACTCGTGCAACAAGGCTGTCATCGAGGGAACCCGGGATAGTGTTACAAACCGTTTCGCCTCCATCTGGCGGTGATTGGCCAGTTCGGGCAGCCATTCATCGGCTTGCTCGAGCGGTCCTTCCTCGCCATTAATGAAGTACGAGCGCGCGTTATACATCAATGCGGCCCTTCTGTCGAGACTCACGCCACGGCGGGACGCTTGCGTGACGAACGCGGCCTCGGACAGCGGACGCTCCGGCGCGTCGAAAACGACGTTCGATTTGGGCTCGCTCAGATAGCAGCCGAGAAATTCGGCGACGTCGCGCTTGCGCCAGCGGATCGCGTCGACGATCTCGGCGACCCGTTCGACCATGGCCGGCGGCAGTTGCGCGGGCGCGTCGACGGCCGGCTGCTTCGGATCGCGGTAGAGATCGTCGCCCCCCGCGTCGCGCAGGCCGCCGCGCTCCGCGAGGTAGTACAGGAACTGGGCGCCCAGCTCGCCGGCGGACGGGGCCCGGAAGCCGATCGAGCAGGTCATGCACTCGCCTTCGGCGACGCCGTCGTGCGCGATGTGCGGCGGCAGGTACAGCATGTCACCGGGCTCCAGCACCCATTCGTCGCTCGGCTCGAAGTTTTCGAGGATCTTCAGCGGTACGTCCGGCTGCAGCGACAGATCTTTCTGCGCGCCGACCCGCCAGCGGCGCCGGCCTTCGACTTGCAGCAGGAATACGTCATATGAATCGAAGTGCGGGCCGACGCCGCCGCCGTCCGTCGCATACGAGATCATCAGGTCGTCCAGCCGCGCGTCGGGGATGAAGCGGAAGCGGTCGAGCAGCGCGCGGGCCGCGTCGACGTGCAGGTCGAGTCCCTGCACGAGCAAGGTCCAGGATTTGCGCGTGACCGCGGGCAGCGAGTCCGGCTCGAACGGACCCTGCGCCAGTTGCCACTTGTTACGAAAATGGGTGATCAATCGCGATTCCGCGTCATAGTCGGCGGCGAGCTCGAACAATGCATCGCGCGTGACCGGGGATGCGACGCCGGGGATCGCCTGGCGGATCAGCAGCGGCTTCTTTTGCCAGTAGCCGCGCATGAATTGCGCCGGCGTGAGACCGCCGAGCAGCGGCGTGGGAAGATCGGGGGGCGGCGCGCCGAGCGTGGCCGCAGCGGTATCCCGCGGTTCGGCTTGAGACCGGTTGGGCATCGTATAATGAGACTTGTAATTGGGAGAATTGGATGAAGATCGCAAAAAACACCGTCGTATCGGTCACTTACAAGCTGTCGGACACACAGGGCAATCTGATCGAGGAAAGCGACGAGCCGATGGTCTATCTGCACGGCGGCTATGATGGCACGTTCCCCAAGATCGAGGAACAGCTCGACGGGCACGAGGCGGGCTACCAGGCGCAGATCCAGCTCGAGCCGGAGGACGCGTTCGGCGACTACGATCCCGAGCTCGTGAAGATCGAGCCGCGCGATCGTTTTCCCGAGCCGCTCGAAGTGGGCATGCAGTTCGAAGGCACGCCGGAAGACGCTGACGAGGAAGTCGACTCGCTGATCTATACGGTCACCGATATCGCCGAAGACAAGGTCGTGCTCGACGGCAATCACCCGCTGGCGGGCATGGCGCTGCGTTTCGCGCTGACCGTGAAGGACGTGCGCGAAGCCACCGAAGACGAAATCGAGCACGAGCACGCGCATGGCGCGGAAGGGCTGGAGATCGTCGACGAGGATGACGACGAGGACGGCGAAGCGCCGTCAGGGCGTACCCTGCACTGAGCTTGCCGGCAGGCCCGGCGCCGGCCCTGATGCGGGGGGCGGTGCCGGCCACGACGCGCCGCCTGGTGCGGCGCCGTCGCCCTGCAACGGCGGCGCGACCGACGACGAGTCGGGCAGCGCCGGCAGCGCGGGGATTTCCGGCATCTGCGGCAGCGGCACGTCGTCGCGCGGCACGAGCGGCAGCGTGGGCGGTACCGGCAGGTTCTTCGGCACCTCCTGCAGGCTCACGTTGAAGATCGTCTGCCGCGCCGGCGAGACGGTCACCTTGACCCACTGATTCGCCGGATTGCGCGGTCCGATCGCAACGCGCGTCACGTTTCCTACCAACTCACCGTCGTCGGCATGCAGCGGACGGTCGATCAGAAAGCCGTTCGCCAGCGGTTCGCCGCTCGCGTGCATCACCAGTATCGGGCCGCGGAACGTCGCCGCCGCCTTCACCAATGTTCGTTTCAGTTCACGGAAGCCGTCGCGTACGCGCGGCCGGTTGAAACGCAGCCACGCGAAGCGCTCCGAGCGTTCGTAGCGTTCGAACTGCGGATCGCCCTCGAAAATCACGACCATCGCGCGCGCTTCGCGCCGCTTCGCATATTCGGCCGTATGGTCGATCCAGAAGCCGTTCGCGATGATGCGGTCCTCGAATTCGCCGTTGCGGCCGCCCGCCGTCGAATAATGGTTGTTCGGCGCCGGCGCGTTGAGTGCGACGTAGACGATGTCGTCGCGCATCCAGCGCGCGTTCTCGCGATATGGCCGGAACCGTGCGACTTCGCTCTCCCGCGTAATCTGCAGTGCACCGGGGTCGGGCAGCGCCGAGTCGGCGAGCAGTGTCTGTCGCAGGAAATCGAGCCGCTCGACCGGATCGTACCCGCCGCCGGCCGCGGTGTTGCACGCGATCCAGTCGTCGTGCCCGGGAATGAACACGAGCGGCACGCGCGCCGAATCCAGGATCGCGCCGCGCTGCGAATACAGCGTGTCGCGGCATGCTTCCTTCGAACCTTTGATGTCGCCCGCGTAGACGACGAACGCGAGGTTGCGCTCGCGTGCGATCGCATCGAGCAGCCGCTGCGCGGCCGGTTCGTCAGACGGCCCATTGATGACGCCCGACACGACCGCGAACGAGTAGGGCGCGGCACTGCGCTTGGGCGGCGCGGCCAGCGCACCGGCCTGCGCCAGCGCAAGCAGTGTCGCGGCGAGCGCGGCGGCGGCGCGGGCCGGCAGGCCCCGCGCAATGCGCTTACGCGTGCCCGTCGGCATCGTGCGACCGGACCAGCGTGCGCAGTTCGTACAGCAGGTCGAGCGCCTCGCGCGGCTTGAGATCGTCGGGATCGATGTCGCGTAGTTTCTCGAGCGCCGGATGCGGCGCGTCGGGCAGCGCCGGCGCGTCCGCGCATTCGAGATCGTCGATGGCCGCCGGCGGCGCGCTGAAGAGGTCGAGTTGCGGCGTGTGCTGGGATGCCGACTGCTGTTCGAGGTACGCGAGGTGCTTGCGCGCGGCGCGGATCACGGGCGCCGGGACGCCTGCGAGCTGCGCGACCTGAAGGCCATAGCTCTGGTTCGCCGGGCCTTCGTTGACCGCGTGCAGGAACACGATCCCGTGGCCGTGCTCGACGGCCGACAGGTGGACGTTGGCCGCCTGCGGGAATTCGGCCGGCAGTTGCGTCAGCTCGAAGTAGTGCGTCGCGAACAGCGTGTAGCACGCGTTGTGCGCCAGCAGGTGGCGCGCGATGGCCCAGGCGAGCGCGAGGCCGTCGAAGGTCGACGTGCCGCGGCCGATCTCGTCCATCAGCACGAGGCTTTGCGGCGTCGCGTCGTTGAGGATCGCCGCGGCTTCGGTCATCTCGACCATGAAGGTCGAGCGGCCGCCCGCGAGATCGTCGGCCGCGCCGATGCGCGTGAAGATCCGGTCGATCGGGCCGAAGCACGCCGATTTCGCCGGCACGTAGCTGCCCACGTACGCCATCAGCGCGATCAGCGCGGTCTGCCGCATGAACGTGGACTTACCGCCCATGTTCGGCCCGGTGATCAGCAGCAGTTTGCGCTCGGTGCCGAACCGGCAGTCGTTCGCGATGAACTGCTCGACCTGCGCTTCGACGACCGGATGACGACCCTGCTCGATTTCGATGCCGATCTCGTCGGTGAAGGTCGGCGCGACCCAGTCGAGCGCGCGAGCGCGTTCGGCGAAGGCGGCCAGCAGGTCGAGTTCGGCGAGGGCCGATGCGACGCGCTGGCACTCCGGGATGAACGGCAGCAGCGCCTGCAACACCGAGTCGTACAGCGCGCGCTCGCGCGCCAACGCGCGCTCCTGTGCGGACAGCGCCTTGTCCTCGAAGGTCTTCAGTTCCGGCGTGATGTAGCGTTCGGCGTTCTTCAGCGTCTGGCGGCGGCGGTAATCGTCGGGCACCTTGTCGGTCTGGCCGCGCGTGACCTCGATGTAGAAGCCGTGCACCTTGTTGTATTCGACGCGCAGGTTCGCGATGCCGGTACGCGCGCGCTCGCGCGCTTCGAGATCGATCAGGAACTGCCCGCAGTTCTCCGAAATGTCGCGCAGCTCGTCGAGCTCGGCATCGTAGCCGCGCGCGATCACGCCGCCGTCGCGCACCATCGCGGCCGGCTCGGTCGCGATCGCGTTCGTCAGCAGGTCGAGGCATTCGGCGGGTGGCGCGAGCGCTGCATCGACGCGCGCGAGGGCATCCGCGTTCGCGACGATCGCGCCGATGCGCTCGCGCAGTGCCGGCAGCGCGGCGAACGTGTCGCGCAGGCTCGACAGGTCGCGCGGGCGCGCGGACAGCAGTGCGAGACGTCCGGTGATCCGTTCGACGTCGGCGATCTGGCGCAGCGCGCTGCGCAACGCATCGAGGCTCGCGTTGGCCGGTGCGTCCAGCAGCGCGCCGATCGCCTGTTGGCGCGACTGCGCGGCAACGGAGGCGCGCGGCGGGTGATGCAGCCAGTGGCGCAGCAGGCGGCTGCCCATCGTCGTGCAGCAGGTGTCGAGCAGCGAATACAGCGTGGGCGACTCGGTGCCGCGCAGCGTCTCGGTCAGTTCGAGGTTGCGGCGCGTAGCCGGATCGAGGCCGATGTATTCGGTTTCGTTCTCGACCTTCAGGCTGCGCACGTGCCGCAGTTGCTGGCCTTGCGTGGCCGCCGCGTAGAGCAGCAGCGCGCCGGCCGCGCCGCATGCGCTCGTCAGCGAATGCGCGCCGAAACCGTCGAGGCTCGCGACGTCCAGCTGGTCGCACAGGCGCTGCGTGCCCGACGCGATGTCGAAGTGCCAGGCCGGCACGCGCTTGCTCGCACCCACGCCGGCGGGAATGGCATCGGTTGCGCCGTCCGGCGTCAGGATTTCGGCCGGCCGGATGCGTTCGAGCGCGGCGGCAAGCTGCTCGGGCTCGATTTCGGCGAGCCGCAACGCGCCGCTCGCGAGGTTCAGCCACGCGAGGCCGATATTGACCGCGACACCGCGCTTGTTGTGGCCGGTGCACATCGCGAGCAGGTAGACGTCGTTCTTGTCGGACAGCAGTGCGGCATCGGTCAGCGTGCCGGGCGTGACGACGCGCACGACCTTGCGCTCGACCGGGCCCTTCGACGTGGCCGGATCGCCGATCTGCTCGCAGATCGCGACCGATTCGCCCATTTTCACGAGCTTCGCCAGATACTGTTCGACCGCGTGATGCGGGACGCCGGCCATCTTGATCGGCGTGCCGGCCGACGCGCCGCGCTGCGTGAGGGTCAGGTCGAGCAGACGTGCCGCTTTTTCCGCATCCTCGAAGAACAGCTCGTAGAAGTCGCCCATCCGGTAGAAGACGAGCGTGTCCGGATGATCGGCCTTGATGCGCAGGTATTGCTGCATCATCGGGGTATGGCCGGCAAAGGCCTCGGGCGACAGCGTGGTCATAGGTCAGGCATGAAGTTGTTGCTTGGGTTGCCCGAGTTTACCAGTGGCTTCGACGTGTACGCGCGAAGTTCGCCATTCGGCCAGTTGTTGGCGATGGCGCACAGTCGAGATTTGACGGACGTACTCACCCGATTGCCCACCCGCAAAGGGCCCGACTTTGCCGAACTGCTCTCGCAGCGTTGGGCGCCCGGCGCCATCAAACTGATTGAGCGGCACGTCGGTCGCGAGTCCGAACGTGGGTCGGCTCTACCATTTGCCGATGCTCTCGGGACTTACACCAATCAACCCCGCAAAACCGAAACTTAAATACGTTTAAATGGAATGCGCGTGCTAGCCTGAAACGGCAATATATAAAAACGCAATAAATAACGGGGCACGAACATGAAGCAGGCCATAGGAGAAGCGGCGGGCGCATGCTCGCAAAGTACCGCGGCGCTGCCCGCTGGAGGGGGCGCAGATGAATCGGAGCGGATCGATCTGATCGAGCTTGGCGCACGCGTGTTGTCGGTAACCGTGCTGGGCGTGTTTGCTTATCTGATTTATATGTCGTGGCGATCGGATCCGAGCCGGATCACGCTGATCCTGCTGCTGGTCTCCGCGGTACTGACCGTCGGCATGTCGGCTTTTGCGAAATTGCCGACGCGACGCGACTGGCACCCCGTCGCGGTGTGCTTTTCTCTTGGCGGGTCGTTCTATTGCCTCGCCTACCAACTGACCGCCAGTACGCAACTGATTCCGGAGTGGGCCGGAGGCACCTGGCAAATTTGCGGGATTGCGTGGCAACTATTCGCGAAGCTGTCGCTGGGGCGCTCGTTCGGCCTGCTGCCAGCCAATCGCGGAGTCGTCTCGACGGGTGCGTACCGGTTCATGCGTCACCCGATCTATGTCGGTTACCTGCTGTCCGAAATCGGTTTTCTGCTCTCGAACTTCAGTACCCGAAACGCTCTCACGATCGGCGTCTGGATGCTGTTGCAGATCGGGCGAATCAGAATGGAAGAGCGGGTGCTGTCGGAAGACGCGGATTATCGTGCGTACAAGACGAAGGTCCGGTACCGGTTGATTCCAGGCGTGTTTTGACGGGAACGCCGAAAGCGCGCAATGGCTGGGCGTCGATGACGCGCATGGGCGCGGCGGACACGCGAAAGCCGGCGCGCTCGGGTCACGGACCTTCGCGCGCCGGCCCCGTATCGCAGATCAGGACGCGTGCGTCGACGTCAGACTGAGCGCCACCGCCTGCGCGACCTCGATCCCGTCGATCGCCGCCGAATAGATACCGCCCGCATACCCGGCGCCTTCGCCGGCCGGATACAGGCCTTCGACGTTCATGCTCTGGTAGTCGTCCTTGCGCCGAATCCGGATCGGCGACGACGTGCGCGTTTCCACGCCGGTGAGCACGGCATCGTGCATCGCGAAGCCGGCGATTTTCTTGTCGATCTCGGGCAGGGCTTCGCGAATCGCTTCAATCACGTAGTCCGGCAGCGCGGTGCTGAGATCGGTCGGATTCACGCCGGGTTTGTACGACGGCTCCACGGCGCCCAGCGACGTCGACGGCCGGCCCGCGATGAAATCGCCGACCAGTTGGCCCGGCGCGCGGTAATCGCCGCCGCCGAGTTCGAACGCGCGTTCTTCCCATTTGCGCTGGAACGCGATGCCGGCGAGCGGGCCGCCCGGATAGTCGTCCGGCGTGATGCCGACGACGATGCCCGCATTCGCATTGCGCTCGGCGCGGGAATACTGGCTCATCCCGTTGGTGACCACGCGGCCGGGCTCCGAGGTCGCGGCGACCACCGTGCCGCCCGGGCACATGCAGAAGCTGTAGACGGCGCGCCCGTTGCTTGCGTGGTGGACCACCTTGTAGTCGGCCGCGCCGAGCTGCTTGTGGCCCGCGAACTTGCCGAAGCGGCTGCGATCGATCAGCCCCTGCGGATGCTCGATGCGAAAACCCAGCGAGAACGGCTTGGCTTCGATGTAGACGCCGCGGTCGTGCAGCATCTGGAACGTGTCGCGCGCGCTGTGGCCCACGGCCAGTACCACGCGGTCGCACCGCAGCGTTTCCCCGTTCGACAGCTTGAGCGCGCGTACCTTGCCCTGGTCGATTTCGACGTCGTCGACGCGGGTTTCGAAACGCACTTCGCCGCCGAGTTCGTGGATCGACGCGCGCATTTTTTCCACCATGCTGACGAGTCGGAACGTGCCGATGTGCGGCCGGCTCAGATACAGGATGTCCTCGGGTGCGCCGGCCTTGACGAATTCGTCCAGCACCTTGCGGCCATAGTGGTTGGGATCCTTGATCTGGCTGTACAGCTTGCCGTCGGAAAACGTCCCCGCGCCGCCTTCGCCGAACTGCACGTTGGATTCGGGATTGAGCACGCTCTTGCGCCACAGGCCGAAGGTGTCCTTGGTGCGCTCGCGCACGGCCTTGCCGCGTTCGAGGATGATGGGACGGAACCCCATCTGCGCGAGGATCAGCCCTGCGAACAGCCCGCACGGCCCCATGCCGATGACGACCGGGCGCAGGAAATCGGCGTGTTCGGGCGCCTTGGTGACGAAGTGGTACGTCATGTCGGGCGTCACGCCGCAATGCGGCTTGCCGGCGATGCGCTCGAGCGCGGCTGCTTCGTCGTCGACTTCGACGTCGACGATATACGTAAGCTTGATGTCGGCGCGCTTGCGCGCGTCGTGCGCGCGGCGGAACACGGAGTAACGGAGCAGCCCGTCTTCCGCCACGCCGAGCTCCGCGAGGCGCGCGCGAATCGCGGCCTCGAGCGCGCTGTCGGGGTGATCGAGGGGGAGTTTAATTTCGCTTAGCCGTAACATGGGGACTCGGATGCGATTGCCACGGCGCCGTGGCGGTGTTGATACAGGCGGGCCGGCATGCCGGCGGCGTCGTTCGCCGCGCGGGCATGCCGGACGCAAACCATGCGCTGTCGTTGCGGGACCAGCGGTGCGGGCGGCAGCACGCCGATCCGTACGGGCAACGCGAGCAACTTCAGGATAGGCGCACGAAGCGACCCGTGTGCACGGAAGATTTTCCCGCGTTTCGGGCGATCGTCGCGCCGTCGTGACGACGCCGCGCGAGCGGTTTGCGCGAAAGCCGCGCCACGCGGGCGCGGCCCGGGCTTACTCCGCTGCCGGATGCACGCGGCTGTAGCGGTTCAGGATCGGGATCATCTGCGCGTAGATCTTCGGGTTCGCGGCGACGATCTCGTGGCGATGCAGGAAATCGGCGTCGCCCGTGTAGTTGCCGACGAGGCCGCCGGCCTCGGTGATCAGCAGGCTGCCCGCCGCCATGTCCCACACGTTGATGCCTTGCTCGAAGAATGCGTCGAGGCGGCCGGCCGCGACGTTCGCGAGATCGAGCGCCGCCGCGCCCGGGCGGCGCAGGCCCGTGCAGGCCTGCGTCATCTCGGTGAAGAGGCGCGCGTATGCGTCGAGGCCGTCCTTCTCGCGGAACGGGAAGCCCGTGCCGACCAGCGCGTCCGACAGACGGTCGCGGCGGCCCACGCGGATGCGGCGGTCGTTCAGGTACGCGCCGCGGCCGCGGGTGGCCGTGAACAGGTCGTTCTTGTTCGGATCGTAGACGACGGCCTGCGTGACGACGCCCTTGTGCTCGAGCGCGATCGATACGCAGTAGTACGGGAAGCCGTGGATGAAGTTGGTCGTGCCGTCGAGCGGATCGATGATCCACTTGAATTCGGATTCGTTCTCCGATGCGCCCGATTCCTCCGCGAGGATCGCGTGGTCGGGGTAGGCGGTCTTCAGCGTCTCGATGATCGCGTCTTCGGCGGCCTTGTCCACTTCGGTGACGAAGTCGTTCTGCTGCTTCTTGCGGATCTCGATCAGGTCGAGATCGAGGGACGCACGATTGATGATCTGTCCGGCGCGGCGCGCAGCCTTGACAGCAATGTTGAGCATGGGATGCATGAGCCTGGATCCTGTAGCCGGCGGCACGGGCCGCCACGAAGTGGGACAACCGCCCGGAACGGCGCAAGCGTGCCGGGGCGAGGTGAGACGCGAATTGACAAAGAGCGGGGTACGACCCGCGCTGCGCGGTGCGCAACGCGTAAAGGCATGATTTTACCCGATTTTCGCCGGTTTCAGGCGACCGGCATGCGGGGAAACCCCCACTGGCCGTCCGGACGAGTGGGTTTGCGGGGGCGATGGCGATACCATACGGCCATTCTGATGAACCGAGTCGTATCGTAGTGGAAACCTCGCAGAACACCGCCGCGCCGTCCGAATCGGGCGCGGCCTCGTCCTCGCCGCCGTCCGGCGGCTTCACGTCCACTCGCTTCGTGCTCGTCGAGCCGAGCCATCCCGGCAACGTCGGGGCGGCCGCCCGCGCGCTGAAGACGATGGGCTTCTCGCGCCTCGTGCTGGTCGCGCCGCGCGTGCCGCACGTGCAGAGCGACCCGGAGGCGATCGCGATGGCCAGCGGCGCGGACGACGTCCTCGCGTCCGCGCACGTCGTGCCGACGCTCGGCGAAGCGCTGTCCGGCGTTCACTGGTCGATCGCGCTGACCGCGCGCACGCGCGAATACGGGCCGCCGCGCCTCGCGCCGCGCGCGGCCGCCGCGCAGGCGAGCGCGCAGGTCGGCACGGGCGACATCGCACTCGTGTTCGGCAACGAGCGCACCGGTCTCGCGAACGAGCATGTCGAGCAGTGCAGCGCGCTCGCGCACATTCCGGCCAATCCGGCCTACAGTTCGCTGAATCTCGCGCAGGCCGTGCAGGTGCTCGCGTACGAGTTGCGCGTCGCGTTTCTCGAGCAGGCGAGCGAGCCGTCGGCGCAGCCGCAGGCCGAAGTCGGCACGCTCGCGCGGAGCGACGAGATCGAGGGGATGTACGTGCACCTCGAGAACGCACTGATCGCGCTCGACTTCCTCGATCCACGCAATCCGAAGAAGCTGATGTCGCGGCTGCGGCGCCTGTTCGCGCGCACGGGCCTCGAGCGCGAGGAGGTCAACATCCTGCGCGGCGTCGCGAAGCACATCCTGCTGAAATCGGGCAAGCCGGGCGACGACGCGTAAGGGGTCGGCGCTCCGGCCCGACGGATGCGTCGTTTGGTCGGCTCGTCACGCGTTGACCAGCCCTAAGCGCCGCGTCCGGCTATCGTCTGACCGCCCCCGGAAACCCCGCCCCAGCATGCGTCCCGGCGAATACCCGCGCCGGCGGCGGGGTGAACATGCGACCGCGTGCGGCCGCGCGCGACTGGCCCTACAATCGCCGGACGTCATAAGCAAATGACCCGGCGCGATAACGGCCGGCATTGCCGGCGATGCGCGCCGGCCTTTTCCCAGATCACATCATGTTCACGAGACTGCGCGAAGACGTTGCAACGATTCGCGAGCGGGATCCCGCCGCTCGCAGTGCATGGGAAGTGCTGACCTGTTATCCGGGGCTGCATGCGCTCGTGCTGCACCGTTTCGCGCACGCATGCTGGCGCGCGAAACGCTACTGGCTCGCGCGGTTCGCGTCGCAGGCCGGCCGATTCCTGACCGGGATCGAGATCCACCCCGGCGCGACGATCGGCCGGCGCGTGTTCATCGATCACGGCATGGGTGTCGTGATCGGCGAGACGGCGATCATCGGCGACGACTGCACGATCTACCAGGGCGTGACGCTGGGCGGCACGTCGCTCACGCGCGGCGCGAAGCGCCACCCGACGCTCGAGGCCGGCGTGATCGTCGGCGCCGGCGCGAAGGTGCTCGGCGGTTTCACGGTCGGCGCGGGCGCGAAGATCGGCTCGAACGCGGTGGTCGTCAAGCCGGTGCCGGCGGGCGGCACGGCGGTCGGCAATCCGGCGCGCATCGTGATGCCGGCGCAGCCGAAGCCGCAGCCCGAGCGGGCGGCGTTCTGCGCGTACGGGATCACGCCGAATGCCGACGATCCGATGTCGCTCGCGATTCACGGGTTGATCGATCACGCGGCGAAGGAAAGCCGCCGCGTCGATGAAATTGTCGCCGCGCTCGAGCGGCTCGGCACGCATCTGGAAACGCTGCAGGGCGCCGACGCGGCGCGCCTCGACCTGCGCAGGCTGTCCGCGGTGCTGGAAGGCAAGACGGTCGAACGCCAGATGTAACGAACGAGCAGGGCGCCGACGGCTGCTGGTCGGCGCGGCGGCGTCAGTCGAGCGGCATCGCATGGATGCCTTCCGCATCGACGCGCAGGTAGCCGCCGCGCGGCGTGCCGTGATCGAGATCCCAATCGGGCAGCACCCAGCGGATCCCACCCGCTTCCGCGTGACACGCGGGGCGGTGCGTGTGGCCGTGAATGATCACGCTCGCGCGGCTTTTCCGGAACAGCGCGGCCACGCCTTCGCGCGTGACGTCGTAGATGGCCGAAGCAGGGCGCATGCGGCCCGCTTCGCTGGTCGAGCGCATGCGCTGCGCGAGTGCGCGGCGCCAGCGGAGCGGCCACGCGAGAAACAGCCATTGCGCGACGCGGTTGCGCGCGAAGCGACGGAACACCTGGTAGCCGCGGTCGGCTGTGCATTGCGCGTCGCCGTGCGCGAGCACGATGCGTTGGCCGAACGCCGTGATCAGCGAAGGATCGGGCAGCAGCATCGCGCCGGCGGCCTTCATGAAGCGCCGGCCGAGCAGGAAATCGCGATTGCCGTGCATCACGTAGAGCGCGATGCCGCGTTCCGAGAACGTGTGCATCAGCGCGGCCATGCGCGCGGCGAACGGATCGTCGTCGAGGATGTCGTCGCCGATCCAGTATTCGAACAGGTCGCCGAGGATGAACACCGAATCGGCGCTGTCGGCGGTGTATTTCACGAAATGCTCGAACGCGGCGACCGTCTTGGGAATCGCTTCGCTCAGATGCAGATCGGAGAGAAACAGGAACGGGCGTGCGGCTTGCGCGTACTCGCGCTCGCCCGGCACGCCCGCGGAGACGCTTCGCGGCGGACTCTCCTGCAACATCGAAGTGCCTCCGTAACGGCGGGTGGGTCAGACCACCACGGCCTTTTCGATCACGACGTCGTCGGCCGGCACGTCCTGATGGAAGCCGGCGTTGCCCGTCTTGACGCCCTTGATCTTGTCGACCACGTCCTGGCCTTCGACGACCTTGCCGAACACCGCGTAGCCCCAGCCCTGCGGCGTCGGCGACGAGTGGTTCAGGAAGTCGTTGTCGTTCACGTTGATGAAGAACTGGGCGGTCGCCGAGTGCGGATCGTTGGTGCGCGCCATCGCGACCGTGTAGTTGTCGTTCTTCAGGCCGTTGTTCGCTTCGTTGTCGATCGGCGCGTCGGTCGGCTTCTGCTTCAGGCCCGGCTCGAAGCCGCCGCCCTGGATCATGAAGCCGTTGATCACGCGATGGAACACGGTACCGTCGTAATGGCCCTTCTTCACGTAGTTCAGGAAGTTCTCGACCGTCTTCGGTGCCTTCTCGGCGTCGAGTTCGAGCTTGATCACGCCGTGGTTCGTATGCAGTTCAACCATGATGAATTCCTTCGATGAGGCGGTTTAAATGGCACGCGGCCGGTCGTGCGACGCGGCCGCGTGAGGCGCCGGACGTGCCGGCAGGTTCTTACTTCGAGACGATGCTGGCCGATTCGATCAGGACCGGCTGGGCCGGCACGTCCTGCATCGGACCGCGCGAGGTCGTCGCCACGCCTTCGATCTTCTTCACGACGTCGAGACCCGACACGACCTTGCCGAACACCGCATAGCCGTTGCCGTCCGGGTTCGGGTAGTCGAGGCCGCTGTTGTCGACCGTGTTGATGAAGAACTGAGCGGTGGCCGAATTCGGGTCGCTGGTGCGCGCCATCGCGATCGTGCCCGTCAGGTTCTTCAGACCATTGCGGCTCTCCAGCGGGATCGGCGCGCGGGTCGGCTTCTCCTCGAAGTTGGTCTTGTAGCCGCCGCCCTGGATCATGAAGCCCTTGATCACGCGATGGAAGATCGTGCCGTTGTACTGGCCGGACTTCACGTAATCGAGGAAGTTGGCAACCGACTTCGGCGCCTTCTCCGGATAGAGCTCGACGCGGATGTCGCCCTGCGAGGTCTTCAGCTGCACGACGGGGTGCGCGGTGGCCGTTTGCGCGAACGCGGGCGCGGTCGCGAGAAGGGCGGCGCCGCCAAGCGCCAGCAACAGACGTTTCATTGCGATCCTCAGGTTGGGAGGGAAAAGGGGCCGCGCCGCTTATTGCGACGGCGGCGCGACGTACGGCGCCGCCAGTGCGCCCGACGGTCCGCTGAACTGGAACGTCGGCGACATCGGCAGCGTGGTGGTGCTCACGTTCGCGGCTGCGCGGTCGGTGTAGTCGCGCGTGGCCGGCGCGACCGCGCGGGCATTCGGCGCGGCCTTCGACGGCGACACGATCTTCTGGAGATCGGCGAGGCGTTGCGCGGTCGCGCCGCTCGTGCGGCCGAGCGATTGCGCGCGCTTGTACGATTCGGCCGCGAGCCGCAGGTAGAGATCGCCGAGGTTCTCGTACGCGAGCGAGTAGCCCGGATTCGATTGCGTCGCGGTGACGAGCGCGGTGCGCGCTTCGTCATAGCGGCCGTGCTTCGCGTAGAGCGCCGCGAGATTGTTGTACGGCTCGGGCAGTTCGGGGTACGCCTGCGTGATCGCGACGAACTGCTGGATCGCGTCGTCGTCGCGGTTCAGGCGGGCCAGCACGGTGCCGCGCTTGAACTGCGCCTGCACGTCGTGCGGATTCGACGCGATGCGCGCGTCGAGCTGCGCGAGCGCCTGCTTCCACTGCTTGCCGGCGATGGACGAGTCGATTTCGGGGGTGCCGTCGGCGGTGGCCGGGGCTTTCTGCGCATGCGCCGCGGGGGCCGCGAAGAGCGTCAGCGCGACGCCCATCACGGTAGTCGCAACGAGGGTCGCAGCGCTTCGCGCGCGGCCGTGATGAGGTTTCATAGGCGTAAATCGGAATGTTATACTCCGACCCATTCTAACAAAACGTCTGCGCGTTCCGGCGAGCGTCAGACAGTCTTTCTTAGCCTCTCGTGGCCGTCACCGCTGTGCTTGCAGCCTGACCGCCCCATGTGATATCGAGGACGCGCGGCCTGGCGCCGCGGCAGACGGTCCGTCCGTTTCACATGCTGGGCGAGCTTCGCCAGGGCGGTTTCCTTCGGCTCACGGTTCATCTCTATGGAATCACTGCGCATCTACAACACGCTCGCGCGTGACAAGCAAGTTTTCGTGCCGCGCCAGTCCGGCGAAGTGCGGATGTACGTATGCGGGATCACCGTCTACGACTATTGTCACGTGGGCCACGCGCGCATGCTGGTCGTGTTCGACCTCGTCCAGCGCTGGCTGCGTGCGATCGGCTATCGGGTCACGTATGTGCGCAACATCACCGACATCGAGGACAAGATCATCCGCCGTGCGGTCGAGAACGGCGAGACGATCAAGTCGCTGACCGACCGCTTCATCGGCGCGATGCACGAGGATGAAGCCGCGCTCGGCATCCAGCGGCCCGACATCGAGCCGCGCGCGACGCAGTTCATCCCGCAGATGCTCGGCATGATCGAGTCGCTCGAGACGAACGGCTACGCGTACCAGGCGCGCGACGGCGACGTCAATTACTCGGTGCGCAAGTTCGCGAACTACGGGAAGCTGTCGGGCAAGTCGCTCGACGATCTGCGCGCGGGCGAGCGCGTCGCCGCGAACGACGCGAAGGAAGATCCGCTCGACTTCGTGCTGTGGAAGCGCGCGAAGCCGGAAGATCCGGAAGGCGCGTCGTGGGCGTCGAAGTACGGGATGGGTCGCCCGGGCTGGCACATCGAGTGCTCGGCGATGGGCTGCACGCTGCTCGGTAATCACTTCGACATCCACGGCGGCGGGCAGGATCTGCAATTCCCGCACCACGAGAACGAGATCGCGCAGAGCGAAGGCGCGACCGGCCAGACGTTCGTCAACTACTGGATGCACAACGGCTTCGTGCAGGTCGACAACGAGAAGATGTCGAAATCGCTCGGCAACTTCTTCACGATCCGCGAAGTGCTCGAGCGTTACGACGCGGAAGTCATGCGCTTCTTCATCGTGCGCACGCACTACCGTTCGCCGCTCAATTACAGCGACGTGCATCTCGACGATGCGCGCGCGTCGCTCACGCGTCTGTACACCGCGCTGAAGGACGTCGACGCCGATACGCTCGCGCTCGACTGGAACGAGCCGCACGCGCAGCGTTTCGCGGCCGCGATGAACGACGATTTCAACACGCCGGTCGCGGTGGCGACGCTATTCGAACTGGCGGGCGAAGTCAACCGCTCGCGCGATGCGTCGCTCGCGCGGCAACTGAAACAACTGGCGGGCCTGCTCGGCCTGCTGGGCCGCGAACCGCGCGCGTTCCTGCAGCAGGCGTCGGGCGCCGCGCAGGCGGGCGGGCTCGCTGCCGACGAGATCGACGCGAAGATCGCCGCGCGCGTCGCGGCGAAGCAAGCGAAGGACTATGCCGAAGCGGACCGGATCCGGGCGGAATTGCTCGAAGCCGGCATCGCACTTGAAGACAAACCGGGCGGATCGACCGAATGGCGTCGCGTATGAGCGCGGCGCATTCCACTGACCGATCCGTCAGGTAGGAGGCAAGATGGCAACGGCCAGAAAAGCGCCGGTCAGGCGCGCGACCTCGGTCGCCGCGCGTCCGGCAGCCAAGCGCGTACCGGCGACGAAGGCGGACGCGACGCGCGCCGCGCCGAACGGCGCGCTCAACGGTCATGCGCCGCCCGCGGCCGCGTTGCCGGCCGCCGACGCGGCCCGCAAGACACGTGTGTCCGAAGCGGACGGCGAGGAGGTCGTCGTGCGTCCTGCCTATTGGGACAAGGCGTGCGCGGACCTCGTCAAGCGCGACCGGATCCTGAAGAAACTGATTCCGAAGTTCGGCCCCGCGCATCTCGTGAAGCGCGGCGACCCGTTCGTCACGCTCGCGCGCTCGGTCGTCGGTCAGCAGATTTCGGTGCCGTCCGCCCAGTCGCTGTGGGCGCGCATCGAGGACGCCTGTCCGAAACTCGCGCCGCAACCGGTGATCCGCCTCGGCGCGGACAAGCTGATCGCGTGCGGATTGTCGAAGCGCAAGACGGAATACATTCTCGATCTCGCGCAGCATTTCGTGTCGGGGGCGCTGCACGTCGACAAATGGACGTCGATGGACGACGAGGACGTGATCGCGGAACTCACGCAGATCCGCGGCATCAGCCGCTGGACGGCCGAGATGTTCCTGATCTTCAACCTGTCGCGGCCGGACGTGCTGCCGCTCGACGACCCGGGCCTCATCCGCGCGATCAGCGTCAATTACTTCAGCGGGGAACCCGTCACGCGCAGCGAGGCGCGCGAGGTCGCGGCCAACTGGGAGCCGTGGCGCACCGTCGCGACCTGGTACATGTGGCGCAGCCTCGATGCGCCCGACACCGACGCCTGAGTGTCGGCTATCGGGTTTTGAACATCAATAGTTGAGAGCCGGTTTTGAGTGTCGCCCGCGCGGGTAGAATACGCGCTGCCGTAAGACCCAAGGATTCGAACACATGAAGACCACGTTTCTGGATTTCGAACAGCCGATCGCCGAACTCGAGGCCAAGATCGAAGAGCTGCGATTCGTGCAGGACGACTCGGCTGTCGATATTTCGGAAGAAATCGAGCGGCTGTCGAAGAAAAGCCAGCAACTGACGAAAGACCTCTACGCGAACCTGTCGCCGTGGCAGGTTTCGCAGATCGCGCGGCACCCGCAGCGGCCGTACACGCTCGACTACGTTGCGGAACTGTTTACCGATTTTCACGAACTGCATGGCGACCGCGCGTTCGCGGACGACCTGTCGATCGTCGGCGGTCTCGCACGCTTCGGCGGCCATCCTTGCATGGTGATCGGTCACCAGAAGGGCCGCGACACGAAGGAACGCGCCGCGCGCAACTTCGGGATGCCGCGTCCGGAAGGGTATCGCAAGGCCGAACGCCTGATGCGTCTGGCCGAGAAGTTCGGGCTGCCGATCTTCACGTTCGTCGACACGCCGGGCGCGTACCCGGGCATCGGCGCGGAAGAGCGCGGCCAGTCGGAGGCGATCGGCCGCAACCTGTACGTGATGGCCGAGCTGAAGACGCCGATCATCACGACGGTGATCGGCGAGGGCGGTTCGGGCGGCGCGCTCGCGATCGCCGTGGCCGACACCGTGATGATGCTGCAGTTCTCGACTTACTCGGTGATCTCGCCGGAAGGCTGCGCGTCGATCCTGTGGAAGAGCGCCGCGAAGGCGCCGGAAGCCGCGGAAGCGCTGGGCCTGACCGCGCACCGCCTGAAGGCGCTCGGCCTGATCGACAAGATCATCAACGAGCCGCTCGGCGGCGCGCATCGCGATCCGAAGGGCATGGCCGCGCTGCTGCGCCGTGCGCTGGCCGATTCGCTGCGCCAGTTCCAGGGCATGAGCATCGATGCGCTGCGCGAGCGCCGCTTCGAGCGCCTGATGGCCTACGGCAAGTACAAGGAAACCACGCCCGGCGCATGACCGGCTGCGTATTCAATTCGCGCGCCGCCGTGCGCGCATCCCGCTCGTGATCCCGCCCACCGAATTCTCCGCCGACCGCGTCGTACTCGACGCGGTCGGCGTTGCGCTTTCCGGCCTGCCGCCGGATGCGCGCATCGCAATCGCCTACAGCGGCGGCCTCGATTCGACGGTGCTGCTCGATGCGGCCGTGCGCGTCGCGGGTGCATCGCGCTGCGTCGCGCTGCACGTGCATCACGGCCTGAGCGCGAACGCCGACGCATGGGTCGCGCATGCCGAAGCGGAAGCGGCACGGCTCGGTGTCGTATTCGAATCGATGCACGTCGACGTGCCGCGCGACAGCGGGCTCGGAATCGAGGCGACGGCGCGCGAGCGTCGCTACGCGGCGCTCGACGAGATGGGCGAGCGCCACGGTGTGGCGGCGCTGTGGGTCGCGCAGCATGCGGACGACCAGGCCGAGACCGTGCTGCTGCAACTGTTGCGCGGTGCCGGGATCGCGGGGCTTGCCGCGATGGCGCCGCGTTATCGCCCCGACGGCACGAGCACCGAACGTGTGCGTCCATTGCTGCGATTGTTGCGCGCACAACTTGAGCGCTATGCGAAGCAGCGCGCGCTCGCGTGGATCGACGACGAATCCAACGGCGATACGCGCTATGCGCGCAATGCGCTGCGCATCGACGTGCTGCCGGCGCTGGCCGTGCATTTCCCGGGTTTTCGCGATGCGCTCGGTCGCGCGGCCCAGCATGCGGCGGCCGCTCAGCGGCTGCTCGACGATCTGGCGGAGCTGGATTTCGCCGTCGCCGTGCGCGACGACGGTCAGGCGCTGTCGCGCGACGCGCTGGTCGCGTTCGACGACACGCGAGGCGCGAACCTGCTGCGCTTCTGGATGCGTCGGCTCGGTTTGCCGGGCGCCTCGGCTGCCCGGCTTGCCAACATGATGCGGCAACTGCGCGCGGCGCACGACGCGCATGCGCTGCGCCTCGATCACGCGGGGCAGTGTCTGCGGCTCTATCGCGATGTCGTCTATTGGGAAGCGGGCGACAGCAGCGAACCGGCCGACGACGGCACGGGGACGCCGCGACCGGAGGCGGCGCTCGCATGGGACGGACAGGAAGTGTGGCGCCTGCCGGGATGGCGCGGCACGTTCGTGTTCGCGCCGGCCGACGCGGGCAGCGCCGATGCGGTGCCGGAAGGGCTGCTGCGCGGCGCGCGACTGGCGGCGCGCGCCCGGGCCGGCGGCGAACGGATGCGTACGTCGCCGGGCGGGCCGGGCCGGACGCTGAAGAACCTGTTCCAGGAGCGCGGCGTGCCCGCCTGGCAGCGCGACGTGCCGCTGCTGTTCGCGGGCGAGCGGCTGATCTACGTGCCGCGGCTGGGCGTCAATCGCGACATCGACGTGCCTGACGACGCGGCGCCCGGCGCCGCCGCATGGCGCCAGATCGAATGGCGTCCCGACCTGCTGATCGCCTAGCGGCGGCGCGTTGCCCACGGCGCGATGGCGTGCCCTTTTTCACCATTTGGTAAACAGCGCCGGAACGGCCGCCGACAGGGCGCCCGGCTTGTCAAGTGGGCTTCTATCGGGTACGCTCGGTCGTTTGCTCGGCTCGATTTTTGAGCGTTTTGTGCAGGTTTTCCGCGTGACGTACCCGGTTTGCGCGGCCTGATCGGCCTTCCGGGCAAAATCCGTCACGCTTGCGTGTTGCATCCCAGCCGCCCCCCTCGTCGTCCGTCCACAGCCACAAGCCGCGTGACCGAACGGCCATGCGGCCTGCTCAGCGCGCCCGTGCGGTTTCTCCTCCAGTTCAGAACGACAATGGCACTCATCGTACATAAATACGGCGGCACTTCGATGGGCTCGGTCGAGCGCATCAAGAACGTCGCGAAACGCGTCGCAAAATGGCATCAGGCCGGGCACCAGATGGTGGTCGTGCCCTCGGCGATGTCCGGCGAAACCAACCGTCTGCTCGGTCTTGCGAAAGAGATTTCGAGCCAGCCGAGCCCGCGCGAGCTCGACATGATCGCGTCGACCGGCGAGCAGGTCAGCGTCGGCCTGCTGTCGATCGCGCTGCAGGAAATCGGCGTCGAGGCCGTGAGCTATGCAGGCTGGCAGGTACCGATCAAGACCGACAACGCGTACACGAAAGCGCGCATTCACTCGATCGACGACGAGCGCGTGAAGGCCGATCTGAACGCAGGCAAGGTCGTGATCATCACGGGTTTCCAGGGCGTCGATCCGGACGGCCACATCACGACGCTGGGCCGGGGCGGCTCGGACACGTCGGCGGTGGCGGTGGCGGCTGCGCTGGGTGCCGAAGAGTGCCTGATCTATACCGACGTCGACGGTGTCTACACGACCGATCCGCGTGTCGTCGAAGAGGCGCGCCGCCTCGATCGCGTGACGTTCGAGGAGATGCTGGAAATGGCCAGCCTCGGCTCGAAGGTCCTGCAGATCCGCTCGGTCGAATTCGCCGGCAAATACCAGGTGAAGACGCGTGTGCTGTCGAGCCTGACCGATCCGCTGATTGCGCTCGACGAAGAAATGCGCTCGGGCACCCTGATTACTTTTGAAGAAGACGAGACCATGGAAAAGGCAGTCATTTCCGGCATCGCGTTTCAGCGCGACGAAGCACGCATTGCGGTGATGGGCGTGCCCGACAAGCCCGGCATCGCATATCAGATCCTCGGCCCGGTAGCCGATGCGAACGTCGACGTCGACATGATCATCCAGAACCAGAGCGTCGAAGGCAAGACCGACTTCACGTTCACGGTCGGCCGCGGCGACTACCAGAAGGCGATGGACATCCTCACCAACCAGGTGCAGGGCCATGTGAGCGCGGAGCGCGTGCAGGGCGACCCGAAGGTGTCGAAGGTGTCGGTCGTCGGCGTCGGCATGCGTTCGCACGTGGGCGTCGCGAGCAAGATGTTCCGCACGCTGTCGGAAGAGGGCATCAACATCCAGATGATCTCGACGTCCGAGATCAAGATTTCGGTGCTGATCGACGAGAAATACATGGAGCTGGCTGTCCGCGCGCTGCACAAGGTATTCGAACTCGACCAGGCATCGTGAATTTTTTCGTGATGCATTGAAGAAAATGCATCATGGAAATTGACCAACGGCTCCAAACCCTATATGATCTTGTTCTCGTCGCACTGCCTCCCTGGTGCGAGCGAAGGTTTGGGAGACGTGGCCGAGAGGTCGAAGGCACTCCCCTGCTAAGGGAGCATCTGGGCCAAAACCTGGATCGAGGGTTCGAATCCCTCCGTCTCCGCCAAAAGCGGTGACAAAGCCCTGCAAGTTCTCGGACTTGCGGGGCTTTTTCTTTTTCGGCCCGTCGTGCGTCGGGCATCGATGCTCGACGGATCTCGTCCTCGGGCGCGCATCGTCGGTACGCTCAATCGAGCGATGAGTTCGACCTGAGCGGCGTCATGCGCTACATATCGCGGATCGTCGGATGCGACTCAAGGCAATGCGCTCGGCAAACCCGCATTCCGTTCCCGTCATTCTGCCTCATCGACCTATCGGCCGGTTGGTCGACAGCCACGCACGTTACGCACACCTGCTCGTGTATCGGCATGCGACGGTCCACGGCTCCCGTACGGCACGATCACTATCGTGCGATGACGAGACCCGTAGGGAACCGCTTGGGTTATCGGCGTTTGCGGCTAGCCGAGTGAAAGAGGCGGTGCGAAGGCACGCGACATCAACGGAAATAAAAATGAAAGTATCTGTGTAAGGAAACGAGGACCAGACAATCGCTGCACCGCCGCCTGTCAGCTCTCTTGTTCCGACCCTTCGACCTGACCGATTGCCATCAAAATGCGGCGCCGCGTCGATTTGCGCAACGCAGCGCATCGAGCACTACAAAAAATTACTCATAAAAATCAGCGAACTACGCCGACACCGAAAAATAACGTTCTGCTGCGCTGCAGAAAACAATCAATCGCCTTATGCTGGTAAACCCGATCGCGTTTGAGCGGCGTCAAGTTTTCCGATGACGCCGCTTTACATTTTGCCAACATTGGCGATTCACGAAATCTACCTGTCGATTTGATTTCGTTCCTTTCGTTGCGCCTTTCCCCGATGCAAGGCGCGACCTCCTCAAGGCCTTGTTGACATGCACGACTTTCCCTTCCTGAGCCTGGCCATCTGGGTTCCGATCCTGTTCGGCGCGGTGCTGCTGCGCGCCGGTTCCGACCAGCATTCGCGCCGGATACGACTGATCGCGCTGGTCGGCGCGATTGCCGGGCTGGCGGCCGTCGTCCCGCTGATTGCCGGCTTCGATGCGCATTCCGCGATGATGCAGTTCGTCGAAAGACGCGACTGGCTGGCGGCATTCAACGCCGGATGGCGGGTCGGCATCGACGGCGCGTCGCTGTGGCTGGTCGTGCTGACCGCATTCACGACGCTCGTCGTGGTGGTGGCGTCGTGGGAATCGGTCACGGTGCGCGTCGCGCAGTACTACGCGTCGTTCCTGATCCTGTCGGGGCTGATGGTCGGCGTGTTCGCCGCGCAGGACGGGCTGCTGTTCTTCATCTTCTTCGAGGCGACGCTGATTCCGCTGTACCTGCTGATCGGCACGTGGGGGCGCGAGCGCCGCGTCTATGCGGCCGTGAAGTTCTTCTTCATCTCGTTCACCGGCTCGCTGTTGCTGCTGATGGCGATGCTGTACCTGTACGCGCAGTCGCATACGTTCGACATGGCCGTGTGGCGCACGCTGCAGCTCGGCTTCGCGCCGCAGTTGCTGGTGTTCCTCGGCTTCTTCGCCGCATTCGCGGTCAAGGTGCCGATGTGGCCGGTCCACACGTGGCTGAGCGACGTGTACACGGACGGCCCGACCGGCGCCGCGCTGATGCTCGCGATGCTCAAGCTCGGCGGTTACGGGTTCCTGCGCTTTGCGCTACCGATCACGCCCGATGCGAGCCACTTCTTCGCGCCGGCCGTGATCGCGCTGTCGCTGTTCGCGATCGTCTATGCGAGCCTGATCGCGCTCGCGCAGACCGATCTCGGCAAGCTGCTCGCGTATTCGACGGTCGCGCACATGGGGATCGTCACGCTCGGGCTGTTCCTGTTCAACCGGATCGGCGTCGAAGGCGCGATCGTGCAGCTCGTGTCGTACGGCTTCGTGGCGGGCGCGATGCTGTTGTGCGTGAACGTGCTCGTCGATCGCACCCGGCAGCGCGAGATCGCCGCGTACGGCGGCGTGGCGGGCGTGATGCCGCGTTTCGCGACCTTCACGCTGCTGTTCGCGATGGCCAACGTCGGCCTGCCGGGCACGTCGGGGTTCGTCGGCGAGTTCATGGTGATCATGGGCGCGATCCGCTTCAACTTCTGGATCGGCGCGATCGCGGCGCTCACGCTGATCCTCAGCGCGTCGTACACGCTATGGATGCTCAAGCGCGTGGTGTTCGGCAAGGTCTCGAGCCAGCGGGTCGCGAAGCTCGCCGACCTGAATCGTCGCGAGATCGTGATGTTCGCGTCGCTCGCGCTGATCGTGCTGGCGGTCGGCATCGATCCGAAGCCGTTCACCGATGCGATCGATCCGACCGTCGGCAAGCTGATCCAGGAGGCGAGCCGTTCGAAAGTGCCGGCAGGGGACGGCCCCGCGCAGGCCCAGCCGTCGTACATGGCATCGACGCACGACTGATCGCGGCGCACCGAGCCGCACCGCTCGAGCGGGCCGCATCGCGCGGCAAGCATCGTTGCGCACGCATCGATCGAGGTCCGGCACGGGGAGTGTCGGGCGCGCTTCCGGCTGCGTGAAATTGCCCCGCGACAATGTGACTCACGGCAGATTTTGCAATGATGATTTGCCGCATGCACAGGTTTTTCATCGCACTCGCGCGACGTATGATTCGGCCAATTTCGTGAATCGAATGCGCATCGGGCATACGCAAACGGATTCAATGACCCTCGGGCGGTGTGATGAAAAGAAGAGCTTCAAGAGGCTGGGCGGCGCTGATGTCAATCGGCGCGGCTTTAAGCCTGTCAGGATGTAATTTAGATGTACTAAATCCGAAAGGAAGCGTCGGCGCCGCCGAAAAGGCGCTGATCGCAACCTCGACGTGGGCGATGCTGATCGTCGTCGTGCCGGTGATCCTGCTCACGCTGTGGTTCGCGTGGCGTTATCGCGCGTCCAATCGCAACGCCACCTACGCGCCGAACTGGTCGCACTCGACCGCGATCGAGGTCGTGATCTGGACGGTGCCGACGCTGATCATCCTGTTCCTCGGCGTGCTCACGTGGAAGACCACGCACGAGCTCGATCCGTACAAGCCGCTCGAATCGGCGGTGAAGCCGATCGACGTCGAGGTGGTCGCGCTCGACTGGAAGTGGCTGTTCATCTATCCGGAACTCGGCATCGCGTCGGTGAACCAGCTCGCGATTCCGGTCGGTACGCCGGTGAACTTCCGCATCACGTCGGATTCGGTGATGAATTCGTTCTTCATCCCGCAGCTCGGCGGCCAGGTCTACGCGATGGCCGGCATGCAGACGCGCCTGCATCTGATCGCCGACGAGCCCGGCAACTACGCGGGCACGTCCGCCAACTTCAGCGGCCGCGGTTTCTCCGACATGAAGTTCCGCACGCTCGCCGAGCCGCGCGAGCAGTTCGATGCCTGGGTGCAGAAGGTGAAGGCGTCCCCGGACCGACTCGACGCGACCATGTACGGCGGCGTGGCGCAGCCGAGCGAGAAGGCGCCGGTGCGCTACTTCTCGTCGGTCGATCCGCGGCTCTTCCACAACATCATCGCGAAATACAACGATGGCCACGTCCTCGACCTGAAGGACGCCGCCTGCGGCACGAAGGGGTAACGCATGTTCGGCAAACTCACACTTTCGGCGATCCCGTTCGATCAGCCCATCATCATGGGGGCCGGCGCCTTCATGGGGCTGGTCGTGCTGGGCATTCTCGCCGCGCTGACGATCACCGGCCGCTGGAAATGGCTGTGGACGGAATGGCTGACCACGGTCGACCACAAGAGACTCGGCGTGATGTACATCATCGTCGCGCTGATCATGCTGCTGCGCGGCTTCGCCGACGCGATCATGATGCGCATGCAGCTCGCGCTCGCGTACAACGCGCCCGGCTACCTGCCGCCGCACCACTATGACCAGATCTTCACGGCACACGGCGTGATCATGATCTTCTTCATGGCGATGGTGTTCATGGTCGGCCTGATGAACCTGGTCGTGCCGCTGCAGATCGGTGCGCGCGACGTCGCGTTCCCGTTCATCAACTCGCTGTCGTTCTGGATGACGGCGGTCAGCGCGATCCTGATCAACCTGTCGCTCGTGATCGGCGAATTCGCGCAGACGGGCTGGCTCGCGTATCCGCCGCTGTCGGAGCTGCAGTTCAGTCCGGGGGTAGGGGTCGACTACTACCTGTGGGCGCTGCAGATTTCCGGCGTCGGCACGCTGCTGACCGGCGTGAACTTCTTCGTGACGATCATCAAGATGCGCGCGCCCGGCATGACGCTGATGAAGATGCCGGTGTTCACGTGGACGGCCCTCTGCACGAACGTGCTGATCATGGCGTCGTTCCCGATCCTGACCGCGACGCTCGCGCTGCTCGGCCTCGATCGTTACCTCGGCATGCACTTCTTCACGAACGACGCCGGCGGCAACGCGATGCTGTATCTGAACCTGATCTGGGCGTGGGGCCATCCGGAGGTGTACATCCTGATCCTGCCGGCGTTCGGGATCTTCTCGGAAGTCATCGCGACGTTCGCGAAGAAGCCGCTGTTCGGCTACAAGACGATGGTGTACGCGACGTGCGCGATCATGGTGCTGTCGTTCCTCGTGTGGCTGCATCACTTCTTCACGATGGGCTCGGGTGCGAACGTGAATGCGTTCTTCGGGATCATGACGATGATCATCGCGATTCCGACCGGCGTGAAGGTGTTCAACTGGCTGTTCACGATGTACCGCGGCCGGATCGAATTCACGACGCCCGTGCTGTGGACGATCGGCTTCATGGTCACGTTCACGCTCGGCGGCATGACCGGCGTGATGATGGCGATTCCCGGCGCGGACTTCGTGCTGCACAACAGCCTGTTCCTGATCGCGCACTTCCACAACGTGATCATCGGCGGCGTGCTGTTCGGCTATCTCGCGGGCTTCAACTACTGGTTCCCGAAGGCGTTCGGCTTCAAGTTGAACGAGAAGCTCGGCAAGGCCGCGTTCTGGTTCTGGCAGGTCGGCTTCTACGTCGCGTTCGTGCCGCTCTACGTGCTCGGCTTCATGGGCATGACGCGCCGCCTGAACCACTACGACAACCCGGCGTGGCATCCGTGGCTGCTGGTCGCCGCGTTCGGCGCCGTGCTGATCGCGATCGGCATCGCGTGCCAGCTGCTGCAACTGGTGGTCAGCATCCGCAACCGCCATCTGCCCGAGTACCGCGACACGACGGGCGACCCGTGGGGCGGCCGTACGCTGGAGTGGGCGACCTCGTCGCCGCCGGCCGACTACAACTTCGCGGTGATCCCGAAGGTGCGCACGCTGGACGCGTATGCGGACATGAAGGGGCGCGGCGAGGGCCGGCCGAACCCGGCGGCGATTCGCGACATCCACATGCCATCGAATACCTGTGCGGGCCTCGTGATCGCGATCTTCAGCCTGGTGCTCGGCTTCGCGCTGGTATGGCACATCTGGTGGATGGCGATCGGCGGGCTCGTCGGAATCATCGCGACGCTCGTGATCTACAGCTCGCGCGATAACGACGGCTATTACATCCCTGCGTCGACGGTGCGCAAGACCGAAGACAAGCAGCCGACGAAGCGCACGGCCGCGCGCGTCGACGACGTGGAACTGGAGGCCAACTGATGTTGCAGAAAACCTTGAGCGCAACCCTGCTCGAGCACGACGACCATCCGCCGTCGCATTCGGTGTTCGGTTTCTGGCTGTACCTGATGACCGACTGCGTGATCTTCGCGGCGCTGTTCGCGACGTTCGCGGTGCTCGGCCACCAGTACGCGGGCGGGCAGACCGCGAAAGAGCTGTTCGACATTCCTGGCGTCGCGGTCGAAACCGCCGCGCTGCTGCTGTCGAGCATCACGTACGGTTTCGCGATGCTTGCGGCGTACAAGCAGCGGCGCGGTGCGCTGCTCGCGTGGCTCGCGGTGACGTTCGTGCTCGGCGCGGCGTTTCTCGCGATGGAGCTGCGCGAGTTCTCGCACCTGATCGCGGAAGGCGCCGGCCCGCAGCGCAGCGCGTTCCTGTCGGCGTTCTTCACGCTGGTCGGCACGCACGGGCTGCACGTGACGGCCGGCCTCTTGTGGATGATCGTGCTGGCCGCGCAGATCGTGTTGCGCGGCGGCGATCTCACCGATCGCGACCTGCGACGCCTGACGTGCCTGAGCCTGTTCTGGCACTTCCTCGACATCGTGTGGATCTGCGTGTTTTCCTTTGTCTATCTCGCGAGCGTGATCTAAATGGCCCATTCGCATTCGTCTCAACTCGAAGAAGGGCACGGCAGTGTCGGCGGCTACGTCGCCGGTTTCATCCTGTCGGTGCTGCTCACGGCCGCGTCGTTCGGCCTCGTGATGGGCGGCGTGCTGTCGCCGCATGCGTCGCTGATCGGGCTGGCCGTGCTCGCGTTCGTGCAGATCATCGTGCACCTCGTGTACTTCCTGCACATGAACGGCTCGTCGGGCCAGCGCTGGAACGTGATGGCGTTCAGCTATACGGTGTTGACCGCGGCGATCCTGATCGTCGGCACGCTGTGGGTGATGCACAACGTCAGCATGAACATGATGTCGCGTTGAGCGGCAGCGTGGCGCGATGCGCCACCCGGGAAAGCGGCGCGCGAGTGCCGCTTTTTTTTCGTCCGTCGGGGGAGGGTTTGCGTCGGTGCCGGCGGCGCCTGCCCGCAGGCGAAGGCAGTATGATTCGGCGCGTGGCGCGCATCGCCGAATCGAGTGCAAACCCGGGAAGGGCGCAAAGGGTCTCGGGCGCCGCCGTCGGGTCGCCGATTGTTACAAGACGTTAGCGCGGGCTTCCCGTTGCGATGCCGCGCATCAGTTCTTACAAACTTGAAATATGCGGAGACGGCGCTTGCCGCTATAGTCGAATCACACATGACACAACCAGAAGAGGAATCCATGAAGACTTTGCGTGTTGCCTCGCTCCTGACCGGTATGACAGCCTTGCTCGTGTCGGGCGCAGCAATGGCGGGAGTCAATGTCGGGATCAACGTCGGCGTGCCGGCACCGGTCTACGTCGCGCCCGCGCCCGTGTATGCGCCGCCGCCTCCGCCGGTCGTCTATCAGCCGGCGCCTGTCTATGCACCGGCGCCCGTGTACGCGCCGGCGCCGGCAATCGTGATCGGCTGGCACGGCGACCGCTACTGGGACGGCCGCCGCTACTGGGGCCGCGACGAATGGTATCGCCGCCATGGGCGCGGCTGGGGCGACGATCGCGGCCACTGGGATCACGGCCGCCACAACGGCTGGCGCTGATCGACCGGTCGCGCATGCGTGCCGCGTGCGCGACAGCTGCTCGTGAGGAAACCGCCCGCGTGGCGGTTTTCTTTTGGCTCGACACGTTGAATGGGTAGAATCGCCCACGTTACTCCCCTCATTCGACCGAAGAGCCTCTATGACGAAGGGTTCGCCCCGGGCCGCCGCCGCGCGCGCCTGCCTCGGCGCGCTGCGGGCCGCCGGCCGTGTGGCCGCGGTGCTGATGCTGCACGCGGCGCTGGCCGCGCCGTGCGCGCACGCGGCCTACGCCATTGCGCAGTACGGCGAGCCGAAGTATCCGCCGGGCTTCAAGCATTTCGACTACGTGAACCCCGACGCGCCGAAGGGCGGCACGCTCGTGCTCGCGAACCCGAACCGGATGACGTCGTTCGACAAATTCAATCCGTTCACGTTGCGCGGCAACTCCGCACCCGGCATCGACATGCTGTTCGAGAGCCTCGCGACCGGCAGCTCCGACGAACCGGCGTCCGCCTACGGGCTGCTGGCCGACGACATCGACGTCGCACCGGACCGCCGCTCGGTCACGTTCCACCTGAATCCGCGCGCACGCTTCTCGAACGGCGATCGCGTCACGGCCGACGACGTCAAGTTTTCGTTCGACACGCTGAAGAGCAAGCAGGCCGCACCGCAGTTCGGCGCGTATTTCGCGGAGATCGCGAAGGCCGTGGTCGTCGATCCGGCCACCGTGCGGTTCGAGTTCCGCAGCGCGAATCGCGAGTTGCCGCTGATCGCCGGCGGCGTGCCCGTGTTCTCGCGCAAGTGGGGAGTGCGCGCGGACGGCTCGCGCATCCCGTTCGACCAGCTCGCGTTCGAGCAGCCGATCGGCAGCGGCCCGTACCTGATCGAGCGCTACGACAACGGCCGCACGATCACCTACCGGCACAATCCCGCGTACTGGGGCGCCGATCTGCCGGTACGGATCGGCACCAACAACTTCGAGCGGATCGTCTACAAGCTGTACGGCGACGGCGTCGCGCGGCTCGAGGCGTTCAAGGCCGGCGAATATGACGTGCTCGTCGAGTACATCGCGCGCAACTGGACGCGGCGCGACGTCGGCAAGCGCTTCGACAGCGGCGAGCTCGTCAAGCGCGAATTCCGCCAACATAACGGCGCCGGCATGCAGGGCTTCTTCATGAACCTGCGCCGGCCGCTGTTCCGCGACGTGCGCGTGCGCCAGGCGCTCGATCTCGCGTTCGACTTCGAATGGCTGAACCGCCAGCTGTTCTACAGCGCATACACGCGCCTCGATAGTTATTTCGCCGACACCGACCTGCAGGCGACCGGTACGCCGGGCGAGGGCGAGCTGAAGCTGCTGGAGCCGCTGCGCGCGCAGCTCGATCCGGCCGTGTTCGGCCCGATGGTCACGCAGCCGGACACGAATCCGCCAGGCTCGCTGCGCGCGAACCTGCTGAAGGCGCGCGCGCTGCTCGAGCAGGCCGGCTGGACCTATCGCGACGGCGCGCTGCGCAATGCGAAGGGCGAGCCGTTCGCGTTCGAGATCCTCGACGATGCGGGCGGCGCGATGGAAGGCGTCGTGACCGCCTACCGGCGCAACCTCGCGAAGCTCGGCATCGACGTGCGCTTTCGCACGGCGGATTACGCGCTGCTGCAAAAGCGCCTCGATGCGTTCGACTACGACATGACGACGATCCGCCTGCCGGGCGTGCAGGTGCCGGGCACCGAGCAATACTCGCGTTACGCGAGCAAGTTCGCCGACGAGCCGGGCTCCGACAACTTCATCGGGCTGAAATCGCCGGCCGTCGACGCGTTGCTGCATGCGCTCGGCACCGCGCAGACGCGCGAGGAATTGCTCGACGCGACGCACGCGCTCGACCGTGTGCTGATGCACGGCTACTACGCGGTCCCGCAGTGGTACAGCACGACGCACCGCATCGCGTACAAGCGCACGCTGGCCTATCCGCAGACGCTGCCGCTGTACTATTCGGCCGAGGGCTGGGTCGTGTCGACCTGGTGGGCGCAGCCCGATCACTGACCCGCGCCGGCCCTTCGTCCAACCCAGCCACCCGATCACGAGTCGACGCCCTATGTGGAGCTACATCCTCAAACGCCTGCTGCTGATGATCCCGACGCTCGTCGGCGTGCTGACGCTCACGTTCGCGGTGATCCAGTTCGTGCCGGGCGGCCCGGTCGAGCAGGCCGTGCAGGAATTGCGCAAGGGCGCGACGGAGCAGGGCGCGACGCCGTTCGGGATGCGCGCGCACACCGGCGTCGACGCGCAGCAGCTCGCGCAGCTCAAGGCGCTGTACGGTTTCGACAAGCCGCCGCTCGAACGCTACTGGCTGATGCTGAAACGCTTCGCGCGCTTCGATCTCGGCGACAGCTATTTTCGCCACCAGAGCGTGTGGTCGCTGGTCGTGCAGAAGCTGCCCGTGTCGATCAGCATCGGGCTGTGGACGTTCTTCCTCACGTATCTGATCTCGGTGCCGCTCGGCATCGCGAAGGCGGTGCGCAACGGTTCGCCGTTCGACGTCGCGACGAGCCTCGTCGTGCTCGTCGGCTATGCGATTCCGGGCTTCGTGCTCGGCGTGCTGCTGCTCGTGCTGTTCGGCGGCGGCTCGTTCTGGCAGCTCTTTCCGCTGCGCGGCCTCACGTCGGACAACTTCGCGCAACTGTCGCTCGTCGGCAAGGTGCTCGACTACCTGTGGCACATCGCGCTGCCGATCACCGCGTCGGTCGTCGGCAGCTTCGCGGTCGTCACGATGCTCACGAAGAACGCGTTCCTCGACCAGATCCGCCGGCAATACGTGCTGACCGCGCGCGCGAAGGGGCTCTCCGAGCGCAGCGTGCTGTGGAAGCACGTGTTCCGCAATGCGATGCTGCCGCTGATCGTCGGCTTCCCCGCCGCGTTCATCGGCGCGTTCTTCACGGGCAGCCTGCTGATCGAGACGCTGTTTTCGCTCGACGGCCTCGGGCTGCTGTCGTACGAATCGGTCGTGCGGCGCGACTACCCGGTCGTGCTCGGCACGCTGTACCTGTTCACGCTGATCGGGCTCGCGACCAAGCTGATCTCCGATCTTTGCTATGTGTGGGTCGATCCGCGCATTCAATTCGACAACCTGGAGCGCTGACATGAAACGAGCCATTCGCATGCCCGGCGCCAGCGGGCGAGGCGCGCGATGAACCGGGCCGTCGTCTCTTCCCGCATCGACGCCGCACGGGCGCGCGTGTCGCCGTCGCCCGCCCGCCGCGTGTGGCAGCGCTTCAGGCAGCAGCGCCTCGGCTACTGGAGCTTCGTGATCTTCGTCGTGGCCTTTGCCGCGAGCCTCGCGGCGCCGCTGTGGTCGAACGACAAGCCGCTCGTCGTGCGCTACGACGGCCAGACCTATTTCCCGATGTTCCAGGCGTACCCGGAGACGACCTTCGGCGGCGATTTCCCGACGCCGGCCGACTATCTCGATCCGTATGTGCGCAAGCGGCTCGAGGCGCCCGGCAACTTCGTCGTCTATCCGCCGAACCGCTATTACTACGACACGCTGAACTACTTCTCGAACGTGCCGAACCCGGCGCCGCCGTCGCGCGAGAACTGGCTCGGCACCGACGCGCAGGGCCGCGACCTGCTCGCGCGGCTCGTGTACGGGTTCCGCGTGTCGGTCGAATTCGGGCTGATCCTGACCGTGATCGGCACGCTGCTCGGGATCGCCGCGGGCGCCGTGCAAGGCTTCTTCGGCGGGCGTATCGACATCGTCGGGCAGCGGCTGATCGAGATCTGGAGCTCGCTGCCCGAGCTGTACCTGCTGATCATCTTCGCGTCGATCTTCGAGCCGAGCTTCCTGCTGCTGATCGTGCTGCTGTCGCTGTTCGGCTGGATCGGCCTCGCCGACTACGTGCGCGCGGAATTCCTGCGCAACCGCACGCAGGACTACGTGCGCGCGGCCCGTGCGATGGGGCTCACGAACGGGCAGATCATCTGGCGCCACGTGCTGCCGAACAGTCTCACGCCGGTGATCACGTTCCTGCCGTTCCGGATGAGCGGCTCGATCCTCGCGCTGACGAGCCTCGACTTCCTCGGGCTCGGCGTGCCGCCGCCGACGCCGAGCCTCGGCGAACTGCTCGCGCAGGGCAAGGGCAACCTCGACGCATGGTGGATCTCGCTGTCGACGTTCGGCGTGCTGGTCGCGACGCTGCTGCTGCTGACCTTCATGGGCGATGCGCTGCGCAACGCGCTCGACACGCGCATCGCCGATTCGGTGCGCGCCGCGGGAGGCCAGCGATGAGCGACGCGGTCGTATCGAAGGCGGACGAACCGCTGCTGTCGCTCGAGCATCTGCATGTGCGCTTCGGCGACACGGTGGCCGTCGACGACGTGACGCTCGCGATCGGGCGCGGCGAGCGGGTCGCGCTCGTCGGCGAGTCGGGGTCCGGCAAGAGCGTGACCGCGTTGTCGATCCTGCGGTTGCTGCGCGACGCCGAAGTCGGCGGCGCGATCCGCTTCGCGGGGCAGGATCTGGCAAGCAAGAGCGAGCGCGAGATGCGCGGGCTGCGCGGCTCGGACATCGCGATGATCTTCCAGGAGCCGATGACGGCGCTCAACCCGCTGTATACGATCGGCGTGCAGATCGGCGAGACGATCGTGCTGCACGACGGCGTATCGGCCGTGGAGGCGCGCAAGCGCACGATCGCGTTGCTCGCGCGCACCGGCATCGCGGAGCCCGAGAAGCGCGTCGACAGCTACCCGCACCAGTTGTCGGGCGGTCAGCGGCAGCGCGCGATGATCGCGATGGCGCTCGCGTGCCGGCCGCGCCTGCTGCTGGCCGACGAGCCGACCACCGCGCTCGACGTGACGATCCGCGCGCAGATCGTCGACCTGCTGCTGGAGTTGCAGCGCGACGAAGCGGAAAAACGCGGGATGTCGATCCTGCTGATCACGCACGATTTGAATCTCGTGCGGCACTTCGCGCAGCGCGTCGCGGTGATGGAGCACGGCCGGCTCGTCGAGAGCGGGCCCGTCGAGCGGATCTTCGCGGCGCCCGAGCATCCGTATACGCAGCGGCTGCTGAACAGCCGGCCGCAACGCGCGGTCACGCCGGTGATGCCGATCGCGCCCGTCGTGCTCGACGCGCGCCACGTGAGCGTGCAGTTCGCGCGCAAGCGGCCGGGCTTCGCGGGCTGGTTCGGCACGGTGCCGGTGACGGCCGTCGCGGACGTATCGGTGTCGGTGCGGCAGGGCGAAACGCTCGGCATCGTCGGCGAGTCGGGATCGGGGAAGTCGACGCTCGCGATGGCGCTGCTCGGGCTGCAGAAGACGGTCGGCGGCGAGATCGAATTCCAGGGGCGCGCGCTGTCGACCTATCGCGGCCGCGAACAGACCGCGCTGCGCTCGAACATGCAGGTGGTCTTTCAGGATCCGTTCAGTTCGCTTTCGCCGCGTCACACGATCGAGCGGATCGTCGGCGAGGGGCTCGAGCTGCATCGCCCCGACATGACGCCCGACGCGCGCCGCGCGAAGTCGCTCGCGGTGCTGCGCGAAGTCGGCCTCGACCGCACGGTGCTGCACCGGTATCCGCACGAATTCTCGGGCGGCCAGCGCCAGCGGATCGCGATCGCGCGCGCGCTGGTGCTGGAGCCGCGCATCCTGATCCTCGACGAGCCGACTTCCGCGCTCGACGTGTCGATCCAGCAGCAGGTGCTGAAGCTGCTCGCGAATTTGCAACAGAAATACAACCTCGGCTACGTCTTCATCAGCCACGACCTGGAGGTGATCGGTGCGATGGCGCACCGCATCGCGGTGATGCAGGACGGCGCCGTCGTGGAGTCGGGGGAGGTGTCCGACGTGTTCACCAGACCGTCACATCCTTACACACAAAAGCTGTTGAAAGCGGTCTGGAAAGCGTGATAGACGTCCAATGGTCGGACCATCTCGATTGTATTTATTAATTTGTTTTGACAAACGATTACGCGCTGGCTAGTATCGACCGAAATTTTCCGCCAATCAGCTGATTTTTAAGCAAATTCCATCGACCAATGCAGCATCGATCCCTGACCCAGGCATGCGCGCGCACCATCGCCGGGCTATTCATCGGCGCCCTGTTCGCAGCAGCTCCCGGCGCGTTCGCCGACGAAGTCAGCAGTTTTAACCAGAATGTCACCAATTCGACTCAGATCGGGTCGGGTGCCTCCCTCCAGCAGACCAGCGCGCAGCCGTCGAGCGGCGGCGCGAAGTCGTTCCTTGCCGGCATGGCGGGCAAGGCAGGCGACGTGGTGGTCGGCGCGCTGAACATGATCGGCGTGCGGTATCGCTGGGGCGGCAACTCGCCGGATTCGGGCCTCGACTGCAGCGGCTTCGTGCGCTACGTGTTCCAGGACACGCTCGGCATGTCGCTGCCGCGTCGCGCGGAAGAAATGAGCCGCGTCGGCGAGAAGGTGAGCATGAGCAACCTGAAGCCGGGCGATCTCGTGTTCTTCAACACGATGCGCCGCACGTTCTCGCACGTCGGCATCTACATCGGCGACAACAAGTTCGTGCATTCGCCGTCGACGGGCAGCACCGTGCGCGTCGACGATCTCGACAGCGGCTACTGGGAAAAGCGTTTCACGGGCGCGCGCCGGATCGAATCGGAATTCCCGATGAAGGCAGAAGACCTGCGTCAGCGCGTGCGTGCGACGATCGGCGACGATTCGGTGAACGGCAACAATTGACGTTTGCCGGTCGGTCGGGCCGGACGATAAAAAACCCTGTCACCGAAAGGCGGCAGGGTTTTTTGTTTTTGGACTGGCGCGGACGACGAGGCGGAAGGCGTTGCGCCGGCCACCGGGAGGCGCCGTGTGCCGCAGCCGCCCGTCGCGGCTTACGCGGCGGTAGCCACGCCGCGTGCCGCCGCGAGCTTGCGCTGCAGTTCCGGCATGATGCGAGCGACCGCTTCCTCGCCCGCGAGGATCGCCGCGTTGCGCTGGTTGAAGTCGCTGCCGCCCATCGCCGCGAGGTTCGGGCGAATCACGACGTCCGCATACTTGTCGAGTTCGTAGGTCTTGATCGTCTGGCCCATGATCGTGAAGGTCTGCAGCAGCATCTCGATCGGGTTGTTGGTCGCCGCGCCGTCCGGCCGCGCCGAGATGTCGACCGCGATCACGAAGCTCGCTCCCATCTTGCGCGCGAACGATGCCGGCACCGGGCTCACCAGGCCGCCGTCCACATATTCGCGATTGCCGATCTTCACCGGCTCGAACACCGATGGCACGCTGCACGATGCGCGTACCGCCAGCCCGGTATTGCCTTGCTGGAACAGGATCGGCTGGCCGCTTTGCAGGTCCGTCGCGACGATGCCGAGCGGCTTCGCCATCTTCTCGATCGGCCGGTTGTTGAGCGTCTTGTTCAGGAAGTTCTGCAGCGCGACGCCTTGCAGCAGGCCGCGCGAGCGAAACGGCAGCGCCCAGTCGCTGATCGACGCCTGGTCCATGTCGAGCGCGATCTTGTTGATCTGCAGCCCGTTCATGCCGGACGCGTAGAGCGCGCCGACCACCGAGCCCGCGCTCGTCCCGGCGACGATTTCGATCGGAATGCCGCGCGCCTCGAGCGCCTTCAGCACGCCGATGTGCGAGAACCCGCGCGCGGCGCCGCCGCCGAGTGCGATGCCGATCTTGACGGGCTTCTCCTGCGGCAGGGCCGTGCCGGGACGGGACTTGTCGCCGAAGGAGGTGCAGGCGGCGAGGCTGGCGGACGCGCACGCAATCGTGAAGTGGCGGCGCGACAGGCGAGGGGACGACATCGAATGGTTCTCCGGCGGCTTGGCGGCGGGTTACACGGCCCGCGGCGGCGATAGGTTCCGAGCGGCCGCGCGGCGGGTTCCGTGCGGCCGGCGCCGCGCCGGCTGGCGGCCGCGGCGCGCACATCATAAAGCAAGCGGTGCGCTTGGCGCGATGTCCGGCGCGAGTATAATTCCGGCTTCTTTCCCGTTCCGGGCGTCGCCGGCTCCGTTGCTGTCGGGGCTGCCGTCGTCGTCCCGCGTCGAATCATTCATGCGCCCCAGGCGTTCGAGTTACCGTTTATGACCCGTCCTGTCCGTACCCGCTTCGCGCCGAGTCCCACCGGCTTCATCCACCTCGGCAACATCCGCTCCGCACTCTATCCGTGGGCGTTCGCCCGCAAGATGAAAGGCACGTTCGTGCTGCGCATCGAGGATACCGACGTCGAGCGCTCGTCGCAGGAAGCGGTCGATGCGATCCTCGAAGGGATGCAATGGCTCGGGCTGGATTTCGACGAAGGTCCGATCTACCAGATGCAGCGGATGGACCGCTATCGCGAAGTGCTCGCGCAGATGCTCGAGAAGGGCCTCGCGTACCCGTGCTACATGTCGGCCGAGGAACTCGACGCGCTGCGCGAACGCCAGCGCGAAGCCGGCCTGAAGCCGCGCTACGACGGCACGTGGCGTCCGGAGCCCGGCAAGGTGCTGCCGGAGCCGCCGGCCGGCGTGAAGCCGGTGCTGCGCTTTCGCAATCCGCTGACGGGCACGGTCGTGTGGGACGACGCGGTGAAGGGGCGTGTCGAGATCTCGAACGAGGAACTCGACGACCTCGTGATCGCGCGCCCGGACGGCACGCCGATCTACAACTTCTGCGTGGTGGTGGACGACATGGACATGGGCATCACGCACGTGATCCGTGGCGACGACCACGTGAACAACACGCCGCGCCAGATCAACATCCTGAATGCGCTCGGCGGCGAGCCGCCCGTCTACGCACACTTGCCGACCGTGCTGAACGAGCAGGGCGAGAAGATGAGCAAGCGGCACGGCGCGATGAGCGTGATGGCGTACCGCGACGCGGGCTTCCTGCCGGAGGCCGTCGTCAACTATCTCGCGCGGCTCGGCTGGTCGCACGGCGACGCCGAGATCTTCTCGCGCGAGCAGTTCGTCGAATGGTTCGATCTCGAGCATCTCGGCAAGTCGCCCGCGCAGTACGACCACAGCAAGCTGAGCTGGCTGAACGCGCATTACATCAAGGAAGCCGACAACGCGCGCCTCGCCGAACTCGCGAAGCCGTTCCTCGACGCGCTCGGCATCGACGACGCGGCGATCGCGACGGGCCCCGCGCTCGACGCGGTGGTCGGCCTGATGAAGGATCGTGCGACGACGGTCAAGGAGATCGCGGAAGGCGCGACGATGTTCTACCGCGTGCCGGCGCCCGAGGCCGATGCGCTCGCGCAGCACGTGACCGATGCGGTGCGGCCGGCGCTGGCCGATCTCGTCGCTGCGCTGAAGGCGGCCGACTGGACGAAGGAAGCGGTGTCCGCCGCGTTGAAGGCGACGCTCGCCACGCACAAGCTGAAGATGCCGCAGCTCGCGATGCCGGTGCGTCTGCTGGTGGCGGGCACGACGCACACGCCGTCGATCGACGCGGTGCTCGTGCTGTTCGGTCGCGACGTCGTGGTGTCGCGCATCGAGGCCGCGCTGGCTTGACGTTCGCGCGCGTGCGAAGCGGTCCGCACAGGAGTGAGCGGGCTGCTTCGCAAAAAATTTCATGCGGATCGTAAAAAGGGTATTTACAAGTTCAGAATCGGTCCATATAATCTCATTTCTGTTCTGCAAGGGGGTATAGCTCAGCTGGGAGAGCGCTTGCATGGCATGCAAGAGGTCAGCGGTTCGATCCCGCTTACCTCCACCAACAGAACAAACTGGATTGATTTGCGAAGCAGCGGTAGTAATAAATGCTTCACAAAATGATTCAAAGCAGTTAGAATTCCGGCCTTCGCTGTTGAGTAGAAGTAAATAGCGAAAGTCAGACGAATCTGAAAAGATTTTGTCCCCTTCGTCTAGAGGCCTAGGACATCACCCTTTCACGGTGAGTACAGGGGTTCGAATCCCCTAGGGGACGCCAAATTCAGCGGCGTTTCGTAGAAGTGTCGCAAGGCTTGCAGGAACGTAACCGACGTCCTGCGGGTTGGGTAAGAAAGCTGGAGCGGTAGTTCAGTCGGTTAGAATACCGGCCTGTCACGCCGGGGGTCGCGGGTTCGAGTCCCGTCCGCTCCGCCAGAACGAAGCCCGTTCAAGACGTTTTTGAGCGGGCTTTTGTATTAAAGATGTAAGCAGTACGTTGTCCCCTTCGTCTAGAGGCCTAGGACATCACCCTTTCACGGTGAGTACAGGGGTTCGAATCCCCTAGGGGACGCCAGATTCAGCGGCGTTTCGTAGAAGTGTCGCAACGCATGCAGGAACGTGACGAGATCCTGCGGGCGGTGGTGCAGAAAAGCTGGAGCGGTAGTTCAGTTGGTTAGAATACCGGCCTGTCACGCCGGGGGTCGCGGGTTCGAGCCCCGTCCGCTCCGCCAGAACGAAGCCCGTTCAAAAGCGTTTTTGAACGGGCTTTCTCGTTAAGGATGTAAGCAGTACGTTGTCCCCTTCGTCTAGAGGCCTAGGACATCACCCTTTCACGGTGAGTACAGGGGTTCGAATCCCCTAGGGGACGCCAGATTTCGGCGTCGTTCGAACAAACGACGCGCCGGCAGGAAGTAACCGACGCCTGCCAGGCAAGCAGCAAGACTGGAGCGGTAGTTCAGTCGGTTAGAATACCGGCCTGTCACGCCGGGGGTCGCGGGTTCGAGTCCCGTCCGCTCCGCCAGAAAATGAAAAAGCCCGCCTTGTGCGGGCTTTTTCATTGGTGTCGCTCGTTGCGCCCGCTTGCGGGCACGTGACTGCGCGGCTTCCGGCGGGACTCGAAGGGCTGCGCTTGCCACCCGGGCCGGGTGCTGCATCAGACGCCGCACCCCCTACGAGAAATTCGCGATTGCATCCGCACGCGACTGCGCTATCGTGGCGGGATGCGTTTCCGACTCCTGCGCGATGCTCGATCCGACCGACCTGCGACTCCTGTATCAGCTCCGGCCAGCGGAGCCCGGCGATTTTCCGTATGCCGAAGCGTTGACGCACGGCAACATGGGCGGCTACTACAAGCGCCATGGGCTCGTGTGGCGCAGCGACCTGTTCTATGCGAGCTGGCGCGAATCCGAGAACTTCATCCTCGAGGCCGACGGCGAGCGCATCGGCGTGCTGCGCGTGACCGAGGAGGGCGATTCGCTGCATATCCGCGACGTGCAGATCGCGGCCGGCCATCGCGGGCAGGGCGCCGGCACCTATATGCTCGAGATGGCGCATCGCTGGGCGCGTGCGCGCGGGCTGCACGAACTGCAGTTGCGCGTGTTCGTCGACAATCCTGCCGCGCATCTGTACCTGCGCATGGGCTACCGGGTCACCGGGCCGCGGCTCGCGCAACTGGGCTCGATCCGCCACATGGTGCGGCCGGTCTGACGGTCCGGCGCGCCGGAGCGAGCGATCAGCGGGCCGTGCCGATCGCGCCGTCGTCGTTTGGCGTTTCGTCGTCCGCGACGCCGCCGTCCGGGCCTCGATGCTCGTAGCCGCGGAGCATGAACGCGCGCGGGCTTTCGCCGAACGCACGGCGGAACATGGCCGAGAACGCGCTCTGGCTCTGGTAGCCGAGCTCACGCGCGATATGCGACAGCGGGCGCCCCTGGTTCAGCAGGGGGATTGCCCGCGCGAGCAGCGCCTGCTGGCGCCACTGCGAAAAGCTCACCCCGAGTTCCTGCTTGAATAGTCGCGATATCGTGCGCGTGCTCGCGCCGACCTCGCTTGCCCAGTGCTCGAGCGACTCCGCATGCGCGGGGTGCGCGAGTACCGATTCGCACAGCAGGCGCAGCCGTTTCTCGTCGGGCATCGGCACCGCGAGCGGCAACGGTTCGGCATGGCTCAGCTCGTCGAGCACGAGCCCGTACAGCAGGCGCTCGCGCGCGGCGCTCAGGTCGCGCGCGTCGAGTGCGACGATCAGTTCGCGCAGCAGCCCCGTCACCTCGACGACGCGGCAGGCATCGAGCCCGTCCGGCACGATCGACTCGTCGATATACAGCGTGCGCAAATAGGCCTCTTCGACGATCATGACTTCGTGCGTGACGTGCGGCGGCACCCAGATCGCACGGGACGGCGGCACCATCCAGGTCGTGCCGGTCGTCGCGACGCGCAGCACGCCGCGCGACGCGTACGCGAGTTGCGCCCACGCATGTGTGTGCAGCGGAATGCGGCGGCCGGCATCGACCTGCCGCGCGCGCACGCGCATCGGATGGACGGCGGTCGGCGCGAATTCCGGCGGAATGTCGATGACGTCGTACGGGTTCGATACGTCGGCTTGGGCGGGCGGATTCATGAACGGTTCGGGCGGCGCGGCGGCGATGCCGTTATTTTAGAAGGCGCAGCGCTTGCGCATGCGGCGGTTTTTCGGGCCATCATGCCGGGTTCAAATGAACTTTGTGTGGGCACCGGCAAATCCGGGGCGGCTGCGTGCGGCTGCGTGCGGCCGCGCGCGCCGACGGTTCGAACCATCGGGCCGGTATCGCGGTCTATCGATGCGTGCGCAATTGCATGCCAATCGCGCACCGATCGCACGCGAACACGGCAACACACGAATCGAAGAGGAGAACCACGATGCGCCACGTATTCGTCTATGGCACCTTGAGAGCCGGACAGGCCAACGACATCGGCCATGCGGCCGCTCGCCACGGAATCGCCGCGCCGACGCTGCTGGGCGCCGCCGCGCTGCCGGGCGAACTGTACGATTTCGGCACGTATCCGGGCATGATCGCCGGGCCGGCCGGCAAGTCGCTGGTCTGGGGCGACGTCTACGAGGTCGACGAGCAGCTCGTCCCGGTGCTCGACGAGATCGAGCGCGTCTATCCGGGCGTCGACTCGCTGTTCAAGCCGGAAGAGGTGACCGTCGAGCTCGGCGGCCGACAGTACGCCTGCCTGTATTATCCGGTTGCCGCGCATGCGGCGGCCGGGCGCCCGCGCATCGCGTCCGGCGACTGGGTTCAGCACCGGCGCGAGCAGGAAGCCGCCTGAGCGTGCCCGCGGGCGGCGGCCGGATTCGCCGCAAAAGAGAAAGCGCCCCGCGGGGCGCTTTTTTCATGCCGCCATCGCATGCGATCGCCGGCACGGCGTGGCCAGCCGGCGATCGCAGCAGACGGCGTCGTCAGATTTCCTCGTACAGCGGCAGCGTCAGGAATTCGGTGAAGCCTTCCGACGTCGACATCCGCTCGAAGATCGCCGCGGCGCGTTCGTACGGCTGCGTGTTGCCGCCGACCGAGCGCTTCACGTTGTCGAGCTCGATTTTCGCGAATTCGCGCACGAGTTCGGCCGTGACCTTGCGGCCGTCGTCGAGCACGCCCTTCGGCGAGCGGATCCACTGCCATACCTGCGAGCGGGAAATCTCGGCCGTGGCCGCATCTTCCATCAGGTTGTGGATCGGCACGCAGCCGTTGCCGTCGAGCCACGCGCCGAGGTAGTGGATCCCGATGTTGATGTTGTTGCGCAGGCCGGCTTCGGTGATCGGCGCTTCCGGCTGGAAGTCGAGCAGGTTCCTGCCTTCGACCTGGACGTCGTCGCGCTGCTTCGCGATCTGGTTCGGCTTGTCGCCGAGCACCTTGACGAATTCTTCCATCGCGATCGGCACGAGGCCCGGGTGCGCGACCCAGCCGCCGTCGTAGCCGTCGGTCGCGTCGCGGGCCTTGTCCGAACGCACGCCGCCCATTGCCTTCTCGTTCGCCTCCGGATCGTTCTTGATCGGGATCAGCGCGGCCATCCCGCCGATCGCCGGCGCGTTGCGCTTGTGGCAGGTCTTCAGCAGCAGCAGCGCGTACGCGCGCATGAACGGCACCGTCATCGTGATCTTCGAACGGTCGGCCAGGCAGAAGTCGCGGTCGTTCTTGAACTTCTTGATCGCCGAGAAGATGTAGTCCCAGCGGCCGGCGTTCAGGCCCGAGCTGTGTTCGCGCAGTTCGTACAGGATCTCGTCCATCTCGAACGCGGCGAGGATCGTCTCGATCAGCACCGTCGCGCGGATCGTGCCGCGCGGCACGCCGACCGCTTCCTGCGCGGCGACGAAGATGTCGTTCCACAGGCGCGCCTCGAGATGGCTTTCCATCTTCGGCAGGTAGAAGTACGGGCCGGAACCGCGCGCGATCAGTTCCTTCGCGTTGTGGAACAGGAACAGCGCGAAATCGAAGATGCCGCCGGACACGCGCTGGCCGTCGACCGTCACGTGCTTCTCGTCGAGGTGCCAGCCGCGCGGGCGCACGATTAGCGTCGCGACCTTGTCGTTCAGCTTGTACGACTTGCCGTTCTGCTCGAGCGAGATCGTGCGGCGGATCGCGTCCTTCAGGTTGATCTGGCCGTCGATCTGGTTCGTCCAGCTCGGTGCGTTCGAATCCTCGAAGTCCGTCATGTATGAATCGGCGCCCGAGTTCAGCGCGTTGATGATCATCTTGCGCTCGACGGGGCCCGTGATCTCGACCCGCCGGCATTGCAGGTCGGCCGGCAGCGGCGCGACCTTCCAGTCGCCTTCGCGAATCGCTTTCGTCTCGGCCAGGAAGTCGGGGCGCTCGCCCGCGTCGAGGCGTTTCGTGCGCTCGACGCGCGCCTGCAGCAGCGCTTGGCGGCGCGATTCGAACGTGCGGTGCAGCGCCGCGACGAGTGCCAGCGCGTCGGGCGTCAGGATGGCTTCGTAACCCGGCTTGATTTCGCCGGTGATCGTCATGCCTTGCGGCAGCGTGATCGGGGTGCTCATGAGTCTCATCTCCTTGGTCGGTCAGTTGCGGTTTCGGTGAAGGGGGAAGGCGGCAGCGCCGCGAGCGTCATGCACCCGGGCCGGGGCGCGTGCGGTTCGCGGGTCTGCCGGACGGAGCCGGGGTGGCGAGAAAGGCGAGCAGGTCGGCCATGCCGGTGCCCGTGCCGTGGGGCGGCGCGCCGAGTTCCTCGGCGGGCGCACCCGTGCGGTTGAGCCAGAACGTCGTGTAGCCGAACCAGGTGGCGCCGGCGACGTCCCACGCGTTCGACGACACGAACACGATGTCGCGCGGATTCGCCCCGAACGCGGCGGTGCCGAGTGCGTAAGCGGCCGGGCTCGGCTTGTACGCGCGCACGGTGTCGGCCGACAGCACGCGATCGAACAGCCCGGACATGCCGGCGCTCTTGATCGCGATGTCGAGCATCTGCGGGGTGCCGTTCGACAGGATCGCGAGCGGCGGGCGCGGGTCGAGCGCGCGCAGCTTGCGCAGCGCGGGCACCGTATCGGGATAGGTGGACAGGCACGCGTATTCGTCCATCAGCCGCTTCTCGGCCGCGCTGTTCAGCGCGAGCCCGAGCCGGCGCGCGGCGAACCGCAGCGCATCGAGCGTGATGTCCCGGAACGGGCGATAGCGGGCGCCGGCCGGATCGGCGAGCGTGCGCAACTGCGAGTATTCGATCTGCTTGCGTCGCCACAGCTGCGACAGCCGTTCCCCGTGACCGGGAAACATCTGCTCCGCCGCGGCCAGCACGGCGCGCACGTCGAACAACGTGCCGAATGCGTCGAAGAGGATAGCGTCGGGAGAGGAGAGTGTCGTTGTGGCCGACATAGCCTTGCGCTCCAGTTTCAGAGGTCGGGTCGATTCTATTCGTGATCGAAGGTGCTAAAAAAGACGCTAATCATCACTTGATCTTTTACTTTCATATACCTAATCTTGAGCGGCTCAAGCTATTTGAAGGGCGGCGAGGCCGTCCTTTCGGGAGTCATGGACCGGTTCAAACAGATCGAAACATTCGCCGCGGTCGCGGCGAAAGGCAGCCTGTCGGCGGCTGCGCACGCGGAAGGCGTCGCGCCGGCGATCATCGGCCGCCGCCTCGACGCGCTCGAGGAGCGGCTCGGCGTGAAGCTCCTCGTGCGCACGACGCGCAAGCTCACGCTGACGTTCGAGGGTTCGGCGTTCCTCGAGGATTGCCAGCGCATCATCAACGACATGCAGAACGCGGAGGCAAGCGTGTCCGCCGGCGGCGTCAAGGCGAGCGGCCATCTGCGGATTTCCGCGCCGGCCGGCTTCGGCCGGCGGCACGTCGCGCCGCTCGTGCCCGAATTCAGCGTCGGGCACCCCGACGTGTCGGTCACGCTCGACCTGTCCGACCGGATGGTCGACCTCGTCAACGAGGGGTTCGATTGCGCGGTGCGGCTCGGCGAGCTGCCCGATTCGTCGCTGGTGTCGCTGAAACTCGGCGAAAACCGCCGCGTGTGCGTCGCGTCCCCCGCGTATCTCGCGCGGCGCGGCACGCCCGCCACGCTCGCGGAACTCGCTCGCCACAACTGCCTCGCACTCGCGGCGAACGCGAACCAGCAGCGCGGGTGGGCGTTCCAGGACGGCGACAAGGTCGTGTCGATCCGCGTGAACGGCACGATGGAATGCTCGGACGGCGCGGTGCTGCACGAGTGGTGCCTCGAAGGCTACGGGCTCGCGTGGCGTTCGTGGTGGGAAGTCGGCGAGGACATCGCGGCCGGCCGGCTCGTCAGCGTGCTCGACGCGTTCGCCGCGCCGCCGATCGGCATCCATGCGGTGTTTCCGCAGCGCCGGCATCTGCCGCTGCGGGTGCGCCTGTTTCTCGATTACCTGAAGCACACGTACGAGCGACCCGGCTATTGGGGCGAGTAGGCGACGCGCGCCCGCGCGTTTCCGATATGAGGGCGAACCCGCTGGCGACGCGGTGAGCGCGGTTTCGCACACTACAATCGTAAGAGGCATGCGCGCCGTGTCGCGGCCGGCTCCGCTGGAGCCGCGGCGCGCGGCGCGCGATTGACGAAGGAGGGCGCGATGTTCCGGCACATCCTCGTTCCAACCGACGGTTCCGAACTGTCGCAAAAGGCGATCGACGGCGCGATCGACCTGGCTCGTGCGGTCGGCGCGCGCGTGACGGCCTACGCGTGCCTGCCGCAATACCCGTACTCGCCGTTTTCCGAAGTGATCATCGAGCCGCCCGCCGATTTTCGCGCGCGCAGCGAGCGCGAGGCGCGTGCGCATCTCGACGAGGTGGAAGCGGCCGCGAAGGCGGCCGGCGTCGCGTGCGACACGTGGACGAGCGTGCATCCGTCGCCGTATCTCGGCATCATCGAGGCGGCCGAGCGCGGCGGGTGCGACGTGATCTTCATGGCGTCCCACGGACGCCGCGGGCTCGGCAGCCTGCTGATCGGCAGCGAGACGCAGCGCGTGCTGACCCATACGAAAATTCCGGTGATCGTCTATCGGTAGGGCAGCGCCGGCCGTGGCCGGGCGGGCTGCGCCGCGGAAAAAGGGCGCGCCGGACGAAGCCGGCGCGCATCGTTGCTGGCGGCCCGCAGGCCGCGCGGCCGGTCGCGCAATGAGACTCGCGCGCCTGCCGTCTCCTCCCTGATTGTTGTCCGGTGGCCGATGCCGCGGCGTCAAGAGACGCGGCGGCATCGGCGTCACGCCACTGCGTGTTACGCGACCTTCTTGCCGTCGAAGAACTGTTCGTCCTCGGTCGAGCCATGCAGCGCGGTCGTCGACGCTTCGCGCTCGACCGTCTGCGTCACCGCGTCGAAGTAGCCCGTGCCGACCTCGCGCTGGTGCTTGACGGCCGTGAAGCCCTTGTCGGCTGCCGCGAACTCCGCCTGCTGCAGTTCGACGAATGCGCTCATCTGCGTGCGGGCATAGCCGTGCGCGAGATTGAACATCGAGTAGTTCAGCGCATGGAAGCCGGCCAGCGTGATGAACTGGAACTTGTAGCCCATCGCGCCGAGCTCCTTCTGAAACTTCGCGATCGTCGCGTCGTCGAGGTTCTTCTTCCAGTTGAACGACGGCGAGCAGTTGTACGACAGCAGCTTGCCCGGGAACTGCTTGTGGATTGCTTCCGCGAACTTCTTCGCGTACTCGAGATCGGGCTTGCCGGTTTCGCACCAGATCAGGTCCGCGTACGGCGCGTACGCGAGGCCGCGCGAGATGGCCTGTTCGAGGCCCGGCTTCGTGCGGAAGAAGCCTTCCACCGTACGCTCGCCCGTCAGGAACGGCTTGTCGTTGTCGTCGACGTCGGATGTGATCAGGTCGGCCGCTTCCGCGTCGGTGCGCGCAACCAGCACGGTCGGCGTGCCCATCACGTCAGCCGCGAGACGCGCGGCCGACAGCTTCGCGACCGCTTCGCGCGTCGGCACGAGCACCTTGCCGCCCATGTGGCCGCACTTCTTCACCGACGCGAGCTGGTCTTCGAAGTGGACGCCCGATGCGCCGGCCTCGATCATCGCCTTCATCAGTTCGAACGCATTGAGCACGCCGCCGAAACCGGCTTCCGCATCGGCGACGATCGGGGCGAAGAAATCGACGTAGCCTTCGTCGCCGGGGTTCTTGCCTTCCGACCACTGGATCTGGTCGGCGCGCGTCAGCGTATTGTTGATGCGCTTCACGACGAGCGGCACCGAGTTTGCCGGGTACAGCGACTGGTCCGGGTACATTTCGCCCGCGACGTTCGCGTCGCCGGCCACTTGCCAGCCGGACAGGTAGATGGCCTTCAGGCCGGCCTTCACCTGCTGCATCGCCTGGTTGCCGGTCAGCGCGCCGAGTGCGTTGACGAACGGCTCGTCGTTGATGAGGCGCCACAGTTTTTCCGCGCCGCGCTTGGCCAGCGTGTGCTCGATCGGGATCGAGCCGCGCAGGCGGACCACGTCCTCGGCCAAGTAGCTGCGCTTGATGCCCTTCCAGCGCGGATCGGTTTCCCATTGCTGCTGCAGTTCCTGTGCCTGTTGCTGACGCGACATGATGAGCTCCTTGAGGCGGTGTATGCGTGACGGGCCGAATCTGACCGTGGTGATGCCGTTCGCGAAGCGGGGAAGCGGTGCATTCCGTTTCGCGAAGTCTTGTATAAGAGTCTAGGCAAATTGGCGGCACCGAAACAGGGGCTGCATCGGGAAGTGAGGATTTTTTTAGTTGTTGGGAATCAACGGCTTGCCGTCTAAATTTCGAGATAAGAAACGCGTTTTCCTATCCCGCAATCGCGGAGGTTGTGCCCTGCAGCATGATTTTTTACGACGCAAAAAAATTTTCCGCATCGTGAAATGAGCGGCGGGCGAAAAAAAACCGGCGCGGATGCGCCGGTTTGGCTGGATTGGGCGGTACCCGATCCGCCGGGCGGCCGAGGGCCGCCCGTGTGTGCTTACGATGCCGAATTGCTGCGGCGCGGGGCGCCGCTGCGCTGACCGTCGCGACGCGGGCCGCCGTCACGGCTGCCGCCCGGCTTGCCGCTCCAGCCGCCGCCATTGCCGCCGCCGTGGCTGCGGCCGGCACCGTTGCCGTTGCCCGCATAACCGCCGCCCGGCTTGCCGCCGAAACGACGACCGCCGGTGCTGCCGCCCGGACGGCCGCGGCCGCCGGTGCCGCCGTTACGCGGGGGCGACTTGCGCGGTTCGAAACCTTCGACCACGTTGACCGGCAGCGGCGAGCGCACGAAGCGCTCGATACGCTTGAGCGCGCCTTGCTCGGCATGATGCACGAGGCTCACCGCGATACCCGAGCGGCCCGCGCGACCGGTACGGCCGATACGGTGCACGTAGTCTTCCGCGAACTTCGGCAGATCGTAGTTGAACACGTGCGTGATGCCCGGGATGTCGATGCCGCGTGCCGCGACGTCGGTGGCAACCAGCACGCGCACGCGGCGCTCGCGCAGCGCACGGATCGTGCGGTTACGCGCGCCCTGCGGGAGATCGCCGTGCAGCGCGGCCGATTCGAAGCCTGCGTCGGCGAGACGGCCGGCGAGCTGGTCGGCGTCGATCTTGGTCGCCGTGAAGATGATCGCCTGGTCGAGCGCGTCGTCGCGCAGCAGGTGATCGAGCAGGCGATCCTTGTGGTCGCGATCGTCGACGTAGTGCACGGTCTGCGCGATGTTCGTGCGCGACTCGAGGCGCTGCTGGATCTCGATGCGTTCCGGATCCTTCAGCAGGCGGCCCGTCAGCGAACCGATCTTGCCGTCGAGCGTGGCCGAGAACAGCATCGTCTGGCGCGACGCGGGCGTGGCCGCGACGATGGTTTCGATGTCGTCGATGAAGCCCATGTCGAGCATGCGGTCGGCTTCGTCGAGCACGAGCATCTTCAGTTCCGACAGGTCGATGCGGCCGCGCTCGAGGTGATCGAGCAGGCGGCCCGGCGTGGCAACCAGGATTTCCGGGTTCTTCGCGAGCAGCATCAGCTGCTGGCCGTAGGCGACGCCGCCGAGGATGCTGACCGTGCGCAGGCGCTTCAGGTGCTTGCCGTAGGTCGATGCGGCCGTCGTGACCTGCATCGCGAGTTCGCGGGTCGGCGTCAGCACGAGCAGGCTCGGGCGCGATACCGGCTGCGGGCGGCGGACGCGGCGGTCGCCGGTGTTCGGTTCACGCGGGGCGCGGGGCTGCTGCGCCTGCGTCTTCTGGAGCTGCGCGAAACGCTCGATCGCGGGCAGCATGAATGCGGCCGTCTTGCCCGAACCGGTCGGGCTCGACACCAGCAGGTCACGGCCGGCGATGCCGGCCGGGATCGCGCGCTGCTGGACCGGCGTCGGCTTCACATAGCCGGCAGCCTCCAGCGCGGAGACGATCTCCGGCGACAACCCGAGCGACGCGAAGCTCGGCTCGTCCGACGCCGGTTCGACCACGGCCGGTGCGGCGGCGGCGTCGAGACCGAGCGCCTGGTCGGCGATCACGTTGAGCGGGCTGGAGTTGATGCTCGAAGTCATAACAATCCTTGAAACACAGTGGGTGAAACGTCGGCGCCAATCGCGCATACCCAAGTCGTCGGATTCATCGAGCAAATCGGGAAACGGGAGCAATCCGCCGAACCGTCGGCGGATGAGGCATTAGAAGCTGTTTTGGGTGCGGCGCGCTTCAGGAGCGGGACCGCCAGCCTAGTTGACGACCGCGAAGGTCGAAGCAGGAGGGGACAGGTTCTAAACCGGATTGGAGCTTAACGCTACGAGGCGTCGGGCCGGAACGGCTTGCGAGCCGAGCGCGGGAGGTGACGCAGGCCGCATTATAAAGAAATTTGCTGCGCTGCGCCACTGATTTGATTGCCGATTGCGGCGGGGACGATCCGGTCAGGACGCCGTGCCGTTTTTCAGCGACTCGACGAGTTCGATGTACTGCTGCTTCGCCGCATCCTGCGACGTGCCCTTCAGGGCGTCCCACGCATCGTACTTGTATTTGCCGACGATATCGGTGAAGCCGGGCTTGTCGCCGTGCGCATCGCCGTCGGTCGCCTGCTTGAAGAGCGCGTACAGGCGCAGCAGGGTCAGGTTGCCCGGCCGTTCCGTCAGTTGCTTGACGTCGATCTGGGCCTGGTCGAATTGGGCGGTGAGTTCGCTCATCGGGTGTCTCCGTAAGGGTTTCAGATCGGCCGATCTTAACAAGCGGGCCGCCGCGCGGGGTCGAGCGATCCTTCCAAACCGCGGCCGGCGCCGCTCGCGTGCACAGATCGGGCCCGATCGCCCGTGGGAGCGGGGCGGCGCATTACAATGTCGGCCATGACGCAAACAGTGCTCCTCGCCATCGATACGTCGACCGAATACTGCTCGGTCGCGCTGCTGCGCTCGGCCCACGCCGATGACGCCGTTTCCACCCCGCAAACCTGGATCCGTCACGAGCTGACGGGCGCCGTGTCGAGCACGCGCGTGCTGCCGGCGATCCAGGAGCTCTTCGCCGAATCCGGGCTGACGCTCGCCGACTGCGACGCGATCGCGTTCGGCGCGGGCCCCGGCTCGTTCACGGGCCTGCGTACCGCGACGGGCATTACCCAGGGCCTCGCGTTCGGGGGCGGGCTGCCGGTCGTGCCGATCGGCACGCTGCTCGCGTGCGCCGAGCACGCGCGACTGCGCGCGCCCGACACGGCCCGCGTGCTCGCCGCGCTCGACGCGCGGATGGACGAAGCCTACTGGGCGGATTTCGCGTGGGACGACGGCGCCGGCGACTGGCGCGTGGTGCATCCGGCGTCGCTCGATGCACCGGGTGCCGTCGGCGTACCCGACGCGCCGTTCACGCTCGCCGGCAATGCGGCCGCGGCGTTCGGCGCGCAATTGCCGGCCGCCGCGCGGGCCGCCGCGATCGACGGCGACGCGCTGCCGCATGCGCTGGCGGTCGCGCATGCCGCGCTGCGCGCATTCCGCGCGGGGCGTGCGGTACCGGCCGACCAGGCCGCGCCCGAATACGTGCGCGACAAGGTCGCGCAGACCACGGCCGAGCGCATCGCGGCACGGGCCGCGCAGACGGGCGGAGCGAAGGGATGACGGGTGTGCTGCTGAGCGACCGCTATCTGGCGCCGATGACGGACGCCGATCTCGACGAGGTCGTCGCGATCGAACACGTCGCGTACGAATTTCCGTGGAGCCGCGGCAACTTCGAGGATTCGTTGCGCAACGGCTATCTGGGCGTATGCCTGCGGCACGTGACCGGGTCGCTCATCGGCTATTGCGTGCTGATGCCCGTGGTCGACGAGATGCATCTGCTGAACCTGTGCGTCGCGCCGGCCGCGCAGCATGCGGGCGCGGGCCTCGCGCTGCTGCGCGAGGCGGTGCGCATTTCGCGCGCGGAGCGGCTCGACGGCATGCTGCTCGAAGTGCGGCCGTCCAATCCGCGCGCGATCCATCTGTACGAGCGCTTCGGCTTCGTGACGATCGGCCGGCGCAAGAACTACTATCCGGCGAAGCATCGCAGCCGGGAGGACGCGATCGTGATGCGTCTGACGCTGAACAAGGACGAGGGGGATGCGCATGGCATGGGCTGAAGCGGCGCTCGAGGAACTGGGCCTCGCGCAGATCTGGGTGCGGCGTGGGCAGCGCGCGGACGACGACGCGGCAGCCGTCGCGCAAACCGCGGCGGCCGACGACGGTTCCGTCGTCGCGGCCGATCGGCCGGTGCGCGCAGCGCGTGCACCGGTGCAGGACGCTGCGCCAGCGGGCGTCGCGCGCGGCGCTGCCGGCGGCTTGCCGGCTCGCGAGTCGCGGGCGCCGGCGCACGATGTCGTCGATGGCGATCGGCCGCCCGCGCAGGCGGCATCGGCCGAGTCGGCCGCATCGCCCGCATCGTCCGATACGATGCCGTCGAAGGATGATGCGCCGCCTGCCGGGGACGACGATTTCGCCTGGTTCGACGCGGCGCCGCAGGGCGATTTCGTGCCGGCCGCCGAATCGCGTCCCGCCGGCACACCGGTCGCCGCGCTCGACTGGGAGGCACTGGCCGCGCGCGTGGCGGACTGCACGCTGTGCCGTCTGTGCGAGAAGCGGACCAACACCGTGTTCGGGGTTGGCGACCGCGAAGCGGACTGGATGCTGATCGGCGAAGCGCCGGGCGAGAACGAGGACAAGCAGGGTGAGCCGTTCGTCGGCCAGGCCGGCAAGCTGCTCGACAACATGTTGCAGTCGCTGTCGCTCAAGCGCGGCGACAACGTGTACATCGCGAACGTGATCAAGTGCCGCCCACCCGGCAACCGCAACCCGGAGCCGGACGAGGTCGCGAGCTGCGAGCCTTATCTGCAGCGCCAGGTCGCGCTCGTGAAGCCGAAGCTGATCGTCGCGCTCGGCCGTTTTGCCGCGCAGACGCTGCTGAAGACGGACGCGAGCATCGCATCGCTGCGCGGCCGCGTGCATGCGTACGAGGGCGTGCCGGTGATCGTCACCTACCACCCGGCCTACCTGTTGCGCAGCCTGCAGGACAAGTCGAAGGCGTGGGCCGATCTGTGCCTCGCGCGCGACACGTTCAAGCGTGCGGAAGGCGCCGACGCGCACGGTTCGGCCGGGCAATGACGGCCGGCGCGGCGTGCGCATTCGTCGATACGCTGCATGACGTCGCGGTGCGAGACCTGGGCTGGCTGCTGGCCAGTCCGAGCCTGCTCACCGCGGTGCCGGGCGCGCCGCTCGCGTGCCCTTGGCCGGATGCGGCCGGGCAAGCGGCCGTCGAAGCGTGGCTCGCCGCGCTCGATGCGCAGCCCGGGCCGCTGCATCGCGCGCTCGCCGGGTTTCGTCCCACCCGGCTCGGCCGCTACGCCGAATGCCTGCTCGAGTACTTTCTGACGCACGGGCCGTCGCTGCGGCTCGTCGCGGCCAATCTGCCGCTGCGCAGCAACGGCCGCACGCTCGGCGAAGTCGACTTTCTCGTCGATGCGCCGGACGGCCGGCGCCTGCACTGGGAACTCGCGGTGAAGTGCTATCTGTGTGCGCCGATCCGCGACGGCGCGTCGCTCGCCGACTTCGTCGGCCCCAATCTCGTCGACCGGTTCGACCTCAAGCGCAGCCGGCTGCTCGACCACCAGTTGCGGCTCGGCGAACACGACGGCTTTGCCCGGCTCGGCTACGGCGCACCGTCCGACGCGCAGATGTTCATCAAGGGTTGGCTGTTCCATCCGCACGGCGTGCCGGTATCGCCGGTGTCCGCCGAAATCGCGCCGGATCACCCGCGCGGTTTCTGGCTGACGCACGCGCAGTGGCCGGCGTGGGCGGCCGCGCAGCGCGACGGCGCGGCATGGAGCGTGTTGCCGAGGCTGGCATGGCTGGCGCCGCGGCGTGCCGCCGGGGGCGCAGGTTTCGAGCCCGAGCCGCTGGCGAGCGCACCGGAACTGCCGCCCGTGCTCGCGACGCGCCAGACGCCCGACCTGATCGGCATCCATGAACAGGGCGGCGACGGCACGTGGCGCGAGACGGCGCGCGGTTTCGTCGTGCCCGACGACTGGCCGGCGCGCGCGCAGGCGTTTGCGGCGCAGGATCGCTGACGCCGCGTCAGCCGGCGTTCACCACCAGCGATGAAAGTGATGGACCGGGCCGACGCCGTGGCCGACGTCGAGGTGGCCGCTCGCGGCGATCGCGCCGGTCAGGTAGGTCTTTGCCTCGCGTACCGCGCTTTCCAGGTCGGGTTGCTGCGGCAGCAGTGCCGCGATCGCCGACGACAGCGTGCAGCCGGTGCCATGCGTATTGCTGACCGGCACGCGCGCGCCGTCGAGCCGCACGGTGCGTGTCGCTTCGACGAGCCAGTCCGGGCTCGCGGACGCGTCGGGCAGGTGGCCGCCCTTCATCAACACGGCGCGCGCGCCCGTTCGCAGCAAGGCCTGGCCTTGCCGGACCATGTCGTCTTCGGTGGTGGCGGGCGCATCGTTCAGCAGTGCGGCCGCTTCGGGCAGGTTCGGCGTGACGACGGTCGCGAGCGGCAGCAGCGTGTCGCGCAACGCGTCGACGGCATCGGGCGCGAGCAGCGCGTGGGCGCTCTTCGAGATCATCACCGTGTCGAGCACGACGAAGCGCGGCACGTAACGGCGCAGCGCGTCGGCTACCGCGTGCACGATCGCCGCGTTGGCGAGCATCCCGATCTTGACCGCATCGATGCGGATGTCGTCGAACACCGCGTCGAGCTGCGCGGTCACGAAGGCGGCGTCCGGCGCATGCACGCCCGTCACGCCGCGCGTGTTCTGCGCGGTCAGCGCGGTGATCACGCTCGCGCCATACGCGCCGAGCGCGGAAAACGTCTTCAGGTCGGCCTGGATGCCTGCGCCGCCGCCCGAATCGGAGCCGGCGATCGTCAGGATGTTGGGTATCGGGTGCGTCATGAGGGCAACGCGCCGGTGCGAGGACCGGCGTCGGCGGACGGAAACGGAAAGTGTAGCGTCAGTGCCGCGATTCGCCGATCAGCGCGACCGAGTCGAACTGACGCTGGTTCGCCTGGTGGCGGCGCATCACGAGCCACATCGTCAGGCAGACGAACGTGCCGAACAGCACGATCACGACGCCGACCGGCACGTCGAGCCACACGAGCACCGCATACAGGCACAGCATCACAAGCACTGACAGGTTCTCGTTGAAGTTCTGCACCGCGATCGAATGGCCGGCCGACAGCAGCACGTGGCCGCGATGCTGCAGCAGCGCATTCATCGGTACGACGAAGTAGCCGGACAGCGCGCCGACGCCGATCAGGAAGATGTAGGCGACGATCAGGTAGAACGGCAGGCGCAGATGGCCGAAGTGCAAGGCCCAGTGCGACGGGAACAGGTCGCGCGTGTAGAACGCCATCAGCATCACCGCGATGCCCATGATGATGCCGACGGGCAGCACGGACAGCGACTTCTTCAGCGGAATCCGGGCGGCGGCGGCGATCGCGCCGCCCGCGACGCCGACCGCGACCACGGCCTGCAGGATCGCGCCTTCGGACAGCGACATGTTGAGCGACACCTCGGCCCATTTCAGCACGATGAACTGCAGCGTCGCGCCCGCCCCCCAGAACAACGTGGTGACCGCGAGCGAGATCTGGCCGAGCTTGTCGCGCCAGAGCACCATGAAGCAGTCGGCGAAATCGGTGAGCAGCTTGACCGGGCCGCGTTCCTGCTTCGGATAGCGGGCGCCCGTGTCGGGAATGCGCAGGTTGAACAGCGCGGCGACCACGTAGATCGCCATGATGATCGCCATCGCGGCTTCGGCGGGCGTGCCGATCCAGGCGGGCGTGTGCGCGATCACGTGCGCTGCGATGTGCGGGCTGATCAGCGCGCCGCCGAGCACGGTGCCGAGGATGATCGAGCTGACGGTCGTGCCTTCGATCCAGCCGTTCGCGGCGACCAGCCGGTCGGCCGGCAGCAGCTCGGTGAGAATCCCGTACTTGGCGGGCGAGTAGGCCGCCGCGCCGAAGCCGACGATCCCGTACGCGATCAGCGGGTGGGCGCCGAATAGCATGACCATGCAGCCGACCACCTTGATCGAGTTGGTGATGAACATCACGCGGCCCTTCGGGCGCGAATCCGCGAAGGCACCGACATACGCCGCCAACACCACATACGACAACACGAAGAACAGCTTCAGCAGCGGTGTCATCCAGTTGGGGGCGTGGAGGTCTTTCAGCAGGGCGATGGCGGCGATGAGGAGCGCATTGTCGGCCAACGACGAGAAAAACTGCGCGGCCATGATGGTGTAAAAACCTTTTTTCATCTGATGCGATGCTTTCGTCGCTGCGGCAGGGCCGCGTAGGCCGCCTGATATGCGATCGGCTTATTCCGTTCGAAATGGGTTGTGCGCACGGCTTTATAACATGAAAATACGCGAATTCGGACTAGCAAGATTCCCCGATCGTTCCGCAAATTGTCGGCTTCGGTGCTCAAAAGGCGCGGTAAGCTGATGATTCGCAAGCGTCTTTACGTAAATTTCCCATGCCGCGCCCGATCTCCGCCACCATCCATACCGCCGCTCTCGCGAACAATCTCTCCGTCGTCCGCCGCTTTGCCGGCCCGTCCAAGGTCTGGACGGTCGTCAAGGCCAACGCGTACGGCCACGGTCTCGCCCGCGCGTTTCCGGGCCTGCGCGGCACCGACGGCTTCGGCCTGCTCGACCTCGACGAGGCCGTGAAGCTGCGCGAGCTCGGCTGGGCCGGCCCGATCCTGCTGCTCGAAGGCTTCTTCCGCTCGACCGACATCGACGTGATCGACCGCTACAGCCTGACGACGACCGTCCACAACGACGAGCAGATGCGGATGCTGGAAACGGCGCGGCTGTCGAAGCCCGTCAACGTGCAGCTCAAGATGAACAGCGGGATGAACCGGCTCGGTTACGCGCCGGAGAAGTACCGTGCCGCGTGGGAGCGCGCCCGCGCGTGCCCCGGCATCGGTCAGATCACGTTGATGACCCATTTTTCGGACGCGGACAACGAGCGCGGCGTCGCCGAGCAGCTCGCGACCTTCGAGCGTGGCGCGGAAAACATCGCCGGCGCGCGCAGTCTCGCGAATTCGGCGGCCGTGCTGTGGCATCCGGACACGCACTTCGACTGGGTGCGGCCGGGGATCGTGCTGTATGGGGCGTCGCCGTCCGGGCTGTCGTCCGATATCGCCGACACGGGGCTGAAGCCCGCGATGACGCTCGCGTCCGAGCTGATCGCGGTGCAGACGATCGCGAAGGGCCAGGCGATCGGCTATGGCTCGACGTTCTCCGCGCAGGCGCAGATGCGGATCGGCGTCGTCGCGTGCGGCTACGCGGACGGCTATCCGCGCGTCGCGCCGGAAGGCACGCCCGTGATCGTCGACGGCATCCGCACGCGGATCGTCGGTCGCGTGTCGATGGACATGATCACCGTCGATCTGACGCCGTGTCCGCAGGCCGGCGTCGGCGCTCGTGTCGAGCTGTGGGGCAATGCGCTGCCGATCGACGACGTCGCGCGTCATTGCGGCACGATCGGCTACGAGCTGATGTGCGCGGTCGCCGCGCGCGTGCCGGTGCGAGCGGAATAAGGGCGTCGCGCGTGGCCAAACAGAAAACGATTTACGTCTGCAGCGAGTGCGGCGGACAGACCCCCAAGTGGCAGGGCCAGTGCCCGTCGTGCCAGGCATGGAACACCCTCGTCGAATCGGTCGCCGAGTCGCCGGCGGCCCATCGTTTCCAGTCGCTCGCGAAGCGGGCGCCGGTGCAGCGTCTCGCCGACATCGAGGCCGCCGACGTGCCGCGCTTCTCGACCGGCATCGGCGAATTCGACCGCGTGCTGGGCGGCGGGCTGGTTCCCGGCGGCGTCGTGCTGATCGGCGGCGATCCGGGCATCGGCAAGTCGACGTTGCTGCTGCAGTCGCTCGCGGATATCGCGAACGAGCGGCGCGCTCTATATATCAGCGGCGAGGAATCGGCCGCGCAGATCGCGTTGCGCGCGCAACGGCTCGCGCTGCTCGACGGCGGCGCGCCGGCGGCCGAACTGAAGCTGCTCGCCGAGATTCAGCTCGAGAAGATCCAGGCCGCGATCGACGCGGAGCGGCCGGACGTGGCCGTCATCGACTCGATTCAGACTGTCTACTCGGACGCGCTCACGTCGGCGCCCGGCTCGGTCGCGCAGGTGCGCGAATGCGCGGCGCAGCTCACGCGCATCGCAAAACAGTCGGGCACCGCGATCATCATGGTCGGGCACGTGACGAAAGAAGGCAACCTGGCCGGCCCGCGCGTGCTCGAGCACATCGTCGACACGGTGCTGTATTTCGAGGGCGACACGCATTCGTCGTTCCGGCTCGTGCGTGCGTTCAAGAACCGCTTCGGCGCGGTCAACGAACTCGGCGTGTTCGCGATGACCGAGCGCGGGCTGCGCGGCGTAGCCAACCCGTCCGCGCTGTTCCTGTCGCAGCACGAGCAGGTCGTGCCCGGTTCGTGCGTGCTCGTCACGCAGGAAGGCACGCGCCCGCTGCTCGTCGAAATCCAGGCGCTCGTCGATACGGCGCACGTGCCGAACCCGCGCCGGCTCGCGGTCGGCCTCGAGCAAAACCGGCTCGCGATGCTGCTCGCGGTGCTGCACCGGCACGCGGGCATCGCGTGCTTCGACCAGGACGTGTTCCTGAATGCGGTGGGCGGCGTGAAGATCACCGAACCGGCCGCCGACCTCGCGGTGCTGCTCGCGATTCACTCGTCGATGCGCAACAAGGCGCTGCCGAAAGGGCTCATCGTATTCGGCGAGGTGGGATTGGCGGGCGAGATCCGGCCGTCCCCGCGCGGGCAGGAGCGGCTGCGCGAAGCGGCGAAGCTCGGCTTCACGTCCGCGCTGATTCCGAAGGCGAATGCGCCGAAACAGCCGATCGAAGGGCTGAACGTGATGGCCGTCGAGCGGCTCGAGCAGGCGATCGACCGCGTGCGCGATCTTGAATGAGCGGCCCGGCCCGCGCTCGGGCCGGGCGTCGACGGACGATCTGTCGCGTAATTCGCTGTAAAGAATATGTAGGCGACTGTAACCCGCCGGACATCGCTTTTCCCTATCCTTTTCCGGATCGTCGAACCGCGTAATGCGAAGGGAACCTATGTTGAAATCGTACGGGGAAGCGCCTGGCGGACGCCTTTACAACTTGCGCGGCTGCCGCGTGTCGGAGCCGATTCGCCAGCCGTGGGGCGGCGGATGCCGGATCGTCGAATGGATCGACGAAGAAGGGCGCCTCGCGCGCAAGGTCGTGTCCGAGGATGTGACGGAAGCGGAAGTCGCCGCGGCGATCCGCCGGCCGACCAAAGGGCGCCGATACCTGATGGGCGACGACGAGCAGATGCCGCGCGACACGCTGCCGCGCCGCTGAGCGGATGGCGCGGCGGGCCGACGCAGCCCTGTCGAACGCAACAATGACGATGAGGCCGGGCCTGGGTGCTCGGCCTCGTCGTTTCCGCGGCCGGGCGGGTTCGTGGGGCGTTGACGCCCCGACGTGACACGCCGCCGATGATGCCGTTGACGCGATCATCGGCTGACGGCCCCGGCGGCCGCGGTCAGCCGATCTGCTCGAGTTCTTCCTGCACGGCAAGCCAGTCCGCCTCGACCGTCTCGAGCCGGGTATTGACCTCGCCGAGCTTGCGGATCGCGTCGGTCAGTTCCGTCTTGCGCGCGGCCTCGTAGCTCGCCGGATCGGCGACGAACGCGTCGAGGCGCGCCTTCTCCGCGTGCAGCGTTTCCATTTCCCTTTCGAGCTTCGTGATGCGGTTCTGCAGCGGCTTCTTCAACTGCGACAGCCGCTGGCGTTCCTCGGCCGCCTGGCGTTTCTGATCCTTGCGGTTGACGCCCGCATCGGCGCCCGCGGCTGCCGCGCTGTCGGCCTTCGCGGCCGCGCGCTGCTCGGCCGCATGCTGCAGCAGCCAGTCGCGGTAGTCGTCGAGATCGCCGTCGAACGGCTGCAGCCGGTGCTTCGCGACCAGCATGAACTGGTCGGTCGTCGCGCGCAGCAGGTGACGATCGTGCGACACGAGGATCAGCGTGCCCTCGAACTGCGCGAGCGCCATCGTCAGCGCGTGGCGCGTTTCGAGATCGAGGTGGTTCGTCGGTTCGTCGAGCAGCAGCAGGTTCGGCTTCTGCCAGATGATCAGTGCCAGTGCGAGGCGCGCTTTTTCGCCGCCCGAGAACGGCCCGACCGGACTGGTCGCCATGTCGCCCGAGAAATTGAAGCCGCCGAGGAAGTCGCGCAACTCCTGCTCGCGCGTATCGGGCGCGAGCCGCGCCAGGTGCGCGAGCGGCGAATCGTCTTCGCGCAGCGTTTCGAGCTGGTGCTGCGCGAAATAGCCGATCGTCAGGCCCTTGCCGTCGCGGACGTGCCCGGACAGCGGCGCGAGCGTGCCGGCCAGCGTCTTGATCAGCGTCGACTTGCCCTGGCCGTTCGCGCCCAACAGGCCGATGCGCTGGCCGTTCTGGATCGACAGCGCGACGCGCTCGACGATCGGGATGTCCGCTCCGTCATCGGTGTGGTAGCCGCAACGGACGTCTTCCATCACCATCATCGGGTTCGGTGCGGCATCGGGCGTGCGGAATTCGAACGTGAACGGCGACGCGATGTGCGCGGGCGCGATCAACTCCATCTTCTCCAGCGCCTTCATCCGGCTTTGCGCCTGCTTGGCCTTGGTCGCCTTGGCCTTGAAGCGGTCGACGAAGCTCTGCAGGTGCTCGATCGTCTTCTGCTGCTTTTCGTATGCGTTTTGCTGCAGCGCCAGTTGCTGCGCGCGCAGCACTTCGAACTGCGAGTAGTTGCCGCCGTAGCGCTTCACCTGGCGGTTTTCCAGATGCAGCGTGACGTTGCAGATCGAATCGAGGAATTCGCGGTCGTGCGAGATCACGACGAGCGTGCCGGGGTAGCGGTGCAGCCAATCCTCGAGCCACACGATCGCATCGAGGTCGAGGTGGTTCGTCGGCTCGTCGAGCAGCAGCAGGTCGGAGCGGCACATCAGCGCCTGCGCGAGGTTCAGCCGCATGCGCCAGCCGCCGGAGAAGCTCGCGACGGATTCGCGCGTTTGCGCGAGCGTGAAGCCGAGGCCGAGCAGCAGCGCTTCGGCGCGGGCCGGCGCGGTGTAGCCGTCGGCATCGGCGAACGCCGCGTGCGCGTCGGCTTCGGCGGCGCCGTCATGCGCGGCCGACGCGGCGGCGATGCGGGCCTCGATCTCGCGCAGCGCGGCATCGCCGTCGAGCGTGTAGTCGAGCGCCGAGCGGTCGACCGCGGGCGTTTCCTGCGACACGTGGGCGATCCGCCACGACGGCGGCATCGAGAAATCGCCTCCGTCGGAATGCAGCTCGCCGCGCAGGACGGAAAACAGCGTCGACTTGCCGGCGCCGTTCGCGCCGATCAGGCCGGCTTTCTCGCCGGGATTGAGCACGAACGAGGTCGACTCGAACAGCGGCTTGGTGCCGCGCGCAAGGCTGAACTGATTGAAACGGATCACGGCGGAAATGACTGGCCAAAACCGCTATTCTAGACCGCGCGCCGGTCGCGCCGGGCATCGGCCGTTCGGCGGATGCCGCAACGGCGCAATTTCGCCTAGACTCCACGTCGATCCGGTTTCGTAAAGGAGTGCCCGATGTCCACCCTGTATTCATTCAGCGCAGAGACGCTCGCCGGTGCGCCGGTATCGCTCGATGCGTATCGCGGCAAGGTGCTGCTGATCGTCAATACCGCGAGCGAGTGCGGTTTCACGCCGCAGTACGCGGGTCTGCAGAAGCTGTACGACCAGTACTCGGCGCGCGGCTTCTTCGTGCTCGGCTTCCCGTGCAACCAGTTCGGCAAGCAGGAGCCGGGCGACGCCGCGCAGATCGGCGCGTTCTGCGAGCGCAACTACGGCGTCACCTTCCCGATGTTCGCGAAGATCGACGTGAAGGGCGACCATGCGCATCCGCTGTATCGCTACCTGACCGACGAGGCGCCCGGCATTCTCGGCCTCAAGGCGATCAAGTGGAATTTCACGAAATTCCTGATCGACCGCGAAGGGTGCATCGTCAAGCGCTACGCGCCGTCCACCAAGCCTGAGGAAATCGCCGCGGACATCGACAAGCTGCTGTGACGGCGCCGCGCGGCGTGTGTCGCGCCGGTGCGGATCGCGCGGGCGCGGCGGTCGTCAGGGCCGTTACAGGATCGGCGCGAACAGCCGCGCGACGTGCATCGCGATGCGCCGCCACGCGGGCGACTGCCGGTATTCGTCCGCATCGACCTCGTACGCCTGCGCGAAGTCGGCATCGAGCATCGTCTCGACTTCGTCGGCGAACGCCGGGTCGACGGTCAGCACCATCACCTCGAAATTGAGGCGGAACGAGCGGTTGTCGAGATTCGCGCTGCCGATCGCCGCCGCGACGCGGTCGATCAGCACGACCTTCTGGTGCAGGAAGCCGGGCCGGTAGCGGAACACCTTCACGCCCGCATCGATGAGGTCGCGCGCGTAAAGCTTGGACGCCTCGAACACGACGTAGTGGTCGCGCCGGCTCGGGATCAGGATGCGTACGTCGACGCCGCGCATCACGGCGAGCTTCAGCGCGCAGAGCACGGCTTCGTCGGGAACGAGGTACGGCGTGGTGATCCAGACCCGCTCGCGGGCCGCATTGATCGATTCGACGAAGAACAGCGAGCCGGTTTCCTGCTTGTCGGCCGGCCCCATCGGCACCGCGAGGCAATGCATGCCGTCGCCGGGTTGCGCGGGCGGCGGCAGCGCGATGGGCGGCAGCTTCTGCGTCGCCCAATGCCAGTCTTCGGCGAACACGTACTGGATGCTCGCCACCACGGGGCCGCGTATCTCGATGTGGGTATCGCGCCATGGCGACAGGCGCGGGTTCGCGCCGAGATATTCGACGCCGACGTTGTGGCCGCCGACGAACGCGCGATTGCCGTCGACGACGACGATCTTGCGATGGTTGCGGAAGTTCAGCTGGAAGCGGTTGACGAATTTCCGGTTGGTCGCGAACGGATGGACCTCGACGCCGCCCCGGCGCAATGCGTCGACGTAGCCGTGCGGCAGGTCGAAGCTGCCGATGCTGTCATACAGCAGGCAGCAGCGTACGCCGGCGGCCGCGCGCGCGAGCAGCGCGTCGCGCAGCATCCGGCCGAGCGCATCGTCGCGCACGATGAAGAACTGGACGAGTACGTAGTCGCGCGCGGCGTCGATCGCCGACAGGATGGCCGAGAACGTCGCGTCGCCGTTCACGAGCGTGCGCACCGAATTGCCGCCGAGGAACGGCATGCCGCCGAGCCGCGTGAGCGCGAGCACGGCGGCCTGGCCCAGCGCGTCGGCGGCCGGCCCGTCGGTCGCGTCGGTGGTGCGCCACGGCGAGCGCGGTGTGTGCGTGCGCAACATTTCCAGCTCGTGGCGGCGGGCGTCGACGTAGCCGGAGAATTTGCTGCGGCCGAGGAACAGGTACGGAACGAGCGTCAGGTACGGCATGGCCGTGAGCGAGACGGCCCACGCGATCGCGCCTTGCGACGTGCGCGTGTTCATGATTGCGTGGCACGCCGCGACGATTCCGAGCACGTGGACGGTCAGGATCAGGGTGCCGAGATGTAGCCAGTCGAGGGTCATGGGCGCGTAAAGGACTCCCGAAGGGACTCCCGAGGTCGTGCAGCCGGGCGGCCGCCTACGCGCATCTTACCCAACCGTGCGGCGCAACGGTGCGCCGCACGGCGGGCGAGACGGAAACGCTCAGGCCTTGCGCGGCAGGTCCGACGCCTGGATCAGGAACACGGCGTCGTCGCCCGCGCTGGTGGGCAGCCACGTGAGTTCGAGGCCGCCGAACGCCGCTTCGACGTGCTCGCGCTCGTTGCCGATCTCGACGACGAGCACGCCGTCGTCATGCAGCCAGCGGTGCGCGTCGGCGACGATGCGTCGCACGATGTCCATCCCGTCGTCGCCGCCGGCGAGCGCCATTTCCGGCTCGTGCCGGTATTCGGGCGGCAGCGCGGCCATCGACGCGGCGTTCACGTACGGCGGATTCGTCAGGATCACGTCGTAGCGCGAGTCGGGATCGGTGCGGAACGCGGGCAGCGGCGCGTAGAGGTCGCCGCGGTGCAGCCCGATGCGGTCTTCGAGGCCGTAGTCGCGCACGTTGATTTCCGCGACTTCTAGCGCCTTGTCCGACAGGTCGACCGCGTCGATCTCGGCGTTCGGGAACGCGCTCGCCGCGAGGATCGCGAGGCAGCCGGAGCCGGTGCACAGTTCGAGCACCGCGCCGACCTGCTCGGGATCGGCGACATACGGCTGCAGCCCGTCGTCGAGCAGTTCGCCGATGAACGAGCGCGGCACGATCACGCGTTCGTCGACGTAGAAGCGGTGGCCGTGCATCCACGCTTCATGCGTGAGGTAGGCGGCCGGCACGCGATCGGTCGCGCGTCGTTCGATCACCGCGAGCACGGCCGCGATTTCGTCGGGCAGCAGGCGCGCGTCGAGGAACGGCTCGAGCGTGTCGAGCGGCAGGTCGAGCGTATGCAGCACGAGGTAGGCCGCTTCGTCGTACGCGTTGTCGGAACCGTGGCCGAACGCGAGCTTCGCTTTCGAGAAGCGCGTGACCGCATAGCGCAGCAGGTCGCGGATTGTGGCAAAAGGTGTCGTCATGCGAGGCTCCGTCAGGCGATCAGTTGTTCGAGCACGCGTCGGTACACGTTCTTCAGCGGGTCGACGAAGCGCACCTCGATGTGCTCGTCGATCTTGTGGATACTGCCGTTCGGCGGGCCGAACTCGATCACCTGCGGGCAGATGCGCGCGATGAAGCGTCCGTCCGACGTGCCGCCCGTCGTCGACAGCTCGGTCGTGATGCCGGTCTCGGCGCGGATCGCGTTTTCCAGCGCGCCCGACAGTTCGCCGCGCGGCGTGAGGAACGGCAGGCCGCTCACCGACCACTTCAGCGTGTATTCGAGGCCATGCTTGTCGAGGATCGCGTGCACGCGGGCCTGCAGGCCTTCGACCGTGCTCGCGGTCGAGAAGCGGAAGTTGAACAGCAGGTCGGCGTGGCCGGGGATCACGTTGGTCGCGCCGGTGCCGGCGTGCAGGTTCGACACCTGCCAGGTGGTCGGCGGGAAGTATTCGTTGCCTTCGTCCCACTGTTCGGCCGCGAGCTCGGCGAGCGCCGGCGCGAGCAGGTGGATCGGGTTCTTCGCGAGGTGCGGATACGCGATGTGGCCTTGCACGCCCTTGACGACGAGTTCGCCGGACATCGATCCGCGGCGGCCGTTCTTGACGACGTCGCCGAGCTCGGCGCTCGACGTCGGCTCGCCGACGATGCAGTAGTCGAGCCGCTCGCCGCGTTCCTGCAGCAGTTCGACGACCTTCACGGTGCCGTCGGTGGCCGGGCCTTCCTCGTCGCTCGTGATCAGGAACGCGATCGCGCCGCGGTGGCCGGGATGGGCCGCGACGAATTCCTCGGACGCGACGACGAACGCCGCGAGCGACGTCTTCATGTCGGCCGCGCCGCGGCCGTACAGCTTGCCGTCGCGATGGGCGGGGATGAACGGCGGCGAGGTCCACTGTTCGAGCGGGCCGGTCGGCACGACGTCGGTGTGGCCCGCGAACGCGAGCAGCTTGCCCTCGCGGCCGTCGGCGCCGCGCTTGACGGCCCACAGGTTGGTCACGCCGTGCGACGCGATGGTCTCGCATTCGAAGCCGAGCGCGGCGAGGCGCTCGGTCATGATCTGCTGGCAGTGCTGGTCGTCGGGCGTCACGGACGCGCGTGCGATCAGTTGTTCGGTAAGGGCTAGGGTGGCGGACATGGTTCGGACCACTTTCGATAAAAAATGCCGGCACGGTGGCCGGCAGCGACAGGGCGTCGGGCGGCGCCCGCGGGCGCCGGGGCGGCTCTATGCGGCAAACAGCGCCGCGTATTGATCGGCCACGAAGCCGAGCGATTTCACGCGGCCGTTGACGACGAGCACGGGGCGCTTGATGACCGACGGCTTGTGGATCATCAGCGCGACCGCGCCGGTCTTGGTTTCGGCGGCCGCCTTCATCGCGTCGTCCAGGCCGCGCCACGTGGTGCCGCGCTTGTTCACGAGCGCGTCGAGCGACACGTCCTTCAGCCAGTCTTCGATCAGCGGCGCGCTGACGCCGAGCTTCTTGAAATCGTGGAACTCGAATTCGACGCCGTGATCGTCGAGCCACACACGGGCCTTCTTCACGGTGTCGCAGTTCGGAATGCCGTAGACGACCACGGTGTGCGGCTTCGCCATCAGTCGCCTCGCAGCAGTTCGTTCAGGCCGACCTTCGCACGCGTCTTCGCGTCGACCTTCTTCACGATCACCGCGCAGTACAGGCTGTGCGAGCCGTCCTTCGACGGCAGGTTGCCGGCGACGACGACCGAGCCGGCCGGGATGCGGCCGTAGCTGACTTCGCCCGTCTCGCGGTCGTAGATCTTCGTGCTCTGGCCGAGGTACACGCCCATCGAGATCACCGAGTTCTCCTCGACGATCACGCCTTCGACGACTTCCGAGCGCGCGCCGATGAAGCAGTTGTCCTCGATGATGACCGGGTTCGCCTGCAGCGGCTCGAGCACGCCGCCGATACCGACGCCGCCCGACAGGTGCACGTTCTTGCCGATCTGCGCGCACGAACCGACCGTCGCCCACGTGTCGACCATCGTGCCTTCGTCGACGTACGCGCCGATGTTGGTGTACGACGGCATCAGCACGACGTTCTTCGCGATGAACGAGCCGCGGCGCGCGATGGCCGGCGGGACGACGCGGAAGCCGCCCGCGGCGAAATCTTCGGCCGTGTAGTTCGCGAACTTCGACGGCACCTTGTCGTAGAACTGCGAGTAGCCGCCGGCCGGCATCGGCGCGTTGTCCTCCAGGCGGAACGACAGCAGCACGGCCTTCTTCAGCCACTGGTGCACGGTCCAGTTGCCGTCGATTTTCTCGGCGACGCGCAGTGCGCCTTTGTCGAGCTGCTCGATCGCGTGAGCGACGGCTTCGCGGACGTCGGCGGGCGCGGCCTTCGGCGACAGCTCGGCGCGGTTTTCCCAGGCGGTATCGATGATTTGCTGAAGTTGTTGCGACATGTTCGTTTTCGCAGGAGATGGATGGAATTGATCGGGATGGACGATTACCGCGCGAGAGAGCGGCAGAAATCGACGATGCGTTGCGCGCCCTCGACGCATTCGGGGGTGCCCGCGACGAGCGCGATCCGGATGAAATCGCGGCCCGGGTTCGTGCCGTGCGCATCGCGCGCGAGGTACGAGCCGGGCAGAACCGTCACATTATAGTCGGCGTACAGGCGGCGGGCGAACTCGGTGTCCGACAGGCCGGTGCGCGACACGTTGGCCCACAGGTAGAACGCGGCGTCGGGCAGCTTCACGTCGATCACGTCGGCGAGCATCGGCGTGACCGTATTGAACTTCTGGAGGTACAGCGCGCGATTCTCGCGCACGTGCGCCTCGTCGTTCCACGCGGCGATGCTCGCGTGCTGCCAGACCGGCGACAGCGCGGCGCCGTGGTACGTGCGGTACAGCAGGAATTTCTTCAGCAGCGCGGCGTCGCCGGCGACGAAGCCCGAGCGCATGCCCGGCACGTTCGAGCGCTTCGACAGGCTCGACAGCATCACGAGCCGCTCGAAGCCGCGGCCGAGGCGATGCGCGGCCTCGAGGCCGCCGAGCGGCGGCGCCGCTTCGTCGAAATAGATTTCCGAATAGCACTCGTCGGACGCGATCACGAAACCGTGGCGGTCCGACAGCGCGAACAGCTCGCGCCAGTCGTCGAGCGTCAGCACGGCGCCCGTCGGGTTGCCGGGCGAGCATACGTACAGCAGCTGCGTGCGCGCCCACACGTCATCGGGCACGGCCGCGTAGTCGCACGCGAAGTTGCGCGCCGGGTCGCTGTTCGCGAAATAGGGTTCGGCACCGGCCAGGAGCGCCGCGCCTTCGTAAATTTGATAGAAAGGATTCGGACAGAGTACGATCGCCTTCTCGCCCTGCGCGGACGGCCGTGCATCGATCACGGTCTGCGCGAGCGAGAACAGCGCCTCGCGCGAGCCCGACACCGGCAGCACCTGGGTGGCCGGATCGATCGCCGGCAGCCCGTAGCGGCGCTCGATCCAGTGCGCGATCGACGTGCGCAGCGCGTCCGAGCCGGCCGTGGCCGGGTACGACGCGAGGCCGTCGAGCGCGGCTACCACGGCCTCGCGGATCAGCGCCGGCGTCGCATGTTTGGGCTCGCCGATGCCGAAGCTGATCGGTTTGAGGTCGCCGGAAGGCGTCACGTCCTTGAACAGGGCGCGCAGCTTTTCGAAGGGATAGGGCTGGAGCGAGTCGAGTCGAGGGTTCACGGGCGAAGCGGCCATCGCGGCCGGTTGGAGCGAAAGAAGCGGCGGGCGCGCCGCGCGGCTGCGAACGGGCGCGTCGGGCGCGCGGGTCGCAGCGGACGATTATAGCGTGACGGAATGCGGTCACGGCCTGCCGGAGCGGCGGCCGGGCCGGTCGAATAAAGGGTATCGAACCAAATGAACAACGCGGTACGCGGCAGCCTGCCGACGCTGGCCATCCTGATCGGCGCGTCGGTGTGGGGCCTGATCTGGTATCCGCTGCGGATCCTCGCGTCGCTCGGCGTGACGGGCACGCTCGCGAGCGCGCTGACGAGCCTCGTCGCGTTCCTGTTCGTGATCGTCGCGCGGCACCGCACGATCGCGACGCTGCGCTGGCACTGGGTGCTGCCGGGCATCGCGGTGACGGCCGGCGTGACGAACCTCGGGTTCGTATGGGGCACGATCCACGGCGAGGTGCTGCGCGTGATGCTGCTGTTCTACCTGACGCCGGCCTGGACCGCGATCTACGCGCACTTCCTGCTGCGCGAACGGCTGACCTGGGCCGGCGCGGGGCTCGCTGCGCTGTCGATCGGCGGCGCGATGCTGATGCTGTGGTCGCCGACGCTCGGCTTGCCGCTGCCGGCCAACCCGGCCGAATGGGCGGGCCTCGCGGCCGGGCTGAGCTTCGCGATGAGCAACGTGCTGGTGATCAAGGCGAGCCGCGAGCTGCCCGACATGCGCGCCGAAATGCGCACCGCGACGCTGTTCGGCGGCGCGGCCGTGTTCGGCGCGATCGCGTCGCTGTTCGAAGGGCTGCCGGCCGCGCCGGCGAGCCCTCAGCTGGGCGTGGCCGCGCTGATCATCGCGGCGATCGGCGTGACGATGGCGTCGAACAACCTACTCGTCCAGTACGGCCTCGCGCGCGTGCCGGCGAACCGCGCGTCGATCATCATGCTGTTCGAGATCGTGATCACCGCGCTGTCGGCGTGGGTGTTCGCGAACGAGCTGCCGAGCGCGCGCGAGTGGGCGGGCGGCGCGTGCATCGTACTCGCGACGCTGCTGTCGAGCCGGGTCCATCGTGCCGCGCCGGCACCGGACAAACCCGGCGACGGTCGGGACGGCGCACGCGCGATGGTATGATGGAAGCCGTTTGCGGGGCCCAACGCTGGATGCGCGCGGCCCCGTTTTTGAATTCCGGGGCGCGTGGCGCGCAGGGGCTCTCCGGCCCCGCGCCGTGCGGCCCCGTCCGTTTCACACCTTCTTCACATCCGATACCGCCGTGCGTCTGAGCTCGATCAAACTCGCTGGCTTCAAATCCTTCGTCGATCCCACGCATTTCCAGGTTCCGGGCCAGCTTGTCGGCGTGGTCGGCCCGAACGGATGCGGCAAGTCCAACATCATCGATGCCGTGCGCTGGGTGCTCGGCGAGTCGCGCGCGTCCGAGTTGCGCGGCGAATCGATGCAGGACGTGATCTTCAACGGTTCGACCGCCCGCAAGCCCGGCAGCCGGGCCAGCGTCGAACTGATCTTCGACAACTCCGACGGCCGCGCGGCCGGGCAGTGGGGCCAGTACGGCGAAATCGCCGTCAAGCGCGTGCTGACGCGCGACGGCACGTCGAGCTACTACATCAACAACCTGCCGGCGCGCCGCCGCGACATCCAGGACATCTTCCTCGGCACGGGCCTCGGGCCGCGTGCGTACGCGATCATCGGGCAGGGCATGATCGCGCGGATCATCGAGGCGAAGCCGGAAGAGCTGCGCGTGTTCCTCGAGGAAGCCGCCGGCGTGTCGAAGTACAAGGAACGCCGCCGCGAGACCGAGAACCGCCTGCACGACACGCGCGAGAACCTGACGCGCGTCGAGGACATCGTGCGCGAACTCGGCGCGAATCTCGAGAAGCTCGAGTCGCAGGCCGTGGTCGCGACCAAGTACAAGGAACTCGTCGCCGACGGCGAGGAGAAGCAGCGCCTGCTGTGGCTGCTGCGCAAGAACGAGGCCGCCGGCGAGCAGCAGAAGCAGCAGCGTGCGATCGAACAGGCGCAGATCGACCTCGAGGCGCAGACGGCGAAGCTGCGCGAAGTCGAGGCGCAGCTCGAGACGCTGCGCGTCGCGCACTACTCGGCCAGCGACGCGATGCAGGGCGCGCAGGGCGCGCTCTACGAGGCGAACGCCGAGGTGAGCCGTCTCGAAGCCGAGATCAAGTTCATCGTCGAATCGCGCAATCGCGTGCAGGCGCAGATCGCCGCGCTGAACGCGCAGCGCGAGCAGTGGCGCGCGCAGGCCGAGAAGTCGCAGGACGAGCTCGAGGAAGCCGAAGAGGCGCGCGCGATGGCCGACGAGAAGGCCGCGCTCGCCGAGGACAACGCGGCCGCGAAGCACGATGCGCTGCCGGCGCTCGAAGCGAAGTGGCGCGACGCACAGGCGCAGCTCAACGACGAGCGCGCGCGGATCGCGCAGACCGAGCAGTCGCTGAAGCTCGAAGCCGCGCACCAGCGCAACGCCGACCAGCAGCTCCAGCAGCTTCAGCAGCGCCACGAGCGCCTGAAGAGCGAGGCGGGCGGGCTCGATGCGCCGGACGAAACGCAGCTCGAAGAGTTGCGCATGCAGCTGGCCGAGCAGGAAGAGATCCTCGCGGAAGCGCAGGCGCGCCTTGCCGACGCACAGGAAACGGTGCCGCGTCTCGACGGCGAACGCCGCGCCGCGCAGGAGCGCGTGCAGGCCGAAGCCGCGCAGATCCACCAGCTGGAGGCGCGCCTCGCCGCGCTGAAGCAGCTGCAGGAAAACGTGCAGACCGAAGGCAAGGTGCAGCCGTGGCTCGACAAGCACGAGCTCGGCGCGCTGCCGCGTCTGTGGAAGAAGCTGCATGTCGAGGCCGGCTGGGAAGCGGCGCTCGAGGCCGTGCTGCGCGAGCGTCTCGCCGCGCTCGAGGTATCGAATCTCGACTGGGTGAAGGCATTCGCGACCGATGCGCCGCCCGCGAAGCTCGCGTTCTATGCGCCGCCCGCGGCCGGCGAGCCGCCCGCCGCGGTGGCCGGGCTGCGGCCGGTGCTGTCGCTCGTGCGCATCGACGACGCGGGCATCCGCGCGGTGCTGAACGACTGGCTCGGGAACGTCTACGTCGCCGACGACGTCGCGCAGGCGCTCGCGACGCGCGCGCAACTGCCGGCAGGCGGCGCGTTCGTCGTCAAGGCCGGCCATATCGTCACGCGCGTCGGCGTGCAGCTGTACGCCGCCGATTCGGAGCAGGCCGGGATGCTGGCCCGCCAGCAGGAAATCGAAAACCTCGCGCGGCAGGTGCGTGCGCAGGCGCTGCTCGCCGACGAGGCGCGCACGGCCGCCGTGCGTGCCGAAGCCGCGCACACGCAGGCCACGCAGGCGCTCGGCGACGTGCGCGCGCAGGCCGAACGTGCGACGCAGCGCGTGCATGCGCTGCAGATGGACGTGCTGAAGCTCGCGCAGGCACACGAACGCTATACGCAGCGCAGCACGCAGATCCGCGAGGAACTCGAGGAAATCGGCGCGCAGATCGAAGAGCAGCGTGCGCTGCGCGCCGAGTCGGAAGCGAATTTCGAGCGCTTCGACGGCGAGCTCGCGGAACTGCAGGCGCGCTTCGAGGACAACCAGCTCGCCTTCGAGTCGCTCGACGAATCGCTGACGCAGGCGCGTCAGGAAGCGCGCGATCTCGAGCGCGGCGCGAACGACGCGCGCTTCGCCGCACGCAACGCGGTGACGCGGATCGACGAACTCAAGCGCACGATCCAGGTGGCGCACGAGCAGAGCGAGCGCGTCGCCGCGTCGCTGGAAGACGCGCGGGCCGAACTCGAGACGATCAACGAGCAGACCGCGCACACCGGCCTGCAGGACGCGCTCGAGATTCGCGCGGTGAAGGAAGAGGCGCTGCAGGCCGCGCGCATCGAGCTCGACGACCTGACCGCGAAGCTGCGCGCGTCGGACGAGCAGCGACTCGTCGCCGAGCGTTCGCTGCAGCCGCTGCGCGACCGCATCACCGAGCTGCAACTGAAGGAGCAGGCCGCGCGCCTGGCCGTCGAGCAGTTCGCCGAGCAGCTCGCGACGGCCGAGGTCGACGAGGCCGCGCTGAGCGAGAAGCTCACGCCGGATCTGAAGCCGTCGTACCTGCAGGGCGAAGTCACGCGCCTGAACAACGCGATCAATGCGCTCGGCCCGGTCAACATGGCCGCGCTCGACGAACTGAAGGCCGCGAGCGAGCGCAAGGTGTTCCTCGACGCGCAATCGGCCGACCTGATCGACGCGATCACGACGCTCGAGGACGCCATCCACAAGATCGACCAGGAAACCCGCACGCTGCTGCAGGGCACCTTCGACGAGGTCAACCGTCATTTCAGCGACCTGTTCCCGCGCCTGTTCGGCGGCGGCCAGGCGAAGCTGATCATGACGGGCGACGAGATTCTCGATGCCGGCGTGCAGGTGATGGCGCAGCCGCCCGGCAAGAAGAACGCGACGATTCACCTGCTGTCGGGCGGCGAGAAGGCGCTGACCGCGACCGCGCTGGTGTTTGCGATGTTCCAGCTGAACCCGGCGCCGTTCTGTCTGCTCGACGAGGTCGACGCGCCGCTGGACGACGCGAACACCGAGCGTTTCGCGAATCTCGTGCGCGCGATGTCCGACAAGACGCAGTTCCTGTTCATCTCGCACAACAAGATCGCGATGGAAATGGCGCAGCAGCTGATCGGCGTGACGATGCAGGAGCAGGGCGTGTCGCGGATCGTTGCGGTGGACATGGAAACCGCCGCGGGTTTTGCCCAGAATTGACGTTTGACGAAACCGGATCGCGTTCGCGCGGCGCATGGGCGCCCGTTCGCGGTCCCGACGAAAAAGAATTGCTGATGGAGCGTGCATGGACGAGTTGACACTCGGTTTGATCGGCGCGGGCGCCGTCGTGGTGGGCGGCGTCGTGGTCTACAACGCATGGCAGGGCGCGAAAGTGCGGCGCAGGATGCCGCGCCCGATGCCGGAGGAAGCGGCCGAGGCGATGAACCGCCCCGAGCGCGACGAAGAGTTGCCGTTCATCGAACCGGTGCGTCAGCCGGTGCGCCGCGAGCCCGCGGCACCGGTCGCGGCGACGACGACGGCCGCGGCCGAAGCCGCGCGCGTCGAGCCGACGTTCGGCGGGGGCGCCGGCGGCGCGGCACCGGCCGATACGCCGGCCGACCTGCAGGCCGAGGCGACGGGCGTCGACACGTCGTCGGAATCGACTGAACCGGCGGCCGGTGAAGAAGCCGTACCCGCCGCCGCACGCGAAGCGGCGGCCGAACCGGCCGAGCCGACCGAACCGGTGATGCCGGCCGCGACGACGATCTCGTCGACGCCGCCCGCGATCGTCGACCGCCGCATCGACTGCATCGTGCCGATCCGCCTCACCGGGCCGCTGCCGGGCGACAAGATCCTGCCGTTTGCGCAGCGGCTGCGCCGCGCGGGCAGCAAGCCCGTGCATATCGAAGGCAAGCCGGAAGGCGGCCAGTGGGAGCTGCTGCAGAACGGCGTGCGCTATGAAGAGCTGCGCGCGGCCGCGCAGCTCGCGAACCGCGGCGGCGCGCTGAACGAGCTCGAATTCTCCGAATTCGTGACGGGCGTCCAGCAGTTCGCCGACGCGATCGACGGCGCGCCGGAATTCCCGGACATGATGGAAACGGTCGCGATGGCGCGCGAGCTCGACGCGTTTGCCGCGCAGTGCGACGCACAGCTGTCGATCAACGTGATGTCGGACGGCGCGCCGTGGTCCGCGAACTACGTGCAGGCGGTCGCTTCCCAGGACGGGCTGCTGCTGTCGCGCGACGGCACGCGTTTCGTGAAGCTCGACGCGAAGCAGAACCCGGTGTTCATGCTGCAGTTCGGCGATACGAACTTCCTGCGCGACGACCTGACGTACAAGGGCGGCAACATGATCACGCTGGTGCTCGACGTGCCGGTGGCCGAAGAGGACATCCTGCCGTTCCGGCTGATGTGCGATTACGCGAAGTCGCTGTCCGAGCGGATCGGCGCACGCGTCGTCGACGATTCGCGCCGGCCGCTGCCGGAGTCGACACTGCTCGCGATCGAGCAGCAGCTGATGAAGCTGTATGCGAAGCTCGAGGAAGCCGGCATCCCGGCCGGTTCGCCGGTCACGCGCCGTCTCTTCAGCCAGTAACGCGACGGCGCGGACGGCGCTCGGCGGCGCCGTCGTTCGTCGCTGCGGCGCGCACCGTTTCGTGTGCGCTGCAGCATGTCATCGGGCCCGCATTGCGTGCCCCGCCGCGACGTCAAACTGAGATAATCGGGCATCCGATTTTTTCAGAACGAATCTGCCGCCAGCATGGCCCGAACCCAAGCCGAACCGCCAGCCAGCCAGCCCGACGCGCGCGCCGCGTGGCTGCGCGACCAACTCGAGCGGGCGAACTACGCCTATTACGTGCTCGACCAGCCGGATCTGCCCGACGCGGAATACGACCGGCTGTTCCGTGAGCTGCAGCAACTCGAAACCGACCATCCCGAACTCGTGACGCCCGATTCGCCGACGCAGCGCGTCGGTGGCGAAGCGGCCGGCGGCTTCACGCCAGTCGTCCACGATGCGCCGATGCTGTCGCTGAACAACGGCTTCGCCGACGAGGACGTCGTCGCGTTCGACAAGCGCGTCGCCGACGCGCTCGCCAAGACGACCGATCTCGCCGGCTCGGTGACGGAGCCCGTCGAATACGCGTGCGAACTGAAGTTCGACGGCCTCGCGATTTCGCTGCGCTACGAGCACGGCGTGTTCGTGCAGGCATCGACGCGCGGCGACGGGACGACGGGCGAGGACGTGACCGAGAACGTGCGCACGATCCGCTCGATTCCGCTCAAGCTGAAGGGCAAGCACGTGCCGGCCTTGCTCGACGTGCGCGGCGAGGTGCTGATGTTCAAGCGCGATTTCGCACGCCTGAACGAGCGCCAGCGCGCGGCCGAGCAGCGCGAATTCGCGAACCCGCGCAACGCGGCGGCCGGCAGCCTGCGCCAGCTCGACTCGAAGATCACCGCGCAGCGTCCGCTGTCGTTCTTCTCGTACGGAATCGGCGTGCTCGACGGCATGCCGATGCCCGACACGCACAGCGCGCTGCTCGACTGGTACGAGGCGTTCGGCCTGCCGGTGAACCGCGAGCGCGCGGTCGTGCACGGCGCCGAAGGCTTGCTCGATTTCTTCCGCAAGGTCGGCGAGAAGCGCGATTCGCTGCCGTACGACATCGACGGCGTCGTCTACAAGGTCAACCGGCGCGACGAGCAGGAGCGGCTCGGCTTCGTGTCGCGTGCGCCGCGCTTCGCGCTCGCGCACAAGTTTCCCGCGCAGGAAGCGCTGACGAAGCTCGTCGCGATCGACGTGCAGGTCGGCCGTACCGGCGCAATCACGCCGGTCGCGCGTCTCGAGCCGGTGTTCGTCGGCGGTGCGACCGTGACCAATGCGACGCTGCACAACGAGGACGAAGTGCGCCGCAAGGACATCCGGATCGGCGACACCGTGATCGTGCGCCGCGCGGGCGACGTGATTCCGGAAGTCGTCGGCGCGCTGCTCGACCGGCGCCCGGCGGATGCGGCCGAATTCGTGATGCCGACCGAATGTCCGGTGTGCGGCTCGAAGATCGAGCGCCTGCCGGACGAGGCGATCGCGCGCTGCACGGGCGGGCTGTTCTGCCCGGCGCAGCGCAAGCAGGCGCTGTGGCATTTCGCGCAGCGCCGCGCGCTCGACATCGACGGCCTCGGCGAGAAGATCATCGACCAGCTCGTCGAACTGAAACTGGTACGTACGCCGGCCGACCTGTTCAATCTCGGCTTCGCGACGCTGGCCGAACTCGACCGGTTCGCCGAGAAGTCCGCGCAGAATCTGCTCGATTCGCTCGAGAAGGCGAAGCATACGACGCTCGCGCGCTTCATCTACGGGCTCGGCATCCGTCATGTCGGCGAATCGACCGCGAAGGATCTCGCGAAGCATTTCGGCTCGCTGACGCCGATCATGGACGCGTCGATCGAGGAACTGCTCGAAGTCAACGACGTCGGGCCGATCGTCGCCGAATCGCTCCATCAGTTCTTCGCGGAGGAGCACAACCGGACCGTGATCGAGCAGTTGCGCGCGCCGGGCAAGGTCACGTGGCCGGAAGGGCCGCCCGCGCCGAAGGCGCCGCAGGGTGTGCTCGCGGGCAAGACCGTCGTGCTGACGGGCACGCTGCCGAATCTCACGCGCGATGCGGCGAAGGAGATGCTCGAAGCGGCGGGCGCCAAGGTGGCGGGTTCGGTATCGAAGAAGACGGATTACGTGGTCGCGGGCGCCGAAGCCGGCAGCAAGCTCGCGAAGGCCGAGGAACTCGGCATCCCCGTGCTGGACGAAGACGGTCTGCACCAACTCCTGGAGGGCAATACGCCATGATTCGCGAGATCCTGAAGATGGGCGATCCGCGCCTGCTCGAAGTCGCCCAACCGGTCGAGCGGTTCGATACCGCCGAGCTGCACGAGATCGTCGCGGACATGTTCGAGACGATGCACCACGCGAACGGCGCCGGGCTGGCCGCGCCGCAGATCGGCATCGGGCTGCAGATCATCATCTTCGGCTTCGGCAACAACAACCGCTACCCGGATGCGCCGCCGGTGCCCGAGACCGTGCTGATCAACCCGAAGATCGAGTACATGCCGCCGGAGATGGAAGAGGGCTGGGAAGGCTGCCTGTCGGTGCCGGGCATGCGTGGCGTCGTCAGCCGCTACGCGAAAGTGCGCTACAGCGGCTTCGACCAGTTCGGCGAGAAGATCGATCGTGTCGCCGAGGGGTTCCACGCGCGGGTGGTCCAGCACGAATACGATCACCTGATCGGCAAGCTGTATCCGATGCGGATTACCGACTTCACGCGCTTCGGCTTCACCGAGGTGTTGTTCCCGGGCCTCGATCCGGCCGACGACGACTGATCGGCCGCGCTCCCGTGGAAAAGAAAAAACCCGCGCAAGCGGGTTTTTTCATGGCGGGTGCACGTGACGTGCCCGAGGTCAGAACGTCTCGTCGGCGGACAGGTAGCGCCATTGGCCCTGCGGCAGCGCGCCGAGCATCACGCGGCCCATCCGCACACGCTTCAGGCCGATCACGTCGAGGCCGACCAGTTCACACATGCGGCGGATCTGGCGCTTCTTGCCTTCGCGCAGCACGAACCGCAACTGCTCGCCGTTCTGCCAGCTCACCAGCGCGGGCTTCAGCGCGACGCCGTCGAGCTCGAGGCCGTGGCGCAGCTTCGCGAGCGATTCCGCCGGGAAGTGCTGATCGATGTCGAGCAGTCGTTCGCCGAAGCGCACGCGCACCAGGTACTCCTTGTCGATGTCCGACTGCTCGCCGATCAGCTGCTTCGCGATCACGCCGTTCTGCGTCAGCACGAGCAGGCCGGTGGAGTCGATGTCGAGACGGCCGGCCGGTGCGAGCGCATGCAGGTGCTGCGGCGAGAAGCGCACCGGCGAATGATCGCCGCTCCAGCGGTTCGCGCGCGTGATCAGCACGGCCGCCGGCTCGTAGCCGTCTTCCGCCTGGCCCGACACGTAACCGACCGGCTTGTGCAGCAGGATCGTCACTTGCGCGGCCTGCGCGGCGCTCGCGCGCTCGTCGATCTCGATCTTCTGGTCGGCGCGCACCTTGGTGCCGAGCGTGTCGATGCGTTCGCCGTCGACGAGCACCCAGCCTTTTTCGATCCATTCGTCGGCTTCGCGGCGCGAGCACATGCCGAGTTCGGACATCCGTTTCGACAGGCGCATCAGGCCCGTTTCGTCGCCGTAGTCGACGTCGGCCGCCGCGCGCTTGACGGGTTGCGCGGTCTTCACCGCGCCGAACGAACGGCGCTCGCCGTCGCGCGCGGGCTGGGCCGGGCGGTCGCCGAAGCTGCGCTTCGCGCCTTCGCCGGTTGCCTTGTCGCGGTAGGACGGGCGCTTGCTGTCGTCACCGCCTGTCGCACGGCGCGGACGCGCATCGTCGTCGTTGCGGCGCGGCGGGCGATCGGACGGCGTGCTGCGGTCGCCGAAGCTGCGCTTCGCGCCTTCGCCGGCTGTCTTGTCACGATAGGACGGACGCTTGCTGTCGTCACCACCTGCCGCAGGGCGCGGACGCGCATCGTCATCGCTGCGGCGCGGCGGGCGATCGGACGGCGTGCGGCGGTCGCCGAAGCTGCGCTTCGCACCTTCGCCGGTTGCCTTGTCGCGGTAGGACGGACGCTTGCTGTCATCACCACCTGCCGCACGGCGCGGACGCGCATCGTCATCGCTGCGGCGCGGCGGGCGATCCGACGGCGTACGACGGTCGCCGAAGGTGCGCTTCGCATCTTCGCCGGCTGCCTTGTCACGATAGGGCGGACGCTTGCTGTCATCACCACCTGCCGCACGGCGCGGACGCTTGCTGTCATCACCACCTGCCGCACGGCGCGGACGCGCATTGTCATCGCTGCGGCGCGGCGGGCGATCCGACGGCGTGCGGCGATCGCCGAAGCTGCGCTTCGCATCTTCGCCGGTTGCCTTGTCACGATAGGACGGACGCTTGCTGTCGTCACCACCTGCCGCACGACGCGGACGCGCATCGTCGTCGCTGCGTCGTGGCGGGCGATCCGACGGCGTACGACGATCGCCGAAGCTGCGCTTCGCGCCTTCGCCGGCTGTGTTGTCGCGGTAGGACGGACGCTTGCTGTCGTCACCACCTGCCGCACGACGCGGACGCGTATCGTCGTCGCTGCGGCGCGGCGGGCGATCGGACGACGTGCGACGGTCGCCGAAACTGCGCTTCGCACCTTCGCCGGCTGCGTTGTCGCGATACGGGGCTCGCGGGCCGCGTTCGGCACCGCCGTCACGCGGCGCACGCTTGGCCGGTGCGCGATCCGCACCCGGGCGCTCGGCGCCTGCGGCACCGCGCGGCTTGAACGGGCGGTCGCCGGCGGCTGCCGAAGACGCCTTCTTCGGGCGGGCCGGCTTGTCCCCGGCGGGCGGCGCGGCGGGGCGCACCGCCTTGCGGGCGACGAGGCTGCCGGAGCGGACGGGGGCGCGAGTCGGCGACGCCGGCTTCGGATTCTTGACGGTTAATTTGGTGCGCATAAACGCTGGGGATTCATTCAGACTGCGATCGCACGCAGCAATTCGGTTTCGAGCTGGATCTGCAGGCGGTTGTCGGACAGGCCGGCGCCCGCGAGCAGGAAGATGTCTTCGACGCGCTCGCCGAGCGTATTGATCCGCGCCGCATGGACGCCGATCCGATGTTCGGCGAGTACGCGCGCGATCGAATAGAGAAGGCCCGGCCGGTCGTTGGCGGACACGGACAGGATGTAGTACTGACCGCGCTCGTCGGCCCGCAGGTCGACGCGCGGCGTGATCGGAAACGTCCGGGACAGCCTCGACAGGCGGCCCTTCGACGGCTCCGGCAGCGGTGCGGTTTCGGCGAGCCGCGTCGCGAGTTGCTGTTCGACGAGATTCGCGATGTCGCGGTAGCGCACGTCGCGTTCGGTCTGCGTGACGATGAAGTTGTCGAGCGCATAGCCGTGCCGCGTCGTGCTGACGCGCGCATCGAGCACCGACAGCCCGTTGCGGTCGAAATACGCGCAGATGCCCGCGAACAGGTCGGGGCGGTCCTTCACGTACACGAGTACCTGCAGCGCGTCGCCGATCGGCGACGGCCGCGCGCGGACGATCGCGGTTTCGGCGTTCACGTGCCGGTACAGCACGCGCGTCTGCCACGCGATGTCGGCCGCGTCGTGACGCAGGAAGAAGCCGACGTCGAGCTGATCCCACAACGCGCGGTGCGCATCGTCGGGCACGGTTTCCAGGCGCAGCAGCGCGAGCGCCTGCTCCTGCCGCGACTTCAGCTCCGAATGCGCGTCGGGGTTCGCGCCGCCGAGCACCGCGAGCGTGATGCGGTAGAGATCCTCGAGCAGCTTGCCCTTCCACGTGTTCCACACCTTCGGGCTCGTGCCGCGGATATCGGCGACGGTCAGCAGGTAGAGCGCGGTGAGATACCGTTCGTTGCCGACGACCTCGGCGAAGCGCTTGATGACTTCGGGGTCGCTCGTGTCCTGTTTCTGCGCGACCTGGCTCATCGTCAGGTGATGCTGGACGAGCCACACGATCAGCGCCGCGTCGTCGCCGGCGATGCCGTGCTCGCGGCAGAAGCGCCGCGCGTCGGCCATTCCGAGCGTCGAGTGATCGCCGCCGCGGCCCTTCGCGATGTCGTGGAACAGCGCCGCGACATACAGCACCCACGGGCGCTCGAAGTTGCCGATCAGCTGGCTGCAGAACGGGTATTCGTGCGCATGCTCGGCCACCGCGAAGCGGCGGATGTTGCGCAGCACCATCAGGATGTGCTGGTCGACCGTATATACGTGATACAGGTCGTGCTGCATCTGCCCGACGATGCGGCGGAAATTCAGCAGATAGCGGCCGAGCACGCTCGTCTGGTTCATCAGCCGGAACGCGTGCGTGATCCCTTCGGGTTGCTGCAGGATCCGCATGAACGTGTCGCGGTTCTGCGGATCGCGGCGCCACGCGTTGTTCATGATTTCGCGCGAATTGTACAGCGCGCGCAGCGTGCGGGCGGACAGGCCCTTCACGCCGCGCGTCGTTTCGTACAGCAGGAACGCTTCGAGGATCGCGTCGGGATGGCGTTCGAACACGCCGTCGTCGACGATCTCGAGCATCCCCTGTTTCTCGACGAAGCGATCGGCCGACAGCACGCGCGTGATGCCGCTCGTCGCGGGGAAGAGCTGCGCCTCGATGTTCTGGATCAGGATCGTCGCGAGCTGCGTGACGGCTTTCGCTGCCCAGTAGTAGCGGCGCATCAGCTGCTCGCTCGCGCGCTTGGCCTGCGTGGGCTGGTAGCCGAAGCTTTCGGCGGCCTGCGTCTGCAGGTCGAACACGAGCATGTCCTGACGGCGTCCGGCGATCACGTGCAGCCGCGCGCGCAGCGTCTTCAGGAAGCCTTCGTTGCGGCGCAGCTCGCGCGCTTCGCGATCGGTGATGAGGCCGCGCGTGTCGAGTTCGCGCCAGCTGCTGCCGAAGCCGGCCGCGCGCGCGATCCACAGGATCGTCTGCAGGTCGCGCAGCCCGCCGGGGCTCTCCTTCACGTTCGGTTCGAGGCTGTACGGCGTGTCCTGGAACTTCGCGTGGCGCTGGCGCATCTCGAGCACCTTCGCGGTGAAGAACGCGCGTGCGTCGAGCGCTTCGTGGTAGCGCACGGTGAAGCGCTCGAACAGCGCGGTGCTGCCGACGATGCGGCGCGCTTCCAGCAGCGAGGTCTGCACCGTGACGTCCTGCGACGCCTCCTCGATGCACTGTGCGACCGTCCGCACGCTGCTGCCGATCTCGAGGCCGAGATCCCACGCCATTCCGATGAAGCGCTCGATGCGCGCGTCGAGCGCCGGGTCGTGCGCATCGGGCAGCAGCACGAGGATGTCGACGTCGGAATAGGGCGCGAGCTCGCCGCGCCCGTAGCCGCCGACGGCGACGAGTGCGAGCGTCGCGGGCAGCCCGCATTCGTCCCACACGCGCTTCAGTGCGTCGTCGGTGAGTTTCGACAGCGCGTGCATCAGCGGCGCGACGTTCGCCGCGCGGCGAAAGCGCTCGAGCATCTCCGTCTTGGCGGCCTTGAATTCGGCGCGCCGCGACAGCGCTTCGGGCGAGGGGGCAGCGTGAGCGCTCATGGGCGGCCGTTCAGGTGCGGAAGTGGGCGGGCGGGCGCGACGGCGCTCAGACGGCGGCGGCCGGTTGCGCGAACACGGGGCGCGCCGGCGTGCCGGCCGACACGGTCAGCACTTCGTAGCCGGTTTCGGTGACGAGCACCGTGTGCTCCCACTGGGCGGACAGGCTGCGGTCGCGCGTCTTGACCGTCCACTGGTCGGGCATCGTGCGGATGTCGCGCTTGCCGGCGTTGATCATCGGCTCGATCGTGAAGATCATCCCGGCCTTCAGCTCGATGCCGGTGCCCGGGCGGCCATAGTGGACGACCTGCGGATCCTCGTGGAACACCGTGCCGATGCCGTGGCCGCAGTATTCGCGCACGACGCTGTAGCCTTGCGCTTCCGCGTGCTTCTGGATCGCGTAGCCGATGTCGCCGAGGTGCGCGCCGGGCTTGACCTGGTCGATGCCGAGCCACATGCATTCGTAGGTCGTCTGCACGAGGCGCTTCGCGAGGATCGACCCCTCGCCGACGATGAACATCCGGCTGGTGTCGCCGAAATAGCCGTTCTTGATCACGGTGATGTCGATGTTCAGCGCATCGCCGTTCTTGATCACCTTCTCGCCGGGAATGCCGTGGCAGATCACGTCGTTGACCGAAATGCAGGTGGCCTTCGGGTACGGCGGATAGCCGGGCGGCTGGTAGTTCAGCGGCGCGGGGATCGTGCCCTGCTCGTTGAGCATGAACTCGTGGCAGAGCCGGTCGAGTTCGGCGGTCGTGACGCCCGCGACGACGTGCGGCGTGATGAAGTCGAGCACTTCGCTCGCGAGACGGCAGGCAACGCGCATCTCCGCGATATCGTGTTCGTTTTTGAGCGTAATAGCCATCGAGGTATGCCTGGAATGCGGTGAATTGACGGATTATCGCACCTTATGGCGGGCCTCGCAGCCCCTGCCGGCCGCGCGGCTGCGGGTTTTCGCCGATTGTCCGGCCCGCTGCCGCGCGGCAAGCGAAAGTGCCGCGCGACTTGAGAGCGGACAAATCCGCGTGCTATACTCTTTGGCTAAGTCGATATCCAAATGCCGAATTGTCCCCATGTTGGGGCGGCATCGCGGTGAAAGGCTTACGGCACGGGCATCTTGCACGTGTCGAATCGCAAGCCGGCGCACCCAGGGTGCCGGCCGCGCGGCATGCTCGCCCTTCGGGCGGGTTCGCGCGGCGGTACGGCAGCCGGCTTAAGACCCAACCCTCGTGGAGAATTTACATGGCAGTTACGATGCGCCAAATGCTGGAAGCGGGTGTCCACTTCGGTCACCAGACGCGCTTCTGGAACCCGAAGATGGCTCCGTTCATTTTCGGTCACCGCAACAAGATTCACATCATCAACCTCGAAAAGACGCTGCCGATGTTCACGGACGCACAGAAGTACGTGCGCCAGCTGGCAGCGAACCGCGGCACGATCCTGTTCGTCGGCACGAAGCGCCAGTCGCGTGACACGATCGCCCAGGAAGCGCAACGTGCGGGCATGCCGTACGTCAACGCACGCTGGCTCGGCGGCATGATGACCAACTTCAAGACGCTGAAGGTATCGATCAAGCGCCTGAAGGACATGGAAGCGGCTGTCGAATCGGGCGAAACCGAGAAGATGAGCAAGAAGGAAGCGCTGCTGTTCGAACGTGAAATCGCCAAGCTGCAGAAGTCGATCGGCGGCGTGAAGGACATGGGCGGCATTCCGGACGCGATCTTCGTCATCGACGTCGGCTACCACAAGATCGCCGTCACGGAAGCGAACAAGCTGGGCGTGCCGGTCATCGCCGTGGTCGACACGAACCACTCGCCGGAAGGTGTGGACTACGTGATCCCGGGCAACGACGACTCGAGCAAGGCAGTCGCGCTGTACGCTGAAGGCGTGGCCGACGCGATCCTCGAAGGCCGTGCGAACGCGGTCAACGAAGTGGTCCAGGCGGCGCGCGGCGACGACGAGTACGTCGAGGAAAACGCGTAACTGGCCCCGAGCCGGCGCAAAAAGGGGGCTCTCAACAGGCCCCCTTTTTTTAAGCTTGTGCGCCGGACCTGATCGCGCCGAATCGGCGCGGGTCCGGAAACGAATCTCGGCCGTTCGCGTCCAAGCGGGCGGCGTTGTGAACACAGACTCAAGGAGCGAATGATGGCGGCAATTACCGCAAGCATGGTGGCAGAACTGCGCGCAAAGACCGACGCACCGATGATGGAGTGCAAGAAGGCGCTGACGGAAGCCGACGGCGATCTGGCCAAGGCTGAAGAACTGCTGCGCGTCAAGCTCGGCAACAAGGCGAGCAAGGCCGCATCGCGCGTGACGGCGGAAGGCGTCGTCGCATCGTTCGTCGGCGGCAACGCCGGCGCGCTGGTCGAGCTGAACTGCGAAACCGACTTCGTCGCGAAGAACGACGACTTCCTCGCCTTCTCGAAGACGGTCGCGGAACTCGTCGCGACGCAGAACCCGGCCGACGTGGGCGCGCTGTCGGCGCTGCCGCTCGAAGGCTCGACCGTCGACGCAGTGCGTCTCGCGCTGATCGGCAAGATCGGCGAGAACGTGTCGATCCGCCGTTTCGTCCGTTTCGAAACCGCGAACAAGATCGCCACGTACCTGCACGGCGCGCGTATCGGCGTGATCGTCGAGTACACGGGCGCGGAAGAGCAGGTCGGCAAGGACGTCGCGATGCACATCGCCGCGATGAAGCCGGTCGCGCTGTCGTCGGCCGACGTGCCGGCGGAACTGATCGAGACGGAGCGCCGCGTGGCCGAGCAGAAGGCTGCCGAATCGGGCAAGCCGGCCGAAATCGTCGCGAAGATGGTCGACGGCAGCGTCCAGAAGTACCTGAAGGAAGTGTCGCTGCTGAACCAGCCGTTCGTGAAGAACGACAAGCAGACGATCGAGCAGATGCTGAAGGCAGCGAATGCCGCAGTGCAGAAGTTCGCGCTGTTCGTCGTCGGCGAAGGCATCGAGAAGCGCCAGGACGACTTCGCCGCCGAAGTGGCCGCGCAAGTCGCAGCAGCAAAGCAGCAGTAAGCAGTCAGGCAGTATCCGCGGCGGGCGTCCGCTCCGCCGCGGCCGGCGGCGTCGCCGGCCGGCCGGGAACCCCGGTCCGGTCGGCGGCGCTTGCCCGAATCAGTATTTCGCCCCTACAGTTCGTGGTTGTCATCCTCTCGTCGCTCGGAAGCCCCTATGTCCAATGCCTATAAACGCGTCCTCCTCAAACTCTCCGGCGAAGCGCTGATGGGCGACGATGCCTTCGGCATCAATCGCGCGACGATCGAACGGATGGTGGCCGATATCGCGGAAGTCGTGCGTCTCGGGACGCAGCTCGCGGTCGTGATCGGTGGCGGTAATATTTTCCGCGGCGTCGCGGGCGGCGCGGCCGGGATGGACCGCGCGACGGCCGACTACATGGGGATGCTGGCGACGATGATGAACGCGCTGGCGCTGCAGGACGCGATGCGCCACGCCGGCATCGAGGCGCGCGTGCAGTCCGCGCTGCGCATGGATCAGGTCGTCGAGCCGTACATCCGGCCCCGCGCGATCCGTCAGCTCGAGGAAGGCCGCGTCGTGATCTTCGCGGCCGGCACCGGCAACCCGTTCTTCACGACGGACACCGCCGCCGCGCTGCGCGGCTCGGAAGTGGGCGCCGAGGTCGTGCTGAAGGCGACCAAGGTCGATGGCGTATATTCTGCCGATCCGAAGAAGGATCCGTCGGCCACGCGCTACGCGACGATCAGCTTCGACGAGGCGATCAGCCGCAACCTGCAGGTGATGGACGCGACGGCGTTTGCGCTGTGCCGCGACCAGAAGCTGCCGATTCGCGTGTTTTCGATCAACAAGCCGGGCGCGCTCAAGCGCATCGTGCTGGGCGAGGACGAAGGTACGCTCGTCCACGTGTAAACTCCCGCGGATGCGGGCGACCGGCGCGGGTTGCCGGCCGCGGCGCGCGACATGCGTCGGGCGGGGCTCGCGTTCTTTGAAGGTTTGATGGTTTGAAGGTTCGGAGGTTGAAATGAGTGTCGCTGATGTCAAGAAGGGCGTCGAGCAAAAGATGCAGCGCTCGATCGAAGCGTTCAAGAACGATCTGGCCAAGATCCGTACGGGCCGTGCACACACCGGTCTGCTCGATCACGTGCAGGTCGACTACTACGGCTCGATGGTGCCGATCTCGCAGGTCGCGAACCTGACGCTCGTCGACGCGCGCACGATCGGCGTGCAGCCGTGGGAAAAGAACATGGTCGCGAAGGTCGAGAAGGCCATCCGCGAAGCCGATCTGGGCCTGAATCCGGCGACGTCCGGCGACCTGATCCGCGTGCCGATGCCCGCGCTGACGGAAGAGCGCCGCCGCGAGCTGACCAAGGTCGTGAAGAGCGAAGGCGAAACGGCCAAGGTCGCCGTCCGCAACCTGCGCCGCGACGCGAACGAAGCGCTGAAGAAGCTCGTGAAGGACAAGGAAATCTCGGAAGACGACGAGCGCCGTGCGAGCGACGACGTGCAGAAGCTGACCGACAAGCACGTTGCCGAAATCGACAAGCTCGTGCAGACCAAGGAAGCCGAGATCATGACGGTCTGACGACCGTCCTCGCGCGCCGCCTTCTTCCCGCATTACTGTCTCAACGGCCATGACCTATACCAGCTCTACCGTTCGCGTGCCTGACGTCGGTGTCGTGCCGCGTCACATCGCGATCATCATGGACGGCAACGGCCGTTGGGCGACCGAACGCCGCTTGCCGCGCGTCGCGGGGCATACCCGCGGCGTCGATGCCGTACGGGCGGTGGTCGAAGGCTGCGCGCGCGCCGGCGTCGAATACCTGACGCTGTTCGCGTTCAGTTCGGAAAACTGGCGCCGGCCGAACGACGAAGTGTCGTTCCTGATGCGCTTGTTCATCACCGCGCTCGAGCGCGAAGTGGGCAAGCTGCATGCGAACGGGATCCGCCTGCGTGTCGTCGGCGATCTCGACCGTTTCGAGCCGCGCATCCGCGAACTGATCCGCCGCGCCGAAACCAAGACGGCGCGCAATACCCGTCTGACGCTCACCATCGCAGCCAACTACGGCGGCCGGTGGGACATCCTGCAGGCGACGAAGAAGCTCGTCGAGCAGGCCGTGCGCGAAGGTCGCGAGGTCGAAGTGACCGAGGACGCGTTCGCGCCGCACCTGGCAATGGCCTACGCGCCGGAGCCCGATCTCTTCATCCGCACCGGCGGCGAGCAGCGCGTCAGCAACTTCCTGCTGTGGCAGCTCGCGTACGCCGAATTCTATTTCACCGACAAGTACTGGCCGGATTTCGACGGCGCGGCACTGGCCGACGCGATGGCGTCGTATACCGAGCGCGAGCGCCGTTTCGGGCGCACGAGTGCGCAGCTCGAACCGCAATCGCAGAACGCCGACTCCCTTTCATGCTGAAAACCCGTGTGATCACGGCGATCGTGATGCTGGCAGTGCTGCTGCCGGTGACGCTGTTCGCGCCGCTCGATGGGTTCGGCGCGCTGATCGGCGTCGTGCTCGTGTTCGCCGCGTGGGAGTGGGCGCGCCTGCTGAAGCTCGGCGGCGCGGGCCCGATCGTCTATGCGGTCGTCGCGGCGCTCGCGCTCGCGGTCACCGCGCCGCTCGGCGTCGATGCCGCATCGTCCCGGCCCCTTTTCATGGCGGCCGGCGTGTTCTGGCTGCTGGTCGGCCCGTTCGCGCTGCGGCGCAAGCCCGCGCTCGCGGGCGGCGTCTGGCGGCCGTTCCTGCTGGTCGCGGGCCTCGTCGTGTTCGCCGCCTGCTGGCACGCGCTCGTCGCAGCCCGCGCGCAGGGCGTACCGTTCGTGCTGTCGCTGCTTCTGGTCGTCTGGTTGGCCGATATCGGCGCATACTTCGCCGGCAAGGCCTTCGGAAAGCGTAAACTGGCCATCACCATCAGCCCCGGCAAGAGCTGGGAAGGTGCGATCGGCGGCTGGTTCGCGGTGATGGTCGTCGCCGGTATCGCGATGGCCACGCATGCATTCGAACCGACCCTGTTTTCTGCATTTGCCGCTCGTTACGGGATGCCCGGCGCGTGGGCCGCGCTGACGCTGCTGGTCGCGTACAGCGTGATCGGCGACCTGTTCGAGTCGCTGCTGAAGCGGCAGGCGGGTGTGAAGGATTCGAGCGGACTGCTGCCGGGCCACGGCGGCGTGCTCGATCGTGTCGACGCGCTGCTGCCGGTGCTGCCGCTCGCGATGCTGCTGCTTGGTTAACCATTATTTCTGTTATGCAAAAACGTCTGACATTGCTCGGTTCCACGGGCTCGATCGGAGACAGCACGCTCGATGTGGTCGCGCGCCATCCGGAGCGCTTCTCGGTCTACGCGCTGACCGCGCACCGCAACGGCGACAAGCTCGTCGAGCAGTGTCTGCGCTTCGCGCCTGAAGTGGCGGTGGTCGGCGATGCCGCGACGGCCGCGCACGTCGATGCGAAACTGCGCGCGGCGGGCAGCAAGACGATCGTGCTGCACGGGCCGCAGGCGCTCGTCGACGTGTCGAGGAGCGACGGCTGCGACACGGTGGTCGCGGCGATCGTCGGCGCGGCCGGCCTCGCGCCGAGCCTGGCGGCCGCACGCGCCGGCAAGCGGATCCTGCTCGCGAACAAGGAAGCGCTCGTGATGTCGGGCGCGATCTTCATGGACGCCGTGCGCGACCATGGCGCGATCCTGCTGCCGGTGGACAGCGAACACAACGCGATCTTCCAGTGCATGCCGCGCGACGCGGCCGGGCACGGCGGGATCTCGAAGATCATCCTGACCGCATCGGGCGGCCCGTTCCGCACGCGCGAGCCGGCCACGCTCGTCGACGTGACGCCGGACGAGGCGTGCAAGCATCCGAACTGGGTGATGGGCCGCAAGATCTCGGTCGATTCCGCGACGATGATGAACAAGGGCCTCGAGGTTATCGAGGCGCACTGGATCTTCGGGCTGCCGGGCGACCGGATCGACGTGCTGATCCATCCGCAGAGCGTGATCCATTCGCTCGTGTCGTACCGCGACGGCTCGGTGCTCGCGCAGCTCGGCAACCCCGACATGCGTACGCCGATCGCACACGCGCTCGCATTCCCCGAGCGCGTCGACGCGGGCGTCGATCAGCTCGACCTCGCGCAGATCGCCCAGCTGTCGTTCGAGAAGCCCGATTACGCGCGCTTCCCGTGCCTCGCGCTCGCGCTGAAGGCACTCGAGGAAGGCGGTATCGCGAGCGCCGCATTGAACGCGGCGAACGAAGTGGCGGTCGAAGCATTTCTCGAGCGCCGGATCGGCTTCATGGCGATCGCGGCGACGGTCGACGCGGTGCTCAACACGCTGCCGAACCGCGCGCCCGACGGGCTCGACGACGTCCTCGCGGCGGATGCCGAGGCTCGCCGCCTCGCCGCCGCGATCATTGCAAAAGCGCCTGCGCCACGCGTGGAGCGTACGGTCTGAATGGGGTGCTCATGAACGTGCTGGTCGAACTGGTCGCGTTTGCGGTGGCGATCGGGATACTGGTCGTCGTGCATGAGTACGGACATTATCGTGTCGCGCGCTGGTGCGGCGTGAAGGTGCTGCGTTTCTCGATCGGTTTCGGCCAGCCCGTCGCGCGCTGGGTCAGCCGCAGGACGGGCACCGAGTGGACGCTGTCCGTGCTGCCGCTCGGCGGCTACGTGAAGATGCTCGACGAGCGTGATCCGGGCCCCGGCATCCCGCCCGAGGAGCTCGGGCAGGCATTCAATCGCCAGTCGGTCTACAAGCGTATCGCGATCGTCGCGGCCGGGCCGATTGCGAACTTCCTGCTGGCAATCGCGCTGTTCTCCGTCGTATTCGCCACCGGCGTGACCGAGCCGACCGCGATCGTCGCGCCGCCGGCCGCCGGCACCGCGGCGGCGCGCGCGGGTTTCGACGGCAGCGAGACGGTCGTGTCGATCCGCGACGCGCAGGGTGGCGAGTCCGAACCGGTGCGATCGTGGTCGGACCTGCGCTGGAAGCTGCTGTCGGCCGCATTCGACCATCGCGAGGTCGTGCTCGGCGCGCGCGACGGCAATGCGACGACGTTCGATTTCCGCGTCGACCTGCGTAACGTGCCCGACAGCCAGCTCGACGACGACTTCATGGCCCATCTGGGCTTCGAGGCTGGCGGCGGCACGTTGTCGGTCGCGTCGGTGCAGCCGGGCAGCGCGGCGGAGCGGGCGGGCCTGACAGTCGGCGACAAGCTGGTCGCGCTCGACGGCAAGCCGATCGGCGGCGCGGCGCGCTTCATCGATACGGTGAAGCACCATGCGGGGCAGCCGCTCGACCTGCAGATCGAGCGCAACGGCGCCGTGCGGACGGTGTCGATCGTGCCGCAGATGCAGCGCGACGACGAATCCGGGCAGCAGGTCGGCCGGATCGGCGCGGCGCTGTCGATGCACGCGCCGTCGGTGGACGTGCGCTACGGGCCGATCGAGAGCCTGCGGCTCGGCGCGCACCGCACGTGGGACATTTCCGTGTATTCGCTGAAGATGTTCGGGCGCATGATCACGGGCAACGCGTCGCTGAAGAACCTGTCCGGCCCGGTGACGATCGCCGACTACGCAGGCAAGAGCGCGCGGCTCGGCCCGTCGGCGTTCCTGTCGTTCCTCGCCCTTGTCAGCATTAGCCTTGGCGTCCTGAACTTGTTGCCGATTCCCGTTTTGGACGGGGGGCATCTGTTATATTATGCGGTTGAAGCCGCGACCGGGAAAGCCGTCTCGGAGCGCTGGCAGCTGATTCTGCAAAGAGCCGGGTTGATCTGCATCGTCGCATTGTCGGCGATCGCGCTGTTCAACGATCTGGCTCGGTTAATCCATTTCTGAAGCGTCAGGCGGCGGCCGCTGGCCAGCCGCCCGATTTGATGCAGCTAAATACTGGGGATGCATGTTGTTCAAACCTCATCGCTTTGTACCTAAGACAGTTGCAGCGGCCGCGCTCGCCGCGCACGGCCTCGCGGCGCATGCAGCGGCACCGTTCGTGGTGCAAGACATCAAGATCGAGGGGCTGCAGCGCGTCGAAGCGGGTTCGGTGTTCGCCTATCTGCCGATCAAGCAGGGCGATACCTTCACGGACGACAAGGCATCCGAAGCAATCCGCGCGTTGTACGCGACGGGCTTTTTCAACGACGTTCGCATCGCCACGCAGGGCAACGTCGTGATCGTGCAGGTGCAGGAGCGTCCGGCCATCGCGTCGATCGACTTCACCGGCACGAAGGAATTCGACAAGGACAACCTGACGAAGGCGCTGCGCGCGGTCGGCCTCGCCGATGGCCGCTACTACGACAAGGCGCTCGTCGACAAGGCGGAGCAGGAGCTCAAGCGCCAGTACCTGACGCGCGGCTTCTATGCGGCCGAGGTCAAGACGACGATCACGCCGGTCGACGCGAACCGCGTGTCGATCCTGTTCGCGGTCGCCGAAGGCCCGAGCGCGAAGATCCGCCAGATCAACTTCATCGGCAACAAGGCGTTCAGCACCAGCACGCTGCGCGACGAGATGCAGCTGTCGACGCCGAACTGGTTCTCCTGGTACACGAAGAACGACCTGTACTCGAAGGAAAAGCTCACGGGCGACCTCGAGGCCGTGCGTTCGTACTACCTGAACCGCGGCTACCTCGAGTTCAACATCGAGTCGACCCAGGTGTCGATCTCGCCGGACAAGAAGGACATGTACCTGACGGTCACGCTGCACGAAGGCGAGCCGTACACGGTGTCGGGCATCAAGCTGTCGGGCAACCTGCTCGATCGCGAGGCCGAACTCAACAAGCTGATCAAGATCAAGCCGGGCGACCGCTTCTCGGCCGAAAAGCTGCAGCAGACCACCAAGTCGATCGTCGACAAGCTCGGCGAATACGGCTATGCATTCGCGACCGTCAACGCGCAGCCGGACATCGACCAGGCGAACCACAAGGTGAACCTGAACCTCGTCGTCGACCCGAGCCGCCGCGTGTACGTGCGCCGCATCAACGTGGTCGGCAACACGCGCACGCGCGACGAAGTGGTGCGCCGCGAAATGCGCCAGCTCGAAAGCTCGTGGTTCGACTCGAACCGCCTCGCGCTGTCGAAGGACCGCGTGAACCGTCTCGGCTACTTCACCAACGTCGACGTGACGACGGTGCCGGTCGAAGGCACGAACGACCAGGTCGACGTGAACGTGAAGGTCGACGAAAAGCCGACCGGCGCGATCACGCTGGGCGCCGGCTTCTCGTCGACGGACAAGGTCGTGCTGTCGGCCGGCGTGTCGCAGGACAACGTGTTCGGTTCGGGCACGAGCCTGTCGGTGAACGTCAACACCGCGAAGAGCTATCGTACGCTGACCGTCACGCAGGTCGACCCGTACTTCACGGTCGACGGCATCAAGCGGATCACGGACGTCTTCTACCGTACGTACCAGCCGCTCTACTATTCGACGAGCTCGAGCTTCCGGATCATCAGCGCGGGCGGCAACCTGAAATTCGGCATTCCGTTCTCGGAAGTCGACACCGTGTACTTCGGCGCGGGCTTCGAGCAGAACCGCCTCGACGTCGATTCGAACACGCCGCAGAGCTACCAGGATTACGTGAACGAGTTCGGCCGCGTGTCGAACACGGTGCCGCTGACGGTGGCGTGGTCGCGCGATGCGCGCGACAGCGCGCTGATTCCGAGCCGCGGCTACTTCACGCAGGCGAACATGGAGTACGGCGTGCCGGTCGGCAAGATCCAGTACTACAAGGCCGACCTGCAGGCGCAATACTACTATTCGTTCTCGCGCGGCTTCATCCTGGGCCTGAACCTGCAGGGCGGCTACGGTAACGGTATCGGCAACCCGTACCCGATCTTCAAGAACTACTACGCGGGCGGTATCGGCTCCGTGCGTGGCTACGAGCCGAGCTCGCTGGGCCCGCGCGACACGAAGACGAACGACCCGATCGGCGGTTCGAAGATGCTGGTCGGCAACATCGAGCTGACGTTCCCGCTGCCGGGCACGGGTTACGACCGCACGCTGCGCGTGTTCACGTTCCTCGACGGCGGTAACGTGTGGGGCAATGCGCCGGGCGGCACGAGTACGGGCTCCAACGGCCTGCGCTACGGCTACGGTGTGGGTCTCGCATGGATTTCGCCGATCGGCCCGCTGAAACTGAGTCTCGGCTTCCCGCTGCAGAAGCACGAAGGCGACCAGTACCAGAAATTCCAGTTCCAGATCGGGACGGCGTTCTGACCGAACGCATGACAACAGCAACGAGAGGGTAATTTTGCTAACCGGTAAGTTTTCGAAACGAGTGATGTGCGCGCTGACCGTTGCGCTGGCCCTGGGCGCGGCAACGGTGCACGCACAGGACGTCGCCCGCATCGCGGCGGTCAATTCGGATCGGATCCTGCGCGAGTCGGCGCCCGCGAAAGCGGCGCAGACGAAGCTCGAAGCCGAGTTCGCGAAGCGCGACAAGGATCTGCAGGATCTGGCGGCGCGTCTGAAGTCGATGTCCGATTCGCTGGACAAGGGCGGCACGTCGCTGTCGGCGGCCGATCGCGCGCAGAAGCAGCGCGATCTCGCTCAGCTCGACACCGACTTCCAGCGCAAGCAGCGCGAGTTCCGCGAAGACCTGAACCAGCGTCGCAACGAGGAACTGGCGGCCGTGCTGGAGCGGGCGAACAAGGTCATCAAGCAGATCGCCGAGCAGCAGAACTACGACCTGATCGTGCAGGAAGCCGTGTACGTCAGCCCGCGCATCGACATCACCGACAAGGTGCTCAAGGCGCTCGCGTCCGGCTCGACGAACTGAACGGAGCAGACGACGAATGGCATTGACGCTCGATGAACTCGTAAAGCGGTTCGGCGGCGAGATCGCCGGCGATGCACAGTGCACGGTCGGCGGCCTCGCGCCGCTCGACCAGGCAGGCCCTCAGCAACTCGCGTTTCTTGCGAACCCGAAGTACCTGTCGCAGGTCGAGACGACCCGCGCCGGCGCGGTGCTGATCGCGCCGAAGGATCTCGAAAAGCTGGGTGCGGCCGCCAAAGCCCGCAATTTCATCGTGACGCCGAATCCGTACGCGTACTTCGCGCGCGTCGCGCAGATGTTCATCGATCTCGCCATGCCGCCGCGCGCGGCCGGCGTGCATCCGAGCGCGACGATCGATCCGGCGGCGAAGGTCGCCGCGACCGCGGTGATCGGCCCGCACGTGACGGTCGAGGCCGGCGCGGTGATCGAAGACGGCGTACAGCTCGACGCGAACGTATTCGTTGGCCGCGGCACGACGATCGGCGCCGGCTCGCATTTCTATCCGAACGCATCGGTGTACCACGGCTGCAAGATCGGCCCGCGCGCGATCGTCCATTCGGGCGCCGTGATCGGCTCGGACGGCTTCGGCTTCGCACCGGATTTCGTCGGCGACGGCGACGCGCGCACCGGCAGCTGGGTCAAGATCCCGCAGGTCGGCGGCGTGACGATCGGCCCGGACGTCGAAATCGGCGCGAACACGACGATCGACCGCGGCGCGATGGCGGATACCGTCATCGAGGAATGCGTGAAGATCGACAACCAGGTCCAGATCGGCCACAACTGCCGGATCGGCGCGTACACGGTGATCGCCGGCAGCGCCGGCATCGCGGGCAGCACGACGATCGGCCGCCATTGCATGATCGGCGGCGCGGCGGGGATCGCCGGCCACGTGACGCTCGGCGATTATGTGATCATCACCGCGAAGTCGGGCGTATCGAAGTCGCTGCCGAAGGCCGGCATCTATACCAGCGCGTTCCCGGCCGTCGACCACGGCGAATGGAACAAGAGCGCCGCGCTCGTGCGCAACCTCGACAAGCTGCGCGAGCGCATCAAGGCGCTCGAAGCCGCGCTCGCCGCCCAGGGCGGCACCCACGCCTGAGCGCATCATGCGAGACCACGAACCGGGCACGGCCAGCGCAACCGGCCCGGTTTGTCAGACTGGGCCGCGCGGCGGCCCGCTTCAGCCTTTGCATCACCACCGCGCAGCCTCTGCGTGAGACGAACCATCATGAGCACTGAAAAAATCAATCTCGACATCCACAAGATCCTCACGCTGCTGCCGCATCGCTACCCGATTCTGCTCGTCGATCGCGTGCTCGAACTCGAGCCGCACAAAGGGATCAAAGCGCTGAAGAACGTGTCGATCAACGAGCCGTTCTTCCAGGGGCACTTCCCGAAGCGGCCGGTGATGCCGGGCGTGCTGATCCTCGAGGCGCTCGCCCAGGCCGCGGCGCTGCTGACGTTCGCGGAAGAGACGCCGAAGGATCCGGAAAACACGCTGTATTACTTCGTCGGGATCGACGGTGCCCGCTTCAAGCGCGTGGTCGAACCGGGCGACCAGCTGATCCTGAACGTGACGTTCGAGCGCTACATCCGCGGCATCTGGAAATTCAAGGCGGTGGCGGAAGTGGACGGCAAGGTGGCGGCGGAAGCCGAACTGATGTGCACGGTCAAGACGGCCGACGCGGCGCCCTGAGCGACGCGGCACGCATGGGTAACGTAACGCGAGCAACGCGACACATCATATCGAGAGGCAACGGCGCATGACCAGGATTCATCCTACCGCGATCGTCGAGCCGGGCGCGCAGATCGACGAATCGGTCGAGATCGGCCCGTACGCGATCGTGGGCCCGCACGTCACGATCGGCGCGCGCACGACGATCGGCTCGCACAGCGTGATCGAAGGCCATACGACGCTCGGCGAGGACAACCGCATCGGCCATTACGCGTCGGTCGGCGGCCGTCCGCAGGACATGAAGTACAAGGACGAACCGACCCGGCTCGTGATCGGCAATCGCAACACGATCCGCGAATTCACGACGATTCACACGGGCACCGTGCAGGACGTCGGCGTGACGACGCTCGGCGACGACAACTGGATCATGGCCTATGTGCACATCGGCCACGACTGCACCGTCGGCAGCCACGTGATCCTGTCGAGCAACGCGCAGATGGCGGGCCACGTCGAGATCGGCGACTGGGCGATCGTCGGCGGCATGTCGGGCGTGCACCAGTTCGTGCGCATCGGCGCGCATTCGATGCTGGGTGGCGCATCGGCGCTCGTGCAGGACATTCCGCCGTTCGTGATCGCGGCGGGCAACAAGGCCGAGCCGCACGGGATCAACGTCGAAGGGCTGCGCCGGCGCGGCTTCTCGGCCGACGCGATCTCGGCGCTGCGCAGCGCGTACCGCGTGCTGTACAAGAACGGCCTGTCGCTCGAGGAAGCGAAGGTGCAACTGAGCGAGCTCGCGCAAGCGGGCGGCGAAGGCGATGCACCGGTGAAGGCGCTCGTCGAGTTCGTCGTCGCGTCGCAACGCGGCATCATCCGCTAGGCGATGCCGCTCCCGACCAACCAGCTCCGGCTCGCGATGGTGGCCGGCGAGCCGTCGGGCGACCTGCTCGCGGCGTCGCTGCTCGGCGGCCTGCGCGAGCGGCTGCCCGAATCGGCCCAGTATTACGGGATCGGCGGGCCGCGCATGATCGCGCAGGGCTTCGACTCGCACTGGCAGATGGACAAGCTGACGGTGCGCGGCTATGTCGAGGCGCTGGGCCAGATTCCCGAGATCCTGCGGATTCGCGGCGAACTGAAGCGCCAGTTGCTCGCCGAGCGGCCGGATGCGTTCATCGGCGTCGATGCGCCCGATTTCAACTTCAACGTCGAACAGGCCGCGCGCGACGCGGGCATCCCGTCGATCCACTTCGTGTGCCCGTCGATCTGGGCGTGGCGCGGCGGCCGGATCAAGAAGATCGCGAAGTCCGTCGATCACATGCTGTGCCTGTTCCCGTTCGAACCGGCGATTCTCGACAAGGCCGGCGTCGCATCGACCTACGTCGGCCATCCGCTCGCCGACGACATTCCGCTCGAACCCGACACGCACGGCGCGCGCATCGCGCTGGGTCTGCCGGCCGACGGTCCCGTGATCGCGGTGCTGCCGGGCAGCCGGCGCTCGGAGATCGCGCTGATCGGCCCGACGTTCTTCGCGGCGATGGCGCTGATGCAGCAGCGCGAGCCCGGCGTGCGGTTCGTGATGCCGGCCGCGACGCCTGCACTGCGCGAACTGCTGCAGCCGCTCGTCGACGCGCACCCGCAGCTCGCGTTGACGATCACCGACGGCCGTTCGCAGGTCGCGATGACGGCCGCCGACGCGATCCTCGTGAAGAGCGGCACCGTCACGCTGGAAGCCGCGCTGCTGAAGAAGCCGATGGTGATCTCGTACAAGGTGCCCTGGCTGACCGGGCAGATCATGCGTCGGCAGGGCTACCTGCCGTATGTCGGCTTGCCGAACATCCTGGCGGGGCGCTTCGTCGTGCCCGAACTGTTGCAGCATTTCGCGACGCCCGAGGCGCTGGCCGATGCGACGCTCACGCAACTGCGCGACGACGCGAACCGCCGCACGCTGACCGAAGTATTTACCGAAATGCATCTTTCGCTGCGGCAGAACACGGCCGCGAAGGCGGCCGAGGCCGTCGTGCGCGTGCTCGAACAACGCAAGGGGCGCGCATGACCGCGGTCCGTGCACCCCGCCGCCGCGCGTCGAGCGACGGGCAGGGCGGTTTCGATTTCAGCCGTCCGGACGAGATCGTCTGCGGTGTCGACGAAGCAGGCCGCGGCCCGCTCGCGGGTCCGGTGGTGGCCGCCGCGGTGATTCTCGATCCGGCCCGGCCGATCGACGGGCTCGACGATTCGAAAGTGCTGTCGGCGAAGAAGCGCGACATGCTGTACGACCTGATCGTCGCGCGTTCGCACGCGTATTGCGTCGCGTCGGCGAGCGTCGACGAGATCGATACGCTGAACATCCTGCACGCGACGATGCTCGCGATGAAGCGGGCCGTCGAGGGGCTGTCGGTGCTGCCGACGCTCGCGCAGATCGACGGCAACCGGTGCCCGACGCTGACCGTGCGTGCCGAGGCGATCGTCAGCGGCGACGCGCTCGTGCCGAGCATCTCGGCCGCATCGATCCTCGCGAAGGTCACGCGCGACCGGATGCTGGTCGACCTGCACGAACGCTTCCCGGTGTACGGCTTCAACGTGCATGCGGGCTACGGCACCGCGAAACATCTTGCCGCATTGCGCGAGCACGGCCCGTGCGAAGCGCATCGGCGCTCGTTCGCGCCCGTCCGTGAAGCGCTCGATCTGATTCGATGAAAAGCATTACTTCCCGCGACAACCCGCTGTACAAGCGCCTGAAGGCGCTCGCGGGTTCGACGCCCCATCAGCGCCGCAGCGGCCAGGCGCTGCTCGAAGGGTTCCACCTGGCGAGCGCGTACCTCGATACGGGTGCGACACCCGAGCTGTGCGTCACGACCGAAGGCGCGCTCGGCCACGCCGAGGCGCAGGCGATCGTCGCGCGTATCGACGCGCAGCGGATCGTCACGCTGCCGGACGCGCTGTTCGGGCAATTGTCGAACGTCGTCAACGGCGTCGGCTTCCTGCTGCTGGTCGATCGGCCGGCGCAACCGCTGCCCGCACGCGTGACGCACACGTCGGTCGTGCTCGACGGCGTGCAGGATGCCGGCAATGTCGGTTCGATCCTGCGCAGCGCGGCGGCGGCCGGCGTGCGTCACGTGTTCTGCGCGCCGGGGACGGCCTATGCGTGGTCGTCGAAGGTGCTGCGTTCGGGCATGGGCGCGCATTTCCTGCTGTCGATCCATGAGGATATCGAAGCCGCGTCGCTTGCCGAGCGCCTCGCCGTACCGGTCGCGCTGACCGACTCGCACGGCGCGCAGGCGGTCTACGACTGCGACCTGTCGGGGCCCGTTGCATGGGTGTTCGGCAACGAAGGCGCCGGCGTGTCGGCGTTCTGGCGCGACGCGGCCACGCATCGCGTGACGATTCCGCAGCCGGGCGGGATGGAGTCGCTGAACGTCGCCGCGGCGGCGGCAGTTTGCCTGTTCGAGCAGGTGCGGCAGCAGCGACCGGCGTGACGCCGCGCGCGCATTTGCCGTAAAACGAAACAAGGCCGCGTTTGACGCGGCCTTGTTGCTTTCGGCGACGGCCGGACGGCCGTCGGCGCGCTCGCGCTCAGTAGGACTGCCGGTCGAGGCGGATTTCCTGCAGGATCGTCGTCGCGATTTCCTCGATCGACTTGTGCGTCGACGACAGCCACTTGATTCCTTCGCGGCGCATCATCGCCTCGGCCTCGTTGATCTCGTAGCGGCAGTTCTCGGGCGCTGCATACTTGCTGCCCGGCCGGCGCTCGTTGCGGATCTCCGACAGGCGCTGCGGGTCGATCGACAGCCCGAACAGCTTGTCGCTGTACGCCGACAGCGCCGACGGCAGCTTGCCGCGTTCGAAATCCTCCGGAATCAGCGGATAGTTGGCTGCCTTCACGCCGTACTGCATCGCGAGATACAGGCTCGTCGGCGTCTTGCCGCTGCGCGACACGCCGACGAGGATCACGTCGGCCTCCGACAGGTTGCGGTTCGACTGGCCGTCGTCGTGCGCGAGCGAGAAGTTGATCGCCTCGATTCGCGTCTTGTATTCCTCGGTGTCCGCATTCTGGTGGCCACGGCCCATCGCGTGGCTCGACTTGAGTTCCAGTTCCTGCTCGAGCGGTTCGACGAAGCGCTGGAACATGTCGAGCACGAGCGCGTTCGAGCGCTTGACGATGTCGTTCGATTCGCTGTCGACGAGCGTCGTGAACACGATCGCGCGGCGGCCGTCGTGCACGGCGGCCTCGTTGATCTTCTCGACGGTCGCATAGGCCTTGTCGAGCGAGTCGACGAACGGCACGCGCACGAGGCGGAATTTCTGGTCGAACTGGGAGAGGATCGAATGCGCGAAGGTTTCGGCAGTGATCCCGGTGCCGTCGGAGACGATGAATACGGTAGGCAGCATGAATCTGGACGTCGAGCGTGAAGGGCGGTTGCGCGGGCGGCTGGAGGTGCGCCTCCAGACCCAGTGACAAGGTCGCGCCACATCCGGCAGCCGGCACGGTAGAATAGCGGCAACCTGTTGGATAAGCAATTGCGAGGGCGGGGCGCGAACGGCGCCCGGTGGCTGGGCCGCGCGATTTCCGAATTCCCGGCAAGTCTGGCGATTTGTCTGCAAATATCGCCCTTCTGCCGGGATTTTTGCAAATCGGGGTCGGGAGATTTCCGCCGCTGCGAGTGTTTATCTAACAGGTTGCGCAAGACGCGCCGCGCCTTTTTGCAAGCGCCCGCGTTCGAGCCCACTTGCGCGATCGAGTATTTTTTTCACACTTAGGGGCTTGTATGACTAACGCAGCAAACGTCGCAAAGGACCAGGCGTATGTAATTCCGTTCGAGCAGTTGCGGATGACCGATGTGGAGATCGTGGGCGGCAAGAATGCGTCGCTCGGCGAGATGATCAGCCAGCTTTCCGAAGCAGGCGTTCGCGTACCCACCGGTTTCGCCACGACCGCGCTCGCGTTCCGCGATTTCCTCAAGCACAACGACCTGACCGATCGTATCGCCAAGCGTCTCGAGTCGCTCGACATCGACGACGTGAAGGCGCTCGCCGAAGCCGGCGCCGAAATCCGCAAGTGGATCGTCGATGCGCCGCTGCAGGCGCGCCTCGAGCAGGAAATCCGCGAGCAGTTCGAAGTGCTGAAGAACGGCTCGCCGGGCGAGCTGTCGTTCGCCGTGCGCTCGTCCGCGACCGCGGAAGACCTGCCCGATGCGTCGTTCGCCGGCCAGCAGGAGTCGTATCTGAACGTCGTCGGCATCGACGACGTGCTCGACCGCATGAAGCACGTGTTCGCGTCGCTGTACAACGACCGCGCGATCTCCTACCGCGTGCACAAGGGCTTCACTCACGCCGAAGTCGCGCTGTCGGCCGGTGTGCAGCGCATGGTCCGCTCGGACGTCGGCGCCGCCGGCGTGATGTTCACGATCGATACCGAATCGGGCTTCAAGGACGCCGTGTTCATCACGTCGAGCTACGGCCTGGGCGAAACCGTCGTGCAGGGCGCGGTGAACCCGGACGAGTTCTACGTGTTCAAGACGACGCTCGCGCAGGACAAGTACCCGATCATCCGCCGCTCGATCGGCTCGAAGCTGATCAAGATGGAATTCACGCAGCCGGGCGAGCCGGGCCGCGTGAAGACGGTCGACGTGCCGCACGAGCAGCGCAACCGCTACTCGATCACCGACGAGGACGTGATCGAGCTGGCGAAGTACGCGGTCATCATCGAGAAGCACTACCAGCGTCCGATGGACATCGAGTGGGGCAAGGACGGCCGCGACGGCAAGATCTTCATCCTGCAGGCACGTCCGGAAACGGTGAAGAGCCAGGCAACGGGCAAGGCCGAGCAGCGCTTCAAGCTGAAGGGCCAGTCGCAGGTGCTCGCGACGGGTCGTGCGATCGGCCAGAAGATCGGTGCGGGCCCCGTGCGCGTGATCCAGGATCCGTCGGAAATGGAACGCGTGCAGCCGGGCGACGTGCTGGTGGCCGACATGACCGATCCGAACTGGGAGCCGGTGATGAAGCGTGCGGCGGCGATCGTCACGAACCGTGGCGGCCGCACCTGCCACGCGGCGATCATCGCGCGTGAGCTCGGCGTGCCGGCAGTCGTCGGCTGCGGCGATGCGACCGACATCCTGAAGGACGGCGCGCTCGTCACCGTGTCGTGCGCGGAAGGCGACGAAGGCAAGATCTACGACGGGCTGCTCGAGACGGAAGTCACGGAAGTGCAGCGCGGCGAACTGCCGGAAATCCCGGTCAAGATCATGATGAACGTCGGCAACCCGCAGCTCGCGTTCGACTTCTCGCAACTGCCGAACGCCGGCGTGGGCCTCGCGCGTCTCGAGTTCATCATCAACAACAACATCGGCGTTCACCCGAAGGCGATTCTCGAGTACCCGAACATCGACCAGGACCTGAAGAAGGCGGTCGAGAGCGTTGCGCGCGGCCACGCGTCGCCGCGTCAGTTCTACGTCGACAAGCTGACGGAAGGCGTCGCGACGATCGCGGCGGCGTTCTATCCGAAGCCCGTGATCGTGCGTCTGTCCGACTTCAAGTCGAACGAGTACAAGAAGCTGATCGGCGGTTCGCGTTACGAGCCGGACGAGGAAAACCCGATGCTGGGCTTCCGCGGCGCGTCGCGCTACATCGCCGACGATTTCGCGCAGGCGTTCGAGATGGAATGCCGTGCACTGAAGCGCGTGCGCGACGAGATGGGCCTGACCAACGTCGAGATCATGGTGCCGTTCGTGCGGACCGTGAAGCAGGCGGAGCGCGTCGTCGGCCTGCTCGACAAGTTCGGCCTGAAGCGCGGCGAAAACGGCCTGCGTCTCGTGATGATGTGCGAAGTCCCGACCAACGCGATCCTCGCCGAAGAGTTCCTGGAACACTTCGACGGTTTCTCGATCGGCTCGAACGACCTCACGCAGCTCACGCTCGGCCTCGACCGCGATTCGGGCATGGAACTGCTGGCAGTCGACTTCGACGAGCGCGACCCGGCCGTCAAGTTCCTGCTGAAGCGTGCGATCGATACCTGCCGCAAGATGGGCAAGTACGTCGGTATCTGCGGCCAGGGCCCGTCCGATCACCCGGACTTCGCGCAGTGGCTGACCGACGAAGGCATCGCGTCGATCTCGCTGAACCCCGACACGATCATCGATACGTGGCAGGCGCTCGCCAACCGGAAGTAACGGTCGGTCATGCCTTTTCATTGAAGGAGCGGCACCATCGCTCCTTCAATGAAGGCAAAATGCAAGGTTCATGCTATAAACACCCCGGTAAGCACCGGGGTGTTTTTGTTTGTCGGTACGTGTCGAACCGTCCCAGGCGTACCGGCCGCCCCTCCGGGGCAGTGAACGAGAGTGAGCATGGGGCCGTTTTCCGGGAGACCACAATGATGTCGGGGCATCTGTTCTGGTGGGGCGGGGTGGGTGTGCTGGTCGTCGCCGAGTTGCTGACGGGCACGTTCTATCTGTTGATGATCGCGCTCGGCTTTCTCGCGGGCGGGTTGTTGCACCTGGCCGGTTTCGCGCCGCACGTGCAGTTCGGCGCGGCGGCCGCGGTCGCGATCGTTGCGATGATCGTGCTGCGTCGCTCGGGGCTCGGCCGCAAGCAGAAGCGCGACACGTCGACGAATCCCGACGTCAATCTCGATATCGGCTCGACCGTCACGGTCGACGCGTGGCGTGACGGCCGCGCGCGCGTGCAGTATCGCGGGGCCGACTGGGACGTCGAACTCGCGCACGGCGAGCGCGACGATGCGCACGTGTACCAGGTGAGCGCCGTGCGCGGCAATTGCCTCGTGGTCGTGGCGAAACCCGCGGGCTGATCGTCCGCTGATACAACAAGGAGGAAATATTCATGGATTCGCTGATCATCTGGGTTGTCCTGCTCGTCATGGCGATCGTGATCGTGTCGAAGACGGTGAAGATCGTCCCGCAGCAGCATGCGTGGGTGCTCGAGCGCTTCGGGCGCTACCACGCGACGCTGTCGCCCGGCCTCAATATCGTGCTGCCGTTCGTCGATCGCATCGCGTACCGGCACATACTGAAGGAGATTCCGCTCGACGTGCCGAGCCAGGTCTGCATCACGCGCGACAACACGCAGTTGCAGGTCGACGGCGTGCTGTATTTCCAGGTGATGGATCCGATGAAGGCGTCGTACGGGTCGAGCAACTTCGTGCTCGCGATCACGCAGTTGTCGCAGACGATGCTGCGCTCGGTGATCGGCAAGCTCGAGCTCGACAAAACCTTCGAGGAGCGCGATTTCATCAACCACAGCATCGTGTCGGCACTCGACGACGCCGCGGCGAACTGGGGCGTGAAAGTGCTGCGCTACGAGATCAAGGATTTGACGCCGCCGAAGGAGATCCTGCACGCGATGCAGGCGCAGATCACCGCGGAGCGCGAAAAGCGTGCGCTGATTGCCGCGTCCGAAGGCCGCAAGCAGGAGCAGATCAACCTCGCGTCGGGTGCGCGCGAAGCCGCGATCCAGAAGTCCGAAGGCGAGCGGCAGGCGGCGATCAACCAGGCGCAGGGCGAAGCCGCCGCGATTCTGGCGGTGGCCGAGGCGAACGCGCAGGCGATCCAGAAGATCGCGAGCGCGATTCAGTCGCAAGGCGGGATGGACGCGGTGAACCTGAAGGTCGCCGAGCAGTATGTCGGCGCGTTCGCGAATCTCGCGAAGCAGGGCAACACGCTGATCGTGCCGTCGAACCTGTCGGATCTCGGCACCGCGATCTCGTCGGCGCTGACGATCGTCAAGAGCGCGGGGGCGGCGTCCGGCGCGAAGGGCTGAGCCCGATGATCGATGCGCGCGCGGCTGCCGCGTGCGCCGCGCCGTGCGGCGAATCGTCGCGCCGCCGGGTGACTAGCCGGTGCGATTCAGGGAGTCCAAAGCAACACGGCCCGCTTCGAGCGGGCCGTGTCGTTTGCGATGAACGTTGCGTGCGTCAGGTGCCGGCGCGCATGATGCGCGCCTTCTCGCGTTCCCAGTCGCGTTTCTTCTCGGTTTCGCGTTTGTCGTGCAGCTTCTTGCCCTTCGCGAGCGCGATGTCGCATTTCACGCGACCGCCCTTGTAGTGGAAGTTCAGCGGCACGAGCGTGTAGCCGCGCTGCTCGACCTTGCCGATCAGCTTCTTGATTTCCTCGCGGTGCAGCAGCAGCTTGCGCGTGCGAACCGGGTCGGGCTGGATGTGCGTCGAGGCTTCGGGCAGCGGGCTGATATGGGTCCCGATCAGAAAGATCTCGGCGTTCTTCACCACGACGTAGCCTTCCTTGATCTGGCCGCGTCCGGCGCGCAGCGCCTTGACTTCCCAGCCCTCAAGCACCAGCCCCGCCTCGTAGCGTTCCTCGATGTGATAATCGAAGTGCGCTTTCCTGTTATCGATGATGCTCATGAAAGGATCGGGCCAAGTCGTTTAAAATCACGATTTTAGCAAAGCGGGGCGAGAATCGCCCGGCTTGGCTTTCCCACTTCAAGCGATGCCGCGCGATTTATGGCAGATGTCCAGAAAACCGTATTGATCCGTCACTCGGCGGAACAGATGTTCGACCTCGTCACCGACGTGGCCGATTACCCCAATTTCCTGCCCTGGTGCGGCGGTGTCGAGATTCGCCGTCAGGACGAGAGCGGAATGGAAGCGCGCATCGACATCAACTTCAAGGGCATCAAGCAGCATTTCGCGACGCGCAACACGCAGCAGCGCCCGACGCGGATCGACATGGAGTTCACGGACGGCCCGTTCAAGAAATTCACGGGCTCGTGGCGTTTCACGGTGCTGCGCGCTGATGCGTGCAAGATCGAATTCGCGCTGCACTACGAGTTTTCGAGCATCCTGCTCGAGAAGATCATCGGGCCGGTGTTCAGCCACATCGCGAACACGTTCGTCGATTCGTTCGTGAAGCGCGCGGACCAGCGCTACGGAAAGGGGTGACGCGATGCTGTCGATCGAAGTCTGCTACGCACTGCCGGAGCGCCAGACGCTGATTCCGCTGTCGCTGCCCGAAGGGGCGACCGTGCGCTCGGCAATCGACGCGAGCGGCGTGCTCGCGCTGCACCCGGAGATCGATCTCGCGCACGCGAAGACGGGCGTCCACGGCAAGCTCGCGCCGCTCGATGCGCCGCTCGTCGATCACGACCGTGTCGAGATCTACCGTCCGCTGATCGTCGATCCGAAGCTTGCGCGCCAGCGGCGTGTCGACAAATCCCGCCGCGACGGCTCGATCGAGGGCCGCAAGTGGCTGCACAAGGACGCGCGCTGACGCGTTGTTCGCCCGGATTGGTCGGATCGAACGCCGCGGCGCTCAGTGGGCCGCGGCGTTTGCGTTTGTGGGCGCGCTGCCCGGCGTGTCGCCATGCCGTCGCACCGAGCCGTATACGCCGGCGAGCAGCAGCACGAGTGCGGCGATCTCGAGCGCATGCGGCATCCGCCGGTCGTACACGAACGCGTACAGCATCGCGAACACGGTTTCGAACACGATCAACTGACCCGACAGCGTGAGCGGCAGCCGCTTCGACGCGGCGTTCCACAGCCCGTTGCCGAGCCACGACGCGCCGATCGCGAGCACGAGATTCAGCAGCCAGAACAACTGCCAGCGCGATGCCGGGACGGCCGCCTGCACCATGCCGGCCGGCAGCGCGAGGATCGCCAGCCAGCAGAGCCCGCCGAGCAGGCCCGTCACGACACCCCACAGCACCGACCATTCGTTGCCGCCGAAGCGGTGATGGCGTTGCAGGTATCGTGTGTTCGCTACCGCATACCAGGTCCAGCTCGCGAGCGCGCCCGCCGCGCAGGCGATGCCCGCGAGCTTCCGAGCGAGCGTCGTCGCGTGCGCGGCGTCGGACGTAAACAGGTCGACGTTGATGCAGACGATGCCCGCGATCACCAGCGCGAGCGGGGCGGCGAGCCGCCGCAGCGGCACGGCGCCGCGCTCGCCGAGGCCCGCGAGCGTGACGGTCACGGGCAGCACGCCGACGATCAGCGAACTGGGCGCGATGCCGATCAGGTGCACGGCGCCGGACAGCAGCACGTAATACGCGACGTTGCCGACGATGGCGAGCTTCACCAGTGCGGCGAGATCCTCGCGAGTCAGCCGTGCGAGCAGCGAGCGGGTGGCGGGCAACGCGGCCGCGAGCGACACGAGGCCGTACATCGCGTAGCGGCCGGCGCTCAGCAGCAGCGGCGAGAAATCGGTCAGCAGCCGCGGAACGAGAAACACCATGCCCCACAGGGCGCCTGCCAGGACACCGTACACCACGCCGCGCCGCATCGACCGCTCCGAACAAATGACCGAGGTGCGCGCATCTTAGCGATGCCGCCACGGCGGCGTCTTGTTCATTCCTGCACTCGGAGCATGGTTCGGCGCGTCGCGCGGCTTCGACGGGCGGCGAATCAGTCCTCTACCGGATCGGGTGTCGCTTCTGTGCCGTCGGTGGCGGCACGCGTGCGCGCCGGGCGGCGCACGGTACGCAGCTTGCCGCTGTTGCCGCCGCCGCAGTAGAAGCGGTCATGACCGTCGGATTCAAGCCCCGCGACGCCGACGCCGGCCGGCATGTCGATCTGCTCGAGCACCTGGCCCGTGCGCGGATCGATGCGCCGCAGGTCGCTCTGGTCGGCTTCCCACGTGCCGTGCCACAGCTCGCCGTCGACCCACGTCACGCCGGTGACGAAGCGGTTCGATTCGATCGTGCGCAGCACGGCGCCCGATTGCGGATCCACCTGATGAATCTTGCGTTCGCGGTACTGGCCGACCCACAGCGTGCCTTCCGCCCACGCGAGCCCCGAATCGGCGCCGCCGCCGGGCGCCGGAATCGTCGCGAGCACGCGGCCCGATTCGGGATCGATCTTCTCGATGCGGTCCTCGACGATCTGGAACAGGTGGCGGCCGTCGAACGCGGTGCCCGCGTGCGCGGCGACGTCGAGCGAACGGACTGTCGTGCCGCGCTCGGGGTCGAGCGCATTCAGCTTGTCGCCGGACGCGTACCACACGTGCTGCCCGTCGAACGTGACGCCGTGCACGCCGTCGACACCCGGAAACGGGCCGTACTCGCGAAGGATGTCTGCAGTGGAGCGTTTCATGTTCGTCACCTCGTTGTTCGATGGGGCCATCCTAATCTCCCGGCAGCGCAACCGGGAGTAACAAGGTCGTCGCGAATCCGGGCAGCGGCGGCGTCATCCAGCGGCGCGCGCGCCCGCGGCCGAGCGCCTGAACCTTGCCGGTTTCCGCGAGCGCATCGAGCGCGCGTTGCACGGTGCGCTGGCTGGCGCCAAGTGCGAGCGCCAGCGCGGAGCTCGACCACGCTTCGCCGTCGGCGAGAAGCGCGAGCACGGCCGCATGGCGATCGTCGACCGGGCGCGCGAGGACGATGGTTTCGCGCACGCCGAGCGGTTCGAGCGCGAAGCCGCGCGGCGTCGCGACGACGTTCGCGAGCGGGCGCAGCACCGCGCGCAGCCGGCCCATTTCGACCCGCAGCCGCGCGCGATGCGATTCGTCGGCCTGTTTCGCACGGAACGCGGCGGCGACGAGTGCGTTTCTCGACACGTCGGCCGGCCACGCCTCGCCGAGCGCACGCGCGAGCACGAACAGCACTGGACGCCGCGCGAGCGATACGGTCGTGCGCGCGTCGCGCACCGTGTGGCGGCACGCGTCGACGACGAGCGCATTCGACTCGAACAGCGCCTCGACTTCGTCGAGCGGGACGAGCCGCGACGTGCCGCGTGCGATGAGCCGCGCGGCCGGTGCGTCGAGCACGCGCGCCGCGGTGTCGACCTCGGCCGTCAGCGCGGCGATGCCGGCGGCGCGGGCGGCCGTCCGCGCCCGGGCAAGTGCCGCGCGGGCCGCCTGCGTGCGAATGCGGCGCATCGCGATGCCGGCCGCGATCAATTCATGGGCGGCGCGCGACGCGGGCGGCAGCGGTGCGGGATCGAGATGCGCGAGCAGCCGCTCGGCCTCGTCGAGATGACCGATCAGCAGCAACCGGCGCACGCCGAGATAGCGGGCATGCGCGGCGTTCGCGCGGTCGCCGTGCGCGTCGAGCGTCGCGCAGGCCGCATCGAGCGCACGCGTCGGCCAGTGCAGGTCGCGCGACGCGAGCGCGATCTCGGCCTCCGCGACGACGCAGCGCGCCCGTGCGATCGCTTCCTTCGCGCCGAATGCCCGTGCGGCGCCGCGCACGAGCGCTCGCGCCCGTTCGAAATCGCCGAGTTGCGCGAGCGCGATTCCGCGTAGCGCGAGCGCCGGCGCATCGTCGCGCAGCGCGACGCGGTTCAGCGCACCGAGCGCGTCACCGGCCGCGAGCGCGCGCGCGGCCGCCGTGATCAGCGAATCCATTCGAATCCCGACACACTTGTCACTCCCTCCGGTCCGATGCCCGGCACTAATCTAGCACCACGCACACGGCTCCGTACGCCGTGCCCGGATACCCATCGGAAGGAGCAACCCGCAATGACGACTCATCTCACCGGAACACGCGACGCATGGCTGGTCGAACGCCGCGCGCTGCTCGACGCGGAAAAGGCGCTGACGCGGCAAAGCGACGAACTCGCGCGGCGGCGCCAGGCGCTGCCGTGGGTGCGCGTCGACAAGACCTACCGATTCGATACCGAAGCCGGACAGGCGACGCTCGACGACCTGTTTCGCGGCCGTTCGCAACTGCTCGTCTATCACTTCATGTTCGGTCCCGACTACAAGGCGGGCTGCCCGTCGTGCTCGGCGCTCGCCGACGGCTTCGACGGCTTCGCCGTGCATCTGGCGCACCACGACGTGACGCTCGCAGCCGTGTCGCGCGCGCCGCTCGCGAAACTGCTCGCGTACCGGCAGCGGATGGGGTGGACGTTTCCGTGGGCGTCGTCGGTCGGCAGCGATTTCAACTTCGACTTCAACGTGTCGTTCACCGAAACGCAGCAGCGCGCGGGCGACGTCGAATACAACTATGCGCGGGCCGGCCACGCGATGGACATGGATCCGCCGCCGGCGCCCGTCGTGCAGTTCGCGGCCACGTGCGGCACCGATGCGGCCACGTATTCGCGCGACCGGCCGGGGATGAGCGCGTTCGTGCGCGAGGACGGCGCCGTCTATCACACGTATTCGACCTACGCGCGTGGCCTCGACGGATTGTGGGGGATGTACCAGTGGCTCGATCGCGCGCCGCGCGGCCGCAACGAGGCCGGCCCGTGGTGGCGCCGTCACGACGAGTACGCGCGCGGCTGATCGGCCGGCTGCGAGCGGGAGCACGCGATGACACGGCCGACAACCGGCGAGACGGCCGCCGATCCGCGGGCATTCGGCGTGGCGGTCGCGGCCGTGTTCGCGGTCGCCGCGATGGCGTGGCTGGGGCAGCACGCATCGATGGCCGCGATGGGCGGCGAGCCGATGCCCGGCGGCTGGATGGCCTCGGCCGCCTGGCTGCGGCCGTGCGGTCAGGGCGCCGGGCGCGCGTTCGCGGCGTTCGCCGGAATGTGGGGCGCGATGACGGTGACGATGATGCTGCCCGTGCTCGCGCCGCAGCTCTGGCATTACCGGCAGCGCATCGGCCCGCGGACGGCGCGCTCGGCCTGGCTCGTCGTCGTCGCGGGGGCGGGATATTTCTCGGTCTGGATGGCGCTCGGAGCGCTCGTGTTTCCGGCCGGCCTCGCACTGACGGCGGCCGCCGCCCGGCTACCGGCGCTCGCCCGTGCGATGCCCTTCGTGGCCGGCGCCATCGTGCTGGCCGCGGGCGCGTTGCAATTCTCCGGATGGAAGGCGCGCCGGCTGGCGTGCTGCGGGCACGGCCGGCAGGCGGCGGCGCACGCACACCAGTCGCGAGCGTCGTCCGTCACGGCATGGTGGTACGGCGTGCGCGCTGCCATCCGGTGCGGGGCGTGTTGCGGCAACCTGATGGCGATCGCGCTGGCGGCCGGCATGATGGATCTGCGCGTGATGGCCGCCGTGACGGCGGCGATCGCCGCCGAACGCGTTGCGCCGGCCGGCGGGCGCGTCGCGAGGGTCGTCGGTTGCGGGGCGGCGGCGGGCGGCATGGCGATGATCGTCCGCGCGGCCGGGCTGGCGTGACGCACGGCAGGCAAGCCGCTTCGGCGGGTCGCCGGGCGCGCCGTGCGCGGCCGCTTCCGCCGCGGCCGCTTCCGCCGCGGCCCTGCGGCCCTGCCGCGACGCGGGCACTTGCCGCCCAGCCGCCGGTTGCGCGAATGGCTCGATGCGGCGATGAAACGAAAAGCGATCGAAAACGAACCGAACGGCGATCCGAACGATTCGGCCCCCGAACGGCCGGAACCGGCTAAGCCGTTGTTCGTGTTGTGAAAATTCGTGGCGCTTCGCGTATAATTCGCTTTTGCGCCCATAGGATTTGCCATGCGTCTGATCCAAAAAGCACTCACTTTCGATGACGTGCTCCTCGTTCCCGCCTTCTCCGACGTTCTCCCGCGCGACACCAGCCTCAAGACCAAGCTGACCCGCAACATCTCCCTGAACATGCCGCTCGTGTCCGCCGCGATGGACACGGTCACCGAAGGTCGCCTCGCGATCGCGATGGCGCAGCAGGGTGGCGTCGGTATCGTCCACAAGAACCTCACGCCGGCCGAACAGGCCCGCGAAGTCGCGAAGGTCAAGCGTTTCGAGTCGGGCGTCGTCCGCGACCCGATCACGGTGCCGCCGCAAATGAAGGTGCGCGACGTGATCGCGCTGTCGCGCCAGCATGGCATCTCGGGCTTCCCGGTCGTCGAAGGCCCGCAGCTCGTCGGCATCGTTACGAACCGCGACCTGCGTTTCGAAACGCGCCTCGACGAGCCGGTCAAGTCGATCATGACGCCGCGCGAGCGCCTCGTCACGGTCAAGGAAGGCACGCCGCTTGCCGAAGCGAAGGCGCTGATGCACAGCCACCGCCTCGAGCGCGTGCTGGTCGTCAACGACGCGTTCGAACTGCGCGGCCTGATGACCGTCAAGGACATCACGAAGCAGACCGAGCACCCGGACGCGTGCAAGGACGAACACGGCAAGCTGCGCGCAGGCGCGGCGGTCGGCGTCGGTCCGGACAACGAAGAGCGCGTCGAGCTGCTGGTGCAGGCCGGCGTCGACGTGATCGTCGTCGATACCGCGCACGGTCACAGCAAGGGCGTGCTCGAGCGCGTGCGCTGGGTCAAGCAGAACTTCCCGCACGTCGAGGTGATCGGCGGCAACATCGCGACGGCCGCCGCCGCGAAGGCGCTCGTCGAATACGGCGCGGACGCGGTCAAGGTCGGTATCGGCCCGGGTTCGATCTGCACGACGCGGATCGTCGCGGGCGTCGGCGTGCCGCAGATCAGCGCGATCGCGAACGTGTCGGAAGCGCTGAAGGGCACCGGCGTGCCGTGCATCGCCGACGGCGGCGTGCGCTTCTCGGGCGACGTGTCGAAGGCCCTCGCGGCCGGCGCGAACGCGGTGATGATGGGCAGCATGTTCGCGGGCACCGAAGAGGCGCCGGGCGACGTGTTCCTGTACCAGGGCCGCCAGTACAAGTCGTATCGCGGCATGGGTTCGGTCGGCGCGATGAAGGACGGCGCGGCAGACCGCTACTTCCAGGACAACTCGGCGAACATCGACAAGCTCGTGCCGGAAGGCATCGAAGGCCGCGTCGCGTACAAGGGTTCGGTCAACGCGATCCTGTTCCAGCTGGTCGGCGGCGTGCGCGCCAGCATGGGCTACTGCGGCTGCAAGACGATCGACGAGCTGCACGAGAAGGCCGAATTCGTCCAGATCACCGCGGCGGGCATGCGCGAGTCGCACGTGCACGACGTGCAGATCACGAAGGAAGCACCGAACTATCACGTGGACTGATCGCCGATGAAACCGCTGCTGCGAGCCGTGCTGATCGTCGATGCCGTGCTGCTGCTGGCGTTCGGCGTGCTGTTCGTGCTGACGCCCTGGCAGGCGCTGTTCAACGCGCTGCAACTGGCGAACATCCAGCCGGCGATGCTCGGCCAGGCGTTCGGTATCGCGCTGCTCGGGCTCGCGTGGCTCGCGTTTCATGCGGCGTTCAACGGCGATCTCACGGCGCCCGTCGCACGGTCGGTCGGCCACGTGTACTGGCTGACCGGCGTGCTGACGGTCGTGTGGTCGATCGGCACCGGCAACGGGCCCGCGCTCGCCGCCGCCGGCCGGGTGCTGTCGGCCGTGGCCGGGGTCGCGCTGATCGTGCTCGGCCTCGGCGGCGTGCGGCTCGCATCGGCCGTGCGCCGGCGCGAGAAAGTGCAGGCGCTCGAGGGCCGGGACGCGAAGCGTCCGGTCGAACCGGCGCCGGCCTCCGCCTCCGCAGCGCAGCCGCGGGTCGAGCCGGTCGTCGGCCGTCCGGTGGCGCCTTCGGCGGCGCCGGCCGCGGCGACCCCATCGGCCGCGTCCGAGCGCGCGTCAGGCAGCGTCGCGTTCGACGCGCGCCCGCCGTCGCAGGATTGACCGGCGATGCGTCGCGCGTGCCGCCGCCGCCCGACGCCGCTGTCCATGCTTTTGACGCAGCGCTCGATGCGCTGCTTTTCTTATTCTCTTCATCCCGTCCGCAGCCATGCACGACAAAATCCTGATTCTCGACTTCGGTTCGCAAGTCACCCAACTGATTGCACGGCGCGTGCGTGAAGCGCACGTCTACTGCGAAATCCATCCGAACGATGTGTCCGACGACTTCGTCCGCGAGTTCGCGCCGAAGGCCGTGATCCTGTCGGGCAGCCACGCGAGCACGTACGAAGACCATCAGCTGCGCGCGCCGCAGGCGGTGTGGGATCTCGGCGTGCCGGTGCTCGGCATCTGCTACGGCATGCAGACGATGGCCGTGCAGCTCGGCGGCAAGGTCGAGTGGAGCGACCATCGCGAATTCGGCTACGCGGAAATGCGTGCGCACGGCCATACGCGCCTGCTCGACGGCATCGAGGATTTCACGACGGCCGAAGGCCACGGGATGCTGAAGGTCTGGATGAGCCACGGCGACAAGGTTGCCGAGCTGCCGCCGGGCTTCGCGCTGATGGCGTCGACGCCGAGCTGCCCGATCGCCGGCATGGCCGACGAGGCGCGCGGCTACTACGCGGTGCAGTTCCACCCGGAAGTCACGCACACCGTGAAGGGCCGCCAGATCATCGAACGCTTCGTGCTGCAGATCGCCGGCGCGAAGCCCGACTGGATCATGAAGAACCACATCGAGGAAGCCGTCGCGAAGATCCGCGAGCAGGTCGGTGACGAGGAAGTGATTCTCGGCCTGTCGGGCGGCGTCGATTCGAGCGTCGCGGCCGCGCTGATCCATCGTGCGATCGGCGATCAGTTGACGTGCGTGTTCGTCGACCACGGCCTGCTGCGCCTGAACGAAGGCAAGATGGTGCTCGACATGTTCGAGGGCCGCCTGCATGCGAAGGTCGTGCACGTCGATGCGTCCGACCAGTTCCTCGGTCATCTGGCCGGCGTGACCGATCCGGAAGCGAAGCGCAAGATCATCGGCCGCGAGTTCGTCGAGGTGTTCCAGGCCGAGGCGAAGAAGCTGGCGAAGGCGAAGTGGCTCGCGCAGGGCACGATCTACCCGGACGTGGTCGAATCGGGCGGCACGAAGACGAAGAAGGCGACGACGATCAAGAGCCACCACAACGTCGGCGGCCTGCCGGAAACGCTCGGCCTGAAGCTGCTCGAGCCGCTGCGCGACCTGTTCAAGGACGAAGTGCGCGAGCTGGGCGTCGCGCTCGGCCTGCCGCCGGAGATGGTGTACCGTCATCCGTTCCCGGGCCCGGGCCTGGGCGTGCGGATTCTCGGCGAAGTGAAGCGCGAGTACGCGGACCTGCTGCGCCGTGCGGACGCGATCTTCATCGAGGAGCTGCGCAACACGACCGCGACCGCGCACGATGCGGCTGCCGGCCTGTGCGGCGAGGCCGATGTCGGCAAGAGCTGGTACGACCTGACGAGCCAGGCGTTCGCGGTGTTCCTGCCGGTCAAGTCGGTCGGCGTGATGGGCGATGGCCGCACGTACGACTACGTGACGTCGCTGCGCGCGGTGCAGACGACCGACTTCATGACCGCGCATTGGGCGCACCTGCCGTACGCGCTGCTCGGCCGCGCGTCGAATCGGATCATCAACGAGGTGCGCGGGATCAACCGGGTCGTGTACGACATCTCGGGGAAGCCGCCGGCGACGATCGAGTGGGAGTAAGCATTCCGGCCGAATCGGCATTCGATTCCGCTTGCGTCGCGTTGCGTATCGTTTGATGTCGCGATAGGTCGGAAGCGGCTTGCCGGTTCGGCTGGATTGCTGTTCCGGCTGACGTCGGGGCAAGAAGCGGCCTGGCAATTGCCAGGCCGTTTTGCGTTAACGCGCGACGTCAGTCAGCGAGCGTGGTGTTTTCCGTTCCGGTCTCGGATACATCACGCATGCGCACGCACGAGCGACCGCAGATACATCGGCACCTTCGCCTTGGTCGTCGCCTGGACTCGCGACATCAACGCGTGATCGATCCGATCCAGTCCATAAGTCCGCGAAATATCGTGCTGCAACCTGCACCACAGATGGCCAGCCATCTCGGCATCGACCATCGCGCGGTGCGCACGGCCCGTTTGCGGCAACCGCAGCATCTCGGCCAGGCTCGACAGGCGGTGACTCCTGGCGTCCGGGTAGATCCGTCTCGCCACCAGCATCGTGCACGCAAACGCATGGTCGGCCGACATGCCGAGCGCCCCGAGTTCCGACTGCCAGAAGCGCTTGTCGAACCCGGCGTTGTGGGCCACGATCGCATGCTTGCCGACGAACGCCGCCGCTTCCTTCATGACGTCGGACGCCGGCGGCGCCGTCGCGATCATGTCGTTCGTGATGCCGGTGAGCGCAACGACATCGGACGGGATGCGTCTGCCTGCATTCATCAAACTCTGGAAACGGTCGACGACTTGCCCGTCGCGTAGCAGGATGACGGCAATTTCGGTCGCACGGTCGCCCAGATTCGGCGACAGCCCGGTTGTTTCGAAGTCCAGTACCGCGACGGTTTGCATGGTTGAATTCGGATGCTTCATCAGAGGATGTCGAGTTTGGCCGAGAGGGTAGCATTTTCGTGCTCGCGAACGGCGGATTCATCGAGCGGCGAGCGGACCGGCTTCCGATTGACGATAATGAAATTACGCTCCCGGCCTGTCGGAGATGCCACCGTGACTCAACTGACGCTACCCGGATTCGATACGCCGCCGCCGGTTCCCGTGCACCGCTTCTTTTTCGCCGTGATGCCGGATCCGGCTGCGGCCGTGCGCATTGCCGGCATGGCCAAAAGCTTGCAACTCGAGAAGGACAGCCCGATGGATACCGAGCGTCTGCATGTCACGCTGGGTTCTCTGGGCGATTTCGCTTATGTGCCGGGTGCCACCCTTGCGCGGGCACGTGCGGTGGCGGACCGCGTGGCTGTGCCGTCTTTCTCCGTGAGGTTCGACAAGATCATCAGCTTCAATGGGCGGCCCGGGCATCAGCCGCTGGTGCTGACGGGGCGGGCCGGTCTGGAAGACTTGATCGATTTTCGACGGCGGTTGCGAGACGCGCTGAAACGAGCGGGCGTGCGCGTTTTTCCGTCGAGTTTCACCCCGCACGTGACGCTGCTGTACGGCGCGGGGAGGCCAGACGAGTACAGGGTCGAGCCGATTACCTGGACCGCGTTCGACTTCGTCCTGATCGATAGCTGGCTCGGCAAGTCGCACTACGACGTGTTGGGGCGCTGGCCGCTGACGACCGGTGGCCCGTCGGGATGATCGTGATGCCGCAAGTGTGGTGTCGTTTTCTGCGCATCCTGACCGGGCCGGTGCAGTGTCCCGTGCCCGCCGGGCCGCCAGCTTAGTCCCGATCGCCACCGCGATAACGAAGGTGAATCAGCGGATAAGGGCGCCCTTGTCCATCCCGCTCCGATCGCCCGCAGCGCTCGAATCCGAGCCGCTCATAAAATCCCGCCGCCGCTTCGTTCTGTTCGTTGACGTCGGTCGACAGATCGGGATGGCGCTTGAGCGCTTCCTCGACCAGCCGCCGCCCGACTCCCGCGCCGTGGTGGGCGGGATCGACGAACAGCGCTTCCATGTGACTACCGTCGAGCAGCATGAAACCGATCGGACGATCGCTCTCGTCGACGGCCAGGTCGAGCGGTGCGCGCGGCAGAAACGCGACGACTTCGGATTCGATTGAACGACGATCGTCGTCGCTCAGGAAGTGATGCGTGGCGTCGACGGCGTTGCGCCAGATATTCAGCGCGCGTGCGCCGTCGGCCTCGGTGGATTGTCGAATTCTGATCATGGTTTGATACGTTGTGATTCTGCGCTCGGCAGGTAGCTTGCTCCGTGACGGAACGAATGCATCGCGCTGATGCACAAGCGACAGCGAAGTGTCAGGCGAATGGCGGACGCGCGTTGCCCAGCACCGCCGCTCGCTCGATTGCCCTCAGCGTGACGTCGCGCACGCCCGCGCTCATCGGCAAATCGTCGCGGTCGAGTTCGTCGATGCCGAACCAGCGTGCGTCGAGTGCATCGTCGCCGGCGGCAGGCGTGCCGCGCAGCCATCTGCACAGCACCGCGACCATGATGAAATGCTGGCGCACTGCGCCGTGCGCATCGTAATCGAAGGCATCCAGCGCGGTGAAGATGTCGAGCGCTTCCACGTCGACCGTCGTCTCTTCCGCGATCTCGCGCACGACCGCATCCGCGAGCGGCTCGCCCGGCTCGATCTTACCGCCGGGGAAGCCCCAGCAGCCCGCATCGGGCGGATTCGCGCGGCGCACGAGCAGCACGTCGCGTTCGCGCAGCACGATGCCGATCACGGCGGGAACGGGGCGCAAGGAAGCAGCGTGGCCGGTTGCGGACATGGTCATGCGTATCCGTTGGTTCGAACGAACGCGCGGGTGTGCACGCGGCTCACCGGGCGTTTCCAGAACGTCGTTCGATCGCACGGATCACGACCATGTCGGCCGCGCCATGTCCGGCCTGCTTGGTTTCGCCGTAAAACGCGTGGCGGATGTCGAGCGGCGGCGACGCGATGCCGATGCTCCGCGCGACGAGCGGCATGCCGGCCCGTGCGAGATTGAGCGCCATCGGCGTGCCCATCACGCCGAGGCCGATAAATCCGACTGCGGTTTGCATGGTGCTGCTCCCACGGTAGGTGGCGACGATCGTGGGCGTCAGTATCGCAGCGTTTTCGCATGCCTGCCATCTGTCCCGCGACCGCGAACGCCGCGTCATCGCCACTACGCGAGGCCCGCCAGGTAAGGCCACGGATAAATACCGCGTGCATGGCCGTCGCCGAACAGGAAGCGTACGCCGTAGCCGAGCGCTTCCACGCCGTCGAGCGTCAGGCCCGGCCGCGCGTCGATGTGGCCGCCGTCGAACCGGACTTTTCGGCATTCCGCGCACGGGCAATCGCTGCGCAACCGTGCATAGCCGATGCGTTGCGTGGCGCCGTCGGGCCAATGAAGCGTCAGTGCGCGTGCCCGGTGATCGAGTGCGATTTCGGTCGGCGCGATCATCGCGACGCCTCGTCGATCTGTCCGATCGCGATCCGCACGGCCTTGCGGACTTCGGGGTCGCGATCGTCGAGCGCGTCGTGCAGCGCGGGCAGCGTCGCCCGGTCGCGCAATTCGCCGAGCGCGAGCGCGGCTTCCTTGCGCAGGTTGCTGATCGCATGAGAGAGCAGCGCGACGACGGCCGATGCCGCGGCCGCGTCGCGCAATTGGCCAAGTGCGCGTACGGCACGCAGGCGCACTTGCCAGTAATCGTCGTCGAGCGCGGCGACGAGCGGATCGCGCGCAACGGCGGCGCGCAGCTTGCCGAGTGTGGCAGCCGCTTCTTCGCGCACCTGCCATTCGACGTCGCGCAGCGCCGCGAGCAACGCGGTGACGACGGCGGTATCGCCGGCCGCGGCAAATCCGATCGCGCCGACCGCGGCGCGCCGCACGTCGGCATCGGCGTCGGTGGTCGCGACGCGGGCGAGCGGCGGCAGCGCGCGGCCGTCCTTGAGCCAGCCGAGCACGACGACTGCCTCGGCGCGTACGGCAGCGGCGCTCGCGTCGAGCGCGCGCAGCGCGGGCGCGAATGCGTCGGGGTCGCGCAATTCGCGCAAGCCGCGCAGTACGGCACCGCGCACGAACGGCTCGGGCCGGTCGGCCCAGCGGCAAAGCACGGCGCCCGATGCCGCGTTCTTCAGTTCGGACAGGCTCTGCGCGGCCGTCGCGCGCACGCCGTCGTCCGGATCGAGCAGCGCGTGGCACAGCGCGTCGACGACATCGGGCTGCTCCCATGCGTCGAGCACGCGCGCGGCCTCGCTGCGCACGTCGGCCGACGGATCGTCGCGCAGCGCCGCGACGAACGACGGCACGAGTTCGGGCGCCTCGAGATCGGCGAGTTCGAGCAGCGCGATGCGACGCACCGATGCATCGGCCGCGGCGAAGCGCGCGACGAGCGCGGCATGTTCGGCGGCCGGCACGCCGGGCAGCGGGAAAGCGGAGGAAGAAGCGGTCATGGAAAAAAATCGGTGCGGTGAAGGGGCAGGCACGCACGCTCACGCGGCGTTGCGCAACAGCGCGAGACAGCGGCGCTTGATGTCGACGAACGAGGGCTCGGTCGTGCTGTCGTCGGTGCGGGGGCGCGCGAGCGGCACGCGGATGTCGGCGACGATGCGCGCGGGCCGCGGCGACAGCATCAGGATGCGGTCGCCGAGAAACAGCGCTTCCTCGATGTCGTGCGTGACGAACAGCACGGTCGTGCCGATGCGCGACCAGATGTCGAGCAGCAGCGTCTGCATCATCCGGCGCGTCTGCGCGTCGAGCGCGCCGAACGGCTCGTCCATCAGCAGCACGCGTGGCCGGTTGATCAGCACGCGGGCGATCTCGACGCGCTGCTGCATGCCGCCGGAAAGCTGCGCGGGGTAGTGCGCGCCGAAGCCGCCGAGCCCGACGAGTTCGAGCAGTTCGGCCGCTTCGCGGCGGCGTTCGTGTGCGCTCACGCCTTTCATCTTCAGGCCGAACGCGACGTTGTCGATCACGCGCTTCCACGGAAACAGCGTGTGCTGCTGGAACACGAGCCCGCGATCGGGATGCGGGCGGTCGACCGGTTCGCCATCGACGACGATCTCGCCGTGCGTGGCCGCGACGTGGCCGGCGAGCGCGCCGAGCAGCGTCGATTTTCCGCAGCCGGACGGCCCGAGCACGCAGACGAATTCGCCGGGCGCGATGTCGACGTCGAGCGCATCGAGCGCCGCGAAGCGCGCATGCGGCGGGCCGAGTTCGATCGTCAGCGCGCGCACGCCGACGCGGCCGGGTGCGGCCGAGGTCGTGTCCGCTGCGCTCATGGCCGGCCTCCGCGCGGTGCGTACCACGGCGTGAGCGCCGCGCCGATGCGCTTGACGAGCAGGCTGCTGCCCATCCCGAGCAGGCCGATCAGCGCCATGCCGACCACGATGTCCGGGTAGTTCTGCAACGTATAGGATTCCCACGTGAAATAGCCGATGCCGTACTGACCGGCGATCATCTCGGCCGTGACGAGGCAGAACCACGCGGTGCCCATCCCGATCGACAGGCCCGTGAAGATCGACGGCGCGGCGCCGGGCAGGATCACTTCCGCATAGAGCGCGAGGCCGCGCGTGCCGAGGCTGCGCGCGGTCGCGACGAGCCGGGGGTCGACGGCTTCGGCGCCATGCACGGTATTGAGCAGGATCGGGAACAGCGCGCCGACGAACGTGATGAACATCATGCTCAGCTCCGACGACGGAAACATCAGGATCGCGAGCGGAATCCACGCGACGGCCGGAATCGGCCGCAGCATCTCGAGCGGCGGCAGCAGCGTGTCCTCGAGCGCGCGATAGCGGCCGATCGCGAGCCCGAGGCCGATGCCGGCGACGGCCGCCGCGACGAAGCCGGCCAGCACGCGCGTGATGCTCGCGAACAAGTGCATCGGCAGCTTCGGCGATTGCAGGAACGATGCCAGCGCGGGGCCGACGTCGGCCGGCGCGGGTACGTTCGCGAACGTGACGATGCCGAGCGACAGCCGCCAGTGGACGGCCGCTTGCCACAGCGCGATGCAGGCGGCGAGCGATGCGATACGCCATGCGCGGCGGCGCATCGGTGTCGGGCGGCGGCGCGCGGCGAAATGCGGCGAGCGGGCATCACCGCTGCGCGGTGCGTCGGTGACGCGGCGTTTGACGAGGTCGAGGGTGGCAGCCATGCGGAAGTCCGGTGTCGACGAAGGGAAAGAGGGGGCGTGCGACGCTCAGCGCGCGGCGAGCGCCTGCGCGGTGACGGTCTTCGCGGCCGCATAGTCGACCACCGCGCCCGATACCTGCTGCGCGTACGCGTCGGCGCCCGACTTCAGCAGGAACGCGGTGAGCACGCCGTGCGCGTCCTTCACGTACCACGCCTGGTCGGCGAACAGCTTCAGGCCGCTTCCGTGGTCATGCACGAACACGGCGCGCACCTTCGCGGACGGGCCGAGCTTGCCGAGCGCCGCAAACGCGGCGGCGGGGCTGGCATAGTGGCGCACGGCGTCGTCGCCGGCGAGCCAGACCTGTGCGACATCGTTGAAGTCGTGGATCGGCTTGCCGGTCGACGCGTCGTTCGCGACGAGCGGCTGCTTGCCGGAGTGCTTGAGCGCCGCGTCGTAGTCGAGCCCGGACGCCTTGAATGCCGCACGGATATAGCGATCGTCGACGAACGTCGCGGGGTCGGGCGCGGTGTCGGTCTTCTTCAGCAGCTTCAGCGTGTCGATGGCCGTCGCGACCGCTTGCCGGTATTCGGGCTTCCACGTCAGGTCGCGGGTCTGGATGCCGAGCGGCCCGTGATACAGGTAGTCGACTGGCGCCTCGATGCCGGTGACCTTCTCGATCAGCAGGCTGTACTTTTCCGGGTTCTGCGCGAGCAAGCGGTTCGCTTCGATCGCGGCGCGCAGATAGGCCACCACGATTTCCGGATAGCGCAGCGCGTAATCCGCGTCGACGAGCGCGCCGTGGAAGGTCGGCGCGTGGGTCTGCGCGCCGTCGTAGATCTTGCGCGCGATGCCGCGGTACGGGAACAGATCGGCGAACGGCACGAAGTCCGCATGTGCGTCAATCTTGTTCGCCTTCAGCGCGCTGCCGGCCACTTCGGGCGCCTGCGTGACGATGTTCACGTCGGTATCGGGGTTCCAGCCCTGGGCCTTGATCGCGCGCAGCAGCATGCCGTGCGCGGTCGATGCGAACGGCACCGAGATCGTCTTGCCCTTCAGGTCGGCCAGCCCGCGCACCGTCGAATTCGACGGCACGACGATCCCGTTGCCGCTGCCGTCGATGCTGCCGTCGAGCACGGTGATGAACACGCTGCGGCGGCCGGCCTTGCGGAACGCCGCGCCGTTCAGCGCGCCGGGGAAATCGGCCATCGCGCCGAAGTCGAGCTTGCCGGCGACCATCTCGTTGGTCAGCGGCGCGCCGGACGTGAAATCCTTCCACTGCACGTCGTACTTCACGTCCTGGTACTTGCCGGTGCGCGGCAGGTACTTGTCGAGCAGATGCAGTTCGCGGATCAGCAGGCCGCCGGTCGCGCAATTGATCGTCGTGTCCTGCGTGCCGATCGCGATGCGGATCGTCTCCGCATGCGCGAAACCGGTGGCCGCGACCGCGATCGACGCGGCGAGCAGGCGGAACATCCGTAGCGTTCTCTTCATGTGTCGTGAGTCCGGTAGTGGGGGGCAGTGCGCGGGTGGCGCGCCGTGTCAGCGCAGCAGGTAAGGGATGTCGACCTTGACCGCGCCGGTCGGGCAGTCGCGTTCGCACGGCATGCAGTACCAGCATTCGTCGAACTGCATGTACGCCTTGCCCTTGGTGACGTCGATCGCGAGCAGGTCGAGCGGGCACACGTCGACGCAGACGGTGCAGCCCTTGTCGGCGATGCACAGCGCCTCGTCGATCGTCACGGGCGCGCTGCCGCGCTGGAAGATGTCGTGCGGGGTATGGGGCATGGCAAGGTTCCTCAAAGGGCGGCCGCGAGCGCGGCCGGTTCGCGGATGCGCAACTGCGCATAGGCGCCGCGTTCGTCGTCGGCAAGCGGCACGACGTACGGTTCGACCGGCCGCTTCTCGCTGCGCATCGCGCCCGCGGCATCCTTGCGCAGCCACGTGTGGCAGAACCATTCGGCGTCGTTGCGGTGCGGAAAATCGACGCGATGGTGGTACAGCCCCCAGCGGCTCTCGGTGCGGAACAGCGACGCGCGTGCGGCCATTTCCGCGCAATCGCGGATCGCGCGTACTTCGGCCGCACGCATCAGTTCATGTGGATTGTCCGCCTTGATTTCTTCGATATCCTCAGTAATTCCGTCAAAACGTTGAAGCCCGATTTCCATCTTGCGCGTCACCTTCGGCGGTTGCAGGTAGTCGTTCACCATGCGGCGCAGCTTGTACTCGACCTGCGCCGGCGCCAGGCCGCGCTCGCGCAGCAACGGCGCGAGCACGCGCGAGCGCTCGGCATCGACCTGCTGATCGTCCACCGGCGCGTGTTCGCGGCCGGCCACGTAGTCGGCCGCGTTTTGCCCGGCGAACCAGCCGTACGTGAAGGCGCCGAGCATGTAGTTGTGCGGAACGGCCGCCATGTCGCCGGCTGCGTACAGCCCCGGCACGGTCGTCTCCGCGCGCGCGTTCACGTACACGCCCGATGCGCTGTGGCCGCTGCAGAAGCCGATCTCCGAGATGTGCATCTCGACCATCTGGCTGCGGTAGTCGGTGCCGCGCCCCGCATGGAAACGGCCGCGGCTCGGCCGTTCGTTCGTATGCAGGATCTGCTCGATGGTCCGGATCGTTTCTTCCGCGAGATGATCGAGCTTCAGGAACACGGGGCCGTTGCCGCTCTGCAGTTCCTGGTAGAACTCCCACATCATCTGGCCGCTCCAGTAGTCGCATTCGATGAAGCGCTCGCCCTTGCCGTTCGCGGTGAAGCCGCCGAGCGGGCCCGTCACGTACGCGCACGCCGGGCCGTTGTAATCCTTGATCAACGGATTGATCTGGAAGCATTCGAGGTTCGCGAGCGCCGCGCCCGCGTGATAGGCCATCGCGTAGCCGTCGCCCGCGTTGGTCGGGTTCTCGTACGTGCCCATCAGGTAGCCCGATGCCGGCAGACCGAGGCGGCCGGCCGCGCCGCAGCAGAGGATCACGGCCTTCGCGCGGATCACGTGGAATTCGGCGGTGCGGCAATCGAAGCCGAGCACGCCGCTCGCGCGGCCCTGCGCATCGGTCAGCACGCGCGTCGCGACGATCCGGTTCGTGATCGCGATGCGTGCGCGCTTGAGTTGCCGGTACAGCACCTTCTTGATGTCGTGGCCCTCCGGCATCGGCAGCACGTACGAGCCCATGTGATGGACTTTCTTCACCGCGTAGTCGCCGGTGCCGTCCTTCTCGAACTTCACGCCCCAGCGGTCGAGCTGCTCGATCGTCGCGAAGCTGTGCGTCGCGTACGTGTACACGGCTTCCTGGTCGACGATCCCGTCGTTGGCGATCGTGATCTCGCGCGTGTACTGCTCGGGCGTCGCATGACCGGGAATCACCGCGTTGTTCAGGCCGTCCATCCCCATCGAGATCGCGCCGCTGCGTTTCACGTTGGCCTTCTCGAGCAGCAGCACGCGCAGGGACGGATCGCGCTCCTTCGCCTTGATGGCCGCCATCGGGCCGGCCGTGCCGCCGCCGACCACGACGACGTCGTATTCGTGCACATGGGTATTCATCGCGGGTTCCTTGCAGGTTTGCGCGCCTTCTGCCGATCGACGCGCAGCCGGTACTGGAAGGCGTCGCCGCGGAAGTAGAGGTATTCGTAGTCGATCGGCGCACCCGATGCGTCGTGCGTGAGACGCTCGATACGCAGGACGGGGCTGCTTTCCTCGACGTGCAACGCGTCGACGATTTCGTCGTCGGCGAGGATCGCGTCGATCGACACGTCGGCATGGCCGAGCGGAATGCCGCAGTCGTTCTCCAGGATCAGGAAGATGTCGCGGGTCGCGAGATCGGCGCCGGCGAGGCGCTTGCCGAGCGCTTCGGGCACCCAGGTCTGTTCGAGCGACACGGGTTCGCGGTTCAGCAGCCGCACGCGGTGGATCTCGACGAGCGGCGCGCCTTCGGGCACGTTCAGCTTCGTCGCGAGATGGCGATCGGCCTTCACGGTGCGCAGGCTGCGCAACTGGTTGACGATCTCGTAGCCCATCGACGACATCGCCTCGGCGAACCCCTGCAGCGACGTCACGTTCTGGAAGGCCTTCGGCTTCGACACGAACGTGCCCTTGCCGTGCAGCTTGAACAGCAGGCCTTCCTTCTGCAGGTCGCCGAGCGCCTGGCGCACCGTGATGCGGCTGACGTCGAACATCGCGCAGAGTTCGTGCTCGGACGGCATCCGGCTGTGCGGTGCATAGGTGCCGTCGAGAATGCGCGCGCGTAGCGTGTCCTTGATCTGCACGTAGAGCGGGGCCCCGGACAGCGGCACGACGTTGGGTGAAGTCATCGGTCAACTTGTTATGACAAGATGGGGCGAGTGTAGCCAGCGCCAGTGCGTGCCCCAACCAACCATTTCTGCTTTCGAATTTCCCGTTTCGGAAAAGCGGCGCGGCAGCTGGCGGGCGCCCGGATGATTCGACCCTTGCGAGTCGCGCTGAATCGCCGACAATAAAAATTCCACGGCCCATGCGCCGCACATGTCGATTTCCCGCTGCGTCGCCCGTCGTATCGATATCGAGCGGGCAGCACGCCGCGCCATGCGGCTGGCGCCCGATTGCCGCGAATGGCGCAACGAACGAGGAGATGCCACATGACACGCCACATACCGGATTCCCGATACCGCTGGGTGATCGTCGCCGCGGGCGGCCTGATGGGCTGCGTCGCGATCGGCGCGATGTTTTCGTTACCGGTGTTCCTGCGGTCCATCGCGCGCGATACGGGCTGGTCGATGACCGGCATTTCCGGCGCGATGACGCTCGGCTTCATCGCGATGGCGTTTGCGAGCATGGCATGGGGCAGCCTGTCGGACCGCGTCGGCACGCGGCCGGTCGTCATCGCGGGCGCCGTGCTGCTGTCGGCGAGCCTGGCGCTGGCGAGCCGCGCGCCGTCGCTGCTCGTGTTTCAGCTGACCTTCGGCCTGGCCGTGGGCAGCGCGACGGCCGCGATATTCGCGCCGATGATGGCGTGCGTGACCGGCTGGTTCGACACGCACCGCAGCCTCGCGGTATCGCTCGTGTCGGCAGGCATGGGGATGGCGCCGATGACGATGGCGCCGCTGGCCGCATGGCTCGTGTCGGTGCGCGACTGGCGCACGTCGATGCTGCTGATCGCCGCGCTGGCGGCCGTCGTGATGATTCCGGTGTCGCTGCTGGTGCGTCGGGCGCCGGCGCTCGACGCGGCACCCGCGCGCACTGTGCCCACGCCTGCGTCCGCCGGCACGCCCGCCGCGATGTCGGTCGCCGATGCGCTGCGCTCGCCGCAGTTCAGGGTGCTGCTGCTGACCAATTTCTTCTGCTGCGCGACGCATTCGGGCCCGATCTTTCATACGGTCAGCTACGCGGTGACCTGCGGGATTCCGCTGATCGCCGCAGTGTCGATCTACAGCGTCGAAGGGCTCGCGGGCATGGGCGGCCGGATCGCGTTCGGGATCCTCGGCGACCGCCTCGGCGCGAAGCGCATGCTGGTGGCGGGGCTGCTCGCGCAGGCGCTCGGCGCGCTCGGCTATTACTTCGTGCGCACGCTCGACGGCTTCTACGCGGTCGCGACGCTGTTCGGCTTCATCTATGCGGGCGTGATGCCGCTGTATTCGGTGCTCGCGCGCGAGAATTTCCCGCTGCGGATGATGGGCACCGTGATCGGCGGCTGCGCGATGGCCGGCAGCCTCGGGATGGCCACGGGCCCGGTCGCGGGCGGCCTGATCGTCGACACGCTCGGCAGCTACGGCTGGCTGTACCTCGGATCGTTCGCGATCGGGATCGGCGCGTTCCTGATCGCGACGATGTTCCGCCCGTTCGCGAAAGCGCGGCCGGAAACGGCGGCAGCGTAATCGGGCAGCGCAGGCGGGGGCGGCTGGCGTTTTCGTCGAGTCGGCAGCGGCCAGTGGGAACGTCGTGGATAAAAAATGGGTGCGGATATTGCCTCCGTCTGAAAGCGTCCGGACGGCGCTCAGCCTGCTGCGGCGCAGCAGAGCGGCAAGTGGTGGCGATCGGCGCGCATGCGCTGCGATTCGGCCCCTAAAAATGCAATATCGAGCATATATTCGAAGAGCCTGTCATACCGGCGTCACCCTGCTAGAATTCGGCCTGCCGCATTGTTCCCATTGACTGATGAGATTGCTTGACGCCCTGGTCGAACAACGTATTGCCGCCGCCGCCGCGCGGGGCGAGTTCGACGATTTGCCGGGTACCGGCGCGCCGCAGGCGCTGGATGACGACCTGCTCGTGCCCGAGGAGGTGCGGGTGGCCAACCGTATCCTGAAGAACGCGGGCTTCGTGCCGCCGGCCGTCGAGCAACTGCGCGCGCTGCGCAACCTGCACGACGAAGTGCAGGCAGTCAGCGACCGTGCCGCGCGCTGCCGGCTGCAGGCGAAGATCCTCGCGCTCGACATGGCGCTCGAATCGCTGCGCGGCGGCCCGATGGTGATGCCGCGCGACTACTGTCGGCGCATCGCGGAACGCCTGTGCGAGCGCGGGCTCGACGACGCGCCCGCCGAAGCGGGGACGATGTGACGTCGGACGCGCTGCACGACGCAGCCTGCTCGGCAGCCGCCGCGGCCGCTGACCCCGCCGCCGATTCTCCCGTTCACGAAACCGCGCCCGTATCGGCGCGCGACCTGCATTTCATGCGTCTTGCCCAAGCCGCCGCCGAAGAGGCGCGCGCGGCCGGCGAAGTGCCGGTCGGCGCGGTGCTCGTGCGCGGCGACGAAGTGATCGCACGCGGCTTCAACCATCCGATCGGCGGGCACGACCCGTCCGCGCATGCCGAAATGGCCGCGCTGCGCATGGCCGCCCGGCAACTGCAGAATTACCGGATGCCCGGCTGCGAGTTGTACGTGACGCTCGAGCCGTGCCTGATGTGCGCAGGCGCGATCATGCATGCGCGCATTGCGCGGGTCGTCTATGGCGCCGCCGATCCGAAGACGGGCGCGTGCGGCAGCGTGATCGACGCATTCGCGAATCCGCAGCTCAACCACCACACCGAAGTGACCGGCGGCGTGCTCGCCGACGAGTGCGGCGCCGCGCTGAAGTCGTTTTTCGCCGAGCGCCGTCGCGCGCTGCGCGAAGCGCGGCTCGCCCGCGACGCCGAATCCGGCGCGTCATAGGCGTCCGCCGCGCCCGTCATGGCGCGTATGCATGGTTTTTCGTGAACCGGGCACGGTTCGGACCCTCTAAGCAGGTTTGACGACCCCGACACCTTTCGCCATGTCCTTCCAGCCCGCCGCGTCCTACACCATCCGTCTGCTGGCGCCGTCCGGCTATCCGCACGACCCCGAGGCGATCAATCGCGCGCTCGAGCGCCTCAGCACCGCGCAGCAGCGCATCGAGAACATCGAGGCGACGCAGCGGCGCTTCCAGCGTTTCGGCGGCACCGACGGCGAGCGGGCGGGCGATCTGAACCGCCTCGCCGATCCCGAGCGGCCGCTGCCGGACATCGCGCTCGCGGTGCGCGGCGGCTACGGCGCCGCGCGCATCCTGCACGGGCTCGACTATCGCGGGCTCGAACGCCGGTTGCGCGATCAGCCGGTCGCGCTCGTCGGTCACAGCGACTTCACGGCGATCCAGCTGGCGCTGTACGCGAAGGCGCGCATCAAGACGTTCGGCGGCCCGATGCTGTCGGCGGATTTCGGCGCGGAAACGCCGAGCGACTTCACGATGCAACATTTCTGGCAGACGCTGACGCAGCCGAGCACGACGATCGTCGCCGACGCACCGCAGGTGCAGACGGTGAACGTGACGGGCACGCTGTGGGGCGGCAACCTGGCGATCCTCACGTCGCTGATCGGCACGCCGTACATGCCCGACATCGAGGGCGGCATCCTGTTCATCGAAGACGTCAACGAGCAGCCGTTCCGGATCGAACGGATGATCTATCAATTGCATCTGTCGGGGCTGCTCGCACGCCAGCAGGCGCTCGTGCTCGGCCAGTTCACCGGAGCGCGGCCGTTCGAGTACGACAACGGCTACGACATGCAGGCGATGATCGATCAAGTGCGCGCGGTGGTCGGGATTCCGGTCGTCACGGGGCTCCAGTTCGGCCATGTGCCCGACCTGCTGACGCTGCCGTTCGGCGCCCAGGCGCAACTGGTCGCGAATGCGCACGGGTTCCGGCTCACGCTGTCGGACTATCCGCACCTCAGCTGAGGGCGGGACGATCGATCGAAAGGGCGGGGTCGGTTCATCGTTTCCCGCCTTTTTCTTTATGTAAATGCGCAACTAACGGTCCATATTTTTCATCGACGTCTGCCCGATCTTCATCCGGTTGTGCACCATTTTTGTCAACAAAATGACCGGACGGGTATACGACGAGAAGCGCCTCCATATTGCCTGTTCGGCTTGCTGCGCATGAATTCTGTGCGCGGCGCACCGAATGGAGACATGCCGCCGCGCGCCAATTGTGCGAAATCCTGCAAAAGAATTGTTGACAATCTTTATGTCCGTCCTAGGATGAGGATCATCACACGATGCAGATCATGAACGAGCCCGATTCCCATCCGTCCGGTGCAGCCGGTCCCGAAGCGATCGCCGAGCGCATCCGTACCGCGATCCTCGAGCATCGGCTCGCGCCCGGCGCGAAGCTGACGGAGGCGCAGCTCTGCGACGTGTTCGGCGTGAAGCGCGGGACGATCCGCCAGGCGCTCGCGCAGCTCGCGACCGACAAGCTGGTCGACCTCGAGCCGAACCGCGGCGCGTTCGTCGCGAGCCCGACGCTGCAGGACGTGCATGAAGTGTTCGAGATGCGCCGGATCATCGAGCTTGCCGTGGTCGAGCGGCTCGCGACCGGCCCCGGCGCCAGGCGGCTGAAGGGCGTCGCGGCGCTGATCGACAAGGAGCGCAAGGCGTTCGAGCGGCACGATTTCGCGGCGTGGATCCGGCTGTCGGGCGAATTCCATACGGCGCTCGCGACGCTGATGGGCAATGCGACGCTCAGCGAGTGCCTCGAAGGGCTCGTCGCACGTTCGACGCTGATGTCGGCGCTGTACGAATCGCACGGGCGCAGCCCGTGCTCGTGCGACGACCACGACGAGATCCTCGCCGCACTGGAGGCGGGCGATCCGAAGCGGGCGGTGACGCTGATGGCGCGCCACCTGCAGCATGTCGAACTGAAGATGCTGGACCGGCCCGCGCAAGGGCAGGTCGATTTGCGCGAAGTGTTCGGCGGCGCCTGAACGGCGACGCGAACCCGGCCGCGCGCCACACGACGAGAGCAATGCAGGCCTGCGGTGTTTGCCGCGGGCCGCTGGTCCGACTCCGGGCGACGATCCGGAGCGATATCGATGACGGTGGAGCGGCCACCCGGCCGCGTCAAGGAGAAGTCATGGCTCAGTTCAGTGTGGCGCACGACAGCGCCTATCCGGCGGAAGAAGGCGGCGAGGGCGGCGACCCGGCACTGCCGGATGGTTACAGCGAACGTCTGTACAACGAAGATTTGGCACCCCTTAAAAATCAGACATGGGGTGCGTACAACATCTTCGCGTTCTGGATGTCGGACGTGCACAGCGTCGGCGGCTACGTGTTCGCGGGCAGCCTGTTCGCACTCGGGCTGACGAGCTGGCAGGTGCTGATCGCGCTGATCGTCGGCATCGGCCTCGTGAACGGGCTGTGCAACCTGATCGCGCGACCGAGCCAGCAGATCGGCGTGCCGTATCCGGTCGCGTGCCGCGCGACCTTCGGCGTGCTCGGCGCGAACGTGCCGGCCGTGATCCGCGGGCTGATCGCGATCGCCTGGTACGGCATCCAGACTTATCTCGCGTCGAGCGCGCTCGTGATCGTCGTGCTGAAATTCTTCCCGCAATGGCTGCCGTATGCGGACGTCCATCGCTACGGCTTCCTCGGGCTGTCGGCGGTCGGCTGGGCCGGCTTCATGCTGCTGTGGGTGCTCCAGGCGTTCGTGTTCTGGAACGGGATGGAGACGATCAAGAAGTTCATCGACTTCGCGGGCCCGGCCGTCTATGTCGTGATGTTCATCCTGGCGGGCTACATGGTGTGGCGCGCGGGCTGGCGCAACATCGGCATCAACCTCGGCGGCGTCAAGTATCACGGCGCGGAAGTGATCCCTGTGATGATCACCGCCGTGTCGCTCGTCGTGTCGTACTTCTCCGGGCCGATGCTCAACTTCGGCGATTTCTCGCGCTACTGCCGCTCGTTCGGCGAGGTGAAGCGCGGCAATTTCTGGGGGCTGCCCGTCAACTTCCTCGCGTTCTCGCTCGTCACGGTGATTACCACCGCCGCGACGCTGCCGGTGTTCGGCGAACTGATCACCGACCCGGTCGAGACGGTCGGCCGCATCGACCATCCGACCGCGGTGATCCTCGGCGCACTGACGTTCACGATCGCGACGATCGGCATCAACATCGTCGCGAACTTCGTGTCGCCCGCGTTCGATTTCTCGAACGTCGCGCCGCGCCTGATCAGTTGGCGCGCGGGCGGGATGCTCGCGGCCGTCGCGTCGATCTTCATCACGCCGTGGAACCTGTTCAACAATCCGGCCGTGATCCATTACACGCTCGACGTGCTCGGCGCGTTCATCGGTCCGCTGTACGGCGTGCTGATCGCGGACTTCTACCTCGTCAAGCGCGGCCGCCTCGTGCGCGACGACCTGTACACGATGTCGGAAAGCGGCACCTACTGGTACACGGGCGGCGTGAACCGCCGCGCGCTCGCCGCGCTGTTGCCGGCCGCGGTGATCGCGGTCGTCTGCGTGATGGTGCCGGGCTGGCAGGGCGTCGCGAATTTCTCGTGGTTCATCGGCGCGGGGCTCGGCTTCGTGTTCTACCGGCTGCTCGTGAGCGCGAAGGCGTAAGGAGCGTGCAATGAAGATCCGACTGATCAATCCGAATACGACGCAGCGGATGACCGACGCGATGGGCCGGTGCGCGCGCGAGGTCGCGGCGGCCGGCACGGAGATCGTGGCCGTGAGCCCGCCGATGGGGCCGCCGTCGATCGAAGGGTATTACGACGAGGCGCTCGCGACGCCGGGGCTGCTCGCCGAGATCGCACTGGGCGAGCGCGACGGCTGCGACGCGTACGTGATCGCATGTTTCGGCGATCCGGGCCTGTATGCGGCGCGCGAGCTCGCGCGCGGGCCGGTGATCGGCATCGCCGAGGCCGCGATGCATGCGGCGAGCGTGCTCGCGCCGGGCTTCTCGGTCGTCACGACGCTCGCGCGCACTTGCGGGATGGCATGGCACCTCGCGGAGCGGTACGGGATGAAGCGGTTCTGCCGCAACGTGCGTGCGACCGACGTCGCGGTGCTCGAACTCGACCGGCCCGGTTCGGCCGCGCGCCGGATCATCGTCGACGAATGCCGGCGCGCGCTCGACGAGGACGGCGCCGACGCGATCGTGCTCGGCTGCGCGGGGATGGCCGAATTCGCGCACGAGATCGAGCAGCAGATCGGCGCGCCGGTGGTCGAGGGCGTCACGGCGGCCGTCAAGTGGGCCGAGGCGCTCGTCGCGCTGCGCCTCGCGACCGCGAAGCGCGGCGACTACGCGCGGCCGCTGCCGAAGCGCTACGACGGCGCGTTCGCCCGCTTCAGCCCGCCGGACGGGGATGCGGCGGATTCGGCCCCCGATTTGCCGCAACCGCACATACACACCGTCTGACACGCACTATCTGCGCCGCTGTATGGGCGCGTATGAACCTTTTCGCTACACTGGGCCGTCATCGCATCGGCTTGCGCGGCCAGCCTCCGGCACCGCGCGGTCGGTGCGAACCCGTTGTTTCAGCCCGCTTTCGTTGCATTTCGAACCATGTCACTCGATCCCAACTATCCTCGCGACCTGATCGGCTACGGCCGCCATCCCGTTCAGGCGAACTGGCCGGGGCGCGCCCGTGTCGCCGTGCAATTCGTGCTGAATTACGAGGAGGGCGGCGAGAACTGCGTGCTGCACGGCGATCCGGGCTCCGAGCAGTTCCTGTCCGAAATCGTCGGCGCGGCCGCGTATCCGGACCGCCACATGAGCATGGAGTCGATTTACGAATACGGGTCGCGCGCCGGCGTGTGGCGCATCCTGCGCGAATTCGAGAAGCGCGGGATGCCGCTGACGGTATTCGGCGTCGGCATGGCGATCGAGCGCCATCCGGAGCTTGCCCGTGCATTCGTCGAGCTCGGCCACGAAATCGCGTGCCACGGCTGGCGCTGGATTCACTACCAGAGCATGACGCCGGAACTCGAAGCCGAGCACATGCGCCTCGGGATGGAAGCGATCGAGCGCGTGACGGGCGAGCGTCCGCTCGGCTGGTATACCGGCCGCGACAGCCCCAACACGCACCGCCTGGTCGCCGAATACGGCGGCTTCCTGTACGACTCCGACAACTACGGCGACGACCTGCCGTTCTGGATGGACGTGGAGGTGTCGGGCGGCCGCACGTCGCCGCAACTGATCGTGCCGTACACGCTGGACACGAACGACATGCGTTTCGCGACGCCGCAGGGCTTCAACACCGGCGATCACTTCTTCGACTACCTGCGCGACGCATTCGACGTGCTGTACGCGGAGGGCGACGAGGCGCCGAAGATGCTGTCGATCGGCATGCACTGCCGGCTGCTCGGCCGGCCGGGCCGGTTCCGCGGGCTGCAGCGGTTCCTCGATCACATCGAGAAGCACGATCGCGTATGGGTGACGCGCCGTGTCGATATCGCGCGTCACTGGCGTGAACATCATCCGTATCAGCCCAATCATCGAAACGAAGGGAAAGCATGAAGGCGATGCGCTATACGTTGGAACAACTGAACACGATGGCGCCGAGCGCATTTGTCGCGGCGCTGTCGGGGATTTTCGAACATTCGCCGTGGGTGGCCGAAGTCGCCGCGGGCGAGCGGCCGTTCGCGAGCATCGACGCGCTGCACAAGACGATGTCGGATGCGGTGGAAACCGGCGGCGAAGCGCGCCAGCTCGCCCTGATCAACGCCCACCCGGAGCTGGCCGGCAAGGCCGCCGTGCGCGGCGAACTGACGGCCGAGTCGACCCGCGAGCAAAGCGGCGCGGGCCTCGACCAGTGCACGCAGGAAGAATTCGACAAGCTGCTGACGCTGAACCGCACGTATCGCGAGAAGTTCGGCTTCCCGTTCATCCTCGCGGTGCGCGGCTATGACCGCCACGGCATCATCGCGAACTTCGAGTCGCGCGTGAATCATTCGCGCGCCGAGGAGCTGCGCGCGAGCCTCGACCAGATCTACCGGATCGCGCGCTTTCGCCTCGACGACCTGATCGACGCCTGACACCGCAATACGGCCTGCTGCGTCGCAGCGGCCCGATCGCCTCACTGAAACAAGGAAACATCATGGCTGTTCCGCTTCTCGATCCGAACGCACCCGATTTCACGCGGCGCTACGTGAATCTTGCCGACCCGCGTCTCGGTGCGCAGGCGCTCGAGGCCAGCGACGATTTCTTCGCGCCGAAGGACCGGATGCTGAACCCCGAGCCGGCCGTCTTCATCCCCGGCAAGTACGACGACCACGGCAAGTGGATGGACGGCTGGGAGACGCGCCGCAAGCGCACGACCGGCTACGACTGGTGCATCGTCAAGCTCGCGCGCCCCGGCGTGATCAAGGGCTTCGACATCGACACGAGCCACTTCACCGGCAACTTCCCGCCGGCCGCGTCGATCGAGGCCGCGTTCGTGGCCGACGGCGCGCCGACGCAGGCGACCGAGTGGGTCGAGATCGTCGCGTCGACCACGCTGCAAGGCAACAGTCATCACTACGTCGAAGCGAGCGACGCGCGGGCGTTTACGCACCTGCGCGTGAACATCTACCCGGATGGCGGCATCGCGCGCCTGCGCGTGTACGGCCAGCCGCAGCTCGACTGGGCAGGCGCGAGCGCGACCGAGCAGTTCGACCTCGCGGCGATGGAAAACGGCGGTTACGTGGTGGCGGCGAACAACCAGCACTTCGGCGTCGCGTCGAACCTGCTGCTGCCGGGCCGCGGCGTGAACATGGGCGACGGCTGGGAAACCCGCCGCCGCCGCGAGCCGGGCAACGACTGGGCGATCATCGCGCTCGCACAGCCGGGCGTGATCCGCAAGATCGAAGTCGATACCGCGTTCTTCAAGGGCAACTACCCGGATCGCTGCTCGATCCAGGCCGCCTACGTGTCGGGCGGCACCGACAGCTCGTTGATCACGCAGTCGATGTTCTGGCCGGTGCTGCTCGGCGAACAGAAGCTGCAGATGGACAAGCAGCACTACTTCGAACACGACATCGCGTCGCTCGGCCCCGTCACGCACGTGCGACTGAACATCATTCCTGACGGCGGCGTGTCGCGCCTGCGTCTGTGGGGGACGCTCGACAAATGAAGACGCTTGCCATCGAACCGCTGACCAAGGAAGCGTTTGCGCCGTTCGGCGACGTGATCGAAACGGAAGGGGCGAAGCAGATTCCGATCAACCTCGGCACGACGATCCGCTTTCACGATCTCGCGAAAGTCGACGTGACCGATGAAGGCGGTCGCACGCTCGTCAACCTGTTCCGCGGCCAGCCGCGTACGCTGCCGTTCGAGGTGAAGATGCTGGAGCGGCATCCGCTCGGCAGCCAGGCGTTCGTGCCGCTGAACGACCAGCCGTATCTCGTCGTCGTCGCGCCCGCGGGCGATCTCGATCCGGCGAAGATCCGCGCGTTCGTGACGAGCGGCTGGCAGGGCGTCAACTATGCGAAAGGCGTGTGGCATCACCCGCTGATCGCGCTCGGCGGCGTCAGCGACTTCATCGTCGTCGATCGTGGCGGCGACGGGCTGAACCTGAACGAGCAGGATCTGCAGGAATCGCTGTGGCTGACCGACGACGCGCTGCATGCGCTGACGGCCTGAGTCGGGCCGTCCGTCCGTCCGTCGAAACCCGCGCAATCCGCGCGGGTTTTTTTATGTGCGCTGGCCGGCTCGCGAATCAGGTCGACGCGGTCTTGCCGGTATCGCGCGAACCACGGCTGCCGCGCCGCCGGTTCGCGACCGGCGCATGCCGCGCCATCAACTCGGCGACCCAGTCGACGCACACGCGCAGCTTCGCTGCCGTCGGCGTGACCTGGCTGTGCGGCTTCCAGTTCGAGATCAAGGCGATTGCCCGGCTGCCGGCATCCGTCGACGAAGTGAGGTGACCCGAAGCGTACCCGCGTTCCGACGCTGGCTTGCGGACGAAATCGCGGCGGGGCGTGCATGGCGCCGTTCCTCGCGCGTGCTATGGTGCGTGCACCTTCACCGCACGACGTCCGGTTCCGGACGTGTTCCTTCGATGAGCCAACCTGAAAACGACCTCGCGATCCTGCTGCGCACGATGCAACCCGAACTGCATCCGGGTGCGTTCGCGTTCGTGTCACTGCCCAAAGAGGGAGACGTGTCGTTGTCCGACACGATTGCGACCTTCCGCGAAGCGGAAGGGCTGACGGTCGTGGTCGGCGAGGAGACGGCCGTGCGTCGCGGCTGGCCCGTGCTGTTCCGCGCCGCGTGGATCACGCTGACCGTGCATTCCGATCTTGCCGCCGTCGGGCTCACCGCGGCATTCGCGCGAGCGCTCGGCGCGGCCGGCATCAGTTGCAACGTGATGGCCGCCGCGTATCACGATCACATCTTCGTGCCGTTCGACGACGGCCCGCGCGCGCTCGATGCGCTCGTCGCACTACAGCGCGACGCGATGCACGGCTGACGCGAGAAGGGTATTGCGCGCAGGCAAAAAAACGGGCCCGTCACCGGGCCCGCGAACGGAGAGGATGGCGCCGGCGAACGACTTCCGGCGCGCGGCGGCTTACTTGACCGCGCCGCCCTCGAACCAGGCCGCGAGCTTCATCCGCTCGTCGTCGGTCATGTGCGTGACGTTGCCGATCGGCATCGCCTTCAGGCGCACGGCCTGATCGTAGATACGTTGCGCGTTCTTCGACACTTCATCCGGCGTGTCGAACATCACGCCCGCGGGCGCGCTGCCCATCAGCGTCGGCTTGGCCGAGTGGCACTCGACGCAGCGCTGCTGCAGGACCGGCATGATGTCGTTGATCACGATCTTCGGTGCGTTGGCCGCTTGCGCTTCCGGGGCGACCGGCTTGGGCATCGTCCACACCAGCGCGCCCGACAGCAGCGCGACGCCGCCGATCGGCAGATACCACAGCTGCTTGCCGCGGTGACGCATCACGAAGAACTGGCGAATCAGCGCACCGGCCAGCATGATCAGCACGAGCACGACCCAGTTGAACTTGTTCGTGTACGTCATCGCATAGTGGTTCGACAGCATCGCGAACACGACCGGCAGCGTGAAGTACGTGTTGTGCACCGAACGCTGCTTGCCGCGCTTGCCGTAGATCGGGTTCGGTTCCTCGCCCTTGAGCATCTTGTCGACCATCTTGCGCTGGCCGGGGATGATCACGAAGAACACGTTTGCCGACATGATCGTCGCGAGCATCGCGCCGACGATCAGGTAGGCGGCACGGCCCGAGAAGATGTGGCACGCGAGGTATGCCGCGATCACGACGTAGAGGCCCACGCAGATGCCGAGCACGCGATCGTTGGTGCCGAGGATGCGGCACAGCGAGTCGTAGACGATCCAGCCGGCGGCGAGGAAGCCGAGTGCGGAGGCGACGGCGACCACCGGCCCCATGTCGAGCACGTTCTTGTCGATCAGGTACGTGTTCGGTGCGAGCAGGTACAGCACGAAGAACAGCGTGAAGCCCGACAGCCAGGTCGTGTACGACGGCCACTTCGACCAGTGCAGGTCGTCGGGCATTTCCGGCGGGGCGACCGTGTACTTCTGCATGTTGTAGAAACCGCCGCCGTGGACGTGCCACAGCTCGCCGAACACACCGCGCTTGCGCTGGTTCGGGTCGGTCGGCGGTTTCAGGCTGTTGTCGAGCGCGACGAAATAGAACGACTCGCCGATCCACGCAATGGCGACGATGACGTGCAGCCATCGCAGCGCGAGGTTCAGCCAGTCGGTGATGAAGCCTTCCATGAAACTCCTCCAGACTCAGATCGTTTGTCTTGATGCAGGCGCCGATACGTGTGTCAGCTGCCGCGATAGGTGCTGTACGACCACGGCGACACGAGCAGCGGCACGTGGTAGTGCGAGCCGGTGTCGGCGATGCCGAAGCGCAGGACGACGCGGTCGACGAAGCGGGGTTCGGGCACCTTCACGCCGAGCGCCGCGAAGTAGTCGCCGGCATGGAACACGAGTTCGTATTCGCCGGCGGCGAGCGCGGCGCCTTCGAGCAGCGGTTCGTCGCAGCGGCCGTCGCTATTGGTCAGCACGGTCTTGATCGCGCGGCGCGAATCGCCGTCCAGCGCGTAGAGGTCCACCTTGATGGCAGCGCCGGGGCGGCCGTGCGCCGTATCGAGTACGTGGGTAGTGAGCTTTCCCATTCGTTGTTCCCTGTGTGAATGCGAGGTTCGGCGGCGACTCGATCCATTGACTGTGCGGCGGATCGAGGCTCCACGTCACGTGGCTACATACCCGTCGGCGAGATTGAAGCGAGCGCCGTGCAGGCATTGTAAAAAGGTTCCCCACGCAAATACGGGCGCGATATCAAAGATAATGCGCCGCGCATGAGCGGCTGTCGACGGCACGCCGGATACGGCTTCGAGCGAGGGTTCCGGCCGCCCGGCGGGGCGTCGCGCGGCGTACCATATCGAATCCCTGAAGGGCGGTATTCCGGATCGCGCATTGTGCGCGGCGCGCGCTTGGGCGATCCTCCCGCCGTGCGCATCGGCCCGTGGCCGGCGCGTACCCCGAAGACGGCGAGCACGCCGGGTAACCGGGCCAGGGCGTTCGAACGGACGCAGGCACCGGGGCGTGCCGCGATTCAGCGTTCGAACGGCTGTGTGACCGCTTCCAGGACAGCCCCTGGAGGCTGACCGACGCGGAGAACGCATGAATCTCGAGCAGCACGCTGGCGCACGCGCGCCGAACTCCTCTTCATCCCGCCCGACGACCCTGCTGGTCAAGCACGCCGACGTGCTCGTGACCATGGACGACACGCGCCGCGAGCTGCGCGACGCGGGGCTCTACATCGAAGACAACCGGATCGTCGCGGTCGGCCCGAGCGCCGAGCTGCCCGACACGGCCGACGAAGTGCTCGACCTGCGCGGCCACCTCGTGATCCCGGGGCTCGTGAACACGCACCACCACATGTATCAGAGCCTCACGCGCGCGGTGCCGGCCGCGCAGAACGCCGAGCTGTTCGGCTGGCTCACGAACCTGTACCGGATCTGGGCGCATCTCACGCCCGAGATGATCGAGGTGTCGACGCTCACCGCGATGGCCGAGCTGCTGCAGTCGGGCTGCACGACGTCGAGCGACCATCTGTACATCTACCCGAACGGCAGCCGGCTCGACGACAGCATCGGCGCCGCGCAGCGGATCGGCATGCGCTTTCACGCGAGCCGCGGCGCGATGAGTGTCGGCCAGCGCGACGGCGGGCTGCCGCCCGATTCGGTCGTCGAGCGCGAACCCGACATCCTGCGCGACACGCAGCGCCTGATCGAGACCTATCACGACGAAGGCCGCTACGCGATGCTGCGCATGGTGGTCGCGCCGTGCTCGCCGTTCTCGGTGAGCCGCGAGCTGATGCGCGACGCGGCCGTGCTCGCGCGCGAGTACGGCGTGTCGCTGCACACGCACCTTGCGGAGAACGTCAACGATATCGCGTACAGCCGCGAGAAGTTCGGGATGACGCCCGCCGAATACGCGGAAGATCTCGGCTGGGTCGGCCACGACGTGTGGCATGCGCACTGCGTGCAGCTCGACGATGCGGGCATCGGTCTGTTCGCGCGTACCGGCACGGGTGTCGCGCACTGCCCCTGTTCGAACATGCGGTTGGCGTCCGGTATCGCGCCGGTGAAGAAGATGCGGCTCGCGGGCGTGCCGGTTGGCCTCGGCGTCGACGGCTCCGCGTCGAACGACGGCGCGCAGATGGTGGCGGAAGTGCGCCAGGCGCTGCTGCTGCAGCGGGTCGGCTTCGGGCCCGACGCGATGACCGCGCGCGAAGCGCTCGAAATCGCGACGCTCGGCGGCGCGAAGGTGCTGAACCGCGACGACATCGGTGCGCTGAAACCCGGCATGGCCGCGGACTTCGCCGCGTTCGACCTGCGTCAGCCGCTGTTCGCGGGCGCGCTGCACGATCCGGTCGCGGCGCTCGTGTTCTGCGCGCCGTCGCAGACGGCGTACACGGTGGTGAACGGCAAGGTGGTGGTGCGGGAAGGGCGGCTCGCGACGCTCGATCTGCCGCCCGTGATCGAGCGTCACAACGCGCTGGCGCACGCACTCGTCGACGCATCGCGCTGAAGCCATGTTGAAGCCGTGCGGCCGCCGCGTTGGCGGGCGTGCCGCCGGCCATCGCCGCACCGCGCCGTGACGGCGCGGGCGGCGTGAGCCGCTACGCCTCGATCAGCGTGCGGGTGGCTTCGGCGACGAGGCTGCGCAGCCAGCGCACTTCGTCGGAGTAATGGCAGCGCTCGTGCCACAGCTGGTAGTACTGCATCGGCGGGAAGTCGAGCGGTGCGGGCACGACCGACAGCGGCAGGAACTTCGCGTAGTGATCGGCGAACAGCCGCGTGGTCGTGAAGATCAGGTCCGACTTCACGAGCACGTAAGGCGCGAGGTTGAAGTACGGCAGCGTGACGACCACATGACGCTTGAGCCGCTCGCGCGCGAGATGCACGTCGATCGCGCCGCGCTGGCCGACCGAATACGGCGTCGGCGCGAGATGCGGCGCGTTCAGGTACTGGTCGAGCGTGAGCCCGCCGCGCTTCGCGAACGGGTGCGTGTTGCTCATCAGGCAGACGATTTCATCGACGAACAGGTTCGACAGGTGCAGTTGCTCGGGCGGCTCGGGCCAGTTGCCCACGACGATGTCGAGCTTGCCGTCTTCCAGCGCGAGCTCGTAGTCGAACGCGGGGCCGAGCGAGTGGAACTCGAGCGTCGCGTTCGGCGCGGCCAGCCGAAAGCGTTCGACGACGGTCGGCACGAACAGCACGTTCAGGTAGTCGGGGCAGCCGATCCGGTAGCAGCGGATCGACGTGGCCGGGTCGAAATTGTGCTGCTGGAACTTGATGCGCTCGATTTCACGCAGCGCGTTCTGCACAGGCTCGAGCAGGCGCAGCCCGTATTCGGTCGGCACCATGCCGGATTTGCCGCGCACCAGCAGCGGATCGCCGGTGATGTCGCGCAGGCGCCGCAGCGCGGCGCTGATCGCCGGTTGCGACTGGTTCAGTTTGACGGCCGCGCGCGTGACGCTGCGCTCCATCAACAAGGTGTGCAAGACGCGCAAGAGGTACGTGTCGATCGCCTCGCGTTGCTGACTCATGTTATCTCCGGTTTATATGGCTGGGCTGATCGAGGGGTCGGTGGGGTATATCGTTTTTAATATGAACGAAAATCAGCGTCAAGGGATGGATACCCGCAGGCATCCGCCGGCCGGGCCGCGACAGGGGGCCTGAACGGGGAAAGACGGGGGCGTGGCGCCGCGCGGATCCGAATCGCGCGGACCGGATCGCGGCGCGGCGGGCGAGGCGGCGGGTGCGTCAGTCGTCGATGCGCATGCCGACCTTCAGCGTGACTTGCCAGTGCACGACCTGATCGCCTTCGATGTGGCCGCGCGTTTCGGTCACCTGGAACCAGTGCAGGTTGTGCAACGTCTTGCCGGCTTTCGAGATCGCGTTGCGGATCGCGTCGTCGCTCGATTGCCGCGACGAACCGGTCAGCTCGATCATCTTGTACACGTGGTCGCTCATGATGCGCTCCCTGGGACGTTCGTATGGTGGGCCGGTGCAAGGCGCGGTCCCGCAACGGTCCCGCAACGGTGCCGTGCATGCCCGGCTTCTTGAGTGATAGGTATGATGGGCGGCAAGTGCAACCCATATCGGAGACGAGGAACATCGTGGAAGTCGGATTTTGCGGACCGGGATTGATGGGCGCGCCGATGATTCGGCATCTGCTGGCGGCCGGGCATCGCGTCAGCGTGTGGAATCGCTCGCGCGACAAGGCCGACGCGCTGGTGAAGGACGGCGCGCAGGTGGTCGGCACGCCGCGCGAGCTGGCCGAGCGCGTCGATACGGTATTCGTGTGCGTGCTCGACGGCCGTGCGGTCGGCGACGTCGTGTTCGGCGAGCACGGGCTGCTTTCCGGTGACGCGGGCGCGCGCCGCCTGCTGCGCATCGTCGATCATTCGAGCATTCCGCCGGCCGCCACGCGCGACTACGCGACGCGCGCGGCCGCACTGGGAGTCGGCTGGGTCGATGCGCCGGTGTCCGGCGGCGTGCCGGGCGCGCAGGCCGGCACGCTCGCGGTGATGGCGGGCGGCCGCGCGGCGGATCTCGACGCGGTGCGCCCGCTGATCGATACGTATGCGTCGCGCATCACCCACATGGGCGACGCAGGCGCGGGCCAGACGGCGAAGCTGTGCAACCAGGCGATCGTCACCGCGACGGTCACCGCGATCGCCGAGGCGGTCGGCCTGGCGCAGGCGAGCGGCATCGACGCCGCGCGCCTGGCCGAGGCGCTGGCCGGCGGCTGGGCCGATTCGGTGCTGCTGCAGACGTTCGTGCCGCGCATGACGTCGGGCGGTCATCCACCGATCGGCGCGCTCGGTACGTTCCAGAAGGATGTCGATGCAATCGCGGACGCCGCGCGCGATACGGGCGCGGTGATGCCCGTGTCGGCCACCGTGCAGCAGGTGCTGAGGCTCGGCGCCGCGCAGGGGCTCGCCGGCGCCGATTTCGCCGCGTTCGTCGACATCGTGCGGCCGAACAACGGCCGTCGGCAGGCGTCGTGACGGGCAAGCGGGGCGCGTGAATGACAAATGGGCCGCCCGGAGGCGGCCCATCGAAGGGCTGGCGGATCAGCCGAGCGAGCGGGGTGTCGTGTCGCCGGCGTTCTGGCGGCCGAGGCCGCCGCGCAGGCTCGCTTTCGTGCCTGCACCAAACTCGGGCAGGATGCGCGCCCGCGCACGGCTCGCGAAGACGAGGAAGCCGAAGCCGTTCGCTTCGTACCAGTATCCGCCGTTTTCGAGGCCGTCGAGCGGCTGCTCGAGTGCGTTGGCGATCGATTCGATGCAGCGCTTGCGCAGCTCGGCGATGGCCGGATACGGCGGCTGCGCGCCGCGGACGCTGCACAGGAGCACGTCGAGGCCGGGCAGCACGTGCGCATAGAGGACGGGTTCGTCCTGCGCGCGGGCGCGGGCAATCTTGGTGTCGAGTTGGGCAAACGGTTTCGAGTGGCGCAAGACCGCGAGGAATGACTCCTGGCCGTCCTGCTGCGCACGCCGACGTTTTTTCGGGAAGGACATAAACACTCGCCTCAAAAACAATTGCAAGAAATGCGGCACTTTCATGCGACCCACTCCCGGCTATGTACGCCGCATGTCGATCCTTTATAGCACACGAAAATGCTGCATTCGTGCAGTACGACGATCAATGTCTCCCGTCGACCTGCTCGCCATGATCGACACAGCCAGCGTCTTGGCGCCCGTACTGTCGTTTAGTCTCCATCATAGACCTGCTTTTCCCGCGCGTGCATTCGCTCGTCACAAAAAAATGAGATGGGCCGCATGCGGCGGTGCATCGCGTGCGCAATAAAAAGGCCCGCTCGAGGCGGGCCTGGCTGGCGCGACGCGGCGATCAGCGCTGCTTGAGCGAATCGCGGATCTCGCGCAGCAGCACGATGTCTTCCGGCGTCGCGGCCGGCGCGGCTTCGTCCGGCTTGCGCAGCTTGTTGATGAATTTCACCATCAGGAAAATGATGAACGCGAGGATCACGAAATTGATCGCCACGGTAATGAACGAGCCATAGCCGAATGCGGCGACGCCCGCGGCCTGCAGGTCCTTGAACGAATCGGGATTACCCTTGAACGACGGGGGGATGGTGCCGAGCAGAACGAACTTGTTCGAGAAATCCAGACCGCCGGTCGCCACGCCGATGACCGGCATGATGAGGTCTTTCACGACCGAGTCGACGATCTTCGAGAACGCGCCGCCGATGATCACGCCGACGGCGAGATCCATCACGTTGCCCTTGACGGCGAACTCCTTGAATTCCTTGATGATGCTCATGAGCGGCTTTCTCCTGGTTGGGGGCGAGGGAGGCGTGCCGCGACGCGCAGGATTGCTTTGCGTCGAATGAAGGTCGGAGGCACGCCGATGGCCGCATGATAGCGAACGCACCCCATTGCCGGTAGTCCATCTTGAAATGATTGACAAATCCGCGCGTCGGCGCGACCGGCCATGCAGCAGGGCCTGGCGTGCGCGCACCGGGTGTCGACACGCACGTCGACGCCCGGTGCGCGGGTGTTCAGGTGTTGTCGTCGGTCCAGCCGTCGTCGTTGCTGCCGAGGTCCATCCCGCCGCCGCCGCCGCCGCCGCTGCTACCGTCGCTCCAGTTCGAATCGTCGCCGCGGCCGAGATCGAAGCCCGGGTCGGCTTCCTGCCGGCGGCGCTCGCCGTCGACGATCACGTCGCGTTCGACCACGCGTTCGCGGCCGCCGGACATCGCTTCGCCGAGCAGCACGCCGGTCAGCAGGCCGCCCATCCCGCCGCCGAAACCGCCGCCTTGCTGGATCACGACGGGCGGCTGCTGTTGCGGATAGGGTTGTTGCGGCGGGTAGGGCTGTTGCTGATACGGCTGGCCCTGGGCGCCCGTCATGCGGTCGGCTTCCTGCGCGTACACGGAGCCGCTGCCGTTCGCCGGCGCCGCGGGCTGCGCGGCCGGGTCGGGGCGGCCTTCGACGCGTGCCTTCACGCTGGCGTGACGCTGTTCGAGTTCGTCGACGCGATACGGCGGCACCGGATTCTTGCCGTTCGACAGCGTCTCGACGAGCGTGCGCGCGTCGTTCTCGATCGCTTCGAGTTCGCCGGTCAGCGCCGCGGCGCCGGGCGCCGTCGACAGTTTCGCATCGAGCTTCAGCGGCCGGATGTCGTTCAGCACGTCGGTCGCGCGCTTGAGCTGCGTGCGGCGTTCGTCGTCGGCGCGGCCGTTGTCGGCCGTGCGCGCGCGCCGGAGCGTCCAGCGCAGCACCAGCGCGATCACGGCGACGATCAGCCCGAGGCCGATCCACATGCCGGTCGACGGGCCGTGCTTTTCCGCCGGCGCGACGGCGGGGGCGAGCCCCGGCTGCAGCGTGCCGGCCTGCGTGGCCGACGGCGTGTTGCCGCTCACGCGCGCGGCGTCGGCGCGAATGCGCGACTCCGTCTGCGCGAAATGCGACGCGTCGGTGAAGCGCAGCTGCGGATCGAGCGATTTCGCGCGCTGCAGTTGCGCGAGCGCGTCGGACGCGCGGCCTTCGCGGTCCAGCACCTGCGCATACAGGTAGCGCGCGTGCGCGTTGTTCGGATGGGCGTCGATGACTTGCGACAGCTGCGTGTCGGCGCGTTGCCAGTCGCGCTGCGCGATCGATTGCTCGACCTGCTGCAGCGACGGGACCGCAAACGCGGCGGACGACAGCAACATCAGCGAGAGGCCGAGTGCGGCGAGGGATTTCTTCATGGTCGAACCGGGCGCAGGCGCCCGTCTCCTGACGATCGGTTCGCGCCGCGCACCCGGGCCGGGGCGCGGCGCGGTTGCCCGCGCGGCGGTTACTGCGCGGGCGTATCGAGCTGCTTCTTCAGCGCGGCGAGGCGATCCTCGACCGACGGGCCCTTGTTCAACGCCGCGAGCTTGTCGTCGAGCGCCTTGCCGCTCGACGCATCGGCCGAATTGATGCGCGCATCCGAGCGTGCGTTCTGCAGCGCGACCTTGTCCTCGAGCTTCTGGAAGTCCTCTGACAGGTTCTTGCCGCCGATACCGCCCAGCGCGCTGGCGGCCACGTCCTTCGCCTGCGCGATTTCCTGCTTGGCCTGCAGGATGTTCGAGCGCGCATTCAGGTCGTTGCGGCGCTGACGCATGTCGGCGATCTGCCCCTTCAGCTTCTCGACCGACGGCTCGAGCGTCGTCAGCTCGGCCGCGAGCGCATCGCGCTCGGCTTCCGCGTTCGACTGGGCGGCGAGCGCCTCGCGGGCGAGCGCTTCGTCGCCGCCCTGCAGCGCGCGCTTCGCGCCGTCCTCGTACTTCTTCACCTTGTCGTCGGCCGCATCGCGCTTGCTGCGTTGGGTCGCGACCTGTGCCTCGATCTCGATCAGCGAATTCTCGGCACGGCCGATGCTGTCGTCGAGCTCCCGCACGATCTGCCGTGCGTCGCGCGACGGATCCTGTACCGAATCGGCCGCATCGTTCAGCAGGCCTTTGATCGTGCGCGAAATAGAGTCGAAAAGCGACATGAAATCCTCCGTGGTTGAAAGGCGCCGCGTGACCGCGGCAGTGCCCGCCGCGAGCCGATTCCGACCCGCGTGAGCCGGCGGATATTACACCACCGGTTCACTTAAATACGGCTTAAACGCGCGAGTTCAAGCGGCTCGCGCATCGGGACGCCCAACCTTTCGCCGCTGAAAGAAATTCGCCCGCGCGTGCCGTGTTGCGTGTCCATCATAGGCCGAGGATGCCGACAATACGTTCCGGAAATCACGGCATTGCGGGAATTTTTACAAAAAATCGCGAAGGCCCCCGATCGATTTCATTAAAATGCGCTGTCACGTCGCGGGAACGGATCGCCGCGCGGCGGGGTCTGTCGACGTGACAGCCGCATCTCGATGCACCCACTCTGATTCATCCGCTTGCATTTCCGCATGCGTCCGAGGGCGCGATGTACGCCCGCCATTCCGACATGCCAATTATCAAACGACCGCCTTCTTCTTCCGACAGGAACGAACCCCACTACACGCTGCGCCGTTCGCCGTCCGGAGCCTATTACCCCGATGACGACGATCACGACGACGGCCGCCGCGCGCAGCAGCGCAGCGGAGGTGGCGGAGGGCGCCGCCGCACGTTCGGCTCGCGCGTCGCGCTGTGGTTCGTCGGCCTGTTCGCGACACTGGCGGTCGTCGGCGCGCTGATCGTCGGTTACGCGCTGGTCGTGATGGCGCCGCAACTGCCGTCGCTCGATGCGCTGACCAACTACCAGCCGAAGGTGCCGCTGCGCGTGTTCACCGCCGATCACGTGCTGATCGGCGAGTTCGGCGAGGAGCGCCGCAGCCTCGTGCGCTTCCAGGACATCCCCGACGTGATGAAGAAGGCCGTGCTCGCGATCGAGGACTACCGCTTCTACGAGCACGGCGGCGTCGATTTCCTCGGCATCCTGCGCGCGGGCGTGGCCGACCTGATGCACGGCGGCGCGCGCCAGGGCGCGAGCACGATCACGATGCAGGTCGCGCGCAACTTCTTCCTGTCGAGCGAGAAGACCTACACGCGCAAGATCTACGAAATGCTGCTCGCGTACAAGATCGAGAAGGCCCTGACGAAGGACCAGATCCTCGAGCTGTACATGAACCAGATCTATCTCGGCCAGCGCTCGTACGGCTTCGCGGCCGCGGCGCGCGTGTATTTCGGCAAGGACCTGAAGGACATCACGCTCGCGGAAGCGGCGATGCTCGCGGGGCTGCCGAAGGCGCCGTCCGCGTACAACCCGGTCGTCAATCCGAAGCGCGCGAAGGTGCGTCAGGAATACATCCTGAAGCGCATGCTCGACATCGGCTACATCACGCAGCCGCAGTACGACGAAGCGATCAAGGAAGAGATTCACGTGCGCACGCCGGGCAACCAGTACGCGGTGCACGGCGAGTACGTCGCCGAAATGGTGCGGCAGATGATGTACCAGCAATACAAGGACGAAACCTACACGCGCGGCCTGACCGTCACGACGACGATCAACTCGGCCGACCAGGAAGCCGCGTATCAGGCCGTGCGTCGCGGCATTCTCGACTACGAGCGCCGTCACGGCTATCGCGGCCCCGAAGCGTCGATCAACCTGCCGGCGGCCGGCGACGAGCGCGACGAGGCGATCGACGACGCGCTCGCCGATCATCCGGACAACGGCGACCTGCAGTCGGCGGTCGTGCTGTCGGCATCGCCGAACGCGGTCGAGGTGCAGTTCGTCGGCGGGGCGACCACGACGATCGGGCCGGCCGGGCTGCGCTTCGTGTCGGCCGCGCTGGGGCCGCGCGCGAACAACACGCTGCGCATCAAGCCGGGCTCGGTCGTGCGCGTGCTGAAGGACGGCAAGACGGGCTGGCAGGTCGTGCAGTTGCCGCAGGTCGAAGGCGCGCTCGTCGCGATCGCGCCGCAGGATGGCGCGATCCGCTCGCTCGTCGGCGGTTTCGACTTCAACAAGAGCAAGTTCAACCACGTGACGCAGGCATGGCGGCAGCCGGGCTCCTCGTTCAAGCCGTTCATCTACTCGGCGTCGCTCGACAAGGGGCTGGGGCCGGCGACGATGATCAACGACGCGCCGCTGTACTTCCCGCCGAGCGTGCCGGGCGGCACCGCATGGGAGCCGAAGGACGACGACCAGCCGGACGGCCCGATGACGATGCGCACCGGCCTGCAGCGTTCGAAGAACCTGGTATCGATCCGGATCCTCGCGTCGATCGGCACGCAGTATGCGCAGCAGTACGTGACGCAGCGCTTCGGCTTCGATCCGGCGAAGACGCCGCCTTACCTGCCGATGGCGCTCGGCGCGGGCCTCGTGACGCCGCTGCAGCTCGCGACCGGCTATGCGGTGTTCGCGAACGGCGGTTACAAGGTCGATCCGTACCTGATCGCCGAAGTCGACGACGCGCGCGGCCAGGCGTTGCAGAAGTCGCAGCCGGTGGTCGCGGGCGGCACGGCGCCGCGCACGATCGAAGGCCGCAACGCGTATGTGATGAACAGCCTGCTGCATTCGGTCGCGACGGCCGGCACGGGCGCGGGCACCAACGCGCTGGGCCGCAACGACCTGCAAGGCAAGACGGGTACCACGAACGACGCGAAGGACGGCTGGTTCGCCGGCTATCAGCAATCGCTCGTCGCGGTCGCGTGGATGGGCTTCGACCAGCCGAAGAGCCTCGGTAGCCGCGAATTCGGCGCGCAGCTCGCGTTGCCGATCTGGGTGAACTACATGCGCACCGCGCTGAACGGCGTGCCCGAGCAGCAGATGCCGATGCCGGACGGCCTGACCTCGATCGACGGCGAGCTGTACTACGCCGATCGCACGCCGGGCAACGGCTTCGTCGCGAACGTCGACATCAACCCGGCCGAGAACGCGATCAGCGCGAACGACGCACTCGGCTCGGCCGGCGCGGCAGGGCTGGCGCCGCCGCCCGTCACGCCGCAGGAGAAGCAGCAGATCATGGACATGTTCGAGAACAAGTAAGCGGTACGCTGTTCTTCACCCATGCGACGGGCGCCTTCGGGCGCCCGTTTTTTTTTGCACGCGGCAGGCAGCGGAAGACGGTGAATCAGAACGACGCGCAGGCCGGCACGACGGTCATGCCGACCGATTGCTGGTGAAACCGCTGGACGTACGCTTGCCGGATCGCAGCGAGCCGTGCGCGCGTGTCGGCCGTGTCGTCGGCAATGATACGGATCACGAAGCTGTCTTCGCGCGTGACCGCGCCGGTCGTGCGATCGCGCCATTGGCCGTGCGTGTCCCAGTAGGTGAGGCCGTCGGGAAACCGCGGCGTGACCGTGTCGGCGAGGAAGGCCGCGCGTTCGGCATCGGTGACGGGGCCGCGCCCCGCGATGTCGCGACCGAACAGCAGGTCGGCCTGCAACATGCGGCTTTCGCCCGGTTGCGTGCAGGACACAGGTTGCGCGTTCGATGTGAACGAGGGCGGCGCGGCGCAACCGGCGAGCAGTGCGAGCGCCGCCGCGCATGCGGCCAGCCGCCGCATCTGCCCATTTCGCGTCGATCGACCTTCGCGCGCGCAAAACGCTGCGCGCTCAACCACTTGCGTACGTGTCCGGCGGGTTATCAACAGGGCTGTCAACATAATCTGGGGATAACCCTAGGGTGGTCCGTCGACGCCCGGTGCGGGTCAGTGCTGCAATTTCGCGTGCGCGAGATGCATGCCGAGCGTGGCGGGGTCGGTATTCGTGCCCGACAGCAGCACGCCGACGCGCTTGCCCTGCAGCGTTTCGCGCAGCGGGCCGAGCAGCGCGGCGAGCGCGGCCGCACACGCCGGTTCGACCGACAGCTTCAGATGCGAGAACAGGAACAGCATCGCGGCACGCAGCGCGTCGTCGGACACGGTCACGATGCGATCGACGTGGCGCCGGCACAGCTGGTAGCTGTATTCCTCGGTATGCGGCGCCATCAGCGAATCCGCGATCGTCTGCATCGCGCTCATCTTGATCGTGTGATTGGCCGCGAAACTGCGGCTCATTGCGTCGGCGCCTTCCGGCTCGACGCCGTACACGTGCACGCGCGGATTCGCGAGCCGCAGGGCGGTCGCCATGCCGGCCGCGAGGCCGCCGCCGCCGATCGGCACGATCACCGCGTCGAGATCCGGCGTCTGCGTCGCCCATTCGTAGCCGAGCGTCGCGGTGCCGAGGATCGTGTGATAGCCGTTGAACGGATGAATGAAGAAGCGGCCTTCCTCGGCCTCGATGCGCCGCACGAGATCGAACGCCTGCGACGCGCTGCCCGCCAGCACGACTTCCGCACGGTACTGCTTGCACTGCGCGATGCGCGTCGGGCTCGCGGTATGGAACATCACGACCTTCGCGCTGCTGCCGAGCCGCATCGCCGCATACGCGACGGCCGCCGCGTGATTGCCGGCCGACACGCAGGTGACGCCGGCGTTCTTGCGGCCTTCGTCGAGCGCGAGCAGGTGCGTGAACGCGCCGCGCGCCTTGAAGCTGCCGCTCGCCTGCAGCAGTTCGAACTTGAAGTTGACGTGCGTGCCTTCGAGGGAAGGCAGATCGGCGCGCTCGAACACGGGCGTGCGCGCGACCCAGGGCGACAACGCGAAATGCTGCGCGGCGATTTCGTCGAGCGTCGGAATCGGCTCGCCGTCGATCGTCGTATGGGCGGTGCCCTGTTGTTCAGTCGACATGACGTGGCGGGTAGCGGAGTGGGCCGGCCCGCACACGCGGGCCGGCGTGGCGGGAGGCAGTCAGTGCGCGTCGACCGACATGCTGCGGATGAACTTGCGCAGGAACTGCTCGCAGCCGGCGAGCTGCGCGAGCTCGACATATTCGTTCGGCTTGTGCGCCTGCTCGATGTTGCCGGGCCCGCACACGACGCTCGGGATGCCCGCGCGTTCGAACAGGCCGGCCTCGGTGCCGTACGCGACCTTGCGCTTGTCCTGGTCGGCCGTCAGCGCACGCACGAGCTGCGTGATCGCGGCCTGTTCGGTCGCGTCGAGGCCGGGCGCCGCGGCGATCTTCGAGAACTCGATCGCGGCGTTCGGATGTTCGCGAAGCATCTGCGGCAACAGCGTTTCCCGCGCATACGCTTCGATGCGCGTGAAGATCTGCTCGGGATCGAGCGTCGGCAGGTTGCGGAATTCGAAGTCGAACCGGCACTCGGCCGGCACCGTGTTGATCGCGTTGCCGCCCTGGATCGTGCTCGTTTGCGCGGTGGTGAACGGCACGTCGTACAGTTCGTCGAACGGGCCTTCGGCGCGAAAGCGCTCGGCGATGTCGCGGATGTGGCAGATGAGGCGCGCCGCATACTCGATCGCGTTGAGCCCCTTCGGCGTCAGCGACGAATGCGCCGCGTGGCCGCGCACGCAGCAGCGGTAGGCGTTGATGCCCTTGTGCGCGATGATCGGCCGCATGCTGGTCGGCTCGCCGACGATGCAGCCGGACGGCTGCACGCCACGCTTCACCAGATCGGCGATCATCAGCGGTGCGCCCGCGCAGCCGATTTCCTCGTCGTAGGACAGCGCGAAATGGATCGGCTTCGCGAGCTTCGTCGCCTGCATCTCGGGCAGCAGCGCGAGCGCCGTGCCGATGAAGCCTTTCATGTCGCAGGTGCCGCGGCCGTACAGGCGGCCGTCGCGGATTTCCGGCGCGAACGGATTGCTGTCCCACTGCTGGCCGTCGACCGGCACGACGTCGGTGTGGCCCGACAGCACGATGCCGCCGTTCGTCGAGCCGTCGTGCGCGGGCACGGTGGCAAACAGGTTCGCCCAGCCTTCGCGCGGATCGTGCGTGATCGTCGACGCGATGCCCTTCGCGGCGAGCGCGTCGCGCACCGTTTCGATCAGGCCGAGGTTCGGCACGCGGCTCGTCGTGTCCATCGACACGAGTTGCTTGACCCAGGGCAGGCTGACGAGCGATGCGTCGCCTTCGGTTGCGGCGGACGGCGCCGTCGCGTCGAGAGTGGACATGGCAAAACTCCGTCTGATGAATGGGAAATCATACTCAAAAACGCGCCGGCCCGCCTTCGTCGGGCGCGATGCGGTGCAGCAACGTCGCGCCCGTCAGGATCGCATCAACGGGCCGCGACGGCCGCTCCCTGTTTCGGGCCGAGCGCACGCAGCGTTTCCTTGATCGTCGACACGCGGATCGCGAGGTCGGGCGAGCGCGTCTCGATGCGCAGCTTGTCCTGGCCCGCGAGCTTGATGTGGCGATGCTTCTGCACCATCTCGATGATTCGCATCGGGTCGATCGGCGGATTCGGCTCGAACTGCAGCCCGATCGCGACCTCGCTCGCGTCGATCTTCACGATGCCGAGCGGCTTCGCGGCGATCCGCAGCCGGTGCGTCTCGACGAGCGCGTGCGCCTGCGGCGGCAGCTTGCCGAAGCGGTCGATCAGTTCCTCCTGGATGCCGTCGATCGCGTCGCCGTGCTCGCAGTTCGCGAGCCGCTTGTACAGCGACAGCCGCTCCTGTACGTCCGCGCAGTAGTCGGCCGGCAGGATCGCGGGCGCATGCAGGTTGATTTCGGTCGTCGCGGCGAGCGGGGCGGTGAGGTCGGGCTCCTTGCCGTTCTTCAGCGCCTTCACCGCGTCGTTCAGCATGTCCGTATAGAGCTGGAAGCCGATCTCGTGGATTTCGCCCGACTGCTTGTCGCCGAGCACTTCGCCGGTGCCGCGGATCTCGAGGTCGTGCATCGCGAGATAGAAGCCCGAGCCGAGTTCCTCCATCTGCTGGATCGCTTCCAGCCGGCGCTGCGCCTGCTTGGTCAGCGACTGCGGATCGTGGACCAGCAGGTACGCATAGGCCTGGTGGTGCGAGCGGCCGACGCGGCCGCGCAACTGGTGAAGCTGCGCGAGGCCGAACTTGTCCGCGCGGTGCATGATGATCGTGTTCGCGCTCGGCACGTCGATGCCGGTCTCGATGATGGTCGTGCAGAGCAGCACGTTCGCGCGCTGCGCGACGAAATCGCGCATCACGCGTTCGAGTTCGCGTTCGTGCATCTGGCCGTGCGCGATCACGATGCGTGCCTCGGGCACGAGCGCCTCGAGCATCGCCTTGCGGTTCTCGATCGTCTCGACCTCGTTGTGCAGGAAGTACACCTGGCCGCCGCGCTTCAGCTCGCGCAGCATCGCCTCGCGGATCACGCTTTCTTCCTCGCGGCGCACGAAGGTCTTGATCGCGAGTCGCTTCTGCGGCGCGGTCGCGATCACCGAGAAATCGCGGAGCCCTTCGAGCGCCATCCCGAGCGTGCGCGGGATCGGCGTCGCGGTGAGCGTCAGCACGTCGACTTCCGCGCGCAGCGCCTTCAGCGCTTCCTTCTGGCGCACGCCGAAGCGGTGCTCCTCGTCGATGATCACGAGGCCGAGGCGCTTGAACTGCACGTCCGACGACAGCAGCTTGTGCGTGCCGATCACGATGTCGACCGTGCCTTCGTTGATCTGCGCGATCGCCGCGTTGATTTCCTTCGTGGTCTTGAAGCGCGACAGCTCGACGATCCGCACCGGCCAGTCCGCGAAGCGGTCGATGAAGGTCTGCGTGTGCTGCTCGGCGAGCAGCGTGGTCGGCGACAGCAGCGCGACCTGCTTGCCGCCCAGCACCGCGATGAACGCCGCGCGCAGCGCGACCTCGGTCTTGCCGAAGCCGACGTCGCCGCACACGAGGCGGTCCATCGGCTTGCCGCTCGTCATGTCGCCGATCACGGCCGCGATCGCCGCGGCCTGGTCGGGGGTTTCCTCGAAGCCGAAGCTTTCCGCGAATTTCACGTAGTCGCGCGGGTCGAGCGAGAACGCGTGGCCTTCGCGGGCCGCGCGGCGCGCGTACAGGTTCAGCAGCTCGGCGGCCGTATCGCGGATCTGCTGCGCGGCCTTGCGCTTCGCGCGCTCCCACTGGCCGGAGCCGAGCGCGTGCAGCGGCGCGCTGTCGGGATCGGCGCCGCTGTAGCGCGAGATCACGTGCAGTTGCGCGACGGGCACGTAGAGCTTGCTGTCGCCCGAGTATTCGAGATGCAGGAATTCGGTCTCGCCCTCGCCGAGATCCATCGACACCAGGCCCATGTAGCGGCCGATGCCGTGCTGCGCGTGGACGACCGGGTCGCCGACCTTCAGCTCCGACAGGTCGCGCACCATCGCGTCGACGTTGCTCGCCTGTTCCTGCCGGCGGCGGCCCGCGCGGCGGCCGAGTGCGCCGTACAGCTCGGTCTCGGTGACGATCGCATAGCCTTCGCCCGGCACCGCGAAGCCGCTCGCGAGCGGCGCGACGCCGAGCGCGAAGCGTTCGTCGCTCGCGAGCCAGCCCGCGAAGTGGTCGTTCGACGCGGGGCGCAGGTGGTGCTCGGCGAGCAGTTGCAGGATCGTCTCGCGGCGGCCGGCCGATTCGACGGTCAGCAGCACGCGCTTGCCCGACGCTTCGACGAACGTGCGCAGCGAGGCGAGCGGATCGTCGGCATGGCGGTCGACCGTGAGCTCGGGCAGCGCGGTCGCCCAGCCGCCGGCCGGCTGCGCGGGCAGCACGACGCGCGCGAACGGCTTCGCGAACGCGAAGAAATCCTCGTCGGACAGGAACAGCCGCCGCGGCTCGAGGATCGGCCGCTCGCGATCGTGCGCGAGGAACGCGTGACGCTGCTTCGTATCGGCCGTGAAGCGGCGGATCGATGCGTCGAGATCGCCGGTGAACACGAGATGCGCGTTCTGCGGCAGGTAGTGGAACAGCGTGGCCGTCTCGTCGAAGAACAGCGGCAGGTAATACTCGATGCCGGCCGACGGCACGCCGTTGCCGATGTCCTTGTAGATCGGCGCGCGGCTCGGGTCGCCTTCGAAGGTTTCGCGCCAGCGGCTGCGGAAGGCCGTGCGCGCGGCTTCGTCGAACGGGAACTCGCGGCCGGGCAGCAGGCGCACGTCGCGCACCGGGTAGAGGCTGCGCTGCGTGTCGGGATCGAACGCGCGGATCGAATCGACCTGGTCGTCGAACAGGTCGATCCGGTACGGCAGCGGCGAGCCCATCGGGTACAGGTCGATCAGCGAGCCGCGCACGCAGTATTCGCCGGGTCGCACGACCTGGCTCACGTGCTCGTAGCCGGCCAGCGTGAGCTGCGCCTTCAGCTTCGCCTCGTCGAGCCGCTCGCCCTGCGCGAACGCGAACGTGTACGCGGCCATGAACGAGGCCGGCGGCATCCGGTACAGCGCGGTGGTGGCGGGCACGAGCAGGATGTCGCAGCGGCCCTCGCCGAGGTCGTGCAGCGTCGCGAGCCGCTCGGACACGAGGTCCTGGTGCGGCGAGAAGGTGTCGTACGGCAGCGTTTCCCAGTCGGGCAGCAGGCGCACGCGCGCATCGGGCGAGAAATAGGGGATTTCCTGGGACAGCCGCTGCGCGTCGGCCGCGTTCGCGCAGATCACCGCGAGGAGCGGCACGTCCGGGCGGTTGTCGGCGAGATAACGGGCGATGGCGAGCGCATCGGCGGAGCCGTGCGCGCCGTCGAAGGCGAAACGCTGGCCGGGCTTGACGCGGGCAACGGGTGAAGCGGACGGGGTGGAAGCGTTATCTGGCATAGGGACGGCAGGGGTGGCGTGCACGGGCGCACGCGGTGCGCCGGTCGAGACGAAAGACCTATTATAAAATCCGCTTCTCGATTTCATCTTTCCGGCGTTTCCCCTTCGTGACTCCCCGACTTTTCGCCCTGATTCCCTGTGCCGGCACGGGCAGCCGTTCCGGCTCGGCCGTGCCGAAGCAATACCGCACGCTGGCCGGCCGCGCGCTGCTGCACTACACGCTCGCCGCGTTCGACGCGTGCAGCGAGTTCGCGCAGACGCTTGTCGTGCTCGCGCCCGACGATTCCCATTTCGACGCCCGCCGCTTCGCGGGCCTGCGCTTCGCGGTGCGCCGCTGCGGTGGCGGCTCGCGCCAGGCGTCGGTGCTGAACGGGCTGCTGGAGCTGGCCGAATTCGGCGCGACCGACCACGACTGGGTGCTCGTGCACGACGCCGCGCGCCCGGGCATCACGCCGGCGCTGATCCGCACGCTCGTCGCGACGCTGAAGGACGATCCGGTCGGCGGCATCGTCGCGCTGCCGGTGGCGGACACGCTCAAGCGCGTGCCGGCCGGCGGCGACGCGATCGCGCGCACGGAGTCGCGCGACGCGCTGTGGCAGGCGCAGACCCCGCAGATGTTCCGCATCGGCATGCTGCGCGACGCGATCCTGCAGGCGCAGCGCGAAGGGCACGACCTGACCGACGAAGCGAGCGCGATCGAATGGGCCGGCCACACGCCGCGCGTCGTGCAGGGCAGCCTGCGCAACTTCAAGGTCACGTACCCGGAAGATTTCGCGCTCGCGGAAGCGATTCTCGAGCGCCCCGCGAACGCTTCCTGACTTTCACCTCATCTCAAACCGGATTACGCATGGATTTCAGAATCGGACAAGGCTACGACGTGCACCAGCTCGTCGAGGGGCGCCCCCTCATCATCGGCGGCGTGACGATTCCGTACGAGCGCGGCCTGCTCGGCCACTCGGACGCGGACGTGCTGCTGCACGCGATCACCGACGCGCTGTTCGGTGCGGCCGCGCTGGGCGACATCGGCCGCCATTTCTCCGACACGGATGCGGCGTTCAAGGGCGCGGACAGCCGCGTGCTGCTGCGCGAGTGCGTCGCCCGCGTGAAAGCGGCCGGCTTCGCGATCCAGAACGTCGACAGCACCGTGATCGCGCAGGCGCCGAAGCTCGCACCGCATATCGACGGGATGCGCGCGAACATCGCGGCGGATCTCGGGCTGCCGCTCGATCGCGTGAACGTGAAGGCGAAGACCAACGAGAAGCTCGGCTATCTCGGCCGCGGCGAGGGTATCGAGGCACAGGCCGCCGCGCTGCTGGTGAGGCAGGGCGACTGACGTCCGGCCGTGGCGGCGTCCGGTTCGCGCTGCCCGCCGTGCCGCCGAAATGAAAAATGCCACGCGAATGCGTGGCATTTTCGTTGGCAGCCGGCGCGGCTCATGGCCGCGCGGCCGGATCGCTCATTCGCCTTCGGCGGCGATCACCTGCGCGGCGGCGTTGATCACCGACGCGATGCGACCGACGTCGCGCAGCTGCGTGACGGTCATCCCTTGCTCGTTCTTCAGCAGCGCATAGTGCGACTTCACGCAGAAGTGGCACTTGCCGACGATCGACGCGGCCAGCGCGTACATCTCGAACTTGCGCTTGTCGACGCCGCCGTGCGTCGCATACGCGCCCATCCGCAATTCGGCGCGCTGCGTCTTCAGGTCGGCGTCGTCGGCCATCTCGACATACGGATACCAGGTGTTGTTCATCCCCATCAGCGCGGCCGCCGTCAGCACGGCGTTCGTCTCCTCGGGCGACAGCACGCCGGCTTCGCGGATCGTCTTGACCAGCACCGTGCTCTTCGCCGCGATGGCCGCCGCCAGCGCCACGCCGACCGCGTCGGTGCCTTCGAGCGACGAGCGCGAGATCGTGCCGTCGAGATTCAGGCGAATGTCCTTCGCGTAGTCGGGGATACGTGCCTTAATCGAGTCGATGAATTCCATTGATATCTCCTATGGGTTGGCCGTTAAAAAAGCCCGCAGGCAGGACGTGCGCCGCGGGCTTCGTGCATCGATGCGCTTACAGCGTTGCGCCGCCGACTGCACGGTTGCACGGGCACAGTTCGTCCGTTTGCAGGCCGTCCAGAATGCGCAGGACTTCTTCCGGGCTGCGGCCGACGTTCAGGTTGTTCACCGAAACGTGCTGGATCGTGTTGTCCGGATCGACGATGAACGTTGCACGCAGGGCCACGCCGGCTTCCTTGTCGCGCACGCCGAGCTGGTCGATCAGCTCGCCCTTGACGTCGCCGAACGAGTAGTGGTTCAGCTTGTCGAGGTCCTTGTGCTCACGGCGCCATGCGAGCTTGACGAATTCGTTGTCCGAGCTGCCGCCGAGCAGGACGGCGTCGCGCTCTTCGAACTGCTTCGTGAGCTTCGCGAACTCGACGATTTCCGTCGGGCACACGAACGTGAAATCCTTCGGATAGAAGTAGATGATCTTCCACTTGCCCGGGAACGACGCTTCGGTGACGGTCTCGAACGCCGACTGGCCGTTTTCCTCGTGATTATTGAAGCCCGGCTTCGCGGCTACGACGGTGAAAGCTTCGAGTTTATCGCCCACGGTTTTCATGCGGATACTCCTGTGTGAGTTGGGAAGAAGACTGAGTCAAACTACCTCGGTGCTGCAACGATGATGTGACAGCATGGGTACGACTATAACACTATTAAAGTAGCGCTTCAATAGATTTTGACTAACGATCCTCATAGCTTTTGTCAACCGGATCGATAGTGTGACGCGCAAGATGCGTGCGCGAACGTGTCATGCGGTCGCACGCGCCTTGCCGGCGCCGGGGAATTCGAGCGTGACTTCGAGGCCGGCTTCCGGGTGGCGGTTGCGCAGGCGCAGCGCGCCGCGGTAGCGGCCGACGAGCCGCAGTACGATCGCCATTCCGAGGCCCGTGCCGTCCGCCTTGGTGCGCGCGGTGTCGACGCGATAGAACGGCCGCATCACGAGCGGCAGTTGATCCTCGGGGATGCCGGGGCCTTCGTCGCTTACCGACAGCTCGACGCGCGCATGCGACACGCGCGTCTCGAGCGTGATGCGCGAGATGCCGTCCTGCTTGCTCTGGCCGTACTTGCGCGCGTTCTCGACGAGGTTGCCGATCACGCGCCGCATGTCGGTCTCGTCGGCTTCGATGATCGCGCTCGGCGCGAGCCGCGTGCGGATCTCGACGCCGTCCTCGCCCGACACGCGCGCGGCGACGTCCTGCGCGACCGACGACAGGTCGACGGGCTCGGGCTTGCGCTGCGACGGGCGCGCATAGTCGATGAAGGCCGCGATGATGCGGTCCATCTGTTCGATGTCGTCGACCATCGCGTCCTTGGTCGCCTGGTCGGACGGGCTCATCTCGGTTTCGAGCCGCAGCCGCGCGAGCGGCGTGCGCAGGTCGTGCGAGATGCCCGCGAGCATCAGCGCGCGATCGGCCTCGAGCTGTTCGAGGTCGCGCACCATCTGGTTGAAGCTGCGGTTGGTATCGGCCGCGACGCCCATCCCGCGCTCGGGCAGCGGCTCGGGCGCCTGACCCGAACCGACCTGGCGCGCGGCGAGCGCGAGCCGCGAGAACGGCCGGTTCACGAGGCTCGTGATGAACGCGGAGCCGAACAGCGACAACGCGAGCGCGAACAGCCCCCAGCCGGCCCACTGCAGGCCCGTGACGTTGTCGAGCTGGTCGCGATCGAGTGCGACCCAGTAATCGTCGTCGTCGATCTTGAAGCTGATCCATACGCCGGGAATGTCGTTGACCGACTGCGCGATCACGGTATCGTCGCCGAGGCGGCTGCGGATATCGTGTTCGATCAGGCGGTTCAGCGATTCGTCGGGCTGCAGCTTGAACTTGTCGGTTTTCTCGCGCGGGTACACGCGCACGCCCTCGTTGCTCTCGAGATCCTGCAGCAGCGCGCGCCGCAAGTCGGGATCGGAATAGAGCAGGGCGGTGCGCGTAAGCTTCACGACCGCGACGAGCTGGAGCGCGACGCGCTGCGCACGCGGCTCGCGTTCGATCACGCGAAAGCTCTGGAACCACGCGGCGAGACTGACCGAGATCAGCAGCGCGATCAGCAGGAAGGTGCGCCAGAACAGCCCGCCGAACGCGAGCTGCAGAAGGCGCCGGTCGATACGCATGGGACGGGCCGTGGGCGGGGCGAAACCGGGAAGGAAAAAGCTCAGGCGGCGCCGTCCGGAATGAACACGTAGCCGAGACCCCAGACGGTCTGGATGAAGCGCGGGCTGCCCGGATCCGGTTCGATCAGCTTGCGCAGGCGCGAGATCTGCACGTCGAGGCTGCGGTCGAACACTTCGTATTCGCGGCCGCGTGCGAGCTCCATCAGCTTCTCACGCGACAGCGGCTGGCGCGGGTGACGCGCGAACACTTTCAGCACCGAGAATTCGCCGGTGGTCAGCGGAATTTCCTGGCCGGACTTGGTCAGCGTGCGCGTGGCGAGATTCAGCGAGAATTCGCCGAACTCGAACACCTCGGTGGTTTCCGACGGCGCACCCGGCAGTTCGGCCGGCGCCTGGCGGCGCAGCACCGCATGAATGCGCGCGACCAGTTCGCGGGGGTTGAACGGCTTCGGCAGGTAATCGTCGGCGCCCATCTCGAGGCCGACGATGCGATCGACATCCTCGCCCTTCGCGGTGAGCATGATGATCGGCGTGCGGTCGTTGCTGCCGCGCAGCCGGCGGCAGATCGACAGGCCGTCTTCGCCGGGCAGCATCAGGTCGAGCACGAGCAGGTCGAAACGCTCGCGTACCCAGAGCTTGTTCATCGCGGTTGCGTTTTCCGCGACATAGACGTTGAAACCCTGTTCGCCGAGATAGCGGCGCAGCAGGTCGCGCAGGCGGGGGTCGTCGTCGACAACGAGAATCTTCGAGGGGTTTTTCGTTTCCATGATCGGCATCTTATCGCGAATGGGAATTGGCGCACGGCCGCGTGTTTTCGTGCGTTACAGTCGGTTACAAAATTTACCCGTAGTGTCGCACCGAGTAAAGGCACGCTATAGAGATTCCTTTACTCGAAGCCGAAATTCGTTAGATACTCCCCAGCACTCCATCTTTCATCTTTGCACACCCGAATTCCGCAGGGTTTTTCAAGTACCAGAGGTAGCCGGTTGCCGCGTGACGAAGGGAACAAATCGACCAAAGAAGCGAGGACGGTCATGCGATCTGCCCGGATTGCACTGATGCTGACGATCGCACTTGCCGGTCCGTATGCGTCGAACCCCGCCTATGCGCAGCGCCCCGAGCAGGGCGCATCGTCGCGCAAGCTGCCGCGCGGCAAGGCGCCGCAGCCCGATCGCGCCGCCGACATGACGGTCCGTTCCGCCGTGCCTCCCGATCTCGAACAGCGCCGTCGCGACGGGCACATGACGCCCGAAGAGCGACACCTGTTGCGCCAGCACATCGAAGACGCCGTTCGCGAGTTGTACAAGCGCTGATCCGTGCCGTCGTTCGCCTTGCGCGGAAATCTCCGCGCGGAAAGAATTCGTAGCACTTTTTCCGTCAACTTTCGGCTGCCGAATGCCGTTGTACGGGCATCCGCACCGCCGGTGCGTTCCGGGAGTCCATGACGATGAAAGCGAACGCTGCCGCACCGGCGCCGTCGCCTGCCATGCAGTCGCCGCTCGATGCCGACGACGCGCTGTTTTTCCTCAGTCGCACCGGTTTCTCTCCCGCTCCCGCCGAGGTCGCGCGCATCGTCGGCATGACGCGTGCGCAGGTCGTGGCCGATACGCTCGGCAGCGCGCGACGCGAACCCGTCACGACGTGGCCCGACTGGCTCGCCGAGCCGCCGCCGACGCGTGCGCAGCGCCAGGCACTGACGCCCGAGATGCGGCGCGACGAGCAGCGCGAGCGCAATCGCCGCTACGACACGTTGCGTGCGGCCTGGGTCAACGAGATGGTCGCGACGCCGTCGCCGCTCACCGAGCGCATGACGCTGTTCTGGCACGGGCATTTCACGTCCGGGCAGGACAAGGTGTCTTATCCGCAGACGATGGCCGCGCAGAACGCGCTGTTTCGCCGCGAGGCGCTCGGCAACTTCGGCACGCTGCTGCACGCGGTCGCGAAGGATCCGGCGATGCTGCAGTATCTCGACGGCGCGAGCAATCGCAAGGGTCGTCCGAACGAGAATTTCGCGCGCGAGGTGATGGAGCTGTTCACGCTCGGCGAAGGGCATTACACGCAATACGACGTGACCGAGGCCGCGCGCGCGATGACGGGCTGGACGGTCGATCCCGACACGCTGCGCTTCGCGGTGCGGCCCGAATGGCACGATGCCGGCGACAAGACGATCCTCGGCGAAACCGGGCCGTTCGACGGCGACGGCTTTCTCGACATCCTGCTGAAGCGGCCGGGCACCGCGCGCTTCATCGCCGGCAAGCTGTGGCGCGAGTTCGTGTCCGATACGCCGGAGCCGCGTGCGCTCGACGCGGTGGCCGAGCGGTTTCGCGCGAGCGGCTACGATATTCGCGCGGCGCTCGCCGCGCTGTGGTCGACCGACGCGTTCTGGGATCCGCGCAACCGCGGCGTGCTGGTCAAGTCGCCGGCGGAATTCGTGGTCGGGTCGGTGCGACTGTTCGACGTGGCGTACGGCGATCCGCAGATGCTCGCGAACACCGTGCGCACGCTCGGACAGAACCTGTTCTATCCGCCGAACGTGAAGGGCTGGCCGGGCGGCGCGCTGTGGATCAACAGCACCACGCTGCTGTCGCGCAAGCAGTTCGTCGAGCAGTTGTTCCGCGCGACCGAGACGGCCGGCATGCGCCCGCCGGCCCGTGGGATTCCGCCGTCGCCGAACGCGCATGCGCATGCGATGCCGGTGGCCAGCGCGGCGTCCGCCGCCGGCCAGCGCGGCATGCCCGCGAAGCCGGCGCGCGGCGGCTTGCGTTTCGACCTCGAGCGCTGGCTCGCCCAGTATCGTGCGCGGCCGCAGGCGATCGCGGGGTTATCGACCGAGCTGCAGTTGCAGCACGCGGTGCTGCAACTCTCGCCGGTCGCGGCGATCGACACGGATTCGACCGGCAGCGCGTATCTCGAGGCGCTGCTGATGGATCCGGCCTATCAACTGAAATGATCCGAACAACGACGAAGCGGGCGGCCGCCGCGGCAAAGGCGCCGGGCGGCGAACCAAAGGACGTGCGATGAACCGACGTGATTTTCTGACGCTGACGGGCGCCGCGGCGGCGGCCGGCGTGTCGATGTGGCAGGCGCCCGCGATGGCGGCCGCCGCGCCGCAGGCCGGGCGAAAGCCGGCGGCCGGGTATGCGAACGTGCTGATCCTCGTCGAGCTGAAGGGCGGCAACGACGGCCTCAACACGGTGGTGCCGTACGCGGACCCGCTGTACTACTCGTTCCGGCGCGGCATCGGCATCAAGCGCGAGCAGGTGCTGCAGCTCGACGCGCAGACGGGGCTGCACCCGTCGCTCGCGCCGCTGATGCCGCTGTGGCGCGACGGGCAGGTCGCGGTCGTGCAGGGTGTCGGCTATCCGCAGCCGAACCTGTCGCATTTCCGCTCGATCGAGATCTGGGACACCGCATCGCGCTCGGATCAGTACCTGCACGAACGCTGGCTCACGCGCACGTTCGCGCAGGCGCCCGTGCCGCCCGGTTTCGCGGCGGACGGCGTCGTGCTCGGCAGCGCCGAGATGGGGCCGCTGTCGAATGGCGCGCGCGCGATCGCGCTCGTCAATCCCGCGCAGTTCATCCGTGCGGCCCGGCTCGCCGAGCCGTCGTCGCTGCGCGAGCAGAACCCGGCGCTCGCGCACATCATCGACGTCGAGAACGACATCGTGAAGGCGGCCGACCGGCTGCGCCCGCGCGGCGGCATGCGGGAATTCAGGACGGCGTTTCCGGCCGGTGCGTTCGGCACGTCGGTGAAGACCGCGATGCAGGTGCTGGCCGCGTGCGAAGCGTCCGGGCCCGGCGCGCAGGACGGTGTCGCGGTGCTGCGCCTGACGCTCAACGGCTTCGACACGCATCAGAACCAGCCGGGGCAGCACGCCGCGCTGCTCAAGCAGTTCGCGGAAGGGATGAGCGCGATGCGCGCAGCGCTGATCGAACTGGGGCGCTGGAACGAGACGCTCGTGATGACGTATGCGGAATTCGGGCGGCGCGTGCGCGAGAACCAGAGCAACGGCACCGATCACGGCACGGCCGCCCCGCATTTCGTGATGGGCGGCCGCGTGGCGGGCGGGCTGTACGGTGCGCCGCCGGCGCTCGGGCGGCTCGACGGCAACGGCAACCTGCCGGTCGCGGTCGATTTCCGCCAGCTTTACGCGACCGTGCTCGGGCCGTGGTGGGGGCTCGACGCGACGCGCGTGCTGCAGCAGCGTTTCGACACGCTGCCGCTGCTGAAGGCGTGATGCGCGCCGCTTAACGGCGGCGCGCGGCGCGCCACGCGATCCACAGCTTGCGGATCGGCGTCAGCGCGATGCGCTGGTGCAGCACCTGGTAGCCGTCGCGCGCGATTTCGTCGAGCAGCGCGCCGGCCAGCGCGATCTGCGCGCGCAGCGTGCGCTGCGCGCGGCGTTCGGCGGCGGGAATCGCCGCATCGGCTGCCGCGAGCGCGTCGCGCGCGCGGGTCGTCTGGAATTGCAGCAATTCGGTGAATGCCGGGCTGTAGCGGCGGTTCAGCAGATCGGCCGCGGTCACGTCGTAGCGCTGCAGTTCGTCGATCGGCAGATAGATGCGGCCGTGGCGCGCGTCGTTGCCGAGTTCCTGCACGAATTGCGCGAGCATCAGCGCGCGGCCGACGTCCGCGGCCCACGGTTGCGGGGCGGCCGGGTTCGCCGAACTGGCGCGGGCGACCAGCGACGCGAAGGTGCCGCCGACCTGCGCGATATAGCGCTGCAGGTTCGCGAAATCGAGGTAGCGCGCCTGTTCGAGGTCCATCCCGTAACCGTTGACGAGCGTGCGCAGCGCATCGGCCTCGACGGCGATCGCCGGGTGATGCTGTGCGAGCGCCTTCGTGACGGGGTGCGACGGTTGTCCGTCGGCCAGCGCCGCGAGTTCCTTGTGCCACCACGCGAGCTTCGTGTGCCCGATGGTCGGATCGCTGGTTTCCTTGACGGTTTCCTCGAGTTCGCGGCGCAGCGCGAACAGCGCGGTCAGGCGCGGCTGCGTGGCGAGCGGCGCCTGGCGCAGCGCGTAGTAGACGCTGGAACCTGCGGGGGCGGCCTTTTGCTGACAGTAGTCGTCGAAGTTCACGGGCTCAATCGGGTGGGGCGGGTTCGGGGGACGCGCGGCGGCGCGCTGCCGAAACGTCGAGCGCGGCATTCTAGCACCGCGGCACGACGGGCGCCGGCGGGGCGAGACAAGGCCGCACGGATCGGGTAGAATCTCGCGCTCGCCTGATCGGGCGTGCCGGTTTTCGGGCTGGCTGACGTGTCCCGAGCGGTCCCGGGCGCGTGGAGCACGCATCTTGCGTCCCGTGCGGTCAGGCGACGGAAATGCGCGTGAGTGGCGAAATTGGTAGACGCACCAGGTTTAGGTCCTGACGCCCGCAAGGGTGTGCCGGTTCGAGTCCGGCCTCACGCACCAGAAGTCGAACGTGTCCCCGTCGGGGGCGTTCGCGAAAAAGCGCTGCCGGTCGGCTGACCGCAGCGCTTTTTTATTGACGCCGGTTTCGTCGCCCGGCATCCGGCCTCGTCCGACAAGCCGGCCGCGTGTAATATCGTGGCCACTTTTCGTACAAGCAGTACAACGACACAAGGGGCCGCCGATGAAACACACCGTACGCATCCCGATTTCCGTTCTCGCGCTGCTGCTGGCCGCGCCGGCCTTCGCCAATACGCCTGCCGACAACGTCGCGTGGAGCGCCACACCCGTGAAGACGGTTGCATCGTCGTCCGCATGCTCCGCGTACTCGGGGCGTGTGATGTCGAGCGGCGAGCCGCTGTCGACGGAGGGTGTGTTGAAAGCGCTCGGCACGTCGCTGGCGGGCGCCGCGCTAGGTGCCGTCGCCGGCGGATATCAGGGCGCAGCCCCCAATCCGTGCCCGCGTCCCGGCCTGTGACTCGCTGGCACGCGGATCGCGGAGCGTACCGCTTCGGTTGAAACGAGCGCGATACGAAGCGCCTCGCGTCGCTCGACCGCGGCGCTTCGTCGTTTCCGGCACGCCTATTCCCAGAAGCTGCGAATCGCGACGGCCACGATCACCGGCACCGAGAACACCAGCGGAATCGCGAAATACTGCGCTTCGCGATCGACGATCCAGCTATAGATCACCCACGCCGCGCCGATCGCGAACGTGATGAGGCCGACCGTCACGGCGGCGATGTTCAGGGCCAGCTTCGACGGCTGGCGGCGCGTTTTGGCGGTGTCGTTGTTATCGCGCGGGGACGATTTCATCGGAAAAGTGCGGCCTCGGGCCGGAACAGGGGTAAAGACACAGGAAACCCCATCCGTACCGATCGCGCAAGGGCCGGCGCATGCCGGCCCGGTATCGTTTGTCAGCGCGCGTTACAACCCGAACGACACGGCCAGTTCGTCGAGCAGCTCGCGCTGGAACGCGACGAACCGCTCGCCCGGCTGCTGCGCGATCGCCAGGTCGAGCATCGGATCGGCGACCTCGGTGCGCACGCCGGCCAGTTCCTCGACGATCGCCAGCCCGCAGAACGGTACGTACGCCTCCGAATAGCCGCCTTCGTGAACGATCACGAGCCGCCCGCCGCAATGGCGTTGTGCGGCTTCTTTCACCGCACGGGTCATGAACCGGTAGCTGTCGGTATGCAACTGCATGCGCGCGAGCGGATCGACCGCGCTCGCGTCGAGGCCGCTCGCGATGACGATCAGCTCGGGGCGGAAACGCGCCAGCGCCGGCAGCACGATCCGCTCGAACGCATACCGGTATGCGTCGTCGCCGCTGCCCGCGAGCAGCGGCACGTTCAGGTTCGCGCCGACGCCGGCGCCTTCGCCGCGATCGTCCGCGCCGCTGTAGCCGGGCGGGAAGCAGCGGTCCTGGTGCAGCGAGATCGTCAGCGTATCCGGATCGTCGTAGTAGATCGACTGCGTGCCGTTGCCGTGATGCACGTCCCAGTCGATCACCGCGACGCGCTCGATGCCGTACTTCGCGCGGGCAGCCTCGATCGCGATCGGGATGTTCGCGAGCATGCAGAAGCCCATCGGGCGGTCGCGCAGGCAGTGATGGCCGGGCGGCCGCGACAGCGAGAACGCATTCGCCGCGCGCTCGCCGACGACCGCATCGACCGCCGCGATCGCGAGACCGGCCGACAGCGCGGCGATCTCGTAGCTGCCCTTGCCGAATGGCGCGAGATCGCCGAGGTCGCCGCCGTTCGCGTCGCTCAGCGCGCGGAACGCGTCGAGATAGTGCGCCGGATGAATGCGCAGCAGGTCGGTGGTGGTCGCGGGTTCGGCGCCGTGCAGGTCGAGCCGCGCGGCCAGGCCCGACGCCTGCACGAGCGACAGGAAGCGGCGCTTCGAATCGGGCGATTCCGCGTAGCCCGCGCTCGACGGGGGCTGGACCCAGCCGCCGACCGGGAAGAACAACGCGTGCGTGCCGCCGGTATGCCAGAAAGTGCGTTCGTCGGTGAAAAAGGCAGTGCGATTCATGGATGCGTGACCTGTCACGGTTGGGAGGAAACGGAAGGGCGCGCGCGGCGATCGATGTGGCGCAGCGCGGCGAACGACACGATCGCGACGGCCGTCGCGGCCGCGAACAGCGCGCGCATCGTGCCGCCGGCGTCGAGCATCAGCCCGGCCAGCAGCGGGCCGGCGGCGAGCGCCGCGCCGATCACGAAGTTCAGTGTCGCGACGAGGCGGCCCGACGTGTCGATCTGCGCGACCGTCGCGAGAACGAACGGCAGCACGAAGGTCCACGCGAACTTGAACGCGAAGATCGCCGCGCTGTAGCCGCCGGTGTCACGCATCGCGGCGAGCGCGACGAGCGACGCCGCGAGCAGCGCGTAGCCCGCCGCCAGCATCGCGCGCCGCGCGAGCCGGCCGCCCGCGCACGACGCGAGCGCCGCGCCGGCGATCCCCATCACGCTCGCGATTGCGAGCACGTTGCCGGTCGACTGCGGATCGAGCCCGGCCTCGGCCGCCGCGCGGCTCGCGAACGTCCATACGCTGCCGATCGCGAGATAGAACGTCAGCACCGCGCCGATGGCGAGCACGACGAAGCGGCGCGGCGTCGGCGGCGCGTCGCCGCGCGCCGTATATGCGGATGCCGTCCGCGTGCCGAGCGACGACGGAAAGCCGCGCGACAGCGGCGCCGCGAGCAGCGCGAGCACGGCGAGCGCGATGTACAGCGCGCGCAGCCCGAACGCGGCGAACACGTGCGGCAGCACGAACAGGCCGATCGCGCCCGCGATCAACTGGCCGACGACCCACAGGCCGTACACGCGGTCGCTGTTCCTGCTCGTCGCCGCGCTCGTCATGCAGAGCACCATCAGCGAGCCGCCGCCGAGCGCGGTGATGGCGCGCAGCGCGAGCAGCGCGGCAAACCCCGGCATCCACAGCGCAGTCAGCAGGTTGCCAGCGCCGAACAGCGCGACGGCGAACGCCGCTACGCGGCGTGCGTCGACTCGTCCGAGCCACAGGTACGACGGCACGGTCGCGAGGCTGAACGCGCCGAGTTCGACGAAGAAGTAGGTGCCGATCTGCGACGCGGACAAGCCGAGCTGCGTGGCGAGCTGACCGGCGACGGCGGGCGCCACGAGCAGCAACAGCGGCGTGATGGCCGCGAACACGACGAGCGCGACGAGCGTCGAGCGCGCGAACGTCGACGCGCGGCCGTCGGGCGGGAGGGCGGCATCGGGGGAGAGGGTTTTCATGGCGGGATCTCGTTGGGGGAATCAGAACAGGTGGTACATGCCGACCATCGCGCCGAACTGCGACGCACCGGCGAGCGGCGTCGGGTCGTATTCGTAGACGGTCTGCGAGCTCTGGCCGCTGTTGCGCGCATAGCCGAGGTTCACGTATGCGACGGTGCGTTTGGACAGCGCGTACGTGGTGCTCGCGATGAACAGCGTCGGGTGGCCGATCGCCGGCGTGCGCGAATCGGTGTGGTAGACGCCCGCGTTCAGGCCGATCCCGCTCGACGTCAGGTAGCGCGCACCGCCCCAGACGATCGTGCGGGCCGCGTCGAGGTCGCCGGTCAGGCGTTCGACGCCCGCATACACGGTGAGCGGCAGCGTGGCGAACGCATAACGTGCGGCGAGCGTGCCGAGTTCGCGGCGCCGCGCGGACGCATCGGCCGCCGCCGATACGTCGCCGTGCGCCTGATGCAGCACCGCGCTCGCCGACAGGCCGTTGCTCGTGTACTGGCCGCCGAGCTCGAGCACGCGCCCGGCGCGCGTATTGCCCGCGACGCCGGAGGTCGCGGCGAGCGCTTCGACGTCGAAGCCGGCGAACGTCGGCGACTGGTATTTGACCGAGTGGTCGATGAAGTTCGCGTTCATCGGCACGAGCACGCCCTGGCCGCTGTACGACCCATACCAGAGCGGGTCGTAGAACAGTGTCTTGTCGAACAGCACGCTGAACTGGCGGCCGAGCGTGACGGTGCCCACCGGCCCAGCGATGCCCACGTATGCACCGCGGAAGAACGCGTAGCCGCGCACGGTCGGGGCGCCGTCGTTGACGTTGAAGCCCTGTTCGAGCTTGAACAGCGCCCGCCACCCGCCGCCGAGATCCTCACGGCCCTTGATCCCGAACTGCGAAGGCAGGATGCCGTAGTTCTGCAACTGCACGGCCGAATGGTGCCCGTCGGCGTGCGTCAGGTATTGCACGCCGGCGTCGAGCGCGCCGTACAGCGTGAGGGTGGACTGCGCATGCGCGGCGGCACCGCACACGGCAAGCGTCGCGGCGGCCGCGGCCGTGCGGATGAAGTGGGGTCTCGTCACGTGGGGTTCTCCATACCTTCCTGCATCGGTGCGTCGTTGGTGTCATCGCGACGCAGTGTCCGCAGCGGGAAAACCGTCGAACAGTCGTCCAGATGAACGGTGCGGAAAACCCGCGGTGCGCGGCGTGAACGCCGCGCGATGCCGCCGCGCGCCGTGCTGCGCAGCAGCAACGTGCGATGTACCGTTCAAATGGATGGGGCTGGCGAGCGTTCCGGCGTCGTGGCCCGCCAAAAAAGTCGCTCGCTATAATCGGCCGGTGTCGTTGCGCACATCAGCAGCCCGACCGGACAGGAGAGCGGAAGGTGAGGATCACGACGGATATCGGGCAGGATCTCGACGCGCTGCGCGACGTGCCGGCCGCCATCGTGCTCGACGAACGCGCGTGGCCGCCGCTGCCGTCCCGGCGTGCCGATTTCGATGGCGTCACGCGCGGCGACGCAGCGCAGCGCGCACTCGGGCTGATGCTGCTCGACCTGTACGCGGTGGCCGCGCAGTCCGCCATCGGCGAATTCGAATACCGGTTCTTTTCGCTGCTGCAGGCGCTCGTTCCGTTCGATGCCGCGTGGACGGGCGTCGCGACCCATGTGCCGACCGGCCCGGTGATGCACAACAGCTTTTTGTACCGGTTGCCGCACGCGTTCTTCACCGACTGGAAGCGCGTGCGCGATTGCGACCCGCTCGCGCACCGCACGTTGCACGGCGCGCACGGCCGCGCGGTGCGGCTGTCGGTCGTCGAGCCGGGGCTCGATGGGCGGTTTCGCGACTGGTGCGTGAAGTACGGGCTCGCGCAACTGATGTTTGTGTGTACGCTCGATCGCCGCTTCGGCCTGACGACGTTCGTGTCGATCTACCGTCAGGGCCTGAACCGGCCGTTCAGCGACGACGACGCGCATCGTTTCGAGGAAGTCATTCCGCATCTCGCGGCCGCCTTGACGATCAATCGCGCCGCGCAGCTCACGCGCGAACGCGAGCGCGCCGACACGGTCGCGCCGGCGGCGCGTGCGCTGTGCGACAACTTCGGTGTGCTGCACCATGCCGATCACGGTTTCGACGACGTGCTGCGCACCGAATGGCCGGCCTGGGTCGGTGCACGCGTGCCGGAGCCGCTCGTCGCGCACCTGCGGCGCCAGCCGGGCCGGCCGTTCGTCGGCGACGCACTGCGCATCCAGTGCGTGCCCGTCGCGGGGCTGTTCCAGATCGAGGCGCGGCCGCGCTCGCTGCTCGACCGGCTGAGCCCGCGCGAGCTCGCGGCGATCCGCTATTACGGCACCGGCCGTTCGCACAAGGAAGTCGCGCAGCAGATGGCGATCTCGCCGACGACCGTGCGCCACTATCTGCGCTGCGCGTACCGCAAGCTCGGCATGCACGACAAGAGCCAGATCGCCGGCGTGCTCGGCGCGAGCAGCGGCGCGATCGACGACGAAGCGGTGGAAGCGGGCGGCATGCCGCGCTGAGAGGCACGAGCGCGTACCGCACGATCCGCGGTACGCCGCCTGAAAGGTTGTGCCCGCAACCATTGAGCGTTATGCTCGTCAGCTCCCGGGAGACGGAATTTCATCATGAACGACACGAATTCAGGGTCGGTGCGCGCGGCGGTGGTCGGGGTCGGCGCGATCGGCGGATTGCTCGCGGCCGCGTTGTCGAAAGCCGGCATGACCGTGAGCGCATACGCACGCGGTGCGACGCTCGATGCGCTGAATACGCACGGCGTGCGCGTGATCGACGAGGCGGGCGCAACCGCGTCGGTGCCGGTGCGCGCGAGCGACGATGCGGCCGCGCTCGGTGTGCAGGACTACGTGGTGATCGCGCTGAAGGCGCAGGCGCTGCCGGCGCTGGCCGCGCGCATTGCGCCGCTGGTCGGGCCGGATACGGTGATCGTCGCGGCGATGAACGGGCTGCCGTGGTGGTTCACGCACGGGCTCGAAGGGGCGCTCGACGGCGTGCCGCTCGATGCGGTCGATCCGGCCGGTGCGGTGTCGGCCGCGTTGCCGCCCGCGCAGGCGATCGGCTGCGTCGTGCACCTGTCGTCGAGTACCGACGCGCCGGGCGTCGTGCGCCGCGGGCGCGGCAACCGGCTGATCGTCGGCACGCCCGATCCGCGGCTCGATACGGCCACGGCGCGGTTCGCCGCGGCGCTCACGGCCGGCGGTTTCGACGTCGAGTCGACGCCCGCGATCCGGACCGAGATCTGGACGAAGCTGTGGGGCAACATGAACATGAACCCGCTGAGCGCATTGACCGGGTCGACGGCCGAGCAGTTGCTCGACGATCCGTTCACGCAGGATCTCGCGCTGCGGATGATGGAGGAGGCGGCTTCGATCGGCGCGAAGCTCGGCTTGTCCACCGGGATGAGCGGCCCCGAGCGGATCGCGGTCACGCGCAAGCTCGGCGCGTTCAAGACGTCGATGCTGCAGGATTTCGAGGCGGGGCGCTCGCTCGAGATCGGGCCGATCCTCGGCGTGTTTCCGGAACTCGGCCGCAAGCTTGGCGTGCCGACGCCGTACTGCGACGCGGTGCTCGGATTGTTGCGTCAGCGCGCGGCGAACAGCGGGTTGTAATGCACACGAGGCCGCTGAATTAGCGGCCGTCGGCAACGCCGGCAACGTGACCCCGCGCGCTTCGCGCGATGCCGCCGCATGATGCAAGACAGGCCGCCCGGATCGCGCGTGACGCGACCCGGGCGACCTGTACGATTCCTCGGATCAATGCTGCCGGCAGTGCTCGGCAAACCGGCGAACCGGCGATGCCGAGGCCGACATTCGGCTCAGTCGTCGCGTTCGACTGCGTGCGCAACGACCTTGTCGAGCAGCCGCTCGAACGTCTGACGTTCGCTGTCGGACAGGCACGCGAGCAAGCCGTCGTTCCACTTGCGCACGATCGGCATGATCTTGCGATGCAGCGCGCGGCCGTCAGGGGTCAGCGCGATCAGCACGATCCGGCCGTCTTCCTCGCTCGCGCTGCGCTCTAGCAGCCCCTGACGCAGCAGGGCTTCGGCCGCGCGGCTTGCCTGGCTCTTGTCGAGATTGGTGTGGCGCGCGAGATCCATGATCGAGAACGGGCCGAACGCGCCGACGGCGGCGATCACGCGCGCCTCGGGCAGCGAGATGTCGAGCTTGTGCCGGTACACCTCGCCGATCCCGCGGTCGGAACGCTTCGTGAGCGCATGGAGGCGATAGGTCAGAAACTGATCGAGCCCGGCTGAACGGCCTTTCATGTCGAATCCTGAAGAAAAAGGGCGGGCCCGATTGTTCCTGTATCGCGCGCTCGGGTCAACGGTCAGTGTGCACCGTACTTCAGGCGTGTCAACTGTTCTGCTTCGTTCGCGAGCAGGTTGGCCGCGTCGCGGATCGCGACGTCGAGCGTGATCGGCCCGGGCGCCGGCGAAAAACAGCCGGCGAAATGCTCGGACAGGCGCGGCAGCGCGGCCGGGTCGACCGCGCCCGACAGCAGCGATGCGCTCACGCCGGCGGCCCGCGCGTGGCGGCACGCGATGAACGGCGCCTTGCCGTGCAGCGTCTGCACATCGGAGCGGCCTTCGCCGGTGATCAGCCAATCGGCGCCGGCCAGGGCGGCGTCGAGCCCGACCTGGCGCGCCACCACTTCGGCACCGGCCTCGAAGCGTGCACCGAGCATGTGCAGCGCGAAACCGAGGCCCCCCGCGGCGCCCGCGCCCGGCAGATCGCGGCCGCGGCGGTCGAGCGCGGCTTCGAGCAGGTCGGCGAAGCAGGCGAGGGCCGCATCGAGGAGCGCGACCTGCGCGGCCGTCACGCCCTTTTGCGGACCGAACACGGCGGTGGCGCCATGCGCGCCCGTCAGCGGGTTGTCCACGTCGGACATGCCGACGAATTCCGTTTCCTTCAGACGCGGATCGAGCCCCGACGCGTCGATCCGCGCAATGTCGGCGAGCCGCGACGGCACGGGCTCGACCGGCTGGCCGCCCGCGTCGAAGCACTGCAGGCCGAGGCCCGCGAGCAGCCCGGCGCCCGCGTCGTTGGTGCTGCTGCCGCCGAGCGCGACGAAGAAGCGGCGCACGCCGTCGTCGAGCAGCGCGCGGATCGCCTCGCCCATTCCGCGCGTGCTGCGCGCGTCGACCGGCACGCTCATGCCGACCGGGTCGGTAATGCCGACGATCTCGGCCGTCTCGACGATCGCGGTGCGCGCATCGATCACGCCCACCGCCGCGTCGCGCGCCGCCAGCGACGCGCCGGCCACCCGCAGCGTGCGCCGCGTGCCGCCGCCCGCCAGCATCGCGTCGAGCGTGCCTTCGCCGCCGTCGGCCATCGGGCAGCAGCGCACCACGGCGTCGGGCCGGGCGCGGCGAATGCCGGTGGCGATCGCGTCCGCGACCTGCTCGGCGGAAAGCGAGCCTTTGAACGAATCGGGCGCGATGACGACGACAGGCGCGGACGGGTGTTGCGGCATGGTGTCTCCGGAAGGCGTGATTGGTGTGAAGAAAGAAGAGTCGGGCCACGCAGGTGGCTCACACGCTATCGGAGCTTACAGGATGGTGGGCCCGGGGTGGATACGCCGTTCGGCATAGCGGCGATCCGCGTGCAGGGTCGTGCGACGGGCCGTCGATGGAGCGGGACACACGCGAGTCGCGCCGATCTGGCGGTACGAGGAAAATTGTTTGCTAGAATAGTCGATTCTTCCGGCCAAAGCCGTGCTCCGAGCCGCTTGCGCTAGCCATTCGGCGCGTGCAGGGATGGCGTGGCGCTCCGGCGCGGCGTGTGAGTGCGACGCACCTCACGCTGCAGGCAGGCACGGCAAGGAAAACCCGATTCGCTCGAATAATTTTAGGACGATTGAAGCCATGGCTAACGTTGTTGAGAACCTCGGCAAGCTTGAACGCCGCGTGACGATTTCTTTGCCGAAAGACACCGTGCAGAAGGAAATCGACGCCCGCATCCAGAAACTCGCGAAGAACGTTCGCATGCCGGGTTTCCGCCCGGGCAAGGTGCCGCTGAAGATGGTCGCGCAACAGTACTCGGGTCAGGTCGAGGCGGAAGTGCTGAGCGACAAGATCGGCCAGGAATTCTTCACGATCAGCCGCGCGGAAAACCTGCGCGTCGCCGGCCAGCCGAGCTTCGAGCCGAAGCAGGAACAAGCCGAAGATGCGTACGCGTTCGACGCGACGTTCGAGGTCTACCCGGAAGTGAAGATCGGCGATCTGGCGACGGCTGAAGTCGAACGCTCGACGACGTCGATCGGCGACGCCGAAATCGACCGCACGCTGGACATCCTGCGCAAGCAGCGCGTGCACTACCACGCACGCGGCGAAGCCGGCGAGCACGGCGACGGCGGTGCTGACACCGCGGCGACGGACGGCGACCGCGTGACGGTCGACTTCGTCGGCAAGATCGACGACGTCGCGTTCCAGGGCGGCACGGCCGAAGATTTCCCGTTCGTGCTCGGCGAAGGCCGCATGCTGCCGGAATTCGAAACGGCGGCGCTGGGCCTGAAGGTCGGCGAACAGCGTACGTTCGACCTCAAGTTCCCGGATGACTACCACGGCAAGGACGTCGCCGGCAAAACGGCGCAGTTCACGGTCACGATGAAGAAGATCGAGTGGCCGCACCTGCCGGAAATCGACGCCGAATTCGCGAAGTCGCTCGGTATCGAAGACGGCGACCTCACGAAGATGCGCGCCGAGATCAAGGAAAACCTCGAGCGCGAAGCGAAGCGCCGCACGCAGTCGATCGTCAAGAACCAGGTGATGGACGCGCTGCTGAAGATTTCCGAACTCGACGTGCCGAAGGCGCTGATCGAGCAGGACCAGCAACGTCTCGTCGAAATGGCTCGCCAGGACCTGGCGCAGCGCGGCGTGCCGAACGCGAAGGACGCACCGATCCCGGCCGAGATGTTCGCCGAGCAGGCGGAGCGCCGCGTGAAGCTGGGCCTCGTGCTGGCCGAGCTGGTGAAGTCGAACGGCCTCGAAGCGAAGCCGGAACAGATCCGCGCGGAAGTCGACGAGTTCGCGAAGAGCTACGAAGACCCGAAGGAAGTGGTCCGCTGGTATTATTCCAACCAGCAGCGCCTCGCCGAGATGGAAGCGTTCGTCGTTGAAAGCAACGTCGTCGATTTCGTGCTGGGCAAGGCCAAGGTGACGGACAAGGAAGTGAGCTTCGAGGCACTCGCGAGCGCATCGGCGCAAGCGTAAGTGTCGCTCTAGCGGCGTGCCGGCTGTCGGAGCGACGGCCCGCACGCCGTTTTTACGTCAAGCGCACGGTTGCCATTAATATGGCGATTGAGCGGGCGGCTTCCTACCGTTCAATTTTCCATTCGAACAAGGTTCATTGAATGATCACTCGCGCTGAATTGCTGGACATGCTTGCTTCGAACGCGCCGCAGGGTTTCGAGGCGCAAGCGCTGGGGCTGGTGCCGATCGTCGTCGAAACGAGCGGCCGCGGCGAGCGTTCGTACGATATCTATTCGCGTCTCCTGAAGGAGCGCCTGGTGTTCATGGTCGGCGAAGTGAACGACCAGACCGCCAATCTCGTGGTCGCGCAATTGCTGTTCCTCGAGAGCGAGAATCCCGACAAGGACATCAGCCTCTACATCAACAGCCCGGGCGGCTCGGTGTCGGCCGGGATGGCGATCTACGACACGATGCAGTTCATCAAGCCGGACGTGTCGACCCTGTGCATGGGCCTCGCGGCCAGCATGGGCGCGTTCCTGCTCGCGTCGGGTGCGAAGGGCAAGCGCTTCGCGCTGCCGAATTCGCGCGTGATGATTCACCAGCCGCTGGGCGGCGCGCGCGGCCAGGCATCCGACATCGAGATCCAGGCGCGCGAGATCCTCTACCTGAAGGAACGGTTGAACAACCTGCTCGCGCAGCATACGGGCCAGGACGTCGAGCGCATCGCGCGCGACACCGACCGTGATAACTTCATGTCGAGCGAGGACGCGAAGGCGTACGGGCTGATCGATCAGGTGCTGCTGAAGCGCCCGTAAACTTAAGTGGGGTGCCGCCCCGATTCGCGCGGCGCCCCTGCTATGTTCCGCACGCCCCGAGCCTCTGCGGCAAGCGCATCCGGCCGGCTCCGGTCGCGCCCTAGGCGCGGCGTTCGGAGCATTCGGCGTATCATGTCATTTACCTGTCCGGAGGCTCTACATTCATGGCGGACAAAAAAGGTTCGAACAGCGAGAAGCTGTTGTATTGCTCGTTTTGCGGGAAAAGCCAGCATGAGGTGAAAAAACTCATCGCGGGCCCGTCGGTGTTCATCTGCGATGAATGTATCGACCTTTGCAACGAGATCATTCGCGACGAAGCGGCTGCCGCCGGCGTCGAGGCCAGCCTGTCCCGGTCGGATCTGCCGAGCCCGCAGGAAATTCGCGACATCCTCGATCAGTACGTGATCGGCCAGGAGCGCGCGAAGAAGATCCTCGCGGTGGCCGTGTACAACCACTACAAGCGCCTGAAGCATCTCGACAAGAAGGACGACGTCGAGCTGTCGAAGAGCAACATCCTGCTGATCGGCCCGACGGGCTCCGGCAAGACGCTGCTCGCGCAGACGCTCGCGCGGTTGCTCAACGTGCCGTTCGTGATCGCCGATGCGACGACGCTGACCGAAGCCGGCTACGTCGGCGAGGACGTCGAGAACATCATCCAGAAGCTGTTGCAGAACTGCAACTACGAGGTCGACAAGGCCCAGCGCGGGATCGTCTACATCGACGAAATCGACAAGATCAGCCGCAAGTCGGACAACCCGTCGATCACGCGCGACGTGTCGGGCGAGGGCGTCCAGCAGGCGCTGCTGAAGCTCGTCGAGGGCACGATGGCGTCGGTGCCGCCGCAGGGCGGCCGCAAGCATCCGAACCAGGATTTCATCCAGGTCGACACGACCAACATCCTGTTCATCTGCGGCGGCGCGTTCGACGGTCTCGAAAAGGTGATCACCGATCGTACCGAGAAAACCGGCATCGGCTTCGGCGCGACGGTCAAGAGCAAGCAGGAACGCGACGCGGGCGAAGTGCTGCGCGAAACGGAACCGGAAGATCTGATCAAATTCGGTCTGATCCCCGAATTGATCGGCCGCCTGCCGGTGGTCGCGACGCTCGGCAAGCTCGACGAAGTCGCGCTGATGAAGATCCTGGTCGAGCCGAAGAATGCGCTCGTCAAGCAGTATCACAAGCTGTTCGCGATGGAGCGCGTCGAGCTGGAAATCCGGCCGGGCGCATTGCAGGCAGTCGCCCGCAAGGCGATCCGCCGCAAGACCGGCGCGCGCGGTTTGCGTTCGATCATCGAACAGGCGTTGCTCGACGTGATGTACGAGCTGCCGACGATGAAAGGGGTCAGCAAAGTCATCATCGACGAGAACGTCATCGATGGGGACGGCAAGCCCTTGCTGATCTACGAGGACACGCCGAAGGTGGCGGGTTCGAACTGACCGGCTTGCCGACGATGTTCAGCGAAAAAGGCCGTTCATGAGTCCGTGGGCGGCTTTTTTTCGTTTATCTTGTGGGTAACTCTGACTCGACACGCGGTGGTTACTTTCTTACCGAATATTTCCCGCACTTGAAGGCTTGCAATTCGTTGTGGCGGCCTCAATTACCGAACAATTGATTCCACTCATGGGGAAATGAAATGTCAGGCACCCAACTTCTCCCGCCGGAACGCATCACGCTCCCGCTGCTGCCGCTGCGGGACGTCGTCGTTTTCCCGCACATGGTCATTCCGCTCTTCGTGGGCCGGCCGAAATCGATCAAGGCCCTCGAAGCAGCGATGGAAGGCGGCAAGCACATCATGCTCGTCGCCCAGAAAACCGCGGCCAAGGACGAACCGACCGAAAAGGACATGTACGAGGTCGGTTGTATCGCCAACATTCTGCAGATGCTGAAGCTGCCGGACGGCACCGTGAAGGTGCTCGTCGAGGGCCTGCAGCGCGCGAAGGCGTTGTCCATCGAAGAACAGGAGACGCAGTTCTCCTGCGAAGTGATGCCGCTCGAGCCCGATCACGCCGACAGCGCCGAGACGGAAGCGCTGCGTCGCGCGATCGTGTCGCAGTTCGACCAGTACGTGAAGCTGAACAAGAAGATCCCGCCGGAGATCCTCACGTCGCTGTCGGGCATCGACGAAGCGGGCCGTCTCGCCGACATGATCGCCGAGCGCCTGCCGCTGAAGCTCGACCAGAAGCAGCACATCCTCGAAATGTTCCCGGTCATCGAGCGCCTCGAGCACCTGCTCGCGCAACTCGAAGCCGAGATCGACATCCTGCAGGTCGAAAAGCGCATCCGCGGGCGCGTGAAGCGCCAGATGGAAAAGAGCCAGCGCGAGTACTACCTGAACGAGCAGGTCAAGGCGATCCAGAAGGAACTGGGCGAAGGCGAGGAAGGCGCGGATCTCGAGGAACTCGAGAAGCGCATCAACGCCGCGCGCATGCCGAAGGAAGCCAAGAAGAAGGCCGACGCCGAGCTGAAGAAGCTGAAGCTGATGTCGCCGATGTCGGCGGAAGCCACCGTCGTGCGCAACTACATCGACACGCTGATCGGCCTGCCGTGGCGCAAGAAGAGCAAGGTCAACAACGACCTGTCGAACGCCGAGCAGGTGCTCGACGAGGATCACTTCGGCCTCGAGAAGGTCAAGGAACGGATCCTCGAGTATCTCGCGGTGCAACAGCGCGTGGACAAGGTCAAGGCGCCGATCCTGTGCCTCGTCGGGCCTCCGGGCGTCGGCAAGACCTCGCTCGGTCAGTCGATCGCCCGTGCGACGAACCGCAAGTTCGTCCGGATGGCGCTCGGCGGCGTGCGTGACGAAGCCGAGATCCGCGGCCACCGCCGCACGTATATCGGTTCGATGCCGGGCAAGATCCTGCAAAGCCTCGCGAAGGTCGGCGTGCGCAATCCGCTCTTCCTGCTCGACGAAGTCGACAAGATGGGCATGGATTTCCGCGGCGATCCGTCGTCGGCCCTGCTCGAAGTGCTCGATCCGGAACAGAACCACACGTTCGCCGACCACTACATCGAAGTCGACTTCGACCTGTCGGACGTGATGTTCGTCGCGACGTCGAACTCGCTGAACATCCCGCCGCCGCTGCTCGACCGGATGGAAGTGATTCGTCTGTCGGGCTATACGGAAGACGAGAAGGTCAGCATCGCGCAGCGTTACCTGCTGCCGAAGCAGAAGAAGAACAACGGGCTGAAGGAAGGCGAGATCGACGTCACCGAGCAGGCGATCCGCGACATCATCCGCTACTACACGCGCGAAGCCGGTGTGCGTTCGCTCGAGCGGGAAGTGTCGAAGATCTGCCGCAAGGTCGTGAAGATGCTGCTGCTGAAGAAGGCATCGGGCGCGATCAAGGTCGATGGCGAGAACCTCGATACGTTCCTCGGCGTGCGCAAGTACGACTTCGGCCTCGCGGCGAAGGAAAACCAGGTCGGTCAGGTGACGGGCCTCGCGTGGACGGAAGTCGGCGGCGATCTGCTGACGATCGAAGCCGCGGTGATGCCGGGCAAGGGCAACGTGATCCGCACGGGTTCGCTCGGCGACGTGATGAAGGAGTCGGTCGAGGCCGCACGTTCGGTCGTGCGCTCGCGTTCGCGTCGTCTCGGTATCAAGGACGAGGCGTTCGAGAAGCAGGACATCCACATCCACGTGCCGGAAGGTGCGACGCCGAAGGACGGTCCGTCCGCCGGCGGTGCGATGACGACCGCGCTGGTGTCGGTGCTGACGGGTATTCCCGTGCGGGCCGATGTCGCGATGACGGGCGAAATCACGTTGCGTGGCGAAGTGCTGCCGATCGGCGGGCTGAAGGAAAAGTTGCTGGCGGCTCACCGCGGCGGCATCAAGCTCGTGCTGATTCCGGAAGAGAACGTGAAGGATCTCGCGGACATTCCGGACAACGTGAAGAACGCGATCGAGATCGTGCCGGTCCGCTGGATCGACAAGGTGCTGGAGCTCGCGCTCGAGCGTTCGCCGACTCCGCTGCCGCCGGAAGAAGAAGCGAAGGCAGCAGCGCCGGTCGGCGAGGCGGCGAAGGATGCCGGCTCGACGGAAGTCGTCAAGCACTGAGGCCCTGAGCACCGTCGTGGCCGACGGTTGTTCACGAAACCCGCGGCGGTGTCCGCGGGTTTTTTTATGTGGATCGGAATCGTGCGAGGGAATCGTGCGAGCGCGTGCGTTAAAAAAATCACGCAGCAGGCTTGGCAAAATGATCGGGGATGAATTAAACTTGCGGGCTCGCTGATTGTTGATGCGGAAACGCAGATCGCAGTCGGAACGAATCGGAAACGGGTGCTTAGCTCAGCTGGTAGAGCGGCGCCCTTACAAGGCGTAGGTCGGGGGTTCGAACCCCTCAGCACCCACCAGTTTCACGATTCAGCCAGACCAAGGAGCGGTAGTTCAGTCGGTTAGAATACCGGCCTGTCACGCCGGGGGTCGCGGGTTCGAGTCCCGTCCGCTCCGCCAAACAAACAACAATGCCCGCCTCGTGCGGGCATTGTTGTTTGTGCGTTCGGTTTTGCGCCCGCTTGCGGGCGCGTGACTGCGGAGTGGAGGAAGCCGCTTGCGGGTTCGTTCCGTGCCCGCTTTTCGCCCGTCCCACCCCGTATGTTGTAATATCGGACGTTTTGTCCAATTTTCCCGTCACGCATGCTCGATTTCTTCCGTAATCACCAGCGCCTGATGATGGCGCTCCTGCTCTTGATCGTATTGCCGGGGCTGGGTTTCGTCGGGATCCAAGGCTTCCGCGGCTTCTTCGACGACAGTGCGAACGTCGCGGCAGTCAACGGGCACAAGATCACGCGGGTCGAATTCGACGGCGCGTTCCGCCAGCAGATCGACCAGGCGCGCCAGGCGCTCGGCGGGCAGTTCGACATGAAGATGTTCGACACGCCCGAGCATCGCAAGCAGGTGCTCGATGGCCTGATCCAGCAACGCGTGCTGGCCGACGAGACGCAACGCCTGCACCTGACCGCATCCGACAACGCCGTGCGCGACGCGCTGATGAGCGACCCGATGATCGCGTCGCTGAAGAAGCCCGACGGCACGATCGACGTCGAACGCTACGCGCAACTGCTGTCGTTCCAGGGGATGACACCCGAGCAGTACCAGGAGCGCGTGCGTTACAGCCTCTCGCTCCAGCAGATTCCGGCGAGCATCGTGTCGAGCGCGTTCACGCCGAAGAGCCTCGCGCAACGCCTGTCCGAACTCGCCGCGCAGCAGCGTGAAGTGCAGGCGCTCGTGTTGAAGGCGAGCGACTTCGCGGCGAAGGTCCAGCCGACCGACGCGCAGCTCACCGCGTACTACGACGCACACAAGCAGAGCTTCGCGACGCCGGAAACCGCGACGATCCAGTACCTCGTCTATTCGCCGGCCGCGGCGGCCGCGAGCGCGCAGCCGACCGAGGCGGACATCAAGAAGTTCTACGACGACAATCCGACGCACTTCCGTACCGAAGCACAGGTGCGCGTGAGCCACATCTTCATCGCCGCGCCGGGCAGCGCCAGCGCGGCCGACAAGGCGGCCGCGAAGGCGAAGGCCGAGCAACTGCTCGCCGACGTGAAGGCGCACCCGGACCAGTTCGCGCAGATCGCGCAGAAGAACTCGCAGGACGCGCCGTCGGCAGCGAAGGGCGGCGACCTCGGCTTCATCACGCGCGGCTCGACCGCGGGCGGCAAGGCGTTCGACGATGCGGCGTTCTCGCTCAAGCAGGGCGACGTGAGCGGGATCGTGCAGTCGGATCTCGGTTTCCACATCCTGAAGGCAACCGAAGTGAAGCCGGCGATCGTCAAGCCGTTCGCGGACGTGAAGGACCAGATCGCGGTCGACCTGAAGCAGCAGTACGCATCGAAGGCGTTCTCGGACAACGCGGAAGGCTTCACGTCGACCGTCTACGAAAAGGCGAAGACGCTGCAGCCGGCCGCGGACAAGTACAAGCTGACGATCCAGACGGCCACCGTCACGCCGGTGCCGAATCCGCAGTTGCCGCCGACGAGCCCGTTGAACAATCCGAAGTTCCTGGCCGCCGTGTTCGCGAACGACGCGGTGAAGAACCAGAACAACACGCAGGCGATCGACGTCGGCAACAACACGCTGATCTCGGCGCGCGTGACCGAGCACAAGCCGGCGGCGGTGCCCGCGCTCGACACGATCAAGGACGTCGTGCGCCAGAAGGTCATCGCCGAGCAGGCCGCGGAACTCGCGAAGAAGGACGGTGCGGCGAAGCTGGCCGAACTGCAGAAGTCGAAGTCGACCGACGGGCTCGCGGCCGCGCAGAAGGTGTCGCGCACGCAGGCGCAGGGCTTGACGCCGGCTGCGCTGAGCGCGGTCTACAAGGTCGATGCGAAGACGCTGCCGGCTTACGTCGGTGTCGACCTCGGCGCGGACGGCTATGCGATCTACCGTGTGAACGCGGTGATCCCCGGTTCGGCGGTCGATCCGCAGCAACTGGCGGCCGCGCAGCAGCAGATGGCGCAGGTCGACGCGCAGAGCGAAGGCGAAGCGTACCTCGCCGCGCTGCGCGATCGCTCGAAGGTGAAGCTGTACGGCAGCACGACGGCCGGCCAGCAGCAGGACGGCGACAACTGAGCATCGTTTTGCCCGCAACCATCAAAAAGCCCCGCTCGAAGCGGGGCTTTTTGTTTTCCGGTGCGCCGCGCTCAGCCGTGCGGCTTGCCGAGCAACGGCTTCAGCGCCGGCCACACGTTGTCGAGCAGAATGCGCTGGGCCTGCTGCGCGGGATGCATCTGGTCGGCCTGGAACATTTCGGGCTTGTTCTCGATGCCGGCCAGCAGGAACGGCACGAGCGGCACGCCGAGATCTTTCGACAGCCGCGTATAGACCGCATGGAACTTCTGCGTGTAATCGGGGCCGTAATTGGGCGGCACGTACATGCCGACCAGCACGACTTTCGCCTGGGTGCGCCGCGCGCTCGCGATGATGTCGCGCAGATTCTGCTCGGTCGTCGCGAGCGGCACGCCGCGCAGCGCATCGTTCGAACCGAGCTCGACGACGACGATCGAGGGCTTGAGCCGCTGCAGCACCGCGGGCAACCGCGCACGGCCGCCGCTCGTGGTGTCGCCGCTGACGCTGGCGTTCGCGACGCTATAATCGATTCGCTCGGTCGAAAGCCGTTGCCGCAGCAGCGACACCCAGCCGGTGTCGCGCGGCAATCCGTATTCGGCCGACAGGCTGTCGCCGAGCACGACGATCACGGGCGGGCTCGATGCCGGTGCCGTCGCGGCGCGCGCGGGCACGGTGACGGTGACGGCCAGCAGGGTGCCCAGCAGCGCGGCGGCCGCCGCGCGTCTTTTCCAGCGAAATGTCGTGTCCATGTTCAAGATTACCGATCCGATCATCGAAGTCCATGACGTGTGCAAACGGGTTGCCGATGCAACGGGCGAGCTGACGATCCTCGACGGCATCACGCTCGCCGTGCAGTCGGGCAGCAGCCTCGCGATCGTCGGCGCGTCGGGCTCGGGCAAATCGACGCTGCTCGGCCTGCTTGCGGGGTTGGACAGCGCGACGAGCGGCACGGTTCGCCTGCTCGGTCGCGCGCTCGACCAGCTCGACGAGGACGAACGCGCGGCGCTGCGCAACGGCGCGGTCGGATTCGTATTCCAGTCGTTCCAGTTGATGCCGCACCTGACGGCGCTCGAGAACGTGATGCTGCCGCTCGAACTGCAGGGCGGCATCAGCGCGCGCGACGCAGCCGACCGCGCGCGGGCGCTGCTCGTGCAGGTGGGGCTCGGCGAGCGTACCGCGCATTATCCGAAGCTGCTGTCGGGCGGCGAACAGCAGCGCGTCGCACTCGCACGCGCGTTCGTCACGCGCCCGGCGATCCTGTTCGCCGACGAGCCGACCGGCAGCCTCGATGCTGCAACCGGACACGCGGTCATCGACCTGATGTTCGAACTGAACCGCACGCATGGCGCGACGCTGGTGCTCGTCACGCACGATGCCGAACTCGCGCGCCGCTGCGCAACGACGGTGACCATCGACGCCGGGCGCATCGTCGCGCCGCACGCGGCTTAGCGCAGCGCGTGAATGTTCGTGCCGGCCGCGCGGCGTGGATTGCGCGGCCGGCACGGGCATGACGCCGTCGCGTCAGCGCTTCAACGGCTTCAACGGCTTTAACGGCTTTAACGGCTTCAACGCTTGAGCGCCGCGCGGGCGCGCTCGATCAGCGCCGTGGTCGACGAGTCGTGCTTCGCCGGATCGACCGATTCGGCCGACAGGTCGGCTTCGACGACCTTGCCGAGAATCTTGCCGAGCTCGACGCCCCACTGGTCGAACGGATTGATGTCCCACACCGTCGCCTGCACGAGCACCTTGTGCTCGTAAAGCGCGATCAGCGCACCGAGCGTGCGCGGCGTCAGCGCATCGACGAGCAGCGTCGTGGTCGGGCGGTTGCCGGGGAACGTCAGGTGCGGCGCGAGCGCTTCCTTGCCGGGCCCGGCGACCTTGCGCGCTTCCTCGAGCGTGCGGCCGAGCATCAGCGCCTCGCTCTGCGCGAAGCAGTTCGCGAGCAGCTTCGGGTGATGGCTCGCGAGCGGATGCTCGGGCGTCAGCACCGCGATGAAGTCGATCGGCACGATCGTCGGCCCCTGGTGCAGCATCTGGAAGAACGCATGCTGGCCGTTGGTGCCCGGCTCGCCCCACGTGACGGCCGAGGTCGGGTAGTCGACGAAGGTGCCGTCCAGGCGCGCGGATTTGCCGTTGCTCTCCATTTCGAGCTGCTGCAGGTACGACGGCAGGTAATGCAGCGCTTCCGAATACGGCGCGACGAGATAGCTCTGCGAGCCGAAGAAATTCCGGTACCAGATGCCGATCAGGCCGAGCAGCACCGGCAGGTTGCGCTCGAGCGGCGCTTCGCGGAAGTGACGGTCCATGTCGTTCGCGCCGGCCAGCAGCTCGTCGAACTGTTCGGGGCCGACCGCGATCATGATCGACAAGCCGACCGCCGACCACAGCGAATAGCGGCCGCCGACCCAATCCCACATTTCGAACACGTTGTCGGCGGCGATGCCGAACTTCACGACTTCGGCCGGGTTCGCCGACACGCCGACGAAGTGCTTCGCGAGCGCATCCTCGGGGCAGCCGCGCGCGACGAACCAGTCGCGCAGCGAACGTGCGTTCGTCATCGTCTCGAGCGTCGTGAAGGTCTTCGACACGATGATCGCGAGCGTTTCCTCGGGATCGACCTGTTCGAGCACGCGTGCGAGATCGGCGCCGTCGACGTTCGACACGAAGTGGGTCGTGATGTCGGGCGTGGCGACGTGGTGCAGTGCATGCACGACCATCTTCGGCCCGAGATCGGAGCCGCCGATGCCGATGTTGATCACGTGGCGGATGCGCTTGCCCGTATGGCCCGTCCACGTGCCGCTGCGCACGGCGCGCGCGAACGTCGCCATCTTCGCGCGCTCGGCGCTCACCTGCGCGTGGAACGGCGCCTGCGGGTCGGTCGCGCGCAGCGCGGTGTGCAGCGCGGCGCGGCCTTCGGTCGGATTGACGATCTCGCCCGCGAACATCGCGTCGCGGCGCGCTTCGACGCCCGCATCGCGCGCGAGCTGCACGAGCAGGCGCAGCGTTTCGTCGTCGATGCGGTTCTTCGAGAAATCGGCCGCGAGACCGCCGCCCGGAATCGTGAAGCGTTCGGCGCGGGTCGGCGCGCGGTCGTTTTCCGGCGCGAACCAGTCGCGCAGCCGCGCGTGGCGGATCTGTTCGAAGTGGGATTGAAGGGCAGTCCAGGCGGGGAGCGATTTCAGCGTCATGGCGGTTCGAGTGAAGCGTGAATCGGGAGGAATGCCGCGCCGGCTCATCGGGATCGGAAAGCCGGCGGACGAGAAGGCCCGCCGTGCGGCGGGGCAGTCAGTATAGCGGCGTTACGTGTCGGCGCGCGGCGACGGATAAAAAAGGCGATTGATCAGCGTGCGCACCATCGGCGCGAGCTCGCCCGCGGTGAGCCCGGCCGGGCCGGTGCCGTTTGCGGTCAGCGTGTCGGCCGCGAGGCCGTGCAGATAGACGCCCGCCAGCGCCGCCTCATACGGTGCGACCCGCTGCGCGAGCAGCGCGCCGATCAGGCCGCCGAGCACGTCGCCGGTGCCGCCGGTGGCGAGCGCCGCATTGCCGGTCGGGTTGATCGCCACCCGCCCGTCGGGCGCTGCAATCACCGTGCCCGAGCCTTTCAGCACGACGACGCCCGCGTAACGGGCGGCGAGCGCCTGCGCGGCCGCGACGCGGTCGCGCTGCACGGCTGCCGTGTCGCCGCCGAGCAGGCGCGCGGCTTCGAGTGGATGCGGTGTCAGTACGCACGGATTGCCGCGCGCGCCGCGCCTGACGACGGCGGCCGCGAGGTCCGCGTGCGTCGCGACGAGGTTCAGCGCGTCGGCATCGAGCAGCGTCGCGATGTCTTGCGCGAGCACGTCGCGTACGAGCGTCGCCGCGGCCTCGCGCGTGCCGAGCCCGCAACCGGCCGCGATTGCGGTCATCGTGCCGAGGCCGAGGGTGTCGGCCGGATGCAGCATCAGCTCGGGGAAGGGCGGATCGTACGGCGGCGCGCCCGCGCCCAGAAAGCCGACGTGCACCTTGCCGGCGCCCGCGAACAGCGCGGCGCGCGCGGCGAGGATCGGTGCGCCGCACATGCCCGTGTCGCCGCCGAGCACCGCGAGGCTGCCGTACGTGCCCTTGTGGGACGCGAACGCGCGCGCGGGCAGCGCCGCGGCGAACAGCGAGGGCGCGTTCAGCACGATGGCCGGGGCGGCGGGCGGCGCGACGTCGAGCGACGCGACGTGGATCTCGCCGGCGAGATCGCGGCCGTCGCCCGTGTAGAGGCCGGGCTTCGCGCCGATGAAGGTGAGTGTATGGGTGGCTGCGACGGCGACGCCCGCGCCGACGATCCGGCCCGTGTCGCTGTCGAGCCCGCTCGGCACGTCGAGCGCGAGCACGCGGCCGCCGTCGCGCGCATGGGCGGCGATGCGTGCGGCCTGCTCGGCGAACGTGCCGTCGAGCGCGCGGCCGAGACCGATGCCGAACAGCCCGTCGACGACCCACGCATAGCCTTCCAGCGACGCGGGCGGGGCGGCCGACAACGGCACGCCTGCCGTGCGCGCGACACCGAGTGCCCATTGCGCGTCGTCCGGTTTGACCGGCACCGGCATCCAAGCATGCGTCGCGACGCCGAGCTGCTGGAGCTGCGCGGCGGCCACCAGCGCGTCGCCGCCGTTGTTGCCGGGGCCGACCGCGAACCAGACGGGGCGATCGTCGCCGGCGACGCGCTCGGACAGCCAGCGCGCGGCGGCGGCGCCGGCGCGGCCCATCAACGTGTGCGGCGGCAGCGCGGCGGTTGCATCGGCTTCGGCCGCGCGCAGGTCGGCGACGCGCAGCAGCGCGATCGGATCGGAATCGGGAAGCGGGCGGGTAACGGTCATCGCGGGATCGTGGCGGCTGGCAAGGATGCCGCCACGGGCCGGCCCGCGGCGGTCAGGTCGTGAAGCGGCCGGCGCTCAGCGCGGCGAGCGTGTCGGCGGGCCAGTGCTGGACGTTGCCGCCCAGATAGTCGGTCACCACTTTAGCAGACCCGCACGCGAGGCCCCAGCCGGCCGGGCCATGGCCGAAATTGACGAACACGCGCGGATGCGGGGTCGGACCCACGACGGGCAGACCGTCGGGCGACAGCAGTTGCGTGCCTTGCCACGACAGCGCGGCCGAGATCTTCGCGGCACCCGGTACCCAGTCATGGACGGCCTGGCCGAGGAGCGCGAGCGCGGCTTCGGACAGCGGCTCGGCGAGCGGTTTCGCGGTGTCGGCCTGGCTCTGCAGCACCGCGGCCCCGCCGACGCGCAGCCGCTGATGGGTGCGCGTGATCGAGATCCGCTTGATCGAATCGACGACGCTCAGGTGCGGTGCGTGTTCTTCGTACGCGACTGGCGCGGTGAGCGTATGGACGCGCACCGGGTGCAGCGGCAGGCGCCAGCCGAGCCGTTCGAGCAGCGCGATGCTGCCGGCGCCGGCGGCGACCACGATCGCGTCGGCGGAAATCACGTCGACCTCGCGCGCCTTCGCCGCGCTCCGGTTGCCCGGCGGCACGAGCTCGACCGCCGCGCGGCCGTTGTCGACGCGGATCGCGGCGACGTCCGCGCCGAAGCGGAACTGCACGCCGTGCTCGTCGAGCGTCTGCTTGACCAGTTTCGCGAACAGCGGGCAGTTGCCGGTGCGCTCGGTTTCGAGCAGCACGCCGCCGGCAAAGCCGGGCTCGGCCGGCACCGACGGTTCGAGCGCCGCGCATTCGTCGGCGGTGAGCGTGCGGTACGGCTGGTCGAGCGTGCGCAGCAGGTCGAGCGCCGGTTGCAGCGCGTCCCAGTCGCGCGGATCGCGCACGACGTGCAGGATGCCGGGCTTCTGCTCGAATTCGAGCTCGAGGCGCGCCTCGATATCGGCGAGCGTGTCGCGCGACACGTCGATCAGCGGGCGCAGCCGCGCGTACTGCGCGGCGAACGCGTCGGGCTCGCGCAGCGTGCCGAGCTGCTTGACGAAGTGGCGCACGCCGCCGTTGAAGCCCGGCTTGTAGACGACGCCGCTGTCGCGCGACTGGCGCTGGCGCATGAAAGTCGGGCCGAACCAGACGTCGAGCGGGCTCGGCAGCAGCGCGCCGCCGTCGCCGTAGGTCGCACCTTGCGCGACGGTCGCGTGGCGTTCGACCACGCACACGCGATGGCCGGCCGCGCGCAGCTGGTAGGCGGTGGCGACGCCGCTGATTCCGCCGCCGATGACGATGACATCCATTGGATTGCTTCGATGACGGGCGGCGCGCACGCCGCCCGGTGAGAATTCGCTGAGGGCCGAGGCCCGGTCAACCCGGAATGATAGCGCCAAAAGTGCGCTAGCCGGCGCCGGCCGAGCACCAGGTCGTGCGCTCGCGCCGCGGCGGCCGGCGCGCGGGCCGCCGCGGGCCGCTCCGGCGGGCGGCCGTGCGCGCCGTGCGCCCGGGCACCGGGGCGGTGCACGCGGACTACCGATCGGCGGTCTTGGGCGGCCGACTTCCGGGTATAATTACGGCCTTCCTTTCGCCCCACGTCGCCACCTCGCGCGACTCATCGACGTCAGTCCAGCCCATGGCTCACTTCTCGTGTTTTCCCGGCGCTTCGGCCCTCTCCGATTTCCGTCAAACCCGTCTGCTCGACACGCTCAGGCAAATCGACGCCAACATCGTCGCGGTGCGCGGCCAGTTCCTGCACTTCGTCAATGCGGCCGAGCCGCTGTCGGCCGACGACAGCGCGCGCATCGACGCGCTGATGCACTACGGCGAGCCGTTCCAGCCGGCGGGCGAGAAGGGCGCGACCGAGACCTTCGTCGTGCTGCCGCGCTTCGGCACGGTTTCGCCGTGGGCGAGCAAGGCGACCGACATCGCGCAGCACTGCGGCCTCACGCAGGTGCGCCGCATCGAGCGCGGCGTCGAATTCACGGTCACGCTGAAGTCGGGCCTGCTCGGCGGCAAGAAGGTGCTGTCGGACGACGCACGCGCGGCCGTCGCGGCCGCGCTGCATGACCGGATGACCGAAAGCGTGGTCGCGGCGCGCGACGACGCGAAGCACCTGTTCGACGAACTGCCGGCCAAGCCGCTCGCGAGCGTCGACGTGCTGGGCGTCGGCCGCGGCGCGCTGGAGCGCGCGAACGTCGAGCTGGGCCTCGCGCTCGCCGACGACGAGATCGACTACCTGGTCGACGCGTTCCGCAAGCTCGAACGCAACCCGACCGACGTCGAACTGATGATGTTCGCGCAGGCGAACAGCGAACACTGCCGCCACAAGATCTTCAATGCGCAGTGGACGATCGACGGCGAAGCGCAGGACATGTCGCTGTTCGCGATGATCCGCAACACCGAGAAGCTGAGCCCGCAGGGCACGATCGTCGCGTATTCGGACAACTCGTCGATCATGGTCGGCGCCGAAGCCGAACGCTGGTTCCCGCGCAACGCGGGTGCGGCCGGCGAGCCGGGCGAGCGTTATGCCCGCCACACCGAGCTCACGCACACGCTGATGAAGGTCGAGACGCACAATCATCCGACGGCGATCTCGCCGTTCCCGGGTGCGGCGACCGGCGCGGGCGGCGAGATCCGCGACGAAGGCGCGACGGGCCGCGGCGCGCGTCCGAAGGCCGGCCTCACGGGCTTCACCGTGTCGAACCTCGACCTGCCCGACGCCCGCCAGCCGTGGGAAAGCGCACGCGACGCGGCGCAGCCGGTGGCCGAGCGCAACCCGAACGAGCAGCACGGCCCCTACGGCCGTCCGGACCGCATCGCGTCGCCGCTGCAGATCATGATCGACGGCCCGCTCGGCGGCGCCGCGTTCAACAACGAATTCGGCCGCCCGAACCTCGGCGGCTACTTCCGCGTGTACGAGCAGAACGTCGGCGGCACGGTGCACGGCTATCACAAGCCGATCATGATCGCGGGCGGCCTCGGCAACATCGCGGATCAGCATACGCACAAGCACGACGTGCCGGCGGGCTCGCTGCTGATCCAGATCGGCGGCCCCGGCATGCGGATCGGCATGGGCGGCGGCGCGGCCAGCTCGATGGCGACCGGCGCGAACACGGCCGAGCTCGATTTCGACTCGGTGCAGCGCGGCAACCCGGAAATCGAGCGGCGCGCGCAGGAAGTGATCAACGGCTGCTGGCAGCTCGGCGCGGAAAACCCGATCCTGAGCATCCACGACGTCGGCGCGGGCGGCCTGTCGAACGCGTTCCCCGAGATCGTCGACGGCGCGGGCAAGGGCGCGCGCTTCGAACTGCGCAAGGTCGCGCTCGAGGAATCGGGCCTGTCGCCGCGCGAAATCTGGTCGAACGAGGCGCAGGAGCGTTACGTGCTGGCGATCGCGCCGGCCGACCTGCCGCGCTTCGAGGCGATCTGCGCGCGCGAGCGCTGCCCGTTCGCGGTGGTCGGTGTCGCGACCGACGAACGCCAGCTGAAGCTCGTCGACGACGAAGCGACGGGCGCCGACGAATACCCGGTCGACATGCCGATGGAAGTGCTGCTCGGCAAGCCGCCGCGCATGCACCGCGACGTCGTGCGCGTGAGCACCGAGCGTGCGCCGGTGGACGTGACGGGCATCGCGCTGTCGGAAGTCGCGCTCGACGTGCTGAAGCACCCGACGGTCGGCAGCAAGTCGTTCCTGATCACGATCGGCGACCGTTCGGTCGGCGGTACGTCGGTGCGCGACCAGATGGTCGGCCCGTGGCAAGTGCCGGTGGCCGACTGCGCGATCACCGCGCTCGACTACGCGGGCTTCAAGGGCGAGGCGATGACGATGGCCGAGCGTACGCCGCTCGCGGTGATCGACGCGCCGGCATCGGGCCGCATGGCCGTCGGCGAAGCGATCACGAACATCGCGAGCGCGCCGATCGCGTCGCTCGACAAGCTGAAGCTGTCGGCGAACTGGATGGCCGCATGCGGCACGGCCGGCGAGGACGCCGCGCTGTTCGACACGGTCAAGGCGATCGGCATGGAGCTGTGCCCGGCGCTCGGGATCGGCATCCCGGTCGGCAAGGACTCGCTGTCGATGAAGACGAAGTGGGACGAGCAGGGCGTCGCGAAGGAAGTGGTGTCGCCGGTGTCGCTGATCATCTCCGCGTTCGCGCCGGTCGATGACGTGCGCCGCCATCTCACGCCGCAACTGCGCCGCGTGGCGGACGCGGGCGACAGCGTGCTGATCGCGATCGATCTGGGCCGCGGCAAGAACCGGATGGGCGGCAGCATCTTCGCGCAGGTCACGCAGCAGGTCGGCAATGCGACGCCGGACGTCGACGACGCGGAAGACCTGAAGCGCTTCTTCAACGCGATCCAGTCGCTCAATGCACAAGACAAGCTGCTCGCGTACCACGACCGCTCGGACGGCGGCCTGTGGGCGACCGTGTGCGAAATGGCGTTCGCGGGCCGTGCGGGCGTGTCGTTGAACGTCGACATGCTGACGCTCGACCCGAACCACGAATCCGACTACGGCGACGCGAAGGACTGGGCGAAGCAGACGAGCGGCCGTCGCGACGATCGCACGCTGCGCGCGCTGTTCTCCGAAGAGCTCGGCGCCATCGTGCAGGTGCGCGCGTCCGACCGCGACGCGGTGCTCGGTGCGCTGCGCGAGTTCGGCCTGTCGACCTGTTCGCACGTGATCGGCTCGGTCAACGATCGCGACGTGATCGAGGTGTACCGCGATGCGAAGAAGATCTTCGGCGCGCCGCGTACCGAACTCCATCGCGCATGGAGCGAAGTGAGCTGGCGCATCGCGCGCCTGCGCGACAACCCCGCCTGCGCGGATGCCGAATACGACGCGCTGCTCGACGCGGCCGATCCGGGCATCTCGCCGGTGCTGACGTTCGATCCGGCCGACGACATCGCCGCGCCGTTCATCGCGACGGGCGCACGGCCGCGCGTCGCGATCCTGCGCGAACAGGGCGTGAACTCGCATCTGGAAACGGCGTATGCGTTCGATCGCGCGGGCTTCGACGCGCACGACGTGCACATGAGCGACCTGCTCGCGGGCCGCGCGACGCTGGCCGATTTCGCGGGCGCGGTCGCGTGCGGCGGTTTCTCGTACGGCGACGTGCTGGGCGCGGGCGAAGGCTGGGCGAAGACGATCCGTTTCAACGCGAACCTCGCCGACATGTTCTCGGCCTTCTTCGCGCGTCCCGATACGTTCGCACTCGGTATCTGCAACGGCTGCCAGATGCTGTCGAGCATCGCGTCGATGATCCCGGGCGCCGAAGCGTGGCCGAAGTTCACGCGCAACAAGTCCGAGCAGTTCGAGGCGCGCTTCTCGTTCGTCGAAGTGGAGAAGTCGCCGTCGATCTTCTTCGCGGGCATGGAAGGCTCGCGGATTCCGGTCGCGGTCGCGCACGGCGAAGGCTATGCGGACTTTTCGCAGCAGGGCGACATCGATCGCGTCGCGGTCGCGATGCGTTACGTCGATCACCGCGGCGAAGCGACCGAGCGCTATCCGTTCAACCCGAACGGTTCGCCGGCCGGCATCACGTCGGTCACGACGGCGGACGGCCGCTTCTCGGTGCTGATGCCGCACATGGAGCGCGTGCATCGCACGGTCACGATGAGCTGGCACCCGGAAGGCTGGGGCGAAGCGAGCCCGTGGATGCGGGTGTTCCGCAACGCGCGCCGCTGGATCGGCTGATCCGGATGATGTTCGACCCGAACGCACCGGTCGAGGTCGTCACGCTGCGTGACGAACGGGCGGGCGAGGCCGACGCGATCGGCCGCGTGATCCGGGCGGCGTTCGCGGGCGAGCCGCAGGGCGGGGCGTTCGAGCAGCGCATCGTCGAGACACTGCGCGCAGACGGCGCGCTGAGCGTATCGCTCGTCGCGGAGCGCGACGGGCGTATCGTCGGGCACGTCGCGTTTTCGCCCGTCGCGATCGGCGGCGAGCCGGCCGGCAGCCAGCAGTGGTACGGACTCGCGCCGCTCGCGGTGCGGCCCGATTGCCAGCGGCAGAGCATCGGCGCGGGGCTCGCGCGCACGGGGCTCGACGCGTTGCGGCGGCTCGGCGCGCGCGGCTGCGTGGTGCTCGGCGAGCCGGCGTATTACGCGCGTTTCGGGTTCGAACCGCACGGCGGCATCGTGTTTCCGGGCGTGCCGCCCGAGTATTTTCTCGCGCTGCCGTTCGACGAATCGGCGCCGCTGCCGTCGGGCGAAGCGCGTTATCACGACGTGTTTTATCCCGCGTAGCGAACCCTGCGGGCAGGCGATGCCCGACACGGGAAAAACCGCTCTTCGGAGCGGTTTTTTATTGCGCGCCGGTTGAGCGCCGTCGCGTCGCGAGACACGTGTTCGTGCGCGCCAAAAGAAAAAGCCGCTCCGAAGAGCGGCTTTTCGATGCGCGTGCGACGCGCGCCGGCGTTACTGGATCTTGGCCTGCTGGCGCAGACCTTCCTCGAACGCCTGCAGCTTCTGCTGCACGAGCTGCTGGGCGATCTGCGCCTTCACCTGCTCGAACGGCGGCGGTGCGATGTCGCGGATGTCGTCGACGCGGATGATGTGCCAGCCGAACTGCGTCTTCACCGGCGTATCGGTCATCTGGCCTTTCTGCAGCTTCTGCGCGGCGGCCGCGAATTCCGGCACGTACGCCTTCGGGTCGGACCAGTCGAGATCGCCGCCGTTCTTGCCCGAACCCGGATCCTTCGAGTATTGCTTCGCGAGATCCTCGAACTTCGCGCCGGCCTTGATCTTCGCGATCAGGTCCTTCGCCTGCTGCTCGTCGCTGACGAGGATGTGGTGCAGGTGGTATTCGCGGTTGCCGCCGGCGCCCTTGACGAGGTTGTCGTAACGCGCCTTCACTTCGGCGTCGGTCGGCTGGTTCTTCTTCAGGAAGCTCTCGATCATCGAGCGCAGCACGACGGTCTGCTGCGCGACGGCGACTTGCGCCTTCACGTCCGGACGATTCGGGATGCCTTCGCGGATCGCTTCCTGCATCAGGATTTCGCGGTTCACGAGTTCCTGGCGCACGGCCTGCTGCAGTTGCGGGCCGTCGGTCTGGCCTTGCTGAACGAGCTGCGCGACCATCGCGTCGGCGCGCGACTTCGGAATCGGCGTGCCGTTGACGACGGCGATGTTCTGGGCGAATGCCGGTGCCGCTGCAAATGCAGCCGCCGCGACCCACAGGCGGGGGGATTTCAGGATCATCGGGAATTCCTAATGAGACTAGATTGAAGATTCGTTGAATTCTTCGGGCGTGTAAGCCACGATCGCGAGCGCGTGAATGCCGCGCTGCATCGCATCAGCGAGCGCATCATACACCAGCCGGTGCCGCGCGACGCGCGGCTTGCCCGCGAACGCGGACGACACGATCGTGACCGTGAAATGACCGCCGGCGGAGGCACCCGCGTGGCCTGCGTGCTGCGCGCTGTCGTCGCGCACGGCGAGCGACAGCGGGGCGAGCGACGCGGTGAGGCGCGCTTCGATCAGCGCGATGCGTTCGTCGGGGGAGGCGTGGAGAAAGGCGTCGCTCATGTCATTCGTCCTTCAGGTACTTCGTGAGCCACAGGCTCTGCAGGATGATGAATACGACCATCGCGCCCGTCGTACCGAACAGCTTGAAGTTCACCCATTGCGATTCGGTGAAGTTGTGCACCACGTACAGGTTCGCGACGCCGAGCACCGCGAAGAACATCGCCCACGCGACGTTCAGCTTGTCCCACACGGGCGACGGCAGCGTGAGCTGCTTGCCCATCATCTTCTCGATCAGGTTCTTGCTGAACGCATAACGCGCGGCGAGCAACCCGATCGCAAACAGCCAGTACAGCACGGTCGGTTTCCATTGTATGAATTTCTCGTCATGCAGGACGAGGGTGGCGCCGCCGAACACGACGATCACGCCGAGGCTGACCCACAGCATCGTGTCGACCTTCCGGTGCCGGAAGGCGACCCAGGCGACCTGGGCCAGCGTCGCGACGATCGCGACCGCGGTGGCGGTAAAGATGCCCCAGACCTTGAAGGCGACAAAAAACAGGATGATCGGAAACAGATCGAACAGGAATTTCATGGCGCTCGCAGCTGCGTGACGGGCCGCTGGCGCGGCCTGTCATCGTTGTAGGGACCCGCCAGGCATCGCCGTCGCGGATCGGGGCGGTCCGGCCCGAGGCTGGCCGCCCGGCAGATCCGCCCGGCGCCGCTCATTCGTTTTCGGGTCGGGACTCGAAGTTTAACGCAGCCGAATTGATGCAGTACCGCAAACCGGTCTGATCGCGCGGGCCGTCCTCGAAGACGTGGCCCAGATGCGCGCCGCAGTGGTTGCAGCGCACCTCGACGCGCACCATCCCGTGCGAGTAGTCGACCTTCTCGTCGATCACTTCGCCGTCGAGCGGCTTGAAGTAGCTGGGCCAGCCGCAGCCCGAGTGGAACTTGGCGCCGGATTCGAACAGCGGCGTGCTGCAGACGACGCACTTGTAGATGCCGGCATCCTCGGTGTCGGTGTATTCGCCGGTGAACGCGCGCTCGGTCGCCGCGTGCTGCGTGACCTCGTACTGCATCGGCGTGAGCCGGCGGCGCAGCTCGGCGTCGTCCTTCTGGTACGGGAAGGTCTTATCGTCGGAATCGTGTGACATGGGGTTCTCCTGATCGGTCGGTCGAGATGCGCGGGTTGCAGGCTCAGGACGAGCAGCTCACTTCGAGCGAGCCGGCCCAGTCGGGCGGCAACGCCGCGTACGCTTCATGCTCCGGTTGTTCGTCGAACGGACGGCGCAGGATTTGCGCGAGCCGCTCGACTTCCGAAAAATCCTTTTCCTTCGCGCGCCGGATCGCGACTTCGGCCAGATGGTTGCGAAGCACGTATTTCGGGTTCGCGCGGTTCATTGCAATCGCGCGCGCCGCGTCGTCGCGCGTTTCCTCGGACAGCCGCGCGCGGTAGAGGTTCGCCCATGCGTCGAACGCTTCGCGGTCGATGAACAGGTCGCGCACGGGTGCGTCGCGGCTCGCGTCGTGCTTCGAGATCTGCGCGAGCCGGCGGAACGTCAACGTGAAATCCGCGTGGCTCGCGTGCATCGTCTCGAGCAGCTTGTTCGCGAGGTCGGCGTCGTGCTCGCGTTCGAGCTCGAGGCCGAGCTTCGCACGCATCGCGCGTTCGAGTGCGGGACCGAAGCGCTCCGGAAACTTCGCGAGCACGGCCTGGGCATCGTCCACCGCGCGCTCGGCGCGCGCATCGTCGTCGGCGATGCCGTGCTGCAGCCCGATCAGCGGCAGCAGCGCCTGCGCGAGGCAGTAGCAGTTCCAGTGCGCGATGCGCGGCTGCATCCGGTACGCATAGCGGCCGCCGGTATCGGAGTGGTTGCAGATGTGGTTCGCGTCGAACGCGTCGACGAAGCCGAACGGGCCGTAGTCGATCGTCACGCCGAGGATCGACATGTTGTCGGTGTTCATCACGCCGTGGCAGAAGCCGACGGCCTGCCACTGCGCGACGAGGTCGGCAGTGCGCAGCGTCGCGGCCTCGAGCAGCGCGAGGTACGGATCGTCCGCGTCGCGGCAGGCCGGATAGAAGCGGTCGATCACGTGATCGGCAAGTTGGCGCAGCAGGTCGGGGCGATCGTTCGAGAAGAAGTGCTCGAAGTGGCCGAAGCGCACGAAGCTCTCCGACACGCGCGTGACGACGGCCGCCGTTTCGATCTCCTCGCGCACCACCGGCTGGTCGGAGCCGACCACCGTCAACGCGCGCGTGGTCGGGATGCCGAGGTGATGCATCGCTTCCGAGCACAGGAATTCGCGGATCGACGAGCGCAGCACCGCGCGGCCGTCGCCCATCCGCGAGTACGGCGTGCGGCCGCCGCCCTTGAGCTGCAGTTCGTAGCGCCGGCCGTCGGTGCCCGGCAATTCGCCGATCGTCAGCGCGCGGCCGTCGCCGAGCTGGCCGGCCCACACGCCGAACTGGTGGCCGGAATAGACCGACGCGTACGGCATCGCGTGCGCGGGCCAGTCGCGCGTCGGGTTGCCGGCGAACAGTTCGGCGAAACCGGGCTGCGCGGCGATCGCGGGCGGCAGGCCAAGCAATTGCATGACTTCGTCGGAACAGCCGACGACGTACGGCGCGGCAAGCGGCGCGGCCGGCAGTCGCGTATGAAACGCGTCGCCGAGCGTGACGAACGCGCGTTCGGCGGGCGCGCCGAGCGTCGCGGGGAGGTCGGGGAGAGTGTCAGCCGCATCGGCTGCGCTTCGGGAAAACGACATGTTGAGCGCCTCTGGGTAAGCCGATATTGTAAGGCGGCGTCGCGCCGCCCGCATGGCGGCCCGCGCATCGCGCGCCACGCCCGTCCGGGGCCGCTGACGGGCGCGCACCGGGACCGCTTCCGTACGGAAACGGCCCCCAGGCTGGTCACCGATTCGCATCCTCAGGGAGAACAAGACGATGGGTAAGCCGTTGCTGGGCCAGATGATGGATGTGCCGCTGCTGGTGTCGTCGCTGATTTCGCATGCCGCGCGGCACGCCGGCGACACGGAGATCGTGTCGAAGCGCGTGGAAGGCGACCTGCATCGCTACACGTACCGCGATTGCGAACGCCGCGCGAAGCAGCTGGCGCAGGCGCTCGCGCGGCTCGGCGTCGAAACCGGCGAGCGCGTCGGCACGCTGGCGTGGAACGGCTACCGGCATCTGGAGGCGTATTACGCGATCGGCGGGATGGGCGCCGTGTGCCACACGATCAACCCGCGCCTGTTTCCCGAACAGATCGCGTACATCGTCAATCACGCGGAAGACCGTTACGTCCTGTTCGACATCAATTTCGCGCCGCTGGTCGACGCGATCGCGCCGCAATGCCCGCACGTGAAGGGCTGGATCGCGATGACGGACGCCGCGCACCTGCCGTCCGGCGCCACGCCGTTCCTCTGCTACGAAACGCTCGTCGAAGCCGAGGACGGCCGCTACGACTGGCCGCGTCTCGACGAGCGGCAGGCGTCGGGGCTCTGCTACACGTCCGGCACGACCGGCAACCCGAAGGGCGTGCTGTATTCGAATCGCTCGACCGTGCTGCACGCGTACGGCGCCGCGCTGCCCGACGCGATGAACCTGTCCGCGATGGACGCCGTGCTGCCCGTCGTGCCGATGTTCCACGTCAACGCCTGGGGGCTGCCGTACGCGGTGCCGCTGACGGGCGGCAAGCTGGTGCTGCCCGGCAAGGATCTCGACGGGAAATCGCTGTACGCGCTGATGGAGGCCGAGCGCGTGACGTTCTCCGCGGGCGTGCCGACCGTGTGGCTCGGCCTGCTGAACTACATGCGCGAAGCCGGCGTGCGTTTCTCGACGCTGAACCGCACGGTGATCGGCGGCTCCGCGTGCCCGCCCGCGATGCTGCGTACGTTCGAGGACGAATACGGCGTGCGCGTGATCCATGCGTGGGGGATGACCGAACTGTCGCCGCTCGGCACGCTCGCGAAGCTCAACTGGGCGCAGTCGCAGCGGCCGCTCGACGCGCAGCGCCGGCTGCTCGAGAAGCAGGGGCGCGTGATCTGCGGCGTCGACATGCGCATCGTCGGCGACGACGGCCGCGAGCTGCCGTGGGACGGCATCGCGTTCGGCGAACTGCAGGTGCGCGGGCCGTGGGTGATCGACCACTACTTTCGCGGCGATGCGTCGCCGCTGTCGGACGGCTGGTTTCCGACCGGCGACGTCGCGACGATCGACCCCGACGGCTTCCTGCAGATCACCGACCGCAGCAAGGACGTGATCAAGTCGGGCGGCGAGTGGATCAGCTCGATCGACATCGAGAACGTCGCGATCGCGCATCCGGGGGTGGCCGAAGCCGCCTGCATCGCCTGCGCGCACCCGAAATGGACCGAGCGCCCGCTGCTCGTCGTGGTGCCGCGCGAAGGCGCGAACCTGAGCCGCGACACGCTGCTCGCGTTCTACGAGGGCAAGGTCGCGAAATGGTGGATTCCCGACGACGTCGTGTTCGTCGAATCTCTGCCGCACACGGCGACCGGCAAGCTGCAGAAGCTGAAGCTGCGCGAGACGTTCCGCGATTACGTGCTGCCGACGGCGGTGTGCGAGCCGTAAGCCCCGTGCCGGGCCGCCGCCGCCGGCCTGCGAATCGGTCTCCCGATCCGTCCCCGGATCGGGAGCAAAATTCAAATTGAACGACCGTGCTTTTTCGTTGTATGCTGCCTCCGTTCATCCGGACATGCGGCCGTTCGACCGCGCACAATGAAGCGCAGCCAATCCGGCGCGCGATGCATGGAGGCAGGCAGATGGCAGTGGATTACTCGACTCGCGACGGCGTGGCCGTCATCACGCTCAACAATCCGCCCGTCAACGGGCTCGGCCTGTCGACCCGCCAGGGCGTCATGGACGCGCTCGATCGCGCCGCGCAGGATCCGTCGGTCACGGCCATCGTGCTGACCGGCGCGGGCCGCGCGTTCTCGGGCGGCGCCGACATCACCGAATTCAATACGCCGAAGGCCCTGCAGGAGCCGACGCTGCACACCGTGATCCGCGCGGTGGAGGCGAGCGCGAAGCCGGTCGTCGCGGCGCTGCACAGCGTCGTGATGGGCGGCGGCCTGGAGCTTGCGCTCGGCGCGCATTACCGCGTCGCGGCGCCCGGCGCGCAGGTCGCGCTGCCCGAAGTGAAGCTCGGGCTGCTGCCGGGCGCGGGCGGCACGCAACGCCTGCCGCGCGCGGTCGGGCTCGAAACCGCGCTGAACATGATCGTGTCGGGCGCGCCGGTGCCGTCGGAGCAACTCGCGAAGAGCGGGCTGTTCGACGAAATGGCCGACGGCGATCCGCTCGACGCGGCCGTCGCGTTCGCCCGCACGGTCGGCGCGCAGAAGGGGCCGCATCCGCGCGTGCGCGATCGCAAGATCGTCCACGAGAACGCGGCGGGCTTCATCCAGTTCGCACGCAATTCCGCGCGGGCCGCCGCGCCGAATTTCCCCGCGCCGCACAAGTGCATCGACGCGATCGAGGCCGGCGTGCTGAACGGTTTCGACAAGGGCAGCATCGCCGAGCGCGAAGGTTTCGTCGCGCTGATGATGACGCCGGAAAGCCGCGCGCTGCGTCATGCGTTCTTCGGCGAGCGGGCGGCTAGCAAGATTCCCGACGTGCCGGCCGACACGCCGCTGCGCGAGATCCGCCGGGTCGGCGTGATCGGCGCGGGCACGATGGGCGGCGGGATCGCGATGAACTTCATCAACGCGGGGCTGCCCGTCACGCTGCTCGAGACGAAGGAGGAGGCGCTCGAGCGCGGCCTCGCGACGATCCGCAAGAATTACGACGCGCAGGTGAAGAAGGGCAAGCTCACGCAGGAGAAGCTCGACGCGCGCATGGCGCTGATCGCGCCGACGCTGTCCTACGACGACCTGAAGGACGCCGACCTGATCGTCGAGGCCGTATTCGAGGAGCTCGGCGTGAAGGAGCAGGTGTTCCGCAAGCTCGACGAAGTCGCGAAGCCGGGCGCGATCCTCGCGTCGAACACGTCGACGCTCGACGTCGACAAGATCGCCGCGTTCACGAAGCGTCCGCAGGACGTGGTCGGCATGCACTTCTTCAGCCCGGCGAACGTGATGAAGCTGCTCGAGGTCGTGCGCGGCGCACAGACTGCGAAGGACGTGCTCGCGACCGTGATGGCCGTCGCGAAGAAAATCCGCAAGACGGCGGTCGTGTCGGGCGTGTGCGACGGCTTCATCGGCAACCGGATGATCGAGCAGTACATCCGCCAGGCGCTGTTCATGCTCGAGGAAGGCGCGCTGCCCGCGCAGGTCGACCGCGCGATCGAGAAGTTCGGGTTCGCGATGGGGCCGTTCCGGATGAGCGACCTCGCCGGCAACGACATCGGCTGGGCGATCCGCAAGCGGCGCTACGTCGAGCAGCCCGGGCTGCAGTATTCGAAGATCGCCGACCGCCTGTGCGAACAGGGTCGCTTCGGCCAGAAGACGGGCGCCGGCTGGTACGACTACGTGCCGGGCGATCGCAAGGCGAAGCCGTCGTCGCTCGTCGACGAGATGGTCGTCGCGTATTCGAAGGAGCGCGGCGTCGAGCGGCGCAAGATCGGCGACGACGAGATCGTCGAGCGGCTGGTGTTCGCGCTCGTCAACGAAGGCGCGAAGATCCTCGAGGAGAAGATCGCGTCGAAGGCGTCCGACATCGACATGGTCTATCTGACCGGCTATGGCTTCCCGCTGTGGCGCGGCGGCCCGATGCTGTATGCGGACGCGGTCGGCCTCTACAACGTCGAGCGCGCGATTCGCCGCTATGCGGCGGCGCCGAACGGCGACGCGTGGCAACTCGCGCCGTCGATCGCGGAACTGGCGAAGGCCGGCCGCGGGTTCAACGGCTGACGGCGCCGCCTCGCGGCGCGGCCGATCCTGTCTGGAGACATGCAATGAAACGCACCGACGACGTCCTGCTCGTGATCGACGTGCAATACGACTTCATGCCGGGCGGCGCGCTCGCGGTGCCCGACGGCGATGCGGTCGTGCCCGTGATCAACGCGCTCGCGCAACGTTTCGACCAGGTCGTGCTCACGCAGGACTGGCACCCGAGCGAGCACGTGTCGTTCGCGGCGAACCATCCGGGCCGCGAGCCGTTCTCGACGCTCGCCCTGCCGTACGGCGAGCAGGTGCTGTGGCCCGTGCATTGCGTGCAGGACACCGACGGCGCGGCGCTGCATCGCGACCTCGACATCCCGCACGCGCGGCTCGTGATCCGCAAGGGCGGCGACGCGCAGGTCGACAGCTATTCCGCGTTCGTCGAAGCCGACCGCACGACGCGCACGGGGCTCGCGGGCTACCTGCGCGAACTCGGCGCGAAGCGCGTGTGGTGCTGCGGGCTCGCGACCGACTATTGCGTCGCGTGGTCGGCGCTCGATGCGCGCGCGGCCGGTTTCGAAGCCGCGGTGATCAACGATGCGTGCCGTGCGATCGACCTGAACGGGTCGCTGGCACGCGCATGGCAGCAGATGCAGGCAGCGGGCGTCGCGCATGCGACGTCCGCCGGCGCGCGCCCGGCGGCGTAGCGCATTCCCCATCCGATTCAGGACATGAAGCAGGACCGAAGGAGACTCGCATGACCGAAGCCGTAATCGTATCGACCGCACGCACGCCGCTGGCGAAATCCTGGCGCGGCGCCTTCAACATGACGCACGGCGCGACGCTCGGCGGCCACGTGGTCGCGGCGGCGCTCGAACGCGCGAAGCTCGACCCGGCGCGCGTCGAGGACGTGATCATGGGCTGCGCGAACCCCGAAGGCGCGACGGGCGCGAACATCGCGCGGCAGATCGCGCTGCGCGCCGGGCTGCCGGTGAGCGTGCCGGGGATGACGGTGAACCGTTTCTGTTCGTCGGGGCTGCAGACCATCGCGCTGGCCGCGCAGCGGATCATCGCGGGCGAAGGCGACATCTATGTGGCCGGCGGCGTCGAATCGATCTCGTGCGTGCAGAACGAGATGAACCGGCACATGATCCAGGAAGGCTGGCTCGTCCAGCACAAGCCCGAGATCTACTGGAACATGCTGCAGACGGCCGAGAACGTCGCGCAGCGCTACGGCATCTCGAAGGAGCGGCAGGACGCGTACGGCGTGCAGTCGCAACTGCGCGCCGCGGCCGCGCAGGAAGCCGGGCGCTTCCGCGACGAGATCGTACCGATCACCGTGCTCGCGGGCATCGCCGACAAGGCGACGGGGCGCCTGTTCACGCAGGAAGTGACGGTATCGGCCGACGAGGGCATCCGCCCCGACACGACGCTCGAAGGCGTGTCGAAGATCCGCTCGGCCGTGCCGGGCGGCGTGATCACCGCGGGCAATGCGAGCCAGTTCTCGGACGGCGCGTCGGCGTGCGTCGTGATGAGCGCCGAGGCCGCCCAGCGCGACGGGCTGCAGCCGCTCGGCGCGTTCCGCGGCTTCGCGGTGGCCGGCTGCGAACCGGACGAAATGGGCATCGGCCCGGTGTTCGCGGTGCCCAAGCTGCTGAAGCAGGCGGGGCTGAAAGTCGACGACATCGGCCTGTGGGAACTGAACGAGGCGTTCGCGGTGCAGGTGCTGTACTGCCGCGACACGCTCGGGATTCCCGAGGACCGCCTGAACGTGAACGGCGGCGCGATCGCGGTCGGTCATCCGTACGGCGTGTCGGGCGCGCGCCTGACGGGCCATGCGCTGATCGAAGGCAAGCGGCGCGGCGTGAAGTACGTGGTCGTCACGATGTGCATCGGCGGCGGGCAGGGCGCGGCCGGCCTGTTCGAAATCCTCTGATCTTTGAGCGGCGGCCGCGGTCGCGCTTCGGCGTCACCGCACGCCGCCGCGGCGAATCGGCGCGGCCCCGCGCCATTCGCAACGATCGGGAAGCAAAAGGCATGCACCCGGCAATGCCGTTTCCCCTGACTTGTCAAACGAATTGCCCCACCTATACTTGCTCTGACATTTGCCTTTCGGCACGATGGGCCGGATCGTGCGTCGTGCGATCCGTGCCGCGAAGATTCGAATCATCACAGCAGACCGACCGGGGACCGAATGAGTACGACCCATGCAGCCGGGGAACCGCCGCGCGTCGTCAGCGCGGCCGCGAGGCTCTACGCGAAATGCCTGCTGGTCGGATTCGCGCTGCTGCCTGCGTATCTGATTGCCTATCTGTGGTTCTTCAGCGACCGGAGCGTCGTGTTCGAGAGCCACGCCTTCCATGAAATCGCGATCGCGGCGGCGACCCTCGAAGGCGCGTTCGTCACCTACGTGACGTGGGTGTGCTACCGGTCGTCCGGCGAGCCGCTGTTGCGCTGGCTGACGCTGGGCTTTCTCGGCTTCGCGATGATCTATGCGCTGCACGGTGCATTCACCGGGATGGCGCACCACAATATCTGGCTGTTCCTGCTGTACGGGCCCGCATCGCGCTTCGTGATGTCGGCGCTGCTGCTCACGGGCCTGCTGTCGTATTCGCGTCCGCCCGACCGGATCGACAAGCGCACGAGCGCGCGGACGTGGCTGCCGTGGATCGTGTTCTTCGTGATCGTCAACGTGGCGGTCGCGTACATCGCGTATTCGCCGGTCGCGGGCGCGCTCGGCACGCGGCTGTCGATGGAAGGCGGCGCGCTGGTGTTCTCGCTGCTGAACGTGGGGCTGCTGCTCGCGCGGCGGATCCGCTCGCCGCTGATGGTGATCTACGGCGTGTCGATCATGGCGTTCGCGCTGTCGTCGCTCGCGTTCATCCTCGGCAAGCCGTGGAATCACATGTGGTGGCTCGCGCATGCGATCTTCGCGGGCGGCTTCTTCCTGCTCAGTTACGGCGTCGTGCAGGCGCTGCAGACGACGCGCTCGTTCTCGGCGATCTACAGCCAGGAAGATCTGATGAGCCGGCTGTCGGAATCGATGGCGCGCACCGAAAGCGCGCTGCAGGAGCTGCGGCGCACGAACCAGAAGCTCGAGTACATGGCCGCGACCGACCCGATGACGGGCGCGTCGAACCGCCGCCAGTTCATCGCGCAGGTCGAGCGCGAGATCGTGCGGGCCGAGCGCGACGGCACGCCGTTCTGCCTGCTCGCGCTCGATCTCGACAATTTCAAGAATATCAACGATGCATACGGGCACCAGATCGGCGACGAGGTGCTGCGCGGCGTCGTGCGCCAGTGCCTCGAGGCGATCCGGCCGGCGGGCGCGCTTGCGCGGGTCGGCGGCGAGGAGTTCATGGCGCTCTTGCCGGACATGCCGCTCGAGGGCGCGCGGATGACGGCCGAGCGCGTGCGTTCGTCGATCGCGAGTGCGCCGTTCGGGCTCGACTTCAAGCGCGTGCAGGTGACGGTCAGCGTCGGCGTCGCGCAATACGGCGTCGACGGCAGCACGGTCGATGCGCTGCTGCGGGTGGTCGACGAGCGGCTGTACCAGGCGAAGCGGGAAGGGCGCAACCGCGTGGTGTCGCGATGATCCGCATTCCACCGACGCCCCGGCGGCGGGCGCGCCGCCGGGGCTTTTGCAGACCAGCGCCGATGCCGGTGCCGGTCGGCACGCGCGCGGCGACGCGCTAGCGCGACGCCACCGCGGTCGCCTGCTTCGGCCGTTCGTCCTGTATCGGCTGCGACGCCTGCCACCAGTACTTGCCCGCGCGCTGCTGCGGATCGCGGATCGCGAGATACGTCGTACTCCAGAGCTGCGCCGCGTTGGCTTCGGTCGCATCGGCGCTGCGCGTGCCGAATGCGTCGGTCTGATATTTGCCGTTCACGTAGGACCACGTCCACATTTCCGAGGTGCGCATGTCGCGCCCGTTCGAGATCACCTGCCAGATCGTCTGCCGCGCCTGCGTGAGCAGCGTGCGTGTCGTGGCCGACAGGTCCTGACGCGCGAGCTGGCGATCGAGCCCGGCCACCCACATCGCCTGCTGCCACGACCAGATCACCGTGCCGTGATACGCGGAACTCGTGAACTTCGGCCACAGCGACGGGCTCGCATACGCGGGGTTCGCGATCAGCATCCCGGCATCGGTCACGAGCCCGCTCGGGAACGGCCGCGTGACGTCGGCGACGATCCGCTGCAGCTGATCGTCCGGCGGCGTGCCGAACAGCAGCGCGAAGCCGCCGTCGGAATTCATCACCGGAATCGGGTTGCCCTGCTGGTCGAGCGACAGCGCGTAGAAGGCCAGCGGGGCGTTGGGCGCGGCGCCGGCCGGCACGCCGGCGGACGGCGCATAGGCCGATACGTCGGTGGCTGCCTGCGCGGCCGGCACGCTGACCTGGAACAGCGGCGGCGCCTGCGTTTCCCAGACGGCCGCTTCGTTCGCCGTGTTGGCGAGCGTCGCGCGCTGCCCCGCGTCGAGGTACGGATCGAGCAGGCCACGGGCGAGGAACGCGTTCGCCGCGCGCAGCGCGGCCGGCACGAGCACCGCGTTCACGTCGTACGGGTAGACGCCGCCGCCGAGGCCGTCGGTGCTGTCGCGCCAGTTGCCGACGATTTCGCCGGGCCGCAGGTGGATCAGGTTCGCGACCGACGGCTGCTGCGCGAACGGCTGCGCGGTCGTCGCGACGTGCAGCAGATTGACGACGAGACGGCTGCCGTTGGTCTGCCCGTCGCTGCCGCGCTGCGCCAGATACGCGGCCGCGCGGGCCTGGCCGCGCGTATCGTCGACCAGCCACGCGGCCGCGATCGGCGCGAGCAGGTAGTCGCTGTCGATCATCTTGTAGTCGTAGGTCGGTGTCGGATCGTTCGGCCGCCCGTTCTTCTGGTTGTCGATCAGCGCGAATTCGCCGATGCCTTCCTCGTGCGCGACCTTGCCGTCGGCCGACAGTCTGCTCAGCACCGACGACAGCCCGGCCTCGATCGCCGCGGGTTCGAGCACGGGCATCAGCATGCGGACCGAGATCAGCGTGTCGCGGCCGAAGTACGTGTCGTACTGCCACGAGCCGGCCAGCAGCTTGTCGTTGAAGCTCAGGAATTCGAGCACGTTCTGGCTGACCGGGTCGGGATTCACGGACGGGGCGAACAGGTCGGCGTGCGCGATCGGCGACAGCGGCGTCTCGCCCGTTAGCGCATCGATGTGCAGCTTCAGCGTGTGCGAGCCCGCCGGCGCGCTCAGCACGAGCTTGCCGCCCGCTGCCGGCGCGATGCTGCCGCCGTCGCGCAGCGTGATGCGCAGCGCATAGCCCGGCGCGCCGTCGATCCGGTCGCGTTGCCATTGCGCGGTGCTGCCCTGGACCGTCGGCGCGGTGAGGATCTGTTGCGGAATCGTGGCGCCGCCGTTGAAGTCGCGCAGGAAGCGCACGTTGCTGAGCACGCCCTGGCGGATCGTCAGCGTACCGGTGTCGACCGACACGTCGGCGCCGATGCCGTACAGCGGGCGGCCGTGTGCGTCCGGCGCCGACAGCGCGGACGGCGGCGTGTCGAGGCTCCAGTTCACCGGCTGCGCGGTGTCGTCGAACCACAGCCCGGTGCCGCTGTTGCCGGCGGGGAAGACCACGAGCAGGCGCGGCTTCGTCGACGAGCGCACGAGCAGGTGCGCGGCGACCTTGTCCTGCCGGTAGAACGCGTTGATCTGGCCGCCGGTATCCATACGGAACGACAACGCGGCGGTGTTCGACGGCGGGCTGTTCGATTTGACGTCGTCGTCGTTGCAGGCCGACAGCAGACCGGCGCAGACGAGCCCGAGACACAGCGACTTCGCAAGGCGATGCATGTTGATGTCCCTCCTGATGACTGGCGATTTTTATATCCGGATGTTCTGATCGGCGGATCTTGGGTCCGCTTGATCCCGGTTTGAATTCATTCCCGAGAATGACGGGAATTAATCGGGATGTTGCGATTCTTCGAAAAGAAAATAGGTTGGCAAATAACCGAATGGCCAATAAATGCCGGAAGCTTAAAAACGACAAGGGGTGACGCATCGATGCTCCGCGAGGAAGGCAATGCGAAAGCCCTTCGCGCGGGTGAGTGGCGAATCCGGAGCGGCGAAGAAAATGATACGTAAGCCGTCGTAGGCGATTCTAAATTTTCGAGAAAGTCCAAGTCAATAATGTTTTTGTCGGCGACTATTGAATTGGAAAGATGGTCGCAATTATTACCCGTCATGCCGGTAAAATGTGCGATTTAATGGATTCGAATTAATTCACTTCGGATATCCGGTGACAAAAACGATCGGCAATACCGTATCGCGCCGGCGATTGATGCCGGACAGTAGAGGAATCGTCATGTTTGTGTCGGCCATTTGGGTAAGGAGCCGACGCGCCCCGGGACGGTGGGCGCGAAGCCGTGCAATCCGCGTTCCTGCCCTTCGACCAGGATTGTGCGTGCGCTCCCATCGGAATCGCCAGATCGGGCGGGCGGGGCGGCTACCGTCGCTGAACGCGGATCGTCGCCCTGAGCATTGAAGGGCAGGTGATTCGATACCTTTTCATTACCTGACGTGGACTCGGACCGACGACATTTCCAGCGTCACGCTACGCAACGTTCCATATTTCGACTATTATAGAAATATGGAATCGAACCAAATCATCGCCGCGCTTGCAGCGCTCGCGCACGAGTCCCGGCTCGCCGTATTTCGCGCGCTCGTCCAGGCCGGGCCGGAAGGCATGTCCGCCGGGCAGATCGCCACGTTGCTGGACGTGCCGCCGTCGTCACTGTCCTTCCATTTGAAGGAACTGGCGTATGCGCAACTCGTGACGAGCCGGCAAGAAGGCCGCTTCGTGTTCTATTGCGGAAACTTCGCGACGATGAACGGCTTGGTCGCGTACCTCACCGAGAACTGCTGCGGCGGCAATCCATGTTCGCCGGTGTCGGCGTGCTCCACGCCCGGTAGCGGCCAATCCTGACGCGCCTTCGCGTGCATCGCCCATGACCACGAACGTACTGATTCTCTGCACCCACAACTCCGCCCGCAGCGTGCTGGCGGAGGGCATGCTCAATTTCTGGGCCGCGAGGCTCGGCAAGGACGTCCGGGCGTACAGCGCCGGCAGTGCGCCGAGCGGTCGCCTCAATCCGTTCGCGCTGGAGGCGCTCACGAACGCCGGCGCGGACGTCGACGGATACCGCAGTAAAAGCTGGGACGAATTCGTCGGCGACGGGGCGCCCGAGATGCGTGTCGTCATCACGGTGTGCGATAGTGCGGCAGCCGAAACGTGCCCGTACTGGCCCGGCAGCCCCGTCAAGGTCCATTGGGGTTACGCCGATCCGTCGAATGCGGTCGGGGATGACGAAGGCAGGCGACTTGCCTTCGACCTGACGCGTCAGGCGATCGGCTATCGCATGCTGCAGTTGCTGGCGTTGCCGCTCGAGCGCATGAGCAATGCCGAGTTTCAGGACGCGTTGACCGATATCTCGCGAAACTGATCGCCCATACCGCGGCCCGCCGCCGACGCGAGCGGCGCGCGACGCCTTCGAGACCGAACCCCGTGCAATGACCACGTACAACGCTGCCCCGCCGAGCAAGGCCGCTGCCAACAAGCCGGCCATCAATTTCTTCGAGCGCTACCTTACTGTCTGGGTCGCGCTGTGTATCGTCGCAGGTATCGCGCTCGGCCGGGTGCTGCCCGGTTTGTTCCAGCAGATCGGCCGGATGGAATACGCGCAGGTCAATCTGCCCGTCGGGCTGCTGATCTGGGTGATGATCATCCCGATGCTCGTCAAGGTCGACTTCGCCGCGTTGCACGAGGTACGTCGGCACGTGAAAGGCATCGGCGTCACGCTCGTCGTGAACTGGCTCGTCAAGCCGTTCTCGATGGCGTTCCTGGGCTGGCTGTTCATTCGCCACCTGTTCGCACCGATGTTGCCGACGGACCAGCTCGATAGCTACATCGCGGGCCTGATTCTGCTTGCCGCGGCGCCGTGTACGGCGATGGTATTCGTGTGGAGTCGGCTCACGGATGGCGATCCGCTGTTCACGTTGTCGCAGGTCGCGCTGAACGACAGCATCATGGTGATCGCGTTCGCACCGCTGGTCGGGCTGCTGCTCGGCATGTCGGCGATCGCCGTACCGTGGGCGACGCTGGTCACATCGGTCGTGCTGTACATCGTCGTTCCGGTGATCCTCGCGCAGTTGTGGCGCAAGCGCCTGCTCGCAAAGGGCGCGGCCGCATTCGATGCCGCGATGGTGAGGATTGCTCCCTGGTCGATCGCCGCGCTTCTCGCGACGCTCGTACTCCTGTTCGCATTTCAAGGCGCGGCGATTCTGGCGCAGCCGCTCGTGATCGCGCTGCTCGCGGTACCGATCCTGATTCAGGTGTTCTTCAATTCGGCACTGGCCTACTGGCTCAACCGCGCGGTCGGCGAGAAGCACAGCGTTGCATGTCCGTCGGCGCTCATCGGCGCGTCCAACTTCTTCGAGCTGGCCGTCGCGGCGGCGATCAGCCTGTTCGGATTTCACTCGGGCGCCGCGCTGGCGACCGTCGTCGGCGTGCTGATCGAGGTACCGGTGATGTTGCTGGTCGTGCGTGTCGTCAATCGGTCGAAGGGCTGGTACGAGTGCCGGGCCTGAACACATCGGAGCATCTGCACATGACCGACTACCTGAACGATTTACCGCAACTCGACACCGCGCTGTTCCGCGTGCCGGATGCCGCCCAATTGCGGCCGGCGGCGCCGTCGACTCATCCTCCCCGGATTCTGCTGCTCTATGGGTCGCTGCGCGAGCGCTCGTTCAGCCGCTTGCTGGTCGAGGAAGCGGCACGCTTGCTTACGGCGACGGGCGCCGAAGTCCGCGTGTTCAATCCGAGCGGGCTGCCGCTACCGGATGACGCGCCCGACAGTCATCCCAAGGTCGTCGAGCTGCGCGAGTTCGTGATGTGGTCGGAAGGGATGGTGTGGTGCTCGCCGGAGCGGCACGGCGCGATGACGGGCATCATGAAGTCGCAGGTCGACTGGATTCCGCTGTCGATCGGCGCCGTGCGGCCGACGCAGGGCAAGACGCTCGCGGTGATGCAGGTGAGCGGCGGTTCGCAGTCGTTCAACGCGGTGAACCAGATGCGTGTGCTCGGACGCTGGATGCGCATGCTGACCATCCCGAACCAGTCGTCGGTGGCGAAGGCGTTCATGGAGTTCGACGAAGCGGGGCGGATGAAGCCATCCGCTTATTTCGATCGTGTCGTGGACGTGATGGAAGAATTGGTCAAATTTACGTTGCTGACGAGAGACATCGGTCCGTACCTGGTCGATCGGTACAGCGAACGGAAGGAGAGCGCCGAAGCGCTTTCACGGCGTGTGAACCAGCGAAGCATCTAGCATCCGACGGAAGGAGCGAAGATGGAGATCCGTTGCGCCGCTGTCGATGACTTGCCGTCGATTGAAGCATTGCTGCGCGAGAACGCCTTGCCAGCCGACGGCGTCGCAAGCCATGTGCAACGTTTCGTCGTTGCGATCGAGCATTCGACGATATGCGGATGCGGGGGTATCGAGTATTACGGTGACGTCGCGCTGCTGCGTTCCGTTGCGGTCGCCGCGCACGTACGCGATGCCGGCGTCGGGCGGGTGATCGTGTCGCGGCTCGTGGATGCGTGCCTGTCCCGCAACGTTCGGTCGTTGGTGCTGCTCACGACGACCGCGGAGAGCTATTTCGCCCGTCTGGGTTTCGTGCGCGTTGCACGAGGGGACGTGCCGTCTGCGGTGCTCGCGTCGCCGCAGTTTCAGGGCGTGTGTCCGGAGTCGGCCGTTTCAATGCTGCGGGTTCTTTAAGCGTTACGGCGATCACCGCACGCTTCGGGGGGCTGCCGGCAACCGCATTCGATGCGCGGTTTCGAGCCTTCTGTCCGGCCATGAGCCTTCCGGCAGGGCAACGTAGTGAGGTACGGAGTATCGAGACGGCGATCAACCAAACTGCGACGTCAGCCATCCCTCCGCCCATTTAGTTGCGTACGCAACTGCATCGTCGCGACGCTCGAAGGCCGCCAGATCGCCGCTCGTGTGTACTTCTCGCTCCGCTCCGTCCACGAGTATCGTGGTAATCCTCACGTGTGCGACGTACTGCCGATCGGCCCTGCGTGGTGTCGGATCGATCCGGAACCGTGTCGAATTGAAGAGCATTTTCTTCTCCAGACGTTGTCATCGTCGAGAATCGCTGTCGGCCCATGCGAGCCGATCATTGAGCCATCGCCTCGGGTGCTGGCTGCTGTTGCCTGCATGCTCGCCCTGTACGAGAAGGTCGCTATCGGACCTGCTTCCGAAGGTATCCGGGACGGCGGCCTCGAGCGATCGTCAGGTCGCGGACATCACACGGGGACGCGGGCAAGGCCTTATCGCCTGGGGTGCTTCATTTCCTCGGCTTCCACGATCGCGAGTCGTTCTTCGCTTGCGGAACCGGATTCCATGGCTTCGTCGATCGATGCCAGCGCATACTCGCAGGCGAGCTTCGTTTCCTCGACGCCAGGCTCGGGCTCCTCGTCGTCGTCGCTGGGCGGCGGGGAAAGCATGTCTTCAAGCATCATCGCCAGTTCCGGGGTGTCCCATTGTTCCCCCCTTTGCTCTTTCTTCTTGATGTAGTGCCGGATTTCCGCGTCTTGCTCGGGCGAAAGTGGAAGGTGCCGAAACGTGTTGCGTGGATTGGTGTCGATCATGATGTTGCTCCGAAGTTTGAATCCGATTCGCTCGAACGGCCTCCCGGATTACGCGTGCACGGGAAAAGGGTGCGAAACGAGGCGCCTACTTGCGGGGGCGCGAATCCTGGATTCGTCCGAGGCGCCCCAAAAGCTCGTCCACCTGAAGTTCGAGGATCCTGTTTCGCTCGGACTGCGTGCGAAGTTTGTTGAGCCTGATGCGCCAATACGCTGGATCGCTGACCGACGATCTGTTGACGAACGCATGCCGTGCCTGCTCAAGCAGGCCGATCGCTCGCCTGATATGTACCAGTTCGCGTTCCGCATCACAGTACCCGTTCATGTTTGCCGCCTTTTGATTGCGTTTTGCCTCTTGACGGGCTGCCCGCTAGAACACTCGAGTTCACGGCGCAGGAGCCGATTGCGAACTGGGGCGTTGCCGCACGACGGGTGTCGCAAGAGGAGGGAAGGTTGTGCGCAAGCAGGGGCGACACGAAACCGGGGAGAGGGGCGAGCCGTCAATCTGCAAATGGGGCTCGGATGAGACCATCATACGCGCATCGCCGATGACGCAACGGTTTTATTTCGGCTGCGACGCGACGTACTCGTATCCGATGCCGTCGTTCGTGATCGCCCATTTTTAAAGACTACGAACAGACAGGGCGCGCCGCTCGAGAGGCGAACGCAGCGGAAAAAACGGCGCTGGTTCGGGCCGTGTAGGTGCCGGCTTCGCCGGCTGATATCCGTCGTCACGTGCAGGCAGCGATCCGCTTGCAGACCGGGCGATCGCGATGCGCGCGAGAGCGCCTTCGGCAAGTGCAAGGCGGAGAAATCTGCGTCGCCCTGCGCTGCCTGTTCCCATGTATAGTGGGCCTCCCCCCTGTGGAGTGACCAACATGCCGGCATACCCGTTTTTTCTCTACAAGGGGTACGAACTTCATCCTCTTGTCTTCTCCCGCACGTTCGATCGCTTTGACCGACATTCCCGTTACGCCGAAGGGTATGACGTCGCGGTGCGAATCTGTCGTCCGGCATCGATGGCCAGCTCTCCGGAAGGTCGCGTTTTTCGGCTAAACCAGCCCGAGGCATTCTCCGATTTCGGCGTGGCGAGGCGCGCTGCCGGGCAGCAGGGAAAGGACATCGTCGACGGGAAGGTGAGCGGCGCTTCGGTCGTCGACATGTGAACGCGCTGCGGGCGTACGCGGGCAATCGACCGGCGTCGTCGCTGCTGGCCTGTTTCACCGTCGTTTTTTGTGGAAAAAACGATCCGGGTGGACATCGGCGGGACGCATCTCGGCGCGAAGTGACGAGCCTGGCGCCGGGGTTCTTCCAGACCGGTATCGGTCGTGCAAATCAACGTCGATGTGCTTGCGCATTGTCTCGCGTGCCGCGAGGCGGGTTGCGCACGGGTTCGCAGCGGTTAGCGAACTCCCGCTCCGGTTACCGGCTGCCCTCTGACCCTCAACGGAGCGTCCCATGTATCGGATGATCGTGTACCGCGGATTCGAAATCCATGTCGAACTCACGCCGGCCGCTGCGGATCTCTACGACGTCACGTTTCAGATCAAGGGCGCGGACAATCTTCGTGTCGTGGGTGGGCGCGGCGGCAAGATTTCGCTGCACAACGGCCCCTATACGCGCCGGTGGGCTTATCTCATCGCTGAAGCCGCCGGGCGTGCTGCAATCGATGTGCTCCTCGGCGTGGTCGTCGGGGACGATAACCCCGTCGCCTGACGCGGGTTGGGCGTCTGTCGGTGCGCGGGAATATTGTCGTTTGCGGGTTATCGCGCGGTTACGAATGGCGCGAGAAGGATGCGGGATTTGTATCGGCCGTCCTGGAAACCAACGGCGGATATTCGCCGATCGCGAATAAACGCTCCTTCCCGGCAATCCCGTATCGGCAGCGCCAGCGCTTGGCGCCGGATGACTGAACCCCGAGATACGGCGCCATTGGCGCCCGTAAGTTTGGTAGGCTTGTCGCCTGTGTTTGCTCGTCGGATCTCGACGTCGGCAAGTGGCACGATGAGACGCGGGGGCCGCCCTCGAAGATTGCAGGCGATACCCGCTTTTTCTCGGCCGAGCGCGACTTCGAGCGAATGCGAGCGAACGGTGGGAAGGGCCGACAGCGCCCGACTGGCAACGGTTGCAGGCGAAGCGCCGAACCAACACGAACAGGAGCGAACGAAGTGATCAGACATATCGTCATGTGGAAGTTGAAGGAATCGGCGGAAGGCGCGACGCGTGCGCAGAACGCGCTGAAGCTGAAGGAAAAGCTCGAAGGCTGCCGCGACCTCGTGCCGGGTACCCTGCAGATCGACGTCGGCGTGGCGACGCCGGGCCTCGACGCGACCGCCGACATCGTGCTCGTCTCCGATTTCGCCGACAAGGCCGCGCTCGACGCATACCAGGTGCATCCGGTCCACCAGGAAGTGAAGAAATTCGTCGTCGCGGTGGCCGAATCGCGCGAGTGCGTCGACTACATCGTCGACAACGCACGATGAGCGACGCGGCAACCCCGACGGAAGGCCCGTCGATCGAAAGCCCGTTCGTCGATCTGCTCGGCGTGCAGCTCGTGTCCGCGAAGGATGGCGCGAGCGAGATCGTGCTGCCGCTCGAGGAGCGCCACATGAACACGTGGAGCATCGCGCACGGCGGCGTGACGATGACGCTCGCCGATATCGCGCTCGCGATGGCGGCGCGCAGCCTGACCGACGACGGCGTCGGCGTCGTCACGGTCGAGATGAAGGTGAACTTCATGCAGCCGGGCCGCGGCGAGCTGCGCGCTTACGGGCGCGTGATGCACCGCTCGACGACGATGGCCTACTGCGAAGGCGAAGTGCGCGACAGCGACGGCAATTTCGTCGCGAAGGCGCTCGGTACGTTCAAGTACATGCGGCGGCTCGCGGTCGGCCGCGACATCAAGCGGCAACGCTCGCGCACCGCGCCGGACGCCCAGCCCGGCCCGAGCGACGCGTAAGCATCCGTCACGCACGGCCCTGTCTCTTCGATGAGGCAGGGCCGTCTCGTTTTGGAGCACGGGCTGGCCGGCACACCGCGCGCCGCGCCCGCCGGGCGCGCGCGTGGCATCATGTCACGCTTGTCCGTTCACGGCGCCACGCCGGCGCCGTCCATACCGATGCCGCTGAATCCGAAGATCGCCCAGGTGCTCGACATGATCGAGCGCGCGAAACGCCCGTCGTACCACCACCAGACGCCGCAGCAGGCGCGCGCCGCATACGAGAAGAGCGCGCCGATCCTCGACGTCGCACCGGCGCCGATGCATTCGGTGGAGGAATGCGCCGTGCCGACGCGGGACGGCCGCACGATCGGTGCGCGGCTGTATCTGCCGGTCGAGCCGAGCCTGGCCGAGCCGCTGCCCGCGCTCGTGTACTACCACGGCGGCGGCTTCACGGTCGGCAGCGTCGACACGCACGATGCGCTGTGCCGGATGTTCGCGCACGATGCGCGATGCGCGGTCCTGTCGGTCGGCTACCGGCTCGCGCCCGAACACAGGTTTCCGACCGCGGTGAACGACGCGGACGACGCATTGCAGTGGCTGCATCGCGAGGCCGCCACATTCGGCATCGACGCCGCGCGGCTGGCGGTCGGCGGCGACAGTGCGGGCGGGACGCTCGCGACGGTGTGCGCGGTGCTCGCGCGCGACGCGGGCATTCGCCTTGCGCTGCAACTGCTGATCTATCCGGGCGTGACGGGCCACCAGGACACCGAATCGCACGCACGGCTCGCGAACGGCTACCTGCTGACGCAGGACACGATCCAGTGGTTCTTCGCGCAATACGTGCGCGATCGGGCGGACCGCGACGACTGGCGTTTCGCGCCGCTCGACGGCACGCGCGATGCGCCGTCGTTCGCGGGTGTCGCGCCGGCATGGATCGCGACGGCCGAATTCGATCCGCTGAGCGACGAGGGCGCCGCGTACGCGGACAAGTTGCGCGCGGCCGGCAACGCGGTCACGCTGGTCCGCTATCCGGGGATGATCCACGAATTCTTCAAGATGGGCGGCTACGTGCCGGAAGTGCGGGCCGCGCATGCCGATGCGGTCGCGGCGCTGAAGGCTGCATTCGACGAAGTTTGACGGCGAGCGCGTGAAGGCGCGCATGCCGCGGGAGAGCTGCGATGACGAACGGCGTGGGCGTGGTGGAAACGGGCGACTGGACGGTACTGGGCGGCGACGCTGCGCGGATTCGCGACGCGGTGTTCGTGCGCGAGCAGCAGATTCCGCCGGAATGGGAACTCGACGACGACGATCCGCTGTCGCTGCATGCGGTCGCGTACCGGACCGACGCGGCGACCGGCGTGCGCCGCGCGGTCGCGACGGGGCGATTGCTGCCGTCCGGCACGATCGGCCGCGTCGCGGTGCTGGCCGACGTGCGCGGGCAGGGTGTCGGGTCGGCCGTGCTGAATGCGCTGCTGGATGCCGCACGGCGCCGCGGCGAAGCGGTCGTGCGGCTGTACGCGCAGGATTCGGCGGTGTCGTTCTATCTGCGGCACGGCTTCGCGGCGGTCGGCGAACCGTTCGTCGAAGCCGGCGTGCCGCACGTCGAGATGGCACGCGCGCCGTAGCGCGCAATGCGTGCGTTCAGCGCGGCCGCGTCGCGTCGATATCGAACGTGAACGCGCGCTCGAACGCGCCCGGGCGGGCGGTCCGGTGCGAGCCGTCGTCGTCGCTGCGCTCCTTGATCTCGACCGTCAGCCGCACGCCTTCCTTCATCGTGACGCGCAGCGCCGTGGTGCCGCGCGTGCCGTATTCGGGTGTCTCGATGAACGCGGCCGACAGCGCACGTTCGCGCTCGATCGGAATGCCCGTGTGCGGCAGGGCGTCGTCGTCCGCGACGTGCGGGTCGCGCATCAGCGTGATCAGTTCGTCGAGCGACGGGGTCGGATTGTCGGTGAGCAGCGTGCCGAGCTCCGCGCGCTTGCGCACCACTTTCGGCCAGGGCGTGTCGAGCCGCGCATTCGATAGCGCATGCACGCCCGGCGCGATCGCGACGGGCGCGGCGACACGGCTTTCGCCCTCGGGCGCGCGGTTGCAGAACCACGCGAGTTCGCGCCGGCGCCAGTCGCCGACGAGCAGGTTGAAGCCGTTGTACACGGCCGCATGCTCGGCAAGCTGCGCGAGATAGTCGAGCGGCGCCGCGGACGGGCCGCCGAGAAAGTCGGATACCAGCTTGCCGCGGGTCGGCGCGCCCGCGCGGATGTCGAACGGCGCGCGGTAGTTGGTCAGCGCGGCGAAGCGGCCGTCGCGCGATACGCCGAGCCACGTGCCGCCCGCTTCGAGATCGCGGCCGGCCAGTACGCCCGGCACGTCCTCCCACCACGAGAGCGGCGCGCTGGTCCGGCGAAAGAACTCGTCGCGATTGGCGGCGAGGGTAAACACGGGACCGGCGGCGGCATCGGGCTGCCAGTCGAAGGCAATCAGACACATCGGGCGAATCTCTCGCAGGAAACGTCGCGCGCCGGCTGCGACTCGCGAGCCGGCGCGCGAACGGGTTGTCAGTGCATCAGGCTTCGGTCGGCCACGCGTACGGCAGCGCATCGAACGCGAGCGCCGGGCCGTCGGCCGAACCGAGGTGCACCGTGCCGCCGTCGAGCGCGGCGAGCTTGATCTCGACCAGCGCGTCGACGCCGCCGGCCGGCGCGGCCGCCGCATTGACGATCATCCCGCACGGCTGGCCCGGGTCGTCGCTGTGGAACAGCTCGACGCCGGCATGCACGGTATCGGTCTCGCCGGCGACGTGCGCGAGCGCGGTGCGGCGCTTGATCGTGCCGCGGTACTGGCTGCGCGCCACCACTTCCTGGCCCGGGTAGCACCCTTTCCTGAAGTTAACGGCACCGATCACGTCGAAGTTGACCATCTGCGGGACGAACTGTTCGACGGCCGGCTGCGTGATGCGCGGCTCGCCCGCGCGAACGTCGAGCCAGTCCCACACGGCGGGCGACACGATGGGCAGCGTGCCGGCCAGCGCGGCGACGCGCGCGTCGACTTCGGCGCGCGGGCCGATCCACAAATAGCGCTTGCGGCCGGCCGCATCGGGCACGCGGATCAACGCGCCGGCCGCGCCGTCGACCTTCACGTGCACGCCGTCGGGCAGCGCATCGAAGATGCCCGACAGCGCCTCGCGCACGTCGCCGACGAAGCCGGCCACCGCGAGCGTGTCGCTCGCGTCCGTCAGCTTCGCCTTCGCGCGCAGCACGAACATCGACAGCCGCTTCTGCGCGGCCGGCTGCACGTCTTTCGACACGAGCAGGCGCACGCCGTGGCCGGCCCGCCACGCGAGGAACGACGCGAGCAAGCGGCCTTTCGGCGAGCAGTACCCGGACAGCCGGGCGCTGCCGGCGTCGAGATGCTCGATGTCGTTGGTGAGCTGACTGTGCAGGAACGTCGCGGCGTCGTCGCCGGCCACGTCGATCACACCGAACTGCGGCAGCGGCATGCAGGCGCCCGGCGCTTCGAAATCGGCGGCGGACGGGCGGGGGAAAACGGGGAGCGAGGCAGATGCGGCCTGGGCAGCCGGTGAAGCGAACGGTGTGCTCATGGAATGAGGGAACAGTCAACCCTGACTTTGACGGAGGCGAGCAAGTATTATATGGGTCTTACCTGAGTCACGTTTCCATGTCCCTACTGAAGAAATGCGCCGCGACGATCGTGGCGCTGGCCGTCGTTGTGGCCGCTGCCGGCGCGGGCGGCGGGTATTACTGGGCGACCCGGCCGCTGTTGCTGGGCTCGGCATCGCTCGACGTCACGATCAAGCCGCGCAGCAGCGTGAAGAGCGTCGCATTGCAGCTCAAGCGCGGCGGCGTGCCGGTCGAGCCGCTCGCCTTCGTCGCGATGACGCGCGTGCTCGGGCTGTCGAGCCGGCTCAAATCGGGCAACTACGAATTCAAGACCGGCATCACGCCTTATGACGTGCTGCAGAAGATCGCGCGCGGCGACGTGAACGAGTACGTCGCGACGGTCATCGAGGGCTGGACCTTCAAGCGGATGCGCGCGGAACTCGACGCGAACCCCGATCTGGCGCATTCGACGGCCGGCATGAGCGACGCCGAGCTGCTGCGCGCGATCGGCGCATCGGACGGCGCGGTGCAGCGCGGCAGCGGCGAGGGGCTGTTCTTTCCCGATACCTACCTGTTCGACAAGGGCACGAGCGACCTGAACATCTATCGGCGCGCCTACCGGCTGATGCAGACGCGCATCGACGAGGCATGGGCCGCGCGCACGCCGGGGCTGCCGTACAAGACGCCTTACGAAATGCTGACGATCGCGTCGATCGTCGAGAAGGAAACCGGCCACGCGGCCGACCGCGCGTTCGTCGCGGCCGTGTTCGCGAACCGGCTGCGGATCGGCATGCCGCTGCAGACCGATCCGTCGGTGATCTACGGGCTCGGCGACGCGTACGACGGCCGTCTGCGCAAGCGCGACCTGCAGGCCGACACTCCTTACAATACCTACACCCGACGCGGGCTGCCGCCCACGCCGATCGCGTTGCCGGGTGTCGCCGCGCTGCAGGCGGCGATCAATCCGGCTCCGACGAGCGCGCTCTATTTCGTCGCGAAGGGCGACGGCACGAGCGTGTTCTCGGACACGCTCGGCGACCACAACAAGGCCGTGGACAAGTACATACGAGGTCAATAATGGCGAGCGGTAAATTCATCACGTTCGAAGGCATCGACGGGGCGGGGAAGACCACCCACCTGTCATGGTTCTGCGAACGCCTCCAGGGCCGGCTGGCCGCGGCCGGACGGCAGGTCGTCGTCACCCGCGAGCCGGGCGGCACGCAGCTCGGCGAGAAACTGCGCGAGATCCTGCTGAACCAGCCGATGGATCTCGAGACGGAAGCGCTGCTGATGTTCGCCGCGCGTCGCGAGCATCTCGCGCTCGTGATCGAGCCGGCGCTCGCGCGCGGCGACTGGGTCGTGTCGGATCGCTTCACCGACGCGACCTTCGCGTACCAGGGCGGCGGCCGCGGGCTGCCGCGCGACAAGCTCGAGACGCTCGAGCGCTGGGTGCAGGGCGGTTTCCAGCCCGACCTCACGGTGCTGTTCGACGTCGCGCCGCAGGTCGCGAGCGAGCGTCGCGGCGCCGCGCGCATGCCCGACAAGTTCGAAAGCGAGTCCGACGCGTTCTTCACCCGCACGCGGGCCGAATATCTGCGGCGCGCGGAAGAGGCGCCGCACCGCTTCGCGATCGTCGATGCGACGCGATCGATTCCCGAGATCCGCCAGCAGCTCGAACGCGTGCTCGCCGCGCTGTAACCCGCAAGGAACGCACCCCATGATCTATCCGTGGCAAACCGACGACTGGAACCGCCTGCAGCAACTGCGCGCGCAATGGCCGCATGCGCTGCTGCTGCACGGTCAGGCCGGGATTGGCAAGCTGCAGTTCGCGCAGCATCTCGCGCAGGGCTTCCTGTGCGAATCGCCGCAGCCGAACGGCGAACCGTGCGGCGCCTGCGCGGCCTGCAACTGGTTCTCGCAGGGCAACCATCCGGACTACCGGATCGTGCTGCCCGAGGCGCTGGCGGGCGAGGCGCCGGGTGCGGCGGACGACGCGAAGCCGGCCGATGCGGACGAAGGCGGCAAGAAGACGCGTGCGCCGAGCAAGGAAATCAAGATCGAGCAGGTGCGCGCGCTGCTCGACTTCTGCGGGGTGGGTTCGCACCGCGGCGGCGCGCGCGTCGTCGTGCTGTATCCGGCCGAGGCGCTCAACGTCGCCGCGTCGAACGCGCTGCTGAAAACGCTGGAGGAGCCGCCGGCCGGCGTCGTGTTCCTGCTCGTGTCGGCACGCATCGACCGCTTGTTGCCGACGATCATCAGCCGCTGCCGCCAGTGGCCGATGAGCGTGCCGGCGCCGGAGGCCGCCGCCGCGTGGCTCGCCGCGCAGGGTGTCGATCACGCCAGCGCGCTGCTCGCCGAGGCCGGCGGCGCGCCGCTCGCCGCGTTGGCGCTCGCGAGCGACGAGAACCGCCCGCTGCGCGACTACACGCTGGGGCAACTGGCCGCCGGTGCGGGCTGCGATCCGTTCGCATGCGGCGAGACGCTGCAGAAGCTGCCGGTGCCGCTGGTGCTCGGCTGGCTGCAGCGCTGGCTGTACGATCTGCTCGCCCAGCGGATGGCCGGTGCGCCGCGCTACTTCCCGATGCACGCGGCGGCCCTTGCGCGCTGCGCGGAAGCGGTCGACGCGAACGCCTTCGCGCGCTTCATGAAAGCCGTGACGCGGCAGCGGACGGTCGAGAACCATCCGCTCAACGCGCGGCTCGTATTCGAGGAATTGTTTCTCGGATATCGGGAAATGTTTGCTTGATCCGACATTGTTTCCGATGAGTTGCGAAACGATGAACGGATCACGCGGCGGTGCGACCGTGGCCGGCCGGCCCGCCCACGCCGCCCGGTGCCGCATGCCGGCGGGCGCATGAGCGCCCGTCTCACGTATTCAGGAAACACGATGTTCGTCGACTCTCACTGCCACATCAATTTCAAGGGCCTGGCCGACCGTCTGCCGGCCGTTCTCGAGAACATGCGCGAGCACGACGTCACGCACGCGCTGTGCGTGTCGGTCGATTTCGAGACGCTGCCCGACGTGCTCGCGATCGCCGAAGCGCACGACAACGTGTACGCATCGGTCGGCGTGCATCCCGATCACGAGGAGATGCGCGAGCCGACGCTCGCCGAGCTCGTCGAGATGGCCGCGCACCCGAAGGTCGTCGCGATCGGCGAAACCGGCCTCGACTATTACCGCCTCGAAGGCCGCTCGATCGCCGACATGGAATGGCAGCGCGAACGCTTTCGCACGCACATCCGCGCGGCGACCGCGACGATGAAGCCGCTGGTCATCCACACGCGCGCGTCGTCGGAGGACACGCTGCGGATCATGGCCGAGGAGCGCGCGGACGTGCCGGGCGGCGTGATGCACTGCTTCACCGAGCCGTGGCCGGTCGCCGAGCAGGCGCTCGCGCAGAACTTCCATATCTCGCTGTCGGGTATCGTCACGTTCAAGAGCGCGACCGACGTGCAGGACGTCGCGCGGCGCGTGCCGCTCGACCGGCTGCTGATCGAGACCGACTCGCCATACCTCGCGCCGGTGCCGTATCGCGGCAAGCCGAATGAACCTGCGTACGTCAGCCATGTCGGACGCTTTATCGCATCCGAACGCGGGATCGCCGTCGAGGCGCTCGCCGATGCGACGACGCAGAACTTTTTCCGGCTGTTCAAGATCGCCCGCTAACGACGTGCGCGCAGCCGACAACCCAGGGAAGGAGCCCACAACAATGACGAAGCCGACCAACCATTTGCCCAAACGCGCACTCGTTGCGGCCGCATTCGTCGCGAGCGGGCTGTTCGCCGCCGCCGGCGCGCATGCCGAGTCGCTCGACGCGATCGTCAAGGCCGTCAAGTTCGACGACATCGCCGATATCGGCAAGCAGCTCAAGAGCGGCAAGCTCGATCCGAACACGCTCGCGCCGAACGGCGACCCGATCCTCGTGATCGCCGCGCGCGAGAAGTCCGACAAGGTCGCGGCGGCGATCGCCACGACGCCGAACGTCGATCTCGAGAAGGAAGACAAGGCCGGCGAAAACGCGCTGATGCTCGCGTCGCTGAACGGCGACCTCGACCTCGTCAAGCTGCTGATCGACAAGGGCGCGGAAGTCGGCAAGAAGGGCTGGGCGCCGCTGCACTACGCGGCGACCAACGGCCAGGACGCGGTCGTCAAGGTGCTGCTCGACCATGACGCGTACATCGACACCGCATCGCCGAACGGCACGACGCCGCTCATGATGGCCGCGCGCGGCAACCATGCGTCGACGGTCACGCTGCTGCTCGACCAGGGCGCCGATCCGCAGGTGAAGAACCAGCTCGGCATCACCGCGCTCGAGTTCGCGAAGCACTACAACGCGCCGGACGCGATCGGGATCCTGAGCAAGCGGACGACGCGTATCGGTGCGGGGGCGCCGGCAGATGCTCAAAAGAGTGCAAAATAACGGTTTTTGGTGCGGCGGCGGCTGTCCGCCCGGCCGGCTTCCGGCCGGAGCCGGCGGGCATCCGGCGCCGCACCGGCCAACGCAGCAGGCGGTCTCCGGCCGCATTGACATAAGGAACACCATGTTGCGCGCAATGTTTTGTGCCGCGGCGTTTGCCGTGCCGTTGTCGGCGGCGGCTTTCACGGGCGCGGATCTCGACCGGCTGTGCGCGAAGACGGACGTCAAGTCGCGGGCGTCGTGCGCGGCCTATATCGAAGGCGCCGCCGACGGCGTCTACAACACGATCGATGCGATCGGCGGCACCACGGGGCCGCGCGTCGGTCAGTACTTCTGTCTGCCGCCCGACATCCGGGCGCAACAGATGACGGACGCGGTGCGCAAGTACATCGCGGAAAATCCGAAGCTGGCCGACTACAACGCGAGCACCGCGGTGTCGCTCGGTCTCGGCAAGGCGTTTCCCTGCAGGAGCGGCAACTGATCTGACGCCGTGTCCGGGCGCGTGCGCGGCCCGGACGTCGCCGACGCATCCAGGACGAAGCCTGTGCGCTTCATCACTCGAGGGCGCCGATGATTTCAATCGAGGAACTGCAGCGCATCGCCGATGCGCCGTTGCATTCGTGGCTCGGCACGCTGGGCGTGTCGGTCATCGTCATACTGGTCGTCACGGTCGTGCACCGCCTCGGCGCACGCGTCGTCAAGCGTGTCGCGCAGCCGTATCCGCTGATGAGCGCGATCCTGCGCTACATCGACAAGCCGTCGCTCGTCGTGCTGGCGCTGCTGGCGCTCGAATTCCTGTGGCTCCAGGCGGACGACGGCATGTCGTTCGTGCGCGGCATGCGCACCGCGGCCGCGGTCGGCTCCATCGTGTCGCTCACGTGGCTGCTGGTGCGGCTCGCGGCCGGCGTCGGCGACGCGATCATCCAGGCCCATCCGATCGATACGGCCGACAATCTCCAGGCGCGGCGCATCCATACGCAGGCCAAGGTACTCGTGCGGACCGTGATGGTGCTGATCGTGATCATCGGCACGGGCGCCGCGCTGATGACGTTCCCGAACGTGCGCCAGATCGGCGCGAGCCTGCTGGCATCGGCCGGTGTGGCAGGGCTGGTCGCCGGTATCGCCGCGCGGCCGGTGCTCGGCAACCTGATTGCCGGGTTGCAGATCGCGCTCACGCAGCCGATCCGGCTCGACGACGTGGTCGTGATCCAGGGCGAGTGGGGGCGCATCGAGGAAATCACCGGCTCGTTCGTGTCGGTGCGACTGTGGGACCAGCGGCGTCTCGTCGTGCCGCTGCAATGGATCATCGAGAACCCGTTCACGAACTGGACGCGCAGCAGCGCGGAGATCATCGGCACCGTTTACCTGTCGGTCGATTACCGTACGCCGCTCGCGCCGCTGCGCGAGGAACTCGCGCGGCTCGTCCACGCCGCGCCGGAATGGGACGGCCGTGTGCAGGTGCTGCAGGTGACCGATGCGACGGAGCGCACGATGCAGCTGCGTGCGCTCGTCAGCGCGGCCGACTCGTCGTCGTGCTGGGATCTGCGCTGCCGCGTGCGCGAAGGGCTGATTGCCTATCTGCAGAACCGCTATCCGCAATGCCTGCCGCGCAACCGGATGGAGCTGTATCCGCACGAATCCGCGCCCGATGCGCCGAATCCCGAACGGCCGCACGCGCGGTCGCCTGCCGCCAGCACGGCGGCCAACACCGCAGCCGATCCGCAGGCCGTCGACGGCCGCTGAACGCGGCCCCGGCGCCTGCCTGCCATGCCCCATTGCCCATTCCCATGACCGCGCTGAAGACGCTCGCCATCGCCAATTACCGCTCGCTGCGCGAGCTGATCGTGCCGCTCGCGGGGCTCAACGTCGTCACGGGGCCGAACGGCAGCGGCAAGTCGAGCGTGTACCGCGCGCTGCGGCTGCTCGCCGACACCGCGCAGGGCCGCGTGATCCCGTCGCTCGCGCGCGAGGGCGGCTTGCCGTCGGCGTTATGGGCCGGCCCCGAGCGCTTCTCGCGCGCGATGCTGGCCGGCGAGGTGCCGGTGACGGGCACCGTGCGCAACGGGCCGGTGAGCCTGAAGCTCGGCTTCGCGTGCGACGATTTCGGCTATTCGATCGATCTCGGTCTGCCGCTGCCGAGCAACTCGGCGTTCGCGCTCGATCCGGTGATCAAGCGCGAATGCATCTGGGGCGGCGCGTTGCCGCGCCCGTCCACGCTGCTGGTCGACCGGCAGGGCGCACAGATTCGCGCGCGTACCGCGGCGGGCGACTGGCAGACGATTCCGCAACCGGTCGCGAGCTTCGACAGCATGATGACCGAGTTCGCCGATCCGACCGGGGCGCCCGAGATGATCGCGGTGCGCGAGCGGATCCGCTCGTGGCGCTTCTACGACCATTTCCGAGCCGATGCACGGGCGCCGGCGCGCCAGTCGCACATCGGTACCCATACGCCGGTGCTCGCGGACGACGGGACCGACCTGGCCGCCGCGCTGCAGACCATCCGCGAAATCGGCGACGGCGTGGCACTCGATGCGGCGATCGACGACGCGTTTCCCGGTGCGTCGGTCGAGATCGACAATCCCGGCGGCCGCGGCCGCTTCGACGTGCTGATGCGCCAGCCGGGGCTGCTGCGGCCGCTGACGGCGGCCGAGCTGTCCGACGGCACGCTGCGCTACCTGCTGCTGGCGGCCGCGCTGCTGACGCCGCGGCCGCCGGCGCTGATGGTGCTGAACGAACCCGAGACAAGCCTGCATCCCGATCTGCTGCCGGCGCTCGGCCGCCTGATCGCGCAGGCCGCCCGGCGTTCGCAGGTGCTGGTCGTGTCGCACGCGGCACGGCTCGTCGCGACGCTCGAGCGCGAGGCCGGCTGCGAATCGCTGGTGCTCGACAAGCAGCTCGGTGCGACCGCGCTCGTCGATGCCGATTCGCGCGACCTGCCGGCCTGGAAGTGGCCGTCGCGCTGACAGCCTGATGGCGTGCTTTGGGTCGTGATAGGCGCCGAAGGCATCGGATCGGCCCCGGCCTCCTCGATGCGAGGCGGCCGGCCCGCTCGGCGGAATGTATCCGGTCTGTAACAACCCCCAAAAAATGAAAGACCGGCGGTTCCGCTCGGCGGGATCGCGAATAATAATGAGATAACCGGCTGGCGCCACGCCGGCCGGCGCGGCATGGACGCGGGCGGGGTGCGCGCAAGCGCGGACCCCCGGCGGCTGCACCGCAACGGACAGGACACAGGAGACGTGGACCATGAGAATTGCCCAGATCGCCCCGCTGACCGAATCCGTGCCGCCGAAGCTGTACGGCGGCACGGAGCGCGTCGTGTCCTACATCACCGAGGCGCTCGTCGAACTCGGCCATGATGTGACGCTGTTCGCGAGCGGCGATTCGACCACGCGCGCGAAGCTCGAGCCCGTGTGGCCGCGCGCGCTGCGACTCGATTCGTCGATCCGCGACCGGGTCGCGCCGCACATGCTGCTGATGGAGACGGTCGCGCGCCGCGCGAAGGATTTCGACGTGCTCCATTTCCACATGGACTACTACTCGTTCTCGGTCTTCAACCGACAGGAAACGCCTTACGTGACGACGCTGCACGGCCGGCTCGACCTGCCCGAGCAGCAACCGGTGTTCGACACGTTCAACACGGCGCCGGTGATCTCGATTTCCAATTCGCAGCGCCAGCCGTTGCCGCAGGCGAAATGGCTGACGACCGTCTATCACGGGCTGCCCGATACGCTGTACCTGCCGCAGCCCGTCGAGCCGCGCTATCTCGCGTTCCTCGGCCGCATCTCGCCGGAAAAACGCGTCGACACCGCGATCCGCATTGCCAGCCAGTGCGGGCTGCCGATCCGGATCGCCGCGAAGATCGACGCGGCCGACCAGGAATACTTCGACCGCGAGATCAAGCCGCTCTTCGCGTTGCCGCACGTCGAATACATCGGCGAGATCGCCGATCACGAGAAGGCTGAATTCCTGTCGGGCGCGCATGCGCTGCTGTTTCCGATCGACTGGCCGGAGCCGTTCGGCCTGGTGATGATCGAGGCGATGTCGTGCGGCACGCCGGTGATCGCGTTCAACCGCGGCGCGGTGCCCGAAGTGGTGGACGAGGGTGTGTCGGGTTTCATCGTCGAGGATGAGATCAGCGCGGTGGCCGCCGTGAACCGGCTGCACCTGCTGCCGCGTGCGCGTGTGCGCCAGCGCTTCGAGGAGCGCTTCACGTCGCGCCGGATGGCGCAGGAGTACGTGGACGTGTACCAGTCGGTGATTCGCGCGCAGAAGCGCTCGCGCTTCAAGGTGATCGACTCGACGACCTGATCGGCCTGACCACGCTGAACGCCTGGGCGCATGGCGCCGGCGGATAAAAAAACGGCGATGCCCGCAAGGACATCGCCGTTTGCGCATGACCCGCGCGCGGCACGCGCGGGCAGTGCGTCAACGTCAGATCTTGAGCTTCGTGACCTTCGTGCCGTTGATCGACACGTCGCCCATCAGGCCGGCGTTGGTCAGCACGACGACCTGGATCGGTGCAGTGGCCGTGTTGGAGTCGACCGCGCCGTTCGCGCCCATCTTCACGAGTGCGACGGATGCGCCGGCGCCGGCGGCCCAGCCGTCCGAGTTGCGGAATTCGTCGAGCGCCTGCTGCGTCATGAACAGGAACACGATCGCCTTCGACTGCGCGCCGGCCTGCAGCCCGACCGACAGCGACGACGTGTTGTAGTAGCCGACCGTGCTGCCGCCGACGCGCAGCGCGCCGTTGCCGGACTGGCCGCCGACGATGAAGCCGGCCTGGAGCACTTCGGGGAAGACCAGCACGCCGCGCGATTTCGCGACGAGCTCGCGCGAACCCTTGACCGTGGAGTACATGCGCGACAGCGTGGCGTCGACGCTCGCGTCGATCGACTGGCGTTTGGACGCGTTGGTCGCGGCGTTGTCCGGCTTGTCCGGGGTGGTGGTGCAACCGGTGAGCGCGAGGCTACCGACGATGAGCGCAGCGGCGGCTTTCAGCACAAGATTCCGTTTTTGCATCGTTGTTCTCCATCGGATGATGTTCGGAGTGAGTCTCGCTCAAGGAGCGGATCACGTCGGCAGTTATATCACAGCGGCTTACGGCCTCTTTTCGTTGCCGCGTGAAAAAGCGTCAAATCGCGTGGGGGTGTCGCGGCGCGCCAACGGACGAAGCGGCGCCGACGGATGAAGCGGCGCCGACGCGTGGGGCGCGCCGCGGGCGTGGTCGGCATGCGGGGCGCGCGACGGTCGGGCGGGAAGGCGGCGGCGTTCGTGGCGCGCGCCGGTGTCAGTGCGGGACGGGCGGAACGGGCGGCTTGATCGGCGGGCGGCGCAGCGCGCGGCGGATCAGCGCGATCACGACGCCGCACGCGAACAGGAATGCGGCCGGCACGACCCAGTAGCCGACGAACGCATGCCACAGGTAGCCGGCGAGCGTATTGCGGCGCACCACGTATTCATCGCGAGCCGCCTGCTGGCGCGGCGCGTTGGCGGCGAGCACCTCGGCCGGGCAGCCGGCCGCGCGCGCTTCGTCAGGATCCCCGTGGCACTTCGCGGCGGCGCCGGCGGCCTGCTGTGCGTCGGTGAGCTGCCAGGTGGTCAGCGCGAGCTGCAGGTCCGCCTTGTTGTAGGCCATTTCCTCGCGGATCTCGCGTACGGCGACGATCGCGACGGGCACCGCCCAGAACACGATCACGATCAGCCAGCGGCGGAACCAGCGGTGTTGTCTCCATGCCATCCAAGCCTCCGTTTGACGCGCGTGCGCGTCCGTCTCGAGGGCGGCCCGATGGCGCTTCTTGGTCTTGGGTGGGCCGCGTTGCAGCCATCATAGAAGAAAACGCGGCGAATTGCCGCACCATGTGGGGGCACCGGGCCGGCAGGCGGAAAAACGGGGCGGGAAATGCTGGAATGCGTGCGTCGATGCGCATGCAACGAAAACGAAAATGCCGCGCCCGCCGAAGCGGGGCGCGGCATTCGAGACGGGAGCGCCGGAACTCAGGCGGCCGGCTGGTTGCTCAGGCAGCTCTTCATGAACGTCTTGCGATCGTCGCCCTTCTTGCCGGTGGCCTGCGTGTTGCATGCCTTCATCTTTTCCTGCTGCGTCATCGCCTTCGCGGGCTTCGCCGACAGGCAGTCCTTCATGAACGCCTTGCGTTCGTCGCCCGTCTTTCCGGATGCCTGGGTGTTACAGGCCTTCATCTTGTCCTGCTGGCTGTTCGCCGCGAATGCGGGGGAAGCCAGCATGCCGCCGAGAAGCACTGCGGCTACGAGCGATTGGATTTTCATTTCGACACTCCCATGGGGTGAATTGCGTGTGATCGACGCCGTCACGAAGCGCGACGCGACGAGGACAGGGCCACATCGCACCACGCGCTCCGATTATGGCAAATCAAGGTGAAAACACCAAAACGGCACTTCCTATAACGTTGCGCACGCCACGGCCGTTGACGGCGCGCGCGGCCCGGAGATCGGGACAAACCATGATGCGCGCCGGCCTCTGCCGGCCGCCGCGCCGGAACCTGCCGGCTCCCGGCCGCGAGCCATTACAATCGCGGCCATGAATACACCGAACACCGCATCCCCTTCGTCCGCGGCGGCGCTGCCGCGCATCGCCGTACTCGCCACCGGCGGCACGATCGCCGGCGCCGCGCCCGACGCGGCCAGCACGGCCGGCTACCAGGCCGGCGCGCTCGGCGTCAATTTCCTGGTCGACGCCGTGCCGGCGCTCGCGTCGGTCGCACGCATCGACGCGGAGCAGGTCGCCAGCATCGACAGCAAGGATCTCGCGCTGCCGCTGTGGAACACGCTCGCCGCGCGGATCGACGCGCTGATGGCCGACCCGGCCATCGACGGCATCGTGATCACCCACGGCACCGATACGCTCGAGGAAACCGCGTATGCGCTGCATCTGGTCGTCCGGGGCGACAAGCCGGTCGTGCTGACGGCCGCGATGCGGCCGGCCACCGCGCTGTCGTCCGACGGCCCGCTGAACCTGCTGAACGCGGTGACGGTGGCCGCGCATCCGTCCGCGCGCGGGCAGGGCGTGCTGGTCGCGTTCAACAACCGGATCCACGGCGCGCGCGACGTCGTGAAGACGAGCACCTATGCGGTCGATGCGTTCCAGTCTCCGGAGCTCGGCGCGCTCGGCTGGGTGCAGGACGGCCGCGTCGAATTCGCACGCCGCGTCACACGCACGCGCGACACGCAACTGGCGATCGCCGCGGCGTGGCCGCCGGTCGAAGTCGTCGCGAGCTATGCGGGCGTGACGCGCACGGCCGTCGACGCGCTCGTCGCGGCCGGCGTGCGCGGACTCGTCGTCGCGGGCACCGGCAACGGGTCGATCCATACGACGCTGCAGGCGGCGCTCGCCGATGCGGTGAGCGCGGGCGTGGCGGTGGTCCGTGCGTCGCGCGTCGGTTCGGGACACGTGATGCGCAACGGCGCCGCGAGCGACGATGCGCTCGGTTTCGTGAGCGCGGGCTCGCTGCATCCGTTCAAGGCGCGCGTGCTGCTGATGCTCGCGCTCGCGAACGGCATTCAGGATCGAGGCGCACTGCAGCGCGCATTCGATATGCTGTGACGGATGGCGCGCCGCTCGGGCGGCGTGCGGCGCGCATAAAAAATGGCAGGCCACTGGCCTGCCATTTTTGCGTCGGTGCTACGAGAACGCTCGGGACTGCGCGCTCAGGACTGCGGCGGAATCACGAGCTTCTGGCCCGGGTAGATCCGGTCCGGGCTCGACAGCATCGGCTTGTTCGCCTCGAAGATCGCCGGGTACTTGTTCGCATCGCCATAGACTTCCTTGGCGATCGCCGACAGCGTGTCGCCCGGCTTCACGTCGTGGTACTGCACTTCCGGATCGTCCGGTTGCAGATCGTCGTCGTTGACGCCCGCGACGCCTTGCACGTTACCGGCCGCGACCTTGACCTTCGCCTTCGTGTCGAGATCGGCAACGCTGCCCGACAGCGTGACGGTGCGCGATGCGCCGTCGAACGCGACGGTCAGGTTCGACGTGTCGAGACCTTGCGAGCTGATGTAATTCTTGATTGCATCGGCCGCAGTCTGGTTCGCGGCATTCGGATCTTCCGCTGCCTGTGCATCGGCGTGACCCAGCAGTTTTTCACCCGCCTCCTTGATAAACGAAAGAAGACCCATCGTTGCACTCCTTAGGTGGTTGAAAAGAAAACGCGCCGTGAAGTGGCGAAAAAAACACCGCGCTGGGTGCGGGCCCCGGAAGGGGCGCGCAGGCGCGGCGGTTTTCTCGAAAGGCGTGGCGAAAGTGTAGGCGTTCAACGCGACGATTGCATGAAAAATCGCACGCTCGAACGTAAAGAAATGTAATACGCGAAATCCGACAGGCGGACACCCGACGACGACGTCTGACCGACCAAGGCTTCCCCGGCGCCGCCGGGTGCCGCTGCGGACCCCACCACGCCGCTCTCAGCCCAGAGCGGCGTTTTTCGCCCCCGTCCCGCACGCCGTTGGCGATGCGGGGCGGGGCGCCCCACCGTGATGCGCGCGTGCGTCGCGCATCGATGCGACCGGCCGCGGCCGGTCGCGTGTATTCGTCGCGCGCCTGCGCCATCGCGGCGAAAGCGCGCGTTACCGCATCCGCGTTACGCGGCCGGCGTCTGGCCGATCTCGAAGTTCGACATGATCTCGAGCGCGCGCACGAGGGCCGAGTGATCCCATGCCTTGCCGCCGTGCGATGCACACACACTGAACAGCTGCTGCGCGCTCGCGGTGTGCGGCAGCGCGAGGCCGAGCTTGCGTGCGCCGTCGAGCGCGAGGTTCAGGTCCTTCTGGTGCAGCTCGATGCGGAAGCCCGGATCGAACGTGCGCCTGGTCATCCGCGCGCCGTGCACTTCGAGGATGCGCGACGCGGCGAAGCCGCCCATCAGCGCCTGGCGCACGCGCTCCGGATCGGCGCCCGAGCGCGCGGCGAACAGCAGCGCTTCACCGACCGCCTCGATGTTCAGCGCGACGATGATCTGGTTCGCGACCTTGCAGGTCTGCCCCGCGCCGTTGTCGCCGACGAGCGTGATGTTCTTGCCCATCTTCTCGAACAGCGGCTTCGCGCGCTCGAACGCCTGCTCCGGGCCCCCGACCATGATCGTCAGCGTCGCTTCGCGCGCGCCGACTTCGCCGCCGGACACCGGCGCGTCGAGGTAGTCGCAGCCGAGTGCGTTGATCTGCTTGGCGAATTCCTGCGTGTCGAGCGGCGAGATCGAGCTCATGTCGATCACGAGCTTGCCGGCGGTCAGGCCCTTCGCGACGCCGTCGTCGGCGAACAGCACGTTACGCACGTCGGGCGTGTCCGGCACCATCGAGATGATGATGTCGGCGTGCCGCGCGACTTCGGTCGAGCTCGCGACGACCTTCGCGCTGCCGCGCAGGTCGTCCGGAATCGGGAACGCACCGTTCACGACGAGCTGATGATCGCCCTTGAGCAGGTTGCGCGCCATGTGCGCGCCCATGATGCCGAGGCCGATGAAACCGATGGTTGCCATGTGAAAGTCTCCTATGGGGCTGAAAACGGGAAGGGTGCGACTCAGGCGGCGCGACGCGCCGAGGCCGGTGCGCAGCCGGCCACGCTTTGCAGCCAGCCGAGGCCTTCCGTCGTGGTGGTACGGGGCTTGTATTCGCAGCCGACGTAGCCGGCATAGCCGAGCCGGTCGAGCAGCGCGAACAGGAACGCGTAGTTGATCTCGCCGGTGCCCGGCTCGTTGCGGCCCGGGTTGTCCGCGAGCTGGACGTGGCCGATCGACGCGAGGTTGCGTTCGATCGTCGCGGCCAGTTCGCCTTCCATGCGTTGCATGTGATAGATGTCGTACTGCAGGAACAGGTTGTCCGAGCCGACCGCGCGGATCACGTCGAGCCCTTCGGACGAGCGGTTCAGCGCAAAGCCCGGGATGTCGAAGCTGTTGCACGGCTCGACGAGCAGGCGGATGCCTTCGCGCTTGAGCGCATCGGCGGCGAAGCGCAGGTTGTCGACGATCGTCACGAACGTCTTGTCGCGCGCCGTGCTCGCCGACGGGATGCCGACGAGGCAGTTCAGCTGCGGCACCTTCAGCGCCTTCGCATACTCGATCGCACGGCCGACGCCTTCCTGGAACTCGTCGACGCGATCGGGCAGACACGCGATGCCGCGCTCGCCCAGGTCCCAGTTGCCGGCGGGCAGGTTGTGCAGCACGAGGCGCAGACGGTGCGTCTCGAGCCGTTCGGCGAGTTCCTCTTTCGCGTACGGATACGGGAACAGGAACTCGACGGCGTCGAAGCCCGCGTCCGCGGCCGCCTTGAAGCGGTCGAGGAACGGCACTTCGTTGAACAGCATGGTCAGGTTTGCAGCAAACTTCGGCATGAGCTAAGCCTCTTCGGTCGGTCAGTCAAAAATGTCGTGCGGGTCAGTCGAGCATCGAGATCGCGGTCGGTGCGTGCTCGGCCTTTTCGGCGAGCTCCTCGAATTCGTTGATCGCGTCGATTTCGGTGCCCATCGAGATGTTCGTCACGCGCTCGAGAATCACTTCGACGACCACCGGCACGCTGAACTCTTCCGCGAGCGTTTGCGCCTGGCGCAGCGCCGGCTCGATTTCTTCCGGCTTGAACACGCGCAGCGCCTTGCAGCCGAGGCCTTCCGCGACGGCCACGTGGTCGACGCCGTAACCGTTCAGTTCCGGCGCGTTCACGTTGTCGAACGCGAGCTGCACGCAGTAGTCCATGTCGAACGCGCGCTGCGCCTGACGGATCAGCCCGAGGTACGAGTTGTTCACGACGACGTGCACGTACGGCAGCTTGAATTGCGCGCCGGCCGCCAGCTCCTCGATCATGAACTGGAAGTCGTAGTCGCCGGACAGCGCGACGATCGGGCGGCTCGGATCGGCCGCACGCACGCCGAGCGCGGCGGGGATCGTCCAGCCGAGCGGGCCGGCCTGGCCGCAGTTGATCCAGTTGCGCGCCTTGAACACGTGCAGGAACTGCGCGGCGGCGATCTGCGACAGGCCGATCGTGCTGACGTAGCAGGTATCGCGACCGAACACCTTGTTCATCTCTTCGTACACGCGCTGCGGCTTGACCGGCACGTTGTCGAAGTGGGTCTTGCGCTGCAGCGTGCGCTTGCGTTCCTGGCAGTCGGCCACCCATGCGCTGCGGTCCTTCAGCTTGCCGGCCGCCTTCCATTCCCGTGCGACCGAGACGAACAGTTCGAGCGCCGCCTTCGCGTCCGACACGATGCCGAGATCGGGGCCGAACACGCGGCCGATCTGCGTCGGCTCGATGTCGACGTGCACGAACTTGCGGCCCTTCGTGTAGACCTCGACGCTGCCCGTGTGACGGTTCGCCCAGCGGTTGCCGATGCCGAGCACGAAGTCGGACGCGAGCATCGTCGCGTTGCCGTAGCGGTGCGACGTCTGCAGACCGACCATGCCGGCCATCAGCGGATGGTCGTCGGCAATCGCGCCCCACGACATCAGCGTCGGGATCACCGGCACGCCGACCGTTTCGGCGAACTGCACGAGCAGGTCTTCGGCCGCCGCGTTGAGCACGCCGCCGCCCGACACGATCAGCGGCTTGTCCGCGTCGTCGAGCATCGCGAGCGCCTTCTCGATCTGCGCGCGGGTGGCCGCGGGCTTGTAGATCGGCAGCGGTTCGTACGTGTCGATGTCGAATTCGATTTCGGCGAGCTGCACGTCGATCGGCAGGTCGACCAGCACCGGGCCCGGACGGCCCGAGCGCATCAGGTGGAACGCCTGCTGGAACACGCGCGGCACGAGCGCCGGTTCGCGCACGGTGACGGCCCACTTGGTGACCGGCTTCGCGATCGATTCGATGTCGACGGCCTGGAAGTCTTCCTTGTAGAGGCGCGCGCGCGGTGCCTGGCCCGTGATCGCGAGGATCGGAATCGAGTCGGCGGACGCGGAGTAGAGGCCGGTGATCATGTCGGTGCCGGCGGGGCCCGACGTGCCGATGCACACGCCGATGTTGCCCGGTGCGGCGCGCGTGAAGCCTTCGGCCATGTGCGATGCGCCTTCGACGTGGCGCGCCAGCACGTGGCTGATGCCGCCCGACTTGCGCATGGCCGAGTAGAACGGGTTGATCGCCGCGCCGGGCACGCCGAACGCGGTCTGGATGCCTTCCTTCTCGAGCACGAGTACGGCTGCGTCGACGGCTCTCATCTTGGCCATGAATGTCTCCTTGAATGTGGCGGATCTTGCGAATCGGTCTGTTGGGAACACTTTAGGGATGCAGGAAAGGTTTGATAAGATCAGCCGAAGTCGCTTATTTCGAAACTAAAAGTATGGAATGACCGCCGGACGGGGCTTCCCGCCGGTGTCGGAACGCAGACGGAGACGAAAGATGGATCGCTTCAAGCAGATCGAGACGTTCGTGCGGGTGGCCGATGCCGGCAGCCTCGCGGCGGCGGCGCTCGAGGAGGGCGTGTCGCCGGTGGTGCTCGGGCGGCGCATCGACGCGCTGGAGAAGCGCCTCGGCGTGAAGCTGATGTATCGCTCGACGCGGCGGCTGGTCGTCAGCGAGGAGGGGGCCGCGTTCCTCGAGCGCTGCCGCGGGCTGCTCACCGAATGGGATCAGGCCGAGAACGAGCTGGCCGCCGGGCGGCGCGCGGTGAGCGGCCACCTGATCGTGTCGGCGCCGGCCGCGTTCGGCCGCAAGCACGTCGCGCCGCACGCGCCGGGCTTTCTGGCCGACAAGCCGGAGATGCAGCTGTCGTTCAACCTGACCGACCGCGTCGTCGATCTCGTGCGCGAGGGCTACGACCTGTCGATCCGGATCGGCGGCGCGGTCGATCCGAACTTCGTCGCGGTGAAGCTCGCGTCGAACCGGCGCGTGGTGTGCGGCACGCCCGAGTATTTCCGCAAGCACGGCCGGCCGAAGTCGCTCGACGATCTGCTGAAGCACAACTGTCTCGCGTTCAACCTGCAGGGCGGCCAGAACCGCGGCTGGTATTTCCAGCGCCACGGCAAGATCGCGACGATGCGCGTGACCGGCAATCTCGACTGCAACGACGGCGAGCTGCTGCATCGCTGGGTGGCCGAAGGGCTCGGGCTCGGCTGGCGCTCGACGTGGGAAATCGCCGCGCAGCTCGAAACGGGCGCGCTCGAGACCGTGCTCGACGAATATGCGTTGCCCGACTACGACATCCTCGCGGTCTACCCGCAGCAGCGCTACGTGCCGGCGCGCGTGCGCTATTTCATCGACTACCTGCGCGCCGCGTACGCGCGCCCCGGCTACTGGAGCACCACGCCGTAACGGGGCGGCCCGTCCGGCCGTCCGGCGATTTTTTACGCTTCGTGCGCCCGGCGCGGGAATAAACTCGACGCAGCAGCGGTAAGGTCATCGAGCGCGCACGTTGCCTGTCTGTCCGGGCGTCGTGCGCGGAACGGGCGCGGCGTCGGCCGCCGGGACCAGGGAGGCCATGTGGGGCAAGCCGGACAGGCGGTCGATGAACGGGCGGCGCACGATGCGGTCGCGCGCGGCGAGCGGTTTCGCACGCTCGTGCTGCCGCATCTCGACGCCGCCTACAACCTCGCGCGCTGGCTGAGCGGCAGCGCCGGCGATGCGGACGACGTCGTCCAGGACGCGTGCATGCGCGCGCTGCGCTTCGTCGATTCGTGTCGCGGCGACAACGCGCGGCCGTGGCTGCTGACGATCGTGCGCCACACCTGGTACACCGAGTGGCGGCGGCGCACGCATGCGCACGAGGTCGCGCTGCCCGATACGCTCGACGACGCCGACGTGCCCGACGACTGGCAGCCGGCCACGGAGGATCCGCTGGCGCACCTGCTGCGCGGCGAGAACGTGCGGCTCGTGAATGCGGCGCTCGCGAAGCTGCCGCCTGAATATCGCGAGGTGCTCGTGCTGCGCGAGATGGAGGACCTGAGCTACCGCGAGATCGCGGCGATCGCGGATGTGCCGGTCGGCACGGTGATGTCGCGGCTCGCGCGCGGCCGGCGCAAGCTCGCCGCGCTGCTGGGCGACGCGCCGGCGCCGGCGACCGAAGGCCGACCGGGCCGTGCATCGGCCGGCGGAACCGCATCGGAGGCTATCGATGGACTGTAACGAAGCGCGAGCATTGCTGGACGCGGACGTCGACCGCGAGCTGTCGGCGCCCGATGCGTTGCGGGTCCAGCAGCATGTCGAGGGGTGCGAGGCGTGCCGCCGCGAACGTGCGCGAATCGTCACGCTGGTGCAGGCCGTCCGGCAGGCCGATTATCACCGCGCGCCGGACGCGCTTCGGGCGAGCATCCTCGCGAGCCTGCCGGCAGCCGCCGACGCGCATGCCCATGAGCCGTCGCGGGTCGAGCCGCGGCCTGAGTCCCCGTCACCGCCGCGGCGGCCGCGCGGGCGCGACTGGTTCTCCTGGCTGACCGGGCGTGGCGGGTCGGCACGACCGGTATCGTCCGGTACCGGGCCCCGCGTGGCCGCGTTGCCGGGCCTCGGCTGGGGCGTCGCACTGCTGATGGCGCTCGCGGCGGCGGGCGGAATGGCATGGTCCGCCCGCCATGCCGACACCGACCGCATGGTCGACGAACTCGTCGCGAGCCACGTGCGGGCCGACCTGTCGGCGCGCGACATCGACGTGATCTCGACCGACCAGCACACGGTCAAGCCGTGGTTCAACGGCCGGCTCGACTATGCGCCGCCGGTCGAGGATCTCGCCACGAACGGCTTCGCGCTGATCGGCGGCCGGCTCGACTACGTCGGGCGTCGCCGCGTCGCGGTGCTCGTCTACCGTCACCGGCAGCACGTGGTCGACGTCTACGTGCAGCCGGCGGGGCAGCGGCCGTCCGCGCCGTATTCGACGGTGTCGCAGGGCTATGCGCTCGATCGCTGGAACGCGGCCGGGATGACGTGGTGGGCCGTGACCGACGCCGAGCCGTCGGCGCTCGCGGCGTTCCGGACGGCGCTCGACGCGCGGCTCGCGGGCACGCCCGGCGAATGACCGCTGCGGCGTCGGGGCCGGCACGTTGCCGTTCCGACCCCGACGCCAGAAGGGCCGAACGATGGTCGTTTGCACCGGCATTCCTGTTCAAGTCTTTGAAAACACGGCCGAATCCGTTTGCAAATCATCGATTGACCTTGCACGCGCCCCGTAACCGGGTTAGAATCTTCGGCTTCTCACTTGCCACACCGGTTCAGACGCCCGGGTGGCTTTAATCCACAAGGAGTGTGTAATGCGTCATTACGAAATCGTATTCATCGTGCACCCTGATCAAAGCGAGCAAGTGCCCGCGATGATCGAGCGTTACAAGACCACGATCACGTCGCACGGCGGCCAGATCCACCGTGTCGAAGACTGGGGCCGTCGCCAACTGGCCTACATGATCGAGAAACTCGCGAAGGCTCACTACGTCTGCATGAACATCGAGTGCGACCAGACGACGCTCGACGAACTCGAACACGCGTTCAAGTTCAACGACGCCGTGCTGCGCCACCTCATCGTCAAGATGAAGAAGGCCGAAACCGGCCCGTCGCCGATGATGAAGGAAGTTCAGCGCGAAGAAGCCAAGAAGGCGGCTGCAGCTCAGCCGGCCGAAGCGCAGGCTTAAGTTCGTCACTCATTAAGCCATCAAGGAGCGCGCCACTTACGTGAACAAGTTGCAATTGACGGCGAGCGTCGTCGAACGCGCACCGGTGCGATATACGCCGGCAGGTGTTCCGATCGCAAGCGCCACATTGCATCACCGCACGGAAGTCGTCGAAGCAGGCATTCCCCGTCAGGTCGAAATGACGATCGAGGCGGTGGCGGCCGGTGAGGCGAGCGGCAGGCTGGAAAGTCGTGAAATGGGCGTCGAAACGCTGTTCACGGGCTTCCTGGCCAAGAAAAGTCGCAACGCGAGAACCTTGGTGTTTCACATCACAGCATTGCAGGACATTGGAAAGGACTGAAATCATGCCCCGCCCGACTGGTAAGAAATTCGACAAGCGTCGTCAGCAACAAAACCCGCTCTTCAAGCGCAAGAAGTTCTGCCGTTTCACGGCTGCCGGCGTCGAGCAAATCGACTACAAGGACACGGAAACGCTGAAGGACTTCATCGGCGAAAACGGCAAGATCACGCCGGCTCGTCTGACGGGTACGAAGGCGCACTATCAGCGTCAGCTGGATACGGCCATCAAGCGTGCGCGTTTCCTCGCGCTGCTGCCGTACACCGATCAGCACAAGGCGTAATCAGGCGACGCAATAAGGAGAATTCGAATGCAAATCATTCTGTTGGAAAAAGTCGCCAATCTGGGTAACCTCGGCGACATCGTCAAGGTCAAGGACGGTTACGCTCGCAACTTCCTGATCCCGAACCGCAAGGCTCGCCGTGCAACGAAGGAAGCGATCGCCGAATTCGAAGTGCGCCGCGCTGAACTCGAAAAGATCGCCGCTGAAAAGCTGGCGGCATCGCAGGCAGTCGGCGAGAAGCTGAACGGCCAGACGTTCGAAATCACGCAGAAGTCGGGCGTCGACGGCCGTCTGTTCGGCTCGGTCACGAACGGCGACGTCGCGGAACTGCTGAAGAAGGCAGGCTACGAAGTCGAGAAGCTGCAAGTGCGCATGCCGGAAGGCCCGCTGAAGATGATCGGCGAGCACAACGTCCAGGTCGCGCTGCACACGGACGTCGTCGTCGACGTCACGATCAACGTGATCGGCGACCACGCGTAAGCGTATGCAAGCTTGCCGGGCGGCTTCCGTCGCTCGGACAAGGGCAGGCGCCCGGGCAACCGGGGCCTGCCTTTTTTATTGTCCGCTCGCTCCCGCAAGCGGTGGTAGCGCTGCCGCCATCTATTCGCGATAATCCCAACCCATGAACGCGCCGCAAGATCCCCAAATCGAATCGCTGAAAGTCCCGCCGCATTCGGTCGAAGCCGAACAGTCGGTGCTCGGCGGCCTGTTGCTCGACAACGCGGCATGGGACCGGATTGCCGACTTCCTGTCGCAGGGCGATTTCTATCGCTACGACCACCGGATCATCTACGAGCATATCGGCCGGCTGATCGCGTCGACACGCCCGGCCGACGTCGTGACCGTGTACGAAGCGCTGACCACGTCCGGTAAGGCCGACGACGTCGGCGGGCTCGCCTATCTGAACGCCCTGGCGCAGAACACGCCGAGCGCGGCGAACATCCGCCGCTACGCGGAAATCGTGCGCGACCGCGCGGTGCTGCGCCGGCTCGTGTCGGTCGCCGACGAAATCTCGGCCGACGCCTTCAATCCGCAGGGCAAGGAAGTCCGCCAGCTGCTCGACGAAGCCGAATCGAAGGTGTTCTCGATCGCCGAAGAGGGCGCGCGCGGCAACCAGGGCTTCCTCGAGATCGGCCCGCTGCTCACGCAGGTGGTCGAGCGCATCGACACGCTGTACCACACCGCGAATCCGAGCGACGTCACGGGCACGCCGACGGGCTTCATCGACCTCGACCGGATGACGTCCGGGATGCACGGTGGTGAGCTGATCATCGTGGCCGGAAGACCGTCGATGGGGAAGACCGCATTTTCGATGAACATCGGCGAATACGTCGCGGTCGAGTACGGGCTGCCGGTCGCGGTGTTCTCGATGGAAATGCCGGGCACCCAGCTCGTGATGCGTATGCTCGGCTCGATCGGCCGGCTCGACCAGCACCGGATGCGCACGGGCCGCCTGACGGACGAGGACTGGCCGAAACTGACGCACGCGGTGCAGAAGATGAGCGAGGCGCAGCTCTTCATCGACGAAACGGGCGGCCTGAACCCGATGGAATTGCGCTCCCGCGCACGGCGACTTGCGCGGCAATGCGGCAAGCTCGGCCTGATCATCGTCGACTACCTGCAGCTGATGTCGGGTTCGTCGCAGGGCGAGAACCGCGCGACCGAGATTTCGGAAATTTCGCGATCGCTGAAGAGCCTCGCGAAGGAACTCGACGTGCCGGTGATCGCGCTGTCGCAGCTGAACCGCGGCCTCGAACAGCGCCCGAACAAGCGCCCGGTGATGTCCGATTTGCGCGAATCGGGCGCAATCGAACAGGATGCGGACGTGATCCTGTTCATTTACCGCGACGAAGTCTACAACCCGGACAGTCCCGACAAGGGCACCGCGGAAATCATCATCGGCAAGCAGCGTAACGGTCCGATCGGCCCCGTTCGGCTCACGTTCATCGGTCAATACACGAAGTTCGACAATTTTGCAGGGGCGCAAACCTTCCACGGCGAATAACGCCGGAAGTAAACCCCTATTTCGCCAAACGTTGTATCCAATCCCGGCGCGTGCATGTGCGCGCGCCGCGGCGCGACCGGAAACGGTACAATGTCGCCCGTTTTCGTGACAGTAGTTTGACAATCTCTCAGGAATCCCATGTTCGGTCGATTCATGCCCACCGAGGGCAAGTTCTTTGAACTCTTCAACGCGCACGCGAAGCACATCGTTTCCGGTGGCCGCGAGCTCGAACTGCTGATCGACAATCTCGCCGACGCCGAGATTCACAAGCAAAACGTGCAAATCGCCGAGAAGGCCGCCGACAAGCTCACGCACGAGGCGATCGATCTGTTGCACAAGACCTTCATCACGCCGCTCGATCGCGACGAGATCCACAAGCTGATCACGACGATGGACGACATCCTCGACCTGATGGAAGACGTCGCGACGGCCGTGTCGCTGTACGACGTGCAGTCCGTCACGTCCGAGGCGAGCCAGCTCGCGCACATCGTCACGCAATCGGCGCAACACGTGCAGCAGGCCGTCGGCTTGCTGTCCGACATGAAGCAGTCGGCCCAGATCCTCAAGCAGTGCGAGGAAATCGACCGCTGGGAGTCGGAGGCCGATCGCGTGCTGCGCGCGGCGATGTCGAAGCTGTTCCGCGAGGAAGACGACGTGAAGACGCTCATCAAGCTGAAGGCGATCTACGAGCTGCTCGAGGAGATCACCGACAAGTGCGAGGACGTCGCGAACATCATCGAAGGCATCGTGCTGGAAAACGCCTGAGCGGACCACGATGCATTCGATACAACTCGCCCTCTGGATGGTCGCGACGCTGGTGCTCGTCGCGCTCGTATTCGATTTCATGAACGGCTTTCACGATGCGGCGAACTCGATCGCCACCGTCGTGTCGACAGGGGTGCTGAAGCCCCAGCAGGCCGTGGTGTTCGCGGCCGCGTTCAACGTGATCGCGTACTTCATTTTCCACCTGAAAGTCGCGCAGACCGTCGGTAAAGGCACGATCGATCCCGAGATCGTCGACCATTACGTCGTGTTCGGCGCGTTGATCGGTGCAATCGGCTGGAACGTGATCACGTGGTACTACGGGATTCCGTCGAGCTCGTCGCACGCGCTGATCGGCGGCCTCGTCGGCGCGGCGCTCGCGAAGTCCGGCTGGGGTGCGCTGAACATCGACGGGCTGCTGAAGACGATCGCGTTCATCTTCATTTCGCCGCTGCTCGGTTTCATCCTCGGTTCGCTGTTCATGCTCGGTGTGTCGTGGCTGTATTTCCGTACCGCGCCCAGCAAGGTCGACCGGCGTTTCCGCCGGCTGCAACTGCTGTCGGCCGGGCTGTACAGCCTCGGTCACGGCGGCAACGACGCACAGAAGACGATCGGTATCATCTGGATGCTGCTGATCGCGAGCGGTTACGCGTCGGCGACCGCCGATGCGCCGCCGGCCTGGGTGATCGGCGCGTGCTACTTGTCGATGGGCCTCGGCACGCTGTTCGGCGGCTGGCGCATCGTGCGCACGATGGGCCAGAAGATCACGAAGCTCAAGCCGGTCGGCGGTTTTTGCGCGGAAAGCGGTGGCGCGATCACGCTGTTCATCGCGTCGTTCCTCGGCATTCCCGTGTCGACCACGCACACGATCACCGGTGCGATCGTCGGTGTCGGCGCGACGCAGAAGCTGTCGGCCGTGCGCTGGGGCGTCGCCGGCAACATCGTGTGGGCGTGGGTGCTGACGCTGCCGGCGGCCGCGCTGTTCGCGGCCGGCGGGTGGTGGCTCGGACATCAGATCTTCTGAGCGCCGACACTACCGGATCGACATCGACATCAAATGCGCCGCAAGCCGAAAGGCTGCGGCGCATTTTTTTTGGGGGCTGGGGTGGCGACGAAGTGGAGGGCGGCAGACGCCGCCAACGTCGTTGACGGGCGGATGCGAGCGACCGGTCAGTAACTGCCGTTCGCAAACCGCGCGATCGGATCGTCCGCCGTACCGGTGCGCGGCCTGACGGGCGCGGATTGCGTCGATGCACGTAACACCTGCACGGGCGCGGGCTCGATACCGCGCGGGGGCGCCGATGCGGTGGCGGGTGGCGGTTCGGCATCGAAGGCGGCGGCCTGGGCGGCCGTCAGCGCGGTCGTCGGAATCTGCGTGCCGGTTTCCGCCGGGGCGGCCGCTGCTGCATCGGCCGTCATCGCGGGCATGGCGTCATTCGCGGACGTGGCTTGCTGCTGGGCCGCCTGCATCCGCGGTGGCGGCGGCTCGTACGGATCGGTGGCCGGTGCAGGCGGTGCAACTGCGGCGGCCGTCACGACCGGCGCGGGCGGGGCGGTCGTCGCCGTCGCCTGCGTCGCCCTTGCTTGCGACGGTGCATACGCGGGTTGACGCGGTGCGGCGGCAGCCGTCACGACCACCGGAGCGGCCGCGACCGCCGGCGGATTGCGTGGCGCGTCGCGCTTGGCCTCGTAGGTCGGCGCATCGAACGGCGTCGGGGCCGAGCGCGGCGGCGCGACGCGGCGAATGCCGTCGAAGCGCTTGGCCCAGTACGGATTCGTCAGGTAGTCGAGCCGGACGGTGCCGCCCGTCGACGGTGCGTTGACGAAGCGCAGCTTGCCGACATAGATACCGACGTGCGAATGCGGGCGCCCGGTCGTATTGAAGAAGATCAGGTCGCCCGGCGCGATCTCGTCGGGTTCGACCGACACGCCGCGGCCGCTCATGTCGGCGGTCGTACGCGGGAGGTTCACGTCGGCCGCGCGGCCGATCACGTAGCGGACGAGCCCGCTGCAGTCGAAGCCGCTCGTCGGCGTGTTGCCGCCCCAGCGATACGGGACGCCGACGAGGCTCATCGCCTGGATCGAGATTTCTTCCTGACCGACGCTGTGGTCGACGAATTTCGGGAAATTGGCGGGCGCCGGGAATGCACGCGGCGTCGTGATCTTCATGCCCGAAGCGGAACGCGATGCCGACTGCGGCGGCACGCTGGAACAGGCCGCAAGCAGGGAGACGACGGCGACGGGAACCCAGATTCGAAGCATGGCAAGGCGGGCGAGCGCGGCGCGCTCGCGAATCGTATGACAACAGACAGACCCGATGGTAGACGCTCTGGCGGGGCTTAAGCAACCATTCTTGAGAATTTACTTGAAGTTTCGCGCGTAAACTGCGTTGTTGCGTGACGAAGCGTTACTTTTGTCTTCGACCCCAAATAAAAACGGCGCTCCGGAAACGGAGCGCCGCGTGGCGTCGAAAGCCGGCCGAGGCCGGCTTGCGCGTTACAGAATGTCCGACGCGTAGTCGGCGAGCCGCGAGCGTTCGCCGCGCGCGAGGGTCACGTGGCCGCTGTGGCCCCACCCCTTGAAGCGGTCGACGACGTAAGTCAGGCCCGAACTGCCTTCGGTCAGGTAAGGCGTGTCGATCTGCGCGATGTTGCCGAGGCAGACGATCTTCGTGCCGGGGCCCGCGCGCGTGACGAGCGTCTTCATCTGCTTCGGCGTCAGGTTCTGCGCCTCGTCGATGATCAGATACTTGTCGACGAACGTGCGGCCGCGCATGAAGTTCATGCTCTTCACCTTCAGGCGCGAACGGATCAGCTCCTGCGTCGCGGCACGGCCCCATTCGCCGGCCGCGTCGTCGGTCTTCTGCAGCACTTCGAGGTTGTCGTCGAATGCGCCCATCCACGGCTGCATCTTCTCTTCCTCGGTGCCGGGCAGGAAACCGATGTCCTCGCCGACGGGCACGGTCGCGCGCGTCACGATGATCTCGTTGTAGCGCTTGTCGTCGAGCACCTGCGCGAGGCCGGCCGCGAGCGCGACGAGCGTCTTGCCGGTGCCGGCCTGGCCGAGCAGCGTGACGAAGTCGATCTCGGGGTTCATCAGCAGGTTCAGCGCGAAGTTCTGCTCGCGGTTGCGCGCGGTGATGCCCCACACGTTGTTCTTGTGGTGGCTGTAGTCGCGCAGCGTCTGCAGCAGCGCCGTCTTGCCGTTCAGCTCGCGGACGATCGCGTGGAACGTCGGCTCGCCGTTCTGCGGCTCCAGATAGACGAACTCGTTGACGAGCATCGACGCGACGAGCGGGCCCGTCACGCGGTAGTACGTGGTACCCGTCTTCGTGTCCTGCCAGCTCTCCATGCCCTTCGCGTGCTTGGTCCAGAAGTCCTGCGGCAGCTCACGCACGCCGTTGTACAGGAGATCCGAATCCTCGAGCACCTGGTCGTTGAAGTAGTCTTCCGCAGGCAGGCCGAGCGCGTGCGCCTTGATCCGCATGTTGATGTCTTTCGACACCAGCACGACCTGGCGATCCGGCCGGTCGCGCTGTAGCGCGCGCACGACGCCGAGGATCTGGTTGTCGGCCTTGCCTTCGGGCAGGCCTTCGACGGGCGCGATGTCCGCGAGCTTCGTCTGGAAGTACAGGCGGCCGAGCGCGTCGCGGCTGCCGAGGCGCGACAGCGGAATGCCGGCCGAAATCGGGCCGCCGTCGGCGACGAGCGCGTCGAGCGTGCGGCTGACCTGGCGAGCATTGCGCGCGACTTCGGACATCCCCTTCTTGTGGTTGTCGAGTTCCTCGAGCGTCATCATCGGCAGATAGACGTCGTGTTCCTCGAAGCGGAAGAGGCTGCTCGGGTCGTGCATCAGCACGTTGGTGTCGAGCACGAACAGTTTCTGCAGTTCGGCTTCGGCGGGCTTGCGGCCGCGCGACTTCGTCGCGGCGCCGGCGTTGCGCGCGGGCGTTGCGGCCGGTTTGTCGGCGGCCGGCTTGTCGTTGCGTGCAACGACGGGCGCCGCGGGTTCGACCGGCGCCTGCAACGGCTGCAGCAGGGCGGCCGTCTGCCTGGTCTTGCGGCCGCGCGCGGGTACGCTCGCGGCATCGGGCGCCGGAGACGCGACGGCGCGCAACGGCGCGGCCGTGTTCGCGGCTTCGATCATCGGTTGGGCCACGCTCGCCGGGCCATAGTCGCCGGCTGTGGATGCGTCCCCTTCGGCGGATTTCTTCGCGGCTTTCGCGGGCCGCGCTTTCGCCTTGTATTCGTCGGGCGGCAGCAGGCTGCCGAGCTTGCTGGGGGGAGTAGGCAAAGGCATGGTGTCCCTCGGGAGGAATCGTGTCGCATGAAGTGCGCCGCTGATCGCATCCTGCGTGACGTAGACGCATGCAGTTTGCGCGCGGTGGCGCACAGGAATTTCGTCTAGCCGGTTCGCCTAAGTGTCGATCAGCTCCTCGATGCGGTAAGGGCCGGACCGGAGAGGGCCGGCGCGCGTTCCATAAAAAAAGCCGCTGCCCCGTCGACAGGGACATGCGGCTCGGCTGATGCCGTCGTGATGCGCGTCAGATGCCGGCAAACATTGCAACGGGCACCGGCGCAGCTACGAGAAATATGGGGCGAACTGGCATTCATTGCGGCCCAATATAACGCGCCTCAAAGCGCTTGTACAGCCTTTAGCACGTCGTCCACGTGACCCGGTACCTTGATGCCGCGCCATGCCTGACGGAGCACGCCGTCGGCGTCGATCAGGAACGTCGAGCGCTCGATTCCGCGCACTTCCTTGCCATACATTTTCTTCATCTTGATGACATCGAACAACGCGCACAGCACTTCGTCGGCATCGGAGATCAGCGGGAACGGCAGTTCGAGCTTGGCCTTGAAATTGTCATGCGAGCGCAGGCTATCGCGCGACACGCCGATGACTTCCGCACCGGCTTTCTTGAACTTCGGGTAGAGATCGCGGAACTGCAGCCCTTCGGTCGTGCAGCCCGGTGTGTTGTCCTTCGGATAGAAGTACAGCACGAGCTTCTTGCCGTTCAGGTCGGACAGCGAAATGTCGCCGCCCGTGGCCGGTGCGGTGAAATCGGGAACTTGACGGTCAACTTCGACGGACACGTGTTTCTCCTGTTGTTATGGACGGGCGCCGCTGCGGCGGCGCGGTTCGGCGGGGCGTCGCGGCAGCGCGCCGCAAGGGCGCAGCGCCGGCTCGCGCGCGAACTCAGTCGGGCTGGACGATCAGTTCACCGGAGCGGCCGGGGATTTCGCCCCACGCGACAGGGTACGATGGCAGCGAGTCGCGGTCCAGCGTCGCGTGGTAGTCGCCCATCGTCGCGAACGTGTGGCCTTGCGCACGCCAGCCGGCGAGCAATTGCTCGAATACGGGCGCGAGCTTCTGGCCTTCCAGTTCCGCATGTAGCGTGAACACCTGGTCGTGCGGATTGGTTTCGGTGAACTTGAGAAGGTGCGCGGCGACGTTGTGCGTGTCGACGCCGTCGATGCCGAGCACTTCGTCGAGCGTCGGCAGCGTGGTCGGCATCTGCACGTGCGACAGCGTGCGGCCGCCGACCACGGGCAGGTACGGCGAGTGGCCGCGGCCGTCGGATGCATAGCGCATCCCCCACGCGTCGATCTGCTCAAATGCCGAGTCGTTCATCTGCCAGCCGGCCGCGCCGTGCGTGACGGGCGGCGCACCGAAGATCTCGATGAAGCGCGCATGACTCTTCTGCATTTCACGCGCGGTCCAGTCGCGATCGCGTACGCGCACGTTGTCCTGCCAGTAGACGTGATCCCACGTGTGGATCCCGCATTCGAAGCCGGCCTCGTGAATCGCGCGCATGTCGGCGATCGCGCGGCGGCCGATGTCGGGGCCGGGCAACAGCACGCCGTACATCAGCTGCTTCACGCCGTAGTGTTCGACCACCGACGTGCGCGACACCTTCTTCAGGAAGCCCGGACGGAACACGCGCCGCAGCGCCCAGCCCGTGTGATCGGGCCCGAGGCTGAAGAGGAAGGTCGCGCGGGCATTGAAGCGATCGAAGATGCGCGCGAGGTTCGGCACGCCTTCGCGCGTGCCGCGCAGCGTGTCGACGTCGATCTTGAGGACGATACGAGCCAAGCGAACGTCCCGGTCAGCCTTGCTGTTCGACGAGCGCGCGCGCGTCGGCGACGTGGCCGCGATACGCTTCGAAGATGTTGCGCAGCGCGTCGTCGAACGTCGCCTGCGGCGCCCAGCCGAGCTCCTGCATCGTGTTGTCGATCTTCGGCACGCGGTTCTGCACGTCCTGGTAGCCGTTGCCGTAGTAGGCGCCGGACGTCGTTTCGACGAGCTTCACCTGCTTGGCCGAATCGGCGTACTCGGGGAATTCCGCGGCCAGTTCGAGCATCTTGTGCGCGAGCTCGCGAACCGAGAAGTTGTTCTTCGGATTCCCGATGTTGTAGATCTTGCCCGACGCGACGCCGTCCTTGTTGTCGATGATCTTCATCAGCGCGCTGATGCCGTCGCCGATGTCGGTGAACGCGCGCTTCTGCGAGCCGCCGTCGACGAGGCTGATGTTCTCGCCGCGCACGATGTGGCCGAGGAACTGCGTGACCACGCGCGAGCTGCCTTCCTTCGGCGTGTAGATCGAGTCGAGGCCCGGGCCGATCCAGTTGAACGGACGGAACAGCGTGAAGTTCAGGCCTTCCATCCCGTAGCCCCAGATCACGCGGTCCATCAGCTGCTTCGAGCACGCATAGATCCAGCGCGGCTTGTTGATCGGGCCGTAGGTGAGCGCCGACGCGTCCGGGTCGAACTGCTCGTCCGAGCACATGCCGTAGACCTCGGAGGTCGACGGGAACACGAGGTGCTTGCCGTACTTGACGGCCGAACGCACGATCGGCAGGTTCGCCTCGAAGTCGAGCTCGAACACGCGCAGCGGCTGCTGGACGTAGGTGGCCGGCGTCGCGATCGCGACGAGCGGCAGGATCACGTCGCACTTCTTCACGTGATACTCGACCCACTCCTTGTTGATCGTGATGTCGCCTTCGAAGAAATGCATCCGCTCGTGGTTGACGAGGTCGCCCAGCCGGTCGGTCTGCATGTCCATGCCGAACACTTCCCAATCGGTGGTTTCAAGAATGCGCTTCGACAGGTGATGGCCGATGAAGCCGTTCACACCCAGGATCAGGACTTTTTTTGCTTTCATGAATGACGGGAAGAATGAATGAACTGCGCGAATTCCGCGGGCGTCACGACGGTTTCGCTGCCGTCGCGCTGCTGCCACAGCTCGAGAATGGATAGGGCGCGGCTGTCGCCGCAGACGCCGAATAGCGCATTATCGCTTACGTGCAGGCCGGGCGGCAAATCTGCCGCGGCGGCCGCTGCCGCGCTGCCGGGCGCCGCGAGGCGCGCGCGCGCGATCACGAAGCGCGCGCCGCCGACGTCCGTGAACGCGCCCGGATACGGGGGCGCGACCGCGCGCACCAGGTTGTAGACCTGCGCGGCCGGCTTCGACCAGTCGACGCGGCCGTCCTCGGGCTTGCGCCCGCCGTAGTAGCTGCCGCTCGCGAGATCGTTCGGCAGGTGCGGCGCCTCGCCCGCGAGCAGCGCGGGCAGCACGCGCCACAGCGTCTGCTCGGCGGCCACCGTGACCTTGTCGAACACCTGCGCGGCCGTGTCGTCCGGCAGGATCGGCACCGCGGTCTGGGCGAGGATCGCGCCCGCGTCGGGCTTGGCGGCCATCTCGTGCAGCGTCGCGCCGGTCTCGGTCTCGCCGTTCAGCACGGCCCAGTTGGTCGGTACCCGACCCCGGTATTTCGGCAGCAGCGAACCATGCATGTTGTATGCGCCGCGCGGCGCGATCGCGAGCAGGTCCGCCGGCAGCATGTGCCGGTAGTAGAACGAGAAGATGAAATCGGGCTGCGCGTCGGACACCGCGCGGCGCAGCGCCGGATCGGCGGGATCGGCCGGCGTGACGACCGGAATGCCGTGCTCGGCCGCGACGGACGCGACGCTGCCGAACCAGATGTTCTCGTTCGGATTGTCCTCGTGCGTGACGACCAGCGCGACGTCGACGCCGCGCGCGAGCAGCACCTGCAGGCACCGCACGCCGACGTTGTGATACGCGAAGACGACCGCGCGCGGCTTCATTGCGCGGCTCCCGGGCGGTTCGCGGCGGCCGGCACCGGCGGCACGCCGTCGTGCTGCTCGAGCACGGCCTGGATCAGGTAGCGCGGCCGCGCGCGCACCTGCTGGTAGATGCGGCCGACGTATTCGCCGAGCAGGCCGAGCGCGAAGATGATCACGCCGAGCAGGAAGAACGTGATCGCGAACAGCGTGAACACGCCTTGCACTTCCGCGCCGACGATGAAGCGGCGCACGAGCAGCAGCACGAACAGCGCGGCCGAGCCGAGCGAGAGGATCACGCCAATGAACGACAGCCACTGCAGCGGCACGACCGAGAAGCCGGTCACCAGGTCGAAGTTCAACCGGATCAGGCTGTACAGCGAATACTTCGATTCGCCCGCGAAGCGTTCCTCGTGCGCGACCTCGATTTCGGTCGGTTTCTGCGCGAACGTGTACGCGAGCGCGGGGATGAACGTGTTGACTTCGCCGCACACGTTGATCGTGTCGATGATGCGGCGGCTGTATGCGCGCAGCATGCAGCCCTGGTCGGTCATCTTGATGCGCGTGATGCGCTCGCGCAGCCGGTTCATCATCTGCGACGCCTTGCGTCGCCACAGGCTGTCCTGGCGTTGCTTGCGGATCGAGCCGACGTAGTCGTAGCCCTCGCGCATCTTCGCGATCAGCTTGCCGATTTCCTCGGGCGGGTTCTGCAGGTCGGCGTCGAGCGTGATGACGATCTCGCCGCGCGATTGCGCGAAGCCGGCGAGGATCGCCATGTGCTGGCCGTAGTTGCCGTTGAGCAGCACCACGCGCGTCGTGTCGGGCCGTACGTGGAACTGATCGGCGAGCATCGCGGCCGAGCGGTCGCGGCTGCCGTCGTTGATCAGGATCACTTCGTACGACGTGTCGAGTGCGTCGAGCGCCGGATACAGCCGCGCGAACAGCGCGGCGAGGCCGTCTTCCTCGTTGTACACGGGGATGATGACCGACACTTCGGGCCGGCCGGCGTCCAGGTGCGCGGCGCCCGGATGCCCGGCGCGTGCTTCAAGGGGACTCATGTACGCTTATTTTCCGTATTGTTCGCAAATCTGATTGACGGCGTCGACCACGCGACGCACGTCGCCTTCCGTCATCTGCGTAAACAGCGGCAGCGTGACGGTCGACGCGCCGTACCGTTCGGCGTGGGGGAACATGCCCTCCTTGAACCCGCGCGCACGGTACAGCGTGAAAAGATGGATCGCCGGGTAGTGGATGCCCGTGCCGATGCCGCGTTCCTTCATCTGCGCCATGAACTCGGCGCGCGGGATCGACAGCCGCTCGAGCGGCAGCGTGATCAGGAACATGTGCCAGTTGCCGTTCTCGAATTCGGCGACCGGCAGGCCGACGCCGAGCTTCGCGGCCGCGCCGCCGTCGAATGCGGCGAAATACGCGCGGGCGAGTGCGCGGCGCTGCGCGGTGAAGCGCTCGATGTGCGGCAACTGGCCGAGGCCGACGCGCGCGGCCACGTCGGTCAGGTTGTACTTGCCGCCGAGCACGTCGCAGTCCATCCCGTCGAAGCCGGTGCGCGTGATGCCCTGCAGCCGGTACTTCTGCGCGAGCACGGCTTCGTCCTCGTTGTTCAGCACGAGGGCGCCGCCTTCGATCGTCGTCAGGTTCTTGTTCGCGTGGAAGCTGAACGACACGATGTCGCCGATCGCGCCGATGCGCTTGCCCTGCCACGTCGAGCCGAACGCCTGCGCGGCGTCCTCGATCACGCGCAGGTTGTGCGCGCGGGCGATCGCGTACAGGCGGTCCATGTCGACCGGCAGGCCGGACAGGAACACGGGGATGATCGCCTTCGTGCGCGGCGTGATCGCCTGCTCGAGCTTGTCGAGGTCGATGTTGCGCGTGACGGGATCGATGTCCGCGAACACGGGCGTCGCGCCCGTTTCGATGATCACGTTGCTGGTCGAGACCCACGAAGCCGGCGTCGTGATCACCTCGTCGCCGGCGCCGACGCCCGCGATGCGCAGGCCGATCTCGAGCGTGCAGGTGCCCGAATTGAATGCGCGGACCGGCCGGCCGCCGCAGTACTCGGACAGCGCGGCTTCGAATTTCTGACACTGCGGGCCGGTGGTGATCCAGCCCGAGCGCAGCACGTCGACGACGCCCTGGATGGTTTCCTCATCGATCTCGGGGCGGGTGAACGGCAGAAACGGAGCGGTAGTCTGGCTCATGAACGCGTTTGGCCTGTAATGGCGTGTAATAAAAGGGTCGGGCGATCCGTCCGAAACCGGCATTAAACACCGGTTGGCGGATTCGCACCGTGATTTTTTGTAGGCGGACGCTTAACGCCGCGAGGCATGCTCAGCTTCGTGCAAGCACGAGCACCCCGATCAGAATGATGCCGATGCCGACGAGCCGCTGGACCGACAGCACCTCGCCGAACAGGTACCACGCCGCGAACGCGTTGACGACGTAGCCGAGCGACAGCATCGGGTACGCGATCGACACGTCGACCCGCGACAGCCCGACGATCCACACGACGACGCTCAGCACGTAGCAGCCGAGCCCGCCGATGATCGGCAGCTGGGTCGCGATCTTGAACCCGACCGGGATGATGTTCGCACGGCTGAATTCGAAGTGTCCAACGGCGTTGACGCCGGCTTTGAGCAGAAGTTGCGCACAGGCGTTGAGCATCACGCCGGTGATGATGCAGACGAACGAAACGGGATTCATGCGGGGGACGTCCTTACGATTGCGGTTTCTCGACGATCACGCGGCGGTTGTCGCGCGCGATCACGCGCATCGGCACGCCTTCCTTGACCAGCGCGTCGTACTGGCCGGGCCCCATGATCGCGAGCGCATGGGTGTCCTGCTTCCAGCGCGTGATCCATTCGCCGACGGTCGGGATCCACTTGTTCGGCTCGACCGAGATCCCGAACGCGAGCTCGTCCTGGCGCTGGACCATGATCGTCGTGTGGCCCATGTAGAACGGGAACGTGTGATCGAGCATTTCGACCGAGTAGAACGGCGTGTCGGGCGGCAGCTTCGCCAGTTCGGCGCGCACGGCCGGCGCGAGCAGTGCGCCCGAGCTGTAGCGGCCGAACTCGTCGTGCCCGGTGCCGCCGATCGTGCCGAACGCGAGCCATGCGGCGCCGAATGCGGCGAGCGCGGCGGCCACGCCCGCGCGGCGGTTCAGCCATGCGGCCGCGAGCGTCAGCGCGGCCGAGACCGCGAGACCGGCGTACAGCCACAGCTGGAACGCGCGGTACAGTGCGTTCGGCGTGCGTGCGTCGCCCTGGTAAGCGAGGAAGATGATCCCGAACGCCGCGGCGACGAAGAACACGAGGTAGCCGAGCAGGTGGCGACGGAAGCGGTCGGCCGTCATCAGCGGCAGGTACGCGCCGATGATCAGCGCCAGCGCCGGCGCGACCGGCAGCACGTACGAGATCAGCTTCGAATGCGACGCGCTGAAGAACAGGAAGATGAACGCGCTCCAGATCAGCAGCACGAGCATCGGCGAGAAGCCGTTCGGCTGGCGCGGCATGCGCAGCGCATGGCGGATGCTCTGCCACGCGACCGACAGCCACGGCAGGAAGCCGACCAGCAGCACCGGCACGAAGTAGTACAGCGGCCCCGGACGGTTCTGTTCCGGGGTCAGATACCGGCGGAATTGCTGGACGACGAAGAAGAAATTGAAGAATTCGGGGTTGCGCTGCTGGACGAGCACGAACCACGGCGCGACGATCGCGAAGAAGATCACGAGGCCGCTCACCAGGTACAGGCGCTTCCACAGCGCCCAGTCGCGCGCGACCAGCGTATACAGCACGAGTACGGCGCCGGGCAGGATCAGGCCGACGAGGCCCTTGGACAGCACCGCGAACGCCATCGCGGCCCAGCACGCCCACATCCAGCCGCGCACGGCGGCCGGGCGCAGCCCGGGCCGTTGCGCGAGCAGCAGCGAGCAGAGCGACAGCGCCATCCAGAACGCGAGCCCCATGTCGAGCGCGTTGAAGTGGCCCATCAGGTTCCAGTACGGCGAGCTGGCGAGCACGACGGCCGCGAGGAAGCCCGACAGCGGGTTGAACAGGCGCGCGCCGGTGTAGCCGACGAGCAGCACGCCGGCGAAGCTCGCCACCGCGGTATAGAGGCGCGCCTGCCATTCGCCGATGCCGAACCACGCGAACGTCAGCGCGTTCAGCCAGGTCTGCAGCGGCGGCTTCTCGAAGTACTTGTAGCCGTTGTAGCGCGGCGTGATCCAGTCGCCGGTGACGAACATCTCGCGCGCCATTTCCGCGTAGCGGCCTTCGTCGCTCGGGATCAGGTGGCGCAGCCCGAGCGGTGCGAACCAGACGATCGCGAGCGCGACGAGCAGGAGGACGAGCGTGATGCGATTGAGCGGTAGCCTCGACGGCGTATCGTTCATGGGTTTTCAGCCTGTTTGGTTGTTGTGACGGGCCGCCGGCGGGGTGCGCCGGGGGCGGGCGGCCTGGCCGGGGCGATCCGGGGATCGACCCGCTGCGCCGGCCCGAGTTTTACCGCATCGGGGATTAACGTTCAATTAAGAGCGCGGCGGCGACTTTGCGGCCCTCGGCCATCAGGATGTTGTAGGTGCGGCAGGCGGCCTGGAAATCCATCGTCTCGACGCCGATCCGCTTCGCGGTGAGCGCCGCGACGAGCCGCGGGTGCGGGAAGCGCAGCCGCGCGCCGCTGCCGAAGATCACGAGTTCGGGCGTCGGGTCGAGCAGCATCGCGAAATGCTCGGGCGCGAGCGCGTCGAACGACGACACCGGCCAGGCCTGGACCGGCGCGCCGGGCAGCACGATGACGCTCGTTTCATGGCGTTCGAGATTGACGTCGACATAATCGGGGCCGTAGCCGGTGACGGTGTTGAGCGCGCCGCTCGTGTCCTGGTGCAGTTTCAAATCGGTATTCCGCGGTTCCGTAGGGGAATGGATTGGCAGGGCCGTACGGGCCTGCCCGGCCGGTTTCGCACCCTCGGGCACGCGCTCACGCCCGACGGCGCGGGCCCGGCGCGGCTATGGTGCATTGCGAAAGTCGGCCAAAATCCGCTAAATTATAACTTTTTGGTCGCCTGCGGGCGCCACTTGCGTCGTGCGCCGTCACAAGCCGCGTCCGACCGCCGCTTTTTCCCAGTCTAGACAGCGCGCACAGACCGGCCGCTTTCCAGTTTTGATCCCGTCCCCCGGCCGCAAGGCCAACCCAGGAACCGTGTCGTCGTGAAACCGATTCAGAAGTCGAACAAGCTGCTCAACGTCTGCTACGACATCCGTGGCCCGGTGCTCGAGCACGCGAAGCGCCTCGAGGAAGAAGGCCACCGCATCATCAAGCTGAACATCGGCAATCTCGCGCCGTTCGGTTTCGACGCGCCGGACGAAATTATCCAGGACATGATCCGCAACCTGCCGGCGTCGTCCGGCTATTCGGATTCGAAGGGCGTGTTCTCGGCGCGCAAGGCCGTGATGCACTACACGCAGGAAAAGGGCGTTGTCGGCGTCGGGCTCGACGACATCTACATCGGCAACGGCGCGTCCGAACTGATCGTGATGGCGACCCAGGCGCTGCTGAACGACGGCGACGAAGTGCTGCTGCCCGCGCCCGACTACCCGCTGTGGACGGCGGCCGTGAGCCTGTCGGGCGGCACGCCCGTGCACTACGTGTGCGACGAGCAGAACGCGTGGATGCCCGATCTCGACGACATCCGCGGCAAGATCACGCCGAACACGAAGGCGATCGTCGTGATCAACCCGAACAACCCGACCGGCGCGCTTTATTCCGACGAATTGCTGCTCGAGCTGCTCGCAATCGCGCGCCAGCACGGGCTGATCGTGTTCGCCGACGAGGTCTACGACAAGATCGTCTACGACGGCCTCGAGCACACGGCGATGGGCGCGCTGTCGGAGGACGTGATCACCGTCACGTTCAACAGCCTGTCGAAGAGCTATCGGTCGTGCGGCTATCGCGCGGGCTGGATGGCCGTGTCGGGCCTCGGCGGCGACAACCGCCGGCACGCGAAGGATTACCTCGAGGGGCTCGGCATCCTGTCGTCGATGCGCCTGTGCGCGAACGTGCCCGGCCAGTTCGCGATCCAGACGGCGCTCGGCGGCTACCAGAGCATCAACGAGCTGATCGTGCCGAGCGGGCGCCTGTACAAGCAGCGCGAACTCGCGTATGACATGCTGACGTCGATCCCGGGCGTGACCTGCGTGAAACCGCAGGCCGCGCTGTACATGTTTCCGCGCCTCGACCCGAAGCTCTACCCGATCCAGAACGACCAGCAGTTCATTCTCGACCTGTTGCTCGAGGAGCGCGTGCTGCTCGTGCAGGGCACGGGTTTCAACTGGGCGACGCCGGACCACTTCCGCGTGGTCTTCCTGCCGAACCTCGACGACCTGACCGATTCGATCAACCGGATCGCACGCTTCCTCGACGGCTACCGCAAGCGCCATTCGGTCTGAGCGGGCAGAGCCACACGGAACTCACTACTTCTTACTCATCGATCACACGCAGCATGGAACCGATCAAAGTTGGCCTGTTGGGCTTCGGCACCGTCGGCAGCGGCACCTTCACGGTGTTGCACCGCAACCAGGAAGAAATCAAACGACGCGCGGGGCGCGGCATCGAGGTCGCGCGCATTGCCGTGCGCAACCCGGCCAAGGCGCAGGCCGCGCTCGGCGCTCACGCCGGCACCGCGCAGATCACCGACGATTTCAACGCGGTCGTCGACGATCCGTCGATCGCGATCGTCGCCGAGATGATCGGCGGCACGGGCGTCGCGCGCGAGCTCGTGCTGCGCGCGATCGCGAACGGCAAGCACGTCGTGACGGCGAACAAGGCGCTGCTCGCGGTGCACGGCACCGAGATCTTCGAAGCCGCGCGCGAGCAAGGCGTGATGGTCGCGTTCGAGGCGGCCGTCGCCGGCGGCATCCCGATCATCAAGGCGCTGCGCGAAGGACTGACCGCGAACCGCATCCAGTACATCGCCGGCATCATCAACGGCACGACCAACTACATCCTGTCGGAAATGCGCGACCGCGGGCTCGACTTCGCGACCGCGCTGAAGGCCGCGCAGGAACTCGGCTACGCGGAAGCCGATCCGACCTTCGACATCGAAGGCGTCGACGCCGCGCACAAGGCGACGATCATGAGCGCGATCGCGTTCGGCGTGCCGGTGCAGTTCGACCGTGCGTACGTCGAAGGCATCAGCAAGCTCGACGCGACCGACATCCGCTACGCGGAAGAGCTCGGTTACCGGATCAAGCTGCTCGGCATCGCGCGCCGCGCCGCAAACGGCATCGAGCTGCGCGTGCACCCGACGCTGATTCCGGAAAAGCGCCTGCTCGCGAACGTCGAGGGCGCGATGAACGCGGTCGTCGTGCACGGCGATGCGGTCGGCACGACGCTGTACTACGGCAAGGGTGCGGGCGCGGAGCCGACGGCATCGGCCGTCGTCGCGGATCTCGTCGACGTCACGCGCCTGCATACGGCCGATCCCGAGCATCGCGTGCCGCACCTCGCGTTCCAGCCGGACAGCCTGTCGAACACGCCGATCCTGCCGATCGAGGAAGTGACGAGCGGCTACTACCTGCGCCTGCGCGTCGCCGACCAGACCGGCGTGCTCGCCGCCATCACGCGCATCCTCGCCGAATCGGGCATCTCGATCGACGCGCTGCTGCAGAAGGAATCGGAGCAGATCGACGGCGCGAACGGCGAAACCGACATCATCCTGATCACGCACGAGACGGTCGAGAAGAACGTCAATGCGGCGATCGCGCAAATCGAGAGCCTCGCGACCGTCGTGTCGAAGGTGACGAAGCTGCGCATGGAAGCGCTGAACTGAGGCTGACGACATGAACTACATCTCCACGCGCGGCGCCGGCATCGGCGAGCGCCATACGTTCTCCGACATCCTGCTCGGCGGTCTCGCGAAGGACGGCGGGCTCTACCTGCCGGCCGAGTATCCGACGGTGTCCGCCGACGAGCTCGCGCGCTGGCGCACGCTGTCGTACGCGGATCTCGCGTTCGAGATCCTGTCGAAGTTCTGCGACGACGTGCCGGCCGACGACCTGCGCGCGATCACGCGCCGCACGTATACGGCGGCCGTGTACAGCAACACGCGCCACGGCGAGAACGCGTCCGACATCACGCCGCTGAAGACGCTCGGCACCGAGAACGGGACGGCGCTGTCGCTGCTCGAACTGTCGAACGGCCCGACGCTCGCGTTCAAGGACATGGCGATGCAGTTGCTCGGCAACCTGTTCGAGTACACGCTCGCGAAGCACGGCGAAGCGCTGAACATCCTCGGCGCGACGTCGGGCGACACCGGCAGCGCGGCCGAATACGCGATGCGCGGCAAGGCCGGCGTGCGCGTGTTCATGCTGTCGCCGCACAAGAAGATGAGCGCGTTCCAGACGGCGCAGATGTTCAGCCTGCAGGACCCGAACATCTTCAATCTCGCGGTCGAAGGCGTGTTCGACGACTGCCAGGACATCGTGAAGGCCGTGTCGAACGATCACGCGTTCAAGGCGCGGCAGAAGATCGGCACGGTCAACTCGATCAACTGGGCGCGCGTCGTCGCGCAGGTCGTGTACTACTTCAAGGGCTACTTCGCGGCGACGCGGTCCAACGACGAGCGCGTGTCGTTCACGGTACCGTCGGGCAACTTCGGCAACGTCTGCGCGGGCCACATCGCGCGGATGATGGGGCTGCCGATCGCGAAGCTGGTGGTCGCGACCAACGAGAACGACGTGCTCGACGAGTTCTTCCGCACCGGCGCGTATCGCGTGCGCAGCGCCGAGAACACCTATCACACGAGCAGCCCGAGCATGGACATCTCGAAGGCATCGAACTTCGAGCGTTTCGTGTTCGACCTGCTCGGCCGCGATCCGGCCCGCGTGATGCAACTGTTCCGCGACGTCGAGGAGAAGGGTGGCTTCGATCTCGCGGCGAGCGGCGATTTCGCGCGCGTCGCCGAATTCGGTTTCGTGTCCGGCCGCAGCAGCCACGCCGACCGCATCGCGACGATCCGCGACGTGTTCTCGCGCTACGACACGATGATCGATACGCATACGGCCGACGGCGTGAAGGTCGCGCGCGAGCATCTGGAGGCCGGCGTGCCGATGGTCGTGCTCGAGACGGCGCAGCCGATCAAGTTCGGCGAGACGATCCGCGAAGCGCTCGATCGCGAAGCCGAGCGGCCGGCCGCATTCGACGGGCTCGAGGCGCTGCCGCAACGTTTCGAGGTCGTGAAGGCCGACGCGCAGCAGGTGAAGGACTTCATCGCCGCCCATACGGGCGCATGACGCGCGGCCGGGCCGACGTGCCCGGTCGTGCAGGGCGGCCGGAATGCCGATTCGTCGAACGGATCGGGGTTCCGGCCGTTTCGTTTGGCCCGTGGCATCGCATGTGGCGCGAAAGAAGTGCCGGACCCGCGGGTTCGCGCCGATCACGGTGTTCGCATGCTCGCCATATCGCGCGTGCGCGTGGCGGCGTCGCTACAATGACGTATTGACTTCAACGATCCCCGATTCCATCGATGTCGAACCCGAATCCCGCGGCGCCGCGCACGCCGATGCTGTCGACCGCCGAGGCGCTCGCCGCGCTGCTCGATGCCGCGAAGCCGCTGCCCGGCGCCGAAACCGTCGCCACCCTCGACGCCCTCGGCCGCGTGCTGGCGGCCGACGTGAGCTCGCCGCTCGACGTGCCGCCGATGCACACGAGCGCGATGGACGGTTATGCGGTGCGCGTCGCCGATCTGCTGCACGGCGATCGACGCTTGCCGGTGTCGCAGCGCATTCCGGCCGGCCATCCGGCCGCGCCGCTCGCGGCCGGTACGGCCGCGCGGATCTTCACCGGCGCGACGGTGCCGCCCGGCGCCGATGCCGTCGTGATGCAGGAGCAGACGTCGGCCGACGGCGACGCGGTCGAGATCCTGCATACGCCGAAGGCCGGCGAATGGATCACAGCGCAGGGCGCGGACATCCGTCAGGGTGCGGTGATCCTGCCGGCCGGCACGCGGCTCACGCCGCAGGCGCTCGGCCTGGCCGCATCGGTCGGCTGCGCGCAACTGTCGGTCGTGCGGCGGATTCGCGTGGCGGTGTTCTTCACCGGCGACGAACTGACGATGCCCGGCGAGCCGCTGAAGCCCGGCGCGATCTACAACTCGAACCGCTTCACGCTGCGCGGGCTGCTCGAGCGGCTCGGCTGCCACGTGACCGACTACGGGATCGTGCCCGACTCGCTGGCCGCGACGCGCGATACGCTGCGCGCGGCCGCCCGCGATCACGACGTGATCCTGACGAGCGGCGGCGTGTCGGTCGGCGACGAGGATCACGTGAAGCCGGCCGTCGAGGCCGAAGGGCGGCTCGCGCTGTGGCAGATCGCGATGAAGCCCGGCAAGCCGCTCGCGTACGGCGCGGTGCGCCGCGACGACGAGCGCGCCGACGCGCATTTCATCGGCCTGCCCGGCAACCCCGTCTCGAGCTTCGTCACGTTCCTGCTGTTCGTGCGGCCTTTCCTGCTGCGCCTGTCCGGCGTGCGCGACGTCGCGCCGCGCGCGTTGTCGCTGCGTGCCGATTTTTCGCAGAGCAAGGGCGACCGGCGCAACGAATTCCTGCGTGCGCGCGTCAATGCAGCCGGCGGCCTCGACCTGTTTCCGAACCAGAGCTCGGCCGTGCTCACGTCGACGGTCTGGGGCGACGGCCTGATCGACAATCCGCCGCAGCACGCGATCAGCGCGGGCGAGACCGTGCGTTTCATTCCGTTTTCCGAATTGCTGTCGTAACGCGGCGGCTCCCCGAACCATGAAGATTCAGCTGAAATTTTTTGCAAGCGTGCGCGAAGCACTGGGCGTGGCCGACGAAGAAGCCGACGTGCCGGACAGCGTGACGACCGTCGGCGACGTGCGCGCGTGGCTGCGCGTGCGCGGCGGCGCGTGGGCCGACACGCTCGCCGAAGGGCGCGCATTGCGCATGGCATGCAACCACGAGATGACCGACCCGGACACGCGGATCACCGAAGGTTGCGAGGTCGCGTTCTTCCCGCCGGTGACGGGCGGTTGAGCTTGCATGGGGCTCGAGTAAGCGCTGAAGCGCCAACTCGGTTCGACAGCTTTGCATGGGACCCGAGTAAGCGCTAAAGCGCTAACTCGGGTCGACAGGAGCAGACGATGGCTATGGTACGAGTCCAGACCGACGATTTCGATCTGAATGCCGAAGTGGCGGCATTGCGCGCGCGCAACCCGAAGATCGGCGCGCTCGCGTGCTTCGTCGGCACGGTGCGCGACCTGAACGAAGGCGATGCGATCGCCGCAATGGAACTCGAGCACTATCCCGGAATGACCGAGAAGGCGCTCGAGAAGATCGCGGCCGAGGCCGGCCGGCGCTGGCCGGGCATCGACGTCGCGATCGTGCATCGCGTCGGCAGGCTGCTGCCGCTCGACCAGATCGTGATGGTCGCGACGGTCGCGTCGCACCGCGGCGATGCGTTCGCGTCGTGCGAGTTCGTGATGGACTATCTGAAGACCGAAGCGCCGTTCTGGAAGAAGGAAACGACGCCGGACGGCGAGCGCTGGGTCGATGCGCGCAGTACCGACGATGCCGCGCTCGCGCGCTGGGGCGTCGAGTCGGGCAACACGCCGCGTTGAGCGCGGCGCGCGGAACGATGCGGCGATGTGCCGCATGCGCGCCGTCGTCGTGCGGGAGGGGCGAGGGGCGAGGGGCGTTACGCGTCCGGGTCGACGCCGCGCCCGATGATCTTCGTCGGAAACGGCTCGCCGCGGGCGCGCGACGGCAACGCATGCGGATCGTCGCCCGCGTCGGGGCGGCGCGGCGCGATCGCGTCGAGCAGCGCCTGCTGCTCGGGCGGAATCCGGTAGTCCCAACCGAACCGGCTCAACTGCAGGCTCTGCGCGATCCGCAGCGCGGGCTCCATGAAACGGATCGCGGCGGGCGGCGCGTAGCGCGCCTCGACGGTTTTCAGGAACAGCGACAGCCAGCGGCTGAAATGGGCCGGCTCGATTCCGTCGAGCGGCTGGTGCGCCTGCTGCACGTTGCCGCGATAGCCCTTGGTGCCGAGCACGAGGCTCGACCAGAACGTCACCATCTTCGGCAGATGATCGTCCCAGCGACCGGCCAGTTTCGCATCGAACACGGGCCCGAGCAGCGGATCGGCGCGCACGCGGTCGTAGAACGCGTAGACGAGATCGCGGATGTTGTCTTCGGTCGGCTCGGCGTCGCGGGGGCGGGCCGGTGCGGGTTCGGGCGAGGCGGGCAGGGCAGTCATGACAAAAAAAGGGCCGGTAGATCGGGGGCGACGGCACGGGCGACGAGCAGGACGCCGGCCGGATTTTGACGCAAAATAGCGTCCTGTAACCCCTGGAAAACGTGTAGATATCACGCATCTTATTGCGCGCACGCGATCCCGGCAACCCGGGGGCCGCGCAACGGCACCGTCAATCGGCCCTGCACGCATCGCGATCCGCCCGGCTCACGTAACGGGGCACGATCGATCTTTTCCGTATTCGCCCATGAGACTCACCGACTACACCGACTATTCGCTGCGCGTGATGCTGTACCTGGCCGTGCGCGGCGAGGGGCTCGCGACGATCCAGGAAATCTCGGACGCCTACGGCATCTCGAAGAACCATCTGATGAAAGTCGTCCAGCAGCTCGGCGAGCTGGGCTGGGTCGACACCGTTCGCGGCCGCAACGGCGGGTTGCGGCTGTTTGCCGATTCGCTGCAACTGACGGTCGGCCAGGTCGTGCGGGCGACCGAAAACGACTTCGCGCTGGTCGGCTGCTTTTCGCCCGACGGCAGCGAGTCGCGCGGCTGCGTGATCGAGCCGCAGTGCCGGCTGAAGGGCGTGCTGGCGGCCGCGCGCGATGCATTCTTCGCGGAACTCGATCGTCACACGCTCGGCGAACTGGCCGAGCCCGCGTCGCCGCTCGTGGCGCTGCTCGGCATCCGTCCGGTCACGCTCGTGCGTGCCGCGCCGGTGCCGGACGACGCGCCGGCCGCCGCCGAGCCGTCGTCCAACACCCACTGACACGCGCGCGCCGCGCGCCGCGCCCACCTCATCACGCCGCTGGACCGTTTTCAGGCTATCCGGCATTTTTTGCGCTGAATCAACCCGAATTTCGCTTGAAAGCCGCATAACCATCCTCATCTTGGTGTTAATCGAAAATTGGAGGTCTCGACTAAATGAGAATCGACAAGCTCACCACCAAGTTCCAGGAAGCACTCGCGGACGCGCAAAGCCTTGCGGCAGGCCGCGACAATCAATACATCGAACCCGTTCACGTCCTCGCGGCGCTGGTCGCGCAGCAGGACGGTTCGGCCCGCTCGCTGATGTCGCGCGCGGGCGTGCACGTGCAGGCGCTGCAAGGCGCGCTGAACGAAGCCATTTCGCGCCTGCCGCAAGTGACGGGCACGGGCGGCGACATCCAGATCGGCCGCGAGTTGGCCGGGCTGCTGAACCAGGCCGACAAGGAAGCGCAGAAGCTCAACGACACGTTCATCGCGAGCGAGATGTTCCTGCTCGCCGTGTCCGACGACAAGGGCGACGCCGGCAAGCTCGCCCGCCAGCACGGCCTCACGCGCAAGTCGCTCGAAGCCGCAATCGCCGCGGTGCGCGGCGGCTCGCAGGTGCACACCCAGGACGCGGAAAGCCAGCGCGAGGCGCTGAAGAAATACACGGTCGACCTGACCGAGCGCGCCCGTGCGGGCAAGCTCGATCCGGTGATCGGCCGCGACGACGAAATCCGCCGCTCGATCCAGATCCTGCAGCGCCGCACCAAGAACAACCCGGTGCTGATCGGCGAGCCGGGCGTCGGCAAGACCGCGATCGTCGAGGGGCTCGCGCAGCGGATCGTCAACGGCGAAGTGCCCGAGACGCTGAAGGGCAAGCGCGTGCTGTCGCTCGACATGGCCGCGCTGCTCGCCGGCGCGAAGTATCGCGGCGAGTTCGAGGAGCGCCTGAAGGCGGTGCTCAACGATATCGCGAAGGACGAAGGCCGGACGATCGTCTTCATCGACGAGATCCACACGATGGTCGGCGCGGGCAAGGCCGAAGGCGCGATGGATGCGGGCAACATGCTGAAGCCGGCGCTGTCGCGCGGCGAGCTGCACTGCATCGGCGCGACCACGCTCGACGAATACCGCAAGTACATCGAGAAGGACGCCGCGCTCGAACGCCGCTTCCAGAAGGTGCTCGTCGACGAGCCGAGCGTCGAGGCGACCATCGCGATCCTGCGCGGGCTGCAGGAGAAGTACGAACTGCACCACGGTGTCGACATCACCGACCCGGCGATCGTCGCCGCGGCCGAGCTGTCGCATCGCTACATCACCGACCGCTTCCTGCCCGACAAGGCAATCGACCTGATCGACGAAGCCGCTTCGAAGATCAAGATGGAAATCGATTCGAAGCCCGAGGAGATGGACAAGCTCGACCGTCGTCTGATCCAGCTGAAGATCGAGCGCGAAGCCGTGAAGAAGGAGCAGGACGAAGCGTCGCAGAAGCGCCTGCAGCTGATCGAGGAAGAGATCGACCGCCTCGGCCGCGAATATGCGGACCTGGAGGAGATCTGGACCGCCGAGAAGGCCGCGGTGCAAGGCAGCGCGCAGCTCAAGGAAGAAATCGAGAAGGTGCGGGCGGACATCGCGCGCCTGCAGCGTGAAGGCAAGCTGGAGAAGGTCGCCGAGCTGCAGTACGGCAAGCTGCCGCAGCTCGAGTCGCAACTGAAGCAGGTCACGCAGGCCGAAGAGCAGGAGCAGCACAACCCGACCCGCCCGCGCCTGCTGCGCACGCAGGTCGGCGCCGAGGAAATCGCGGAAGTCGTGTCGCGTTCGACGGGCATTCCCGTGTCGCGGATGATGCAGGGCGAACGCGAGAAGCTGCTGCACATCGAGGAAAAGCTGCACGAGCGCGTGGTCGGCCAGGACGAGGCGATCAGCGCGGTGGCCGATGCGATCCGTCGTTCGCGCGCGGGTCTCGCCGATCCGAACCGTCCGTACGGCTCGTTCCTGTTCCTCGGCCCGACGGGCGTCGGCAAGACCGAGCTGTGCAAGGCGCTGGCGTCGTTCCTGTTCGATTCGGAAGAGCATCTGATCCGCATCGACATGAGCGAGTTCATGGAGAAGCACAGCGTCGCGCGGCTGATCGGCGCGCCGCCGGGCTATGTCGGCTACGAGGAAGGCGGCTACCTGACGGAAGCCGTGCGTCGCAAGCCGTACAGCGTGATCCTGCTCGACGAGATCGAGAAGGCGCATCCGGACGTGTTCAACGTGCTGCTGCAGGTGCTCGACGACGGCCGCATGACCGACGGGCAGGGGCGCACGGTCGACTTCAAGAACACGGTCATCGTGATGACGTCGAACCTCGGCTCGCAGGTGATCCAGGCCATGACGGGCGCGCCGCAGGAAGAGATCAAGGACGCCGTGTGGCTCGAGGTGAAGCAGCACTTCCGTCCCGAGTTCCTGAACCGGATCGACGACGTCGTCGTGTTCCATGCGCTCGACCGCAGCAACATCGAGTCGATCGCGAAGATCCAGCTCGCGCGCCTGCACGACCGGCTCGCGAAGCTCGACATGGCGCTCGACGTGTCGCCCGCGGCCCTCGAACAGATCGCGAAGGTCGGCTACGATCCGGTGTTCGGCGCCCGGCCGCTGAAGCGCGCGATCCAGCAGGAGATCGAGAACCCGGTCGCGAAGCTGATCCTCGCCGGCCGCTTCGGCCCGAAGGACGTGATCCCGGTCGACGTCAACGACGGCCAGTTCGTGTTCGACCGCGTCGTTCACTGATCGCCTGCCATCGGCAGCGCGCCCGGTTCGCACCGGGCGCAAAAACAAACACCCCGCCTCGGCGGGGTGTTTGCTTATGGAGCGGCCGAACGGGCCGCCCGGTCGCGGCGGGCGCTCAGGCCTGCTTGTTGCCGCCGAACATGCCGGCGAGCTGCGTGAGCGTGCCGAGCACGTTCGACGTGTCGACCTGGCCGCCGGCCGGCACTTCGCCGTTCGGCGTCGCGCCGTTGACCACGTGCGGCAGCACCTGCGCGAGGATCGACGAGGCCTGCGACGGATCGATGCCGACCTTGCTCGCGAGCGAGCCGACGACGTCCGAGCCGAGCACGTTCTGCAGCGTGTCCGGCGAGATCGGCTGGTTTTCGCCGTTGCCGACCCACGAACCGATCACGTCGCCGGCGCCGCCGGCCTTGAACTTCTCGATCAGCCCGTTCAGGCCGCCCGGCTGGTTGTTGATGAATTCGAGCGCGGTCGTGATCAGCGCGCTTTGCGAGTTGCCGCCGGCCTGGCCGCCGATCAGACCGCCAACGATGTCGAGGAGACCCATGGTTCTTCACCTTCACTGAAAAGGGCGCCGTGACGACGGCGCCCGTTGAACGAATGCCGCGCGCACGCCGTCGCGCGCGCGGCGCACATCAGGCGCCCGACGCCGCGGCGGCGGAGGCTGCCTTGTCCTTCTTGCTCTTCTTCTTCGAACCCTTCGTCGCCTTCGTGGACGACGCGGCCGCCGATGCGCTCGCACCCGCGTCGGCGGATGCCGCTGCCGCCGCTGCCGCCTTTTCCTTCTTCGATGCGCGCTTGGTCCTGGCCGGCTTGGAGGCCGCTTCCGGTGCGCTCGCCGTCGGCGCGGGCGCCGTGCCGGCCGTCGCGGTCGTGGACGTGGATGCGGTGCCTGCCGACGTCGTGGTCGACGTGGTCGCGGACGTCGTCGCGGCCGGCTTCGACAGCTTCACGCCCTTCGGCGGCGTCGACGCGCCGCCGATCGTCAGGCCGTTTTCCTCGAGATGCCCGACCGACTTCGTGCCGAGGCCCTTCACGCGGTTCGCGAGATCGTCGGCGTCCTTGAACGGGCCGTTCTTGGTGCGTTCGTCGATGATCGCCTTCGACTTCACGGGCCCGAGACCCTTCACGGATTCGAGCGCGGCCTGGTCGGCCGTGTTGACTTCGACGGCCGCGGCAAGGCCGGCGGCGAGCGACAGCGATAGCGCGACGAACAGCATCAGCAGCTTCTTCAGCATGGCATAGGCTCCCTGGTTCTGACGGATGAATGGCTGTTGCAACGGACGACGGGGCGCGAGCTGGCCGGGCGTCGCCGTTAAGCATAGGACAAATGCGTGCCCTTTTTAAGACAGGCTGACCGAATCTTGCTGAAGGCTTGCGGTGCTGTAAAGGGCAAAACCGATACCGGGCGCCGATTTTGACCATTCTTTACGGTGTCGCCGGCGGTCGCGACACTGGCCGTTCGACAACGCTTGACTTAGAGTGAACTCTAACTCCTAACCTTGTTCCTGCCATGTCGAAAACCGTATCCCAACCCACCGCCGCCGGTCCGCTGACGATCGGGCAAGTCGCCGAACTGACGGGCGTGTCGACGCACACGTTGCGGTATTACGAGCAGGCCGGCCTGCTGCGCGCGATTTCGCGCACGGCGGCCGGGCATCGGCTCTATGCGCCGGCCGACCTTGACTGGCTGGCCTTCGTGATGCGCCTGAAGGCGACCGGCATGCCGATCGCGCAGATGCAGGCGTTCGCGGTGCTGCGCGAGCAGGGCGAGTCGACGTTCGGCGCGCGGCGCGACTTGCTGGTCGCGCATCGCGACGCGGTGCGCGCGCATATCGCGGAGCTGCAGGCGAGCCTCGAGGCGATCGGCGACAAGATCGCGTACTACGAGGCGCGGGAACGGGAAACGGAACGACGGGCGAATCCTTCTCACTCTTTATCGGAACAGGACGGACACGATGGAACGACTCGTTGAGGATCGCTACACGCGCGGCTGGAACAAGCTCAAGGAAATCGACGGCGAAGTGGGCGAACGCGTGATCGCGGCGCTTGCACCGATCGCGCCGGACTTCGGGCGGCTGCTGGTCGAATTCAGCTTCGGCGACATCTACAGCCGGCCGCAGCTCGACCTGAAGGCGCGCGAAATCGCGACGATCGCCGCGCTGGCCGCGCTCGGCAACGCGCAGCCGCAATTGAAGGTGCATATCGAGGCCGCGCTGAACGTCGGCTGCACGCGCGACGAGGTCGTCGAGGTGTTCATGCAGATGGCCGTGTATGCGGGGATGCCGGCCGCGCTCAACGCGCTGTTCGCCGCGCACGAGGTGTTCACGCGGCGCGACGAAGCGGCCGGCGTGGCGGACGACACGAACGAAGCGGCCGGGCAGCCCGCATGACGGAGCATGCGCCTGCGCGTCACGCGCGATGCGGCGCGACGATCCGGTACTTCGCGATGCGCCGGTACAGCGTCGCGCGCGACATGCCGAGCGCGCTGGCGGCCGCGTCGGGCCGCCAGCGATGCGCGGTGAGCGCGGCGACGATGCGGCCGCGTTCGTCGTCGGGCAGCGCGCCCGCCGGGGCGCCGCCGAGTTGCGCGGCGAGCTCGGCCGGCAGGTCGCGCCGCGTCACGCGCGCGGCGTCGCACACCGCGCACGCATAGCGCAGCACGTTGCGCAGTTGCCGCACGTTGCCCGGCCAGGGGTACGCGGCGAGCTGTTCGGCGAGCGTCGCGTCGAGCGTGAGCACGTGGCCGGTCGCCTGCGCTTCCTCGGCGAACACGGCGGCGATCACGTCGCGCACGTCCGCGCGTTCGCGCAACGGCGGCAGGTCGAACGTCGCGCCGCTCAACCGGTAGTACAGATCTTCGCGGAACGTGCCGTCGGCCACCATTCGCGCGAGATCGCGGTGGGTCGCGCAGATCACGTCGAGGTCGACGCGCACGGGTGTATCGCTGCCGAGCGGCACGACCTCGCCGTCGGCCAGTACGCGCAACAGACGCGTCTGCAGCGCGAGCGGCATGTCGCCGATTTCATCGAGAAACAGCGTGCCGCCGTCGGCGAGCGCGATCTTGCCACGCGCGCCGTGCTTGCGTGCGCCGGTGAACGCGCCGGCCGCGTAACCGAACAGTTCGCTCTCGATCAGCGCCTCCGGCAGCGCGCCGCAGTTGACGGCGACGAATGGCCGCGCGCGCCGCGCGCCGGCGTCGTGGATCGCGCGGGCGAACACTTCCTTGCCCGCGCCGGTTTCGCCGAGCACGAGGATCGGCAGCCGCTTGCTCGCGATGCGCAGCGCGAGTTCGGCCTGTTGCGCGATGCGCGGCTCGCTGCTGTTCAGGAACGGTGTCAGCGCGCCGACGTGACGCGGCGCGGCGCTGCCCGGGCGGCGCGATGCCGCGCCGGGTTCGCGGCCGGTGCGCCGTAGCGGCGCACGCAGCCGCGCGTAGAGCGGGGCGCCGGTCGCGCGCAGCCGCAGCGCGACGATCGCATCGAGCCGCGCGGCGTCGCGCAGCGGCATCTCGGTCGCATCGAAGATCTCGTCGATATGGCGCGGCTCGCGCAGCGCGGGCAGCGCATCGCGCGCATGCCGGTTCGCGGCGACGATGTTGCCGCATTCGTCGAACGCGATCAGCCATTCCGGCTGCGCCTCGACGTAGTGACGGTTCGGATGCCCGAACAATATCCAGTGCTGCGCGGTGCTGTGCACGAAGTAGCCGTCCTCGATCAGCGCCGCGCTCTGCCGCACGAGCTGATAGACGAGGCGCTGGCTGTCGCGGCCGTCCGGCGAATGCACGGCCGACGCGTCGAGCACGCCGATCAGTTCGCCGCCCGGCGAGAAGATCGGCGCCGCGCTGCACGTGAGCGTCGTGAACGCCGCGCGAAAGTGATCGGTCTTGTGCACGGTGATCGGCGCGAGATCGGTCAGCACGCTCGCGACGCCGCAGGTGCCTTCCTCGCTTTCCGACCAGCACGAGCCGATGTGCAGCCCCGCGTGACGGAAGTCGTTGCGGCGTTCGCGGTCGATCCGGTAGTCGATCGTCACGCCGTGCGCGTCGGTCAGCATCACGCAGTAGTCGGCGACGCGGATCATGTCGTGCAGCCGCGTCAGGCACTGGCCCGACGCGCGCAGGAAGGCTTCCTCCTTGTCGCGCACCTCGCGCAGTTCGGCCGCGGTCAGCACGCGCGGGCCTATCGACGAAGCGGGGTCGAGACGGTAGCGCTCCAGCGACCGTTGCCACGACGACACGAGGCGCGCGGAATCGGCGGGCGCGGGCAGGCGTCCGGCGAGCGCGCCGAGTACACGATCGGCGTGCTGGGCCTGTGGGACGGCGTAGGGCATGGTCGGCTCCGGTTCCGTACGGCGGGGATGTCGCTGTTCTTGTAGCACATCCGGTCCGGCGGATCACATTGCATCGCAGCACGCAAGGCGCGTGAGACGGTCGTCTCACGGGTACCGCTCCGTGTCTCGCGCGGTTGAGACGGCCGCATGCGTGGCGTGCGGCGGTCGTCCGGCGGGTCGTTACATGCGCGGCGCCGCGCGAACGCAGGGTTTGCGGGCGCAATGCCGCGCATGCGCGGGGGGCGCGGCGATCGCATCGCCGTATCGACGACGTGAGACGTCCCGGCGAATTCGACGTGCGCCGCGTCGTCACGGCCGCGCATCCAGGACACGCGCAGGCCCGCCGCGCCAGTGCGGACGCGGGTTTCGCGGCCATCGCACGCACGATGGCACGCCGCTTGCAGAGATGAGGGCAAGCCGGCGCGATCGCGTCGGCGACGACGATCCGCCGCCCGTCGATGGCAGCGGACGAAACGGGCGAAGCCGATGCGCCACTGCGCCGGCCCCGCCAACTGGATGGAGACAAACCCGTGACGACGCCCGTTACCGTCGGCGTGATCGCGAACCCCGCCTCGGGGCGCGACATCCGCCGCCTCACGACGCATGCATCCGTGTTTCCGACCGCGGAGAAGGCGAACATGATCGTGCGCCTGCTGGCCGGCCTTGGCGCGATGGGCGTCGAGCGTGTGCTGACGCTGCGCGACCGCACGGGCATCGCGACGCTGCTGCTGCGCGCGATCGACACGCATCGCGCGGTCGCGCCGCACGAGCGCTGGCCCGAGGTCGAATTCGTCGACCTGCCGATCACCGATTCCGTCGCCGACACGCAGGCCGGCGCGGCCTATCTGCACCGGATGGACGTGTCGCTGATCGTCGTGCTCGGTGGCGACGGCACTCATCGCGCGGTAGCCGCGCATTGCGGCGCGACGCCGCTCGTCGCGCTGTCCACCGGCACCAACAACGCGTTTCCCGAACATCGCGAGGCGACCGTCGCCGGCGTCGCGGCAGGGCTCGCCGCGCGCGGCGCCGTGCCGGCCGAGGTCGCGTTCGTGCGCAACAAGCGGCTCGTCGTGCGCTGCGTCGCGGGCGCGCAGCCGGGGCGCGAGGAGATCGCGCTCGTCGACGTGTGCGCCGCGCGGCAGCGCTTCATCGGCGCGCGCGCGATTTCCGGCTCCAACGACATCGATTCGCTCTATCTCACATTCGCGGAACCGGACGGCATCGGCCTGTCCGCGCTCGGCGGCGCATGGGCGCCGCTCGAACGCAGCGCGCCCCACGGGCTCGCGATGCGCTTCGCGGAAGCCGGCAACGCGGCCGGCACACCGCTCGTCGCGCCGATCGCGCCGGGGCGCGTCGACCGTGTCGTGATGCGCAGTTGCGAGCGGCTCGAACCGGGCGCGTGGCACGCGATTCCGTTCGAGCGCGGCACGCTCGCGTTCGACGGCGAGCGCGAGATCGAGGTCGCGCGCGGCGATCGCTACGAGATCTCGCTCGATTGGCGCGGGCCGTTGACGGTCGACGTCGGCCGCACGCTGCGCTACGCATCGTCGCGGCAACTGCTGCGCGACGCCGGCGCGTGGCGCGAGTGAACGCCAAAGTCCGCCGCCGCGGCATGGCCGGGGCGGCATTCGTAGTCAGACCTACCCAGGAGACACACATGACCGCTTCGACACAGCTCAGCAGGGACAAGCTGCTGGACGCCTACCGGCTGATGCGCACGATCCGCGAATTCGAGGAACGCCTGCACGTCGAATTCGCGACCGGCGAGATACCCGGCTTCGTTCACCTGTACGCGGGCGAGGAGGCGTCCGCCGTCGGCACGATCTTGCACCTCGGCCTCGACGACTACGTGGCCACCACGCACCGCGGCCACGGCCATTGCATCGCGAAGGGCGTCGACGTGCACGGGATGATGGCCGAGATCTACGGCAAGAAGACGGGCGTCTGCCACGGCAAGGGCGGCTCGATGCACATCGCCGACCTGTCGATGGGGATGCTCGGCGCGAACGGGATCGTCGGCGCGGGCGGCCCGCTCGTGTGCGGCGCGGCGCTCGCGGCGAAGCACAAGAAGACGGGCGGCGTCGGCGTGTGCTTCTTCGGCGACGGCGCGTCGAACCAGGGCGTGATCTTCGAATCGATGAACCTCGCGTCGGTGTGGCGGCTGCCCGCGATCTTCGTCGCCGAAAACAACGGCTATGCGGAAGCGACGTCGTCGAGCTGGTCGGTCGCGACCGACAACATCGCCGATCGGGCGAACGGGTTCGGGATGCCGGGTGTGATCGTCGACGGCTTCGACTTCTTCGCGGTGCACGAGGCGCTCGGCGAGGCCGTCGAACGTGCTCGCAACGGCGGCGGCCCGACGCTCGTCGAGGTGAAGTTCACGCGCTACTTCGGCCACTTCGAGGGCGATGCGCAAACCTATCGCGCGCCGGGCGAAGTGCAGAAGCTGCGCGACGAGAAGGACTGCCTGAAGCATTTCGAAACGCGCGTCGTGCGTGCCGAAGCGCTGACCACCGACGACCTGCGCGCGGTCGACGCACAGGTGAAGGCGTTGATCGACGACGCGGTCGCGCAGGCGAAGGCGGCGCCGCTGCCGGATGCCGCCGACCTGCTGGCCGACGTCTACGTGTCGTATCCGTGAGCGCGGCCTGACCCAGCGGCCGGCACGGCGAACCGAACATTCCAGGAGACAGACATGGCAAGGAAGATCACTTATTCGCAGGCGATCAACGAGGCGCTCGCGCAGGAAATGGCGCGCGACGACAGCGTGATCGTGATGGGCGAGGACAACGCGGGCGGCGCGGGCGCGCCGGGCGAGGACGACGCGTGGGGCGGCGTGCTCGGCGTGACGAAGGGGCTGTTCCACAAGTTTCCGGGCCGCGTGCTCGATACGCCGCTGTCGGAGGGCGGCTATATCGGCGCGGCGGTCGGCGCGGCCGCGTGCGGGATGCGACCCGTCGCGGAACTGATGTTCATCGATTTCATGGGCGTGTGCTTCGACCAGATCTTCAACCAGGCCGCGAAATTCCGCTACATGTTCGGCGGCAAGGCCGTGACGCCGGTCGTGATCCGCGCGATGTACGGCGCCGGGCTGCGCGCGGCCGCGCAGCACTCGCAGATGCTCACGTCGCTGTTCACGCACATTCCGGGGCTGAAGGTCGTGTGCCCGTCGACGCCGTACGACGCGAAGGGGCTGCTGATCCAGGCGATCCGCGACAACGATCCCGTGATCTTTCTCGAACACAAGCTGCTCTATACGCGGGAGGGCGACGTCCCAGAGGAATCCTATGCGATTCCGTTCGGCGAGGCGAACGTGATGCGCGAGGGCGACGACGCGACGATCGTCACGTACGGCCGGATGGTGCATCTCGCGATGGACGCGGCCGCGACGCTCGCGAAGGACGGCATCCAGTGCGACGTGATCGACCTGCGCACGACGTCGCCGCTCGACGAGGAAACGATCCTCGAAAGCGCGGCGCGCACCGGGCGCGTGGTGGTGGTCGACGAAGCGAACCCGCGCTGCTCGATCGCGACCGACATCGCCGCGCTCATCGCGCAGCGCGCATTCCGGTCGCTGAAGGCGCCGATCGGGCTCGTCACCGCGCCGCATACGCCCGCGCCGTTCGCCGGCGTGCTGGAAGACCTGTACATCCCGTCCGCCGATGCGATTGCGCAGGCGGTCCTGAATACGAGGAGCTGACACGATGTCGATTCACATGATCACGATGCCCAAGTGGGGGCTGTCGATGGAGCAGGGGCAGGTCAACGGCTGGCTGAAGGCGATCGGCGAACGCGTGGCGAAGGGCGACGAGGTGCTCGACGTCGAGACCGACAAGATCTCGTCGGGCGTCGAGTGCGCGTTCGACGGCACGCTGCGCCGGCAGGTGGCGCAGGAGGGCGAGACGCTGCCCGTCGGCGCGCTGCTCGGCGTCGTCGCGGCCGCCGATGCGAGCGACGCCGACATCGATGCGGCGATCGCCGACTTCCAGCGCGATTTCGTGCCGAGCGCGGCTGCCGACGAGGCGGCCGGCCCGCAGCCGGAGAAGGCGCAGATCGGCGGCCGCACGATCCGCTTCCTGAAGCTGGGCGACGGTTCCGGCACGCCGGCCGTGCTGATCCACGGCTTCGGCGGCGACCTGAACAACTGGCTGTTCAATCACGCGGATCTCGCCGCGCACCGGCCGGTGTGGGCGCTCGATCTGCCCGGCCACGGCGAGTCGGGCAAGGCGGTCGAGACCGGCAGCCTCGACGAACTGGCCGACGCGGTGCTCGCGCTGCTCGATGCGCAGCACATCGAGCGCGCGCACCTGATCGGCCATTCGATGGGCGGCGCGGTCGCGATGACGGCGGCCGAGCGCGCGCCCCAACGCGTCGCCTCGCTCACGCTGATCGCGAGCGCGGGGCTCGGCGCCGACATCAACCGCGCCTACATCGACGGCTTCGTCGCCGGCAACAGCCGCAACACGCTGAAGCCGCATCTGGGCGCGCTGTTCGCGGACAACGCGCTGGTCACGCGGCAGCTCGTCGAGGATCTCGTCAAGTACAAGCGGCTCGAAGGCGTGCAGGCCGCGCTGGAGAAAATCGCGCATGCCGCGTTCGACGGCGCCGCGCAGCGACGGGTGTTCCGCGACCGGCTCGCGACGCTCGCGCCGCGCACGCTGGTGATCTGGGGCGAGCGCGACCAGGTGATTCCCGCGCGGCATGCGCAGGGCTTGCCGGACGGCGTGCGCGCCGAGGTGATCGCCGGCAGCGGGCACATGGTGCAGATGGAGGCGGCCGCCGACGTGAACCGCCTGATCGTCGCGTTTCTCGGAGACTGACGATGGCCGCCGCGCTCGAACGACCCAGCCTCACGGCGCTCGGCCAGCCCGGCGCGAGAAGTCGCGACAAGCTCGCGCGCATTCCGGTGCGCGTCGAGCCCGCGGCCGGCGCGGCGCTGCCGAAGCCGCCGTGGCTGCACGCACGGCCGATGATGAGCGCGGCGGTGGCCGACATGGCCGCCGTGCTACGCGAGCATCGGCTGCATTCCGTGTGCGAGGAGGCGATGTGTCCAAACATCGGCGAGTGCTTCGCGCAGCGCACCGCGACCTTCATGATCATGGGCGGGCTGTGCACGCGGCGGAGCCCGTTCTGCGATGTCGCGCACGGCCGTCCCGAGCCGCTCGATCCCGACGAGCCCGCGCGACTGGCCGACGCGGCGGCGGCGCTCGGGTTGCGCTACGTCGTGATCACGTCGGTCGACCGCGACGACCTGCGCGACGGCGGCGCCGCGCATTTCGCCGCGTGCATCGCGGCGGTGCGCGCGAGTGTGCCGGGCATCGGCGTCGAGGTGCTGACGCCGGACTTCCGCGGCCGCGCGGCACGTGCGCTCGACGCGCTGTCGTCGGCGTGGCCCGACGTGTTCAATCACAACATCGAGACGGTGCCGTCGCTGTACCGGGCGGCGCGGCCGGGCGCCGACTATCGCGGCTCGCTCGAACTGCTCGCGCAGGCGAAGGCCGCGCGGCCGACGCTCGTGACGAAATCGGGATTGATGCTCGGGCTCGGCGAGCGCGACGACGAGGTGCGCGACACGCTGCGCGACCTGCGCGCACACGAGGTCGACGTGCTGACGCTCGGCCAGTATCTCGCGCCGTCGGCGCACCATTTGCCGGTGCGGCGATACGTAAGCCCGGACGCGTTCGCCGCATGGCGCGACGAGGCGCTCGCGCTCGGTTTCCGGGAAATCGTCGCCGGCCCGCTCGTGCGCTCGTCGTATCACGCGGCCGACGTGCTGGAGGACGCGTAGCGCGCCGCGCGTCAGGCCGCGGCGGTGGCGTGCGCGCGGCTGATGCGACGCAGGTACAGCACGAGCCCCGCGCCCGCCAGCATCAGGCTGACCGTGTTCGCGAACCAGAAGCCGCGCGCGCCGGTCAGCCAGGCGGGCGCGATGCCGCCGACGTCGAAGCCGAGCACGTAGCCGCCGCTGAGTCCGACGCCCCACAGCGCGACCGCGTAGATCACGGTCGGCACGACCGCCACCTTGTACGCGCGCAGCACGAACGCCGACGTGACCTGCAGCGCATCGAACACGTGGTAGCACGCGACGATCGCGACGAGCGGCATCGCGGCCGCGGCGACGGCCGGGTTGGGCGTATAGCCGCCGACGATCAGCGGGCGCAGCGCGAACACGAGCACGCCGTAGGCGGCCGCGATACCGCACGCGAACATCACGCTGTGCCGGCCGAGCAGCCGGGCTTCCTCGGCGTGTCCGGCGCCGAGCGCGCGCGCGACCAGCGTCGACGCCGCCACGCCGATCGACAGCGGCGTCATGTACAGCACCGCGCCGATGTTGCCGGCGATCTGGTGGCCGGCGAGCGTCGTCGTGCCGAACTGCGCGATGAACAGCGCCATGCACGTGTACGACGTGACCTCGATCAGGTACGACAGGCCCATCGGCACGCCGAGCTTCAGGATCGCCTTCTGGCGCGCCCACACGGGCCAGCAGAAGCGCGAGAAGATCGCGAGCGGCGCGAACACGTCGAGCTTCGCGAGCAGCGCGTAGCCGATCAGCGCGAGCGCCCAGTTGATCAGCGTGCTGGCGAGCCCGCAGCCGGGGCCGCCGAGCGCCGGCACGCCGAAGCCGCCGAAGATGAACCACACGTTCAGCGGAAACTTGAGCAGCAGTGCGCCGATCTGCAGGATCATCGCCAGCCGCGGCTTGCCGGCCGCGTTGGTCAGCGCGTTGTAGATACGGAATACGAGGCTGGCGGGCAGCCCGTACGACAGGATGCGCAGGTAGTCGACGGTGCGCTCGTGCAGCGCGGCGGGTGCGTGCGCGACGCGCAGCAGCGGCTCGGGAAAATGCAGCAGCAGGAAGCCGGGAATCGAGAGCAGTAGCGCGAGCCACAGCGCCTGGCGTACTTCCTCGCCGATCTCGGCATAGCGCCGCGCGCCGTACAGTTGCCCGGTGATCGGCTGCAACGCGGACAGGATGCCGGTCAGGCCGATATAGATCGATACGTAGATCGACGAGCCGAGCCCGAGCGCGGCGAGATCGACGGCCGAGTAGCGGCCGACCATCGCGGTGTCGATCACGCCGAACGCGATGATCGCGAGCTGGCCGACCAGCACCGGCCACGCGAGACCGACGATCCGGCGGACGTCGCCGAACATCGTCAATCGGCCGCCTGGCGGCGCGGCGGACGCCGCTTGACGGGCGTCTTCGGCCGTTCGATGCGCTCGTACAGGCGGAAGCGCTCGTCGCGGTCGGCGACGCGGCGGCCTTCCCAGACGAGCCGCCATACGTATTGCGACATCGCGCTCGGCTCGCCGAAGTCGGCACGGTCCTGGCGCAGGATCACGTCGCAGTCGCCGGAGAAATCGAAGTGCATGTTGCCGAAGTACGCGAAAGTCGCGATCTGCGCGTCGCCGAGCCGCACCGGCGAGATGCACTCGTAGTCGGACGGCAGGTGCACGGCGATCTGTTGCGCGACATCGCGATAGGTCCGGCCGTAGTTGACGATCGGCAGCCACAGCGTCATCAGCAGCACCCACATCAGCGTGGTGCCCGCGCTCGACAGCACGACGCTGCGCCACAGCACCTTCGGCTGCCGCGAGACGCGCCAGCGCACGAGGAAGCACCAGCACACGGTGACGATCACCGCGCAGATGAACGACAGGATCTTGAAATGCGGCTCGTAGCCGGGCACGAGGCGCGCGAGGTTGCGCGCGAGCGGATGCGGGAAGCCGGTGAGCGACGCGAGCCACACGAGCCACACGAAGGTGCCGAGGATCGTGAAGCTCAGCACCGCGAACCAGTCGATCGCGTTGATCGCGCCGCGCTTGAGGGTCGGCAGCGCGAACGTCGCGAGCACCGCGAGCGGCGGCAGCAGCAGCATGTACATGCGGTTCGACTGCTGGCTTTGCAGGATCACGAGCGCGACGAGCGGCACGGCAACCGACAGCGGAATCGCGATGTGCGCGCGACGGCGCATGCCGGCCCAGCTCCACCACGCCCAGATCGCGAGCGGCCACGCGGGCCACGTGAACAGCGGCAGGTTCTTCGCCGCATAGCCGAGCACGGCCGTCGGCGGACCCGAAAAGCGCATCAGGCTGCCATGGATCCACTGGTTGAAGAACCAGGCCGCGTCGTCCGGCGCCGCGACGAACGCGGCGAGCGGCCATAGCGCGAAGATCGCGGCCGCGAGCGGCACGCCGACGAGCGGCAGGCGCAGGTTGCGCATCTCGGGCGTGACGAGCCACAGCGCGGCCGTGCCCGCGAGCAGCGCGACGACCAGCACCGGGTTGCCGGACAGCGCGACGAGGCCGATCGCGAGGCCCCACCACAGTGCGCCTTGCAGCGGCTTGTCGATGCCGCGCACGATCCCGTACACCAGCATCGCGATCCACGCGAACTGCGCCAGCTGCGGCGTCGTTTCGTGCCCGCGTTCCGCGAGACCGAAGCAGGCGACGAGCACCAGCAGCGCGCCGTCGCCGAGCGTGCGGCCGTAGTCGCGCGGCTCGGGTTCGCCGCCGAATGCGTATTTGAACGGTTGAACCTCGGCGCGCCGGCCGAGCAGGTAGGCCGCATACCAGACGAACGCGCACGCGACGCAGAACAGCAAGCCGGTGTCGACACGCGACGCGTTGCTCGCGTCGACCCACGGGCCCAGGCCGCGGATCGACAACGCGCCGAGCCAGTAGCCGAGCGGCCCGTCGGTCGTGATGAACTTGCCGACCAGGTTCGGCAGCAGCCAGTCGTGCCAGCTGCCCTTGGCCATCGTCCACATCACGCCGAAACCCGCCGCGTCCTCGTTTTTCCACGGGTCGCGGCCGAACAGGCCGAACGCCGCGTAGACGAAGCAGAGCGTGAGCAGCAGCCAGCGCGGCAGCGCACGCGTGGCGGAGGCGGTGAGACGGACGACAGGCTTCATGCAGATGAGCGATTTGTTATGGGCGGGCGGCCGGCGCGGTTGCGCGCGGTCGAGCCGGTTTCGAGCATCCGGCATTGTAGTCGCGCCCGCTGTTGTGCGTCAGGCCGTTGCCCGGGCGCCGGTCGGCGCCTTCCGGGCGAGCAGAGACAAAAAAGGGCAGCCTGGGCTGCCCTTTCGTGCGGTACCGGTGCGTTGCAACCACCGGATCGGTGCAAAGCTTACTTTGCAGCCTTGCCGTTGGCGCGTGCGCCGAACTTGTTCTTGAACTTCTCGACACGGCCTGCCGTGTCCATGATCTTTTGCTGACCCGTGTAGAACGAGTGCGATTCCGACGACACTTCGATCTTGGCGAGCGGGTAGGTCTTGCCGTCGAGTTCGATGTTTTCACGCGTCTGGATCGTCGAGCGCGTGATGAACTTGAAGCCGTTCGACATGTCTTGGAAGACGACTTCGCGGTAATTCGGGTGGATGCCTTCTTTCATGGTCTTTCCTTGGTGAGAGCGGTAGCCAACCCGCCGCTTGCCGTGCCGGCGTGCGCGAATTCGCGTATCACCAGACGACGCCAAGCCCGGCGCGAGCCACTTGCCTAAGGTCGAAAAACGGCGATTATGCCAGAAAATCAGACGGTTGACGAATAATTTTCATGGTGCGTCGAGCGCGCCGGTGCCGGCCGGATCCTGCCGGTAGTAGCGCGCGAGCAACCGGTACAGCTCCGGAAATTCGGACTCGAACGCTTTCGGCCGTACGAACAGCGCCTCGCTGCACACCGCGAAGAATTCCGACGGATGATCGGCCGCATAGGGATCGATCAGCGAGTCCCGCTCGAAGCGCGCCCACGCGCGGTCCGGCACCGCGTCGACGCGCCCGCAGAACTGGTCGTATGCGTGTTCGAACACGTCGGCCCACGCCTGTGCGTCGAGATGCGGCGCATGCCAGCGGCGAAAAAGGGGCGGATAGCCGTCGGCCGCGCCGTTGACCATGTCGATCTTGTGCGCGAACTCGTGAATCACGACGTTGTACGCGTCCCGGCCGTCGGTCATCTGCGCGTCTTCCCACGAGAGGATCACGGGGCCGCCTTCCCATGCCTCGCCGCTCGCATCCTGCTCGACTTCGTGGACGACGCCGTCCTCGTCCTGCACGGTCTTGCGGATCACGAATTCGCCTGGATACACGACGACGCCGACCCAGCCGTCGTACAGCGACAGGTCGAGATTCAGCACGGGCAGGCAGGCCTGCGCGGCGATCGCGACGATCATCGCGTCGGTCAGCTCGAGCCCGTGCGCGGTCGAAAACGATTTTTTCGCGACGAACAGGCTCGTCAGCTCCCGCAGCCGGCCGAGCGCGTCGGGCGGCAGGGTCGCGAGGAACGGCAGGCGCTCGACGGTTTCCAGCCACAGCGCGTCGGGAATCGGATGGCTGCGCAGCGCGCGGTCGCGGCGGCGGTCGTCGAACCAGCGGGTCAGTTTCGAAAGCATGGAGGCCGCGGATGAAAAACCAAAGCCTGTCTTTTAACTCAATCGATCTGTTTTTGCCATGCCGCGAAGAGGCCGCCGACGAGCGCCACGCCCGCGAGGAAGTAAAAGCCGTCGAGCGACGCGAGGAACGACGCCTGTTGCGCCACCATCCGCGCGATCGACGCGATCGCGAGGCCGTGCGCGTCGTTCAGCGCGTGGCCGGCGGCCGCATAGCTGCGCGTCAGCGCATCGACGGTCTGCTGGAACAGCGGATCGAACACGTTCGCACGCTCGACGAGCCGTGTCTGGTGCACGGCCAGCCGGTGCTGCTCGACGATGATCACCGACGACGTCGCGAACGAGATCGTCAGTTGCCGCACGATGTTCTTCAGCCGGTAGCCGTGCGTGTATTCGTCGATCGCGAAAATCCGGAACGTGAGGTTCGCGACCGGCAGCACGATGAACAGCAGCAGCAACCCGCGCAGCAGCAGCGGGACGATCAGCGCGGCTTCGCCGACCTGCGGCGTCATCCGGGTCATCCACAGCGCGGCCGTGACGGCGATCGCGAACCCCGGCACGACGAACCACTTCTTGTGCGTGACGAATTTCGCGTAGCGCAGGTAGGCGAACAGCGCGGTGGCGGAGATCAGCGACATCGTGCCCACGAGGCGCCCGGCGTTCTCGACCGGATAGCCGAGCCCGCCCTCGAGAAACCGCGACGTCAGGTAACTGAAGCCCGTCGTCTCGTAGTAATAGAACATGTAGAGCAGCAGCCCGATCTGGAACGTCCGCTCGCGAAACGCATGCAGCCGCACGAGCGGCGTCGGGTGATGCCACTGGTGATACGCGAACCACGCGAGCGCGCCGAGCCCCGCGATCGTCAGCAGGATCAGCATCGGCGAGCCGCTGTAGAGCTGGTAATGCACCTGCTGCAGCACGATCTGCAGCGCCCCTTGCGCGAGCGCGAACACGACGTACGGCCAGAAATGTCCGGAACCGCGTTCGTCGTCCGGCGTGCGGCCCGAATCGGGCAGCGTGAGCAAGGCGAGGATCGCGAACGCGATGCCGGCCGGCGCCGTGCACGCGAACAGTGCGCGCCACGTCGAATGCGCGACCAGCAGCCCGCCGACGATCGGCGCGAGCGCGCTGCCTAGCAGGATCATGATCAGGAATGCGCGCGTCGCGGGCGGACGTTCCTGCGGCTTGAAGCTGATCTGGATCAGGATCCGGCACGCACCCATCATCGGGCCGATGAAATAGCCCTGAAAGCCGCGCGCGAACGCGAGTTCCAGCGACGTGTCGGCCAGCGCCGCCGCGATCGCGCCGAACGAGAACATCAGCATGCAGCCCGCGACGTAGCGGCGATGGCCGAGCCGGTCGACCCACCATTGTTGCTGCAGGATGCCGAGCACGGCCGTGACCGCGTAGGCGCTCGACGACCAGACGAGTTCGTCGGGCGACGCGTTGATGCCGCCCGCGATGTAGCTCGCGAAGAACGAGAAGACGGCGTTGTCGAAGTAGTCGATGCCGGTGACGAGCGCGAGCGCCCACGGGAACAGGTCCGCGCGCAGGTTCGCGCGGCTCCACAGCGGCGGCCGGCCCGGCACCGCGTTCATTCGCGATCCTTGCGCGCGCGCCGCGTGCCGGCTTCGGCCTGCCGCTGCGCGATCAGCGCCTCGGCGTTTTCGCCGGCGAGGCGCCGTTCGACGTAGTCGATGTCGTGCTGCAACTCCTTGCGCAGCGCGACGGCTTCCTTCAGCTCGCGCTGGACGGCCGCGATCCGCCGGTCGAGCGTATCGATCTGCTCGGCCAGGCCCGCGCGGATGTCGCGCAGCGACGCATCCGAATAGCGGCGCCGGCCGTCGCCGGTTTCTTCCAGCGGGCGCTTCAGCATTTCGGTGATGCCGTGCAGCGAGAAGCCGAGCGCACGCAAGCGCAGGATGCGCGCGAAGCGCTCGAGGTCGGCTTCGTCGTAGAGGCGGTAGCGGCCTTCGCTGCGCGACGGCGTGACGAGCCCGCGCTCTTCGTAATATTTGAGCGTGCGCGGCGTGACGCCGAGCCGCGACGCGGCGTCGCTGACGGTCAACAGCGGGGTGGAGGCATCGTTCGGCATCGGGTGGACGAGATTCGGCGGGACGATGACGCGATTATAGATCAACCTGTACGTTCACGTTCAGGTTGAGATCGAAAAACGGCCGCCGGGCAGGTTGCGCGGGCGGCCGTGGCGCGGAGCGGGGGCGATCAGCCGCCGCGGCGCATCAGGTCGAAGAACTCGGAGTTGCTCTTCGTCTGACGGATCTTGTCGAGCAGGAATTCCATGGCCTCGACTTCGTCCATGTCGTGGATGAACTTGCGCAGCACCCAGATCTTCTGAAGGATCTCGGGCTTGATCAGCATCTCCTCGCGACGCGTGCCCGACTTGTTCAGGTTGATCGACGGATACACGCGCTTTTCCGCGAGACGGCGCTCGAGGTGCACTTCCATGTTGCCGGTGCCCTTGAACTCTTCGTAGATCACGTCGTCCATGCGGCTGCCGGTTTCGATCAGCGCGGTGCCGATGATCGTCAGCGAGCCGCCTTCCTCGATGTTGCGCGCCGCGCCGAAGAAGCGCTTCGGACGCTGCAGCGCGTTCGCGTCGACACCGCCCGTCAGCACCTTGCCCGACGCCGGGATCACGGTGTTGTATGCGCGCGCGAGACGCGTGATCGAGTCGAGCAGGATCACGACGTCGTGCTTCATTTCGACGAGGCGCTTGGCCTTCTCGATCACCATTTCGGCGACCTGGACGTGGCGCGTGGCCGGTTCGTCGAACGTCGAGGCGATCACTTCGCCGGCGACCGAGCGCTGCATTTCGGTCACTTCTTCCGGACGCTCGTCGATCAGCAGCACGAACAGGATCACGTCCGGGTGGTTTTGCTTGATCGCGTGCGCGATGTGCTGGAGCATCACGGTCTTGCCCGACTTCGGCGACGCGACGAGCAGGCCGCGCTGGCCCTTGCCGATCGGCGCGATCATGTCGATGATGCGGCCCGTGACGTTTTCCTCGCCGCGCATTTCGCGTTCGAGCGACAGCGGCTTGTTCGGATGCAGCGGCGTGAGGTTCTCGAACATGATCTTGTGTTTCGAGGCCTCGGGCGGCTGCCCGTTGACTTTGTCGACCTTCACCAGCGCGAAGTAGCGCTCGCCGTCCTTCGGCGTACGGACTTCACCTTCGATGGTGTCGCCGGTGTGCAGGTTGAAGCGCCGGATCTGCGACGGGCTGATGTAGATGTCGTCGGTGCTCGCGAGGTACGACATTTCCGGCGAGCGCAGGAAGCCGAAGCCGTCCGGCAGCACTTCGAGCGTGCCGTCGCCGAAGATCGTCTCTCCCGTCTTGGCGCGCTTTTTAAGAATGGCGAACATCAACTCCTGCTTGCGCAGGCGGTTCGCGTTTTCGATCTCCAGGCCATTGGCCATTTCGATCAGTTCGGACACGTGCAGAGACTTGAGCTCGGATAAATGCATACGGGGAACCCGCCAGGGAGGAGAAGCGACGAAAGAAAATAAGGGAGGAGGGCGAGCGGAAGCGCTCAGAGACTTAATGCGTCTTGCCGACGTTTTTTAATTCTAGCATAGGCCGATTCGCGCTTGAGCGAGCGATCGTCGGCTTGACGACGGACGTGTTGCCGACTGACAACACGTCCGCGGAACTGCCGGTATTACAGATGGCTGTCCAGGAATGCGGTGAGCTGCGACTTCGACAGCGCGCCGACCTTCTGCGCGGCGGCCGCGCCGTTCTTGAACAGGATCAGCGTCGGGATGCCGCGCACGCCGAATTTCGCCGGCGTGGCCTGGTTGTCGTCGACGTTGATCTTCGCGATCTGCAGCTTGTCGCCGTAGTCCTTCGCGACTTCGTCGAGGATCGGGGCGATCATCTTGCACGGGCCGCACCATTCGGCCCAGAAATCGACGAGTACGGGCTTGTCGGACTTGACGACGTCCTGTTCGAACGATGCGTCGCTGATGTGTTTGATCTGTTCGCTCATTGGGTCAATACCTCTTACGGTTCGGGGACTGCCTGCTTGCGCGTTGCGGCGTACCGGCCGCCGTGGGCTGCCGGCCGCCGCGGCAGGCCACTCCGCCTTCCGGAAAGAGGGCGTAAGCGCTGCATGCCGCGGCTCGCGGGTCGTTCGGGCGTCATATTAGCCTAAATTGCTATCTGCTGCGGGCGGCGATAGTAGCCGCTACGCGAGTAGGGGTACGACGCGACGTTCGACCGTCGTGCCACGCAGGTGGAGGCCGGTCCGCGAATTACAAGGGGCGGGCCGCATTCGACGTGTACAAGTGGACGACGTGCCGGTTTGCCCGGCGATATTCGCATTGATGCGAACAAACGGTCGCATTCGTCCGGAAGCGGTGATAGAATATGCCGTGACGGGCCTCCTCGCATGGTGGGGCGGTGAACCTGGTCAGGTCGGGAACGAAGCAGCCACAATCGTTTTCTGCCAGTGCCGAGGGTTGGGCTCGTCACCTTCCTTCTCGCCCCGTTCGTAGGGCGTTTTTTATTTCTGCGTCACACTCCGTTCGACCTGCGCCTTGCCCGTGTTCCGCACCGTTTCGCGTGTCGGCGCGACGCAGCGTTACTGATACAATTTCCCGATGACCTATCAAGTTCTCGCACGCAAGTGGCGTCCGAAGGATTTCGCTTCGCTCGTCGGCCAGGAGCACGTCGTCAGGGCGCTCACGCACGCGCTCGACGGCGGGCGTCTCCATCACGCCTATCTGTTTACCGGAACCCGCGGTGTCGGCAAGACGACGCTGTCTCGGATCTTCGCGAAGGCGCTCAACTGTGAAACCGGCGTCACGTCGCAGCCGTGCGGCGTGTGTCGCGCCTGTCGCGAGATCGACGAGGGCCGTTTCGTCGACTATGTCGAGATGGATGCGGCGAGCAACCGCGGTGTCGACGAGATGGCCGCGCTGCTCGAGCGCGCGGTGTACGCGCCCGTCGATGCGCGCTTCAAGGTCTACATGATCGACGAAGTGCACATGCTGACGAACCACGCGTTCAACGCGATGCTGAAGACGCTCGAAGAGCCGCCGCCGCACGTCAAGTTCATCCTCGCGACGACCGATCCGCAGAAAATCCCCGTCACCGTGCTGTCGCGCTGCCTGCAGTTCAACCTGAAGCAGATGCCGGCCGGGCACATCGTGTCGCATCTCGAGCGGATCCTCGGCGAAGAGCGGATCACGTTCGAGCCGCAGGCGCTGCGTCTGCTCGCGCGCGCCGCGCAGGGCAGCATGCGCGACGCGCTGTCGCTGACCGACCAGGCGATCGCCTATTCGGCGAACGAGGTGACCGAGTCGGCGGTGTCGGGCATGCTCGGCGCGCTCGACCAGACTTACATGGTGCGCCTGCTCGACGCGCTCGCGGCAAGCAACGGCCCGGAAATCCTCGCGATTGCCGACGAGATGTCGCTGCGCAGCCTGTCGTTCTCGACCGCGCTGCAGGATCTCGCGAGCCTGCTGCACCGGATCGCATGGGCGCAGTTCGCGCCGGGCTCGGTGCTCGACGAATGGCCGGAAGCGGCCGACCTGCGTCGTTTCGCGGAGACGCTGAGCCCCGAACAGGTTCAATTGTTCTATCAGATCGCGACCGTAGGGCGTGCCGAGCTCGGCCTGGCGCCGGACGAATACGCCGGTTTCACGATGACGCTGCTGCGGATGCTCGCGTTCGAGCCGACCGTTGGCGCCGGCAGTGCGCCGGGCGGCCAGCCGTCCGTGCCGCCGCGTACGGTGCCGGCCCCGCGCGCAGCCGCGGCACCGGCAGCCGCCGCGGCGAAGCCGGTATCGGCTGCGCCCGCTGCCGCAGCGCGTCCGCAAGCCGCGGCGCCGGCTGCACCGGTCGCACGTTCGGCGCCGGCGCAATCAGGCGACGAAGCCGAGCGGCCGGCCGCCCAACCGGTTGCCGTCCCGTCACCGGCAGAGTCGGCAGCACCGGCACCGGCACCGGTCACGGCCCACGCACAAGCTATCGAGCCGCCGCAGCCGGAAGCGAAGGCAGTGCCCGCAGTCGACATGCCGCCTCCCGCGCACAAGGAACCTGAGCCGCCTGCCGTTGCCGCCATGCAGCGAAACGACGAACCGGCTCCCGCGGCCGAACCGGCGCCGCGCGCTGCATCGCCCGAACCCGCCGCCGCGCGGTCGGCGCGCGCAGGCGGTGCCGCCGCCGCGCTCGACGTGCTGCGCAATGCGGGGATGCGCGTGTCGTCGGACCGTGGGCGCGCAGGCGCTGCTGCCGCCAAGCCGGCGGCAACCCAGCCGGCGGCCGACAAGCTGGCCACACCGCGTCCGGCCGTCCAGGTGCCGACGCCGCGTGCCGCTGCCCGTGCGCCGCAAGCAGCCGATTCGCGCCAGCCGTCGCCGCCTTGGGAAGACATCCCGCCCGACGACTACGTACCGCTCAGCGCCGACGAGATGTTCGGCGGTTCCGACGACGGCTTCGTGCCGGTATTCGACAGCGGTCCCGACGACGTGCGCGTGACGCCGAAGCCGGCGGACGCGCGTCCGGCCGCGCCGATCGACTCGCGCCCGTTGCCGCCCGCGATCGCGCTCGATCCGATCGGCTTCGACGGCGAATGGCCGGCGCTGGCCGCGCGGTTGCCGCTGAAGGGTGTCGCGTACCAGCTCGCGTTCAACAGCGAACTGACGGCCGTCGATGCGAGCGCATTGAAATTGTCCGTGCCGGTGCCGCAGTATGCGGACGCCGCACAGGTGGCGAAGCTGAAGGCCGCATTGGCCGATGCGCTCGGCAAGCCGGTCGAGGTGAGCGTCGAGGTCGGGCCCGCGCGGCGCACCGCGGCAGCGCTCGATGCGGCCGCACGCGCGGCGCGCCAGCGCGAAGCCGAGCAGGAGATTCACGGCGATCCGTTCGTCCAGCAGCTCGTGCGCGAGTTCGGTGCGCGCATCGTCGACGGATCGGTGCGCCCGCTCGCCGATTCGGCGCCGGACGGCGCGCCGCCGACGCTGCATTGAACTGAGCGCCCCGCGACAGGCACAATCACGCCCCGCACACATTGGCCGGCACGCGCCGCGTGCCGGTTTTCACACGATCAAGAAGGAGTATTCCCATGTTGAAAGGCAACCTCGCCGGACTGATGAAGCAAGCGCAGCAAATGCAGGAAAACATGAAGAAGATGCAGGAGCAGCTTGCGCTCATCGAAGTCGAAGGGCAGTCGGGCGCCGGCCTCGTCAAGGTGACGATGACGTGCCGCAACGAAGTGCGCCGCGTGTCGATCGACCCGAGCCTGCTCGCGGACGACAAGGACATGCTCGAGGATCTCGTCGCCGCTGCGTTCAACGACGCGGTGCGCAAGGCCGAAGCAACGTCGCAGGAAAAGATGAGCGGGATGACGTCGGGCCTGCCGCTGCCCCCGGGCTTCAAGCTGCCGTTCTGAGCGCGGCGTCCTTGTCACCGTTTGCCGCCGTATGAAACAGCCGTCCGCCTTGTCCGCTCTCGTCGAAGCGTTGCGCGTGCTGCCCGGCGTCGGGCCGAAATCCGCGCAGCGCATGGCGGTTCACCTGATGCAGCACGACCGTGAGGGCGCGGAGCGGCTCGGCCGCTCGCTGCTGTTCGCGACCGAGCATCTGCAGCACTGCGAGAAGTGCAACACGTTCACCGAAGCGCAGATCTGCGACGTCTGCAGCGACGAGGAGCGCGATCCGACGCTGCTGTGCGTCGTCGAGACGCCTGCCGACCAGATCATGCTCGAGCAGACGATGACCTACCGCGGGCTGTATTTCGTGCTGATGGGGCGACTGAGCCCGCTCGACGGAATCGGCCCGAAGGAAATCCATTTCGACCGCCTCGTGCGGCGCGCGTCCGACGGCGTCGTCAAGGAAGTCGTGCTCGCGACCAACTTCACGAACGAAGGCGAAGCCACCGCCCACTACCTCGGCCAGACGCTCAAGGCGCGCGGGCTCGCGGTCACGCGCCTCGCGCGCGGCGTGCCGGTGGGCGGCGAGCTCGAGTACGTCGACGCGGGCACCATCGCCCGCGCGATGCTCGACCGCCGCACGATGTAAGCCGGGCGCCGCCCGCGGGCGGCGCCGTTCCTTCATGTCAGGGAGACACATGAGCGTCAGCCAGGGCCCGCTCGCGGGCGTCAAGGTGCTCGAATTCGGAACGCTGATCGCGGGGCCGTTCGCGTCGCGGCTGTTCGCCGAATTCGGCGCGGAAGTGATCAAGATCGAGGATCCGAACGGCGGCGACCCGCTGCGCAAGTGGCGCAAACTCCACCCGGAGCAGGGCGGCACGTCGCTGTGGTGGTCCGTCCAGGCGCGCAACAAGAAATCGGTCACGCTCAACCTGAAAGCCGACGCCGGCAAGGCGATCGCGCGGCAGCTCGCGAGCGAGGCCGACATCGTGATCGAGAACTTCCGTCCGGGCCTGCTCGAAAAGCTCGGGCTCGGCTACGACGTGCTGTCGGCCGACAATCCGGGCCTCGTGATGGTGCGCCTGTCCGGCTACGGGCAGACGGGCCCGTACCGCGACCGGCCCGGCTTCGGCGCGATCGCCGAATCGATGGGCGGGCTGCGTCACATCACCGGCTATCCGGATCTGCCGCCGCCGCGCATCGGCATCTCGATCGGCGATTCGATCGCCGCGCTGCACGGCGTGATCGGCGCGCTGATGGCGCTCCATCATCGCAAGGTCAATGGCGGCGCCGGGCAGGTGGTCGACGTTGCACTGTATGAAGCCGTCTTCAACATGATGGAAAGCGTGGTGCCCGAGTACGGCGTGTACGGGATGGTGCGCGAGCGCACCGGTGCGTCGCTGCCGGGCATCGTGCCGTCGAATACGTATGCATGCCGCGACGGCAGCATCGTGATCGGCGGCAACAGCGATCCGATCTTCAAGCGGCTGATGAAGGCGATCGAACGCGACGACCTCGCCGACGATCCCGCGCTCGCGCAAAACGACGGGCGTGTGCCGCGCACGCAGGAAATCGACGACGCGATCGCCGCGTGGCTCGCGCCGCGCACGATCGACGAGGCGCTCGTCGTGCTCAACGCGGCCGACGTGCCGGCCGGGCGCATCTACAGCGCCGCCGACATGTTCACCGATCCGCAGTTCGTCGCGCGCCAGATGATCCAGCGTTTCAAGCTGGCCGACGGCACCGACATTCCGCTGCCGAACATCACGCCGAAGCTGTCGGATACGCCGGGCGAAACACGCTGGCTCGGGCCCGAGCTCGGCGAGCATACCGACGAGGTGCTGCGCGGCCTCGGCTACGACGGGCAGGCGATTGCCGCCCTGCGCGAGGCCGGCGCGATCTGAGTGCACCCGGCCTGGCGCGTCGCGCCGGGCGGCCCGATGACGGGATGATGTTCCCAAGGAGATTTTCTCCGGGCGGAAAACCCGGCGGCCCGGTGTTTTCCCCAGCGCGTGGAACGCCGCCGCGCAGTGCGGCGGCGCAGCGCGTGCCCATGCGTATACCCGCCCGTCCGCGGTGGCCGGACTGTCGCTCTCGCGCCATCTTTCCTCGGTTACAATCGCCGGATGCGAATCCTACTCAGCAACGACGACGGCTATCTCGCCCCCGGTCTCGCCGCGCTCAGCGAAGCGTTGCAGCCGCTGGCCGAGCTTACGGTGATCGCGCCCGAGCAGAACTGCAGCGGCGCGTCGAATTCCCTCACGTTGTCGCGGCCGCTGTCGGTGCAGCGCGCAGCGGGTACGGGTTTCTTCTACGTGAACGGCACGCCGACCGATTCGGTGCACGTTGCGCTGACGGGGATGGCCGATGCGAGGCCGGATATCGTCGTGTCGGGCATCAACAACGGCCAGAACATGGGCGAAGACACGCTCTATTCGGGGACAGTTGCAGCCGCCACCGAAGGCATCATGTTCGGTGTGCCGGCGATCGCGTTCTCGCTGGTCGACAAGGGCTGGGCCCATCTGGCCGATGCCGCGCGCGTCGCCGCGGAAATCGTCGCGCACTACCTCGCACATCCGCTGCCCGGCCAGCCGCTGCTGAACGTCAATATTCCGAACCTGCCGTACGACCAACAGAAGGGCTGGAAAGTCACGCGCCTCGGCAAGCGTCATCCGTCGCAGCCGGTGATTCGCCAGACCGACCCGCGCGGCGAGCCGATTTACTGGATCGGTGCCGCGGGCGAGGCGCTGGACGCCAGCGAGGGCACCGATTTCCACGCCGTCGCAAACGGCTTCGTGTCGATCACGCCGCTGCAGCTCGATCTCACGCATACGCAGATGCTGCCCGCGACGCGCGAATGGGCGCGCGCCGGAGGGCGGGCTTCATGAGCGGCGAGCGCGCGAAGCGGTTCCCGCTCGCGCTCGAAGATCTCAAGCGAGCGCCACGCAAGTCGGAAGGTCGGGCCGGTGAACGCCAAGTGGCGGGCACGAAGTCGAAGGCCGCCGACAAACCCGCAGCCGTGCTGAAACCGGTTGCGGTGAAGCCGGCCGCCGTGCGGGCGCCGCTGCCGGGTATCGCCGCCGCGAAGCCGGCGACCGCACCGAAGCCGACCGTGCTGAAGCCTGCGCTGCCGAAGCCGGCTGCGCCGAGCATCGTGCCGGCCGGCGCGTTCGCGCTCACGTCGGAACGTGTGCGCGAGCGGATGGTCGAACGCCTGCGCGCGAACGGGGTGACCGATGCGCGCGTGCTGGACGCGATGGCCGCGGTGCCGCGCCACATGTTCGTGGATCCCGGGCTCGCGACGCAGGCCTACGAGGATTCGGCGTTGCCGATCGGCCACCAGCAGACCATTTCAAAGCCGTCGGTCGTCGCGCGCATGATCGAGCTCGCGATGGCCGGCCGCACGCTCGAGCGCGTGCTCGAGATCGGCACCGGTTGCGGCTATCAGGCCGCCGTGCTGAGCCACGTGGCACGCGACGTGTATTCGATTGAACGCATCAAGCCGCTTTACGAGCGCGCGAAGCTGAACCTGCGGCCGCTGCGCGTGCCGAACATCCGTCTGCACTACGGCGACGGGCGTGTCGGCCTGCCGTCCGCGGCCCCGTTCGACGCGATCGTGATCGCGGCGGCGGGGCTCGACGTGCCGCAGGCGCTGCTCGAGCAGCTCGCGATCGGCGGGCGGCTCATCGCGCCGGTCGGCGCGCAGAGCGGGCAGCACCAGGTGCTCACGCTCGTCGAGCGCGTTGCGCACGCGCAATGGCGAGAGTCCCGGCTTGATCGCGTTTTCTTTGTCCCTTTAAAATCCGGAGTGATTTGAAACCGATGAGTATGTTGCGCGCGATGCAAAACAACCGATCCAGGGAACCGCTCACGCTCGCCCAGCGCGCGATCTGTGTGGCTGCGTTCTCCACGTTACTGGCCGCCTGTGCGACGCGGCTCGACAACGCGCCCGTCGTCGACCGCTCCGGCTCGCTCGGCACGACCGCCGCCGCGCAGCCCGCGGTGCCGCTCGGCCCGCCGCCGCCGGGCTTCTACCGTGTGAAGCCGGGCGACACGCTGTACCGGATCGCGCTGGAGAACGGGCAGAACTATCGCGACATCGCGTCGTGGAACAATCTGACGAACCCGAACCAGATCGAAGTCGACCAGTTGCTGCGCGTGGCGCCGCCAGGCGGCGCCGCGGTCGCGGGCGTACCGGCTGCGGGCGCGCCGGCCACCGCGCCGATCGCCGGCGGTGCAGTCGCGACCGCACCGCTGAGCAGCGGGCCGGCCACGCCGGCCATGGGCACGTCGTCCTCGCTCGCCGCCACGCCGCCGGCTGCGGCAACCGGATCGAGCGATACGGCTGCCGCGCCGAGCGGCCCCGTGACGTTCGCATGGCCCGCGCGCGGCCCCGTGCTGAACGGGTTCGACGATGCGAAGAACAAGGGTGTCAATATCGGCGGGACGGCCGGCGAAGCCGTGAAGGCGGCCGCGGACGGCCGCGTCGTTTACTCCGGCAACGGCCTGCGTGGCTACGGCAACCTCATTATCATCAAACACGATGCAACTTACCTCACGGCGTATGCACACAATCGCGCTTTGATGGTAAAAGAGGGGGACGCGGTAACGAAGGGGCAGAAGATCGCCGAGATGGGTAACAGCGATGCCGACCGCGTGATGCTGCATTTCGAGGTTCGCCGGCAGGGTAAGCCTGTCGATCCGCTGAAGTATTTGCCGCCTCAATAACCGAGACGACCATGCCGAAATCGAAGCGCCACGAGCCGCAAGCCGAGTCTGAGAAGATCAGTCGTGCCACGCAAGCATCGGTGGGGCGAGTAGGTGCTTCGACGGACGACGAGGACGACGCCGCGGAAAACGAACGTGATCTCGATACACGCGACGGCGAAGCGGACGGTGGCGACGACGAGCGCGAAGGCCGCCAGGAAGCGGCGCCCGACGTCGACGATTTCCGCACGCTGCTGCAGGCCGAGCTCACGGCCGACACGATCCAGCATTACCTGAACCGCATCAGCGTGAAGCCGCTGCTGACCGTCGAGGAAGAGCAGCGCTATTCGCGCCTCGCGAAGGCCGGCGAATTCGAGGCGCGCCAGGTGATGATCGAGCGCAACCTGCGTCTCGTCGTCAGTATCGCGAAGGGGTACCTGAACCGCGGCGTGCCGCTGCTCGACCTGATCGAGGAAGGCAACCTCGGCCTGATGCATGCGATCGAGAAATTCGACCCGACGCGCGGTTTCCGTTTCTCGACCTACGCGACGTGGTGGATCCGGCAGAGCATCGAGCGGGCGATCATGAACCAGGCCCGCACGGTGCGCCTGCCCGTGCACGTGATCCGCGAACTGAACCAGGTATTGCGCGCGAAGCGCCACCTCGAAAAGAATTCGATGTCGACGGGCGAGGCGGCCGAGCGCCGCGAAGCCAGCATCGACGACATCGCCTATCTCACCGGCAAGACCGCCGAGGAAGTCACCGATATCCTCGCGCTCAACGAACACACGGCGTCGCTCGACGCGCCGCTCGACCTCGATCCCGCGAGCAGCCTGCTCGATCTGCTGCCCGACGACCAGAGCCAGTCGCCCGACGCCGAGGTGCAGCACCGCGAGCTCGAAACGTTGACGCGCGCGTGGCTGTCGCGGCTGTCCGACAAGCACCGGCACGTGATCGAGCGCCGCTTCGGCCTGAACCATATCGAACCGGCGACGCTCGAGGAGCTCGCCGACGAGATGGGGCTCACGCGCGAACGCGTGCGACAGATCCAGCAGGAAGCGCTGGTGCGCCTCAAGCGGTTCTTCGCCTCCAACGGCGTGCGCAAGGACGCCGTTCTGTAACCGATGACTCCGATTCTTGTTTTTGACATCGAGACGATTCCCGATGTCGACGGCATTCGCCGTCTGGAAGACCTGCCCGCGACGCTCGACGATGCCGCGGTGGCCGAACACGCATTCGCCGCACGCCGCGAGAAGACCGGCGGCGATTTCCTGCCGCACCATCTGCAGCGGATCGCGGCGATCTCGTGCGTATTCCGCGACAACAACGGTTTTCGCGTGCGCTCGCTCGGGACGCCGCAGGACGACGAAGCCACGCTGATTCAGTCGTTCTACCGCGTGATCGGGAAATACACGCCGCAGCTCGTGTCGTGGAACGGCGGCGGTTTCGATCTGCCGGTCCTCCATTACCGCGCGCTCGTGCACGGCATTCCCGCCACCCGCTACTGGGATCTCGGCGAGGACGACCGCGAATTCAAGTGGAACAACTACATCTCGCGCTATCACTCGCGGCATACCGACCTGATGGACGTGCTCGCGATGTATCAGGCGCGCGCCAACGCGCCGCTCGATGCGCTCGCGAAGCTGTGCGGCTTTCCGGGCAAGCTCGGGATGGACGGCAGCCAGGTATGGCCGGCGTTCCGGGACGGGCGGATCGACGAAATCCGCAACTATTGCGAAACCGACGTCGTCAACACCTACCTGCTGTATTGCCGGTTCCAGTTGATGCGCGGCGGCCTGACGCCGAGCGAGTACGCGGACGAGATTCTGATCGTCAAGAACGCGCTTGCGCAGGAACCGGCGCCGCACTGGGTCGAATACCTGGCGGGCTTCGACGCGTAGCGCGGGCGGCCCGTGCCGCAACCGGCGCGATCAGGCCAGTTCGAGCAGCACCGGCTGGTGGTCGGACGCGCGTACGTCGCCGTCGATCCTGCAGCCGACGACGCGCGGCAACAGCGTGTCGGTCACGAACACGAAATCGCACGCGAGCGGCCCCTCCGACCATTGCACCGTATCGTAGACGCCGGCCGTCGGCGGCGGCGTACGACCGGGATGCCGTGCGACCCAGGCGTCGACGAAACTCGGCGCGTCGGCGATCGGCTCCAGGAAGCGCCGGTACGCGTCGCTATCGAATGGGCTGTTGAAATCGCCGCAGACGATCGCCTCGCGCGGTTGTCCGGTCGCGCTGAACGGCCCCTCGGCGGTTTCGGCGGGAGCCGGGTGTGCCGCGTGCGCGCAGGCCTCGCGATGCCGGTCGCGCAGCGCGTCGACCTGCGCAAGCCGCTGGCGCACCGAGTAATACTCCAGATGCGTGGTGATCACGCGTAACGATCCGAAGGGCGCCTGCAATTCGATGTCGAGCGCGACGCGCGGCATCGACGGTGCGCCGGCGTCGGCCGGCCACGGCAGCGATTGGCGCCGCACGCGCCCGAGCGGCAGCCGCGTCGCGATCGCGTTGCCGAACTGGCGGCGCGGGGCGCCCGGCCGGATGGCCGGCAGGTCGGCGCCGATGGCGTCGACGATCGTATAGCCGGGCAGCAGCGCGGCGAGTTCGGCGAATTGGTCGGGGCCCGGCCGGCCGGGCAGGGCATCGAAGCCGCGCGTGACTTCCTGCAGGCACAGCACGTCGAAATCGCCGAGTTGACGGATGGCCGCGACGGTGCGGGAAAGATCGACGACGCCGTCGGCGTCCCGACCCCATTGGATGTTCCAGTCGATCAATCGCATGGTCGAATCTCCTGTCGAGCGGAATGTCGGGCCTCGGGCGTTGCCGGGCCGTTTTGCGGCTCGGCTCGGCTCGCCGCAGGCGCATCCCGAAGCCGCATTGCAGGGCCGCCCGGGCGCCCCACAGGGCTGTCCGTGCGCAAGTTCGGCGCCTGCGTCATCCAAAGCGCGCGACGGGCGCCTTCGTCGTCTACAATCTCGCCTTCTTCAACGTTTGTCAGGAAAAGCTGGTGTCCGAAGCCGTCCCCACTTCTGCGCGCAAATCGAAAAACGCGCCCGTCGCGCCCGGGCCCGCCCCGGTTCTCGAGATCGAATCGCTCGACATGGAAGCGCGCGGTGTCGGCCGCACGATGACCGAGGACGGTCAGCCGGGCAAGGTGATCTTCGTCGAAGGCGCGCTGCCGGGCGAGCGCGTGACTTATTCGAGCTATCGCCGCAAGCCGAGCTACGAGCAGGCGACGGTAGTCGACATTCTGCGCCCGAGCGTGATGCGCACGCAGCCGAAGTGCAAATTCTTCGGCACCTGCGGCGGCTGCTCGATGCAGCATCTCGACATGCGCGCGCAGGTGGCGGTCAAGCAGCGCGTGCTCGAGGACAACTTGTGGCATCTGGCGAAGCTGCGTGCGGAAACGATGTTCGCGCCGATCCACGGTCCGTCGTGGGGCTATCGCTACCGTGCGCGCCTGACCGTGCGCAACGTGGCGAAGAAGGGCGGCGTGCTGGTCGGGTTCCACGAGAAGAAGAGCAGCTACGTCGCCGACATGACGAGCTGCGAAGTGCTGCCGCCGCACGTGTCGGCCATGCTCGTGCCGCTGCGCCGGCTCGTCGAAGGGCTGTCGATTCGCGACCGGATGCCGCAGATCGAACTCGCGGTCGGCTCGGCCGTCACCGCGCTCGTGCTGCGCGTGTTGGAGCCGATCAATGCGGACGACGAAGCGCTGCTGCGCGCGTTCGCGGACGAGCACAACGTGCAGTTCTGGTTGCAGCCGAAGGGCCCCGACACGGTGACGCCGTTCTATCCGCTCGACGTATCGCTCGACTACACGCTGCCGGAATTCGGCATCCGCATGCCGTTCAAGCCGACCGACTTCACGCAGGTCAACCACCAGATCAACCGCGTGCTGGTGGGCCGGGCGCTGCGCCTGCTCGCGCCGTCGCGCGACGATCGCGTGCTCGACCTGTTCTGCGGAATCGGCAACTTCACGCTGCCGCTCGCGCGGCTGTCGCGCGAAGTAATGGGCATCGAGGGCAGCGACACGCTGACCACGCGCGCGCTGGCGAACGCACGCGAGAACGGTGTCGACGGCCACACGACGTTCGCGTGCCGGAACCTGTTCGAAGTGACGGGCGACGACATCCGCGCACTCGGCGCATTCGACAAGTTCCTGATCGACCCGCCGCGCGAAGGTGCGCTCGCCGTGTCGAAGGCGCTGGCCGAGATCGCGCAGAGCGGCGAAGGCCCGCTGCCGAAGCGCATCGTCTACGTGTCGTGCAACCCGTCGACGCTCGCGCGCGATGCGGGCCTGCTCGTGCACGAGGCCGGTTACCGGCTGAAGGGCGCCGGGGTCGTGAACATGTTCCCGAATACGTCGCACGTCGAATCGATCGCGCTGTTCGAGCGCGACTGAGCCGGGCGGCGGACGTAAAAAAACCGGCCCGCGGGCCGGTTTTTTCATGGTGCGCAGCGAACGTCAGTTGCGGTTGCCGCCGAAGATGCCGAGCAGCGCGAGCAGGTTCGTGAACACGTTGTACAGGTCGAGGTAGATCGCGAGCGTGGCCGAGATGTAGTTCGTCTCGCCGCCGTTCACGACGCGCTGGACGTCGAACAGCATGTAGGCCGAGAAGATCGCGATCGCGAGCACCGACACGGTGAGCATCAGCGCCGGCAGTTGCAGGAAGATGTTCGCGACCGACGCGAGCAGGATCACGATCACGCCCATGAACAGCCACTTGCCGAGCCCGGAGAAGTCGCGCTTGCTGACGGTGGCGATCGTCGCCATCGTGGCGAAGATGATGCCGGTGCCGCCGAACGCGAGCATGATCAGCGACGGGCCGTTCGAGAAGCCGAGGATGAAGCTCAGCAGTCGCGACAGCATCAGGCCCATGAAGAACGTGAAGCCGAGCAGCACGAACACGCCGGCCGCGCTGTTTTTGGTCCGCTCGATCGCGAACATGAAGCCGAACGCGATCGCGAAAAACGCGAGCAGGCTCATCATCGGGCTCGTGGCCGCGAACAGCGAGAAGCCCGTCGCGACGCCGACCCAGGCGCCCAGCACGGTCGGCACCATCGACAGCGCGAGCAGCCAGTACGTGTTCCGCAGCACGCGGTTGCGAACCTCGGCGGTGCTGACGGAACCGCCGCGGCCGAAATTGTACGGATAGTCGTTCATGGTTTCTCCTAACATTGAACGCGTGAGCGTCCGGGGCCGGTTCGGCGCGCGCGATGTGCGGCGCAGCAAACCGGGGCAGCTATGGCTAAGATACGTTCCGTGCCGCGAGGTTTCAATGGCTCGGAGGCACAAAACATATGGATTCTGAACCTTTCATTCGTGTAAGGGTTCAATCGCAATGATACACGGGATCGTGCTACAATAGCGGATTCATTTGAACCTGTAACTTCTTAATTTTTTGGAGTTTTTATGGCAATCGAGCGCACCCTGTCGATCATCAAGCCGGATGCGGTGGCAAAGAACGTGATCGGCCAGATCTACAGCCGTTTCGAAGGCGCCGGCCTGAAGATCATCGCATCGCGCATGGCACACCTGTCGCGCGCCGACGCAGAGAAGTTCTATGCGGTTCACGCAGCGCGTCCGTTCTTCAAGGATCTCGTCGATTTCATGATCTCGGGCCCGGTGATGATCCAGGTTCTGGAAGGTGAAGGCGCGATCCTGAAGAACCGCGACCTGATGGGCGCGACGGATCCGAAGAAGGCGGAAAAGGGCACGATCCGCGCCGACTTCGCCGACAGCATCGACGCGAACGCCGTGCACGGCTCGGACGCTGCGGAAACGGCAGCGGTCGAAATCGCGTTCTTCTTCCCGGAAATGAACGTTTACTCGCGTTAAGCCCTGGCTGACAGCAAGTAGGCAGGATTCAGCGCACGCGGCAAGGCAGCACATCATGACGAGCGAAACTTCCGTCAATCTTCTCGACTTCGACGCCGAGGGTCTTGTCGCGTACTGCGGCAGCCTGGGCGAGAAGCCGTTCCGCGCCAAGCAGTTGCAGCGCTGGATCCACCAGTACAACGCCGGCGATTTCGACGGCATGACCGATCTCGCGAAGTCCCTGAGGGAGAAGCTCAAGGGCCGCGCATCGATCGTGATGCCGGACATCGTCAGCGATCACGTTTCCGCCGACGGCACGCGCAAGTGGCTGATCGACGTCGGAAACGGCAATGCGGTCGAAACCGTGTTCATCCCGGAAGAGACGCGCGGCACGCTGTGCGTGTCGTCGCAGGCCGGGTGCGCGGTGAACTGCCGCTTCTGTTCGACGGGCAAGCAGGGCTTCTCCCGCAATCTGTCGACAGCCGAAATCATCGGCCAGCTCCGGATGGCCGAATTTGCATTGCGAGCGTCGCTGGGCCGCGCGCCCGGCCCGAACGGCAAGGCCGAACGGGTCGTCACCAACGTGGTGATGATGGGCATGGGCGAGCCGCTCCTGAATTACAGCGCGGTCGTGCCCGCGATGCGGTTGATGCTCGACGACAACGCGTACGGCCTGTCGCGCCGTCGCGTCACGCTGTCGACGTCCGGCGTGGTGCCGATGATGGACCGCCTCGGCGCCGAGTTGCCGGTCGCGCTGGCCGTTTCGCTGCACGCGCCGAACGATGCGCTGCGCGACGAGCTGGTGCCGCTCAACAAGAAGTATCCGCTTCGCGAGCTGATGGCTGCGTGCCAGCGTTATCTGAAAGTCGCGCCGCGCGACTTCATCACGTTCGAATACTGCATGCTCGACGGCGTCAACGACACCGAAGCGCATGCGCGCGAACTGCTGGCCGTCACACGCGACGTGCCGTGCAAGTTCAACCTGATCCCGTTCAATCCGTTTCCGGAATCGGGCCTCATCCGCTCGAAGCCGGAGCAGATCAAGCGCTTCGCGCAGGTCCTCATCGACGCGGGTGTCGTCACGACCGTGCGCAAGACGCGCGGCGACGACATCGACGCCGCGTGCGGGCAACTGGCCGGCGCGGTGAAGGATCGTACGCGCCTGGCGGAACGAACGGGCGCAGCAGGAAAAATCATCGAAGTTCGGGCAGTTTGACGGGGGCACCTGGCCGGGGTGCCCGAACCCTTTGGCGGTGCAACACGCGAATAGCGATCGGTCGCGGCGCCTCGGCGCCGCGCATGGTATGAACCGTTGCGGGTGCCGGCCGGCGGAAGCCGGCGGCAGCCGCCAGTGAAGAAGAATCGACGCGAGGACAAGGATGAGTGAGCCGCAGCCGTCTAACGGCGCAGAGACGAATGCCGCGAAGCCGGCACCGGCGGGACTGGAATCGCTGGCGGCGGTCGGCAGCCGGCTGGCGCAGCTTCGAGAGACGAAGGGCTGGTCGGTCGACGACGTGTCGGCGCGACTCAAGGTCGCACCGCAAAAGCTCCGGGCGCTCGAGGCCGGCGACATCAGCCATTTGCCCGGCGTGACGTTCGCGCTCGGGGTCGTGCGCAGCTACGCGAAGATGCTCGGCGTCGATCCGGAACCGTTCGCGCAGGCGCTGCGCCGCGAGCGCGGGGTGCCGGAAGTCGACCTGTCGATGCCCGCGTCGTCGGGCACGGATCTGCCGCGCGGCCGCGTGTCGATTCCGTTGGGCAGCTCGTCGCGCCACCATCCGTGGCTGTGGGGAACGGGGATCGTCGTCGTCGCGGTGGTCGCCGTACTGATGTGGCACACTGGCGGCGATTCGGCGAGCCTGCTCGCGCGCTTCAAGGGCGGCGACGCCGAGCATGCGTCGGCCGCGAGCGCGGCGGCGGCATCGTCGTCTGCCGAAGAAGCGGCCACGAATGGCGCGTCGGCGGCGGTGACGAATGAGGTTCCGGCGCCGGCTACCGCATCGGCTGCTCCGGCGCAGGCGATTGCGTCGGCTGTTCCGGCGCCCGCGGCCCCGGTCGCGACGGCCGCGGCATCGCAGCCCGTGGCGGCAACGGCGGCGGCGAGCACGGCCGCGCCGGCCCAGCCGGCGAGCGTCGTGGTGGCGGCAGGCCAGTCGATGATCGAATTGAAGGTCAAGCAGGATTGCTGGTTCAGCGTGCGCGACAAGAACGGCAAGGAGCTGTTCTCGGCGCTGGTGCGAGCCGGCGAAACGAAGCAGGTTGCAGGTGAGGGGCCGTTCAAGGTCACGATCGGCAACAAGGCCGGCCTCGACGCGGTTGCGTTCGACGGAAAACCGGTCGATCCGGCAAAATATTCGGCAGCGCGGGGTAACGTGGCGCGGTTCACGTTGCCCTGACGTCAAGCGCCGTGGCGAAGGCTTGCCGTCGATCTCGGCAGGCCGTGAGGGCACGGCGCTTTTTCAATTCATGCGTCGCGTCGCGGCGCATTCCGCGTAAATGGATCTATCGATGCAATCCGAAGCTCAATCCCCACGCAGCAGTCAGATTTGTTCAACCGAGCCGGTGTTCGGCGGGCATCAGCCGCGCCGTGTATCGCATGCGGTGGATGTCCGCTGGGGCGGGCAACTCGTGACGATCGGCGGCGACGCACCGGTGCGCGTGCAGTCGATGACGAATACCGACACGGCCGATGCGATCGGCACGGCGATCCAGATCAAGGAACTCGCGAACGCGGGCTCCGAACTGGTGCGCATCACGGTCAACACGCCCGAAGCCGCGGCCGCGGTGCCGGCGATTCGCGAGCAGCTCGACCGGATGGGCGTGAGCGTGCCGCTCGTCGGCGATTTCCACTACAACGGCCACCTGCTGTTGCGCGACTACCCGGGCTGCGCGGAGTCGCTGTCGAAGTACCGGATCAACCCCGGCAACGTCGGTCAGGGCGCGAAGCGCGACACGCAGTTCGCGCAGATGATCGAAGCCGCGGCGAAGTACGACAAGCCGGTGCGGATCGGCGTGAACTGGGGCAGCCTCGACCAGGACCTGCTCGCACGCATGATGGACGAGAACGGCGCGCGCGCGCAGCCGTGGGACGCGCAAAGCGTGATGTACGAGGCGCTGATCCAGTCGGCGATCGGCTCGGCCGAACGCGCGGTGGAGCTTGGCCTCGGCCGCGACCGCATCGTGCTGTCGTGCAAGGTCAGCGGCGTGCAGGACCTGATCGCCGTGTACCGCGAACTCGGCCGCCGCTGCGGCTTCGCGCTGCACCTCGGGCTGACCGAGGCCGGCATGGGCTCGAAGGGGATCGTCGCGTCGACGGCGGCGCTCGGCGTGCTGCTGCAGGAAGGGATCGGCGACACGATCCGCATCTCGCTGACGCCGGAACCGGGCGCGTCGCGCACGGGCGAAGTGATCGTCGGCCAGGAAATCCTCCAGACGATGGGCCTGCGCTCGTTCGCGCCGATGGTGATCGCGTGCCCGGGCTGCGGCCGCACGACGAGCACGCTGTTCCAGGAACTCGCGATGCAGATCCAGACCTACCTGCGTGAGCAGATGCCCGCCTGGCGCAAGGAATATCCGGGCGTCGAGAAGATGAACGTCGCGGTGATGGGCTGCATCGTCAACGGCCCGGGCGAATCGAAGCACGCGAACATCGGCATCAGCCTGCCGGGTTCGGGCGAGAACCCGGCCGCGCCCGTCTTCATCGACGGCGAGAAGGTCAAGACGCTGCGCGGCGAGCGGATCGCCGAGGAATTCCAGCAGATCGTCAGCGACTACGTCGCACGCAATTACGGCCGCACCGAGGCCCTGAACTAATTCGTCCACACACACGAACGATGACCGAACAGAAACGCAAGATCGAGAAGCTCACCGGCGTCAAAGGCATGAACGACATCCTTCCGCAGGATGCCGGCCTGTGGGAATTCTTCGAAGCTACCGTGAAATCGCTGCTGCGCGCGTACGGCTACCAGAACATCCGCACGCCGATCGTCGAACATACGCAGCTCTTCACGCGCGGCATCGGCGAAGTCACCGACATCGTCGAGAAGGAGATGTACAGCTTCACCGACGCGCTGAACGGCGAGAACCTGACGATGCGCCCGGAAAACACCGCGGCCGTCGTGCGCGCGTCGATCGAGCACAACATGCTGTACGACGGCCCGAAGCGCCTGTGGTACATCGGCCCGATGTTCCGTCACGAGCGTCCGCAGCGCGGCCGCTATCGCCAGTTCCACCAGGTCGGCGTCGAGGCGCTCGGCTTCGCGGGTCCCGATGCGGATGCCGAGATCATCATGATGTGCCAGCGCCTGTGGGACGACCTCGGCCTGACCGGCATCAAGCTCGAGATCAACTCGCTCGGTCTCGCCGAGGAGCGCGCCGCGCACCGCGTCGAGCTGATCAAGTACCTCGAGCAGTTTGCCGACGTGCTCGACGAGGACGCAAAGCGCCGCCTGTATACGAACCCGCTGCGCGTGCTCGACACGAAGAATCCCGCGCTGCAGGAAATCGCGCAGAACGCGCCGAAGCTGATCGACTTCCTCGGCGACGAATCGCGCGCGCACTTCGACGGGCTGCAGCGCCTGCTGCTCGCGAACAACATTCCGTTCAAGATCAACCCGCGTCTCGTGCGCGGCCTCGATTACTACAACCTGACCGTGTTCGAATGGGTGACCGACAAGCTCGGCGCGCAGGGCACGGTCGCGGCCGGCGGCCGCTACGATCCGCTGATCGAGCAGCTCGGCGGCAAGCCGACCGCCGCGTGCGGCTGGGCGATGGGCATCGAGCGCATCCTCGAGCTGCTGAAGGAAGAAGATCTGGCGCCCGAGCAGGAAGGCGTCGACGTGTACGTGGTGCATCAGGGCGAAACCGCGCGCGAACAGGCGTTCATCGCGGCCGAGCGCCTGCGCGACACGGGCCTCGACGTGATCTTCCACTGCAGCGCGGACGGCGCGCCGGCGAGCTTCAAGTCGCAGATGAAGCGGGCCGATGCAAGCGGCGCCGCGTTCGCGGTGATCTTCGGCGAAGAAGAGGTCGCGAACGGCACGGTGGGCGTGAAAGCGTTGCGCGGCGCGGGTGCGGAAGGGGAAAAGAACGTTCAGCAGACCGTACCGGTCGAAAGCTTGACCGAATTCCTAATCAATGCGATGGTTGCATCCGCCGAAGACGGCGACGACTGATCGCGCTCGCATTCGCTCGACAAGAAAAGCCTGAACAGGAAGGAATCGCTCGCCGATGAGTTATCACGACGAACAAGAATCGATTGAAAGTCTCAAGGCGTGGTGGGCCCGCTGGGGCAACCTCACCACGTGGATCGTGCTCGCGGCGCTCGTCGTCGCGGCCGGTTTCAACGGCTGGAACTACTGGCAGCGCCGTCAGGCTGCCGAGGCGTCCGGGCTGTACGAGCAGGTCCAGAAGGCTGCCGCCGCGAACGACAAGGCCACGATGGCCCGCGCGGCTGCCGACATGGAAGACAAGTTCGGCAGCACGCCGTATGCGCAGATGACGGCCCTTGCGGCCGCGAAGACGCTGTATGCGGCCGGCGACGCGGCTGGCGCGAAGGCGCAGCTGCAATGGGCCGTCGATCACGCCAAGGACGACGAGTACAAGCAGATCGCGAAGCTGCGCCTCGCGTCGCTGCTGCTCGACGAGAAGGCGTACGATGCGGGCCTCGCGCTGCTGTCGGGTACGCCGGTCGATGCATTCAAGGGCCTCGTGGCCGATCGCCGCGGCGATCTGCTGGCCGCGCAAGGCAAGACCGACGATGCGCGCGCGGCTTACAAGCTCGCGCTCGACGGCCTGTCGAAGGACGACCAGTCTGCGCGCCAGCTCGTGCAGTTCAAGCTGGACGCGCTCGGCGGCTGAATCCCGGTCCCCTCAACCTCTTAACTCTGCTTCGCTAACCGATGAATTTGCTGAAACGTTACGCTGTGCCCGTTGCCTGCGCGGCGGCTGTCCTCGCTCTGGCGGCTTGCTCGTCGTCGAAGGACGCGCGCCGCGTGCCGACGCCGCTCACCGAGTTCAAGCCCGTCATGGACGTGCAACAGGTCTGGAAGGCGAGCGTCGGCAAGGCCGGACGCTACCTGTTCTCGCCTGTGGCCGTGGGCGACGCCGTCTATGCGGCGGGCGAAAACGGTTCGGTCGAGAAGATCGACGCGAAGACGGGCCAGACGCTCTGGCGCTCGAAGGTCGGTTCGGACCTGTCGGCCGGTGTCGGCAGCGACGGCAACCTGACCGCGGTCGGTGCGTTGAAGGGCGGCGTGTTCGTGCTGGGCCCGGACGGCAAGCAGCTGTGGAAGACCAGCGTGCAGGGCGAGATCTTCTCGCCGCCGCTCGTCGGTAACGGCCTCGTGGTCGTCCGCACGATCGACGGCCAGGTGATCGCGTTCAACGCGCAGACGGGCGAGCAGAAGTGGAACTACCGCAACCGCGCGGTGCCGCTGAACCTGCGCGTGTCGGCCGGCATGACGTTCGCGGGCGACGCGGCCGTGCTGGCGGGCTTCCCGGGCGGCGGGCTCGTCGCGATCAACCTGCAGACGGGCGAGCCGTTCTGGCAGACCCCGGTGTCGTTCCCGAAGGGCGTGACCGAGGTCGAGCGCATCAACGACGTCAGCGGCCCGCCGACGCTCGTGGGTGCGCAAGCCTGCGCGGTGACGTTCCAGGGTCAGCTCGGCTGCTTCGATGCGAACTCGGGGCGTCCGCTGTGGGAAAAGCCGTTCTCGAGCCGCAGCGGCCTCGCGCAGGACGATTCGGTGGTCGCCGGCGGCGACGACTGGTCGGTCGTCACCGCGTACGACGCGGCCACGGGCAACCAGCTCTGGCGCAACGACAAGCTGAAGAGCCGCGACGTCGGCGTGCCGTACCTGCTCGGGCATGCGGTCGTGATGGGCGATTACAAGGGCTTCGTGCACTTCCTGTCGCGCGAAGACGGCAGCTTCATCGCGCGGATGAAGACCGACGGCAGCGCGATTACGGCGGCGCCGGTCCTCGCGGGCAATACCCTCGTCGTGCAGACGAAGGACGGCGGCCTGTACGGGTTCCGCCCGCGCTGACGCGCAGGAAACCAGCGTGGCCGTGGCGCGGCGGGCGGGTCCCGCGCGCCGCGGCCGCGCGACTTGAAGGCGGCCGGTGTTCCCGGCCGCTCGGTATTTGAAAGGCAGTTCGAGACGAAAGACGACGGCGCGCAACGCGCGCCCGGCGCGCGCATTCGGCGCGGCGCGAATTCGTGATATTTTCATTCAGCGCAGCCGCCCGCAGCAGCGGGCCTCCCGCTGCTGCGCTTCACCGTAGAAAACTCAGATGAAACCGGTCATTGCCCTCGTTGGGCGCCCCAATGTGGGGAAATCCACGCTGTTCAACCGGCTCACGCGCTCGCGCGATGCGCTGGTCGCCGATTTGCCGGGCCTCACGCGCGATCGCCATTACGGCGAAGGGCGCGTCGGCGAACGGCCGTATCTGGTCGTCGATACCGGCGGCTTCGAGCCCGTCGCGAAGGACGGCATCCTGCACGAAATGGCGCGCCAGACGCGGCAGGCCGTCGAGGAAGCCGACGTCGTCGTGTTCATCGTCGACGGCCGTAACGGGCTCGCGCCGCAGGACAAGTCGATCGCCGACTACCTGCGCAAGACCGGCCGGCCGATCTTCCTGGTCGTCAACAAGGCCGAGGGGATGAAGTACACGGCGGTCGCGACGGACTTCTACGAGCTTGGGCTCGGCGATCCGCGCGCGATCTCGGCCGCGCACGGCGACGGCGTGACCGACATGATCAACGAGGCGCTCGAGGTCGCGTACGCGGGCCAGCCCGAGGAAGCGGACGTGGACGATCCGTCGCGCGGCATCAAGATCGCGATCGTCGGCCGTCCGAACGTCGGCAAGTCGACGCTCGTCAACGCGCTGATCGGCGAAGACCGCGTGATCGCGTTCGACATGCCGGGCACGACGCGCGATTCGATCTACGTCGACTTCGAGCGTAACGGCAAGAAATACACGCTGATCGACACGGCCGGCCTGCGACGTCGCGGCAAGGTGTTCGAGGCGATCGAGAAGTTCTCGGTCGTGAAGACGCTGCAATCGATCTCCGACGCGAACGTCGTCATTCTTCTGCTGGATGCGCAGCAGGACATTTCCGACCAGGACGCGCACATCGCCGGCTTCGTCGTCGAGCAGGGCCGCGCGCTCGTGATCGGCGTCAACAAGTGGGACGGCCTCGACGACCACGCGCGCGACCGCGCGAAAGCGGATTTGACCCGCAAGCTGAAATTCCTCGACTTCGCGAAATCGCACTTCATTTCGGCCGCGAAGAAGACGGGTATCGGCGCGCTGATGCGTTCGGTCGACGACGCGTACGCGGCGGCGATGACGAAGCTGCCGACGCCGAAGCTCACGCGCGCGCTGATCGAGGCCGTCGAGTTCCAGCAGCCGCGCCGTCGCGGCCCGGTGCGTCCGAAGCTGCGCTACGCGCACCAGGGCGGCCAGAATCCGCCGATCATCGTGATCCACGGCAACGCGCTCGACGCGGTGACGGAAACCTACAAGCGCTACCTCGAAAACCGGTTCCGCGAAACTTTCTCGCTGACCGGGACTCCATTGCGCATAGAGTTCCGTTCGTCGAACAACCCGTACGCGGACAAGGGCTGAAGCATGCCCCGCAACGGCCAGGCCGCATGGCCTAGGCCCGGGCGGGGCAGGCAAAATCGGCTATAGTGTAGCGATTGGCGCCGGATCTCTTTTTCTTCGCCGCCAATTCAGATCAACCTGCAAAAAAAGATGGAGTACGCCATGAGCAACAAAGGGCAATTGTTACAAGACCCGTTTTTGAACGCACTGCGCAAAGAGCACGTTCCCGTTTCGATCTACCTCGTCAACGGCATCAAGCTTCAAGGGAACATTGAATCGTTCGACCAGTACGTCGTGTTGCTCCGTAATACGGTGACCCAGATGGTTTACAAGCACGCCATCTCGACGGTCGTGCCGGCGCGCCCGGTGAATTTCCACCCGGACGCGGAAGCTTCGTCCTAACCTATTGCAGCGGCCGGCATCCGGTCGCCGCGAGCGACCGATGCCAGCCGCCTTATCTTGACACCCGATAATTTGATCAACGCAGCGCTCGTCGGCATCGATTTCGGCAAGACCGATTTCGAAGCCAGTCTCGAAGAACTCAGTCTTCTCGCCTCCAGCGCGGGGGCCCGTCCCGCCGTCACCCTCACGGGTCGTCGCTCAAGTCCCGATGCCAAGATGTTCATCGGCAGCGGCAAAGCCGAAGAACTGCGGCTTGCCTGCGACGCGCACGACGTCGAAATCGTCATCTTCAATCACGCCCTGGCGCCCGCCCAGCAACGCAATCTGGAGCAGGCGCTTAACAGGCGCGTGATCGATCGCACGAGCCTCATCCTCGACATCTTCGCGCAGCGTGCCCGCAGCCACGAAGGCAAGCTGCAGGTCGAGCTCGCGCAGCTTCAGTACCTGTCGACCCGGCTCATTCGCGCGTGGACCCACCTCGAGCGGCAAAAGGGCGGTATCGGCCTGCGCGGCCCCGGCGAAACCCAGCTCGAAACCGACCGCCGGCTGATCGGCGAACGCATCAAGATGCTGAAGTCGCGGCTCGACCGGTTGCGCCGCCAGCACAGCACGCAGCGCCGGCAGCGCGCGCGCAGCGGCACGATGTCGGTGTCGCTCGTCGGCTATACGAACGCGGGCAAGTCGACGCTGTTCAATGCGCTGACGAAAGCGCAGGCATACGCGGCCGACCAGCTGTTCGCGACGCTCGATACGACGTCGCGGCGCGTGTATCTCGGCGACGAGGTCGGGCAGATCGTCGTGTCCGATACGGTCGGGTTCATCCGCGAGCTGCCTCACCAGCTCGTCGCGGCGTTCCGCGCGACTCTCGAGGAAACGATCCATGCGGATCTGCTGCTGCATGTGGTCGATGCGTCGAGCGCGGTCAGGCTCGAGCAGATCGAGCAGGTCAACGGCGTGCTGCACGAGATCGGCGCGGACACGATCCGGCAGGTGCTGGTGTTCAACAAGATCGACGCGGTGCCCGAGCTGGCGGCCCGCGGCGACGCGGTCGAGCGGGACGAGTATGGTAATATTTCGCGCGTCTTTTTGAGCGCGCGCACCGGTCAGGGTCTTGATACGTTGCGCGCCGCCATCGCCGAAATCGCCTCCGCGGAACACCTTTCCAGCGCGACGTTGCCCGACGCGCTCGATGGCACGTCCGCTGAACCGCACGAAGACCACACGATTTCCGAACACGGGCGCTAACCGGTCCCGGCCGGTTCGCCGGCGTCCAATCTGGTGAACAAATTCTGGTGAACGAATACAACGAGCGGAGTACCTGGCGGCGGATGCGCGCCTTGCTGTCGATCAACGATCCCCGCTGGGGACGCGGCGAAGGCAATGGCAAGGACGGATCCCGCCCCCGCGCGAACGAATCGAAACGCCCGCAAGGCGGCGACGGCGACGGTCCGCCCGATCTCGACGAGATGTGGCGTAACTTCAACCGTCGCTTGAGCGGCCTGTTCGGCGGCAAGGGCGGCAACGGCTTCCGTCCCGACAACGGCCGGGCCGCACGGGTCGGCGTCGGCATCGTGATCGGCGTGCTGGTCGCGGTTTATGCGGGCAGCGGGCTGTTCGTCGTGCAGGAAGGCCAGACGGGTGTCGTGCTGCAGCTCGGCAAGGTGTCGGGCACGGTCGGCCAGGGCGTGCACTGGCGCGCGCCGTATCCGTTCGCGTCTCACGAGATCGTCGACACGTCGCAGGTCCGCTCGATCGAGATCGGCCGCAACAACGTCGTACGCCTCGCGAACGTCAAGGAGGCCGCGATGCTGACGCGCGATGCCGACATCGTCGACGTGCGTTTCATCGTCCAGTACCGGATCCGTTCCGCCACCGATTACCTGTTCCGCAGCGTCGATCCCGAGCGCAGCGTGTCGCAGGCCGCTCAGGCCGCGGTGCGCGCGATCGTCGGCACGCGCAGCGCGGCCGACATGCTGAACCAGGACCGCGATGCGCTGCGCGAGCAGCTTTCCAGCGCGATCCAGCGCGATCTCGATCGCTACCAGTCGGGGCTCGAGGTGACGGCCGTCACGATGCAGAGCGTCGCGGCGCCCGACCAGACCCAGGCCGCCTACGCCGAAGTCGCGAAGGCGCGCGACGAGCGCGAGGCCGCGAAGCGCGCCGCGCAGGCGTATGCGAGCGACCTGCTGCCGAAGGCGCAGGGCGATGCGGCGAAGCTCGTCGACGAAGCGAAGGCGTATGCCGATCGCGTGGTCACGGAAGCCGAAGGCGACGCGGACCGCTTCAAGCAGGTCTACGCGCAGTACTCGAAGGCGCCCGCGGTCATTCGCGAGCGGATGTACCTCGAGACGATGCAGGAAATCTATTCGAACGCGACGAAGGTGTTCGTCGGCAACAAGGGCGGCAACAGCGTCGTGTACCTGCCGCTCGACAAGCTCGTCGAGCAGGGGCGGCAAAACGCCGCGACCTCGACCGGCGCGTCCGCCGCCGATGCGGCGTCGGCACCGGCGGCCACGGCGCCGTCGGCAGCCGCAGCCGCGCCGGCGAGCGCCGCACCGGCCGCCACCGCGTCGGGTGTCGACGTGCTGCGATCGCGCGACGCGTTTCGCAGCCGGTCGCGTGAAGACGATACGAAGTAACGGGGAGCGCAGAACATGAACCGAATCATTGCGCTCGTCGTCGCAATCGTGATCGTTGCCTTCGCGGCGTCGTCGACGGTCCTCACCGTCGATCCGCGCCATACGGCCGTGCTGTCGGGCCGCGACGGCACGCAGCCGGAACTCGCGGGCCCCGGCCTCCATTTCAAGCTGCCGCCGCCGCTGCAGACGGCCACGCTGATCGACACGCGCCTGCAATCGCTCGAGTCGTCCGATCCGCTGCAGCTGGCAACCGAAGACAAGCACGACCTGCTCGTCGCGTATGCGGTGAAGTATCGGATCAGCGATCCGATGAAATATTTCACCGCGACGGGCGGCGACCCGGCGGCGGCGACCGAGCGGCTGTCCGGCACGCTGAAGAGCGCGCTCGGCGATGCATTCGGCAAGCACTCGCTCGACGATGCCCTCGGCGGCCAGCGCGCGATCGCCGATGCGGCTCGCGATGCGGCGAAGGCGAAAGCGGCCGGTTTCGGCGTCGACGTGGTCGACGTCCAGCTCACGCGTGTCGACCTGCCGGCCGCGCAGACGGACGCCGTCTATCAACGGATGATCGGCGCATTGCGCGATCAGGCGGCCCAGGTGCGTGCGCAAGGCGCGGCCGACGTCGAGCAGATCAAGGCCGACGCCGAACGCGAGCAGCAGGCCGTGCTCGCGAACGCGTACAAGTCCGCGCAGACGATCAAGGGCGAGGGCGACGCGAAGGCCGCGACGATCGCCGCCGATGCATTCGGTCGCGATCCGCAGTTCTATCAGTTCTACGCGAGCCTGCAGGCCTACCGGAATACGTTCAAGCGCAACGACATCATCGTCGTCGATCCCGACAGCGAGTTCTTCCGCTTCATGCGCAGCCCGACGGGCGGTGCCGCACCGGCGGCGCCTGCTCCCCGCAAACATTGACCTTGGGGCGCCGCGTCGAGCGGCGCCGTCGCTCGCATGGACCTGGCTGGCTCGTTGTTGCTCGCAGTAGCGCTGATGCTGATCATCGAGGGGGCGTTCCCCTTCGTGTTTCCCGTCGCCTGGCGCGACACGTTTCGTAGAATAGCCGAGCGGCCGCCGCATCATATCCGGATCGGCGGGCTGATCGTGATGGTGCTCGGGCTCGTGCTGCTGCTGCTCGCGACCTGACCGGCGCCCCGATCCGGACGGCGTATCCGCCGTTCGTTCCGCCCGATTTCGAAGTTCCGATTCAACTCGCGGCGCGCGTGTCGCGCGCCGTTTCCCGTCGTAGGACCGTACCGATGTCGACCTGGTTACTTCCCGAGAATATCGCCGACGTGCTGCCGTCGGAAGCGCGCAAGATCGAGGAGCTGCGCCGCCGGCTGCTCGACCGCTTCCGTTCGTACGGCTACGAAATGGTGATGCCGCCGTTGCTCGAGTATCTCGAGTCGCTGCTGACGAGCGGCGGCGCCGATCTGCGCCTGCGTACCTTCAAGCTGGTCGACCAGCTGTCGGGCCGCACGCTCGGCCTGCGCGCGGACATCACGCCGCAGGTCGCGCGGATCGACGCGCACCTGTTGAACCGTCAGGGCGTGACGCGCCTCTGCTACGCGGGCCACGTGATGCATACGCGTCCGCGCGGCCTGCACGCGACGCGCGAGCAGATCCAGATCGGCGCCGAAATCTACGGCCACGCCGGGCTCGAAGCCGATCTCGAGATTCAGCAACTGATGCTCGACGCGCTGCATCTCGCGGGCCTGTCGCGCATCCGTCTCGACCTCGGTCACGCGGGCGTGCTGGCGGCGCTGCTGGCGCGCGACGCGCAGGCCGCCGAGCGTGGCGAGTCGCTGTACGACGCGCTGTCGGGCAAGGACGTGCCGCTGCTGAACGAACTCACCGACGATCTCGGCGCCGATACGCGTGCCGCGCTGCGCGCGCTGCCGAACCTCTACGGCGACGCGAGCGTGCTCGCCGAGGCGCGCACGCGCCTGCCGGTGCTGCCCGAAATCACGCGGGCGCTCGACGATCTCGCGCAGCTTGCATCGCAGGCGAAGGGCGTCGAGGTCGCGATCGATCTCGCCGACCTGCGCGGCTATGCGTATCACAGCGGCGCGATGTTCAGCGCATACATCGACGGCGTGCCGAACGCGATCGCGCGCGGCGGCCGTTACGACCACGTGGGGCAGGCCTATGGCCGGGCTCGTCCGGCGACCGGCTTCTCGCTCGACCTGCGCGAGCTCGCGCGGATTTCGCCGGTCGAGGCGCGCGGCACCGCGATCCTCGCGCCGTGGGCGCAGGACGATGCGCTGGGCGCGGCCGTCGCGGCGCTGCGCGATGCGGGCGAGGTCGTGATCCAGGCGCTGCCGGGCCACGACCACGTGCTCGACGAGTTCGCGTGCGATCGTTCGCTCGTCGAGCGCAACGGCGCATGGGTGGTCGAACCCCGATAAACAGGTGTTCGCGGGCCCGTGCTTCGGCGTGCATATCGTTGAAGCGAAACGGAAAAATTCGGAATCGCCCGCGAACATAGGTAGAATACGTTTTTAACCAGCTAACGAATCAACATGTCTGCCAGCGCAGTGAACGTGACTCCCGGGCGCAATGTCGTCGTCGTGGGAACGCAATGGGGTGATGAAGGCAAGGGCAAGATCGTCGACTGGCTGACGGACCACGCTCAGGGCGTCGTGCGTTTCCAGGGCGGTCACAACGCCGGCCACACCCTCATCATCGGCGGCAAGAAAACGATCTTGCGCCTCATTCCGTCGGGCATCATGCGTGAAGGCGTCGCCTGCTACATCGGCAACGGCGTCGTCCTGTCCCCCGAAGCACTGTTCAAGGAAATCGGCGAGCTCGAAGAAGCCGGCGTGAACGTGCGCGACCGCCTGTTCATCTCCGAAGCCGCGACGCTGATCCTGCCGTACCACATCGCGATCGACCAGGCGCGCGAAGCGCGCAAGGGCGCGGGCAAGATCGGTACGACCGGCCGCGGCATCGGCCCCGCGTACGAAGACAAGGTCGGCCGCCGCGCGCTGCGCGTGCAGGACCTGTTCGATGCGAAGACCTTCGCCGATCGCCTGCGCGAAAATCTCGATTTCCACAATTTCGTGCTGACCCAGTATCTGGGCGGCGCGGCCGTCGATTTCCAGGCCACGCTCGACACGATGCTCGGCTATGCCGATCGCCTGAAGCCGATGGTGGCCGACGTGTCGCGCCGCCTGTACGACGCGAACAACGCGGGCCAGAACCTGCTGTTCGAAGGCGCGCAAGGCACGCTGCTCGACATCGACCACGGCACCTATCCGTTCGTCACGTCGAGCAACTGCGTCGCAGGCGCGGCGTCGGCCGGCGCGGGCGTCGGTCCGCAGAAGCTCAACTACATCCTCGGCATCACGAAGGCGTATTGCACGCGCGTCGGCTCGGGCCCGTTCCCGAGCGAGCTGTACGATGCGGACAACCCGCAGCGTCAGGACCAGATCGGCGTCACGCTCGCGAACGTCGGCAAGGAATTCGGTTCGGTCACCGGCCGTCCGCGCCGCACCGGCTGGCTCGATGCGGCTGCGCTGCGCCGCTCGATCCAGATCAACGGCGTGTCGGGTCTGTGCATGACGAAGCTCGACGTGCTCGACGGCCTCGACGAAGTCAAGCTGTGCGTCGGCTATCACGTCGACGGCAAGGACGTGGACATCCTGCCGCGCGGCGCGGTCGATGTCGCACGTTGCGAACCGGTGTACGAGACGTTCGCCGGCTGGAAGGAAAGCACCGTCGGGATCAACACGTGGGACGCGCTGCCGGCGAACGCGCAGGCCTACCTCGCCCGCGTCCAGGAAGTGGCTGGCGTGCCGGTCGACATGGTGTCGACGGGCCCGGACCGCGACGAAACGATCCTGCTCCGCCATCCGTTCAAGGTGTAATTTCCAGATGACGCAGCAAATCACGATGACGGCGGCAGACTTGATGACCGATCCGCGCAACGACGACAAGAACCTGTGGGTAGGCTGGGACGAGTATCACCGTCTGATCGAGCTGCTCGCGCTCCAGGTGCATGCCTCGGGCTGGAAGTTCGACCAGATCCTGTGCCTCGCGCGCGGCGGCCTGCGCGTCGGCGACCAGCTGTCGCGCATCTACGACGTGCCGCTCGCGATCCTCGCGACGAGTTCGTACCGGGAAGCGGCCGGCACCGAGCAGGGCGAGCTCGACATCGCGCAATACATCACGATGACGCGCGGCAATCTGGCGGGCAACGTGCTGCTGGTCGACGATCTCGTCGACTCGGGCGTCACGCTCGCGCGCGTGCAGGAGCACCTGAAGGAGCGCTACCCGTCCGTGACGGCCGTGCGTTCGGCCGTGCTCTGGTACAAGGGGTGCTCGAAGGTCAAGCCCGACTATCACACGCAGTTCCTGCCGACGAATCCGTGGATTCATCAACCGTTCGAGGAGTGGGACACGGTTCGTCCGCACAACCTCGAGGCGTGGATCAAGCGCGGTCGCGCGCAGCGCGACGGTTCGGGCGCGTAAGCGTCCGGCCGATCGAACGAAAGCCTTGTACGGCGCCGCTTGCGGCGCCGTTTTTCGTTGCGGCACCGTTTGCGCGGTGCGGCGTGCGCTGCGTATCCGGTAGGCAGACGGCGCCGCCCCGGCTATGATGGCAGCCCTGCCACAGCTCGCGCCGGATTGCATGCGCAGCGTGGATCACGTGGTTTCACGGCAACAGAGCAGGGCGGCGTTTCACGGGGGCGCGAGTAGAATAGCGCTCGTTTTGTCCGACCCGGACCCGATTATTACGCTTCATATGAACGACACGATCCACGCGACCGACGCAGCACACGCGCCGCATTCGACGCAGCAACACTCGATGCGGGCGCTAGCGATAGCAGCCATCGGCGTCGTGTTCGGCGACATCGGCACCAGCCCGCTGTATTCGCTCAAGGAGGCGTTCAGCCCCGCGCACGGCATTCCGTTGACCGAAAGCTCGATTCTCGGCGTGATTTCGCTGCTGTTCTGGGCGATCGTCCTGGTGGTCGGCGTCAAGTACCTGCTGTTCGTGATGCGGGCGGACAACAACGGCGAAGGCGGCGTGCTCGCGCTGATGGCGCTGTCGCTGCGGCCGCTCGACTCGAAAACCCGCGTCGCGGGTGCGCTGATGGCGCTCGGGATATTCGGCGCATGCATGTTCTACGGGGACGCGGTGATCACGCCGGCGATCTCGGTGATGTCGGCCGTCGAAGGTCTCGAGATCGCGACGCCGCACCTGTCGCACCTCGTGCTGCCGATCACGATCGTGATCCTGATCGCGCTGTTCTGGATCCAGCGTCACGGCACCGCGTTGGTCGGCAAGCTGTTCGGTCCGATCATGGTGCTGTGGTTCGTCGTGATCGCCGCGCTCGGCGTGTACCACATCATGCGCGTGCCGGGCATCATCGCGGCCATCAATCCGTACTACGCAGCGTCGTTCATGGCCGACCATCTGCTGCAGGCCTACGTCGTGCTCGGCTCGGTCGTGCTGGTGCTGACCGGCGCGGAAGCGCTCTACGCGGACATGGGCCACTTCGGCGCGAAGCCGATTCGCCTCGCTGCATACGGGCTCGTGATGCCGTCGCTCGTGCTGAACTACTTCGGCCAGGGCGCGCTGCTGATCCAGAACCCGAAGGCGATCGAGAACCCGTTCTTCCTGCTCGCGCCCGAATGGGGGCTGCTGCCGCTCGTCGTGCTGTCGACGGTTGCGACCGTGATCGCGTCGCAGGCCGTGATCTCGGGTGCGTATTCGCTGACGTCGCAGGCGATCCAGCTCGGCTACGTGCCGCGCATGAAGGTGCTGCATACGTCGGAACTCGCGATCGGCCAGATCTACGTGCCGGTCGTGAACTGGCTGCTGCTGTTCGTGATCCTCTGCATCGTGGTCGGCTTCAAGAGCTCCGAGAACCTCGCGGCCGCGTACGGCATCGCGGTGACGGCGACGATGGTGATCACGACGGTGCTCGCGTGCGTCGTGATGGTGAAGGTGTGGAACTGGAACCGGATACTGGTCGGCGCGATCATCGCGGTGTTCCTCGCGATCGACCTCGGCTTTTTCGGCGCGAACCTGCTGAAGGTCGCGCAGGGCGGCTGGCTGCCGCTGGGCATCGGCGGGCTGCTGTTCTTCCTGCTGATGACCTGGTACAAGGGGCGCCACATCGTCAAGGAGCGCACGGCCGCCGACGGCATTCCGCTCGAACCGTTCCTGCAGGGGCTGCTCGCGCATCCGCCGCATCGCGTGTCGGGCACCGCGATCTACCTGACCGGCAACGACAAGCTCGTGCCCGTCAGCCTGCTGCACAACCTCAAGCACAACAAGGTGCTGCACGAGCGAACCATTTTCCTGACGTTCGTCACGCGCGACTTTCCTTACGTGCGCGACGACAAGCGCCTGAGTTCGCGCGATGCGGGCGGCGGGCTGTACATCGTCAAGGCCGAGTACGGTTTCAACGAGACACCGGACGTGAAGGCCGTGCTCGAGGAATTCGGCCGCGCGCACGACATGACGTTCGAGCTGATGGATACGTCGTTCTTCCTCGCGCGTGAAACGGTCGTGCCGACGCATCTGCCCGGGATGTCGATCTGGCGCGAGCGCGTATTCGCGTGGATGCATCAGAACGCGGCGAAGCCGACAGACTTCTTCTCGATTCCGGCGAACCGCGTCGTCGAGCTCGGCACGAAGATCGAGATCTGACGGGGCGCAAGCGGGCCGCGTATGCGGCCCATGCCGAATCAGGCCGCGCGCTTCTCCGAAGCAATCAAAAAACCCGCCTTTCGGCGGGTTTTTTTGTGCGTCGAGGCTTTCGACTGCTCAGCGCTTCAGCTTCGCGAATGCCGCAGCCATCGCGCCGGCCGGTTCCGGCTCGCGCGCACGCTGCGGACGGGCGCCGCCGCGCCCGGCGTTGCCGCGATCCTGGCCGCCGCGCGACGACATGCCGGGTGCTGCCGCGTCGTCGTCGAGGCGCATCGTCAGCGCAATGCGCTGGCGCTTCACGTCGACGTCGATCACCTTCACCTTGACGACCTGGCCGGCCTTCACGACTTCGTGCGGATCCTTGATGAACTTCGTCGACATCGCGGACACGTGGACGAGGCCGTCCTGGTGCACGCCGATATCCACGAACGCGCCGAATGCGGCAACATTCGTCACGACGCCTTCGAGCGTCATGCCCGGCACGAGATCGGAGACCTTCTCGACGCCTTCGCGGAACGTGGCCGTCTTGAATTCCGGGCGTGGATCGCGGCCCGGCTTCTCCAGTTCGGCCAGGATGTCGCGCACGGTCGGCAGACCGAAACGTTCGTCGACGAATTCCGTCGGCGACAGGCCCGACAGCGCTTCGCGGTTGCCGAGCACGTCGTCGATGCGCTTGTTGATCTTCGCGAGCATCCGTTCGACGACCGGATACGCTTCCGGGTGCACCGACGAGCGGTCGAGCGGATTCTCGCCGCCGTTGATGCGCAGGAAGCCGGCGGCCTGTTCGAAGGTCTTGTCGCCGAGGCGCGGCACCTTGCGCAGGTGCTCGCGCGACGGGAACGGGCCGTTCGCGTCGCGATAGTCGACGATGTTGCGCGCGAGCGTCGCATTCAGGCCCGACACACGGGCGAGCAGCGGGGCCGACGCCGTGTTCGCGTCGACGCCGACCGCGTTCACGCAATCCTCGACGACCGCATCGAGCGAGCGGGCGAGTTCGCGCTGATTCACGTCGTGCTGGTACTGGCCGACGCCGATCGCCTTCGGCTCGATCTTCACGAGTTCGGCGAGCGGGTCCTGCAGGCGGCGCGCGATCGACACCGCACCGCGCAGCGACACGTCCATTTCGGGGAATTCCTTCGCGGCGAGCTCGGACGCCGAATAGACCGACGCGCCGGCTTCCGACACGACGATCTTCTGCAGGCGCAGCTCCGGGTGCTTCGCGATCAGTTCGCTCGCGAGCTTGTCGGTTTCACGCGACGCGGTGCCGTTGCCGATGCTGATCAGTTCGGCTTGAGTTTGCGCGGCGATGCGCGCGAGTTTCGCGAGCGAGCCGTCCCAGTCGCGGCGCGGTTCGTGCGGGTAGATCGTGTCGGTCGCGAGCACCTTGCCGGTGCGGTCGACGACCGCGACCTTCACGCCGGTGCGCAGGCCGGGGTCGAGACCGATCACGGCCTTCGGGCCGGCCGGTGCGGCCAGCAGCAGGTCGTTCAGGTTGCGCGCGAACACGCGGATCGCTTCGGTTTCGGCCGTTTCGCGCAATTGCGTGAGCAGTTCGTTTTCGATATGCGGCTGCACCTTCACGCGCCAGCACCAGCGGCAGACGTCGGACAGCCATTTGTCGGCCGGGCGATTCTGGTTCGCGATGCCGAAATGGCGCGCGATCATCGCCTCGCCGGGATGCGGCACCTGCGCGTCGAGTTCTTCGCCGAGGCCGAGCTTGATCGTCAGCACGCCCGCGTTGCGGCCGCGGAACAGCGCGAGCGCGCGGTGCGACGGCACGGTCTTGATCGTTTCCGCGTAGTCGTAATAGTCGCGGAATTTCTCGCCTTCCTCGCTTTCCTTGCCCTCGACCACGGCCGACGACACGACGCCCTGGTTGTGCAGGTAGTCGCGCAGCTTGCCGAGCAGCTCCGCCGTCTCGCCGAACTGTTCGGACAGGATGTCGCGCGCGCCGTCGAGCGCGGCCTTCACGTCGGCGACGCCCTTGTCGGCGTCGACGTACGCGGCCGCCTCGGTTTGCGGGTCGAGCAGCGGATTCGCGAGCAGCGCCTGCGCGAGCGGCTCGAGGCCGGCCTCGCGGGCGATCTGCGCACGCGTGCGGCGCTTCGGCTTGTACGGCAGATAAAGATCCTCGAGCACCTGCTTGCTGTCGGCCGCGTCGATCGCGGCACGCAGTTCGTCGGTCAGCTTGCCCTGTTCGTCGATGCTCGACAGGATCGCGGCGCGGCGATCCTCGAGCTCGCGCAGGTACAGGAGGCGTTCCTCGAGCTGGCGCAACTGCGTATCGTCCAGGTTGCCGGTCACTTCCTTGCGGTACCGGGCAATGAACGGAACGGTCGAGCCTTCGTCGAGGAGTTGCACGGCCGCCGCGACCTGGCGCGGCTGGACGGACAGTTCGGTGGCGATGCGCTGTACGATCTTGAGTGCTACGGTTTCCGTCATGTCGTGGATGGTTTGTCTGCCTGCTGAAATCGCGGCGCGGGCCGGCAGGCCCGGAGCGGCGGGCTGCCCGGCGGGCCCGACGGGCCAGAGGCCGCGGGTGAATGAAGCGGGGCATTTTGCCATAAATGGCGGAGCGTCCAGCCGGGGGTGATAGAATTTGACACATGTCCCGCAGCTTTCCTACGACGTTGCCAACTTCCCGCATTTCTCTCGTCGCGCTCGGCGCAGCGCTCGCCGCCGCTTTGTCTGCCGGGCCTTCCGGCGCATTCGCGCAGGCCTCGGGCGCCAGCGCGCCGGACGCCGCTGCGTCCGCGCCCGTTGCGGCCTCGGCCGCCCCGGATTTCGACGCCCGCCAAAAAGTGCTCAATCAGCGCTCCGCGGAAAACGATTATCGTTATGCGGTGGCGGAGCACGATTGTTACAGCACGTTCTTCGTCAACCACTGTCTCGGCAAGGCGCGCGACCAGATGCGCGAGGAGCGGGCAAGCATTCGCCAGGAGCAGCTCGCGCTCAACGACGAGCAGCGCGCGGTGCGGGCGCAGCAGCGCGACCAGCAGCAGGCGCTGAAGCAGGCCCAGAATGCGGCGGAAGCGCCGCAGCGGGCGGCGAACGACGCGGCCAACGCGGCTGCATTCCGCGACAAGCAGGAGCAGAATGCACTGAAGCAGGCGCAGCGCGGCGCGGAAGGCCCGCAGCGCGCGGCGAGCAAGCAGGCATACGACCAGAAGCAGGCGGATTTCCAGCGCAAGCTCGACCAGGCGCACCAGCAGGCGGCGCAGAAGGCGCAGGAGCGGGCGGACAACGCCACGCGCTACGAGCAGAAGCAGAAGGAAGCCGCGCAGCACCAGGCCGATGTCGAGCGGCGTCAGCAGGAAGCGGCCGAGAAGGCCAAGCAGCAACAACAGGGGCAGTAACGTGTTGAATTGATCGGGATCAGTCTCGGGCGCGTCGGCACGCCAGCCGTCGCGCTGCTTCGATGAGGAGGCAGGTATGCAAAACCGTCACACGGAACAGCAGCAGGAATTGCACAACCGTTTGGCTGCATTGCAGGAGCAGCACCAGCAGCTCGCTCGGGAGATCGAGCTGAAAGAAGGGCACTCCGACATCGACGACATCACGCTGCACCGGCTGAAGAAGGAAAAGCTGGCGGCCAAGGACAAAATCATTTTGCTGCAATCGCAGCTCGAACCGGATAAGCGCGCCTGAGCGCGGCCTGGCAAGCGCCGGCGCCGCTCGGGCGCTGGACACAGGAACGCTTGCCTTGAATTCACCGCTTGAAGCCACCCCCGATGCCCGGCGTGATACGACGCCCGCCGGGCGCGTTCGTGCGCCCGACGGCACTTTCGAGCTGAGCCGCAAGCGCGTCGACGAACTCGACACGATCTTCGGCGAAGGCGGGTTGCTGGCGCGCGTGCTCGACGGCTATCGGCCGCGTACGTCGCAGATCGAGATGGCGCGCGCGGTCGCGTCGGCGATGGAAGCGTCCGCACGCCGGATGCCCGAGCCCGAGATCTTCGAAACCCGCAAGCGGCCGGCGCGCCGCCTCGGCGACGGCGACAAGACGGCCGGGCCGGCCTCGGACGACGCGGCGGCAGCCGAATCCGACAACGACGCAGCCGACAACACGCTGATCGTCGAGGCCGGCACGGGTACCGGCAAGACCTACGCGTATCTCGTGCCTGCAATGTTGTGGGGCGGCAAGGTGATCGTGTCGACCGGCACGAAGCACCTGCAGGACCAGCTGTTCCAGCGCGACATCCCGACCGTGCGCAACGCGCTCGCGGTGCCGGTGACGGTCGCGATGCTCAAGGGACGCTCGAACTACCTGTGCCATTACTACCTGCAACGCACGGCCGACAACGGCCGGCTGCCGTCGCGGCAGGATACCGCGTATCTGCAGGAAATCGTCCGCTTCGCGAAACTCACGAAGAGCGGCGACAAGGCCGAACTCGCGAGCGTGCCGGAAACGGCGCCCGTGTGGTCGATGGTCACGTCGACGCGCGACAACTGCCTCGGCCAGGAATGCCCGCACTACAAGGAATGCTTCGTGATGCAGGCGCGGCGCGAGGCCCAGCAGGCAGACGTCGTCGTGGTCAACCATCACCTGTTCTTCGCGGACATCATGCTGCGCGACACGGGGATGGCCGAACTGCTGCCGAACGCGAACACGATCATCTTCGACGAAGCGCACCAGCTGCCGGAGACGGCGACGCTGTTCTTCGGCGAGACGCTGTCGACGACGCAGATCCTCGAGCTCGCGCGCGACACGGTGGCCGAAGGCCTGAGCCATGCGCGCGACGCGGTCGAGTGGGTGAAGCTCGGTGGCGATCTCGAGCGCGCGGCGCGCGACTTGCGTCTCGCGTTCGCGAACGACCAGATCGTGCGCATGTCGCTCGCCCAGCTCGGCGACGATCACCCGATGTTCAGTGCGCTCGACGCGCTCGACGTGGCGCTCGATGCGCTCGCATCGGCGCTCGCGAGCCAGGCCGAGCGCGCGGAATCGCTCGGCGCGTGCCTGCGGCGCGCCCGCGAGCTCCAGGACCTGCTGGCGGGCTGGGTCGCGCCCGGCGCGGCGGAAGCGGCTGCGAAGGCCGACGCGGCCGCGGCCGGCGACAAGGCGGCCTCCGACGGCGATCCGAACGAGAAGGTGCGATGGGTCGAGGTGTTCGCGCATACCGTCCAGCTCCATGAAACGCCGCTGTCGGTCGCGCCGATTTTCGCGAAGCAGCGTGCGGGCGTGCCGCGTGCATGGGTGTTCACGTCGGCGACGTTGTCGGTGCGCGGCGATTTCACGCACTACGCGGCGCAGATGGGCCTCAGCTCGCGTCGTTCGATGACGCTCGCCAGCCCGTTCGATTACCAGTCGCAGGGGCTGCTTTACGTGCCGCGCAACCTGCCGCAGCCGTCCTCGCCAGCCTTTACCGATGCCGTTTTCGATGCCGCGCTGCCGGCGATCGAGGCATCCGGCGGCGGCGTGTTCATGCTGTGCACGACGCTGCGCGCGGTCGACCGGATCGCGTCGAAGCTGCGCGACGTGATCGAATCGCGCGGCTGGAACACGCCGCTGCTCGTGCAGGGCGACGCAAGCCGCACCGAGCTGCTCGACCGCTTCCGCGCGTATGGCAATGCGATCCTGGTCGGCAGCCAGAGTTTCTGGGAAGGCGTCGATGTGCGCGGCGATGCGTTGTCGCTGGTCGTGATCGACAAGCTGCCGTTCGCGCCGCCGGACGACCCGGTGCTGGCCGCGCGGCTCGATGCGTTGACGAAGAAGGGGCTGAGCCCGTTCGCCGTGCATCAACTGCCGCAGGCCGTGATCACGCTGAAGCAGGGTGCGGGCCGGTTGATTCGTGCGGAGACGGATCGCGGCGTGCTGATGATCTGCGATACGCGACTCGTCGACAAGCCTTACGGGCGCCGGATCTGGCAAAGCCTGCCGCCGTTCAAGCGCACGCGCGAGATCGCGGTCGTGCAGGATTTCTTCGACGAGCACCGCGCGGACAAGGGCGCGTGACCGCACGCGCGGCGCTTGCCGCGTGAACGCCGTGGCGCCGCCCGAATGCGGCGCCAATGAAAAAACCCGGCTCGATGGCCGGGTTTTTTGTGTGCGCAACGGTGTTACATCGCGCCGTGCTTCAGAACTGCCACCACGACTTCTTCGCACCGGGGCGCGAATGGCCCGTGACGTACGGGCTGTCGGGGAACGTGCCCGCGAGCACGCGCTTGGTGTCCTCGGCGAGTTCCGGCTGGTTCAGCTTGCCGTACGACAGGATCATGATGTGCAGCGCATCCTCGATCGCCGGCGCGCCCTTGTAGTCCTTGATCGCGAGCTGGGCGCGGTTGATCGCCGCGACATACGCGCCGCGGCGATAGTAGTAGTCGGCCGCGTGCACTTCGTGCGACGCGAGCGCGTTGACGATGTAGCGCATCCGCGCGGCCGCATCGGGCGCGTACTTGCTCTTCGGGAAGCGATCGACGACGACCTTGAACGCATCGTACGATTCGCGCAGCGCCTGCGGATCGCGTTCGCTCATGTCCTGGCCGGAGAAGCGCCCGAACAGGCCGAGATCGTCGTTGAAGTGGATCATCCCCTTCAGGTAGTACGCGTACGGGATATCCGGATGATCGGGGTGGAGCTGGATGAAGCGGTCGACGGCCTGGTCGGCGGCTGCCGCTTCGTTGTCCTTCCAGTTGCAGTATGCAACGTTGATCTGTGCCTGTTGCGCGAAATGGCCGAACGGATCGCGGCCTTGCAGCGATTCGAAATATTTCGCGCACTTGCCCCAGTCGCCGCCGGACAGTGCGTCCTGGGCCTCTGAGTATAATTTGTTGTTCGACCAGGTAGCCGTCTCGTCCTGCTTCTGCGGCAAGCCGTGGCAGCCGGCGATGAGGGCCACGGCCGCTACCGCCGCAGCCCGGGCGGCGACGGTTCTGGCCGTACGTTTGGTCGAATTCATCATGCTCGCATGTCCTAGCTTCAAGTCTCGGTGACCCAGTCTAAATGACCCGTTCAAGTTCGCAGAATGCCCAGCCGGGCACACCAAATCGCGAAGATTATAGCCCAAGCGATCGGCCCGCCGACGCTGCGTCGGGGGATTCCCTCGACGACGATCTGGCCGGCGACGTGTTGCACCCCCCCGTTGTGCCGTCCGTGGCGGCCGATGAGGCGCCGCGCATCGTCGAAGTGCCGCTGTCGCTCGCCGGCGAACGTCTCGACAAGGCGCTCGCCCAACTGTTCCCCGAATTCTCGCGCAGCCGCCTGCAGAGCTGGATCGAGGCGCAGCGCGTGCTCATCGACGGCGCGCCGGCGAAGATCCGCCAGCCCGTGCCGCTCGGCGCGAAGATCGAGCTCGTGCCCGATCTGCTGCCCGAGCAGCTCGCGTTCACGCCGGAACCCGTGCCGCTCGACGTGATCTATGAGGACGACGCGCTCGTCGTCATCAACAAGCCGGCCGGTCTCGTCGTGCATCCGGCCGCCGGCAACTGGAGCGGCACGATCCTCAACGGTCTGCTGCATCGCTACGGCGACGCGGCGGCCGGCCTGCCGCGCGCGGGGATCGTCCACCGGCTCGACAAGGAAACGTCCGGCCTGATGGTGGTCGCCCGCACGCTGGCCGCGCAGACGGACCTCGTGCGCCAGTTGCAGGCCCGCACGGTGAAGCGCCGCTATTTCGCGCTCGTGTGGGGCACGATGCCCGAGGAGGGCACGATCGACGCGCCGATCGGCCGCGACCCGCGCGAGCGCACGCGCATGGCCGTGGTCACCGGCGCGTCGGGCAAGCCCGCGCGTACGCATTTCCGTACGGTTGACACATGCCTGTGGCAACGTCAGCCGGTTTCGGCGATTCAGTGCGATCTCGAAACCGGCCGCACGCATCAGATCCGCGTGCACTGCGCGCACGCCGGGCATCCGCTGCTCGGCGATCCGGTCTACGGGCGCGCGCGCGGCAAGCGTTCGGTCGCGCCGCTGCCGGACGGGTTCGCACGACAGGCGCTGCATGCGTGGCGGCTCGGCCTCGTGCATCCGGTCACGGGCAAGGCGATGCAGTGGCGCTGCCCGCTGCCGGACGACATGAACGCACTGGTCGCGGCGCTCGGCTTCGGGCAGGGCGACGAGGAGTTCGACGACGACGGTGTCTACGACGATGACGATTTCGGCGGCGAGTATCACGACGACGAGCCGTACCCGGACGATGAGGAGGAGTGAGTGCCGATGACGAACCTGGCGCCGTTGACGTGGCAGGACTGCGTACGACCCGACTGGCGGGTGTCGCCGCGCGTGCGCGCGCTGATCACGACGCGCGACGGCGGTGTGAGCGAAGGCCCGTACGGGCGCTGGCAGGATGGCGCCGCGCTGCCGGGTGGGATGAATCTCGGCCTGCATACCGGTGACGATCCCGACCATGTCGCCGTCAATCGTGCACGCGTGCTCGCCCTCGCTGGCCAGTCGAGCGCCGCATGGCTCGAGCAGGTTCACGGCGCGCGGATCGTCCGGGCGGACGAGGTGATCGCCGCGGCGCCTGCCGCCACGGCGCCGGTGCAGGCCGACGCGAGCGTCACGGATCAGGCCGGCGCCGTCTGCGTGGTGATGGTGGCCGATTGCCTGCCCGTGCTGCTGTGCGACGCGCAGGGCCGCGCGGTCGGCGCCGCGCATGCGGGCTGGCGCGGGCTCGCGGCCGGCATCGTCGAGCAGACGGCCGCGCGCGTCGCGGCGCTCGCGGGCGGCGCGAGGGACACGCTGCATGCGTATCTCGGGCCTGCGATCGGCCCGCAGGCGTTCGAGGTCGGCGTCGATGTGCGCGACGCGTTTCTCGACACGGCTCCGCAGTCGGAGCATGATGAAACCCGTCATGCGTTCGTCGCGATCGACGGCGCACCCGGCAAGTTTCTTGCCGATCTGTACGCGCTCGCGCGGCTGCGACTCGCGCGTGCGGGCGTGGTGCACGTGAGCGGCGGGACGGCCTGCACGGTCGCCGAACGCGCACGTTTCTATTCGTATCGGCGCGACCGCGTGACGGGCCGCATGGCCGCGGCAATCTGGCTGGCCGATTGATCGCATGCGCATGCGCGCCGGCTTTGTTGCGCCGCGAAATCGGGTTATCTCGATATTGGCGCGGCAATGCGGCGGTGCATGCGCGACTGAATGAAAAATCCCGAGGTCAAGTCAAGCAAAATGTTTTATGTTTCACCGAAACCCTTGTCCCGTCTGTCGTGCGCGGATTATCTCCGTGCGGAAATGTTCAGTGGTTTGACCGGACGCTTCACATGGGGAAAACGATAATGATAAAAATACCGCACTGCGGCAGAATCTGGAGACGCCTCTCCAGAGCATGACGGCCCGGCTCGCAGCCGGCGCGCCGCGCGCGAGCAGGATTTCACGATTGACGCTCACGAATCACCGGTAAGGCAGGTAATGACAGCATCGAAAAATTCGTCGACGTCCGCTCATGCGGGCACTTCCGCGGGCAGTCCCGGTTTCGATCCGGCCGCCCAGCCGATGCAGCAGATGTTCGAGTCGTGGTTGAACGCGTGGCGCGGTTTTGCCGACCCGGCGCGCGCCGCGACGGCATCGGCCTCCGTCAACCCGTTCGCGACATTCCAGTTCCCGACGTCGTTTCCGTTCCAGATGCCGTCGATGCCCGACCTCGGCGCGATGGCGTCGCCGTTCGCGGGGCTGAAGCTGCCGGTCGCCGCGATTCCGCCGGAACGGCTCCAGGCATTGCAGGCCGACTACGCGCGCGATTGCATGACGCTGATGCAGCAGGCGGCCGCCGCGAAGCTCGAGTCGCCGGAGTTGAAAGACCGCCGCTTCAGCGGCGACGCGTGGAAGTCATCGCCCGCGCATGCCTTCGCGGCCGCCTGGTATCTGCTCAACGCGCGCTATCTGCAGGAGCTGGCCGACGCGCTTCAGACCGATCCGAAGACGCGCGAGCGTATCCGTTTCACGGTCCAGCAATGGACGGCCGCCGCCGCGCCGAGCAATTTCCTCGCACTCAATCCCGACGCACAGAAATCGATTCTCGAAACGCAGGGCGAAAGCCTGCGGCAGGGGATGATGAACCTGCTCGGCGACCTGCAGCGCGGCAAGATTTCGCAGACCGACGAATCGCAGTTCGTGGTCGGCAAGAACCTCGGATGTACCGAAGGCGCGGTCGTGTACGAGAACGACCTGATCCAGCTGATCCAGTACACGCCGAAGACGGACAAGGTGTTCGAGCGGCCGCTGCTGATCGTCCCGCCGTGCATCAACAAGTTCTACATCCTCGACCTGCAACCCGAGAATTCGCTCGTCGCGCACGCGCTGTCGAACGGCCATCAGGTGTTCCTCGTGTCGTGGCGCAACGCGGATGCATCGGTCGCGCACAAGACGTGGGACGACTACATGAACGAAGGGCTGCTCGCGGCGATCGACGCCGTGCAGCAGGTCAGCGGCCGCGAGCAGATCAACACGCTCGGCTTCTGCGTCGGCGGCACGATGCTCGCGACCGCGCTCGCGGTGCTCGCCGCGCGCGGCGAGCACCCGGCCGCGTCGATGACGCTGCTCACCGCGATGCTCGACTTCACCGACACGGGCATCCTCGACGTGTTCGTCGACGAGGCGCACGTGCAGATGCGCGAGCAGACCATCGGCGGCAAGACCGGTACGCAACCGGGGCTGATGCGCGGCGTCGAGTTCGCGAACACGTTCTCGTTCCTGCGGCCGAACGATCTCGTGTGGAACTACGTCGTCGACAACTACCTGAAGGGCCGTACGCCCGCGCCGTTCGACCTGCTGTACTGGAACAGCGATTCGACGAGCCTGCCGGGCCCGATGTACGCGTGGTATCTGCGCCATACCTATCTCGAAAACAAGCTGCGCGAGCCGGGTGCGCTGACCGTGTGTGGCGAGTCGGTCGACCTGTCGCTGGTCGACGTGCCGACCTTCATCTACGGTTCGCGCGAGGATCACATCGTGCCGTGGCAGACGGCCTACGCATCGACGTCGATCCTCTCGGGCCCGCTGAAGTTCGTGCTCGGCGCGTCGGGGCACATCGCGGGCGTGATCAATCCGCCGGCGAAGAAAAAGCGCAGCTACTGGGTCAACGACGAGCTGCCCGAATCCGCGGACGACTGGTTCGCCGCGGCGACCGAGCAGCCGGGAAGCTGGTGGACGACGTGGGTCGAGTGGCTCGACGCGTACGGCGGCCGCAAGGTCGCGCCGCCGGCCCAGCCGGGTTCCGCGCAATTCCCGGTGATCGAGCCGGCGCCCGGGCGCTACGTGTTGCAGCGCGATTGACGAAAACCGGACAGCGGCGCACGCTGTCCGGCGCACCGCAGTTTTTTTAACAGGGTCGGTAACGATGCGCCGTGTCGTGCGGGCCTGGAGGACAGGGAAATGACGGATGTAGTGATCGTATCGGCCGCACGGACCGCGGTCGGCAAATTCGGCGGCTCGCTGGCGAAGATCGCGGCGCCCGAACTGGGCGCGACGGTGATCCGCGCAGTGCTGGAGCGTGCGGGCGTGAAGCCCGAGCAGGTCAGCGAAGTGATCATGGGCCAGGTGCTGACGGCAGGCTCCGGGCAGAACCCGGCGCGGCAGTCGCTGATCAAGGCGGGGCTGCCGAGCGCGGTGCCGGGGATGACGATCAACAAGGTGTGCGGCTCGGGCCTGAAGGCTGTGATGCTGGCGGCGAACGCGATCGTCGCGGGCGATGCCGAGATCGTGATCGCGGGCGGCCAGGAGAACATGAGCGCATCGCCGCACGTGCTGCCGGGCTCGCGCGACGGGTTCCGGATGGGCGACGCGAAGCTGGTCGACACGATGATCGTCGACGGGCTGTGGGACGTGTACAACCAGTACCACATGGGCATCACGGCGGAGAACGTCGCGAAGGAATACGGGATTACGCGCGGAGAGCAGGACGCGTTCGCGGCGCTGTCGCAGAACAAGGCGGAAGCCGCGCAGAAGGCCGGGCGCTTCGCCGACGAGATCGTGCCGGTGTCGATCCCGCAACGCAAGGGCGAGCCGCTGCAGTTCGCGACCGACGAGTTCGTGCGTCACGGCGTGACGGCGGAGTCGCTGGCGGGGCTGAAGCCGGCGTTCTCGAAGGACGGCTCGGTGACGGCGGCGAACGCGTCGGGGCTGAACGACGGCGCGGCGGCGGTGCTGGTGATGTCGGCGCAGAAGGCGGCGGCGCTGGGCCTGACGCCGCTCGCGCGAATCAAGGCATACGCGAACGCGGGCGTGGACCCGAGCGTGATGGGCATGGGCCCGGTGCCGGCGTCGCGCCGTGCACTGGAGCGCGCGGGCTGGACGCCGGGCGACCTGGACCTGATGGAAATCAACGAAGCGTTCGCGGCGCAGGCGCTGGCGGTGCACAAGCAGATGGGCTGGGACACGTCGAAGGTGAACGTGAACGGCGGGGCGATCGCGATCGGGCACCCGATCGGGGCATCGGGCTGCCGGATTCTGGTGACGCTGCTGCACGAGATGGTCAAGCGCGATGCGAAGCGCGGGCTGGCGTCGCTGTGCATCGGCGGCGGGATGGGTGTCGCGCTCGCGGTCGAACGTCCGTAACCGGCTGTCCGTAACCGCCGTTCGCCACTGGCGAACCGAATCCGTGCGCCGGCCGATTGCGGCTTCGGCCGGCGTCACGTGAAGTCAGAGGGGGCCTTCGGCAGCTCTCGAAACCAAAAAATGGAGTGAGATTTATGTCTCAGCGAATTGCGTACGTAACGGGCGGGATGGGCGGCATCGGCACCAGCATCTGCCAGCGCCTGTCGAAAGACGGCTTCAAGGTGGTCGCAGGTTGCGGCCCGAACTCGCCGCGCCGGGTGAAATGGCTCGAGGAGCAGAAGGCGCTCGGGTACGACTTCATCGCGTCGGAAGGCAACGTCGGCGACTGGGACTCGACCAAGGAAGCGTTCGACAAGGTCAAGGCGGAAGTCGGCGAGATCGACGTGCTGGTCAACAACGCGGGCATCACGCGCGACGTCGTGTTCCGCAAGATGACGCACGAAGACTGGACCGCCGTGATCGACACCAACCTGACGAGCCTGTTCAACGTGACGAAGCAGGTGATCGACGGGATGGTCGAACGTGGCTGGGGCCGCATCATCAACATTTCGTCGGTGAACGGCCAGAAGGGGCAATTCGGCCAGACGAACTACTCGACCGCGAAGGCCGGCATTCACGGCTTCACGATGTCGCTCGCGCAGGAAGTCGCGACGAAGGGCGTGACGGTCAACACCGTGTCGCCGGGCTACATCGGCACCGACATGGTGAAGGCGATCCGCCCCGACGTGCTCGAGAAGATCGTCGCGACGATTCCGGTGCGGCGTCTCGGCGGGCCGGAGGAAATCGGCTCGATCGTCGCGTGGCTCGCGTCGAACGATTCCGGCTTCGCGACGGGCGCCGACTTCTCGCTGAACGGCGGCCTGCACATGGGCTGAGCGTCCGGGCTGCGCGGGCCGGGTGGCCGCGCAGCCGGACGTTTTCCGAAGGCCCCCGCCTCCCGGATTCGGGCGGCGGGGATTCGTCACTTGCGCTACGCTGCACTCAAAGGCGTTACATGACTACTACAAAGAAGACGGCCGAACGGCTCATCAAGAAGTACCCGAACCGCCGGCTCTACGATACCGAGACAAGCACGTACATTACGCTCACCGACGTGAAGCAGCTCGTGCTCGAGCAGGAGGATTTCAAGGTCGTCGACGCGAAATCCAGCGAAGACCTGACGCGCAGCATCCTCCTGCAGATCATCCTCGAGGAGGAGAGCGGTGGCGTGCCGATGTTCTCGTCGTCGATGCTGTCGCAGATCATCCGTTTCTACGGTCATGCGATGCAGGGCATGATGGGCACGTACCTGGAAAAGAATATCCAGGCATTCATCGACATCCAGAACAAGCTCACCGATCAATCGAAGAACCTCTACGAAGGTAACGCGATGAATCCGGAAGTCTGGTCGCAGTTCATGAACATGCAGGCGCCGATGATGCAAGGGATGATGACGAGCTACATCGAGCAGTCGAAGAACATGTTCGTGCAGATGCAGGAGCAGATGCAGAACCAGGCGAAGTCGATGTTCAGCACGTTCCCGTTCAAGCAGCCGGGCGCATCGGAGCCCGAAAAGAAGTAACGGATTCGCGGCAGGCCGGCCGGGGCGGCGCGAGCCGTCGGGCGTCGGCGCCGCGAAGCGGGGCGGCCGGTCGCCGTCGTGCATTCGGACGACGATGCGCCGCCGCCTGCCGAAAGATCGCCGACGGTCGTTCAGGATCGTCGGCACCGAATGCCCGTGCCCCGTGTGCGCGGGCATTGCCGTTGTCCAGTCGATCGAGATCCAGTCCATACGAATGAAAGCCGCGCCGCACCGCGCGTGATGGTGCGCGCTCGTGCCCGCGCGGGCGCTTGCCTGTCGTACCATGAGCGGCGCTGCGCGAAATGCGCTGGCGGGTGCCATGCATGGCGAGATGTGCGATGCCGCGTCGATGCGGGCGGCCGAGAAAAACAAACCGACTGAGAGAGAGCATGCGACGGATTCGAACGGCATCGACCGGCAGGCTGGCCGGTCTTGCTGCGATGTTCACGATGGGTGTCGGCCTGGCCGTGCCGGGCTTTGCGATGGATTGCGCGAAAGCCGTCCAGCCGATCGAGAAGCGCATTTGCGCGAGCCCCGCGCTGCGCGCGGCCGATGCGCGGTTGAACACGGCCTATGCGGGCGCGCTGCAGGCCGCGCCGGATACCGCCGTCCGCGACATGCTGGTGCGTAGCCAGCGCCGCTGGCTCGACGCGCGCAACAAACGGCTCGATACCGATTACGACGGCCATCGGCTGGCCGTCGACGAAGTGCGCAAGGCCTTCGATCGGCGCACCGCGGTGCTGGCCGACCGATCGGGTGAAGGGCTGATCGGGCGCGCACTGGCCGAGCGGCAGTGGCTCGCGAAATACAGCGGCGGCCCGCTGGCCGGCTTCGATGCAAACTGCGATTTCATCCCCGACGATGCGAGCGGCGCGCGCGTTTCCTATGCGTGTTTCGGCGCGATTCATGTGCAGCATCACGCACGGGTGTGCAGCCAGAGCGAGGACTGGGCGACCGGCGCGGTCTATCAGTACCGCCTGGTGAGCGCGGCCGACGGCGGGAAGGTGCATCCGGTGGCGTTCTGCGAAGCGCAAGGCGCGCATGCATGCGACGGCGACAGCGCGCAGGCGGGATGGGTGCGTGCCGCGGCGTCCGGTGGCGAGAACCGTACGCCGGTGCCGGTGACCGGCCTGCCGCAACTCGACGCGGAGTTGTGGCCGCTAGGAGGTGGCAGCGATGCCGCGTGGTTCGATCGGTGTCTGAAGGCGCCGGTGTTTCCGGATGCGCACTGACGCGCAGCGTTTCGGGTTGTTCGGACACGGCCTGGCGTTCGAATCGACGGGCTAAGGCTGGCCTGCGGCGCCGCGGGCTGGCGCAGCCGCGTTGCGCGACGCGCAACGGTCGGCGGTGCGGATGAGCGCGACGCGTTCCGTCGCTGCTCAGTGCGCCGAACCGAAATCCTGATCGTCGTCCGACGGAGGAAGGTCGAGCACGAGCTTGACGGCGCTGTAGTTCGCTTTGAGCGAAAACACGCGGCCGATCACGAGAAAAGTCTGATGCGAATTCTCGAGCTCGACGAAATCGCCAGGTTGCGGCACGTGCGCACCTTGATCGTAGGAAAAACTGGTGCTGGTTTGCTCGCCGATGGTTTCCGCGGCGTGCTCGGTGAATTCGATCGTGATGTGGGTGGTCATGCGGGCCCCGTTGGGTATCGATTGGAGAGAGCGGATGCCGCATTTTCGCATAGCGGGTGCTCGAATTCGTGTCGATTCTTGTTCGACGGGTCGGGGCAGTGGTGTCGTTCGCGCCCTGCTCGGCGCAAACGCGGTCACTATCACGTTGGGATACCGCGGCCCGGCGCTGAGTTGCGCCGTCGGCGGGGTGCTGAACAGCGATTACCTCACGGGACGTGCGACCGACTTCGGCTGTTCGATGTGCGGCGCGCCGCGTGAGGTTGCGCGCCGTATTGCGGCGTCCGATCTTCCGTTCGACCAGTTCATCAACGAGTTCGACCGCTTAGTTCACGTCAGCGTCGCGGCCGATGTCGTGAAGCCGAGGCGGCGGGTGATAACGGCCCGCTCGCTCAGCGTACGGTCTATCCGACGGGCCTGTCGTCGTAGGAGGAAGAGATGCAGTTGAACGACCACGACAAAGAACTGTTGATGCTCATCTCCATCGGCGCCGTGATTGGGATGGGAAAGCTGTTGGTCGGTGGCGATAGGCTCACGCTTCACCTGCTGCTCGGCCGAATGATCCTCGGTGCGGGGTTGTCGACCAGCGCCGGGGGATTCTTATCATGTTCAAGGAACTGTCGCCCAGCCACGTTGGTTGTTGGGGGTAGCGTCGGCGATCGGCATCCTCGGGCAGTCGGTCCTCGAGGCGGCAGCGTAGCGCTTCATTGGTCGTGCTCCCGAACCGGGGGGCAGCAGAGGGAACAGTTAGTCGTTCATCTTGAACATCGTGCGTTCTTATCGATCGGATTCCATATTTTATTATCTGGGGCGATGTTGCCGTGCTCGTAGGAGAATCGATCGTCTGCTCGTACTGCAAGGACTTTGCCGGATTCGCGCTCAAACAGATACCATTGTTCTACCAGCGGATCTTCATTGTAAGGGTGCGTTCGTATTTCTCCACCCAAGTCAAAACTAAATACCCATGATCCGGGGCTCGCCCCCTGTGTGACTGACAGTATCTTTTGGCCATCGATTTTTTGCGTCGCCAAAGCGATAACACTGTCCGACGACTCGCTGCGCGCGATGTCAGTGCCATTCGCTGAGATTACCCATTTGCAACAGTAGATCCACAGGTGCCAGTTGCCCGTTACGGTTACGAGTCTCCGGGCTAGGCTCTCGCGGACCTTTGGAGAGGCTTCCGGTCGGGCGTCCATCGGCTCTCGAATTTGCAGTTCTGGTTGTCCAAATTCGATAGTAAGGAAGCTACCGTGCCCTTGCTTTACAGACCAAGCTGGATGCGCATAGACGGCAGACCATACACGATTGATTTCGGTGACTTCCGATTCCATGTTTCCGTCGCCAGCAAGTAGGGCGGATAGCTCGATCGGCAAAAAGGCGCTTCAATTTCTTTACGAGTCGGTGACAGTACTGTCGATCATTCGGGGGCAGCGCCGCTGGGCTTTTCGGCCATGCTGCTGCACAAAGAGACCGAACTCGCCGATCAGTCGATTTTTCTTACGGTTTTCGATCATGGGGTAATAGTAGCGATGTACAGCTCTATTTCCGATAGGATTGGTCGGAATATTGAGCCTTATCAAGCACTACTACTCACGCAGATGTGACACCTCCGGCGAGTGGTGTTAACAAACACGATAAGCGCATCGCTCGTCTTTTCGTGGGATCAATGCGCGACGGTGAAACTCATTCGCAGGCCGAGCGAACGCAAGATCTTCTGCACGGTTTCGTAGCGCGGATGCGCCCCTGGCGTCAGCGCCTTGTGCAGCGCGACGCGACCGACGCCGGCGGCCGCCGCAACCTTCGTCATGCCGCGCGCTCGCGCGACGGCCGCAACGGCCGCGAGGAACACGTCGGGATTCGGATCTTCGGCTGCAACGGCGAGGAATTCCGCGATCGCCTCGTCGTTGTCGAGGTAGTCGGCCGCATCGAATTCGGTGTAGTTGGTCATGGGTTACTCCTTCAGTTCGCGCGCCATCTGCACCGCGCGCTTGATGTCCTTCTTCTGCGTCGACTTGTCGCCGCCGCACAGAAGGAAGTAGACGACTTCGCCTTGTCGAACGTAATAGACCCGCTAGCCCGGCCCGAAATCGATCTTCATTTCCCAGACGCCTTCGTCGAGCACACGGTACTCGCCGAAGTTGCCGAGTTGCGCGCTGACCAGTCGGGCAGTGATCCGGGCCTTGCCGCGTTGGTCGCGGAGGCTGGCAAGCCAGTCGTTAAATTCGTCGGAACGCAGCAAAGTAATCATGCGAAGAAATGTACCCAATTGGGTACAAATTCGCAAGCGGATCAACGGGGCAGATTCGTTCTCGATGGCGTCGTGCTGCGCCTCTTGGGTTGACCTGGGCGGCCGCCCAATGAGCATCCTTCCTGATGCGGATCGGCGCTCGTCACATACCGGCGATTCAGCCCTGGCATTGTCGGCGGATTGCCGCCTTAACGCGCTTGCTCTTCGTGTCCGATTCTTCATGCGCGCGGATCGTCACCAGCAGGCTGTAAACGAGAGGAGTCCATCGACTGAGCTTTGAAGCGCTCGCGGTTGTGCTCGCGGCCGTCGCTGGATTCCGGCGTTCCCGATCTGGGCGTGCCGCGCCTGAGCTTGCAGGCGCGATCCGGCTCAATCCATCAAGCCGTCAGCAACCCGCACAGAGCCGGCTGGCACCTGACCGTCCGCGACCACGCGCAGAAACATGCTGCGCGCTCCTGCTGACGTGCCGTTGATGGTAAGCAGACAATCCCTCGTCCCGGAGTGAAAGGGACGCATCAAGCTCCCTGTCCTTGTCGATTGCCCATCGCGCCGCATACTCGAACCGCCGATCGACGCGAGCCGCCGCTCGCTCATTTTGGCTCGCCGCCCCTAAATCGCTGTAAACTCACGCTTTTGCTGCCAGGCCCCCACATTCCAGATGTCTCAATCCCCCAAAGTAGGGTTCGTATCCCTCGGCTGCCCGAAAGCGCTCGTCGATTCCGAACAGATCATCACGCAACTGCGCGCCGAAGGTTATGAAATCTCCGGCACCTACGACGGCGCCGACCTCGTCGTCGTGAACACCTGCGGCTTCATCGACGAAGCCGTGCAGGAAAGCCTCGACGCGATCGGCGAAGCGCTGACCGAGAACGGCAAGGTGATCGTCACCGGCTGCCTCGGCGCGAAGTCGAGCGCGAGCGGCTCGAACCTGATCGAGGAAGTCCACCCGAAGGTGCTCGCCGTCACCGGCCCGCACGCGGTGGGCGAAGTGATGCAGGCCGTGCATTCGCACCTGCCGAAGCCGCACGATCCCTTCGTCGACCTCGTGCCCGCGGCCGGCATCAAGCTCACGCCGCGTCACTACGCATACCTGAAGATCTCCGAAGGCTGCAACCACCGTTGCACGTTCTGCATCATCCCGTCGATGCGCGGCGACCTCGTGTCGCGCCCGGTCGCCGAAGTGATGCTGGAAGCAGAGAACCTGTTCAAGTCGGGCGTGAAGGAACTGCTCGTGATCTCGCAGGACACGAGCGCATACGGCGTCGACGTGAAGTACCGCACGGGCTTCTGGAACGGCAAGCCGATCAAGACGCGCATGACCGACCTGGTCGCCGCGCTGGGCGAACTCGCCGCGCAGTACGGCGCCTGGGTGCGCCTGCACTACGTGTATCCGTATCCGAGCGTCGACGAAGTGATTCCGCTGATGGCCGAAGGTCCGTTCAAGGGCCACGTGCTGCCGTATCTCGACGTGCCGTTCCAGCACGCGCACCCGGAAGTGCTCAAGCGCATGAAGCGTCCGGCGAACGCCGAGAAGGTGCTCGAGCGCGTGCAGAAGTGGCGCGAGATCTGCCCCGACCTGACGATCCGCAGCACGTTCATCGCGGGCTTCCCCGGCGAGACGGAAGAACAGTTCGAAACGCTGCTCGACTTCGTCCGCGAAGCGGAACTCGATCGCGTCGGCTGTTTCGCGTATTCGCCGGTCGAAGGCGCGACCGCGAACGACCTGGACGGCGCGCTGCCGGACGAGGTCCGCGAGGAACGTCGTGCGCGCTTCATGGAAGTGGCCGAGGAAGTGTCGGCGAACCGCATGCAGCGCAAGGTCGGCAAGACGCTCAAGGTGCTGATCGACGAAGTCGGCGCAGAGGGCGGCATCGGCCGTACGGCAGCCGATGCGCCGGAGATCGACGGCGTCGTCTATGTCGAGCCGGCGGCGAAGGCATCGAAGCGCTACAAGGTCGGCGATTTCGTGTCCGTGAAGATCACGGGCGCCGACGGCCACGATCTGTGGGGCGAGGTGTAAGCGATGACCGCTGCATTTCCGGAGATCCTCGCGCTCGGCGAGGCGATGATCGAATTCAACCAGTCGCAGCCGGGGCGCCCTGAATTCCTGCAGGGCTTCGGCGGCGACACGTCGAATTTCTGCATCGCGGCGGCGCGCCAGGGCGCATCGACGGGCTTCGTATCGGCGATCGGCGATGATCCGTTCGGCCGCCTGCTGGCCGACATGTGGGCGGCGGAGCAGGTCGACACGACGTACGTGCGAATCGACCGCACGGCGCCGACCGGCGTGTATTTCGTCACGCACGGCGTCGGCGGCCACCAGTTCGACTATCTGCGCGCGGGGTCGGCCGCGAGCCGCTATGCGACGGGCGACCTGCCGCTCGACGCGCTGGCGGCCGCGAAGGCCGTGCACCTGTCGGGCATCAGTCTTGCGATCAGCACGTCCGCGTGCGACGCGGCATTCGCGGCGATCGACCACGCGCGTCGCAACGGCGCGAAGGTCAGCTTCGACACGAACCTGCGCCTGAAGCTGTGGCCGCTGCCGCGTGCCCGTGCAGTGATGCGCGAGGCGCTGCGCCAGACGGACATCTGCCTGCCGAGCTGGGACGACGTCACGGCGCTCACGGGCGCGAACGATCGCGACGCGATCGTCGACGCGATGCTCGAACACGGCCCGCAGGTCGTCGCGCTGAAGCTCGGCAAGGAAGGCGCGTATGTCGCGACGCCGCACGAGCGGCGCGTCGTGCCGGGCTTCGCGGTCGATGCCGTCGACGCGACCGGCGCGGGCGACTGCTTCGGCGGCGCGTTCGTCGCGCGGATCGTCGCGGGCGACGATCCGTTCGCGGCCGCGCGTTATGCGAACGCGGCGGCGGCGCTGTCGACGACCGGTTACGGCGCGGTCGCGCCGATTCCGCGCCGCGATGCGGTGGAAAGCCTGATGCAGGGCTGACGCGAAACGCGCACGCCGACGCATTCACGGCGCAGGCTTGCGCGGTGACGCAAGCGCCGGGTCTCGACCCGGCAGGGTCCGCGATGGTCGGGCGAATCTGAAGCAAGGAGCAACACAAGGTGGGTCGATATTCGGAATGGCAACGAGCGCTCGTCGTCGCGGGCGCGCTCGCAGCGGGCATCGCGATGCCGACGGTGGTCGCGGCGCAGGCGGTTGCACCCGGCGTGCAGCAGGATGAACCGGCGCCGGCGCGGCCGCTGAAGCCGAATCCCGAGTTCGCCCGTCTGCCGCGCTACGAAGGCACGCTCGGCGATCGGCCGATCGTGGTGCATCTCGGCCCCAAGACGGACGAGGAAGGCGTGCACGGCGAATACCAGTTCGCCGACACGGGCGAGGTCGTGCTGCTCGCGGGCGACCGCGACGGCGATACGCTCGAGATCGAGGAGTCGAACGATGGCACGAACATCACCGGTGTGTGGATCGGCCGTTTCGACGCGACGGGCGACCTGAAGGCCGACCGGATGAATTCGGACGAATCGGATCCGCAGCCGGTCGTGCTGCGTCTGGCGCCGGGCAAGCGCGCGGCGCTGCAGGTGCGCGACGGCCGCGTGCGCGAAATCGAGACGGTGGGCGGCGTCGTCAACCTGCGTACCGACGACTGAGTGCGTGCTGGCTCGGTGCGCGCGGCGCGCATTGTACCGGGCCAAGCGCGCCGATTTTGGCTACTCTAGCGACATATTCCGCAACCGAACGGCCTCGTGCCCGGCCTCCAGTCATGACTGCATCCACTTCCAAGCGCGCGCTGCAAACCCGCATCGTGCAACCCGACGACGTCGTTCCCGAAGGCTTCCGTTCGTTCGTGCCGCCGGTCGCGCGCGCGTCGACGGTCGTGTTCCCCGATCTCGCGACGATGCGCGCGCTGGTCTGGCACGACGACAACCAGTGGCGCTACGGGCTGCACGCGACGCCGACGTCGCTCGCGCTCGCGCAGCGGCTCGCCGAGATCGAGGGCGGCACGCACGCGCTGCTGCAGCCGTCGGGCCTCGCGGCGATCATGAACGTCTACTTCGGGCTCGTGAAAGCAGGTGACGACGTGCTGATTCCGCATAACGTGTACGGCCCGAACGCCGATTTCGGCAACTGGCTCGCGAACGATTTCGGCATCGTCGTGCGTTTTTACGATCCGTTGATCGGCGCCGGCATCGCCGATCTGATCCAGCCGAACACGCGTCTGATCTGGATCGAGGCGCCCGGCTCGGTGACGATGGAAGTGCCCGACGTGCAGGCGATCACCGCGGCCGCGAAGGCGCGCGGCATCGTCACCGCGATCGACAACACCTATTCGGCGGGCCTCGCGTTCAAGCCGTTCGAGCACGGCATCGACATTTCGGTGCAGGCGCTGACCAAGTACCAGTCGGGCGGCAGCGACGTGCTGATGGGCGCGACGATCACCGCGAACGCGGAACTTCACGCGAAGCTGAAGCTCGCGCGGATGCGCTGCGGGATCGGCGTGTCGGTCGACGATTGCTCGCTCGTGCTGCGCAGTCTGCCGAGCATGCAGGTGCGCTTCGACGCGCACGGCAAGAGCGCGCTCGCGCTCGCGCAATGGCTGAAGGCGCGGCCGGAGATCGCGGCGGTGCTGCATCCGCAGATCGCCGACTGCCCGGGGCACGCGTCGTTCATGCGCGATTTCACCGGCGCGGGCGGGCTGTTCTCGGTGGTGTTCGACGCACGCTACAGCGCGGAGCAGGTCGACCGTTTCGTCGAGTCGCTCGAGCTGTTCGCGATCGGCTGGAGCTGGGGCGGCGCATGCAGCCTCGCGATGCCTTACGACGTCGCGTCGATGCGTCCGGACTGGCCGCATCGCGGCACGCTGGTGCGTTTCTACGTCGGTCTGGAAGAAGAAGCCGATTTGCGCGCGGACATCGAGCGCGCGATGCAGGCCGCACTCGGCTGATCGCCGGCCGGCAACGTCCGGCACAAAAATGAAACGCCGGCGCGATGCCTTATCGCGCCGGCGTTTTTCATTGAGGGTGCGGCGGGATCAGAACAGCCGCAGCAGCCCGTCGAGGCCGACATGGTCGAACGCGACCGTCGCCGCGTCGCGCACGACGGGCTTCGCGTGGAACGCAACCGACAGCCCGGCTTCGGCCATCATCTTCAGGTCGTTCGAGCCGTCGCCCATCGCGATCGCACGGCGCGGCTCGAGGCCGAGCGACGCGCACGTCTCGCGCAGCAGGCGCGCCTTCACGTCGGCGTTGACGATCTCGCCGAGCACCTTGCCGGTGAGCTTGCCGTCGACGATCTCGAGCGTGTTCGCATGCGCGTAGTCGATACCGAGGCGGGCTTTCAGCCGCTCGGTGAAGAACGTGAAGCCGCCCGACACGAGCAGCGTCTTCATGCCGGCGGCCTTCACGCCGGCCAGCATCGTCTCGGCACCCGGCGACAGTTGCAGCCGTTCCTCGTACACGCGTTCGAGCGCGTGCGCGTCGAGCCCGGCCAGCAGCGCGACGCGGCGCGTGAGGCTTTCGTTGAAATCGCGGATCTCGCCGCGCATCGCCGCTTCGGTGATCTCGGCGACCTGCGTTTTCAGTCCGCAGAAATCGGCGATCTCGTCGATGCATTCGATCGTGATCAGCGTCGAATCCATGTCCATCACCGCGAGCCCGAAATCGCCGAGCGAGAGACCGGCCTCGACGAAGCCGAAGTCGAGCGCATGCGTGCCGCAGTATGCGTCGATGTCGAGGCGCTGCGCCGGGCTCGCGTTTTCGACGCGCAGCGCGTGATCGTCGGTCTGCACGATGCGGGTGCCGCGCGACAGCGCGAGCAGCGGTTTGTGATGGGCGTCCGACAGCGGCGAAAGACTCTGGATGACGAGATTGTGGGTCATGACGAGTGGTAGGAAGACGAATGAATGACGCGCGCGGCCCACGGGCGGCCGCTTGCGAACGCGGGCCCCGTGCGGCTGCAGGCCATTGCGTCGCGAACGCGCCATTGTAGCCGGTTGGCCGGGACGGGCGATCGCGGCAGGTACGAATCCTGAGGCCGGACTCGAACCGGCACGCCCGCTGCGCGAATCGAACGCCGCCGCTATCGCCCGTCCGCTCGGTCCCAGTACGGCGGATCGCCGAAATGCTCGGCCAGGAACGCGATGAACGCGAGCGTTTTCAGCGGCACGTGCGCGCGGCTCGGATAAACGGCCCAGATCGCGACGTCCTCGGCGAACGGGTAGTCGTCGAGCACGGTGACGAGCGCGCCGCTGGCGAGCAGCGGACCGACGTCCCAGGTCGACTTGATCGCGATCCCGAAGCCGTCGACGAGCGCTTCGCGGATCGCCTCGCCGTTGCTCGCGACGAGCCGCCCGCCGACCCGCACCGTGAACGGGCCCTGCGGCGTCGCGAACGACCAGTCGCGCTGGTCGCCGAGGATCACGCATTCGTGCTGCGTCAGGTCGGCCGGATGGCGCGGCGTGCCGCGTTCGGCGAGATAGGCGGGCGAGCAGCACAGCACGCGGCGATTGATGGCGAGCTTGCGGGCGACGAGCGTCGAATCCTTCAGCGCGCCGAGGCGGATCGCGACGTCGTAGCCGTCGTCGACCAGATCGACGATCTCGTCGGACAGCCGCAGATCGAGCGACACGGACGGGTAGCGGCGCAGGAACGCCGGAATCACCGGCGCGACGTGCTGGCGGCCGAACGACGACGACATCGACACCTTCAGCCGCCCGTACGGCTCGCTGCGGCCGTGGCCGACCGATGCGCGCGCGGCATCGGCGGCCGCCAGCAGCGCGTCGGCGCGCGCCATGAAGACTTCGCCATCCTGCGTGAGGCTGATGCGGCGCGTGGTGCGGTGCAGCAGCCGCGCGCCGAGCTGGCGTTCGAGCTGCGCGATGCGCGCGCTGGCGACGGCGGCCGACACGCCGAATTCGCGCCCGGCGGCGCTGACGTTCGCGAGCAGTGCCGCGCGCACGAACAGCGCGACGTCGAGCAGGTCGAGCGGCTTGTCGGGCGCCGAAATTGGTTCGGACCTCATTATTCTGAAATTCCTGAAAATGTTTCAGGAAATATAGCGGTTTTCTCGAATGATCGGGGCGCCTACGATGGCACGCATGGAGGTTGCGCCGCAGCCTGCCGGATTCCCTGAAAGGAGTATCGAGATGAAAGCCGTTGGATTGACCCGTTATCTGCCGATCGACGACCCGCAAGCGTTGCTCGACGTCGAACTGCCGCAGCCCGTGCCGGGCCCGCGCGATCTGCTCGTGAAGGTCGACGCGATTTCCGTGAACCCGGTCGACACCAAGGTGCGTGCGCCGAAGCCGCAGATCGAGGAGACGCCGCGCGTGCTCGGCTGGGATGCGGCCGGCACGGTCGTCGCGGTCGGCGCCGAGGTCACGCTGTTCCGGCCCGGCGACGAAGTGTTCTACGCGGGCAGCATCACGCGGCCCGGCGCGAACAGCGAATTCCACGCGGTCGACGAGCGGATCGCCGCGCTGAAGCCGCGCACGCTCGACTTCGCGGCGGCGGCCGCGCTGCCGCTCACCGCGCTGACCGCGTGGGAAGCGCTGTTCGACCGGTTGCGCGTGTCGCCGCAGGGCGCGGACGCCGGCAAGTCGGTGCTGATCATCGGCGGCGCGGGCGGCGTGGGCTCGATTGCGATCCAGCTCGCGAAGACGCTCGGCAAGCTGCAGGTGATCGCGACCGCGTCGCGGCCGGCGTCGGCCGAATGGGTGCGTGCGCTGGGCGCGGATGCGGTGGTCGACCATTTCGGCGATCTGCCGGCGCAATTGCGCGAGGCCGGCCATCCGGCCGTGGACTACGTGCTGATCTTCAACGATACCGACCATCATTTCCCGGCTGCCGCGGAAGTCATCCGGCCGCAGGGCGGCATTTGCACGATCGTCGAGAACGCGAAGCCGGTGCCGGTCGAATTGCTGAAGGCGAAGAGCGCCGCGTTTCACTGGGAGTTCATGTTCACGCGTGCGATGTTCGAGACGCCGGACATGATCGAGCAGCACAAGATCCTGAGCGAGGTGGCGCGGCTCGTCGACGGCGGCACGCTGCGCACGACGCTCGGCGAACAGCTCGGCACGATCAATGCCGAGAACGTGCGGCGCGCGCACCAGATGCTCGAGGGCGGACGCGCGATCGGCAAGCTGGTGTTGAGCGGCTTCTGAGGGCAGCGCGTAAGGTTGCGGCGCCGCGAACGCAAGCGGGGTAACACCCGATGCGTTTGCGGCGCATTGCATCCCGCTTGGCGGTAGACTGGCAGCGCATCATGCATCGAAAACCGCGCGGCACGCGCGTGCCGCCGCATTACAAGGAGGTCAGCATGAGCCAACGCAGCTTATCGGTCGCCGCATCGTGGTCGGTCGTGTTCGCGGCGGCGTGCGTCAGCGCGAGCGTATTCGCGGCGCCGCCGGTCAAGGGCAGCCTGAAGGGCGGCGGGACGGGACAGCTCGAATACACCGTCAAGGTCGACTCGAAGACCTTCGGCAATACGCAGGAAACCCGCAAGATCCGCTCGGGCGAGACGGACGATTTCAACTGGAAGTCGGTGCCGCCGAGCGGTGCGGTCGCGATGCCGGACGGCTGTCCGAACGCCGGCAATCTGCCGCGCGACGCAAACGGCGCGATGGTGCGGCAGACCCAGGTGCGGCTCGCACCGTCGGTCGATGCAAAGGGTGTCGCCAACGTGCAGTTGAGCTTTCAGGCGGCCGCGCCGAAGGGCACGCGCAGCGTGACGGCCGGCGGCAAGTCGCTGCAATGTCCGGACGTCGTGTCGGTGAGCCAGGTGAAGTGGGTGTCGGTTCCGACCAACGGCGGGTCGAAGTCCGTGACGATGAGCGACGGCACCAAGGTGACGGTGTCGATCAAGCATTGAGCGGTGCGCGGGCCGGCGTTTCGTCCGGTGCGCGCGCAACCGGTTCGATTGGCGGGGAGCGGGCAGGGCGGCACGCGAGCACGGCGAGCACGCCGTGCCGTGTCGCCGTCGTAAGGCGTCCGCTGCGTGCCCCGCAGTACGGCGCCACGGCCGTGCAACCGCGATGCGTGACGTCATGCGGATGTCACGTCATGCTCGCCCGCATCCTGTCCTTCCGCTCATGACATCCCGATGAAACTTCGCATGCGCGCGCTGCCGCCGCGTCAGTGCGTGCGCTCCTCGAGCCGCGACGCGAGAAAGCGGTGATCGGCCGAGAACAGCCGGCGATAGGTCATCAGCACCGCGCCGACGGTGCCGAGCGCGGACGCCGCGGCGATCAGGAACATGATCACGATCTGGTAACGCACGGCCTGCAGCGGCGACTGGCCGGCCAGCACCTGGCCCGTCATCATCCCCGGCAGGCTCACGACGCCGACCACCGCCATCTGGTTCAGCGTCGGCAGCATGCCCGCACGCACGGCCTGGCGCGCGGCGTCCTGCGCGGCTTCCCAGCGCGTCGCGCCGAGCGCGAGCGCGGTTTCGACGCGATCGCGGCGCGCCGTGAGCTCTTCCATCATCCGCTCGACACCGAGCGAGACGCCCGTCAGCGTATTGCCGAGAATCATGCCGAGGATCGGGATCGCGTACTGCGGCGCGAACCACGGATGGATACGGATCACGACGAACAGGCCGACCGCCGCGACGAACCAGCTGCTGAACCAGATCGACGCGATGCTGTCGATGCGCTGGCCGCGGTACGTGCGCTTGCCGCGCCCCGCGCCGGCGAAACCGGCGATCAGCGTCATCAGCGCGGTGAGCGGCAGCACGACGTACCAGTGCGGATGGCCGAACACCCAGCCGAGCACGTAACCGATCGCGAGCAACTGCACGACGGTGCGCACCGCCGCGAGCGAGAGCTTGCGGCCGAGGCCGAGCGACAGCGCCGCCGAGATCGCGCCGTTGACGGCGACGAGCGCGGCGGCGATGCCGACGTCGACGAGGCTCAGGTCCTGCAGGGCGGGGCTCATTGCACAGCCTCCGTCGAGTTGGCCGCACGCAATACGCCGGCCTGCATCACGAGCCGCATCGCGCCGATCCGCGCGGCCTGGGCCGGATCGTGCGAGATCCACATGTAGGCGCGTGCGTCGGGCGCCGCGTCGAACCACGCCCCGACGAGCGCTTCGATCGCGCGCGCCGATTCGGGATCGAGCGCGGAGGTGGGCTCGTCGAGCAGCAGCACGTCGGGATCGAGCTGCAGCACGCGCAGCAGCGCGGTAATCTGCGCCTCGCCGCCGGACAGGTCGCTCGCGCGCTTGTCGAGAAAGTCGGCGCCGCGGCCGGCCTGCGCGGCGAGCGCTTCGGCGCGCGCGCGATCGAACGCGACGTCGCGATAGATCGCGAGCGAGTACGGGTAGCGCAGCTGGGACTCGACGGTGCCGTCCATCTGGGCGGGGCGCTGGCGGACATAGGCGACGCTGCGCCGGTAGCGCGGAATCATACTGCGCCGGATCCCGCGGCCGCGCCACAGGAGGCGGCCGCCGTCGAGCGGATCGAGCAACGCGAGCGCGCGCAGCAGCACGCTCTTGCCCGACCCGGACGGGCCCGTCACAGCAATTCTCGATCCCGCGGCGAGGCTGAAATCGGTCGGGGCGAGCAGCGTCTTGCCGCTGCTGGCATCGCGCCGCGTGATGTGCTGCGCTTCGATGAGGCCGGTGGGGGATGTCATGTCACAAATGAAAAAAAGCGTTAATGGCGCCGGAAGGCCGCCATGTCGTGCGTCATAATACCGATTGAAAAGCCGCCGTTGTCGTGCGCCGTTCGTCCACGCAAGCGGACCGGCATGGTGCGGCAACGCTTCAGAACAACAACGGAACCGCCATGACGCTAACCCGAGCCATCGGCAAATCGGCTGCATGGATCGTCGGTATCGTCGCGGTGCTCATCGCGGCGGCCGGCGTCTTTCTCTTCACGTTCGACTGGAATCGCGCGAAGCCGTGGGTCAACGAACAGGTGAGTACCGCACTCGGCCGTCCGTTCGCGATCAACGGCGATCTCAAGGTCGGCTGGCGTCGCCCCGATGGCGAGACCGGCTGGCGCGCGTGGGTGCCCTGGCCGAGCTTCTCGGCCACGCAGCTCGAGATCGGCAATCCCGACTGGGCGAAGGCGCCCAAGTTCGTGACGCTCGATGCCGCGCACTTCGATCTCGCGATCCTGCCGCTGCTCGCGCATGAAATCGTCATCCCGTCGATCGACGTCGTGAATCCGGCCGTCGATCTGGAGCGGCGCGCGGACGGCAGCAATACGTGGACCTTCCAGTTCAAGCAATCGTCGCAGCCGTCGCGGTGGAAGGTGCGGCTCGACAGCTTCGGTTTCGCGAAAGGCACCGTCACGTATCGCGACGCGATCACGAAGGCCGACCTGACCGTCGCGATCGATACGCTCGGCCAGCCGATCCCGCTCGGCGACGTGCTGAAGGAACAGGAGCAGACGTCGCGTGCGGCGTCGGCGCAGCGCGTCGGCAAGCATGGCGCCGCACAACTGGGTGCCAAGGCCGATGCGGAAGCCGCGTCGAGCGCGTCGGGGGCGAGTGCGGCCGCGGCCTCGGGCGCGTCGGCCGCGAGTGTCGTTGCGTCGGCGGCTTCCGGTTCGTCGGGTTCATCCGCTTCGTCCGCTTCATCCGAACGTTCCGCGCCGGCGGCCACTGCCGCGTCCGGCGCGAGCGGGGCCGCGGCGCCCGCGAAGCCGTCCGGCCCGACCTATGCCTTCGGGTTGAAGGTCGGCGGCCGCTACAAGAACGTGCCGATCAACGGCACCGGCAAGGTCGGCGGCGTGCTCGCGATCCAGGATACGTCGCGGCCGTTCCCGCTGCAGGCGGACGTGAAGGCCGGCGATACGCGGCTCGCGATCGTCGGCACGCTGACCGATCCGATGCATCTTGCGTCGCTCGACCTGCGGTTGTGGCTGCAGGGCACGTCGATGTCGCACCTTTACCAGCTCACCGGCATCACGCTGCCCGATACGCCGCCTTACGCGACCGAAGGGCGCCTGATCGGCAACTTCAAGCCGCATGCGAGCACCTTCCGCTACGAGAACTTCAACGGCCGCGTCGGCGGCAGCGATCTCGGCGGCACGCTCACGTGGGCGCAGCGCGAGCCGCGGCCGAAGCTGTCGGGCGAACTCGTGTCGAACCTGCTGCAGTTCTCCGATCTCGCGCCGGTGATCGGCGCCGATACGGCCGCAAGCAAGGCCAAGCGCGGCGACACGACGCGCCAGCCGCCGGACCGCGTGCTGCCGGTGGAGACGTTCCGTACCGAACGCTGGAGCGCGATCGATGCGGACGTGAAGTTCACCGGCCGCAAGCTGATCAAGAGCGCGCAGTTGCCGATCAGCAACCTGTACACGCACATCCTGCTGCAGGACGGCGTGCTGTCGCTCGAGCCGCTGCAGTTCGGCGTCGCGGGCGGCACGCTCGCGACGAACGCGCGTCTCGACGGTAGCCGCACGCCACTCAAGGGCCGCTTCACGCTGGCCGCGCGGCATCTGAAACTCAAGCAGCTGTTCCCGACGCAGAAGGTGATGCAGACGGCGTTCGGCGAAATCAACGGCGACGCGTCGCTGTCGGCAACCGGCAATTCGCCGGCCGCGCTCGCGGCCACGTCCACCGGCGAAGTGAAGGCGCTGATCACCAATGGCCGCATCAGCCGCTTGCTGATGGAGGCTGCGGGGTTGAACGTCGCGAACGTCGTCTACGAGAAGCTGTTCGGCAACCGCGACGTCAACATCAATTGTGCGGCAATCGATTTCGTGGCGACCGACGGCATGCTCGATCCGAAGGTCTTCGCGCTCGATACCGACGATGCGCTCATCAACGTCGACGGCCCGGTCAACCTGCGCGACGAATCGCTCGACCTGAAGATCCATCCGCACACGAAGGGCTTCCGGATCTTCTCGCTGCGCTCGCCGTTGTATGCGAAGGGCACGTTCAAGAACCCGAAGGTCGGCGTCGATGCGGGCGCGCTCGCGCTGCGCGCCGGCGCGATGATCGGGCTCGGGCTGATCAACCCGTTCGCGGCGCTGATCCCGCTGATCGCGCCGAGCAACAACCGCGACGTGCCGTGCTCGGAACTGTTCGGGCAGATGAAGGCTCAGGCGGCGCAGAAGGCGGCCAGGAAGGCCGGCAAGTAATGCGCGTCAGCGGCCCGCGCGCGCCCACAGCAGCACGGGGTTGCCTTCGCGGCCATCGATCCGCACCGGCGCGACGGTGCCGAGCTGCAGGCGATCGCCGTCGAGCATGACGGCCCGCTGCTGGACGTTGCCGATCCAGTTCGGGAACAGGCTGACGTCCATTTCGTGGGTCAGCGTGCCGTCGTCGGCGACCCGGAAGGGGCCGGAGTAGGCGATATAGCCGCGCGCGGCGGCCGCGCATTCGTCGTCGGTGCCGCCCTGGAGGTCGCCGTTCGAGTAGCGCGGCCGACCGGCGGCCATGAGCTGGGCGGACATGTAGCCGTCCGGCGTATAGAGGATCCAGCCGCGCACGTCGCGGCCGAGCGGATAGGCGACCGCGCCGCCGTCGCACGGACGGACTTCGTAGGACACGAGGCGCCATGCGCCGACGAGTTGTTCGCGAAGCTGGCTGGCGAGCATGCGGGATTCCGGTAAGACGGCGGTGGAGCGCGTGCCGTCGTGTTGACGGGCCGCCGGGCGGCGGGCCTGGAATGGGCTGCCGGGGCGGTGCGATCGGCAGTTTCGCCGACACCTGCTAAAATACACGGTTTTCCGTCGATTTCTCTCTTAACGGGACCTGCCGTGCTTTCTACTGCCAACATCACGATGCAATTCGGGCCGAAGCCCTTGTTCGAGAATATCTCGGTCAAATTCGGCGAGGGCAACCGCTACGGTCTGATCGGCGCAAACGGCTGTGGCAAGTCGACCTTCATGAAGATCCTCGGCGGCGACCTCGAGCCCAGCGGCGGCAACGTCGCGCTGGAGCCGAACGTGCGCCTCGGCAAGCTGCGCCAGGACCAGTTCGCGTACGAGGACGTGCGCGTGCTCGACGTCGTGATGATGGGCCACACCGAGATGTGGGCCGCGATGACCGAGCGTGACGCGATCTACGCGAACCCGGAAGCCACCGACGACGACTACATGCACGCGGCCGAGCTCGAAGGCAAGTTCGCCGAATACGGCGGCTACGACGCCGAAGCGCGCGCGGGCGCGCTGCTGCTCGGCATCGGCATCGAGGAGAAGTTCCACAACGGCACGATGGCCGACGTCGCGCCGGGCTGGAAGCTGCGCGTGCTGCTCGCGCAGGCGCTGTTCTCGAAGCCGGACGTGCTGCTGCTCGACGAACCGACCAACAACCTCGACATCAACTCGATCCGTTGGCTCGAGCATACGCTCAACGAGTACAACTCGACGATGATCATCATCTCGCACGATCGTCACTTCCTGAACTCGGTGTGCACGCACATGGCCGACATGGACTTCGGCACGCTGAAGGTCTGGCCGGGCAACTACGACGACTACATGCTCGCATCGGCACAGGCGCGCGAACGCCAGGCCGCGGCGAACGCACGTGCGAAGGAGCGCGTGGCCGAACTGCAGGATTTCGTGCGCCGCTTCTCGGCGAACAAGTCGAAGGCGCGCCAGGCAACCAGCCGCGCGAAGCAGATCGACAAGATCAAGATCGAGGAATTCAAGCCGTCGTCGCGACAGAACCCGTTCATCCGCTTCGAGTTCGAGAAGAAGCTCCACAACGTCGCGGTGGTCGCCGAAGAGATCACGAAGAAGTACGATCGCACGATCTTCCAGAACTTCAACCTGTCGGTGCAGCCGGGCGAGCGCATCGCGATCATCGGCGAGAACGGCGCGGGCAAGACGACGCTGCTGCGCTCGCTGCTCGGCACGCTGCCGCTCGATCACGGCACGGTGAAGTGGTCCGAGAACGCGAATGTCGGCTACATGCCGCAGGACACGTACGAGGAATTCCCGAACGACATCACGCTGATGGACTGGATCGACCAGTACCGCAAGGACGGCGACGACGAAACGATGGTGCGCGGCACGCTGGGCCGTCTGCTGTTCTCGTCGGACGACATCAAGAAGTCGGTGAAGGTGCTGTCGGGCGGCGAGAAGGGCCGCATGATCTGGGGCAAGCTGATGCTCGGCCGCCACAACGTGCTGCTGATGGACGAGCCGACCAACCACATGGACATGGAATCGATCGAGTCGCTGCAGATCGCGCTCGAGCAGTTCGAAGGCACGCTGATTTTCGTGTCGCACGACCGCGAGTTCGTGAGCGGGCTGGCGAACCGGATCATCGAAGTGCGCACGGACGGCACGCTGTTCGACTTCGGCGGGAATTACGAGGAGTTCCTGACGAGTCAGGGGCAGGAGTAAGTGTCCTGAGGTTTTGTCCGGTCGTGGGTCCAGGTTAGCCATTACCGCCCCGGGGGAGGTATCCGGAATTCCGTGTGTGAGGCGGGTTGATATTCAGACTCCAATGTTGAATCGTTCCGGGTAAAGCAGTGCGAACTGCGTCATCGCGCTCTTCCAATCGTGCCGGGAGCCGGTCCACTTGGCAACGACGTTGCGCAGCGCCAGCCAGATCAGTTTGAGCGCGGCCTCGTCCGACGGGAAGTGGCCGCGCGCCTTGATGATCTTCCGAAGCTGCATGTGCAGCGACTCGATCGCGTTGGTCGTATATACAATTTTCCGGATGTCAGGCGCGAAGGCGTAGAACGGAATCACCTGATCCCAGGCTCGGCGCCAGAGCGCGGCAATCGGAGGGTATTTCGTACCCCACGGGCTCGTATCGAACGCGTCCAGCGCCACGGCGGCGGCTTCGGCCGACGGTGCCCGATAGATCTCCTTGAGCGCCGCTGCGACCGATTTCCTGTCTTTCCAGCTGGCGAAGTCCAGTGAGTTCCGGATCAGATGCACGATGCAGGTCTGGACCGTCGTTTCCGGGAACACCGTGTTGATCGCTTCCGGGAAGCCCTTCAGGCCGTCGACCACGGCGATCAGGATATCCTGCACGCCGCGCAGCTTCAGGTCGTTCACTACCCGCAGCCAGAACTTGGCCCCCTCGGTCTGCTCGATCCAAAGGCCCAGCACGTCGCGTGTGCCGTCGCGGCGCACGCCCAGCGCCAGGTAGATCGCCTTGTTGCGCACGACGCCTTCGTCGCGGATCTTGACTCGCAAGGCGTCGAAGAACACGACCGGGTACATCGGCTCGAGCGGCCGCTGCTGCCATTCGCGCACTTCGTCGATCACGGCATCGGTCACCGTACTGATGAAGTCCGGCGACACCTCGATGCCGTACATCTCCAGCAGGAAACCCTGAATCTCCCGCACGCTCATGCCGCGTGCGTACATCGCGATGATCTTGTCGTCGAAGCCGGTGAAGCGTCGCTCGCCCTTGGCGATCAGCACCGGATCGAAGGTACCTTCTCGATCGCGCGGAATCTCGACGTCGAGCAGGTCATCGTCGGTCGCGATGCGCTTGCGGCTGGTGCCGTTGCGATGGTTCGTGCGGCCTGCCGGCTTGGCATCGCCCTTCTCGTAGCCGAGGTGGTGGGTCAGTTCACCGCCCAGCGCGCGTTCGAAGATTGCCTTCTTGAGCGCCGCAAGCTGCTCGTTGATCGTCGCCCGATCCAGCGTGCCGGGTACCAGTTGCTTGATCAGTTCCGGGTCCAGGTTCAAGCCCTTGCCCGGTTCAATCGTCACTTCTTCCTTGCGTTTGCGTGGCATAAAGTGGCTCCTTGGCCATCAGTTTATGCCTCACACACAAACATTCGGATAGGTTCGCCCCGGGGCGAACAGCCGGAAGCGCTACAGGCCCGCATCGACAGCCATGTCGATGCGGGCTTTTTCATATCTGCCGCGGCAAAACCCGGCCACGCGCCCATTCCAGTTTCCTCTGCTCAATCGACTTCGGGTAAATTACCCATCCAACGCCACCCATCATTCCCCATTTCGCCCCGGAGCCGCCCTCGATGCAGGATCATCCTCTCCCGCTCGACCTGTCCGGCCTCGCGCCCAGCCTGTACGCGCAGGGCACCGAGGAGGGCATCCTGTCGCGCCTGATGGAGCGGATCGCGCCGACCAACCGCTTCTGCGTCGATATCGGCGCGAGCGACGGCCTGCGCAACAGCAATACCGCGCGGTTGCTGCGCGAGCAGGATTGGGCCGGCGTACTCGTGGAAGGCAGCGCATACCGGTTCGGCAAGCTTGCCGCGCACTACGCGGGCGTGGAGCGCGTCCGCCTGCATCACGATCGCGTGCAGCCCGACACGGTTGACCAGTTGCTCGCCGACGCGAACGTACCGACCGACTTCGACCTGCTGTCGATCGACATCGACGGCAACGATTACTGGGTGTGGCGCGGCCTGCAAGCGTTTGAGCCGCGCATCGTCGTGATCGAATACAACCCGTACTACACGCCGCCCGAGCGCTGGGTCATGTGCTTCAATCCCGACCACGAATGGGACGGCTCGACCTATTACGGCGCGAGCCTCGAATCGCTCGTTCATCTCGGCCGGCAGAAGGGCTATGAGCTCGTCTGCTGCGACGACATGGGCAACAACGCATTCTTCGTGCGGCGCGACCTGTACCCGCTGCTCGGCATCGCGAACAACGATCCGTCGGTGTTGTTCCGGCCTGCGATGTACAAGCTGCGCTACGTCGGACACAACACGTTCCTGACCGGTCATCCGTATCGGCACGGGCCGGCCGAGCACATCTGAATGGATTCGCTCGCCGTCACCTTCGACGAGATTCGCGACGCCTATGGGCTCCATCGCAGCGGCCCGCCGACGCAGGTCAGCGAACGGGTGTGGCATCTGCCGGCTGCCGGCGGTACAGATGTGGCGGTCAAGCTCTATGCGTTCGAACACCACGCGCGCGCAGTCAAGGAAACCGCCGTCCTCGCGCATCTGGAAACGCATGGCGACAGCCGTTTCCATGTGCAGACGCTCGAGCGTACGGCGTCCGGCGAATCGCTGTGGTCGGGGCAGCATTCGCACGCGATGCTGACGCGGTGGGAAGCCGGGCAATTCAGAACCTACGATACGTTCTCGCCAACCGAATGGGAGGCGCTCGGCGCGAGTCTGGCCGCGTTGCACCTGAGCCTCGAACCCCTGCATCTGCCGTCGCTCGATACGATCCGCGCGCGGCTGGCCTCGATCGACGCGGATGCGGTACGCGCCAGTCTGCTGGATGCACTCGATCGAGCCGATGCGAACGCCACCGCCGCCGCGAACCTGCGCCGCTATGTCGATCTCGCGCTGCGCATGCTCGATCGCTACTATCCGGGCAGTATCGAGGCGTTTCCGGCCGACGATCCGCAGCACCCGATCCACAACGACTACAACCAGTTCAACTATCTGTTCACGGGCACGCTGCCGCCGCTGATCCTCGACTGGGAAGCGTCGATCGGCGCGCCTCGCGAATACGAGCTGGTGCGATGCCTGAATCATTTGCCGCTGGAAGCGCCGCACCTCGCGCAAGCGTTCGTGCGCGCCTACCGGCGCGTGCGGCCGGTGAACCTGGCCAACATCGCATGGGCGGTCGATGCCGCATGCTTGCAGCACGCGCTCAAGCTGTGGATCGTGCAAGGCTGGCTCGACGATCCATCGCGCTTCGCGTCGCACCTGAACGGCGCGGTGACGATGGCGTCCGCGATGGTGGACGCGCGTGGCCATCTGGTCGATTTCTTTTCCCGTTGCATGGAAGCAGGAAGCTGATGTGAGTGCGAATCCGAACAAGATCCCGAATCCGCCGCGACCCGGCGAGCGGCAGCACGTGTTTCCGCCGCCGCTGGATCGCGATTACCGCGTCGAGGACGGGCGCATCCAGACGCGCTCGCTGGAAGCGCATATCGTCGATCACTGCAACCTGACCTGCGCGGAATGCTGCTCGCTGTCGCCGCTTTTGCCCGAGTGGCATGCCAGCCCCGAATCGATCGAAGCCGATCTGCGCCACGCCGCGAAGGTGTTGCGCCCGCGCATGTTCAAGCTGGTCGGCGGCGAACCGCTGCTGCATCCGTCACTCGTCGAACTGATCGAACGCGTGCGCGACACCGGCATCGCGCCCGTGATCTCGGTCACGACGAACGGCCTGAAACTCGGCGAGATGCCCGACGCGTTCTGGCAAGCGGTGGATGCGCTGACGATCTCGCGCTATCCGAAGCCGGCGCTTTCCGCCGGCCTGGTCGCGCATGTCGAGCACCAGGCCGCGCGCTTCGACGTGCGTCTGAACTGGAAGGTGCAGGACGTATTCACGACGATGAACCGCGCCCAGCCGGGCACGGATCGCGACGAAGCCCGACGCATCTATCACGATTGCTGGATTCGCGAGCGCTGCCATATGATTCGCGACGGCATGTTCTACACGTGCACGCGTCCCGCGCATTTCCATACGCTGTACCGAGGCGAGAAGGATTTCCAGGCCGACGGCCTGCCGTTGCGCGACGACGCGGGCATGCTCGACGCGATGCTCGCCTATCTGCAACGCGAGACGCCGCTCGAAGCGTGCCTGCATTGCCAGGGCGGCAGCGCGCCGGTGGCGCCGCATCGCATCCTCAAACGCATTGAAGTGGACACCTTGAAGGCTCGTTATCCATGATCGCCGGCACGCGCGACCCGTTCGGTTTCGATCGTCTGCACTACCATCCGCGCAGCGGCGTGTCGGCGTCCGGCATCCGCGCCGTATTGCGGGCGTCGGGGCAACCGGCCGGCGCGCCGGACGCGGCCGCCATCGCGGGCTACCTGAGCGGCGAGCGCCTCGTCGGCCGCACCGTGCTGCGCGACGTGCTCGCGGTGCCGCCCGGTCATGCACTGATCCGGTCGCCGCAAGGGCTGACGGTGCAGCCGGCGCCCGAGCGGCCGCGGCATGCCGACCTCGACACCGTGCTGCGCGCGTCGCTGCAGTGCGCGCTCGACAGCGGCAAGCGCGTCGCGCTGGCCCTGAGCGGCGGGCTCGATTCGGCGCTGCTGCTCGCGTTGCTGCGCGAGCTCGGCGCATTGCGGCACGTGACGGCCTACATTCTCGCGACCGACATGCCCGATTACTGCGAACTCGACGCGGCGCTCGAACTCGCCACGCTGATGCAGGCGAACGTGAAGATCGTGCGCGCGAACGAGGCCGATTTCATCGCGGCGCTGCCGAGGACGACCCGTGCGGTCGAGGAGCCGATGTTCAACCTGCATCCGGTCGCGAAGCTGCTGCTGGCCGACGCGATGGCGGCGGACGGCGTCGAGGTGGCGATCACCGGCGACGGCGCGGATCAGGTGTTGCGCCGCGACCGGTCGGCCAACTATCTGCCGCTGTGCCACGCGTTGTTCGACGCCGCATCGGTCGAGCTGCATCCGCCGTTCGTCGATACCGCCGTCGTCGCGCATCTGACGAGCCTCGCGCCCGACCCGGACAAGCAGTGCCTGCGCGATCTCGGTGCGCGCCTGAACCTGCCGGACCGTCTCGTGCACGGCCCCAAGCGCGGGCGACTCGCGCCGGCGATGGATCTCGCGACGCTGCTCGATCGCGACCGCACGCATGCGCTCGCCGACATGCTCGGCCTGGCCGCGCCCGCTTTGCAGACGGATACCGAACGCGTGCTGTGGACGACGCTGACACTGATTCTCGATCATCTCGATCGCCTTCATCCCGATGCCGCGCATCGCCCAAGCTGAGCCGCTCATGAAACGCATCCTGTTCTGCGTGGTGCCCGAGAAGGGCCACGTCAATCCTTGCATCGGCCCGGCCCAGCATCTGCGCGCCGCCGGTTGCGACGTCGCGTTCTATGCGCCGGCCGACATCAGCGAACAGCTCGACGGCGCCGGCGGCTTCACGTTCGTCGGGCCGCGCGAGACGCCCGAGCGCCACGACCTGTCGCGCGGCGCGAGCTTCGCCGCGAACATTCGCGACGCCGACTGGCTGCGGCACTGGATCCGCACACTGCTGATCGACCTCGCGCCCGCGCAGGTGGACGGCATCCGCGCGATGCTGCGCGAATGGCAGCCCGACGTGGTCGTGATCGATCCGCTGCTCTATGCCGCGGCGATCGCCGCCGAACTGGAAGGGCTGCCGTGGGTCTCGATGTCCAATTCGCTGAATCCGGTGTTGCCGGACGATCTGGATTCGGAACTGCTGCGCACGGTGCGATGGCTCGAACCGGAACGCACGCGGCTGTTCGCGCGCTACGGCCTCGAGGCACGCTTTCGCGGTTGCGACGTGCTGTCGCCGCACCTGACGCTCGCGTTTACGACCGACGCGCTGGTCGGCGCGCCGCCGCCCGGTGTCGAACTGGTCGGCCCCGCGATGCCGTCGGGCCCGCGCGGCGACGAGACGGCGTTCCCGTGGGAACGCCTCGATGCGGATCGCCCGCTCGTCTATATGTCGCTCGGCAGCCAGCTTTACTACCATCCGGAGGTGTTCGCGAAGGTGATCGATGCGACGCGCGCGGCGTCCGCGCAACTGGTGCTGTCGGTCGGCGAACTGGTCGATTCGGATCTGCTGCCGGCCGGCGACGAACGCGTGATCGCGGTACGGTACGCGCCGCAACTGGCGCTGCTGCGGCGCACGCACGCGTTCGTCAGCCACGGCGGCGCGAATTCGGTGATGGAGTCGCTCGCGTGCGGCGTGCCGATGCTGCTGTCGCCGTTCTGCAACGACCAGTTCCATTCGGCGCACTTCGTCGAGCGGGCCGGTGCGGGCTGTGTGCTCGATCTGCAGCAGGCCGGCGTCGCGGAAATCGCCGACGCGCTCGAACGCCTGTTGCGTGCCGGATCGTTGCGCGAGCAGGCGGCGCGGATTCGCGACAGCTATGCCGCGTGCGACGGCTCCGCGCAAGCCGGCCGCCTGATCAGCGCACTCGCTTCAGGAAGCCGCCTGGCGACAGCGTCATGAGTACGCGGTCCTCGATGTCGTGGTCGACTTCGAATCGATCGTCGCGGGCAAGAAATTCGCGTGCTGCCGTGGCCGGGTTGTTGCCTCGACCGTACGGCTTGCCGTCGAACATCGACTCGGGCAGGTGCTCCATGATGGTGTCCATCACGATCGCATAGCTGCCGGGCGTCACGAAGGGCGCATAGCATTCGAGTTCGCGCAGCACGTGCGCGTGCGTATGCGTGAGATCGAGGATCGCCATCACGCGCGCGCCGTCGCCGATCTGCGCGCGCACCGATGCGAGTGTGTCGGCCGCGCACGATTCGCCTTCGATCAGCACCATGCGGTGGGCGAGCCGGTGCGAGTGCAGGCGCTGCCTGACCTCGTCGCGCAGGCGCGGTTCGATCGCGACGACGCGGCCTTGGTTGCCCGCCAGCTCGAGCATCGACGCGGTGAACACCACGCCGCCGCCCGCCGCGATGCCGGTCTGGACGATGCAGTCGGGGCGCTCGCGCCAGATCAGTTCCTGCAGCGCGAGCATGTCGCCGGGCAAATGGAAGAAGCGCTCGCCGAGCCAGCGCGTCTGGAACAGATGGCCGAATTCGGCGGCTTGCGTCAGCCATTCGATGTTGATGTCCCGCATGCGGGCCGAAGGACGCTCTGACATGGTCAATGGAACGAGTAGGAGTGACGTGAAAACGCTGGAACCGTGGCTGCACCGGTACTGGAACATCGGGCCGGCGCGCCTGCAGGCGCTGGCGTCGGGCCATACTAACAAAACGTATCTCGTCGAGTGCGATGCGGGGCGCACGGTACTGCGTGTGTCGTGGGCCGGCAAGCCGCTCGGGCAGATGCGGCGCGAGGCGTCGATCCTCGGCCGTCTCGGCGATGCAGGCACCGCGTCGACGCTGCCCGCGCTGCCTCGATTGCGGCCGACCATCGATGCGCAAACCGGCGTGCAGACGTCCGACGGAAGCTGGCTGCATCTGTTCGAGCATATCGACGGCCGTCCCGGCTTGCCGGACGACCCGCATGCGGGGGCGACCGATGCGATGCGCACGCTCGCGCATCTGCATATGGCGCTGGCCGCGATACCCGCAAGCGAAGCGGCGCCGCTGGCATGGTTGTCCGCACGCCATGCGCGCGTCGCGGCGCGCGCGATGCCGTCGCTGCCGCGCGACCTGCGCGACGCTTACGACACGGTGATCCGGCGGATCGGCGCGCATCTCGACGCGGCGTCGGCGTGGCTCACGGGGCAGGCGCATTGGCTGCACGGCGACTATCACGCGGGCAACCTGCTGTATGTCGGCAACGCGGTGAACGGCGTGCTGGATTTCGACGATGTGGGGCAGGGGGCGCAATGGCTCGAGGCGGCCTTTGCGTCGTTCGCGCTGTCGCGCGATGCGGGCCGGGACGACTGCTTCGTCTTCGACCGTGGGCGATGGGCGGCCTGCCTGCAGGCTTATGCGGCGACGCGGCCCGATGCGGCGCCCGAGTGGCTGCGCGACAACCGCGAGCCGTTGATGGCGCTGTTCTGCGCGGACCAGACGCTGATCCATCTCGAAGCCGCGCAGCGCGGACTGTGGATGCCGGGGCCCGGCATCGGCTTCCTCGGCGGCTGGCATCAGTTGCTGGACGGGGCGGTGCCCGCGGGTTAGCCGGCCGTCGCGTCAGCGCTGCCGGTTCAGGAACAGCCGCACGGCTTCGACCGTGTTGGGCCGTGCGTCGCCGTGCCGGGATCCGTCGTGCAGGCAGAACAGCGCGTCGCGATGCTGCGCCGCGCAGGCATCGGCGTGCGCGCACATCGCGTCGAACAGCGCCTGCGGCGATGGCGCCGGCCGCTGCCAGTCGTCCAGTATCGCGGTCCAGCCCGTGTGTTCGCGTTGCAGGCGCGCGAGCACGGCGGCGCGATCGTCCTGCGGCATCAATCCGTACGGAAGACGCAGCGGGATCGCGTCCGGCGCGGCGAGGCCGGCGCGGCGGTAGATGTCGCGAATCAGCGTATCGGTCGTGTGGATTTCGTCGATCAGTGCGATGTCCGCGAGCGCACCCGGCCTCGCATGCGAATGGGTGTGATTGCCGAGCCGATGGCCTTCGCGCGCGATTCTCGTTGCGACGTCGAGCGCGGCCGCCAGGTGCTTGCCGAGCACGAAGAAGGTCGCCGTGCACGATGCATCGCGCAGCACGTCGAGCAGCGCGGGCGTGGACGGGCCGGGGCCGTCGTCGAAACTGAGGTGGATGGATGTCATGAGTCGTCCGGGCCGCTCACTGAACCGGCTCGATGGCCAGCGGGCACGTGCCGACCGGACGCAGCCGGCCGCCGGTCCATTCGTAGAAGAACCGCGCCGCTTTCGCGTTGCCGTCGCCGCAATCGTCGTTGAAGCAGCCGGCGACGATCAGCAGCTTGCTGCCGGCACGGAAGTCGACGCGCTCGTCGTCGTTGCCCATCACGCCCGAGACGGATTTCACGCCGGGCATCGTGTACGTCGCGCCCGTGTCCTTGTCGACGATCGCGAAATTTCGGCAATCCGTTCCGCAACCCCAGATCGCGACGCGGTAGTGACCGGCAAAATTGGCCGGTTGCGCGAATTCGTCGCGAATGACGGTGCGATACAGGCGCGCTTCGCTGCTGGTGAGCCGAGGCGACGCGGCCGGTTTGCGCGGCGCGCGGGCGGCGGCCGGCGCCGGATAGCGGTCGAACGAAGGCGACGCGCAGGCCGCGGCCGCCGTGGCTGCGGGCGCGGCACCGGCGGCACCGGCGCCGGCCATCAGCGCGGTCGATGCGCCGGCGATCAGCAGAAGTCGATGGGCAAGCGCCACGCGAGTGTCCTTCATGTTCGAGATTGATGTCGGGCCGCAGCGGCCGAACGGCCGGCGACGACGATTCTATGACGCTTCGCGCGGGCCGGCGATACGGAATGGCGGTCGCCCGCGTGTCGCGCCGGCGATGCCGCGCGGAATCGCCGGTCAAGCATTGTCAAATCGCCGCGATATCACGATGCCTGACGTTTCATGCGGCTCCGAAGGCTGTCACGCGCCGGTCGATTGAGTATCCTTGGATGCGATTCGCGGTATTTACGCAGTCACAACCGGGAGGCTTTACATGAATGCACGTCTTTATCGCGCGACCGTTGCCGGCGCGCTGATCGGATTGCTCGCGCCGTTTTCGGTCGCCCATGCGCAACTGGGCGATGTCCTGAAGCAAGTCGGCGGTGGCGGCGATTCGGGCGGCAGCGCGGGCGGAGCGCTGGGCAACCTCGGCGGACTCGGCGGCGCGCTGACGGGCGGCGGCGGTGCGTCGCTGACGCCGGGTAGCACCGGCAACGTCGCGGGCCTGCTGCAGTTCTGCATCCAGAACAACTATCTCGGCGGCACAACCGGCGGCGGCGCGTCGTCGGTGAAGGATGCGCTGATGGGCAAGCTCGGCGGCAACGCGTCGTCCGACAGCGGCTATACGAGCGGCGCGAGCGGGATCCTCGACGCAGGCAACGGCAGCAAGCTCGACCTGAGCGGCGGCGGCCTGAAGCAGCAGGTGACCAAACAGGTTTGCGACAAGGTGCTGACGCAGGCCAAGTCGCTGCTGTAAACGCATCGGCACGCATCGCGCGTACTGGTGCCGGGGGCGGTGCGCACGCACCGTACCCCGTCGATCATTCCGGCCGTTACGTTGGTCACGGCGAAAAGCGCGTCGCGCTCTGCGATGCCGCGACCCGTACACAGGCGGGCCCCCGGACGGCTCAATCGGCCAGCCGCTTGTCCGCGAGCGCCTTGCAGCAGTCTTCGTACACCCATTGCACGAGTTTGGCCCGGTAGTCGAGATCGTCGGTATCGACGATTTCCTCGACCGCGTCGCGCGCCCACGACGCGTCGACGAACCCCGCATGCCGCTTCGCGATGTCCTGCGCAAGCGCCGCGAGCCTGGCGACCGCGAGCCAGTCGGCCTGGCGGTGATGACGGTCGAGCCAGCGATGCGCGGCCTGGACCTGGAACGCGGCGTCCGGCCATGATTCGTTGAGATAAAACGCGCCGAGGTTGCCGCAGGTGAGCCAGCAAAGCAGCTCCAGGCGGTCTTGCGAGCCGAGGGTATGGGATGCGTCGGACATGGCAGCGCTCACGAAGTGCGTCGATTCCGGGCGGCGCCGGCCGCAACGGGCCGGTGCCGATAATAAAAACATAGCACGATGCAGGCCCGGCCGCGCAACCGGGTCGATGCCGACGTGGCGGCGGCCCGACGAATGCGTAGCCGGCCATGCGCGGCGGCCGGCGGAGCACCGGCGCGAGGGCGCTCCGGTTCTTTCGAATGGCTGTCATTCGTCACACCAGCCACCGAAACGCTCGCTAGAATGTCGGCTTCCCTGGAGGCGGAAAACGATGAAAATCTACGACCAGTTCTACATCGACGGCGCATGGCGCAAACCGGCCGGCACCGGCACGATCGACGTGATCGATTCGGGCACCGAAGCCGTGATCGGCCGGATTCCCGAGGGCGTCGCGTCCGACGCGCAGGACGCGATTCGCGCGGCGCGCGCGGCCTTCGACGCATGGGCGGCCACGCCGGCCGCGACGCGCGCGGGTTACCTGCGCAAGATCGTCGAGCATCTGCAGGCGCGCAGCGAGGAACTCGCGCAGTCGATCACCGGCGAAGTCGGCATGCCGATCAAGCTGTCGCGCGCGATCCAGGTGGGCGGCCCGATCTACAACTGGAAGGCGTACGCAAAGCTCGCCGAATCGTTCGAATTCGAGGCGCGCGTCGGTAATTCGCTGGTGGTGCGCGAGCCGGTCGGCGTCGTCGCGGCGATCACGCCGTGGAACTACCCGCTCAACCAGATCACGCTGAAGGTCGCGCCGGCGCTCGCGGCCGGCTGCACGGTCGTGCTGAAGCCGTCCGAGGTCGCCCCGCTCAACGCGTTCATGCTCGCCGAAGCGATCCACGCGGCCGGGCTGCCGGCCGGCGTGTTCAACCTCGTGTGCGGGTATGGTCCGGTCGTCGGCGAGGTGCTGGCGACCGACCCGGACGTCGACATGGTGTCGTTTACCGGCTCGACGCGTGCGGGCAAGCGCGTGGCCGAGCTGGCGGCCGCGGGCGTCAAGCGCGTCGCGCTGGAGCTGGGCGGCAAGTCGGCGTCGGTGATCCTCGACGATGCCGATTTCGCGACGGCGGTGAAGGGCACGGTCAACGCGTGCTATCTGAACGCCGGTCAGACCTGCTCCGCGCATACGCGGATGCTGGTGCCGGAAGCCCGCTACGACGAAGCGCGCGAAATCGCGAAGGCCGCGGCCGAAACGTACGTCGCGGGCGACCCTCGGCAGGACGCGACGCGCCTCGGCGCGCTTGCGTCGGCCGCGCAGCAGCAGCGCGTGCAGGCGTACATCCAGCGCGGGATCGACGAAGGCGCGGAACTCGTGACGGGCGGCACCGGTTTGCCGGAAGGGCTCGCGAAGGGCTTCTTCGTGAAGCCGACCGTGTTCGGCCGCGTCGATCCGAAATCGACGATCGCGCAGGAAGAGATCTTCGGGCCGGTGCTGTCGATCATCACGTATCGCGATGAAGACGAGGCCGTGCGGATCGCGAACGATTCGCCGTACGGGCTCGGCGGCGCGGTGTGGGCCGGCAGCGACGAACGTGCGATGCGCGTCGCGCGCCGCATCCGCACGGGGCAGGTCGACATCAACGGCGGTACGTGGAACGGCGCGGCGCCGTTCGGCGGCTTCAAGCAGTCGGGGCACGGCCGCGAGAACGGCGTGTACGGGCTCGAAGAGTATCTCGAATACAAGTCGATGCAGCTGAAGCCGGCGAAGCCGGCCTGAACGCCGCTCGCGGCCCGAACCGGAAACGGCACGTTCTGAACTGCACCCCAAAAGTTGGACTAGATCCAACCTTTGGGGTGTTTTTCATGACGAAGTACGACGAACGTTTCCGACGTCAGGTGGTTCAGGCATACCTGGCTGGAGAGGCTGGGACCAAGACACTTGCGCATCGTTACGGCGTGGGTAGCACGATGGTCCGACGTTGGGTGGCGAGCTATCGAGAGCATGGCGAAGACGGACTGAGCAAGAAGCACAGCCACTACGACGCGCGATTCAAGCTATCGGTGCTCCAACGGATGTGGCGCGATGAGTTGTCATATGCCCGAGTGGCGGTGGTATTCGGCATTCGCAATGAACGGAGCATCCCGGTTTGGGAGCGCCTGTATCATGAGGGCGGTATAGAAGCCTTGATGCCTCGTCGCCGAGGACGTCCCCCGAAGATGACCACCTTGCCGCCACCGAAGCCTACCGATGATGCCGCGCAGAAAGAGCCGAGCCGCGAGGAACTGCTCAAGGAAATCGTGTATTTGCGCGCGGAGGTGGCATACCTAAAAAAGCTCGATGCGCTGCTGCAATCAAAGAAGCAGACAGCGCCCAGGAAAAAACGCAAATAATACGTGAGCTTAGGCAATGCCATCCGGTAGCCGCGTTACTGAAGGCGGCAGGTCTGGCACGCAGCACGTTCTATTACCAACTCAAGGTATTGGATGCTGGCGATCGGTATGCGGATCTCAAAGTGAAGATCCGGAGCGTGTACGACCACCACAAGGGCCGTTACGGCTATCGGCGAATCACGACAGTGATCCGGCAAGCGGGACACGCGATCAATCACAAGACCGTGCAGCGGTTGATGGGACAACTGCAGTTGAAATCTCTGGTACGCCCGAAGAGATATCGTTCCTGGCGAGGCGAAGTCGGCCGCGTTGCCCCAAATCTACTGCGGCGGCAGTTTGATGCTGAACGCCCGAATCAGAAGTGGGTGACCGACGTGACCGAATTCAATGTAGGGGGCCAAAAGCTCTATCTGTCGCCGGTAATGGACTTGTACAACGGGGAGATCGTCGCTTACCAAATGGATGAGCGCCCGAGCTTCGAGTTGGTCAGCGGCATGTTGAAGAAGGCGGTGGCCAAGCTCGATGATGAAGGACGGCCGTTACTGCATTCGGATCAAGGCTGGCAGTATCAGATGCCCGCCTACCGTCGGTTGTTGAAGCAGCATGCGCTCACCCAGAGCATGTCGCGCAGAGGTAACTGCCTTGATAACGCAGCCATGGAGAGCTTCTTCGGCACGCTGAAATCCGAGTGCTATCGGCTGGCGCGCTTTACGAACGTGGAGCAGTTGCGAGATGCGTTGAGCCGCTACATTCACTACTACAACCACGAACGCATCAAGCTCAAATTAAACGGGCTGAGTCCCGTGCAATACAGGACTCAGCCCTCGGCCGCTTAGATTTTAACCGTCCAACTTCGTGGGGTCAGTTCATTCGCGTGCCGTTTTTTTATTGACGGCCGTCAAGGTGCGCGGCGCTGGATCGTCGATCATCGCGGTTCCGATGTTCCGACGAGGTTTCAGATGACCGTACGCACTTCCTTTCCGCCGCTGACGATTCGCGGCCGCACCTTGCTGCCCGTCGTGCAGGGCGGCATGGGCGTCGGCATCTCCGCGCACCGGCTGGCGGGCAGCGTCGCGCGCGAAGGCGCGGTCGGCACGATCGCGAGCATCGACCTGCGCCACCATCATGCGGATCTGCTCGCGCGTTGCCGCGCGCAACCCGATCGCGCGACGCTCGAAGCGGCGAACCTCGACGCGCTCGCGCGCGAGATCCGTCTCGCGAAGACCTACAGCGAAGGGCGCGGAATGATCGCGGTCAACGTGATGAAGGCGGTGAGCGCGCATGCGGACTACGTGCGGGTCGCGTGCGACGAGGGCGCGGACGCGATCGTGATGGGCGCGGGCCTGCCGCTCGATCTGCCCGACCTCACGCAAGGGCACGACATCGCGCTGATCCCGATCCTGTCGGACAGCCGCGGGATCGCGCTGGTGCTGAAGAAATGGATGAAGAAGGGGCGCCTGCCCGATGCGATCGTGATCGAGCATCCGGCGCACGCGGGCGGGCACCTCGGCGTCACGCAGATCGGCGACATGCACGACGGCCGTTTCGATTTCGCGCGCGTGCTCGACGAAACCGCGCAGGTGATGGCGTCGCTCGGTCTCGCCCGCGACACGATCCCGCTGATCGTGGCCGGCGGGATCAACAGTCACGATACGGTGCGCGCGGCGTTCGCGGCCGGCGCGAACGGCGTGCAGGTCGGGACGCCGTTCGCGGTGACGGAAGAAGGCGATGCGCATCCGCAATTCAAGCGCGTGCTCGCCGAGGCGACGCCCGACGACATCGTCGAATTCGTCAGCGTGACGGGGCTGCCGGCACGCGCGGTGAAGACGCCCTGGCTCGATCGTTACCTGCGCAACGAGACGCGCATTCGCAACAAGCTCGGCGCGCTGAAGCAGCGCTGTCCGACCGCGCTCGAATGCCTGAGCGTATGCGGGCTGCGCGACGGCATCGAGAAATTCGGCCACTTCTGCATCGATACGCGGCTCGCGGCCGCGCTGCGCGGCGACGTCGCGAACGGACTGTTCTTCCGCGGCCGCGAAGTGTTGCCGTTCGGCCGCGCGATCCGCAGCGTGCGCGATCTGCTCGACCTGCTGCTGACGGGCAGTGCGACCGAGCCTGCGACAAACCGTCCTGCGTTTACGCTGGCTTGACGGATATCAAGATGACGAAAAGACCCTACAGGGAGAATGGAAACCATTCTTTGGGGGTCCGTACCATGCATGAAACGATTCGAACTTGTGTCACCGCAGCCGCCGTCGCGGCCGGCGTCGTCGCGATGCCGTCGCTGTCGCATGCGGCGTCGCCGGGCGACGGCATCAACCAGGGCGACGTCCTGGTCCGGCTGCGCGCGATCAGCATCCAGCCGAACGAGCGCGCGAGCGATACGCTCGGCGCCATCAACACGGGCGTGAACAACGCGATCGTGCCCGAGCTCGACTTCACGTACATGATCCGCGACTACCTCGGGGTCGAGCTGATCCTCGGCACGTCGCGGCATCAACTGACGTCAAGCCTCGGCAATCTCGGCGGCGTGGGCGTGCTGCCGCCGACGCTGCTGCTGCAGTATCACTTCAACCATGCGGGCAAGGTGCGGCCGTACGTCGGCGCCGGGTTGAACTACACGTACTTCTACAACAACGGGCTCAACGTCGGCGGGCAGGGCGTATCGATCGACAAGAGCAGCTTCGGTCCCGCGCTGCAGTTCGGCGTGGACGTGCAGTTGACGAAGAAGGTGTTCATGAACGTCGACGTGAAGAAGATCTGGATGAGCACCGATGCGACACTCGGCGACAAGGGCATCGGCACGCTGCACATCGATCCGCTGATCGTCGGCGTGGGCGTCGGGATGAAGTTCTAGACGCGACGGAAAAAGAACAGAGTTGGGGTTGGCGGCATGGCGGTCGGCATGCCGCTCTTTTTTTGCGCGGCCGATTTACAGCTTGTCGTACTGGAAGCGCATCGCGGTGCCTTCGCGCGTGATGCGCTCCCACACCGCGCGCTTTTCGTCGTCGCTCAGGAACACCCAGTTCGAGACTTCGGCGGCCGTGCGGCCGCAGCCCTTGCAGACTTCGTCGAAGAGCGTCGAGCACACGCCGATGCAGGGGCTGTCGGGGAGGTCGTGAAGATTGGAGGCCATCGGGAGGGTTCGCGCAGTTGAATCGTCAGCCGCCATTTTAATGCATCGCGGCGGCCCGGCCGGCCGCCGGCACCGGCGTGTTGTCCCGGCGCGGGAGCGTGACGGTTCGGGCGGGTGTCGGGCGCGCTCGCCGAGCGGGCGCACCCGGCATGCGAACGCGGGTTCGTCACCGTCCGTTTTTCCCGGTGGACAGCCGCCGATTACCCGATAGAATTCCCCCGGAACGCCCCGCCGCACGGGCGGCCCGAGCGGCCGGCAGCGGGAATCTGTTCCGTTTGCGCGACACCGGCATGATTTTTTTGTGACGGGGCGCGAATGATGGTAGTTTTCGGGGTTTTCGAGGGGCGGCGCGCCAGAATGCGCTGCCATGACGAGGCAGACGGCAGCCGGGCAATGCGTCCGGCCGGAGGGAGAACGGGATGAAAGCAAAGGTAGTGGGCCGGTTCGCGGCGCTCGCGCTGTGCGTGGGTGCATCGGCGGCAGCAGCGAAGGATACGCAGCTCAATGTCTACAACTGGTCGGACTACATTGCGAAGGACACGATCCCGAACTTCGAGAAGCAGGCGGGTGTCAAGGTCCGCTACGACAACTACGACAGCGACGACACGCTGCAGGCGAAGCTGCTGACGGGCAGCTCGGGCTACGACATCGTCGTGCCGACCAGCAACTACGCGGGCAAGCAGATCGCCGCCGGCATCTTCGCGCCGCTCGACAAGTCGAAGCTGCCGAACCTCAAGTACCTCGATCCGCAACTGATGGCGCTCGTCGCCGGCGCGGACCCGGGCAACAAGTACTCGGTGCCCTGGGCGTACGGCACGAGCGGTCTCGCTTACAACCTGACGAAGGCGCAGCAGGCGCTCGGCAAGGTGCCGCTCGACAACTGGGACATCCTGTTCAAGCCGGAAAACCTCTCGAAGCTGAAGGCCTGCGGCGTGTCGGTGCTCGATGCGCCCGACCAGATGTTCGCGGCCGCGCTGCACTACATCGGCAAGGATCCGATGAGCACGAACCCGGCCGACTACAAGGCCGCGATGGAAGTGCTGAAGAAGATCCGTCCGTACATCACGCAATTCAACTCGTCGGGTTACATCAACGACCTGGTCGGCGGCGACATCTGCTTCGCGTACGGCTGGTCGGGCGACGTCGTGATCGCGAAGCATCGCGCGATCGAGGCGAAGAAGCCGTACAAGATCGAGTACTACATTCCGAAGGGCGGCGCGCCGGTGTGGTTCGACGTGATGGCGATCCCGAAGGATGCGAAGAACAAGGAAGCCGCGCTGCAGTGGATCAACTACATCGAGGATCCGAAGGTGCACGCGGCGATCACCAACGCGGTGTACTACCCGAGCGCCAACGCCGAGGCACGCAAGTACGTGCGCCCCGACGTCGCGAACGACCCGGCGGTGTACCCGCCGGCCGACGTCGTGAAGACGCTGTTCCTGCTCAAGCCGCTGCCGCCTGAAATCCAGCGTTTGCAGACGCGTCTGTGGACCGAGCTGAAGTCGGGCCGCTGACACGAGCCGAAGTGAACCCGCAGTCATGAAGCCCCTGGTGCCCCCGGGGGCTTTGTTCGTCTAACGCAGGAGAGAAGCAGCACATCATGAATAGCCAGTCGGGCGCGCCGGTCGCGGGCGCGCCGTTCTCCGTTTCCTCCTCCGGCGCCGATGCGCGCGCCGAGAACTTTGTCCAGATCGTCGACGTCGTCAAGAAATTCGGCGACACCGAAGCCGTGCGCAGCGTCAATCTGACCGTGCGCCAGGGCGAGCTGTTCGCGCTGCTCGGCAGCTCGGGCTGCGGCAAGTCGACGTTGCTGCGGATGCTCGCGGGCCTCGAGACGGTCACGTCGGGCAAGATCCTGATCGACGGCGAGGACCTCGCGCAGATGCCGCCGTACAAGCGGCCCGTGAACATGATGTTCCAGTCGTATGCGCTGTTCCCGCACATGTCGGTCGAGTCGAACGTCGCGTTCGGGCTGAAGCAGGAAGGCACGCCGAAGGCCGAGCTGAAGGCGCGCGTCGCTTCCGCGCTCGAACTCGTGCAGATGGGCAAGTACGCGAAGCGCAAGCCGCACCAGCTCTCCGGCGGCCAGCAGCAGCGCGTCGCGCTCGCGCGTTCGCTGGTCAAGCGTCCGAAACTGCTGCTGCTCGACGAGCCGATGTCCGCGCTCGACAAGCAGATCCGCCAGCGCACGCAGATCGAGCTCGTCAACATCCTGAACAAGGTCGGCGTCACCTGCATCATGGTCACGCACGACCAGGAAGAGGCGATGACGATGGCGAACCGCATCGCGGTGATGAGCGAAGGCCAGATCGTGCAGATCGGCTCGCCGAACGAGGTGTACGAATACCCGAACAGCCGCTTCTCGGCCGAATTCATCGGCTCGACGAACCTGTTCGACGGCGTGACCGTCGAGGACGAACCCGATCACGTGTACATCGAATCGCCGGAACTGCCGAGCCGGCTGTACGTGAGCCACGGGATCTCGGGCCCGCTCGGGATGCCGGTCACGGTGTCGGTGCGCCCCGAGCGGATCGCGCTCACGCGCAAGCCGCCCGAAGGCGCGTTCAACTGGGCGCGCGGCAGGATCAGCAACGCCGCGTACATGGGCGGCTATTCGCTGTATCACGTCAAGCTCGACGCGGGCAAGACGGTGATCGCGAACGTGTCGAGCCTCGCGATTTCCGAGCTCGACACGCCGTCGCTCGGCGACGAGATCTACGTGCGCTGGAGCGCGACCGCAGGCGTGGTGCTGACGTCATGAACGCGTTCAAGTCCCTGCTCGAGTGGCCGGTGCGGCGCTTCAACCTGACGGGCGCCACGGCGGTCGTCGCCGGGCCGTTCACGTGGCTCGTGCTGTTCTTCCTCGTGCCGTTCGTGCTGGTCGTGAAGATCAGCTTCGCGGAGCTGCAGCTCGGCATCCCGCCGTATACGGAGCTCGCGTCGTACGCGGACGGCGTCGTGCACATCGCGCTGAACCTGTCGCACTACGCGTTCCTGTTCACGGACAGCCTGTATTTCGCGACCTACGTGAACTCGGTGTGGGTCGCCGCGATCACGACGCTGCTGTGTCTGCTGCTCGGTTATCCGATGGCGTACTACATCGCGCGTTCGAACCCGGCCACCCGCAACCTGCTGATGATGGGCGTGATGCTGCCGTTCTGGACGTCGTTCCTGATCCGTGTGTACGCATGGATCGGGATCCTGAAGAACAACGGGCTGCTGAACAACTTCCTGATGTGGATTGGGCTCACCCATACGCCGATCGAGCTGTACCGCACGAATTACGCGGTGTACATCGGGATGGTGTATTCGTACCTGCCGTTCCTCGTGATGCCGCTCTACGCGCACCTCGTGAAGATGGACCTGCGCCTGCTCGAGGCCGCGTACGACCTCGGCGCGAAGCCGTGGAAGGCATTCGTGCAGATCACGCTGCCGCTGTCGAAGAACGGGATCATCGCGGGCTGCCTGCTGGTGTTCATCCCGGCGGTGGGCGAGTACGTGATTCCCGAGCTGCTCGGCGGCGCGAATACGCTGATGATCGGCCGCGTGATGTGGAACGAGTTCTTCAACAACGCGGACTGGCCGATGGCATCGGCCGTGACGTGTGCGATGGTGTTGCTGCTGCTCGTGCCGATGGCGATGTTCCAGCACTTCCAGGCGAAGGAACAGGGAGGCCGCCGATGAAGCCGAACCGCTACCTGCAGTTCGCGGCGCTGTTCGTCGGCTTCGCGTTCCTGTACATCCCGATCATCAGCCTGATCGTCTATTCGTTCAACGAGTCGAAGCTCGTCACCGTGTGGTCGGGTTTTTCGTTCCGCTGGTACGAGGCGCTCGTCGAGGACGACGAGCTGCTGACGGCCGCGTGGCTGTCGCTGAAGATCGGCGTGCTGACCGCGTTCGCGTCGGTGTTCATCGGCACGTGGGCCGGCTTCGTGCTCGCGCGGATGGGGCGCTTTCGCGGCTTCGCGCTGTTCAGCGGGATGATCAACGCACCGCTCGTGATTCCCGAGGTGATCCAGGGGATCTCGTTGCTGCTGCTGTTCATCGAACTGGCGAAGTGGATCGGCTGGCCGGCCGAGCGCGGCGTGTTCACGATCTGGCTCGGCCACGTGATGCTGTGCATCTCGTACGTCGCGATCATCGTGCAGTCGCGCGTGCGCGAGCTGAATCCGTCACTGGAGGAAGCCGCGCTCGATCTCGGCGCGACGCCGCTGAAGGTGTTCTTCACGATCACGCTGCCGCTGATCTCGCAGGCGCTGATCGCGGGCTGGCTGCTGTCGTTCACGCTGTCGATCGACGACCTCGTGCTGTCGGCGTTCCTGTCGGGTCCCGGCTCGACGACGCTGCCGCTCGTCGTGTTCTCGCGCGTGCGTCTCGGCCTGAATCCGGAAATGAACGCGCTCGCGACGCTGTTCATCATCGCGGTGACGGCCGGCGTCGTGATCGCGAACTTCGTGATGCTGCGTCAGGAACGCAAGCGGCTGGCGGGGTTCGCGGCCTGACACGCCGGTTGCGGCCGTCATGAAAAACGCCCGGTGCCGACGACGAGTCGGGCCGGGCGTTTCGTTTTGGCGGTGCGTGACGATCGCCGGCCCGTCGCTGGCGTTCACGCGCCGAACGCCGCCTTCGCCAGCAGCCCGAGCGCGACGCATACGAGCACGGCCGCGAAGCCGGCCTGCACGTGCCGCGCGGCGAGGTGGCGCGACGCGCCGCGGCCGGCGGCCATGCCGAGCGCGGTCGCGACGGTGAACCACAGCGTCACGTCGAGCGGCGCGCGCGTGCCCGACACGAGCGTCGCGAGCACGCCGCCGGTGCCGACCAGCGCGATCACCATCAGCGACGTCGCGACCACCCCATGCATCGACACGTTCGTGAACTTGCGCAGCATCGGCACGATCACGAAGCCGCCGCCGACGCCGAGCAGCCCCGTCATCAGGCCCGTGACCGCGCCGGTCGACGCCAGCGCGATGCCGACGGGCCACGACCACACGAGCCGGCCCGTATCGGGATTCACGCGGCCGACGCACAGCGGCGACGCGTCCGCATCGGCCGCCTGCCGCCGCAGCGCCTGTCGCAGCAGGCGGCCGGCGACGACCAGCATCGTCAGCGCGAACAGCGTGAGCAGCAGGCGCTGCGGCAGCACGTGCGCGAGCCGCACGCCGAGCGTGGTCAGCGGCACGCCGGTCACGGCCATCAGCAGCGCCGCGCGATAGCGCACGAGCCCGCGGCGGAAGCCTTCGAGCGCGCCGAGCGCGGCGCTGCCCGCTACCGCGACGAGTGCGACGGGGGTGGCCTGCTGCATCGGCCAGCTCATCCCGACGACGAGCGCGGGCACCGCGAGAATGCCGCCGCCGGCGCCGGTCAGGCCGAGCACGGCGCCGACGAAGCCGCCCAGTACGAGGGAAATCAGCATGACGTCATCGCGCTCCGGTCAACGTGCGATCGCGGGCTTCGCGAGCCATTCGCGGCCCTTGAGCATCGCCTTCCAGTAGAGCGGCGGCAGCACGCGCTCCTTGAGCAGCCACGCGAGCCGCGATGGCCGCTTGCCATCGATCAGCCAGGCGGGGAAGGTCGGGGCGACCTTGCCGCCGTACAGGAATTCGGCGAGCACGATCTTGCCGCGCTCGACGGTGAGCGGGCACGAGCCGTAGCCGTCGTACGCGGCGGCGCCCCGTGCGCGGCCGAGCGACGCGAGCAGGTTGTGCGCCACGACGGGCGCCTGCTTGCGCGCGGCCGCGGCCGTTTTCGCATTGGTCGTGTTGGTGACGTCGCCGAGCGCGTAGATGTCCGGAAACTGCTTGTGCCGCAGCGTCGCCGGATCGACGTCGATCCAGCCGGCCGCGTCGGCGAGCGGGCTCGCGCGCACGAAGTCGGGCGCCGTCTGCGGCGGCACGACGTGGATCATGTCGAACGAACGCTCGACGGTTTCCTTGCCGCCGTCCGGCAGCGCGCGAGAGAACGTCGCGCGGCGCGCGGGCCCGTCGATCGCGACGAGGTTGTGGCCGAACGACAGCGCGATGTCGTAGCTTTTCACGTACTCCATCAGCGCGGGCACGTAATCGGCGACGCCGAACAGCGCGCCGCCCGCATTCAGGAATTCGACGTTCGCGGCGTCGAGGCGCCCCGTGCGCCGCCAGTGGTCGCACGACAGGTACATCGCCTTTTGCGGCGCGCCCGCGCACTTGATCGGCATCGGCGGCTGCGTGAAGAGCGCGCGGCCGCCGCGGAACGCGCGCACGAGCTCCCACGTGTACGGCGCGAGATCGTAGCGGTAGTTCGACGTGACGCCGTTGCGGCCGAGCGTGTCGGCGAGGCCGTCGATCGCGTGCCAGTCGAGCTTGAGCCCCGGGCACACGACGAGCTTGCGATAACCGATGCGTCGGCAGCCGTCGAGCACGATCGCGTGCGCGTCGGGCTCGAAGCCCGCGACGGCGGCCCGGATCCGCTGCACGCCGTGCGGCAGCACGTCGGTCATCGGCCGCGCGGTGGTGCCGGGCTGGAACACGCCCGCGCCGACCATCGTCCAGCCGGGCTGGTAATAATGGACGTCGGCGGGATCGATCACCGCGATGTCGAGCGAAGCGTCGCGCGCGAGCAGGCTCGACGCGACCGCGATGCCGGCCGCACCGGCGCCGACGATCACGATGTCGTGCCGCGCGTCCACGGCGGGCGGCGCCTGGCGGCCGCCCTGCGCGATACGCGATGCGAGCGCGCCCAGGTCGTAGCCGGCCGCGCCGGCGGTGGCGACGAGGTCGTCCAGCGGGCGCAGCCGCGCCTGCGACAGCGCCCACAGCGCGGCCGAACGCGTGCCGCTGCGGCAGTAGGCGAGCACGGGGCCTTCGAGCGACGCGACGAGCGCGCCGAATTGCGCGGCCTGGTCGTCGGTGACCTTGCCGGTATCGACCGGCAGGTAATGCACGTCGATGCCGAGCGGCGCGGCGGCCGCGCGGATCTCGGTGACGGTCGGCTGGTCGGCGCCTTCTCCGTCGGGCCGGTTGCAGATGATCGCGCGGATGCCCGCCGCGTGAAGCGCGGGCAGGTCGGCCGCCGCGATCTGCGGCGAGACCGACAGCGCGTCGGTCAGCTTGCGGATGGTCATGTCGGGGTTCTCCGGATGGGGCGGGGCGCGCGGCTCAGATCGCGTCGAGCGGGATCTTCAGGTAGCGCACGCCGTTGTTCTCGGGTTCGGGCAGATGGCCGGCGCGCATGTTGACCTGCACGGACGGCAGCATCAGCACGGGCATGTCGAGCGTCGCGTCGCGCGCGGTGCGCATCGCGACGAAATCGTCCTCGCTCACGCCGTCCTTCACGTGCACGTTCGCGCGGCGCTCCTCGGCGACGGTCGTCACGAACTGCACGTCGCGGCCGCCCGGCTGGTAGTCGTGGCACAGGTACAGGCGCGTGTCGGCGGGCAGCGCGAGCACGCACGCGATCGAGCGGTACAGCGTGCGCGCGTCGCCGCCCGGGAAATCGCAGCGGGCCGTCCCGTAGTCGGGCATGAACAGCGTGTCGCCGACGAACGCCGCGCGCTGCGTCGCATCGGCCACGCAGTAGGTCATGCACGCGGGCGTGTGGCCCGGCGTGTGCAGCGCGCGGATCGTCAATGCGCCGAGCGCGAGCGTGTCGCCGTCGTCGACGAGCCGGTCGAACTGACGGCCGTCTTCCGCGAAGCCGGGGCCCGCGTTGAACAGCGTGCCGAACACGTGCTGCACGCGGCGCACGTGCGAGCCGATCGCGATCCGGCCGCCGACCTGCGTTTTCAGGTACGGCGCGGCCGACAGGTGGTCGGCATGCACGTGCGTCTCCAGCAGCCAGTGCACGGTCGCGCCGAGTTCGGCGACGCGCGCGATCAGCCGGTCGGCGCTGGCGGTGCGCGTGCGGCCGGATTTCGGGTCGTAGTCGAGCACGCTGTCGATCAGCGCGCACGCGCGGCTCGCCGTATCGAGCAGGAGATAGCTCACTGTGTGGGTCGCCGGGTCGAAAAAGCCTTCGACCGACAGGGCGGGGGCGTTGCTCACGGGGTGTCCTCGATCGGGTTCTTCATCTGCAATCGCGATCTTTATCTCAAGAAGCATGCCAGCCTGCGGCGCGGCACCGACCGATACGCCAGGGACTTGATTCGGCTCGGGTTTTCGGTGCGTCCGGCGGCCCCGTGTGGGCGGCCGCGACATCCGGTGGCGAACGAGAACTGCCACGACTGGCAGTGTCGTGGCAGAATTGGCAGTCAGCCTGGCAGTCCGCCCGGGCGCCCCTTCGCCGAGCGAGCCTCCGCATGAATCCGCACGACACCATTCCGATCGTCCCCGCCCCGCGTCGTGACGCGATGCCCGACGTACGCGCGCTCGTCGCATATCTCGAGCAGGACCCGCAGCCGATGATCGTGGTCGACCCCGACTACCGCATCCTCGCGGCGAACGATGCGTACCGGCGCCAGTTCGGTGTGGCCGGCGTCGAGCATGTGGGCCGGCACTGTTTCCAGGTCTCGCATCACTACGACGTGCCGTGCGACCAGGCCGGCGAGCATTGCCCGATGAAGCAGGCGCTCGAATCGCGCGGGTTGAACCGCGTGCTGCACATCCACCACACGCCGCGCGGCCCCGAGCATGTCGACGTCGAGCTGCGGCCGATCTTCGATGCGGACGGCAACGTGATCGCGTATGTCGAGCGGCTGACGACGGTGCGCAGTGCGTCCGCGCAGCCGAGCGCGGAAGGGCTCGTCGGCGGCGCCGACGCGTTCAACGCGGCGCTCGGCGCGCTGCAGCGCGTCGCGCCGTCGACGCTGCCGGTGCTGCTGCTCGGCGAATCGGGCACCGGCAAGGAGCTGTTCGCCCGCGCGCTGCACGAAGCGAGCGATCGCGCGATGGGGCCGTTCGTCGTCGTCGATTGCTCGGGGATCGCCGAGACGCTGTTCGAGAGCGAACTGTTCGGCTACGAGAAGGGCGCGTTCACCGGCGCGAACCAGCGCAAGCCGGGCCTCGTCGAAACCGCGCAGGGCGGCACGCTGTTTCTCGACGAGATCGGCGACGTGCCGCTGCCGATGCAGGTGAAGCTGCTGCGGCTGATCGAATCGGGCACGTTCCGGCGCGTCGGCGGCGTCGAGGCGCTGCGCGCCGATTTCCGGCTCGTCGCGGCCACGCACAAGCCGCTGCGCGAGATGATCGACGACGGCCGGTTCCGGCAGGACCTTTACTACCGGATCAACGCGTTCCCGATTCCGCTGCCGGCGTTGCGCGAGCGGCGCGGCGACATCGCGCTGCTGGCCGAATCGATCCTGCGGCGGATCGCGAACGCGCGCGGCAACGCGGGCGACGCGAATGCCCGACCACTCGCGGCCCGACCGTTCGTTCTGACCGAGCGCGCGCGGGCGTGCCTCGACGCGTATGCGTGGCCCGGCAACATCCGCGAGCTGCGCAACGTGCTCGAACGCGCGTGCCTGTTCGCGGACGACGGGACGATTCGCGTCGAACATCTGCCGGCCGAGCTCGTCGCGGCAGCGGCGGCGCCGCACGCGCAGGCGGTGGCCGCGCGCGGCGTGTCCGATGCGGAGCTGGTCCGTATCGCGCGCGCGTTCGACGGCACGCGCAAGGCGCTGGCCGAGCAGCTCGGATTGAGCGAACGGACGCTGTACCGGCGGATGAAGGCGCTCGGCCTCGGCTCGCGCGAGCGCTGAACGGGCATGTCGTGCGCGGCTGGCGGCGGCACGTGGCTTTGCCGATAATGGCGCTTCCGATTCCAGCGCGCCCGCCATCGTCGATGAAAAAAACTGCCCTCTCGCGTTGCCTGTTGCTTGCCTTCGCGGCGCTGGCCAGCCCGGCGCACGCCGCCGACTACACGTGGACCGATGCGGCCGGCGCACACGCGGTGACGCTCGCCAGAACCGCGTCCGGCGACGACGTCGAACTCAAGGTGTCCGCGACGCTCGACGGCCACCCCGACTGGACGGTGCGCGACTATGTGAAAGCCTGCCCGGTCGACGTGATCCTCGACGTCGTACCGAAGTCGATCGAAATGCGCGATCTGCTCGGCAACGGCCGCAAGCAGTTCCTGTTCGCGTACAAGATCGGTTGCCGCGGCGACGTGAGCGCCGATCAGGTCAAGTACTTCCTGATCGACGCCGGCACGAAATACGTGCTGCGCGGCGAGGAAACCGTCACCGTCAACGGCAAGTTCGTCGACGGCGGCGCGGCGCCCGTACCGAATGCGGACCTGAAGGCGCAACCCGCGTTTCTGCGCTACATGACGAAGCGCTGGCGCGGGATCAGCAGGCGCAACGACTAGGCCGGCGCCCGGGCGGTGCGTGCGAGATGGGCCGATCGATGCTGGATACCGGCTGCCGATGGTGAAACGGGCGGCACGCGGGAAACCCGCTTGCCGCCCGCCCGTCATGCGATCAGCGCACGGGCGCCAGTTGCGCCATCGCCTCGCGAACGAAACCGATCAGCGTCTCGTCGGTCCACGAATCCTTCGTCAGCGCCGGCTCGTTCATCAGCGCCGCGCGGAATTTCGCGTGCGTGGCCGGATCGTGACCCGCGTAGCTGCAGAACAGCTCGAGCCAGCGCTGCGCGAGCACGCGGCCTTGCGGCGAATCGGGCTGGATGCCCGAATCGATCGCGTCGCGCACGTCGGCCATCAGTTGCGGCCATTCCATCGCGCGTTCGCCGTAGTGCGCCCGCATGAAGCGGATCTCGTCCCGCGCGAGGTACTTCTCGAAGAGCCGCATCTTCGTTTCCGATGAAGCACGCAGCACATAGTCGCGCAACGCGGTCGAAATGCCGATCTTCGACTGCATCGACGGTTCGTGCTCGTGCATCAGGTTCAGCTTCGCCAGCAAGCGCGGATCGTTGTTCGTGTCGCGCACCAGCAGCGCCATCCAGCGCGCGGCGAGCGCACGGACGCGCTCGTCCTCGGCGGGCACGCCCGCGTCGTGCAGCGCACGGACCTCGTCGACGAGCGCGGTCCATTCCGCGTCGCCGGCCTGACTCTTCTGGTACATCGGCAGGCGAGCGAGTTCTTCCTCGGAGAAATATTTGTCGTACACGGTCATCAACTCCAGTGTGGTGAGCCAATCGGCCAGTTCCGGCTCGGTGCCCGCCGCGAGCTGCGCATGCAGGCTCGCGAGCCGCTCGCGCAGCTGCGCCGTTTGCGCGAGCTGGCGGTCGAGCGACGCGATCTGTCTGGCGACGAGATCGACGAGCGGGGTACCGGGCTGGTTCAGGTAATCGCCGATTTCGGCGAGCGACAGTCCGAAGCGACGCAGGGCCTGGATCTGATGAAGCCGGGCGATGTCGTCGCGGTCGTACAGCCGGTAGCCGTTGTCGGCGCGCGCCGAAGGCGTCAGCAGACCGATTGCGTGATAGTGATGAAGCGTGCGGACGGTCAGCCCGGTGCGTTTCGCCAGTTCTCCCACTTTCAGCCGCATTGGTTCCTCCGTTCGGTGCGCACACTGGAGTCTCGAACGTTACGCTACGTGAGGGTCAAGCGGAAGATCGGTGATCGGACGGGCGTTGCGGGAGGCCGCACGCGCGTCCGATCGAAGGAGGCTTATTGCGTCGAAGGGGCGGACTCGGGCGTGGCGGCGGCGCGCGCGTCCTTGCCGCCGGCGCCGGCGGTTTTACCGGACTTGTCGCCGTTGTCGGCCGGCGGTGTGCCCATCGCCTGGTAAAGCCGCGCGGTATCCGCGAACCGTGCGCCGGTCGCGCGAATCTCGTCGAGCCGCGCATTGCGGTACTGCAACTCGCTCGCGCGCGCGGCCGACGGCGGCAGCGCGCCGAGCCGCACGCGGGCGGCCGCGTCGTCGTATGCGCCACGCGCGGACAGCGCGGCGCGCGACGACGCATCGAGCGCCTCCGCGTCGTGCTCGAGCGCCGCGAGCGAATCGGCGACGTTCTGGAACGCGCCGAGCACCGCCTGCTTGTACTGGTCGACCGCGGCCTCGTAGGTCGCCTTCGCCGCGCGGCGCTGGGCGAGCAGCGCGCCGCCGTGGAAGATCGGCTGGCTCAGCGACGCGCCGACGTTCCAGATCGCGCCGGCGCCCGACAGCATCGTCGGCCAGCTGAAGCCGCCTTTGCCCATCGCCGCCGACAGCGACAGTTGCGGAAACATCTGCGCGGTCGCGAGGCCCACTTCGGCGGCGGCGGCCTTCAGCCCCGCGTCGGCGGCCTGGATGTCCGGGCGGCTTTGCAGCAGGTCCGACGGCACGACGACGGGCACCTGCTCGGGCAGGTGCAGATCGGCGAGCGCGAGATCGGCCGGCGGCCGGTCGGGCGTGCGGCCGACCAGCACCGCGAGCGCATGGCGCGCCGAGTCGCGCTGCTGGCGCAGCGCAGGCAGGCTCGCCGCGAACGTGTCGGCGCTTTGCCGCGCATTCAGCGCGTCGCCGCGCGATGCCGAACCGAGCGCATGGCGGCGCTCGGCGTCGTGCGCCTGGTCGTTCGCGAGCGCGACGAGCCGCTCGGTCGTCTCGATCTGCGCATTGAGCACCGACACGGTGATCGACGCGGTCACGATGTTCGCGGCCAGCGCGCGCCGCGCGGATTCGAGCTGGAACGCGCTGACGTCGACGCGCTTCGCGAGCGCGCGGTTCGCGAAGCGCGACACGCCGAACAGGTCGACCGTGTAGCTTGCCTGCAGTTGCCCGACGAACGTGTCGTACAGCAGCGTCGGCGGGCCGAGCGCGGGAATCGGTACGCCGAGCGCGCGCTGGCGCGTGGCCTGGCCGACCGCGTCGATCGACGGCAGCATCGAACCGCCGATCTGCCCGCGCAGCTGTTCGCGCGCGGCATCCAGCGAATGCGACGCCGCACTCAGCGTCGGGCTGTTGCGCAGCCCTTCGTCGATGAGCGCGTTCAGCGCATCGGACCGGTACTGCTTCCACCAGTCCGGCACCGGCTGCGCGCCGACCTCGAACTGCTGCGCGACGCCTTGCGCGGACACGGTCTGCTCGACTTGCGGCGCGGCGCCGTAGTGCGAGGGCGACGGCATCGCGGGCGGCTCGCCGCTCGGCGCGAACCACGCGCAGCCCGCGAGCGGGCCGGCGACGCTCGCGATCGCGAGCGCCCGCACGGCTTTCGTTTTCAGGGTCATCGATCGATCCATGGTCAGGCTCCCGACGCCGCGGCCGGCGTGCTGCCGCCTGGCGGCGGACCGTCCTGCGGGTCGCGTTCGTCGCGCTTCACGCGGAACCACGTCGCGTACAGCGCAGGCAGATAGAACAGCGTCAGCACGGTCGCGCTCGTGATGCCGCCCATCAGCGCGGTCGCCATCGGCCCGAAGAAGTTCGAGCGCAACAGCGGGATCAGCGCGAGCACGGCGGCCGCGGCCGTCAGCGTGATCGGCCGGAAACGCCGCACGGTCGCGCCGATGATCGCGTCGATGCGGCCGTGACCGACCGCGATGTCCTGCTCGATCTGATCGACGAGGATCACCGAGTTGCGCATGATGATCCCGAACATCGCGATCACGCCGAGCGTCGCGACGAAGCCGAACGGCTGGCCGAACAGCAGCAGCGTCGCGACCACGCCGATCAGCCCGAGCGGTGCGGTCAGCACGACCATCAGCACGCGCGAGAAGCTCTGCAGCTGGATCATCAGCAGCGTGAACACGGCGATCGCCATCAGCGGCATCTGCGCGTTGATCGACGTCTGCGCCTTCGCGCTTTCCTCGACCGAACCGCCGATATTGATCTGATAGCCGACCGGCAACTGCGCGCGCAGCGCGTTCAGCTTCGCGTCGACCGCATGCGTGACGTCGATGCCCTGTGCGCCGGCGCGCACGTCCGACTGCACGGTGATGGTCGGCTGGCGGTCGCGTTCCCACACGACGCCGTATTCGAGCGTCGGCGTGAAGCGGCCGAGCGAGCCGAGCGGCACGGGGCCGTTCGGCGTCGGCAGCGCGAGGCCCGCGAGTTTCGCCGGATCGACGCGGTCGGCCTGCGGCGCGCGCAGGTCGACGGCGATCAGCTTGTCGCGTTCGCGATACTGCGTGACGGTCGTGCCGGACAGCGTCATCGCGAGGAAGCTCGACACGTCCTGCGACGTGACGTTCAGCTCGCGCGCCTTCTTCTGGTCGAGCTCGAAGCGCACCGAGCGTTCCGCCGGCTCGTCCCAGTCGAACTGCACGTTGACCGTGCGTGCATCGCCGCGCATCGTCGCCGCGACCTTCTCGGCGATTGAGCGCACCGTCGCGATACTGTCGCCGCTCACGCGGAACTGCACCGGATAGCCGACCGGCGGCCCGTTCTCGAGCCGCGACAGCCGCCAGCGCACGGCAGGAAACTTGTCGCGCAGCGTGGTTTCGAGCCAGATCGCGAGCTTCTCGCGATCCTCGACCGATTTCGCGGTGATCACGAACTGCGCGAAGTTCGGCAGTTGCAGCTGCTGGTCGAGCGGCAGGTAGAAGCGCGGCGCGCCGCTGCCGACGAAGTTCACCGAATGATCGATCTCGGGACGCTTGTCGATCGCTTTCTCGAGACGCTCGGTCTCGCGCAGCGTCGCCGCGAACGACGCGCCTTCGGGCAACCGCAGGTCGACCAGCAGCTCGGGCCGGTCGGAGCTCGGGAAGAACTGCTGCGGCACCAGCGAGAAGCCCATCATCGCCACGACGAAGAGGACGCCCGTGATCAGCAGCACGACGAAGCGGCGCTCGATGCACCAGTCGATCCAGCCGCGCAGCCGCCGGTAGAAGCGGGTGTCGTAGATGTCGTGCTCGTGATCGTCGGGCAGATGCGCTTCGTGTGCGTGCCGCTTGCGCTCGGGCAGCATGTGGAAGCCCAGCAGCGGGATCAGCACGACGGCCGCGAACCACGACGCGATCAGCGCGATCGCCGACACCTCGAAGATCGAGCGCGTGTATTCGCCGGTGCTCGATTTCGCGAGCGCGATCGGCAGGAAGCCCGATACCGTGACGAGCGTGCCCGTCAGCATCGGGAATGCGGTGCTGGTGTACGCGAACGCGGCGGCGCGCGCGCGGCTGTAGCCCTGTTCGAGCTTCACGGCCATCATCTCGACCGCGATGATCGCGTCGTCGACGAGCAGCCCGAGCGCGAGCACGAGCGTGCCGAGCGACACCTTGTGCAACCCGATGTCGAACATGTACATGAAGAGCGCGGTGACCGCGAGCACGACCGGAATCGAGATCACGACGACCATCCCGGTGCGCAGCCCGAGCGACACGAGACTCACGACCAGCACGATCGCGATGGCTTCGGCGACGGCTTCGAGGAAGTCGTCGACCGAATGCGAGACCGCGTGCGGCATGCTCGACACCAGCGTCAGCTTGAGGCCGGCCGGCAGTTGCGCCTGCAGATCCTTCGATTCGGCGTCGAGCGCCTTGCCGAGCCGGATCACGTCGCCGCCCGGCTGCATCGTGACGCCGATGCCGAGCACGGCCTTCCCGTTGCTCCGCATCTGCGTGACGGCCGGATCGTCGTAGCCGCGCCTGACGGTGGCGAGATCGCCGAGCCGGAACGTGCGGCCGTTGATGCGCAGCAGCGTATCGGCGATCGCGCCGACGTTGTCGAACTGGCCGCTCGGCCGCACGAACACGCGATCGTCGGCGGTCGTCAGCACGCCGGCCGACGAAATGTCGTTCTGCGCGTTGATCGCCTGCCCGAGCTGCTGCGGCGAGATGCCGAGGCGCGTGAGCTGCGCATTGTTGACCTCGATGAAGATCCGCTGGTCGGGGTCGCCGAAATAGTCGACCTTGCCGACGCCCGGCACGCGCAGCAGCACGGTGCGTAATTGATCCGCGTAGTCGTGCAGTTGCGCGGGCGTGAAGCCGTCGCCCTCGAGCGTCCAGATGTTGGTGTAGACGTCGCCGAATTCGTCGTTGAAGAACGGGCCCTGCACGCCGGGCGGCAGCGTATAGCCGATGTCGCCCACTTTCTTGCGGATCTGGTACCAGGTCTCGGGCACGTCCTTCACGGGCGCCGAATCCTTCATCGTGAAGAAGATCAGCGATTCGCCGGGGCGCGAATAGCTGCGCAGGAAGTCGATGGCCGGCGTTTCCTGCAGCTTGCGGCCGATCCGGTCGGTCACCTGTTCCTGTACCTGCCGCGCGCTCGCGCCGGGCCAGAAGGTACGGATCACCATCACGCGGAACGTGAACGGCGGGTCTTCGGATTGCGCGAGCCGCGTGTACGCGAGGATGCCCGCGAGCGTCGCGAGCGCGATCAGGTAGACGACCAGCGCCTGGTGGCGCAGCGCCCATGCGGACAGGTTGAACCGGCCTTCTTCGTGGGAGACGCTCACGATGCGAAGTCCTCCGGATGCAGCGGCGCGATCGCGCGCACCTTCTCGCCCGCGCTGACCGTATGCACGCCCTGCAGCACGACGCGCTCGCCCGGCTGCAGCCCGTGCGACACCGTCACGGTGCGCTCGTTGAAGCGCGCGACGTCGACGCGGCGCAGTTCGAGCGTGTCGTCCTTCGTGCGCACGACCCATACGGCCGGTTGCGCGCCGTCGTGGAACAGCGCGGTCGCAGGCAGCGTGATCGGCTGCGTGTCGCCGGCGGCCGGCGCGCCGTCGAACGCGACGTCCGCAGTCATGCCGAGCCGGATCGCCGGATCGGGCGCGCCGACCGTGAGCTTCACGCGGTAGGTGCGGCTTTGCGGATCGGCGGCCGGCGCGATTTCGCGCACCTTCGCGGCGAATCGGCGGCCCGGCAGCGACGGCAGCGTGACGGTGGCCGCATGACCGGGCGCGAGCGATGCGAGCGCGGCCTCGGGCACGTCGCTGACCACGTCGACGTCGCCCGACCACGCGAGCTGGTAGACCGGCTGGCCGGCCGACACGTTCTGGCCGGTATCGGCCTGTTCGGCGGTGATGGTGCCCGCATGATCGGCGACGAGCGTCGCGTAGCGGAGCTGGTTCTTCGCGAGCGCGAGTTGCTGCTGCGCCTGGTCGCGCTGCGCGAGCGCCGACGTGTAGCTGTTCTGGGTTTGTTCGAGCTGCGCGGTCGCGATCAGGTTTTCGCGGGCCTGCGCGCGATCGCGGTCGAGCTGCTGTTTCGCGAACGCGAGGCTGTGCGTGGCGGCATCGAGTTGCGCCTGCGCGCTCGCGGCGTTCTTCTCGACGTCGGACGGATCGAGCAGCGCGACGACCTGGCCGACCTTCACCGTATCGCCGAGCCGCACCCGGCGTTCGATGATCTTGCCGGCGATGCGGAACGACAGCGGGGTGGCGTAGCGCGGCTGGATGTCGCCGGGCAGCGTGCGCGCGGCCGCGAGGCTGTCGGCCCGTGCGGGCAGCGCGACGACGGGGCGCGGGGCGGGCGGCGCGGATTCTTTCGGATGACAGGCGGCAAGGACGAGCGCGGCGCCGATCAGCAGCGCGGCGCGGGAACCGGAGCGATTCACGAAACCCCCAGGTGAGGTGGAGCGGAACGAAGCCGGCAAGCGCGGCGGGCGCTTGCCCCAAGCGGCGCCGGTACCGGCGCACACGGACAGACGGACGACATCTTCGGAAACTGTGGCGAATTCTAATACACACCTGTATCTGAATGCAAAGATGAATCCGAAGGGGAGGGGATGCTAGACTGCGCGTCATGAAACCACAGCGCTTAACTCGCGAGCAGAGCAGGGACCAGACGCGCGAACGTCTGCTGAAAGCCGCGCATCGAATTTTTCTGAAGAAAGGCTATGTGGCCGCGAGCGTCGAGGACATCGCGGCGGCGGCCGGCTATACGCGCGGTGCGTTCTACTCGAATTTCCGCAGCAAATCCGACCTGTTGCTGGCATTGCTGGAGCGCGATCACGCGGAGGTGGAGGCCGACCTCGAGGCGATTTTCGAAGGGGGCGGCACGCGCGAGCAGATGGAATCGATGGCGCTCGCGTATTACCGGACGCTGTTTCGCGACGACGAATACTCGCTGCTGTGGGGCGAGGCGAAACTGCAGGCCGCGCGCGACGCGAAGTTCCGCGTGCGCTTCAACCAGTTCCTGCACGGCAAGCGCGTGCAGATGGCCGAATTCATCGAGCGCTTCTCCGAGCGGGCCGGCACGCCGCTGCTGTTGCCGGCCGATACGCTCGCGTTCGGGCTGATGTGCCTGTGCGACGGCGTGCAGTCGTACTACACGGCCGATCCGCAGCATGTGTCGGCCGACTCGGCCGAAGCGGTGCTCGGGGGGTTCTTCGCGCGGGTCGTGCTGGGGCGTGCGCCGGATTGAGCGGGGAGGCGGGTACGCGGGCGTCGTGTTCGTCCGCGGCAGGCTGGATGCGATGAAACGGTGCGAGGCTAGCCGCACCGCGCGCGTCAGCGCTCGCCGGTCATCCGCCGATAGGCGTCGAGCAGCGACGTCTTGTAGACGACGCCCGCGAGCGTCGGCTCGGCTTCGCTCTCGATCACCGGCAATCGTTCGCCCTGGAACGCCATGAAGCGTTCGAGCGCGGTCGCGAGCGGCATGTCGGGCGTGAGCAGCGGAAACGGCGTATGCGCGTAGTGCGCGGCCGTCTTGTCGGTCGTGTCGCGCTTGTCGAGCAGGTCCGACGTGATGTCCTTCAGCGCGACCGCGCCGCGAAAGCGCCCGGCGTCGTCGGTCACGTACAGATACTTCACCGGATATTCGAGAAACACGCGCGTCATGTCGGCGACGCTCGCGGTGAGCGGCACGACCGTCTGCGCGGGCTGGATCAGCTCGCGCATCTGCGTGGTGCGCAACCGCTGCCGCTCCTGCGCGTCCTGATAGTGGTGCAGCGTGATCTCGTACATCGACGTCGTGCCCGTCGCGCGCGCGACGAAATACGCGAACACGCACGACACCAGCAGCGGTAGCACGACCTGATAGCTCAGCGTCATCTCGAAGATCATCAGGATCGCCATCAGCGGCGCCTGCGTGGCGCCCGCCATGAACGCGCCCATCCCGACGATCGCGTACGCGAAATAGGCCGACGTATGGCCGGGCCACAGCGCGTCCATTGCGAGCCCGAACAGCGAGCCGAACACGGCGCCGACGAACAGCGTCGGCGTGAACACGCCGCCGATCGCGCCCGAGCCGGCCGTCGCGGCGGTCGCGATCACCTTGAACACGAGTACCGCGACGAGCGCCTGCCAGGTCCACGGCGAATGGAGGATGTGGTTCACGACACTGTAGCCGTTGCCCCACACGTCCGGAATCCACACCGAGATCACGCCGACGACGAGGCCGCCGAGCGCGAGCCGCACGGGCAGCGGTACAGGCAGCCGCTTGAACTGCGCCTTCGACGCGTCGAGCAGATGCAGGAACTGGGGGGCGAGCACGCCGCACAGCGCGCCGAGCACGACGAACAGCAGCACCTCGGGGCCCGTCACGGCCGGAAACACCGGCATCTCGTACGGCGGCCGGTAGCCGGCGAATTCGCGCATCACGATGTTCGCGACGACCGACGCGACGACCATCGGCCCGAAGCTCTCCATCGCGATCGTGCCGAGCACGATCTCCGAGACGAAAAAGGCGCCGGCGATCGGCGCGTTGTACGCGGACGTGATACCGGCCGCCGCCCCGCAGGCGACCAGCAGACGCAGGCGCGGCGGGTCGAAGTGCACGAAGCGGCCGACGAGCGACGCCGCGAGCGCCGCGAGCTGCACCATCGGGCCTTCGCGGCCGATCGAGCCGCCGCTGCCGATCGTCAGCAGCGACGACACGCTGCGCCACAGGCTCTGCCGCACCGGTACGACGCCGTTGCCGAGCGCGACCGATTCCATGTAGTCGGTCTTGGCGGCCTGTTGGTCGCCGCGCGTCGCGAGCAGCAGCACGCAACCGGCGAGGAAGCCGCCCGCGGCCGGCATCCAGAACCGCAGGTACCACGGCAGGCTCTTCGCCATCTGCACGAAGCTGCCGCTGTGCCCCGAGATCAGCCGCTGCATCAGATCGATGCCCTCGCGGAACGCCATCGTGGCAAAGGCGCCGCCGACGCCGACGATGGCCGACCAGATCAGCATCGTATGGGCGTCCGACAGGCGGAACAGCGTTTGGGCGCGAGTGCGCAGCTTCAGCAGGAACGAGAGCACGGCTGAAAGGGGGCGATGGAAAACGACGCGAAGCATAGCACTGCGCCGCGCCCGCGGGACCTTCCCGTCGGGCGCGGCGCGAGAACCGTCACGGACATGCGGCTCAGCCAAGACAGTGCTGCACGGCCCAGGTGATCCCGTAGCCGCCGACGATCAGCCACACGTACAGGATCAGGCCGGTCATCAGCGCACGCGGGCCGGCTGCGCGGATCTGCGCGACACGCGTTTCGATGCCGAGTGCGGTCATGGCCATCGTCAGCGCGAAGGTGTCGAGCACGTTCAGCGTATGCGTGACGTCCGCGGGCAGCACGTTCAGCGAATTGACGATCACGAAGGCGAGGAAGCCGAGCGCGAACCAGGGAACCGCCACCTTGCGCTTGCCTTGCGCGCCGCCGGCCGCGTCGTGAGCCGTGCGTGCAGAACGGGCGAGCCACCAGCCGAGCACGAGCAGCACCGGCACCAGCAGCATCACGCGCGTCATCTTCACGATCGTCGCGACGTGCGCGACCTGCGGGCTGATGTCGCTCGCCGCGCCGACCACCTGCGCGACTTCGTGGATCGTGCCGCCGAAGAACAGGCCGAGGCCGGCCGGGTCGAGGTTCAGCAGCCCGGCGTGATAGGCGACCGGATACAGGAACATCGACAGCGTGCCGAACAGCACGACGCTACCCACGGCCATCGCGCTCTGGTGCGGCTTCGACTGCAGCGTCGACTCGAACGCGAGCACGGCGGCCGCGCCGCAGATCGCGCTGCCGGCAGCGGTCAGCAGCGCGGCGTCGCGGTCGAGCTTCATCAGCTTCATGCCGACCCAGGTGCCGATCGCGAGCGTGCTGACGACGACCAGCACCGACACCGCGAGGCCCGGCAGCCCGACCTGCGCGATTTCCTGCAGGCTCACGCGCAACCCGAAGAACGCGACCGCGATGCGCAGCAGCTTGCGTGCGGAGAAATTGACACCGGCCGCCCAACTGGCCGGCATGCCGTCGCGCAGGCCGTTGCCGTACAACGCCCCGGCGACGATGCCGACGATCAGCGGCGACAGGCCGAGCCCCGCGATTGCGGGAAGCTCGGACAGGCTCGTGACGGCGGCGGCGAACAGCGCGACGAACAGCACGCCGTTCAACTGGCCGCGCATCGACGGCGCGGCATGGCTGAGATGGGGAGTCGGAGCAGTGGACATGGAAACACCGTGATGGAGCGTGTGGCGATGCTGTAATCCTAATTTCGTTATATCGATATGAAAAATTGTGATTTGTGACGTAAACTATCCGGAAATCCGATAATTCATCCTCATGACCCCGGATCAACTGATAACTTTCGCCGCCGTCGCCGAGCATCTGAACATCAGCCGCGCCGCCGTGGCGCTGCATCTGTCTCAGCCGGCCGTGTCGGGCCAGTTGCGGCTGCTGCAGGACGAGTTCGGCGAGCCGCTGTACCAGCGCGACGGCCGCGGCATCCGCCTCACGCCGGTCGGCGAACAACTCGCGCGGTACGCGAAGGCGCAGCGCGACACGTTCGCGCAGGCGCGTGCGTTTCGCGACGCGGTACGCGGGCTGGAAGCCGGCACGCTGCGCATCGGTGCGAGCACGACGCCCGCGAGCTACCTGCTGCCGTATCTGATCGCGGCGTTCCAGCCGCGCGCCCCGCGCGTGTCGATCCAGACGATGAGCGGTAATACGGCCGACGTGGTCGCGGCGCTGCCGTCGCTCGACATCGCGCTGATCGAAGGGCCGCCCGGCGAGGCGTTGCCGCCGGGCACGGCCGTCCACGCGTGGCACGACGACGAGATCGTCGCGATCGTGCCGGCCGGCCATCCGCTCGCGGCGCCTGGCTACGACGCGGGCGTGACGCTCGACGCGCTCGCCGCGCATCCGCTCGTGCTGCGCGAGGAGGGCTCCGCCGTGCGGCAGCTCGTCGAGCGCGCGTTCGCGCATGGCGGCGCGTCGATGCGCGTCGCGTTCGAGATCGCGGGGGTCGAGGCGGTGAAGGAGGCCGTACGTGCAGGGATGGGCGTCGGGTTCGTCTCCGCGATGTCGCTGCGTCACGAGGATGCCGCGCTCGTGCCGCGCTCGCTGGCGCCGGCGCCGCTCACACGGCATTTCTCCATTCTCGTACCGCACGGCGGCGCACCGTCGCGGGTCGCCGCGCAATTCCTCGAAATGAGCCTCGCGCAGGATCTCGCGTAGACGCTAGCAGCCGCGCCAGGAACACGAATTGCATGCGATTGGGCGCGTATTCGTGCGACAAATCGGCCTTAGGGATTTCCTCTATGGCGTGGGTCTGAAGCGAGGCGCACCATCCGTCTCAAGCAAATGGAACCGGTTCCATTCCAGTTGAAAAGGGCAACATGGCAGACATCGTGATCGTGGCGAGCGCATTCGGGATGGACCGGGTGCGCCAGGAGGGCCACAGTGCATTCATCACCACCGTGGCGGAATCCGGCGCGGCCGGTTTCGAGGTACGGCGCGAGTTGTTCTCGTCGGACGACGACACGGCGCCCGGCGCGCTGGCCGTGCTCGGTGCGCAGATCAGCGGCCACGGACTGTGGTCCGTCTATTCGACCCCGGACTCGCTGTACACGGAAACGGGCGCGCTCGATGCCGACGCACTGCGCGACGCGCTCGCGCAAGCCGACGCGCTCGGCGCGCGCTTCGTGAAACTCCAGCTCGGCGGCTTCGCCGGCGACGCGCACGCGGCCGAGATCGTCGCGCTGTCGCGCGGCGCGCGGGCCCGGGTGGTGGTCGAGAACGGCCAGCTCGAGGCCGGCGGCGCGTTCGCGCAGTTCCGCGGGCTGTTCGACGCGCTGTCCGACGCCGGCATGCCCGATGCGCTCGGCATGACGTTCGACATCGGCAACTGGCAGTGGCGCGGCGAAGCGCCGCTCGACTGCGCGCAGGTGCTCGCGCCGCATGTGGAATACATTCATTGCAAGATCATCGAAGGCGAGGGCGCGCGTCGTTTCGCCGCCGCGCCGGCGCCGAACGATCCGCTCGTGACCGGCGTACTCGCCGCGCTGCCGCGGCATGCGCCGCGCGGCATCGAGTTCCCGTTCGACGCGGCCGACCTGGCCGGCGATGCCTGCCGGCGCGTCGCGTGGCTTGCGACCGCGTGATCGCAGAAGGATCCTGAGGAGTTCAGTCATGAAAGCAGCACTCGATGTCGTGACCTATGGCGAAGCGATGGCGATGTTCGTCGCGACGGAGCCGGGCCATCTCGCCCACGCCGGGCAATTCGCGAAGCGGATTGCGGGTGCCGATCTCAATGTCGCGATCGGCCTGTCGCGGCTCGGCTTCCGGGTCGGCTGGATGAGCCGCGTCGGCCGCGATTCGTTCGGCCGCTACGTGCTCGACACGCTGGCGCGCGAGGGAATCGACGCGTCGTGCGTGACCGTCGATCCGCGCTACCCGACCGGCTTCCAGCTGAAGTCGCGCAACGACGACGGCAGCGACCCGACCGTCGAATATTTCCGCAAGGGCTCGGCGGCGAGCCACCTGTCATGTGACGACTACGTGGCCGACTACGTGCTCGGTGCGCGCCACCTGCACCTGACGGGCGTCGCGCCGGCGATTTCGGCGACGTCGTGCGAACTCGCGTTCCGGCTTGCGCGCGAGATGCGTGCGGCCGGCAAGACGATCTCGTTCGACCCGAACCTGCGCCCGACGCTGTGGCCGTCCGCCGAGGCGATGGCGAAGACCCTGAATTCACTCGCGGCGCTCGCCGACTGGGTGCTGCCGGGCCTCGCCGAAGGTCGGCAACTCACCGGGCACGACACGCCGGCCGACATCGCGGGCTTCTATCTCGCGCAGGGCGCGCGCGGCGTCGTGATCAAGCTCGGCGAGCAAGGTGCGTATTTCCGCACGGCCGACGGCCGCGAAGGCACGGTCGCCGGCGAGCGCGTCGACCGCGTCGTCGATACGGTCGGCGCCGGCGACGGCTTCGCGGTCGGCGTGGTCAGCGCGCTGCTCGAAGGCCGAAGCGTCGAGCAGGCGGTCGCGCGCGGCAACCGGATCGGTGCGCTCGCCATCCAGGTGATCGGCGATTCGGAAGGGCTGCCGACGCGCGACGCGCTCGACCGGCTCGAAAGTGTCAGCAATCGCGCCGATCGCTTAGAGGAAACCGTCACCGCGCAATGAGAGGCCGGACACGGCACAATCCGCGGATCCATTTCGTGCGCGACGCACGGTAGTTTTGTTCGAGGCCGGCCAGGCGCTAGGGCGCCCCCTCCGGTCCATATACGGAGACACTCTCATGGCAGCCAATCTCGCAGCCCGTCGCTGGTGGACGATCATGCCGATCGTCTTCATCACGTACAGCCTCGCTTACCTCGATCGCGCGAACTACGGGTTCGCGGCGGCGGCCGGCATCAATCAGGATCTCGGGATCAGCAAGGGCCTGTCGTCGCTGATCGGCGCGCTGTTCTTCCTCGGCTACTTTTTCTTCCAGATCCCCGGCGCGATCTACGCGGAACGCCGCAGCGTGAAGAAGCTCGTGTTCGTCAGCCTCGTGCTGTGGGGCGGCTGCGCGGCACTGACCGGCGTAGTCAGCAACATCCCCTCGCTGATGGCGATCCGCTTCGTGCTGGGCATCGTCGAGGCGGCCGTGATGCCGGCGATGCTGATCTACATCAGCAACTGGTTCACGAAGAACGAGCGCTCGCGCGCGAATACGTTCCTGATCCTCGGCAACCCGGTCACCGTGCTGTGGATGTCGATCGTGTCCGGTTATCTCGTGCATGAATTCGGCTGGCGCCACATGTTCATCGCCGAAGGCGTCCCGGCCGTCGTCTGGGCCGTGTGCTGGTGGTTTCTCGTGCAGGACAAGCCGGCCGATTCGCCGTGGCTCAGCGCGCAGGAAAAGCGCGACCTCGACGCCGCGCTCGCGGCAGAGCAGGCGGCGATCAAGCCGGTACGCAACTACGGCGAGGCGTTCCGCTCGCCGGCCGTGATCAAGCTGTGCGCGCAGTATTTCTGCTGGAGCATCGGCGTGTACGGCTTCGTGCTGTGGCTGCCGTCGATCGTGAAGAACGGTTCCGAGCTCGGGATGGTCGCGACCGGCTGGCTGTCCGCGCTGCCGTACCTCGCGGCGACGATCGCGATGCTCGCCGCGTCGTGGGCGTCCGACAAGGTCGGTTCGCGTCGCGGTTTCGTGTGGCCGTTCCTGCTGGTCGGCGCGGCCGCGTTCGCCGCGTCGTACGCGCTCGGCTCGTCGCATTTCTGGATCTCGTATGCGCTGCTGGTCGTCGCGGGCGCCGCGATGTACGCACCGTACGGCCCGTTCTTCGCGATCGTGCCGGAACTGCTGCCGAAGAACGTCGCCGGCGGCGCGATGGCGCTGATCAACAGCATGGGCGCGCTCGGCTCGTTCGTCGGCTCGTATTTCGTCGGCTATCTGAACGGTGCGACCGGGTCGCCCGTCGCGTCGTACGCATTCATGAGCGCCGCGCTCGTCGCCGCGGTGATTCTCACGCTGTCCGTCAAACCCCAGGCGCGCGATGCGCATCCGCTCGCCGCGCCGCTGCAAGGAAAATGAAACGATGAAGCCCCGTATCGTCGCGTACAAGCCGCTGCCCGATGACGTTCTCGCGTACCTGCGCGAGCATGCGGAGGTCGTGCGGGCCGACGGCGCCGACGCGCTCGCCGCTGCGCTCGGCGACGCGGACGGCGCGATCGGCGCGAGCCTGAAGGTCACGCCGCAGATGCTCGACCGCGCCCCGCGGCTGAAGGCGTGGTCGACGATCTCGGTCGGCTACGACAACTTCGACGTCGCCGATCTCACGCGGCGCGGCATCGTGCTCGCGCATACGCCGGACGTGCTGACCGAGTCGACGGCCGATACGGTGTTCTCGCTGATCCTGGCGTCCGCACGGCGCGTGGTCGAACTGGCCGAATGGGTGAAGGCCGGCCACTGGGATCGCAGCATCGGCCCGGACCTGTACGGCACCGACGTGCAGGGCAAGACGCTCGGCATCGTCGGGCTCGGGCGGATCGGCGGCGCGGTCGCGCGGCGCGCGGCGCTCGGCTTCCGGATGCAGGTGCTGTACGCGAACCGGTCCGCGCATGCCGAGGCCGAGACGCAGTACGGCGCCCGGCGCGTGACGCTCGACGCGCTGCTCGCGCAGTCGGATTTCGTGTGTCTGCAGGTGCCGCTATCGCCCGACACGCGCCACCTGATCGGCGCGCCCGAATTCGCGAAGATGAAGCGCAGTGCGATCCTGATCAATGCGTCGCGCGGGCCCGTCGTCGACGAAGCCGCGCTGGTCGACGCGCTGCGCGCGGGGACGATCCGGGGCGCGGGGCTCGACGTGTTCGAGAAGGAGCCGCTGCCGGTGGATTCGCCGCTGCTGCAGATGAAGAACGTCGTCGCGCTGCCGCATATCGGCTCGGCGACGCACGAGACGCGCCATGCGATGGCGCGCTGCGCCGCGGAAAACCTGGTCGGCGCGCTGGCCGGCACGCTGCGCACGAATCTCGTCAATCCGGATGCGCTGGCGCACGCCTGAGCCGCCTGCGGCAACCGGCTGGCGCGGCGCCGGCGCCGTTAGAGTCGATGGTCTTGGTGCCGGCGGGCCGGCTGCGTTATGATCGCCCGCTCTCGTCGCATCGACGGCCGGCCGCGCGGCCGGCGGCGTCGGGCGACGGGCATCCGCGCCGGCTCCGGTGCGGCCGACTGCCGTAGCACGCGACTGGCGGGCGCTGCTCGAGCGCGCAGCACCGGGCCAGCGCAGGCGCCGACGCGCCAGGACAGGGGAGGCCGCCGGTTGGCTTACGTTTCCAACAACAATGGTCCGTCTGCTCACGAAGCGGCGCGGATCGTACGTCGCGAGGCACGACAGTGACCGATTCGCAACCTTCCACGACGCGTCCGGCGACGATCAGCGATGTCGCGCGCGAGGCCGGCACGGGCAAGACCAGCGTTTCGCGCTATCTGAACGGCGAGACGCACGTGCTGTCCGTCGATCTGCGCCAGCGGATCGAAGCGGCCATCGCGCGGCTCAACTACCGGCCGAACCAGATGGCGCGCGGGCTCAAGCGCGGCCGCAACCGGCTGCTCGGCATGCTCGCGGCCGACCTGACCAATCCTTACACCGTCGAAGTGCTGCAGGGCGTCGAGGCCGCGTGCCATGCGCTCGGCTACATGCCGCTCATCTGTCACGCGGCGAACGAAGTCGAGATGGAGCGCCGCTTCCTGCAACTGCTCACGACCTACCGCGTCGAAGGGCTGATCGTCAACGCGCTCGGCGCCGACGAAGACGTGCTGCGCCCGCTGCGCGGCGCGGGCATTCCGGCCGTGCTCGTCGACCGCACGGTCGAGGGCTTCGAGGCCGACCTGATCGGCCTCGACAACGACGACGCGATCGAGACGGCGCTCGCGCACCTGGTCGAACACGGTTTCGATGCGATCCATTTCGTCGTGCAGCCGTTCGAGCGCGTCAGCTCGCGGCGCGTGCGCGAGGCCGCGTTCCGCGCGGCGCTGGCGGCGCGCGGGCTGGTGGTGCCGTCGACGGTCGTACTCGACCTGAACGAACCCGATGCGGCCGCTGCGGCGCTCGCCGACGTCGATGCCCGCATCGACGACGCGGCCCGGCGCGGCGTGCGCGCGGCGCTGTTCGCCGCGAATGCGCCGGTCGCGCTGGCGATCGCGCGCCACTTGCGCGCGCGTTTCGGCGCCGCATGGCAGCAGCAGGCGGCGCTGCTGTCGATCGACGATCCGGAGTGGGCCGAGCTGATCGGCATCACGACGATCCGTCAGCCCACCTACGAAATCGGCTACAAGGCCGTCGAATTCGTGCACGAGCGGATCGACGGCGCGGCGGGCGACGTGCGCGTCGCGATGCTGCCCGGCGAGCTGATTGCGCGCGCGTCGACCGCAAGCTGAGTATCATTCGGGGCACGCAGCGCGCCACGTGCGTTGCCTCGAACCAAGGAAATACATGACTGTCGCTCCCGTCACGCTGGCGGCGCTGATCGCCGCCACGCTGATCATCGCGCTGCTGCCGCTCGTCCTCTATCGCATCCTGCGCAAGCCGCTTGCGCTCAATCGCCGCGACACGATCGTCGGCGTCGCCGTCTTCACGCTGTTCGCGATGATCCTCGAGCGCGCGTTCCACGGGCTCGTGCTGAGCCATACGCCCGAGGACGGCTGGCTGACGCAGCCGCTTGCCTTCGTCGCGTACGGCGCGCTCGCGACCGCCGTGTTCGAGGAAGTCGGCCGCTATCTCGGGATGCGTGTCCTGAACCGCCGCTATGGCGCATCGGCCGGCGACGGTCGCGGGATCGGCTACGGAATCGGCCACGCAGGCGCCGAAGCGTGGTTCGTCGGCGTGCTCGTGTGGGGCCAGTGGTCGTATCTCGCATGGCTCGCGAGCCGCGGCCAGCTCGAGACGCAGTTGTCCGACCTGCCGGTCGATACCGTCGTGCGGCTGCACATGATGCTCGCGACGCTGTCGCCCCAGTCGATCCTGCTGTTGCTGCTCGAACGCTGCGCGGCATTCGCGGTGCAACTGGCGCTGTCGGTGCTGGTGTGGCGCGGCGTGCGGGCCGGCGGAATGGCCGTGCTGCCGCTCGCGATCGTGCTGCACGCGCTCGCGGCGACGCCGACGCTGCTGTACCAGGTGCGCGTGCTGCCGGCCGCGTGGGTCGAGGTCGCGTATTTCGTGCTGGCCGCGATCCTGGTGGCCGTGCTGGTGAAGACGTGCCGGCCGTCGCGTGCGGCGGCCTGACGGGAGAGACGGAATGGACGACTATCTGATCGAATGCCAGAGCGCGGAATTCGACGCGCTCGCGCGCGTGATCTGCGATCTGTTTCCGGAGCAGACGCGCTTCGCCGAAAGCAGCGACGCGCGCGGGCGCTTCCTGTCCGTGCACTGGCTGGCGATGCGTTTCGGCGCGACGCCGAAGCGGATGACGCTCGACATCCGGATCGTGCCGGCCGCGCTCGCGCGCTATCTGGCGCTCAAGCCGATGCAGCGCGCGCGCAGCCACGCGGTGCTGCATGCGTATACGGAAGCGATGCTCGGGTCGCTCGAGGAGCGGCACGCGGCCGGCGAGGCCGTCGAGCGCGACGCGGAACTCGAACTCGACGAAGACTTTGCGTGAGCAGCGGCGCCGGCCTTGAGCCGGCGCGGTCGCGGTGCGTTACGCGTCGCGATAGACCTGCGCGAAGCGCTGCGCCTGCACGACCCCGTAGTCGCCGGGCGCGTATTGCATCACCCAGTCGCCGGCGACGCCGCGCAGCGTGTCGCCGTTTTCCGAGCGGGCGATCGTAAACGGTTCGTCCATCCGGCGCGCGAGCACGACGGCCGGCCGGTTGCGGTAAGCGCCCGGCGCGCCGTGTGCGAGCGCGGGATCGGCGGGCAGGTATTTGGCGTCGAAACGCGCGCGCGACACGACCCAGCGGTCGCCGGTCGAGCCGGTGATCAGCGCGTCGCCCGCACCATAACGGTTCGGGCCTTCGAGGCTCATCAGTTCGCCGTCGGCCTCCGCGAAGGAGACGGTGACGGTTTCGTCCTTGACGACGCGACGGGCCTGCGGATCGGTACGCAGATCGAGTTGCTTGAGTTCGAGCATGGCGGGGAAGGGCGGGAAAGCGGGAAAAGCCGGGAGCTTATCCCGAATTCGGCGCGCCGTGTGACGCGCCGGTCGCCGCTCGCGGCGCGGCGCCGTTCGGCCCGGACGGGCAGCACGGCGCCGGCGGGGAAGGGCGTCAGGGCTGCGCGGGTGCGCTCGCGGCCGGCGCGGCTGCTGCCGTGCCTTCCTTGCCCTTCGTCTTGCCCTTGCCGCGGTGCTCGCCGCCGTGGTGCAGCCAGCTTCGGAAGGTCGTGTCGGCCAAGGTCTTCTGCTCGGCCGGGAAGCTCTCGTAGAGCGGCGCGAAGGCGTCGGCGAGTTTCTTCGCGCCGTCGGCGTTCGCCTGCGACAGTTCCGCGTACTGCTTCATGTCGTCGAGAGCGGACACGTCGTGCTTGGCCATCCGTTCGCTGTAGAGGCGGCCCATCGTCGCGCCGTTGTCGCGCATCGTATCGGCGAACGTCTTCCATTGCGGCTCCTGCGCCGACGTGATCTTCAACTGGTCGTGCAGGTACTTGATGCGCTGCTCGATGCGCGCTTCGTGGCGTGCCGCGCGCTGCTCGGCGCTCGGGGCCGATGCCCCGGCCGTCGTGGCCGGCGCCTGGGAGGGCGCCTGCGGCTGTGCCGGGGTTTGCGCGAATGCGCTGGCTGCAACGACGAGCGTAGCGAGGGTGAGCGAGATTTTCTTCATGATTGGCTCTCCGGGGTGGTGTCTTGCGAGCGGGCGCGGCGGCCATTGCCGCCAGTGCGCATCTCGCGTCGCACGCTATTAGTAGCACGTCGCATGCAGCGCGGCAGTGAATGCGACACTTGCTTACATCCGATACGAATCGAAATCGAAAGGTTCGAATCCGGGCCATGCCGGTTGGGCGCGCCGGCGTTCGGCGCTATCATCGCGTCACTTTCCACTCCGCCGGCACGTGCGTACCGGCCCAGCGTCATGCGTCCACCCCGCCTCGACCAACTCGACGATCTCGACCGGCAACTCGTCGCACTGCTGCAAGCCGATGCGCGCGCCAGCGTCGCGGATCTCGCGCGCCAGCTCGACGTGGCGCGCACGACGGTCGTCGCACGCATCGCGCGGCTCGAACGCACCAACGTGATCGCCGGGTACAGCGTGCGACTCGGGCAGGACGTGCTGGACGCCAGCATCTATGCGTACGTCGGCATCATCCTCACGCCGAAGTTCGGCAAGGACGTCTTGCGCAAGCTCGACCGGATGCCGGAAGTCCAGCTGCTGTGCGCGGTGAGCGGCGAGTACGACTACGTCGCGTGGCTGCGCGCCGATTCGCCCGAACGGCTCAACGATCTGCTCGACCAAATCGGCACGCTCGAAGGCGTCGAGCGCACGACGACGTCGATCATCCTGTCGCGCAAGATCGATCGCGGGACGATCGGCGGCTGACCTTTGCACGCTGCGCCGCGCATGACGGCGCATGCGCATGCGCGGCGCGGACTTCGGTGCGTCACCGGCGCCCGGATTGGCGCCGCGTGCATGCCCGCACGCATTCGTATTGGCCTTCGTCGTACATCGTGATCGGCACGGGGCATTCGCCATCGTCCTCCCGCGCACTTCGCGCATCTCTCCCGAATCTCCTTTCCTATTCCGTTTCGACCGGCGTGCCGCACCTGATGCATGGGCAGTTCGTGCGTCCGGCGCGCCGTGCGTCCTCGTTTTCGTCGTTGCGATGCGCGACCGCCAACGACCGCTTTGCGACAGCTTCTCTACGCGATTTTTAGACGAATAGGTCATTTCGGCGAAATGTAACGTCATAACGTCGAAATTATCGGTCGTTTCGCATCATTCTTCGTCTTGGAACTGATTTTGAGCGTCCCTACACTGTGTTCATGGCTCAACGCAGCCAACAACACCAACCCATCATCAGGAGATAAGCGCATGAAAATCGCCATCGTCGGCGCAGGTCTGATCGGCCACACCATTGCTCACATGCTGCGCGAAACGGGCGACTACGAAGTCGTCGCGTTCGACCGCGACGCGGATGCGCTCGCGAAGCTGTCGCGCGAAGGCATCGCGACGCAGCGGGTCGATTCGGCCGACGCGAATGCGATTCGCGAAGCCGTGAAGGGCTTCGATGCGCTCGTCAACGCGCTGCCTTACTACCTCGCGGTCAACGTGGCCGCCGCCGCGAAGGCTGCCGGCGTTCACTACTTCGACCTGACCGAAGACGTGCGCGCCACGCACGCGATCCGCGAACTGGCCGACGGCTCCGATCGCGCGTTCATGCCGCAGTGCGGCCTCGCGCCGGGCTTCATCGGCATCGCCGCGCACGAACTCGTGAACGGCTTCAGCGAAGTGCGCGACGTGAAGATGCGCGTCGGTGCGTTGCCCGAATATCCGACCAACGCGCTGAAATACAACCTGACGTGGAGCGTTGACGGCCTGATCAACGAATACTGCCAGCCGTGCGAAGCGATCCGCGACGGCCGCAAGCAGTGGGTGCAGCCGCTCGAAGGCCTCGAACACTTCTCGCTCGACGGCACCGAATACGAAGCGTTCAACACGTCGGGCGGCCTCGGCACGCTGTGCGAAACGCTGTCGGGCAAGGTCGAGACGCTCGACTACAAGTCGGTGCGCTACCCGGGCCACCGCGAGCTCGTCCAGTTCCTGCTGGAAGACCTGCGCCTGTCGAGCGACCGCGATACGCTGAAGTCGATCATGCGCCGCGCGGTGCCGTCGACGAAGCAGGACGTCGTGCTCGTGTTCGTCACGGTGACGGGCGTGAAAGACGGCCAACTGGTGCAGGACGTGTTCACGCGCAAGATCTTCGCGAAGGACGTGTGCGGGATGCACATGAGCGCGATCCAGATCACGACGGCCGGCGCGATGTGCGCGGTGCTGGATCTGTTCCGCGAAAAGAAGCTGCCGCAGAGCGGTTTTATCCCGCAAGAAAAGGTGTCGCTGAAGGCGTTCCTGTCGAACCGCTTCGGCAAGCTGTACGACGGCGGTGCGATGGAGCGCGTGCACGCGGTTGCCTGAGCGCGGTTGTCAGAATTCGCCAGCCTCTGGCACGAGGGGCACGAGGGCCGTACGACGCCGGGAGCGCAGCAGCGCTTCCGGCGTTGTCTTTTGTCGAGTCGAGGAAGCGGGAAGGGCGCCCGGCGGCGCGATCAGGCCGGCAGCGGCGGGACGATCGTCGCCGGTTGCGGCGGCGGCACGATGCGGTACAGCAGCGCGTCGATATCCGCATCGGACGGTGCGGTGTTGTCGAACATCACGATGCCGTCGCATTCGCGGCCGGTCGGCACGAAGCGGCGCTGCCGGTATTCGTCCCAGTGCGCGAGCTTGTACGCATCGTTCGGGTTGGCGCGCGCGACGATCCGCTGATGTGCGACGTCTTCCGACGTGTGGGCCCAGACGACCGTCAGCGTGACGTCGGGTGCGATGCCGAGCCACACGCGGTCGAGGATGCGCCGGTCGCGCACTTCACGCGACAGCGGGCCGACGACGAGCGCGCCGATGCCGAGCGAGAGATTCTCACGGGCCGTGTCGAGCAGGCCCTGGTATTCGGGATCGCGAAGATGTTTGAGGTAGAGCGGGCTGTCGCGGTCGTTCGGATCGTCCGTGAGCGCGCCCATCGCGGCGGCGCTGTAGCGGCCGTACAGCGTGTCCTTGTCGAGCAGGCAGAACGCTTCGCCGGTCGCGCGCATCAGCGGCCCGATGAGCCGCTTCGCGAGCGTGGTCTTGCCGGTGCCGGCGTGACCGCAGAAGAACACGAGATGCGTCACGAATACCGGCTCCCCGCTTTCTGGCGCGACGTGTCGCCGCGCTTGTCGCCGCGCGAGAACACTTCCGCTTCCAGCCACATCGCGTTGATGATGCCGAAGCCGAGTGCCACGCCGATGCCGAGTATCCACGAGAAATACCACATAGGTCCGTCTCCTTGACGATGGGGCCGCACGGCCGTTGCGCGGCGCGCAATGCAGGCCCGGCGGGCTTGTCGACGTGCCCCGAGGCTGCGTGCTGCGGCGCACTCAGCCCGATCATGACCAATATCGACGTACCGCGCAAGCCGGGCCGTCCGTGCAGCAAACCGGTAAACTGATGCGCAAACCGCAACATCGTGGGACAACATGCTGATCAACTGTGCTGCTTACCAGGACGGCCGCAAGCTGGCCGATATCGACATCGACGCCATCAGCGATTACGTGTCGAAGCCCGAATGCTTCGTGTGGGTCGCGCTGAAGGATCCGACGCCCGAGGAAATCGATCTGATGGGCGAGGAGTTCGGATTGCACGAGCTGGCGCTCGAGGATGCCCGCAAGGGCCATCAGCGGCCGAAGATCGAGGAATACGGCGATTCGCTGTTCGCGGTGCTGCATACGGTCGAACTCGACGAGGACGGCGAATTCAAGGTCGGCGAACTGAACGTGTTCGTCGGCCCGAATTACGTGCTGTCGATCCGCAACCATACCGAGCAGGATTTTCGCGACGTGCGCAAGCGTTGCGAGCGCGAGCCGCATCTGCTGCGAGAGGGGTCGGCGTTCGTGTTCTACGCGTTGATGGACCAGGTCGTCGACCGGTATTTCCCGATCCTCGAAACGCTCGGCACCGAGCTCGAGGAACTCGAGGATCGCATTTTCGCGAAGGCGACGCCCGCGTCGTCGCGCGCGATCATCGAGGATCTCTATTCGCTGAAACGCCGGCTCGTGCTGCTGTACCAGCACACGGCGCCGTTGATGGAGCCGCTCGCGAAGCTCACCGGCGGACGCGTTCCGCAGGTCTGCAGCGGGATGGCCGCCTACTTCCGCGACGTGTACGACCATCTGCAGCGGATCGTGAAGACGATCGAAGGGCGCCGCGAGATGGTCGTCACGGCGATCCAGGTCAACCTCGGGATGATTTCGCTCGCGGAAAACGAGGTGACCAAGCGGCTCGGCTCGTTCGCCGCACTGTTCGCGATACCGACGATGATCGCCGGCATCTATGGGATGAACTTCGCGAACATGCCCGAACTGCACCTGAAATACGGGTTCTACGGCTGCATCGCGGTGATGGCCGTCGCCGATCTCGCGCTGTGGTGGCGTTTCAAGCGGGCAGGGTGGCTGTAGCCCGATTTCACGCGGGACGCGGCGCGTGCTTGCCGATCACGACGCGCCAAGGCCGCACGCGCCATGATTTCACGAGGCCGTTCTGCACGTACGGATCGGCGCGCGCGAACGATTCGGCCGCTTCCGGCGAATCGCCTTCGAACACGAGCACGGCCTGGTCGGCCGGGTCCGCCAGCGCGCCGGCGAGCATGAGTTCGCCGCGCTCGGTCGCGGCCTGCGCGAGTGCGAGATGCTGCGCACGGAACGGCTCGCGCCGCGACAGGTAATCGTCGACGAGTTCGTAGATCAACTGGTAATGCATGATCGCTCCGGATTCGGTTTCCGCCGCGTGATGGTGGGCGGCCGGCTCAGTATAGGGCACCTGGAAAGGCCTTGGCGGCGGGGTTTGCCCGCGTGACGGCGGGCATTCGAGGGTTCGCTTTTTTGAATAACTGATCCTCGAGAGAGTCCTGCCGTTTTCCTAAAAATGCAACTAACGGTCTAGTTTCTCTACATCGGCAAATTGGAAGCTCATTCGCTTCTACGTAGGCACTTCCTGAAATTCGTCTACAGAAATGAGGGGCTTTTCAAGCATATTGCGGGGCTGGATCCCGCACGCCAGCGAGGGCAGGCGGGCGGATGAAAAATGCCGGGAGCCGGCGCCGGCGCATCTGGATCGGCGTCGCGCGAGGGCGTTTCCATTGGGCCGGAATGCGACCTATGCTGAACGAATCCGGAGCGAACTCCGTTCGCCCGATTCGCCCAGACGAGGTGCGCCATGCCAGTCTCAGCCACCCTGCAGGATTGCCTGCGCCAGAAGTCATCGCGGTACGAAGTCGTGTACCACCCCTATAGCCATACGAGCATGGAGACGGCCGCCGCCGCGCACATTCCCGGCGATCGGCTCGCGAAAACGGTGCTCCTCGAGGACGCTGAAGGTTACGTCGCCGCCGTATTACCGACGACGCACGCCGTGCGCCTGTCGGATCTCTGGGTGAAGACGGGACGCCATCTCGTGCTCGCCCGGGAGGTCGAATTGCGCGAGCTGTTCAAGGATTGCGACATGGGCGCGCTGCCGCCGGTCTGCATGGCGTACGGGATGAAGACGTTCCTCGAGGAACGCCTCGCGCAGCAGCCGGAAGTCTATTTCGAGGCCGGCGATCACGAAGCGCTGATTCACATGACGCAGGACGAATTCCTGATGCTGATGGAGACCGCCGAGCGCGCGCATTTCTCGCACAGGATGCAGGGGATGATGTTGTCCTGATGCGGGCCGGTTGCCCGAGGAAATGGATGGTCGCGGGCGGCTGGTGAGGCGCGAGTAGGTGTCGTATGGCCACGATTCGAGGACGGCTGCTCGGTAAGTTTATAATTTGACATAATCAACATTATCACCGGATTTGGTTGTAGCAGCCATATCCTAATGTCGTGTTCTGGCTATTTACAGATGTCGTGTTTTTGACTGCTGGCATGCTGGACGGCTCGTTGAGCAAGCACGGGAGCCGACCATGCAGCCAGCCGGATTGGTGACACTGACGATGCGAGAGCTTGATCGACTCAAGGTGATCCAGGCTGTGGTAGACACGGGTTTGAAGCCAGGCCGTGCAGCCGAACGGCTGGGCCTGAGCGTGCGCCAGGTGGAACGGCTGGTTATCCGGTATCGCGAGCGTGGGCCCGACGGCGTAGCTTCGGGCCGTCGTGGCCGACCGGGCAACCGCAAGCTCGACGACGGGCTGGCGTTACGTGCCCTGACCGTTATCCGTGAGCGCTACGCCGATTTCGGGCCGACGCTGGCTTGCGAGAAGCTATGGGAATGCCACGGCATTCGGTTGGCCAAGGAAACGGTCAGGAAGCTGATGACGGACGCTGGGCTCTGGATCCCGCGCCGGCAACGACCACCGAAGGTGTATCAGCCGCGAGCACGCCGGGCGTGTCTGGGCGAACTGATCCAGATCGACGGCAGCGATCATCGATGGTTCGAGGAACGGGCGCCGGCCTGCACGCTGCTGGTGTACGTCGACGACGCGACGAGCCGGCTGATGATGCTGCACTTCACTCAGACCGAATCGACCTTCAGCTACTTCGAGGCCACGCGGACGTATCTGGAGCGCCATGGCAAGCCGGTAGCGTTCTGCAGCGACAAGTACAGCGTGTTCCGCAATACGAGCGCCGGTAAGACAGGCCAGAGCGTCACGCACTTCGGCCGCGCGATGTACGAACTGAACATCGACACGTTCTGCGCGAACAGCAGCTCCGCCAAGGGCCGTGTCGAGCGAGCACATCTGACGTTGCAGGACCGACTGGTCAAGGAGCTACGATTGCGCGGGATTAGCACGGTAGCGGATGCCAATGCTTATGCGCCCTCCTTCATCGCCACGTATAACGAGCGCTTCGCGAAGCCGCCACGCAGCGGCTTTGATGCGCACCGGCCGCTGCGATCCGACGAGGATCTGGACCTACTGCTGACCTGGCGTGAGACACGCCGGGTGACGAAGGCGTTGACGGTGCAGTACGACCGGGTGCTGTACCTGCTGGACGATACGCCGGGGAATCGAGCGTGGATCCATCGCGACGTCGAGGTGTGGGAGTACCCGGATGGTCGGATCGAAATCCGAGCAGCCGGTCAGATATTGGCAGCTCAGTCGTATGACCGGCTGGCCGAAGTCGATCAAGGCGCCATCGTGGACCACAAGCGCCTGAGTCACGCGCTGCAAGTGGCGCAAGCGTTTCAAGCGCAGCGCGACAGCCGGCGGATCGGGACCGCGCCGTCGCGAACGCATCGAGGGCTTCCGGTGCGGGAGAACGAAGCGCAACCCGGCACCAAGAAACCGCGCCGGTTCACGGCGGCTGACATGGAGACGGCGATTCTGGAGGTCACATCAAACGCAGGAACTGAGCGGCGGTCTGCGAAGGCCCGCGGGTGAGCGTAAGCGCCCTGCTGCTTCAGGCTCGGCGCTTCAATGCTGAATGACGAGAAAGCGGATGAAACATGCGACATCTGTATTTAGCTGGCGCTACGACATCTGAATCCGGGTATGACATTGGTTGTAGTGGCTAGATTGAAATGTCCGCTTTTGGCTACATAGAAATGTCCGCTTTCGTGCCGCGTAAGCTGTTCGGCCGCCGGGTGTCCGGCGCCGGAGGCTACGATGGCTGCAACGGAGCGGATCACGATGACGATGCGCGAACTGGACCGGTTCAAGGTCATTCAGGACGTGGCGGATGGCAGGCTCAAGCCGTGGCGCGCGGCAGAACGGCTGGAATTGACGACGCGGCAGATTCGCCGACTGGTTGCCCGGCTTCGGGAGCATGGCGTGGCGGGATTGGTATCGGGATTCACGATTGGCTTGTCAGTATCGCCTTTCGTCCGTCGATGGATTCGTAGGCCATAGCGTCGTCAATCAGATCAAGGCTGAATTCCTGACCGAGGCTCGTCCTGAACACAGGATCGACGATCACGCTCTCGAGCGCACTCAGGGCAGCCACCAACCTTTCATGCTCTCGCACCGTGCGGCTCTCGAAATTGCTGAAACGCTGCATCGAAAGATCTTTCATCATGAAGAGCGGCGCCGACACGGGAAACGGAACGGGTCCGGCCATCGTGCCGTAGAAATATACCGACGAGCGCATCGGCAGACAGGCTGCCATCTGGCCGGTCAGTGCACCGCCCACACCATCGAATACAGCCGTCGTTCCCAGCTCGGAGGACAGCTTTCCGAGTGTGTCGGCAAAGTCTTCATCGGCGCGCACGATATGCTCGATACCGTGGCGTTGCAGCGCCTCCTGCGCAGCCTGGCTCCTCACCATGGAGATCGCCGGCATATTTCTCTGACGAGCGAGTGCCGCGAGCGCCAGCCCCGTTGCCGAGTTCCCCGCCGTGGCAATCACGCCCCGATGCGCGGCCTCGGTAATCGTTTCGAGAAACGCATAGGCTGTGATCACGTTGACGAGCGACCCGCAATAGTCCCGTGCGCTGACGTGTTCGGGCAAGATCAGGCAACTCGTGCAAGGCACCTGCGCTTTTTCGCACCAAAGCCCGATGTTGTACGCGCTACGGTTCAGCGAGCGGTAGACAGCGACGCGTCTCCCCATATAACGCGCCGGGACACCGGCACCTGTCGCCACCACCGTCCCGGCGCCGGAAGCGCCCCACACGCCGTGCTGGCTGGGCGCGAGCGCTCTGCCATCCTCGGCCCGCATACGCAAAAATATCTTGTCGCCATGGTTGATAGCAGATGCCTCCATGTCGATCAGCACATGACCTGCTTCCGGCCGGCTCGGCGGCCGGATATCACGAACTTCCAACGAGCGTTCAGCGGTAACGCAGATAGCTTTCATGACGCGTTTCTCCAGCGGTAAACAGTGATGACGGTAACTGCACAGGCGGTAACTTAAACAAGTAGGCCCGTTGCCGAAACGCAGCCTCCCGGCATACCATCGATTCCAGTACAGAATGGATCGATACGAATACTCATGGATCGCCTGAACGCAATTCGCCTGTTTGTTCGGCTAGTCGAATGCGGCAGTTTTTCCGCCGTCGGGCGCGAGGAAGGCATTGGACAACCGACCGTAAGCAAGCAGATTGCCGCGCTGGAGGAGTATCTCGGCGCTCAGCTGGTGTTGCGAACGTCGCGTCAGGTGGTGATCACCGCGACGGGGCAGGCATTCTATGAATCGGCCAAGCCCTTGATGGAAGACTTCGATTCGCTGGAGTCGTCGGTCGGGACGCGACAGCAGTCTCCACAAGGCTTGGTGAGATTGACGACCGCGCCTGCCTACGGCCGCCTGTGCGTGACGCCGCTCCTTCCCGGGTTCTTTCGACAATATCCGCACGTTGCGCTCGAATTATCCGTATCCGAGCGACAGGTCGATCTCGTCGGGGAAGGACTGGATCTGGCAATCCGCCACGGGCCACTGGTGGATTCCTCGCTGACAGCGAGAAAACTATCGGAGACGGAATCGCTGCTCGTGGCCAGTCCGGGCTATATCGCGGCTAAAGGCCGGCCTGCCCGGCTGGCCGACCTGGACGGACATACAGGCGTCGTCTTCGCCCGAAACCATGAGCGCCGCCCTTGGCGCTTCAAGGTCGGGCGAGAAATCGTTCATTGCGTTCCTCAGGGGTCTTTTTTGACGGGTGACGCAGAGCAGGTACGTGCCGCGGTACTGCACGGGCTCGGCATTGCCCAGGCGCCACGATGGCTCTTCGGAGCGGAAATCGATACCGGACAAGTCGAAGTCCTCCTGCCCGAGTTTCAGCCGGAACGCATGGCAACCCACCTCGTCTATCCAGCCGGTCGACGCGTACCGACGCGAGTCCGGGTGGTGATCGATTATTTGATCTCGGCACTCGGAACATGACGTACAACGAGTCGCCCATCGAACGCAAAGGCATGTGAAGGCTCTTCTTGACGAGAGCGTCGGCACACCTGTCAACGCGATGGAAACCAAAAAGGGATGCGGCGACGAGCAGCGTCCCGAAAACGGCAAAATACGGAATCGACGAGGCCGCCACGATATCGATTCAACGGCGAGGCGGGACGTGCGGCAACAACAGGTACGACGCATGCTTGCTACCCGTCGCGACAGTGTCCGTGCCACCGTAAAGAGCGGGATCGCGATTGGGATGAGCGGCGAAGAACAGCCCGGAATGGCTGTCGTCCGGAAGATCGTAGTCTTTGGCGTGCACGGTGGGCGCGCCGGGCCCATAGCCGAAGTCCTTCCCCTGGATCGTCAGGGCCAGGCGATATCCCTGGGGAATGACGATGCTCGTCGGCTCCGTGAACTCCACGTCGACCGGATACAGTTGTCCGGGCGTCATCGGCTCGGCAGCGAGGTGCGGATGAAACGGTTGCCAGGCCGCGGATTTCGCCGGGTCGATAGCCCGGTGCGACACGCGCAGATAGCCCAGATCGAGCGGTACGTTCGGATCGCTGTTTCCCATGAAAGTGACATCACGGCCTTCGGGATCGATGAGCCGAACCGCTGCGAAAATGTCCATATCCGCCGTCGAGGAACCGACCCACAATCGCAAAGCGATGGGACCCGTGAACTCCGTTTCGTCCGCAAACGGCGCGGTCGTAAATGTCAGCCCTTCACCTGAGCCCGACCAGGATTTCGCAGCCGGTGCGGCGGCTTCGAGCGCAGGGCCCATCGATCCGCTCGCTGCGTCTAGGTAGTAAGGCTCCCAGTTCGTGCCAGGCAACGGCCACGCCTTCTCGTTTCGCCATGTCGCGCCGTCCGGGCGCCTGACCTGCACGGCGACACGCGGCTCCTGCTCCCAGCCATTGCCGATGCCTTTCAGGAAATGATCGAAGAAGCGCTTTTGCAGCGCCAGCGCCTGGTCCGAATAGAACGGCGTCAAGTGGTCGCCGGTCTGGATGCGCAGCCACTTCTGCTTGCTGGCCGCCGCAAGGTAACCTTGCGTGCTCCAGTCGGTCCAGTTGGCGACGTCGAGCAACGGCACCGTGACTCGGCTGCCGTCCGGTGTGCGCTCGTGATACCAGGCGTCGTCGAACGGATGCCTGGCGAAGGCGCCGACGGGATCGATGCGGTTGTCCTTCAGACGCTCCTGTGAAAGCGGTGAGCCGGTGTCCTTGCCGCCGCCGATGGAATCGACCAGCGGTGTCCCGGCGTTCCCGTTCTGGTTGGGCACGACCTGATGTTCCCACCAGAACTGCCACGCCACGTTGAGGATGCCGCCGTAGTAAGCGATCTCACGATATTGATCGAAGGCGCCTTCCCATGGAAGGATCGCGGCGAGGCCCTCGGGGTTGAGCGCGGCGACCTGATACTGGTTGATTGCGTGGAACGACGTACCGAGCAGACCGACCTTGCCGGTGCTCCATGGCTGATGCGCGGCCCAGGTAATCAGCGTCGCGTAGTCTTGCGTTTCGCGCGGCGAAAAAGGATCGAGCACACCCGGCGATGCGCCGGCGCCCCGCACGTCGGCGTGGATCACGACATAGCCATTCGGAACCCAGCGTTCCGGATCGGGCGCCTCGAAACGGATATATCGGCAAGACGATTTTTTGCACAGATCCGGATACTTTGCGATGAGCTTGGCCCACGATGTCTTGTACGCGGGCGCGTCGGCCATGCTGGTGTCTTTGCCATAAGGCCCCATCAGCATCAGCACCGGATAGCGGCCGGGCTTGTCGGGACGATAGATGTTGATGCTCAGCTTTGCGCCGTCGTTCATGGTCACCGGCACGTCATGATCGAAGCGCATCCCCGGCACGCCGCTGTCGACACGCTCGGCGTGTGCCGGCGGCGCGAACGCGATGGAAAGAGCCGCAGCGAGCGGTGCCAGTCTGGTCAAACCCATCATAAGCACTCCTGGTTGTCGTGAAACCCACGTCGCCGTCCATTCAGACGGTCCCTCGTTTTCCGCGGACACGGCAATCACGTGCGGATGCCGCGGTGCCGTGCCCAGGCACGAGAGACGTCAGCGACGTACGTCGCGCAAGGAAGCGATCAGGTCGGTCATCAACTGTGGATGCAGCGGCTCCCAGCCCAGTCGTTCCCGTGTGGCCTGACTGGAAACCGGATTATCGGCACGGACGAAGGGCGCCAGCCAGCCAAAATGCCGCGCGGCGTCTTCGGCGGACAAAGACGCAACGCGGACGTCGAGGTGGCGTCCAATCGCCTCGGCGATGTCACGGAACGGAATGCCCTCTTCCGCCACGGCGTGATAGCGGGCGCCCGCCTCGCCGCTTTCGAGCGCGCGCCGGAACAGCAGCGATGCGTCGAGCCGGTGCACGGCCGCCCATCTGTTGTTCCCGTCCCCCGGATACGCGGAAATTCGCTTCTTCCGTGCAATTTCGATCAACCGCGTGACGAGCCCGAGCCGGGTCTCGTCATGCACCGACGGCGGCAGCCGAACAACCGTGGCGCGCACGCCGGTCGCAACGAGATCCAGTGCCGCCTGTTCGGATTGCGCCCTGAGGCCGCCCACCGTGCCGGGATCAGCGGCATCGGTTTCGCGTGCCGGTCGCCCCGGCGCCATCGCCATCGTCGGAAACGCGATGACCAGCGAGCCTTTCCTTGCTTCGAGTGCGCCACCGAATGTGTCGATGGCGCGCCGCTCCGCTCCGACGGCCGCAGTCGTGAATCGCACGACGATATTCGCAGGGCGACCGCCGAACATGATGCGTACCCGAGTCCCCAGGCTGGCGTGCGAGAGCGCATGAAAGAAGGCGGTGTGAATGACACCATCCGCCGCTGCCGCAGCCCGGCGCAGTACAGGGAGATCCTCGATCGTCCCGCGGCAGGCTCGAGCTCCCAAGGCTTCGAGTGAAGCGGCGGCATTGGCCGAGCGTACAAGGCCGCTAACCTCGTGGCCGGCATCGACGAGACTGCGAACGACAGCAGAGCCGATAAAGCCGGTCGCACCCGTGACAAATACGCGCATCACCCACCTCCTGATCGTTTCAACGACAGGTTAAGGATTTGGTGCGGGACGGACTATGGCGTAGAGTTCGCATTTGGTTTGAGATCGTTCGGAATTGATTCATGGACCCGCTATCGGAAGTGTTGTCGTTACTGAGACTGCGCAGCTATGTGTCCGGCGGCTTCGATGCGAACGGAGACTGGGCCGTGCAATTCGGCGCGCACGACGGCATCAAGTTTCACGCCGTGCTGCGCGGTGAGTGCTGGGTTTTGGTCGAGGGGCTGCCCTCTCCCGTGAAAGTGAGTGCAGGTGAATGCTTCCTGCTGGCGGGAGGAAAGCCGTTTCGCCTCGCCAGCGATCTGGCCGTCGAACCGGTCGACGTCCATACGCTGTTGCCGCAGGTCCCGGATGGGCGCATCGTGACGCACAACGGCGGGGGCCGGTTCCTGAGCATCGGCGGCTATTTCACGCTAGCCGAAGGCCAGGCCGATCTGCTGTTGGGCATGCTGCCGCCGCTCATTCATGTCCGCGAAGAAACGAATCGGGCAACACTGCGATGGTGCGTGGAGCGCATGCGGCAGGAATTGAGCGATGCGCAACCTGGAGATTTCATCGTCGCGCAGCAGTTGGCGACGCTGGTCCTTGTCGAGGCGCTACGACTTCATTTGTCGAACGAACGCCATGAAAACGTCGGTTGGCTTTTCGCGTTGTCCGACAAACGTATGCGGGCTGCGATCGACGCCATGCACGCCTCGCCGGGTCGCAGGTGGACCTTGCAGACCATGGCCGAGCAAGCGGCGATGTCTCGCACCACGTTCGCGCTCCGATTCAAGGAGACGGTCGGGCTCTCGCCCATGGAGTATTTGACGCGGTGGAGAATGATGCTGGCCGCGGACCGATTGACCCATTCCCGCGATTCGGTTTCGGAAATCGGTCTCGCCCTTGGCTACGAGTCGGAGAAGTCCTTCAGCACGGCGTTCAAACGCGTGATGAACCGTTCTCCACGCCAATACGGTCGACAGCGAAAAGCCGGGATGGGCAATATTGACGTTGATGTGGAAGGAGTCGGGTAGAACACCAGCTTTCAATGTCGCCGCCCTTCACATGGGGGTGCCCGACTGCCCGGGCCAAGGCAGCCGACTGGCGCGTCCACCCGCGCCTCCTTCACGCCTCGTAATCCGTGCTTCTCGTCAGATGCTCCCACGTGTCGAGGTCGACCCTCAGGTCCTCGAGCTTGGCGCGGACGAGATCGAGCGCATCGCCTCCGAGGACGAGATGCAGCGGCGGCCGATCCGATTCCAGCGCAGCGATGATGGCTCGACTGCCGCGCACCGGATCGCCCTGCTGTTTTCCGTGCCCGGCGAGCACACTGTCGCGAGCCTTGCCGGCTGTGTCCGCATAATCTTCGAGGCGTATGCCGGACTGTTGCATCGATGCGCCCCGGAAATCGGTCCGGAATGCGCCCGGCTCGACGACCGTCACGCCGATGCCTAGCGGGCCAATCTCTTTCGCCAGGGTTTCGGAGAGTCCTTCGACGGCAAACTTCGTCATGTGATAGAAGCCTACGCCGGGGAAGGTCGTCAGGCCGCCGACCGAGCCGATGTTGACGATATGTCCTGTCCGACGCTTGCGCATGCCGGGCAGGGCCGCCTTGATCATGTTCCAGGTTCCATGGACATTCGTCTCGAACATCGCCCTGACATCGCTGTCCTCGCCCTCTTCGATCGCGGCCAGATATCCGTAGCCAGCGTTATTGACGAGCACGTCGACCGCGCCGAATCGTTCGTGGGCGGCGGCAACGGCGGTCTCTGCCTGCTCCTGGCTGGCCACGTCGAGCCGGACGGCCGCGACAGCGTCGCCATACGCGCGGACGAGGTCCTCGACGGCTGCCTCATCCCGCGCGCTTGCCACGACGCGATACCCGGATTCGAGCGCGCTTCGGGCCAGTGCCCGTCCCAGCCCCTTCGAACATCCTGTGATCAGCCACACCGCATTTTTCTTCAACATAGTCGCTCCTTTCGTTCGCCCCATCCGCCCTCGCCCGCCAACCGGCATCCCGTGTCACGGCGGCCTGCCGCAGCACCTTGACCGAATTTTAGTTACGCTTATTCTTTCGATCATCCCGGATAATTCGAACGAGCCATGCAATCCAATGGAAAGATCGCGCGAGGAAGCCTTGACGACCTGTCCGCCTTCGCGACGGTTGCGAGGACGCGGAGTTTTACGCGCGCGGCGGCCGAGCTCGGGGTGTCGAATTCGATGCTGAGCTATACGATCAAGCGGCTCGAACGGCGGCTCGGCATCGTATTGCTCGGACGGACAAGCCGCAGCGTCGCGCCGACAGAGGCGGGCGAGAAGCTGCTGCTGACACTCGAGCCGGCGTTGCAGGCCATCGACGCCACATTGGGCGAGTTGGGCCGGGCGCGCGACCAGGTCGCCGGTACGCTGCGCATCACCGCGACAAGACAGGCTTACGAGGCCGTTATCCGGCCCGTGCTCGACACGTTCGGCAACGCGCATCCCGACGCGGTCGTGGAGGTCATCATCGACTACCGATTTCGCGATATCGTGGCAGACCGCTTCGATGCCGGCATCCGGCTCGGAGAGAAATTGCAGAAGGACATGGTCGCGCTGCCCGTCGGACCCGCGCTCCGGATGGTGGTCGTCGCATCGCCCGCGTACCTGGCGCGGTATCCGGCGCCGAGTACGCCGGAAGACCTTGCCACGCACCGTTGCATCAACTATCGGATGGTCTCGGCAGATACGGTGTATGCCTGGGAGTTCGAGCGGGATGGCCGGCCACTGAAGATCGCCGTTTCCGGGCCGCTCACGTTCAACGAGCCGGACCTCATGCTTCACGCCGCAGCGGATGGGCTCGGGGTCGCTTATGTCCTGGAACACGAGGCGGCGGACTGGCTTGCATCTGGACGGCTGGTCCGTCTGCTGGACGACTGGATGGCGCCCTTTCCGGGCTTTTATCTTTACTACCCGTCCCGCAAGCAGATTTCTCCCGTGCTGGCGGCACTCCTGACGCTTTTGCGCGCGCGACGACCTTCGTAGCCTCAAGCGCATCCATGGCCCGCCCCGGTTTTGCAACGCCTGACACTTGATGATCAGGTTTCAGTCGTCGCAAAAGCAGAGAAGAGGATGGCGGACGAGAAGACTTCGGATGCTCCTGTCGCCGCGTCGAATGACTCCGGGAAGGTCGGGCTTGCCGCACAGTGAACACCCGATGCCCACGGCGCGAGCACTCAGTCTTCGTGCGGGATTCCTTCGATCGGACACTCCGGCGGGTTCTGTCGCGATAAGGACGAAGGTCGACAGACGTCCCTTGGATCCTCAGGATTCCCTAAAACGGCAACGAATAGAATTGCTCGGCGGCTGTCTGGTTCTTGCGAGTCGACTTCATTTTCCCTTTGCGGATCATATGCATTACTTCGATGCCGCCGGGCACTATCCTCGCACATCGAAAATTCTTGAAGCCCATCATCGGGCGAGTTCGCCGTTTGATCGCTCGGTGGCCCTGCTCGACGATGTTGTTCAGGTACTTACTTTGACGAACCCTGATCGGCTCCTCGCGTTCGGCGTTGATGTCTTTCAAGGCGGCCAGATTCGCTCCGCTCTTGTCGATCGTCACAGTCTCGGGTGCGCCGTTCTGATCGATCGCCTTCTCGAAGTAGCGGCGGGCCGCAGCCTTGTCCCGCTTGGCTCTCAGCAGGAAGTCAATGGTGTCGCCCGCCTTGTCGACGGCCCGGTACAGGTACTTCCACTCCTTGCCGATATTCACATAGGTCTCGTCCATCCGCCAATTTCCGCCGACCGGCCGCTTGCGGCACCGAAACGCTCTCTCCGGCTGCGGCAACATTTTCAGCGCCCAGAGCGATGCACCGTCGAGTGGTCGACCGACAACCCGCGCTCCGCCATCATCTCTTCAAGATGCCGAAGGCTCAGCGGGTAAGCGACGTACCAACGCACGCACAGCAACATCACATCGAAAGGATAATGTAGGCGCTTGAACACTTTTGCCAGGCCGTTATTCAGCTTCGGGTTCATCACTCGACTCCCTCGCTCTCGTCTCGTCACCCTACCAGACGGTCTTATTGCGACAGAACCGATTCGACGCTACGCGACGAACCGGATCGCGCTGTTCTCGATGGCAGCCTGGTTGCCGTATTGCCAAGTGATGTTGCGTTGTTCATGTCCGATCGGCAGACCCGAGTAGATCGGCAGGCCGAAGCCGCCCAGCACGTCGACAAGCATCTGCTCGAGCGTGAAATCCGCGCCGTCCGGGATCGGGCAGCGCGTGAATTGTCCGAGCACGAACGCGCTGGCCCCGTCGAACGCGCCGCTCAGACGCAGTTGCGTCAGGCTGCGGTCGAGCCGGTAGCCGAATTCCGTCACGTCCTCCAGCAGTATGATCGCGTCGCGTGAGCGAAGCGACCAGCGTGTACCCGCGACGCTCGCGAGCACCGTCACGTTGCCGCCGCACAGACGTCCCCGCACCGTATCAGGGCGCCGGACAGATGCCGGAGGCTCAGCGGGGCGCGTTTGCCACCGGTCAGCACGGCGCGCATGTCGGCACGCGTCGCGTCGTTGACCTTGGTCGCCAGGCTGTGGAATGTCGGACCGTGCAACAAGCGCACGCCGGGCCGGTCTGCAAGCGCGCAGAATAGCGACGTCGCGTCGGAAAAACCGACGATCGTCTTCGGCGTCGCGATCTCGTCGGGCAGGTGTTCGAGCAAATGCGCGCAACCGAATCCCCCTCGCGCGAGCCAGACGATATCGATTGACGGATCCATCAAGGCGCGCCGCAGATCGTCCGCGCGCTCCTCGGCGGTACCGGCGAAATAGCGGTACCGGCTGCCGAGATGAGCGCCCGTCGTGACCTTGAAGCCCCAGCTCTCGACCAGCGCGATGCCACGCTCGATGCCTTGCGGATCGGGCACACCTGCGGGCGCGACGACGCCCACTGTCTTGCGTCTTGATTCCATTGAACGGATACCGTGAGGATAAGAGCCCGCTGAATATACCTGATACCACTCGCGAACCGCTCACACCTGCGAGGCGACATTGAAGGCGGGGAGATGCCATTCTCCGTCGTCCGCGAATCCGATTCGCTTCCAGCGCCGCTTGAGAATCACAGTCGATGCAAAAATCGCCGACCGATCGCTGCGGATCCCATTCGATCGACGAACCTAGCAGCACGTCGAGCGGATGCACTTCGGAGCCGTCCGCGTTGCGGGCCCTTCCCAGCGTCAACGCGTCGGTCGGTACCGCGGCGGTTGCATCGCTGTCGAATCCGCGAAACGACGACAGCGCACGCTTCATCTGCGTCAGATGCTGAACCTGGTTGAAGCTACCGAAGCACTGAAACTGGTTTACGTGCCCGGCGCGCCGTAGTGCATGTGCAACGTCGCCTCATCGAGCCTCTCAAGGTACGCGCGGTACAGCGCGAAGTGGGCGGGCGTCAGGCGCAGCAGCGGCCGGGAGCGGCGATCATCACGCCGAGCGCCCGATCCACATCGGCCAGGATCCATCGCGCCCTCCGGCGGATGGCTGCCGCGGCGCACCGGGGCTGGAATCGCCTGAAAGCCTTACCCAGCAACGCGCTACACGATCCGGATACATTGAAATACAAAATATCGCATGCGATTTAATCGAACACGCTTGACGTAAGCGGCCACCAAGCGGAAACTGCGTCGCATGCGATCGAATCGCATCTGAGACAAATACCCAACCGACGGAGCAAACGATGAGCAAGATCGACAAAGTGCTGTACACGGGCAAGACGCATACGACTTCCGGCGGTCGCGACGGCGCGGCGCGCAGTTCCGACGGTCGCCTCGACATTCAGTTGTCGTCGCCGGGAAGCGCCGGCGCCGGCACCAACCCGGAACAGCTGTTCGCGGCCGGCTGGTCGGCCTGCTTCATCGGCGCGATGCAGCTTGCGGCGCGCGCCGCGAAGGTGACGCTGCCGGCCGATCTCGCGGTCGACGCCGAAGTGGATCTCGGCACGGCGGGCAACGCGTACTTCCTGCAAGCCCGGCTGAACGTGAGCGTGCCGGGGCTCGAGCGCGACGTCGCGCAACGCATCGTCGACGCCGCGCACCAGACTTGCCCGTATTCGAAGGCGACGCGCGGCAACATCGACGTCGACATCCGGATCGCCTGAACGTTGCATCGAGCGGCCGAGCGCCGCCCCCGAATTCCCGATTCCTTCTCCATCGAGGTGAAACATGAAAGCCCAATTGATCGCTACCCTGCTCGTCGCTGTTTCGGCTGCCGTTGCCGCTCCGGCGTTTGCCAACGAATCCACCGTGACGCGTGCGCAGGTGCGCGCCGAACTCGCGCAGCTTCAACAGGCCGGCTATCCGCTGAACCGTGCGACCGACGCCACTTATCCGAACGATCTCCAGGCCGCGCTGACGCAGATCCACGCCGACGCAGCCGTCGCGACTAACGCCGCGACTGCCGGCTACGGCAGCGACGGCGACACCGCGACGCAATCCGGCCGCCGGCATGCCGTCAGCGTGGCCGAGCGCTCGGTGTACTTCGGTCACTGAGCACCACGCCTGATACGTGAACCCTGATTCCTTTTATCCCTGTTTCCATTTTGTCGAGGTGAATGATGAAAACCCGCTTGATCGCTGCCCTGCTCGTGGCTGTTTCCTCTTCTGTCGCCGCACCGGCATTTGCCGACGAAGCCGTCGTATCCCGCGCGCAAGTCCGCGCGGAACTCGTCCAGTTGGCACAGGCCGGTTATCGGCCGGGCCGCGCGAACGATCCGCACTATCCGGACGACCTGCAGGCCGCGTTGACGCGCATTCATGGCAGCAACGCGTTGGCGGCCGATACGGCGGCATCCGGTTACGGCAACGATGCCGCTGCCGCTACACAGTCGGGCAGCCGGCCGGCGACGCGAGTCGCCGAACGCTCGATCTACTTCGGTCATTGAACGAACGCGCGAGCGGCGCCGATGGACGGCGTGCGGTGCACCCCCCTGAATTCCTGAATCCCTGTCGAGGTGAATGATGAAGACCCAACTGATTGCCGCCCTTCTCGTTGCCGTGTCGGCCTCCGTCGCCGCACCGGCCTTTGCCGGCGAAAGCGCCGTCACGCGTGCGCAGGTGCGTGCGGAACTGGCCGCGTTGCAGCAAGCCGGCTACCAGCCGAATCGCCCCAACGATCCGAACTACCCGGACAATATCCAGGCCGCGCTGAACCGGATTCGCGACGACGGCGCCGTCGCGGCCGATACGCAGGCAGCCGGTTACGGCAGCGAGGCCGGCGGCGCCACGCAGTCCGGCAGCCGAAATACGGTGCGCACCGCCGAGCGCTCGATCTATTTCGGCCATTGAGCGCGGTACGACGCATTCGGTCGCCGAAGCCCGCCATATAAAGCGCATGCGATGTAATCGCGTGCGCTTTTTGTTTGCGTTGCGCTGGTCTGCGTCGCCAGCGCTACCGGTTCGCCCCGTCCGGGATTATTCTGTGCGGCACCTCATCTTTTCCCCAAGGAGCCGCCGATGCCGGACGTCATGACCGGAAACGCGACAGGCGCTGCGCACGTGCTGGACCGGGTCGTCTGGAATGCGCTCACGGGCAGGCAACGCCGTTTTGCGCTCGGCGAGGGTCGCGCGCTGCGGTTCCCGACGGCCATCGCGCCGTTTGCCGCGATCGACGACACAAGCCCGGCGTCGTTCGACGCACTGCGCGGGCTGATCGCCGCACACGGGCCGGCGGCGCTCGTCACGCCGGATGAGATCGAGCCGCCCGCGGGAATGTCGGTGATCCGGCGCGCGACGTTGCTTCAAATGACCTGGCAAGGGACGCTCAATGCGGCACACGAAGCGGAGCATGTTCCGCTCGGCGAAGCCGACGTGCCTGACATGCTCGCGCTGACCGCTGCCGCGCAGCCAGGCCCGTTCGGCCAGCGCACGTTCGAGCTTGGTCACTACATCGGCGTGCGCAGCGACGGCCGGCTGGCCGCGATGGCCGGTCAGCGGATGCAGGTCGATGGATATACCGAGATCAGCGCCGTCTGCGTGGATGCCGCGTTTCGGCGGCAAGGGCTGGCGGCGCGGCTGATCCGGTCGTTGATCGCGACGATCGGTGCGCGCGCGGAAACGCCTTTCCTGCACGTCCTCACGACGAACCAGGTGGCGATCGAGCGTTATCTCGCGCTCGGTTTCGTCGTCCGTCGCGAGATGCACCTGCTGGTGCTGGACGATGCGCGTGCGTGACAACGCGGCCGGCGCGATTCACGCGTTGGCCGCTTGCCGTGCCTGAGTGTTTTTATGTTTCGGTCGACCGGATCAGGTTGCCGCGCAGCGCGACGATCGCCTTCTGCACCTTGGCGAACTCGTCCGGCTTCAGCCCGGTGGCTTCGACCAGGTTCATGTCGAGCCCCTTCTCGCGCACGCGGCGACCGCTCTTCGTCAGGCTGACGAGCACCTGGCGTTCATCGGACGGATCGCGATGCCGCTCCAGATAGCCCATCGCCTCGAGCTTCTTCAGGATCGGCGTCAGCGTATTGGATTCGAGGAACAACTTCTCGCCGAGCTGGCCGACGGTCTGGTTGTCCTGCTCCCACAGCGCAATGATCGTGATGTACTGCGTATACGTGAGGCCGAGCTCGTCGAGGATCGGCTTGTATGCCTTGCCGAACGCGAGGTTCGCCGAGTAGATCGCAAAGCACAGGAACTCGGACAGCTTCGGCGTGGCGGGCGACGGGGTTTCGGTCGGTTTCATGGACTTCCTCCAGCGACGCGAATGGTCGCAGACAATCGCATTATATATCGCATGCGATCTTATCGGAAGCATGATAATCGGTGCCGACAGGCTGAGGCGTCGCGCGTTCAGCCCGGCTTGCGGCGCTTGCCGGTTTGCTGACGGCTGACCGACAGCAACGTGCACTGCACCGGATGCGCGATTTCGGTCGCGAGCCCGCCCGCGGCAAACAGCAGGATCATCAGCCAGCGTTTCATGCGTCCTCCACGACCGAGAGGCTTGCCCCATCGGCGACCGTCGCGTCGAGCGCATACGGATCGACGCCGTCGAGGCAGCCGAGATTGACGCGCCAGCATGCCGGGTCCTTGCGGGTCTGGTGGAACGGATAGACGCCGCACCGGCTGCAGAAATAGTGACGGGCCGTGTGCGTATTGAAGCGATAGCACGTCAGCGCGCCCTCGCCTTCGACGATCGTCAGGTTGGCGGCGGCGAACATCGGGCTCATCAGCGCGCCGCGTCGGCGGCACAGGCTGCAGTTGCAGCGCACGGCCGGCGTAATGGCCGTGCGGACTTCGAATTTGACGGCCCCGCAATGGCAGGATCCTTTGAACCAGGTAGCAGACATGATGGACTCCAAAACGGTCATGTCTGCTTTATAGCGAACCCGCGCGCGGGCGTTGTATCGCACTGTATCGGCGATCCGCGCAGATACAGGACATTGCAAATCCGCGGCGCGCGATCAGTCCAGCACGTGCTGCATCCGCTCGATTGCCTCGCGCGTTTCGCGTTCGAGCGCCGCGAACAGCTCGGCGGCCGGCAGCGCGCGAACCAGCGGCGCCGCCTGCCCCGCCCATTGCGCGCCATAGCCGAATTCGCCCTTCGCCTTCGCGGCCGCATGCAGCGCCTTGCCCGCATCGTATGCGATCGGATACGCGGGCGTGGCCGGCGCGTGCGGGGCGTCGCCGAGCGCGGTCAGCCGGTTCGCGATGCCGCGCGCGACGCGGCCCGAGATCGCGTGCGTGAACGTGGTGTGGCGCGCCGCATCGCCGAGGATCGTGCGGCGATAGCCGTCGTCGATCGACGTCTCCGGGCACGCGACGAACGCGGTGCCGAGTTGGGCGGCCTGTGCGCCGAGCGCGAGCGCGGCGGCAATGCCTGCGCCGTCCATGATGCCGCCGGCGGCAATCACGGGCAGCGCGCATTCGCGCACGATCAGGCGCGTGAGCGCGAACGTGCCGAGGCGATCGTCGTGCGCGGTCGAATCGAACACGCCGCGATGACCGCCGGCTTCGATGCCCTGCGCGACAATCGCGTCGATGCCGGCGGCGGCGATCTGGCGGCCCTCGTCGAGATTCGTCGCAGCCGCGAACAGCGTGATGCCCGCACGCTTGAGCGCGGCGATCACGCCCGCGGACGGCAGCCCGAAATGGAAGCTGACGACCGCCGGCTTTTCCTCGACGAGCATCGCCTGCATCGCGTCGTCCGCGACGAAGCTCGTGTAGATCTCCGACAGCGACGCGGGCGGCGTCGCGCCGTACGCACGGAACGCGGGGGCGAGCCAGTCGAGCCATGCGCGCTCGACGGCCGCGTCGGCTTGCGCCGGACGGTGGCAGAACACGTTGATGTTGAATGGCCGCTCGGTGAGCGCGCGCGTGTCGCGGATCATCTTGCGCGCGCCGTCGGCGTCGGTCGCGCCGACGCCGAGCGAGCCGAGCCCGCCCGCGTTCGAGACGGCGGCGGCCAGCGCCGGCGTGCTGACGCCGGCCATCGGCGCCTGGACGATCGGGGCGCGGATGCCGAGCGTGCGCAACAGGGTTGTCCGGTGGTCGGTGGGTTGATTCACGTCGCTTGTCTCCTGATGGCGGCCGAAGCGTCGGCCGCACGTATCGCATGTCCGGTTTCATCCCTAGAATAGCGGACGGAGAAACCGCGTCCAAGGCCGTCAGCGTGCAGCGTTCGTCGAACGCTTCGCCGACATTCAGGCGGTTTGGCCGAATAACGAACAACATCATTACAACATTCATGAAAAGAAGAACATTTCTCGCGCTGCCCGCCGTGGCGGCGTCCGGCATGCTGGCCGGCTGCGCCGATTTCGGTCCCGTCACCAAGGAATGGATGAAGGATTCGAAATACGACGAAACGTTGTCGACCTTCCTGATTACCTCCGACGGCAAGCAACTCGTCGTGCTCGGCAAGCGGTATCACTACATCTTCGAGATGCCGCCGGGGCTTGCGACCGTCCTCACCGCGCCTTATCGCCCGAAGCTGCGCACGGCGTTCGACGACTTCGACGCGCGTGGCGACACGATCACCGGTCATTACACGATGAGGCTGAGTCATTCCGATGCGCCGGTCGGCTCCGACATTCGCAACCGTGCGGTCGCCGATGGTTTCAAGGAGAACTCGGGCCACCTGGAGTCGGAAGGCACGATCAGCGGCAAGCGCTATCTGCCGAACGACGTCACGCCATCGGCGGTCCCGCAGGCGTTCAATCACGAGTATGGCGTCACGGTGACGGAGAAGCTGTCGGCCGTCGGCAAGGGCGCCAAGCTCGCCCTGTCGCCGATCGCGATGGCGGCGGACGGCGCGCTGGGGCTGCTTGGCATCGCGCTGTTCCCGATCGCGTTGACGGCCCTCATCATCGTCGCGAGCTAAGGGGGAACCCATGATGAAATCCCCTGCTCGACACCTGTTCCGGATCGGCTGCATGGCCGCTTGCCTGGCATTCGCGCAACACGCCGTCGCCGAAGACGACTGGGACGCCGCTCGTCATGTCCGCACCGACTGGGTGTTCGCCTCGATGAAGGAAGGCGACGTGCGGCCGACGCTCGATCACGCACTGAAGGACCAGGTGCACTGGGCCGACCTGCCCGGCAATGCACCCGATGCCGGCGCGTTCCGCTGCACGAAGCTCGCGGTGCCGCCGCCGTCGGCCGCTGCCCAGGCGGCGTTCGACGCAGCGCCGTCGTCGCGCGGTCGCGATGCCGACAAGGCGTACGCGAAAGCCGCGTCGCTCGGCTCGTGGCGCGCGGCGGCCCGTCTCGTCAACAGTTCGCTCGAAGACGAGGATTGGGAAGGCGCGCAGCCGGCGGTCGCGTGGTTGCTCGCGCATCATGTGCCGGCCGGATACAACAAGCTCGCAGACGTGATGTAGGCGATGTCGGGCTACGACGGCGATACGCCCGGCGAACGCATGAGGGGAATGATCGCGTCGTTGCGCTGGCGCGCGGCGCGTGAGGGCGACCCGGTCGCGCAGATGGAGATGGCCGATCTGTTCGAGAAGGTCGGCCACGACGAGCGCGTTGCCGCGCTGCGCGCGTGTGCGATGCAACAGAATCCGGAACTGAAATGATGCGCGTGCCGGTACGCCGCCGGTGACGGCCGGCGTACCGGTGCGCGACAGGTTCGTCGTGTTTTCCCGGAACACGATTTCAGCGGTGCTGCGCAAAGCGATCCGACGACACGAGCCTCATGGTTTTCCCGGCCCGGCCGGCTGCGCGCGAGCACATCGTGTTCGGCGCGCCACTCTCCGCCATGCAGGCTGCAACGGCCTGTCGCGCGAAGTCGGGCTGTCGCGCGCGCCCCACCCTTTCTGCTCAGGAAAGGATGCTTGAAAGATCCGCAATTATCACGTGCCGCCGATTTGCCCACCATGTGTCGGACGATCGGCGCTGCCCGCATGGCCGGCTCTTGCACGAGCCCGGCGATGCTGTCCCGCCGCGTCGAGCGGCCGACGCGTTACGCCGGTCGCGAGCGGCCGGGCCCCGCGCCACCGCCTATCGATAATCAGGAGACACGATGAACAGCCAATCCCTCGACCTCGGCGACCATGCCGGCGGATCCGAATCCGCCCGGCCACCGGCCGCCTCCGCAGGCGCAGGCGCCGGCGCTGACGCGGCGGCCCTTCCCGGCCGCTGCGTCACGCTCGGCGATTTCATGGACGATCTGCCGGTCGGTGCGTTGCATCGATTCGTCGTCTGGGTGATCGGCATCGGGTTGTTCTTCGACATGTACGAGATCTTTCTCGTCAGTACGATCGGCTCCGCGTTGCAGCACGAATACGGGCTGAGTCGGCAAAGCGCCGATTTCAAGCTATTGCTGGCGTCCGCGTTCATCGGCATGTTCGTCGGCGCGATGTGCCTGGGCAGCCTGGCCGACCGTATCGGCCGGCGCAAGGCGTTCCTGCTTACGCTCGGCTGGTACAGCGCGTTCTCGCTGGTCGGTGCGTTTTCGGTGAACGCCGACATGCTCGTCGCGTGCCGGTTCCTGACCGGCATCGGCGTCGGCGCGATCTATCCGGTCGCCGACAGCTTCCTGTCCGAAATCCTGCCGAAGGACAAGCGCGGACGGCTCGCCGCGTGGGCCTATACGACTTCGTATGTCGCGGTGCCGCTCGTCGGCTTTCTCGCGCTGTGGCTGAACCCGCTGCAGGTGGCGGGCGTGGCCGGCTGGCGCATCATCCTCGCGATCGGCAGCCTCGGCGCCGTGTACGTGCTGCTCGTCCAGCACCGGCTGCCGGAAAGCCCGCGCTGGCTGCTCGCGCAAGGCCGCACGGCCGACGCGCACGCGGCGTTGCGGCGTTTCGCGGAAAGCGCGGGCGTGCGCGTGCCCGAACACTTCGCGGAACCGGTCGAGCCGCAGCGGCCGCTCGGGCTCGGCGAGCGCATCGCGCTGCTGCGCCGCCAGCCGTATGGCGCGCGCTACCTGATGCTGGCGATCTTTCACCTGCTCCAGGGGTTCGGTTATTACGGGTTCGGCACGCTGGCCGGCACGGTCGTGAAGAGCCGCGGTTTCGACGTGACGGACAGCACGCTGTTCATCGCGTTGTCGTTCGTCGGGTATCCGATCGGGTCGCTGCTGTCGATTCCGCTGCTCAACTGGATCGAGCGCCGCACGCTCGTGATCGTGTCGATCCTGTCGATCGCGGTGTTCGGGCTGTGCTTCGCGTATTCGGGCAATATCGTGCTGATCGTCGGATTCGGATTCCTGACGACGTGCGCGTCGAACGTGTTCAGCAATGCATATCACGTGTACCAGGCCGAGATCTTCCCTGCGCGCGTGCGCTCGACGGCGATCGGCAGTACCTATGCGCTGTCGCGCATCGTCAGCGGCGCGCTGCCGTTCGTGTTGCTGCCGGTGCTCGGCAACTACGGCGCGGGCGCGATGTTCGGCGTGATTTCGGTCGTGCTCGGCATCGTCGCCGTCACGCTGCGCGTGCTCGGGCCTCTGACCACGCGGCGCAGCCAGGACGACATCAATCCGGTGTAACGCCGCGATCGGCGCGGCGCACACGAAAGGCATGCGCGCCGCGATCGCGTTTTAGCGCACTTACCGCGCCGACATGAAATCGAACAGCTTCGCGACGTCGGTCGTCAGCACCGTGCCCGCCTTCACGCCGACCCACAGCGTGCGCGTCGCCCACGCGTCGTCGAGCGTCACGACACCGAGCCGCGCCGCCCGCTCGCCGGTCACCGCATCGCGCGGCAGCACGCCGATGCCGAGGCCGGCTTCGATCATCCGGCTCACGCCGTCGAAATTCGATACCTGGATCCGCAGCTTCAGCGAGCGCTCGGCCGCGAACGCGGCGTCGGTCATGCGCGTGAGCAGCGAGCTGCCGTCGCTCAAGCCCACGTAGTCCTCGTCGAGCGTATCCGCGAAGCGGATGCTGTCGCGCGCGGCGAACCGGTGCGTGCGCGGCACGAGCAGCACGAGTTCGTCGCGCCGGTACAGCCGCCGTTCGATGCCGGGCGCCGGCACGTTGTCGGCGAATACGCCGAGATCGGCCTTGCCCGACGCGAGCGCGTCGACGATCTCGTGGCTCAGCCGCTCCTCGAGACTGACCTTGATGCCGGGATTGTCGGTGAGGAACGCGGCGAGATCGGCGGGCAGGAACTGGACGATCGCCGACGTGTTGGTCCATACGTGGATGTGGCCGCGCACGCCGGCGACGTAGTCGCTCATCTCGTGCGCCATCCGGTTGACCTGCTCGATCACCTTCGCCGCATGATCGAGCAGCGCGCGGCCCGCGGGCGTCAGCTCGACGCCGCGCGCATGCCGGACGAACAGCGCGCTGCCGGTCACGCTTTCGAGTTCGGCAATGCGCTTGCTGACCGCGGACAGCGTGAGCTGGCCGTGTTCGGCCGCCTTCGTCAGGCTGCCGTGCTCGGCGACGAGCGCGAACACGCGCAGCGACTGCAGATCGAAATGAAGCGGGTTCACCATGTCGAGGTCCTGGAAGGCCGTGCGGGGTACGCGGTCGGCGCGCCGGCCTGACGCCGATCATACGCCGCGCCAGGCGCGTGCGATATGGCGCGGCTAGCGCGGCGCGATGGCGTGCAATGCGGCGAGCATCGCGCCGTCCGGCGTCGCGAGATCGTCGAGCACCGCGAAGTGCTGCATGCCGGGCAGCCACGCGCGGGCGATCCGCTCGCCGGCGGCTTCGCACGCCGTCGCGTATTCGTCTGCTTGCCGGATGAGTTCGGGCAGTTCGGCGTCGCCGACCGCAACGACGGTCGGCGCGCCGCGCCCGATGTGATGCAACGGACTGCATGCGTCGACTTCGTGTGCGGTGAGCTGCAGTTTGTCGTTCAGGCAGCACAGCGCGATCGGTTCGAGATCGACGAGCGGACTGATCGCGAGCGCCGACACGACGGCCGGATGCGCGCGATGCATGGCCGTCAGGTGGCCGCCCGCCGAATGGCCGCTCAGGTGGATCGGCCGTCCCGAGATGCCGAGGCCGGCGGGGTCGGCCGCGAGATGGTCGAGCAGCGCGCCGATCTCGCCGACGATATCGGTCATCGTCGCGACCGGCGCGAGCGTGTATTCGGCGAGCACGACGTCGTAGCCGCGTGCGAGCGGCCCGCTCGCCGCATACGCGAAATCCTCTTTCGTGCAGTGCTGCCAGTAGCCGCCGTGGATGAACACGAACAGCGGCGCGTCGGGCCGCCCGCACGGCAGCCAGTCGAAGCGCTGCGCGGGTTGCGCGCCGTAACGCAGGTCGCGGCGCCCGGGCGTCGCTGCGTACAGCGCCGCGCTGCGCGCCTGACAAGACGCGAGCAGCGCCGGGAAATCGGGAACAACCTTCGTGTTCAGGTACGCGGCGTCGAGCGCCGCGCGGTCCATGCCGCGATAGAGGATCGTCATTCGGGAAGCGCCTGGATCGGGTTGCGGATGCGCGGCGGGTTTGTCCGGTGCGCGCAGCGAAGGCGGCGGCCGGGCCGACGCCGTTGCGCCATTATCCGCAGCGCGGCCGCGCACGGCTATCCGGAATCGGCGGGCGCGGCGCCCGCCTGTCCGCTTTCGGCGAAGGACTGTCGCGCCGTGCGCGCAGCGTGCCGGTGCTCGGGCGGGCGGCCGAACCGGGTTCGTCAGATCAGCTCGGAGATTTCGATCAGGTTCAGGTCGGGGTCGCGCACGTAGACGGAGCGGATCTTCTGCGTCGCGCCCGTGCGTTCGACCGGCCCTTCGATGATCGGCCAGTCGACGCGCCGAAGGTGCGCGATCACGTCGTCGAGCGGGACCGACGCGATGAAGCACAGATCGAGCGCGCCGGGTACCGGCACATGCGCTTTCGGCTCGAATTCCGCGCCGCGCACGTGCAGGTTGATCTTCTGGTTGCCGAAACGGAACGCGAGCCGGCCCGCGCCGAAGGTTTCGAGCTGCATCTGCAGCACCTCGGTGTAGAAATGCTTCGTCCGTTCCGGATCGACGCAGGTCAGCACGAGATGATCGAGACGGTCAATCAGCGCCATGGAATTCGCTCCTGTTCCCGTTCATGTTCGGAAAGCGCGTTGCGCGGACATGTCGCCGGCGTCGACACGCGGCGGCGGATGAAGGTCCGAGCGGCGCCCGGCCTTCAGGATCTGGCTCGGCACGTCATGCCCGATCAGCGCGGGCAGCCGTGCCGACACGGCGAGCACCGCCGCGAGATCGACGCCCGTATCGTAGCCGTCGAGTTCGAGCATGTGCACGAGTTCCTCCGTGCAGGCGTTGCCGGTCGCGCCCGGCGCATAGGGGCAGCCGCCGAGCCCGCCGAGCGACGCGTCGAAACGGTCGATGCCGGCGTCGAGCGCCGCGAGCGTGTTCGCGAGCGCCATCCCGCGCGTGTTGTGGAAGTGCAGCGTGAGCTGCAATGCGCCGAAGCGCTCGCGTGCGCGGCGGGACAATTCGCGCACCTGCGACGGAAACGCCATGCCCGTCGTGTCGCACAGCGTGAAGCCGTGCACGCCGAGATCCGCGAAGCGCTGCATCCACGCGAGCACCGTTTCGGCCGGCACGTCGCCCTCCATCGGGCAGCCCATCGCGGTCGACAGCGACACGTTGATCGCGACACCCGTGCCGCGCACCGCGTCGATCACGTCGCGCAACTGCGCGAACGACTGCTCGCGCGTCATCCGCAGGTTCGCGCGGTTGTGGCTCTCGCTCGCCGACATCACGAGGTTCACTTCGTCGACGCCGCACGACAGCGCGCGCTCGGCGCCGCGCACGTTCGGCACGAGCACCGTATAGACGACGCCCGGCGCGCGCGCGATGCCGTGCATCACGGCCTCCGCGTCGCGCAGCGCGGGAATCGCCTTCGGCGACGTGAACGACGTGACCTCGATCTTCGCGTAGCCGCAGGCGCTCAGCGCGTCGACGAGCGCGATCTTGTCGTCGGTGTCGACGAACGCCGCTTCGTTCTGTAAACCGTCGCGGGTCGCGACTTCGTGGAGATGGATTCGTTGCGGAGGGTGGGTCATGGCTTCGTCCCGGGGGCTGTTTCAGATCACGCCGCGCGTGCGCCAGTCGTCGCGCGTCGCCGCATCGATGCCGAGCGATTCGAGCACCGCATCGGTATCCGCGCCGAGCGCGGGCGCCGGCCGCTCGATGCGTCCGGGCGTGGCGTCGAGTTTCGGCACGATACCCGGCACGAGCACGGGGGTGCCGTCGGGCAGCGCGGCGTCGACGATCATGTCGCGCGCACGGTAGTGCGGATCGGCCGCGATGTCGGCCACGTCGTAGATGCGCCCGGACGGAATGCGCGCGTCGTTCAGCGCGGCGAGCACGTCGTCGAGGTCGTGGCGGGCGCTCCATTCGCCGATCGCCGCATCGATGCGCGCGACCTGCGCGACGCGCCCGTCGTTGTGCGCGAGCGCCGGATCGTTGCCGAGATCGGGCCGGCCGATCAGTTCCATCAGGCGCCGGAAGATGCTGTCGCCGTTGCCGGCGATCAGCGCGTACCTGCCGTCGCGGCAGCGGTATGCGTTGGTCGGTGCGATGCCCGGCAGGCTGCTGCCGGCCGGCTCGCGCACCGCGCCGAACGCCGCATATTCGGGCAGCAGGCTTTCCATCATGTTGAATACCGATTCGTACAGCGCGACGTCGACGACCTGCCCGTTGCCGCCCTGCCGTTCGCGATGCCGCAACGCGAGCAGTACGCCGATCACGCCGTGGAGCGCCGACAGCGAATCGCCGAGCGAGATGCCGACGCGCACCGGCGTGCGGCCCGGCTCGCCGGTGAGGTGGCGCAGGCCGCCCATCGCTTCGGCGATCACGCCGAAGCCGGGGCGGTCGCGATACGGGCCCGTCTGCCCGAAGCCCGACACGCGCAGCATCACGAGCCCCGGGTTGATCGCGGACAGCGCGTCCCAGCCGAGCCCCCAGCCTTCGAGCGTGCCGGGCCGGAAGTTTTCGATCAGCACGTCGGTTTCGGCGACGAGGCGGCGTACGACGTCCTGCCCTTCGGGCGTGCGCAGGTCGAGCGTGAGCGAGGTCTTGTTGCGCGATTGCGCGGCCCACCAGACCGACGTGCCGTCGTGCAGCAGCCGCCATTTGCGCAGCGGATCGCCGGTGCCGGGCGGCTCGACCTTGATGACGTCCGCGCCGAATTCGGCGAGCATCCGGCCCGCGAACGGCCCGGCGATCAATTGGCCGAGTTCCAGCACGCGGATGCCGTCCAGGGGGCGTGTCATGACTGTCTCCGATGAAATCGTGTTGTCGATGACGGCGATCATGACGGCGTTCGCGCACGGCGAAAATCGATCGATGGTCAACCAGCCTTTCCGAAACGGAAAAGGTGTGCGGCGGCGCGAGCGCGACGTCGGCGGCGAGCCGCGGCATGTCGTGTGACACGCACAAACAGAACGGCCCCGCTCGATTGCTCGAAGCGGGGCCGACCGAAGGAGGCTGTTGAATGCGGGGCTGCTTACGCCAGCGACTCGGCACGTAATGGATTCGTGCATCCGTCCTGTGTTGCGGCCGGCTCCGGATACCTGATGGACGCTACGTCAAGCATTCGGACCGGCGGTGACGCGGAGCAAGTCCGAACAGCGGAAAAGCCGCTCAGTAAGCGGACATCTCGACGCAAGGATCGACCTTGGACGGCGAGCAGATGACCGAGTACTTGGCGCTCTCGCGCATCAACGCTTCGCCTTCGTGCAGCGCGATCTTGATCTCGGGATGACGCTCGTACGCGAGGAAGGCCGAGCACACGACGGCGGACATCACGACGACGGAAAACACAAATTTTTCAAGGGCTTGGAAACGTTCAGGCATGATTTGACCTTTCTCTCAGCCTGTAATTATACCTTGAGATAAGGGTTTTCCCTATAACCCTGCCCGCATACCGAGGATGCGTTCAAACGAGATAGGCGCGGTGCTCGCGCCCTTTTTTATCGGAAAATGCGGTGGTGCGACCGGCTAGGCCGATGCCGTCTATCCGGGAGAAAGGAACGAAGGCTTACCGCCCGCGCGTCACTGCGGCGCCGACGCGCCGCTTGCCGCATTGCCCGGCCACGCCTTGCCGATATGGTCGATCAGCGATTTCGCGGTGCCCGTCACGAGCGCCGCGTCGACGCCCGACGTCTGCCACGAGCCGTCGGCCGCCTTCACGAAGGTCAGGTTCGCGCGCGACGGCGAGTAATCGGCGTTGCGCCACGTGACCACGACGTCGCACGAATACGTGCGATCGCCGAGTTTCTTGCAGTCGCCGTCGGGTTTCGCCGAGACGACGTCGGCCGACACGGGCAGCGGCTGGCCGAACAGCGCGTTCAGGCCGCCGTGGTTTTCCGCTTCGAGCGCGCGGCGCACGGCGGCATCGACGTCGCTCGATCCGGGACCGTCGTGGAGCAGGTTGCAGGCGGCCAGCAGCGTCGAGGCGCCGGCGAGTGTCAGCAGCGTTTGAAACTTCATGGATATCCGTCGATCGGGTGAACGTCGCGTAGTCTGCAACGTCCGCGTGTCGTGCGCGGTATCCATTTGTAACCAATTGCACGCTGCCTGGCGACCTCGCGCGATCGTACGACGCCCTCGCCTCGCCTACTGTCGCTCTTGCTTCACGCGGCTCACGAGCTGGGTCGGACTCACGAACTGCAGCGCGATCACGACCCACACGAGCGTGATGGCCATGTAGATCATCGCCATCGCGTCGATCGACTGCGGCGCGCGCACGCCGGTCGAGAACACCGCGTAATACAGCGCGACGACGAGCGTCTGCGTGCTCGGGCCCGCGGTGAAGAACGTCAGCTCGAACATCCCGATCGTGCGCACCAGCACGAGCAGCCCGGCCGCGAGCATGCCCGGCACCAGCAGCGGCAGCAGCACGTAACGGAAATAGCGCCACGTGTTCGCGCCGAAGATGCGCGCGGCGGCTTCGAGGTTCGGATCGATCTGCTCGATGAACGGCGTCATCACGAGGATCACGAACGGCAGCGCCGGCACGAGGTTCGCGAGGATCACGCCCGGCAGCGTGCCCGCGAGCCCGATCTTGTACATCACGGTCGCCATCGGGATCCCGTACGTGACGGGCGGCACCATCAGCGGCAGCAGGAACACCAGCAGCGCGAAGCGCTTGCCGCGGAACTGCACGCGCGCGAGCGCATACGCGGCGGGCACGCCGAGCGCGATCGACAGCAGCACGACCGCGCCGACCACCTCGACGGTCACCCACAGCACGCTCGCGAGCTGGAAGTCTTCCCACGCTTTCGCATACCAGTGCAGCGTGAAGCCCTGCGGCAACGGCGTGCCGAACCAGCGCGTCGCGACCGAGTTCACCGCGACGGTCGCGATCAGCAGCATCACGTTCAGCAGGAAGAACGCCATCAGCGCCCAGACGAGCGCCTTCCACGCGCGGCCGGCGAGGTTGCTTCTCATCCGGTGCGGCTTCCCCGTATCGACGGGCCGCGCGTCGGGTGCGCCGTGCTTCGGCGGCCACGTGCGAGCGGCATGATTGTCGGTCGCCATCAGCCCTTGCCTCCCGTCACTGCACCCGTATAGAAGAAGCGGCGCGCGCCGAGCATCGATGCGACCACCAGCAACTGCACGAAGCCCATCACGATCGCGATCGCCGACGCGAGCGAATAGTCGTAGCTTTCGAACGCGGCTTCGGCGGCCGCGATCGAGATCACGCGCGTCGGGCCGGCCGGCGCGCCGAGCAGCACGGCCGACGGAAACACCGAGAACGCCTGCACGAACGACAGGCACGCGGCCATCGTGAGCCCCGGCACGAGCAGCGGCAGGTAGATTTGGCGAAACTGCTGCCACGGGTTCGCGCCGAGCGTCGCGGCCGCGCGCGCGAGCGTCGGGTCGATGCCGCTGATGTACGACAGCATCAGCAGGAACGCGAACGGAAACCCGGACACGATCAGCGACAGCAGCACGCCCCAGTAGTTGTGCGTGAGGCGCACTTCGTCCGTGTACAGGTGCAGCCCCTGCAGCGCCTGCGGAAACCAGCCGTTCGGCCCGAAATACGTGAGCATCCCGTCGGCGACGAGCACCGTGCCGAGCGTGACGGGAATCACGAGCAGCGTCGTGACGAACTTCTGGTACGGCGAATTGCGGCGCAGCGCGAACGCGACCGGCACCGCGATGCCGACGTTGAGCAGCGTCGCCGGCACCGCGAGCTTCAGCGTGACGAGCACGGTCGGCCACATCGCGGTGTCGGTGAAGAACTGCACGTAGTTCGCGAGCGCACCGCCGCCGTTCATCGGCTGGAACGACAGCACGAGGCCGTACGCGAACGGATAGATGAACAGCGCGGCGATGAATGCGAGCGCCGGCGTGACGAGCCAGGCTTTCGCGTCGCGCGGCGCGCCGCCGGTCGCGAGCGTGCTCATGCGGCCTCCGGGCGGGACGCCCACGTGCATGCCCCCTGGCGCAGCCCGTTCATCGCACGTCTCCCGCATAGACCAGCGTACGTGCCGGCGCCACGCGCAGCCGCAGCGGTTCACCTTCGGTGAACTCGCCGGCCATACGGGCCCAGATCGCGCCGAACGGAGTGACCGCGCGGATCAGCGAGTCGCGGCCGCCGTACTCGACCGTCTCGACGGTCGCGTCGAACGCATTGTCGGCGCCTTCTTCCGCGCGCTCGATGTCGTCGGGGCGCAGCGCGACCACGACGTCCTTCGCGTCGAAGCCGGCCATCGGCACGCCTGCGAGGCGCACGCCGCCCGACGCGACGCTCACGTGATCGCCGGCCATTCCTTCGAGCGTAAATGGCAGCACGTTGCGATAGCCCATGAAGCGCGCGACATGCAGGTTGTGCGGGCGCGTGTACACGTCCTTCGGCGACGCGACTTGCTGCACGACGCCCTCCTTCATCACGACGATGCGGTCGGCCATCGACAGCGCCTCGTCCTGGTCGTGCGTCACGTAGATCGTCGCGCGTTCGAGCTGCGTGTGGATGCGGCGGATCTCCGCGCGCATCTCGATGCGCAGTTTCGTGTCGAGGTTCGACAGCGGCTCGTCCATCAGCACGAGCGGCGGCTCGATCACGATCGCGCGCGCGATCGCGACGCGCTGCTGCTGCCCGCCCGATAGTTGCCCGGGCAGCTTGCCTTCGTGACCGACGAGCTGCACGAGCTCGAGCGCCTGCTGCGCGCGCCGCCGCGTTTCCTGCCTCGGCACGCCGCGCATCTTGAGGCCGAAGCCGACGTTGTCGAGCACCGACATGTGCGGAAACAGCGCGTAGTTCTGGAACACCATCCCGAAGCCGCGACGCTCGGGCGGCAGCACGTCGATGCGCGTATCGTCGAGCCAGATGCCGCCGCTCGTGAGCGGCTGCAACCCGGCGATGCAGTTCAGCGCGGTCGATTTGCCGCAGCCCGACGGGCCGAGCAACGCGATGAACTCGCCGCGCCGGATCTCGAGGTCGAGCCCGTTCAGCGCGGCGACCTGCGCGCCTTGCGCATTGGTGAAACTGCGGCACACGCCGTCGAGCCGCAACCGTTCGAAACTGTGCTTCATTCCACGAACTCCATCGACGCGGGCGCCGCGGCGCCCGCCGGTTCAGGCGTCACTTCGACTTCTGCGAACCGATCTCGCGATCCCACTTCTGGAACGCGGCGACCATCGCCTGCGCGCTGAGCGGCTGCACGTGCGGGCGATCGGCGAGCAGCTTCGCGTATTCGGGGCGGCCGAACTTGCGCACGACTTCCTGGCTGTGCGCGGGCGCCATCTCGAGCGTCACGCCCTTCACCGCCGGGCCCGGATAGAAGTACCCGTCGTCGTAGGTCATCGCCTGCTGCGCCGGCTCCAGCAGGAAATTCATCAGCTTGTACAGCACGTCGAGCTTTTCCTTCGGCACGCCCTTCGGGATCACCATGTAGTGCGCGTCGTTGACCCAGGTCATGTTGTCGAACGCCTGGATCTTGAATTCGGCCGGCACGATGCCGAGCGCGCGCGGGTTGAGGTCCCAGCCCGTGACGGTCACGGTCATGTCGCGCGTGCCTTCGCCGAGTTCCTTCATCACCGCCGACGTGCCGCCCGGGTAATACGGCACGCAGTCGTTCAGCGCCTTCAGGAACGCCCAGGTCTTGTCCCAGCCGTTGATCGGATCCTGCGGATTCTTGTCGCCGAGCACGTACGGCAGCCCCATCAGGAACGTGCGGCCGGGGCCCGAGTTCGCCGGGCGCGCATAGATCAGCTTGTTCGGGTGCGCCTTGCACCACGCGAGCAGTTGATCGGGCGTCTTCGGCGGATTGCTCACCTTCGCCGGGTTGTATTCGAGGAGCGGGCCGGCCGGCATGTAGGTGACTTCGAGGCCGTAGCCCTGCGCGAGATCCTGCATCTTGCGCGGGCCCGGCGCGTACTTGTCGAGTACGCCGGGGAACGCGGCCGCGTTGTCGGGCAGGAGCTTCTGCCACAGGTTCTGCTCGATGCCGGCGGCGAGCGCGTCGGTGCCCGTCAGCACGAGGTCGATGTCGGAGCGCCCCGCCCCCTGCATCGCCTTGATCTTGCCCGGCAATTGCGGCGCGGGTGCGTTCGTGAACGTGACGTTCGCGACGAGACCCGGATTCTTCTCCTTGAACGCCTCGATGGCCTTCTGCGTGAGCTGCAGGTTGCCTGCGACGTCGACGATGTTCAGCGATACGGGGGCTGCAACGGCCGCGGCGGCCGACAGCGCGAAGCCCAGTGCGAGTGCAATCCGGCGGACACGGCGAGCGATCGGGGTGGTGTTCATGTCTCCTCACTTCGGTCGGTGGATGGGACCTTTCTTGTCAGGAAATCATGACGGCGTTATACGATGTCGGTCAACAAAAAACCGCGGAAGGTGGGGCGGGACTTTCCCTGACAAAAGGCTTCCGTTTGTTGATGAATTGCGTGACGACTTGATTGAGTCGGGGTCGGGGAGCCGTTTGCGGAGCGTGTTAGGACGTCGTATCTCGATGCAAGACGAAAACACATCGGACCGTATGCGGCCGTCAGCCGACGGAGACGCGTTGCTCGCCCGTGGCTTGCGGCACCCATCGTGAGCGGCGCCGAGCACGGCTATCACGCTGAGCAGCCGGTGCCGACCGGCGCCTGCATCGATTTCCCGGATCGGCTACAGTGGGCGCTTTCGGCGCGCTCCGCCCCGCCGCCGCGCCGCGAACCGTGCGCGAGCGCGGCGGCACGGGCGGGCGCGGATCATTCACTTCGACGAGCGAACCTTCATGCCCGACCTGTCCGCCTTCCCGATCACGCAAAAGTGGCCGGCCCAGCACCCCGACCGTCTCCAGCTCTACTCGCTGCCGACGCCGAACGGCGTCAAGGTGTCGATCATGCTCGAGGAAACCGGCCTGCCGTACGAGCCGCACCTCGTGCGCTTCGACACGAACGACCAGTTGTCGCCCGAATTCCTGTCGCTGAATCCGAACAACAAGATCCCGGCGATCATCGATCCGAACGGCCCCGACGGCAAGCCGCTGCCGCTGTTCGAATCGGGCGCGATCCTGATCTATCTGGCCGACAAGACGGGCCAGCTGATTCCGCAGGATCTCGCGGGCCGCTACGAGACGATCCAGTGGGTGATGTTCCAGATGGGCGGCATCGGGCCGATGTTCGGCCAGGTCGGCTTCTTCCACAAGTTCGCCGGCCGCGACTACGAGGACAAGCGTCCGCGCGAGCGCTACGTCGCCGAATCGAAGCGCCTGCTCGGCGTGCTCGACGCGCATCTCGCGAACCGCGAGTGGGTGATGGGCGACGCCTACACGATCGCCGACATCGCGATCTTCCCGTGGGTGCGCAACCTGATCGGCTTCTACGAAGCGGGCGATCTGGTCGGCTTCGGCGAATTTCGGCACGTGGCGCGCGTGCTCGACGCGTTCGTCGCCCGTCCGGCCGTCGCGCGCGGGCTCAATATCCCGGCGCGCGGTTAAGACCGGGCAGCAACGCGGGCTCGCCGTATGGAGCCCGCGCGCGGCTCGAGCCGGCCCGCCCCATTGAGCGGCGGGCGGTTTTTTGCCCGCGCGGTGCGCCGACGTCACGCATCGGGCGGCGCTACTTTCCGTCAGGCGCTTCCGGCGCAGGATTTTCCAGCCCCGCCAGCAGCTTTTCCGGCAGTTGCGACAACTGCGCCTGTTCCGCCGCCGACAACGGCCAGCAGCGCTCGCCAGCATCTCGCGGACCTGACGCCCGCATGGGTCGCGATGGCGTGCCTGTGTGTCGCGCTATTCGCGCTGGCCGCAGGGTTTGCGCCGAAGCTGGCGCGGCACGCGGCGCCGCATCTGAGCCACGGTGCAGGCCAGCGGCGCGAGCGCTGGCGCGTTCAGCCCGCGCTCGCGTACAGCGTCGAATCCGCGAACCCTTCGGCGTCGAGCACGCGCCCGATCAGGATCAGCGCGGTGCGCCCGATCTGCGTGCCCCGCACCTTGCCGACGATGTCGGCCAGCGTGCCCGTCACGCGTTCCTCGTCGGGCCAGCTCGCGCGATAGATCACCGCCACCGGGCAATCGGCGCCGTAATGCGGCAGCACTTCGTCGACGATGCGCGCGAGATGGCGCACGCCGAGATGGATCGCGAGCGTCGCGCGATGCGCGGCGAGCGCGCCGAGCGCTTCGCCTTCCGGCATCGTCGTCTTGCCCGCGAAGCGCGTGAGGATCACCGTCTGCGCGACGCCGGGCAGCGTGAGCTCGACGCCGAGCGTCGCCGCGCACGCGGCCGTGGCCGTCACGCCCGGCACGATTTCGTATGGAATCCCGAGCGCTTTCAGGCGGCGGATCTGTTCGCCGATCGCGCCGTACAGCGACGGATCGCCCGAATGCACGCGCGCGACGTCCTGCCCTTTCGCATGCGCGGCGGCGAGCAGCGCGACGATCGCATCGAGGTCGAGCTCGGCCGTGTTGACGACCTGCTCGGCGCAATGACCGTCGAGCACGGCGGCCGGCACGAGCGAGCCCGCATACAGGATCACGGGGCACGTGCGCACGAGGCGCTGGCCCTTCACCGTGATCAGCTCCGGGTCGCCGGGGCCCGCGCCGATGAAATACACCGTCATCGAAATTTCTCCGTCAATTCGTGGAATGACCGCTGCGTCGCGTCAGGCGCGCGCGGCCGGATCGAGTGCGTCGACGAGCGCCGTGACCGAGTCGAACGCGCGATCGGCATCGGGCAGCGGCGGCCGGCGCAGCATCACGACCGGCAGCCTGCGTTCGCGCGCGACGTCGAGCTTGGCCTCGGTGGCCGCGCCGCCGCTGTTCTTGCTGACGACGACGTCGATACCCGCCAGCGCGAACAGCGTGCGCTCGCCGTCGGGCGTGAACGGCCCGCGCGCGGCGACGACCTGCGCGCGGGCATTGCCGGGGTGGGCATCGAGGCAGCGCACGAGCCAGAACTGGTGCGGCGGAATCGCATCGAGATGCGCGAGCGGTTCGCGGCCGAGCGTGAACAGCGGCCGTTTGAACGGGGCAAGCGCGGCCTCGATGCCGGCCCAGTCGTCGACCATGCGCCAGTCGTCGCCCGGTTGCGGCGTCCACGGCGCACGGCGCAGCGCCCATAGCGGCACGCCTGCATCGCGCGTGGCCGCCGCCGCGTTCGCGCTGATTTGCGCGGCGTACGGATGCGTTGCGTCGATCACGAGGCCGATGCCGGCGTCGCGAAGATATGCGGTCAGCCCCGCCGCACCGCCGAAACCGCCGACGCGCACGTCGCAGCGCAAGTCGTCGGGCGTCTTGCCGAGGCCGGCGAGACTATAGACATGATGCGGACCAAGCGCGCGCGCGATTTTCAGCGCATCGCCGGTGCCGCCGAGCAGCAGGATGCGCGGGCTCATCGCGCCTCCCCGACGAAGCGGCCCTGCCGGTCGATCGCGAACATCTCGACCGCGACCGACGGCGGCACGATGTCGCGCGCCACCTGCAACGCGTGCGCGCAAACGAGATCGCCGAGCGGCACGCCGTCGGCCCGCGCCAGTTTCAACGCTTCCTGGCTCGTGTTCGCGGCGCGCATCGCGGCCTGCAGCGCATCGCTCGCGCCGGCTTCGGCCGCCCACTGCGCGAGCAGCGGCAGGTCGATGCTCGAATGGCGGCTGTGCAGGTCGAGATGGCCGGCCGCGAGCTTGCTCAGCTTGCCGAAGCCGCCGCACATCGACAGGCGCGCGACCGGCGCGCGCCGCAGGTGCTTGAGCACCGCGCCCGCGAAATCGCCCATCTCGATCAGCGCCATGTCGGGCAGACGGTAGTGCGCGCGCATCGCGTCCTCGCTCGCGTTGCCCGTGCAGGCGGCGATGTGCGCGATGCCGTTCGCCCGCGCGACATCGATGCCCTGATGAATCGACGCGATATAGGCCGAACACGAAAACGGCCGCACGATGCCGGTCGTGCCGAGGATCGACAGCCCGCCGACGATGCCCAGGCGCGGGTTCATCGTCTTCAGCGCGAGCGCCTCGCCGCCGTCGACGCCGATCGTCACGTCGAAGCCGCCCGCGTAGCCCTGCTCGGCGGCAAGCGCTTCCAGGTGCGTGGTCATCATCTGGCGCGGCACCGGGTTGATCGCCGGTTCGCCGACCGACAGCGTCAGGCCCGCGCGCGTGACGGTGCCGACGCCCGGCCCCGCATGAAAGCGCACGCCGGGCGCCGTCGCGAGCGCGACGCGCGCGAAGATCAGCGCGCCGTGCGTGACGTCCGGGTCGTCGCCGGCATCCTTGATCGTGCCGGCTTCGGCGCCGTCGACGGTGGCGCGGCAGAATTCGAGCCGCATCATCACGCGCTGCCCCTTCGGCAGCACGATCTCGACCGCGTCGTCTGCGCGGCCCGCGAGCAGCAGCCGCGCGGCAGCGAGCGACGTCGCGGTCGCGCAGCTGCCGGTCGTGTAGCCGAAGCGCAGCGGCGCGGGCCGTTCGGGGGTTTCGTCGCGCATCACGCGTCCATTGGGTTCGTTGCGTTCGACGGATTCGACATGGTCGACGAGTCGGCCGCGTCGGGCTTGCGAACGTCGTACAGCGTGACCGGCAGCGGCTGTCGCCACGTGTCGAAGCGGCCGAGCGGTTCGGCATGCGCGAGCGACACGCGCGTGAGCGTGCCGCCATGCGCATCGCGCCACGCGGCGAGCGCCATCTCGCCCTGCAGCGTGACCGCGTTCGCGACCAGCCGCCCGCCGGGTTTCAGCGACGCCCAGCAGGCGTCGAGCACGCCGGGCGCCGTCGCGCCGCCGCCGATGAAGATCGCGTCGGGCGCGGCGAGCCCCGCAAGCGCATCGGGCGCCCGGCCCGCGACGAGTTGCAGGCCCGGCACGCCGAGCGTATCGCGGTTGTGTTCGATGAAGCGCTGGCGCTCCGCATGCGCTTCGATCGCGATCGCCTGGCACGATGGATGCGCGCGCATCCATTCGATACCGATCGAGCCGCTGCCCGCGCCGACGTCCCACAGCAGTTCGCCGGGCGCGGGTGCGAGGCGCCCGAGCGTCATCGCGCGCAGGTCGCGCTTGGTGAGCTGGCCGTCGTGGCGGTACGCGTCGTCGGGCAGGCCGGGCGTGAGCGCGCGGCGCGGCGCGTCCGGGGCCGCCCGGCAGTCGAGCGCGACGAGATTGAGCGCGGCCGTTTCGGCGACGCTCCAGTCTTGCGCGAGGCCATCGATTCGTCGTTCGAGCGGGCCGCCGAGGTGTTCGAACACGCTGACGCGCGTCGGCCCGAAGCCGCGAGCGGCGAGTTCGGCCGCGACGGCGGCCGGCGTGCGGCCGTCGGCGCTCAGCACGAACAGGCGCCGGCCCGGCAGCAGGTGGCGGGCCAGCATTGCGAGCGGGCGCCCGACGAGCGACACGGCGCCGACGTCCTGCAGCGCCCATCCGAGGCGGGCGGCCGCGAGCGACAGCGACGACGGCGCGGGCAGCACGCGCCATTCGTCGGGAGAAAGCGCGCGGGCGAGCGTCGCGCCGACGCCGAACAGCATCGGGTCGCCGCTCGCGAGCACGCACACGGGCGCGCCGCGGCGCGCGAGCAGCCCCGACAGGTCGAACGGCGACGGCCATGCTTCGCGCGTCGCCCGCAGCCGCGCGGGCAGCATGTCGAGATGCCGTTTCGCGCCGACCACGTGCGTCGCGCCGAGCAGCGCGCGCCGCGCGTGGCGTCCGAGCCCCGCGTAACCGTCGTCGCCGATGCCCACTACCGTCAGCCACGCCGTCATGCATCCTTCCCCATCGTTCGATTTCATCGTGTCGCCGCTCGGCCGTGAAAGCGCCGATGCGGCCAGCGCCGATGCGGTCGTCCGCATTGCAAAAAACGGCATGGTACCGTGTTCCACCCCGCGTTTCATCTGCCCGCCCGTTCGCGCCCGACCGTTGCCGGCTTCGCCCGCCGCGAACCGCCAGCCGATCGCGAATCGTGGCCGAAATCGGGTATCCTACGGCCGTTCGTTCGCCGGTGCCCTTCGGGGCCGAAGAGGGAACACAGGGCGCCTCGCGCGCCGCTGTGGCTGCCCCCGCAACTGTAGACAGCGAGCCGATCCCCCTCATGCCACTGGTTTCACCGGGAAGGCCGGGAGCCGGCGCCGACCTGTCAGCCAGGAGACCTGCCGGCCAGAAAGTGCGTGCGTGCCAGTCGGCGTCGGGCGGGGTGTACCGATGCGTTGGCCGCGGCGCCACACTGTTCCGGTATCCCGTTGAGTTCCGCTCCCGATTCGATTCCTGCGTCGCCCGTCGTGCGCCCGTCGGCCTGCCCGGGGCTCGCGCGCGTGGTCGCGGCCGCCGATGGCGGACTGTGCCGGATCAAGCTGCCGGGCGGCCGGCTCCACGCGCGCCAGGCGCGCGCGATCGCCGCCGCCGCGCGCCTGTACGGGTCCGGCGCGATCGATGCGACCAATCGCGCGAATCTCCAGCTGCGCGGCATTCGCGACGGCGTGGCCGATGCGCTGATGCGCGCGTTGCTCGATGCGGGGCTCGGCCCGCGCACAAGCGCTGACGACGCCACGGCCGATGCGGTCGACACGGCCTCGCTCGCAGCGAGCGACGACGTCCGCAACGTGATGGTGAGCCCGCTTGCCGGGCACGACCCCGCCGCCCTCGTCGATAGCTACGCGCTCGCCGTGCCGCTGCTCGACATGCTGGCGAGCGAGCCGCGCCGCGGCGAATTGTCACCGAAATTCTCGATCCAGCTCGACGGCGGCGAAACGGTCGCGGCGCTCGATCATCCGCACGACATCTGGCTGGCCGCGTGGCGCCGCGGCGACGGCGCGGTACGCCTCGCGGCGGGGCTGGCCGGCTGTCCGCCGATGGCGCGCGGCGACCGGCCCGCTTCGGTCGACGTGTCGGCCGATCAGGGCGTGGCACTGGTTCGCGCGCTGCTGCTCGCGTTCCTCGATCTCGCGCCGGCCGACGTCACGCGGATGCGCGCATTGCTTGCGACGTGCGGCGAACGCGCGCTGCTCGAGCGCGCCCGGCACTACCTGCCCTTCCCGCTCGCGGCCGATCCGGCGCTTGCCGCGTGGCGGCGCACGCGTGTCGACCCTGCGTTGCGTTTCGGCGCGCACCCGTCGCGCGATACGGCGCGTTGCAGCATCGGCGCGCAATTCGCGCTCGGGCGGCTCGACGCGGCGCAACTGGCGCAGCTCGCCGCACTGGCCGAAGCCGACGGCGACGGCACGCTGTCGATGACGCCGTGGCAAGGCGTGTTCATGCACGGCGTGCCGAACGCGCGCGCGGCCGCGACGCGCGAAGCACTCGCGTCGCTCGGCCTCGTGTGCACCTCGACCGACCCGCTGGCGACGCTCGTCGCCTGCACCGGCAGCACGGGCTGCGCGAAAGCGCGCGCCGACACGAAACACGACGCGCGCGCGCTCGCCGCGCGCGTCGGCCATCCGCTCGACGTGCATCTGACCGGATGCGAGCGCCATTGCGCGCTGCCGCACCCGGCCGCACATACGCTCGTCGCGGTGGCGCCCGCGCATTACGACCTTTACCGGCGCGACGCGGCCGCGGGCCTCGGCGCCCCCCTCGCGCGCCATCTGACGATTGACCAGGTCGCGGTCCGACTCATGGACGCGCGGCACAGCCAGGACACCACCGATGCTTGACTACATTCGCGACGGGCAGGAAATCTACCGCCAGTCGTTCGCGACGATTCGCGCCGAGGCCGACCTGTCGCGGGTTCCGCCCGACCTCGAGAAACTCGCGGTGCGCGTGATCCACGCGTGCGGGATGGTCGACGTCGTGTACGACCTGCGCTTCTCGGACGGTGCCGGCACGGCCGGCCGCGCGGCGCTCGCGGCCGGCGCGCCGATCCTGTGCGACGCGAGGATGGTCGCCGAAGGCATCACGCGCGCGCGGCTGCCTGCGGCCAACCGCGTGATCTGCACGCTCGGCGAGCCGGAGGTGCCCGACCTCGCGCGGCACCTCGGCACCACGCGTTCGGCCGCCGCGCTCGAACTGTGGCGCCCGCATCTCGCGGGCAGCGTCGTCGTGATCGGCAATGCGCCGACCGCGCTGTTCCATCTGCTCGACATGATCGATGCCGGCGCGCCGCGCCCCGCGCTGATCGTCGGGTTCCCGGTCGGCTTCATCGGCGCGGCCGAATCGAAGGCGATGCTCGATGCCGACAGCCGCGGCGTGCCGTACGTCGCGCTGCTCGGCCGGCGCGGCGGCAGTGCGATGGCCGCCGCGGCGGTCAATGCGCTGGCAACGGAGGTCGAATGACGAGCGCGCGCGGACGGCTGTTCGGCGTCGGGGTCGGCCCCGGCGATCCCGAACTGATGACGATCAAGGCGCTACGCGTGCTGCAGGCGGCGCCCGTGGTCGCGTATTTCGTCGCGAAGGGCAAGAAAGGCAACGCGTACGGCATCGTCGAAGCGTACCTGCTCGACGGGCAGACGCAACTGCCGCTCGTCTATCCGGTGACGACCGAGGCGCTGCCGCCGCCGCTGTGCTACGAGACGGTGATCGCCGATTTCTACGACACCGCGGCCGAGATCGTCGCGGCGCACCTCGATGCAGGCCGTGACGTCGCGGTGATCTGCGAAGGCGACCCGTTCTTCTACGGCTCGTACATGTACCTGCACGACCGCCTCGCGCCGCGCTACGACACCGAGGTCGTGCCGGGCGTGTGCGCGATGCTCGGCGGCACGGCCGTGCTCGGCCAGCCGCTCGTCTATCGCAACCAGAGCCTGTCGGTGCTGTCGGGCGTGCTGCCCGAGCACGAACTGCGCGAGCGGCTCGCGCGGGCCGATGCGGCGGTCGTGATGAAGCTCGGCCGCAATTTCGACAAGGTGCGGCGCGTGCTCGACGAACTCGGGCTCGCGAAGCGCACGCTGTACGTCGAGCGCGCGACGATGGCGAACCAGCGCATCGTGCCGCTCGACGAGGTCGATCCGATGGCGTCGCCGTATTTCTCGCTGCTCGTCGTGCCGGGGGAAAAATGGCAAGGATGACGACACCGCCCGCGATCGTGATTCTCGGCGCGGGCGCGCTCGATACCGCGCGACGGATCCAGGCGCGTTACCCGGGCGCCCGTGTGCACGGGCTCGCATCGCGCGTCGACGCCGACGTGCCGTTCGACGAACTCGGCGCGCACCTGCGCGAACTCTATGCGCGCGGCTTGCCGATCGTCGCGCTGTGCGCGGCCGGCATCGTGATCCGCTGCCTCGCGCCCGCGCTCGCCGACAAGGGCGTCGAGCCGCCGGTGCTCGCGGTCGCGGAGGACGGTTCGGCCGTCGTGCCGCTGCTCGGTGGGCTGACGGGTGTCAACGCGATCGCGCGCGACATTGCCGAATGCGTCGGCGTCGCGCCGTCGATCACGACGAGCGGCGAACTGCGCTTCGGCGCGTGCGTGCTCAATCCGCCGGAAGGCTATGCGCTCGCCGATCTCGCGCAGGGCAAGCGCTTCGTGTCCGACCTGCTCGCGGGCGCGTCGACGCGCATCGACGGCGCCGCGCCTTGGCTCGACGCGGTTGCGCTGCCGCGCGATGCCGCGGCGGCGCACGCGATTCGCGTGACGCCCGATGCGTGGCGCGGCGCGCGCGACGAACTCGTGATTCATCCGCGCAGCGTGGTGGTCGGCGTCGCCGCGGATGCCGTGCATGCCGACGACGCGCTGGCCGCGCGCATCGCAGCCGCGCTCGACGCGCAGGGCCTCGCGCGGCTGGCGCTCGCGGCCATCGTCGCGCCGGTGTCGGCGATCGGCGAACCCGCGCTGGAAGAAGCGGCGAGCACGCTCGACGTGCCGCTGCGTTTCATCGATGGCGAGCGCGACGCGGCCGCCGATGCCGATGCCGACGCCGCCACGCTGCTCGGCCGCGCGTTGCGCGTCACCTACACGATGCGTGCGGCATCGCACGGTCTCGCGTGCGCGGTCGCGTCGCATCCGGTCGACCCGGCCACGCTCGGCCGCGCCCGCGGCCGCCTGACGGTGCTCGGTCTCGGCCCGGGCGGGGCCGCATGGCTCACGCCGGCCGCGCGCATGGCGCTCGCGGACGCGACCGACATCCTCGGCTATACGACCTACGTGAACATGGCCGGCCCGTTTCGGGCGGACCAGCGCGTGCACGGCACCGACAATCGCGAGGAAATGCAGCGCGCGCGCCATGCGTTCGAACTGGCGGCCGAGGGCCGGCGCGTCGCGGTCGTATCGTCGGGCGACCCCGGCGTGTTCGCGATGGCCGCGGCCGTGCTCGAAGCGCTCGACGAAGCGCGCGACCCGCAATGGGCCGCGGTCGACCTGCGCGTGGAGCCCGGCATCTCGGCGTCGCTCGCGACGGCTGCCCAGGCCGGCGCGCCGCTCGGCCACGACTTCTGCGCGATCTCGCTGTCGGACAACCTGAAGCCGTGGGACGTGATCGAGACACGCTTGCGGCATGCGGCGCAAGCCGATCTCGTGATGGCCTTCTACAACCCGATTTCGCGCGCGCGGCCGTGGCAGCTCGACCGCGCGCTCGATATCGTGCGCACGCATCGTGCGGCCGACACGGTGGTCGTGCTCGGCCGCGACATCGGCCGGCCGGGCGCGACGCTTTCGACGACGACCCTCGGCGCGCTACGCGGCGACCAGGTCGACATGCGCACGATGGTGATCGTCGGCTCGTCGACGACGCGGCGCTTCGCGATCGGCAACGCTCGCGAATGGGTCTATACGCCGCGCTGGTATCGCTGAATGCCGCCGCGCCGGGCGCGGCGCGCATACCGCATCCGGCGGCGCTCTCGCGTGAATGCGAATACGCGCGCGCCGGTCATCGGCATGCCGGCGCGTCGCCGGTTCGCTGGAACCGGTCCATGCGCACCGCGTCGCGCAATCGGTCGGAAAAAGTGCCCGCCCTGCGTTTCGAAATGCGACCGAATCGGCAAGTTCGTTACGTATCCGGAATCGAATAACAAAAAGAAGAACACCTAAATTCCCTATTCGCCGCGAATCCTCCAAGATAGGCACGCCGCCGACGGGGCACGTGCCTGCCCCGTCGGCGGCGATACGCAGGCCAGCGTATCCCTCTTCCACTTGGAGAACACAGAATGAACAACAATGTGTTGCCGCGTTTCGTTCCGCGTGCGTTTGCCGCGGGTTGTCTGCTCGCGATGGCGAGCGTGTCGCAAGGTGCCGGCGTCTATGCGCCCTATGTCGACGTGACGCTTTATCCGACACCGCTGGTCGATCAGATCGGCGTGCGGCAGGGCATCCAGCAGTTCACGCTCGCGTTCGTGGTCGCGGGCAACGGCTGCGCGCCGTCGTGGGGCGGCGTGCAGCCGATCGGCAACGGCGCGAGCGGCGGCCTGCTGACCGCACTGTCCACGTCGATCGCGAGCTACCGCGCGAAAGGCGGCGAAGTCGCCGTGTCGTTCGGCGGTGCGAACGGCACGCCGCTGATGCAGGCGTGCTCGACGGTCCCCGCGCTGAAAACCGCATACCAGACGGTGATCGATACGTACGGCCTCACCCATATCGACTTCGACATCGAGGGCGCGTCGCAGCAGGACACGGCGGCGGTCGCGCGCAACTTCCAGGCCGTCGCGCAACTGCAGGCCGACTACGCGGCGAAGGGCAAGCCGCTGCACGTGACGCTGACGCTGCCGACGATGCCGACCGGGCTCACGCAGGACGGCGTGAACGTCGTCAACGCGGCCATCGCGAACAAGACCGCGTTCGATGCGGTCAACGTGATGGCGATGGATTACGGCCCGGCGAACCTCGACATGGGCGCCGCGGCGATCAGCGCCGCGCAGGCGCTCTACTCGCAGCTCGACACGGCGTTCAAGTCGGCCGGCCAGCCGAAAACCAATGCGCAGCTGTGGCAGATGGTCGGCGTCACGCCGATGATCGGCGCAAACGACGTGCAGGGCGAAACGTTCACGCTCGCGAATGCGCAGACCGTGCTGAACGCGGCAGTCGCGAACGGCTACGGTTTCTTCGGCAACTGGTCGGTCGGCCGCGATCAGGCGTGCCCGTCCGGCGGCACGTATGCGTCGCCGACCTGCTCGGGCGTCGCGCAGCAGCCGTACGCGTTCGCGGCGATCTTCAAGAAGCTCGATGGCAAGTGGGGAGCGGGCGTGACGCAGGATCCGAACTACGGCGGCGGCTCGGACGGCGGCACGCCGCAGCCGGGCGCACCGTGGGCGGCCGGTCAGGTCTATACGGCCGGCGCGACGGTCACCTACCAGGGCACGACGTATCAGGCGCAATGGTGGACGCAGGGCGACGTGCCCGGCCAGGCGGCCGTGTGGAAGCCGGTCGGCGGCGGCACGCCCACGTGGTCGGCGACGACCGCCTACTCGGGCGGCACGTGCGTGACGTACCAGGGCGCGAAGTATTGCGCGAAATGGTGGACGCAGGGCGACAACCCGAGCGCGGGCGGCGTGTGGGTGAAGTCGTGACGTCGCGACGGGCTGGCGCGTGACGCGCGGCGGGTCGTTTTCGGCGTGGCAGGACCGCACGCCGGCGACGGCCCGCTGCCGTCTTCGGCGGGCGCCGCTGCCCTACCCGCGCGCGTGCTCGGCCAGCAGCCGCGCCTTCGCGTCGACGAGCAGCGCCGCATGCGTGTCGCGATGCTGGCGAATCCGCTCGGTCGGCCCGACGACCGACAGACCGTACCAGTCGCCGTCGAGCGTCAGCGCGACCGCGATCGCCGACAGCTCGGGCGCGCTCTCGCCGAAGTTCTCCGCCCAGCCGAGTTCGCGAAACCGCGCGGTCTGCGCGACGAGCGCCGGCAGGTCGGCCACCGTCGCGTCGGTGAAGCGTTCGAACGGCAATTGCGCGCCGAGCGCCTGCTGCGCATCGCTCGCGAGTTCCGCGAAGATCGCCTTGCCGATCGAGTTCGCATGCAGCGGGCGCAGCTCGCCCGGCTGGCGCGTATAACGGATCGCCTGCTCGGATTCGACGACGTCGAGGTACGTGACCGACGCGCCCTGGATCTTGCCGAGTACGGCGGTTTCGCGGCTCGCGTCGCGCAGCGCGACGAGGTGCGGATGGACGATGTCGACGACCGGATCGGTCGCGTCGATCGCGGCGGCGACCGTCTGCAGGCGCCGTGTCGGATAGTAGCCGCCGCGCTTGCGCACTTCGTACAGATAACCGCGGCTCACGAGCGTGCGCGCCATCGCGAGGCAGCTCGACGCCGGCACATTGAGCAGGCGCGCGAGTTCGGTCAGCGGCAGCGGCCGCCGTTCGGCGGCGAACAGCTCGAACAGGTCGAGCGTGCGGGCAACGAGTTTGACGTCCATGACGAGCGCTTGATTCGGAACGGGAAACCGCGCGCGGGGCGAGCCGCCGCGCATCAGTACGACTTCGGCAGCCCGAGCACCTTCTCCGCGATGTAGCACAGGATCAGTTGAGGACTCACGGGCGCGAGCCTCGGAATCATACACTCGCGCAGGTAGCGCTCGACATGGTATTCCTTCGCATACCCCATCCCGCCGTGCGTCGCGATCGCCGTCTGGCAGGCCTGGAACGCGGCTTCCGCGCCGAGGTATTTCGCCGCGTTCGCCTCCGCGCCGCACGATTGGCCCGCGTCGTAGCGCGTCGCGGCCTTCATCACCATCAGCCACGCGGCCTCGAGCTGCATCCACGCCTGCGCGAGCGGATGCTGGATCGACTGGTTCTGCCCGATCGGCCGGCCGAACACGACGCGCTCGCACGCATACTGCGTCGCGCGGCGCAGCGCGGCCTGCCCCAACCCGATCGCCTCGGCGGCGATCAGGATCCGTTCGGGGTTCAAGCCGTGCAGCAGATAGCGGAAGCCGTCGCCTTCGTTGCCGATCAGGTCGTCGCGCGACACGCGCAGGTTGTCGATGAACAGCATGTTCGAATCCACCGCCTTGCGGCCCATCTTCTCGATTTCGCGCACTTCGATGCACGAACGGTCGAGGTCGGTATAGAACAGGCTCAGCCCGTCGGTCGGCTTCGCGACCTGGTCGAGCGGCGTCGTGCGCGCGATGATCAGCATCTTGTTCGCCACCTGCGCGGTCGAAATCCAGATCTTGCGCCCGCTCAGTACGTAGTGATCGCCGTCGCGGCGCGCCTGCGTGGTCAGGTGCGTGGTGTCGAGGCCCGCGTCGGGCTCGGTCACCGCGAAGCACGCCTTGTCGCGTCCGGCGATCAGCGGCGGCAGGAAGCGCGCCTTCTGCGCGTCGTTGCCGAACACCTGCACCGGGTTCAGCCCGAAGATGTTCATATGGACGGCCGACGCGCCCGACAGCCCGGCGCCCGATGCGCTGATCGTGCGCATCATCAGCGCCGCCTCGGTCATCCCGAGCCCGGCGCCGCCGTAAGCCGGATCCATCGCGATGCCGAGCCAGCCGGCATCGGCGAGCGCCGCGTGGAAATCGGCCGGAAACCCGCCCGCGCGATCGCGTTCGAGCCAGTAGTCGTCGCCGAAGCGCTCGCAGATTTTCTCGATCGCGCTTTCGATCGCGCGCTGGTCGTCGGTCAGATCGAACTGCATGGACTGCTCTCCCGGCAAGCGTGAACGGCCGCGCCGCTCACAATGGAAACACGCCCGTCGCGACCGCGACGAATACCATCAGCACGGTGGCGGCGAACAGGAACGGAATCGTGAATTTCTGATGCTCGGCGAGCTCGACGCCGGTCAGGCCGACGATCAGGAACGTCGCGGGCGTGAGCGGGCTCACCGGAAAGCCCGTGGTCATCTGGCCGAGCAGCGCGGCCTGCGCCATCTGGATCGGCGGCACGCCGAGCAGCTTGCCGCTTTCCGCGAGCACGGGCAGCACGCCGAAGTAGAACGAATCGGGATCGAACAGCAGGCTGAGCGGCATCGACAGCAGCCCGAGCACGAACGGCATGTGGCGCGCATGCTCGACCGGCACGTGCGCGACGACGACCTCGGCCATCGCCTTCAGCATCCCGGTGCCGGACATGATGCCCGTGAACGCACCGGCCGCGAGCAGCACGCTCGCCATCATCAGCGCGGCCTTCGCATGCGCGTCGATCCGCTCGCGCTGCGCCTGTACGTCCGGGTAATTGATCACGAGCGCGGCAACCGTGCCGAGCATGAACATCACCATCGGGTCGACGATGCCCGACACCAGCGTGATGAGCACGACGAGCGTCAGCGCGACGTTGATCCCGAATCGTCCCGGCCGGCGCAACATGCGTTCGGCGTCGGTCAGCTCGCGCGGCGCGATCGCGAGCGACGCCGCGCCGGCGCGGTCGAGCCCGAGCCGTTTCGCCTCGCGCACGCCGAGCACGTAGGCGGTGCCGAACACGAACGCGAGCCCGACGATCTGCACCGGAATCATCGGCGTGAAAATCGCCGAACCCGGAATGTGCAGCGCGGCGGACGCGCGCAGCATCGGCCCGACCCACGGCAGGAAGTTGACGCCGGCCGCCATCGACGCGACGCACGCGAGGATGCGGCGATCCATCCCGAGACGTGTATAGAGCGGCATCATCGCGGGCAGCGTGACGAGGAACGTGACCGCGCCCGAACCGTCGAGATGGATCAGCAGCGCGAGCAGCGCCGAGCCCATCACGATGCGCGGCGGATGGCAGCCGATCACGCGCAGCACGCCGGCGATGATCGGGTCGAGCATCCCCGCATCGGTGAGGATTCCGAAAAATAGAATTGCAAAAACGAACATCCCGGCGATCGGGCCGATGTTCTGTACGCCGTGCACGACGAACTTGCCGGTCTGCAGCCCGAAACCGGCCGCGAGCGACGCGGCCACCGGCACGACGATCAGCGCGACGAGCGGCGACAGCCGCTTCGTGATGATCAGGCCGAACAGCGCGACGATGGCGACCGCGCCGATCCATGCGAGCATGATGCGTCTCCTCTTCAGCCGGTGCGCATGTCGGTGCGTGTCGACGCGCGGGCCGGCGTGATGTGCGAATGATGATGTGTCGGCGCGCACGGCCATGCGCCGCGGTGCGGCGCGGCCGGCAGCCGCGATGCCGGTCAGGCCCGGCGGTCGTCGTCGTCGTTGTTGCCTTTTTCGTCCGCAAACACCTGCGCCGCATGTTCGTTCAGCGCGGGCGGCGGACGCCGATACGTGGCCGGCGTGCGGCCCAGCTTGATCGGCGACGCGATGCCGCGATGCCGGCCCAGCTCGACCTTCATCCGCCGATGCGCGACATGCGGGTGGTCGAGCGCCGCATCGAGCCCGAGCACCGGCGCGCACGGCACGCCGCGGCGCATCAGTTGCTCGGCGAGCGTGGCGCCGTCGTGCGCGGCCAGCGCCGTTTCGAGCAGCGTGCGCAGCGCGGCGCGGTTCTGGCTGCGCGCGCGGTTGTCCGCGAAACGCGGATCGTCGAGCCAGTCGCGCGTGCCGAGCACGTCGCACAGCGCGGCGAACTGCCCGTTGTTGCCGACCGCCAGAAAGATATCGACGCCCGCCGTCGGAAAGCTGTCGTACGGCGTGATGTTCGGATGCGCGTTACCGGTGCGCACGGGGGCCTTGCCCGAATGGAAGAAGTTCGGCGTATGCGGATGGAGGATCGACAGCGCGCAGTCGAACAGCGTCGATTCGACGAACTGGCCGCGGCCGCTGGCGTCGCGTTCGCGCAGCGCCATCAGCACGCCGATCGCCGCGTTCAGCCCCGTGACGAGATCGACGATCGGCACGCCCACGCGCAGCGGCGCACCGCCGGCTTCGCCGTTGACGCTCATCAGCCCCGCGAGCGCCTGCACGGCCGCGTCGTAGCCCGGCAGCCCGCCGAGCGGGCCGTCCGCGCCGAAACCCGACACGCGGCAATGGACGAGGCGCGGAAACCGTGCATGCAGCGCGTCGAACCCGAGCCCCCAGCGCTCCATCGTGCCGATCTTGAAGTTCTCGACCAGCGCGTCCGCGTGTTCGAGCAGCCCGAGCAGCCGCTCGCGATCGGCCGGCTGCGTCAGGTCGAGCGCGATGCCGAGCTTGTTGCGGTTCACGCCGAGGAAGTACGACGCGGTGTCGCCGTCGAACGGCGGGCCCCACGTGCGCGTCTCGTCGCCGGACGGCGGTTCGACCTTGATCACTTCCGCGCCGTGATCGGCGAGAATCTGAGTCGCGTACGGCCCGCCCAGCACCCGCGACAGATCGATGATGCGCAATCCCGCCAGCGCGCCCTGCTGCTCGTGTTCCGCCATGCGTCTCGCTCCTGGTTCCGGTTGATCGGAATGCCGGTTCCGGCGGCCCGGCGCTTGCGGCTCGGCTGCTCCGGATTCGACGAATAATTCTTGTACGTGAATTTATATTCACACTCAGGAATTATATTGTCAAGCCCGGATGGACCCGGCTGCCGCGCCGACCACATCGGCGTGCGCAAGTGGGACAGACCGAACGCACGCCGGTTGCGGTCGCGCCCCGCCGTTGGCTAAGCTGGCGGGCAATATTCATCCTCACCAATACAAGGCGGAATTTTCATGAAACGGTTATGGCTGGCGGCCTTCGTGCTGGCGTCGACGCTGGGCGTCGCGCACGCGCAAAACCAGACTTTCCACTTCGGCGAAGGACAAACCGGCATGCCGGGCGCGGCGCCACACGCTGCCGCGCCGGCGGCTCGGCCCGCGCCCGCACGCCGGCACGTCACCGCGCCGTCTCCTCATCACCGGCGTGCGGTTCACAAGCGCCGCCATTCGCGCCGCACGAAGCCGGCGCGCAGCGGGATCTACACGCAAGCGTGAACCGTCGTCCGTGGCGCGACCAAGGTGCACGCGACTGTCACGAACGGCAGGTAACATCGGCGCGGCGGCTTGCATGCCGTCGCCGCCTGCTGCCGGACCCCGCGCCGCCGACGTGTCTTTCCTCCACGATTCAGCACCTGTTTTGCCAGAACATGAGCACCGGGCCGGATACCCTCGCCGTCATCAAGGAACGCGCCACGATCGTGTGCCGCCAGCGCGGCAGCGTGCTGCTGGTCGCGCGCACCGCGGCGCGCTGGTCGCTGCCGGGCGGCACGATCCGGCGCGGCGAGACGCCGCTCGAAGCGGCGCAGCGGGAACTCGCGGAGGAAACCCGGCTGGAGGGGCTTGCGCTCGACTACGCGGTGCAGTTCGGCGGGCTGACGAAGCTGCATCACGTTTTCGTGGCCGACGTGCCGGCGTACCTGACGCCGCGCGCGAGCAACGAGATCGCCCGCTGCAAGTGGTTCACCGTCGACCGGCTCGACACGCTGCGAGCCAGCGTGCCGACGCGCAAGATCATCGAGTTGCTGCGGCTCGACTGTTTTTCCGCGTTCGTGAGCGGGCCGCTTCGCTGAGATCGACGCCGGCTCGGGTTCCGAACGCGGCGATTACGCGCGCAGGAACGGGCCGGCCTTGCGTTCGAGCAGCGCGACGAGTTCGGGTTGCATGAACGCGTAGCGGTCGGGGATGTCGAGGCAGACGATCTTCCGGTGCTTCAGATGCGCACCGAATTGCGCCGACAGGCGCGCCTTGTGCGCGCGCTCCATCACGAACACGATTTCCGCCCAGTCGAGTTGCTCGACGGACAGCCGTACGTCCGCGTCGGGCGCGAGGCCCGCGGAGTCGGTTTCGATGCCGGGCCACGCGGCGAACACCGCTTCGGCCGTCGGGCTGCGTAGCCGGTTGCGGCTGCAGATGAACAGTGCCCGTGTCATGTCGCTTCGCGGCCTCCCGAGCGGCCGGGTCAGCCTTGCGGAATCGTGCCCGGCCGGACGTACGCGAGCATGTGCGGCACGTAATCGGCCTTGCCGAGCTCGACGCCGTGATGGCGCAGGATCGCGTAGGCAGCGATCGCGTGGAAGTAGAACTGCGGGAGCGCCCAGTCGCGCACGTACTGTTCGCCCGTCATGTCGAACGCGATCCCGTTCGGCAGTTCGAGCGTGATCGGCAGCGCTGCGCCGCCGTCGAGCGCATCCGGCGCGAGTTCGCCGAGAAAGGCGAGCGTGCCGGCGATGATCGCCTGCGCATCGTCCGGCGAACCGGGTTGCGCATCGGCGTTCCAGCCCGCTTCGCGCAAGGCCAGCAACGCCGCCGGCAGCGGCTCGCCGCGCAGCCGGTGGACCGGCTCCATCGCCTGGAAACACGAGAAGCGCACCTGGGCGGCGAGCGGATACATGTCGGGCGCCAGCCTCAGCGTCATCACCGCGTCGGGTTCGCCGCCGGCGGACTGCCGGTGCGCGACGGCCTTGTCGAGCCACGCGGACTGCGCGCGCAGCATCTGGGTGTAGGTCGGAACGAGAAGTTGGGTCGGTGACACGCGTGCGCTCCTGTTCTGGGGTTCGCGCAACACGATAGCAGCGTCGGCGCGAACCTGCATCCTGGCCGGGCGCCGCCGTGTGCCGTCACGGCTTGCCGTGACGCGCCACGAACCGGTCGAATTGCGATGCGAACGCCTTGCCGTCGCGCGCGCTGAACGGCGCCGGCCCGCCCGTGTCGATGCCCGCGCTGCGCAACTGGTCCATCATCGCGCGCGTCGACAGGCGTTCCTCGATGTTCTCGCGGCTGAACCAGTTGCCGCGCGGGTCGAGCGCATGCGCGCCCTTGTCGAGAACGGCGGCGGCCAGCGGGATGTCGGCCGTGATCACGAGGTCGCCGGGTTCCGCCAGCTCGACGATGCGCGCATCGGCCACGTCGAAGCCGGCCGGCACTTGCACGGCCTTGATGAACGGCGACGGCGGCGTGCGCAGAAACTGGTTCGCGACCAGCGTCACGTGGATCTCGGCGCGACGCGCGGCGCGAAACAGCATGTCCTTGATGACGGCGGGACACGCGTCGGCATCGACCAGTACTTGCATGGCGGGGGTTCCAGTGGACAGAAGCAGAAGCGGCGATCATAGCGCACCGCCCGCCGGCCATCCGCCGGCGAGATCCATGCGAAGCGCGTCGGCCGTCACCCACTGCGCGTCCCACGCCGCGGCGAGCCGCGCGCCCTGCCCGATCGGCACGGCCGCATCGTCGAAGTCGACGAACACGACGTGATCGGCCGCCGCGGGTCTGGCCGGCGTGTCGCGTGTGCGCCCGTCGGACAGCACCCACAGCCAGCGCGCTTTGCCGGGCTCGCGCCGCGCCGCGCGGGCGAGCAACTGCGCGGCGGCCGCGATGCCGTCCGCGAGCGGCGTGCCGCCGCCGCCGTCGACCGGCTCGAGCCAGCGCGCATTCCACCAGCGCGGCACGGCCGGGCCGAAGCGCCGCGCGGCGCCGTTGCCGCCGAAGCAGACCAGCGCGGTTTCGACGCGCGCGCGCGCGGCCTGATCGAAATACGCGACGATCAGTCCCTTCGCGAGCGCGAGCCGGTCGCGCGACAGCATCGACGCCGAACAGTCGAGCACGAAGCAATGCAGCGCGTGCGGCGTGCCCGCGCGTTTGCCGTAGCGCAGATGATCGCGATGCAGCGGGCCGCCGCGCTTCGCGGCGAGCGTCGCCGGCCATGCGATGGCCGTGCCCGCACGCACCGTGCCCGGCACACGCGCCGCTGCGCCTGACTGCCATCGAGGACCGCGAATCGCGTTCGCGGCGGCGCCGGCTCGATGGCTCAGCGTTTTTTTAGCGGCAGCGGCACCACGCTTTTCACGTCGCGCAGCCCGACCGGTTCGGGCGGCAGGTAGCCCCAGTCGCCCTGCGATGCCGACGCGTCGGACTTCGTGTGGCCCGTTTCGGGCGGTCGGTCGTCGGGCCGCTGGCGCGGCTCCGGCGGCGAACGGTCGTCGCGTTCGCGATCGTGTTGCGACGACTGGTGCGACGGTTGGTGCGACGGCGGCGGTCCCGCATGGCGCCGGTGCCGCAGCACGGCTTCGGCCACGCGCTCCACGTGCGACACCGTCACCGCCGCGGCCTGTTCCAGCGCGGCCAGCGCACGCGCGGCGCGCAGCATCACGAGATCGGCACGCAACCCGTCGACGGCCGCGTCGATGCACAGCGCGCTGACGCGCGCATGGACCGCATCGTCGAAATCCAGCGCCGGCAGCCGGGCGCGCGCCGCGTGAATCCGCTCCGCGAGTTCGCGCTGAGCAGACGTATGACGCGCGCGAAACGCGTCCGGATCGAGGTCGAACGCGAGTCGCGCCTTCACGATCCGCTCACGCTGCACGGCGTCGAAGCAGTTCTCCAGTTCGACCATCAACCCGAAGCGGTCGAGCAACTGCGGGCGCAGCTCGCCCTCCTCGGGATTCATCGTGCCGACCAGCACGAAGCGCGCGTCGTGCGCGTGCGACACGCCATCGCGCTCGACGATGTTCATGCCGCTCGCGGCGACGTCGAGCAGCGTGTCGACGAGCCCGTCGGCGAGCAGGTTCACTTCGTCGACATACAGCACGCCGAGATGCGCGCGAGCCAGCAGGCCCGGCCGGAAGCGCACGCCGTTTTCGGCGAGCGCATGCGCGAGATCGAGCGTGCCCGTCACCTGCTCGTCGCTCGCCGACAACGGCAGCGTGACGAACTGCCCTTCCGGCAGCAGCTCGGCGAGGCCGCGCGCTGCGGTCGATTTGGCGGTGCCGCGCGGCCCGCTGACGAGCACGCCGCCGAGCGACGGGTCGATCGCGGCAAGCAGCAGCGCCTGCTGCAACGCGCCCTGCGCGACGAGCGCCGCAAACGGAAAAACCGCGCGGGCGCGGTGCGTCGTCGGATCGGTCATCGCCGTCCCCCTTCCTGGAGTTGTTCGCTCTCGAGCCAGACCGATTCGATCCGTTCGCGATAGTCGCCCGGCTGCTGCCACAGGCCGCGCTGCATCGCCTCGACGAACCGTTCGCAGATGCCGTGCAGCGCCTTCGGATTGTGCCGTTCGAGGAATGCGCGCGTGTCGTCGTCGAACAGGTACGCGTCGGCGACGAGCGCGTACTGGTGATCGGACAGCACGCGTGCGGTCGCGTCATAGCCGTACAGGTAGTCGACGGTCGCGGCCAGCTCGGCCGCGCCCTTGTAGCCGTGGCGTTTCACGCCGTCGAGCCATTTCGGGTTGACGACGCGCGAGCGGATCACGCGCGCGATTTCCTCGCGCAGCGTGCGCATCTTCGGCGCGGCCGGGTTCGCATGGTCGCCGTGGTAGACGCTTGGCTGCTGCCCGGACAGGTGCCGCACCGCCGCCGTCATCCCGCCCTGGAACTGGTAGTAGTCGTTCGAATCGAGGATGTCGTGCTCGCGACTGTCCTGGTTCTGCACGACGACGTCGATCGCGGCCAGCCGTTCGCCGAACACGTCGGGCGCGGCGTCGCCCGCGCTGTTCTGCGCGTACGCATGGCCGCCCCATTGACGGTAGGCGTCCGCGAGATCGGCGTCGGTCTGCCAGCGGCGCTGGTCGATCAGGTCCTGCAGGCCCGCGCCGTAGCTGCCCGGCCGCGCGCCGAACACGCGCCAGCCGGCGCGGCGCCGCGCTTCGTCGGGCGCCACGCCCTGCGCGATCCATTTCGCGCGTTCGCGCTCGACGCGCGCGCGGATCGGGTTCAGCGCCTCGGGCTCGTCGAGCGCGGCGACGGCCTGCACGGCCGCGTCGAACAGGTGCATCAGGTTCGGGAACGCATCGCGGAAGAAACCCGACACGCGCAGCGTCACGTCGATGCGCGGCCGGTCGAAAATCTCGATCGGCAGGATCTCGAAGTCGGTCACGCGATGGCTGCCGTGCGCCCATTTCGGCCGCACGCCGATCAGCGCGAATGCCTGCGCGATGTCGTCGCCGCCGGTGCGCATCGTGGCCGTCCCCCAGACCGACAGCCCGATCGCGCGCGGGTAGTCACCGTGATCCTGCAGATGGCGCTCGATCAATTGCTGCGCGGATTTCAGGCCGAGCGACCACGCAGCCTGCGTCGGCACCGCGCGCGTATCGACCGAGTAGAAGTTGCGGCCGGTCGGCAGCACGTCGGGACGGCCGCGCGACGGCGAGCCGCTCGGCCCCGGCGGCACGAAACGGCCGTCGAGCCCGCGCAGCAGCTGACGCATTTCCTCGCCGCCGCAGGCGTCGAGCGCGGGCAACAGCATCGTGCGCACGCGTTCGATCACCGCGAGCGTATGCGGCCATTCGCCGGGCGACGTCGTATCGGTACCGCGATTGCCGCCAGTGGCCGAGCACAGTCCGTCCAGCCATTGCTGCGCAAGCCGTTCGAGCCGCTCGCGCGTATCGCCCGCATGGCGCCACGGCGACGCGTCGAGCGTTTGCAGAACGATGGGCCGCGGCCCCGTCCACGGCGCGGCCCAGTCGGCCGCGAGCGGATCGAAATCGTCGCCGAGCGAGAGATCGCGCGCGAGCGCGCCGATCAGCCCGGCCCGTTCGCCCTTGCCGTCGCCGACCGGAAAACGGGCGAGCGCGAGCAGCGTGTCGCGCCGCTGACGCTCGACCGGCGACGCGCCGAACACGTGCAGCCCGTCGCGAATCTGCGCTTCCTTCAACTCGCACAGCCATGCATCGACCCGCGTGAGCAGCGCATCCTCGTCGCCCGCGTCGCGCGGCGGCGACACGCTCAGCTCGTCGTGCAGCCGATGCTCGGCGATCGTCGCGAGGATCGTCTTGCGCAGCAGCTTCGCGCGCCGCGCATCGACCATCAGCGCTTCGTAGTATTCGTCGACCTGCCGTTCGAGATCCTGCAGCGGGCCGTAGTTTTCCGCGCGTGTGAGCGGCGGCATCAGGTGATCGACGATCACAGCTTGGGCGCGGCGCTTCGCTTGGCTGCCCTCGCCCGGATCGTTGACGATGAACGGATACAGGTGCGGCAGCGGCCCGAGCGTGAGGTCGGGCCAGCACGCGTCGGACAGCGCGACGCTCTTGCCCGGCAGCCATTCGAGATTGCCGTGCTTGCCGAGATGGATGACCGCGTCGACGCGATACGCATCGCGCAGCCAGAAATAGAACGCGAGATACGCATGCGGCGGCACGAGCTCCGCATCGTGGTAGCTCGCGTAGTCGTTGTCGTCGCGCGAGCGTGACGGCTGGATGCCGACGAACACGTTGCCCGCGCGCCAGCCGGCGATCGTGAAACGCCCTTGCCGCAGCGTCGGATCGGCTTCGGGCGGCCCCCAGCGTGCGTTCAGCGCGTCGCGCACGGCTGCCGGCAGCCGCGCGAAATGCGCGACGTAGTCGGCCAGCGGGAAGCTCTGGAACGCCGGTCGCAACGCATGCACGGCCGCGTCGTTGGTCACGCCTTCGGTGAGCCGTGCGATCAGCGCGTCGCCGTCGGGCGGCAGGTCGGCCACCGTATAGCCCGCGTCGCGCAGCGCCGCGAGCACGCGCAGCGCGGAGGCCGGCGTATCGAGCCCGACGCCGTTGCCGATGCGCCCTTCGCTTTGCGGATAGTTCGCGAGAATCAGCGCGATGCGCTTGTCGGCGTGCTCCAGCGTGCGCAGCCGGCACCAGCCGCGCGCGAGCGCCGCGACGAACGCGATCCGCTCGGCATCCGGCTGGTAGCGCACGACGTCGACCTCGGTATGCGGGCAGCGATACGCGAGCCCCTTGAAGCTCACCGCGCGCGTGACGATGCGCCCGTCGACTTCGGGCAGCGCGATATGCATCGCGATGTCGCGTGCGTGCAGGCCCTGGTTGTCGGCCACCCACGCGTCGCGATTGCCGCCGGACAGGATCACTTGCAGCACCGGCGCGTCGCCGGCGAGCACGTCCGGCTCGGTAGCGTCGATAGCGCCCGCGGCGAACGCCGTCGTATTCAGCACGAGCGCGACATCGTGCGTGTCGCAGAGTTGCGTGATGACCTCGCGGCTCACCGCGTCCTTCAGCGACGTCACCGCGATCGGCAGCGGATTCAGTCCTTCGCCGATCAGCGCATCGGCCAGCGCGTCGAACACGGCCGTGTTCGCGGCCTGCCAGTGCGCGCGATAGAACAGGATCACGACGACCGGCGCGCCGGGCGTCCAGCGCGGCCGCCAGTCGTCGACGCTCGCGCGGTCGCGCGCCGGGTGATACAGCGCGGCGGCCGGCAGCGGGCGCGGCGGTTCGGGCTCGTCGCCGAACCCGAGCGTGTGAAATGCGATGCTGCGCAGCAGTGCGTCGGCGTTGTGCACGCCGCCTTCGCGCAGATAGCGCCACCATAGCCGGCACAAGTCGGCCCCGACCGTGCTCTTCGCGACGAGGTTCGGGTCCTCCTGCAGGTCGCCCGAGAACATCGCGAGCCGTTGTCCGCGCTTCGACGCGAGCGACACGGCTTGCTCGATGCCGTACGGCCAGTACGCTTCGCCGCCGAGGTGATCGATCACGACCGTCTTCGCGTGACGCAGCACGTCGTCGACGTAGAAATCGACCGACGCCGGCTGCCGCAGGAACGTGACGTTCGCGAGCCGCACGCTCGGGAACCCGGCCGGCAAGTGCGGCACGACGCTCGCGAGCAGCGACAGCGTCGTGTCGGCCGAACTCAGGATCACGATGTCGGCCGGTTGCTGATCGATCCGGACGACGCCCTGCGTATCGTCGACGAAGCCGCCCGGCGTGGTGCGCAGCAGATGCATCGTGCGTTACGCCTGTTGCGGCTCGGCCGCGCACGCGGCGTCGAACGCGCGTTGCAGCGCGGCCGCGTCGAGATCCTCGCCGATCAGTACGAAGCGGCTCGCGCGTGTTTCGCCGTCCTGCCAGCGGCGGTCGAAATAGCTGTCGAAGCGGCGGCCGACGCCCTGGATCACGAGCCGCATCGGCGCGCCGGGCAGCGCGGCGAAGCCTTTCGCGCGGTAGATCGTGTGCGCTTCGACCACACGCTGCAGCGCGGCGATCGTCGCTTCGCGCGTGCCGGCGTCGCCCGACACGACCACCGAATCAAAATCGTCGTGATGGTGATCGTGATCGCCGTCGTCGGCCGAGCCTACGCCGGCCGCACCATGATGGTCGTGACGCAGGTGGATCGTTTCCTCCGACGCCGATTCGAGGCCGAGCAGCATCGCGAGGTCGAGCTCGCCGCGCGTCGCGCGCACGATTTTCACCTGCGGCGGGATCTCGTCGCGGATCGCGGTTTCGATCCGCGCGAATTCGGCGTCGCCGACGAGGTCGGCCTTGTTCACGATCACGAGATCGGCGGACGACAGTTGATCGGCGAACAGTTCGTGCAGCGGCGATTCGTGGTCGAGGTTCGGATCGGCGCGGCGCTGCGCGTCGACGGCCTGCGGGTTTTCCGCGAACTGGCCGCTCGCGGCGGCCGGCCCGTCGACGACGGTCACGACCGCGTCGACCGTGAAGCTGTTGCGGATCGTCGGCCAGTTGAACGCCTGCACGAGCGGCTTCGGCAGCGCGAGGCCCGACGTCTCGATCAGCACGTGGTCGATGTCCGCGCGGCGCTCGACGAGTGCTTCCATCACCGGATAGAACTCTTCCTGCACGGTGCAGCACAGGCAGCCGTTCGCGAGTTCGTACAACTGGCCCGATGCCTCGCCCGGTGCATCGTCGCAGCCGATGCCGCAGCCCTTGAGAATTTCGCCGTCGATGCCGAGCTCGCCGAATTCGTTGACGATCACCGCGATGCGGCGGCCTTCGGCGTGCTGCAGGATATGGCGCATCAGCGTCGTCTTGCCGCTGCCGAGAAAGCCCGTGACGATCGTGACGGGAAGCTTGCGTAGGGTCATGGTAGGTCCTGTGACGGAAATGGAATCAGGCCGGGATCGTCGCGTCGGAGGCGGCGCGACCGTTCATGAGGCGGGACGCGGGAAGGTCGCCGCGCAGTCCGGCCGGACAGCCGCAGGACGAGCGGGACAACGAATCGGGCATGGTGCTTCCTTGCGAACGGTCGACATCGTGAATGCCAACACGGCTGCCGCCGGCCCCGCCCGCGCCGCCTGCCGTTCGCCGCGCCGGCCGGGCGCGTGCGCGCGGCGGCGGAGGGGCGGAGGAAGCGTCGAACACCGGGCGTCGGGCCTGCTGCGGCCGTGGACGATGCGCCGCCTCCCCGCGGCGCTGAACCCCAACGTTTAGGCCGGTATCCGGGCTGACGAACACGCCGCTTCGCCTTCCCGGATACGCGCGGCATCCAGTGGCGGTCGTCCGCATGCGCGCGGCATGCGGCGAAGCGGCGCTGTATCGCGCTGCGCGCGACACGTTCGCTTACCGTTGCGGGGGCAGCACAGGTTGGCTCGACTGCGGCGCAGGCAGGCTCCCTGTTTCCCGTTTAACTGCGTGCGCCGGAGCGGCGCGCGCGAGCACCAAAACGCGTGCGAGTGTAGGCGGCGGTGCGGGGAGCGTCAAGGCGAGCGTCCGGCGGCGAACGCGAATGATTGTCGTTTTCAATTACGTGAGATAAACTTCGCCCGACAACGACGCCAACAAACGCGCAACGGTCATGTGAGGCAATCACTCAGTTATCCTTAAATTTCCATGTCGAAACGACAGATATCCGGGCGGCGTTTTCCTGTGCTTGCCCTTTCGCTGTGCTCGATCGCCGGCGTTGCTGCCTGCCCTGCCGCGGCGGCCGAGTTCGACGACGAACTGCCCGCGCTCGAGGTGCGCAGCCGACGCCATCCGAACGATCCGCGCGTCGAAAGCGTGACCACGGCGACTCGCACCGCGAGCGATCCGCGTGACGTACCGCAAACCATCGACAGCGTCCCGGTCGAGGAAACGCTGTCCTATGGCGGCCGCACGCTTGCCGACGCGCTGGCCGGCGTGCCGGGTGTGTCCAATACGTCGGATACGCGCTTCGATTCGTTCCGCATTCGCGGCTTTTCCGCCGCGGGCGACCTGCTGCTCGACGGCATGCGAGACGACGCGCAATACGTGCGCAGTCTCGGCAACATCGAACGCGTCGAAGTGCTGAAGGGGCCGGCGGCGGTGCTGTACGGGCGCGGCAGCGGCGGCGGCGTCATCAACCGGATCACCAAGCAGCCGTTGCCGGAAAACTTCGGACATGTCTCGGCGGCAACCGGCAGTTATGGACGGCTCGGCGCCTCGGTCGATCTCAACCGGATGCTGTCGAGCGCATGGAGCATGCGGCTCAATGCGGGGCGCGAACACGCAGGCAGCTTCCGCGACCACGTCGACGGCACGCGCCAGTACGTCGCGCCGTCGATCAAATGGCAGGACGCGCGGCGAAGCTGGCTGCTGCAGTTCGAATACGACACGTACGAACGCGTGCCCGATCGCGGCATGCCGGCGCCGGTCGCCGCGGTCGACGCGGCCGGCAAGCCGTTCGCGTTCTCGCTGCCGTCCGCGCCGCGCGCGACCTTCTTCGGTACGGCGGGCCGCGACACTATCCGCGACCAGAACATGAACTGGCGCTCGGTCTTCACGCACGTGCTCGACGGCGACTGGAAACTGCGCCATACGCTGGGCGTGCTGGACTTGCGCAGCACCTTCGACAATACCTACGTCACGCAAAGCTACGTCACGAAGCCGCGCGACTACCGGCACGTGCAACGTGCGCGCTACCTGCAGGACATGACGCATCTCAACGTGCAGACCGGCGTCGAACTGAGCGGCAAAGTCGCAACCGGCCCCGGCTTGCATCATCTGCTGTTTGGCATCGAATACGGCTGGCAGAAACGCTCCCCGACGCTCTGGCAGGCTGGCGCGGCGCCGGTCCCGATTACCGGACCGGATCGTCTCGCACCGGTCGGTTCGCCGCCGCGCCCGTATGCGATGAATCGCCATCGCGTGAGCGACTACGCGATCTTCGCGCAGGATCGCATCGACCTCGGGCGAGCGTGGAAACTGCTCGGCGGCCTGCGCGGGGAACGCTTCGACGTCGATTCGACCAATGCGCTGAACGCTCTGCATGCGCGGCGCACGACGACGGCATGGAGCCCGCGGCTCGGCGTCGTATGGTCGCCGGCCGGCGCGCACAGCGTGTATGCGTCGTACAGCAAGAGCTTCGCGCCGGTCGGCGGCGACCTGATCGGCATCACGCCGGACGCGCGCGGCAACACCAACGATCTCGGCCCGCAATACAACCGCCAATACGAGATCGGCGTGAAAAGCGACTGGCGCGACGGCGCGCTGAGCACGACGCTCGCGCTGTTTCAGCTCGATCTGTACAACCGCCGCGTCGCCGATCCGGTTCGGCCTGGCTTTTTCGACCTCAACGGCCTCGAGCGCAATCGCGGCCTGGAACTGGGCGTCGCCGGCCGGCTCACGGGCGACTGGTTCGTCCGCGGCGGCATCGGCTGGCAACACGCGCGGGTGGTCGACGCCGAGCCGAAGTACGCGGGCAAGCGCTCGGCGGGCGTGTCCGGGTCGAACGGCAGCCTGTTCGTGAGCCATGCGCCGCTGCGCGGATTTTTCGCCGAACTCGGGCTGGTGTACGAGGGAGCGCGTTACGCCGATCGCGACAACCTGCTCGAACTGCCCGCATACGTCCGCTGGGACGGCAAGGCCGGATATCGCACGCGCGACTTCGAGGTGACGCTGGCGGCCGTCAATCTCACCGATCGCGACTACTACGCGAATGCGACGGGCCTCGCGCAGATCATGCCCGGTTCGCCACGCACGTTCACGCTGACGGCGGCGTACAAGTTCTGACCTCGCGGGCCGCGCCGGCGCCCCGCGCAAGCGGTCCGCCGGGCGGCTCGTGGGTTGCACGCCTGTGCTATCGTATGCGCCGCGTTCGGTGCTCGCATGCGCATTCCGCGCATGCAGTTAAACGGGAAACAGGAGGCGGATATCCGCCCGGCCTGTGCTGTCCCCGCAACGGTACGCCGCCCGCGCAACGCGCTTTCCCGCGCGTGCGCCCAGGCCGCCCGCGATGCCACTGCCCTTGAACCGGGCGGGAAGGCTGCGGCCTGGCAAGCGGCCAGCCCGGATACCGGCCGACGCAAGGGGCGAGCGCGATGCTCGCCGAACGCCCGATCCGCGGGGGACGGATGGGGTGCGCATTCCACCCGCGTTCGCGCGGGTTTCGCCCGATCCGTCATGCACTGCCAGCCCGCCGGCCGCCGATGTGCCGCCCGCCTTCCCCGTTCCACCGCTTCGACACGGTGCGCGCCGTGCCGCGCGCGATGAGCCGCGCATGGCTCGTCGGCGCCGGCCCCGGCGACGCCGACCTGCTGACGCTCAGGGCCGTGCGCGCGATCGGCGCGGCCGACGTGCTGCTCGTCGACGATCTCGTGAACCCCGACGTGCTGCGCCATGCGCGCGCCGATGCGCTGATCGAGCACGTCGGCAAGCGTGGCGGCCATGCGTCGACGCCGCAGGAAGCAATCGTCGCCGCGATGCTCGCGCATCTGCGCGCGGGCCGCAGCGTCGCGCGGCTCAAGGGCGGCGATCCGTTCGTGTTCGGCCGCGGCGGTGAGGAACTGGTCGCGCTCGGCGCGGCGGGCTTTCCGGTGGAAGTCGTCAACGGCATCACCGCGGGCATCGCCGCGCCGGCCGCGCTCGGCATCCCGGTTACGCACCGGGGCGACGCGCAGGGCGTGATCTTCGTCACCGGGCACGGCGCCGGAGCCGACGAGCCCGACTGGCGCGCGCTCGCGGCGACACGCATGACGCTCGTGATCTACATGGGCATCCGCCGGCTCGACGCGATTGCCGCGGCGCTGCGCGACGGCGGCCTGCCCGGCGGTACGCCGTGCGCGGCGATCGAGAACGCCACGCGCCCCGAACAGCGCCACGTGCTCGCGACGCTCGATACGCTCGTCGAGCGCGTCGGCGCGGCCGGTATCGGTTCGCCCGCGATCGTCGTCATCGGCCGCGTCGCGGCGCTCGCCGACGATCCGGCGGTGCGTGCGGCGCTCGACGGTCGTCGCGCATGATGCGCGTCGCGCTCGGCGTCGGCTTTCGCGCTGGCGTCACGGCCGCGCAACTCGATGCCGCGATCCGCGCCGCACTCGCGCGCTATCCGGCCGCCGAACCGGCGCTCGTCGCGACGCTCGCGGACAAGGCACGCGCCCTTGCGCTGCGCACGCTGTGCGCGCGCCGTGGCTGGCCGCTCGTCGCGTTCGATGCGGCGCAACTCGCGAGCCGTCCGGAACTGGCCGCGAGCGGCCCGTCGCACGCCGCGCTGGCCCGCTTCGGCATCGCGGGCGTGGCCGAGCCGTGTGCGCAGCTCGCCGCGCCGCGCGGCCGGCTGCTCGGCCCCAAATCCATCCGGGACGGCGTGACGGTCGCGCTCGCCGGCCCGCTCTGAACCCATTGTTTCGCTTTCGACAGGACGATTCCCGATGAAGACCGATTCCGAATCCCATCAGCGGATGGCCGAACGCCGCCGCGCCGGCCACGAGAAGAAGCAGGCCGCCGCCACTCAGGAAAAGGGCCTGCTGATCGTTCATACCGGCAACGGCAAGGGCAAGAGCACGGCCGCGTTCGGGATGGCCGTGCGCGTGCTCGGCCACGGCATGCGGCTCGGTGTCGTGCAGTTCATCAAGGGGGCGCTGCATACGTCCGAGCGCGACTTCCTCGGCGCGGTCGCGGAATGCGATTTCGTGACGATGGGCGACGGCTATACGTGGAACACGCAGAACCGCGACGCCGACGTCGCGACCGCGCGCAAGGGCTGGGACGAGGCGCGCCGGATGATCGAAAGCGGCGACTACCGGATGGTGATCCTCGACGAGCTGAACACCGTGCTGAAGTACGAATACCTGCCGCTCGACGAAGTGCTCGCGACGCTCGTCGCGCGTCCGGAGTCGGTGCACGTCGTCGTCACCGGGCGGCACGCGCCCGATGCACTGATCGATGCGGCCGACCTCGTCACCGAAATGCGGCTCGTCAAGCATCCGTACAAGGAGCAAGGCGTGAAGGCGCAGCCCGGCGTGGAGTTCTGAGCATGCCGGCCTGCCCCGCGCTGTTCGTCAGCGCGCCCGCGTCGGGCCAGGGCAAGACGTCGGTGACGGCCGGCCTCGCGCGGCTGCACCGCCGGCTCGGCCGCCGCGTGCGCGTGTTCAAGACCGGGCCCGATTTTCTCGATCCGATGCTGCTCGAACGCGCGAGCGGGGCGAGCGTGCATGCGCTCGACCTCGGGATGGTCGGCGAGGCCGGGTGCCGCGCACTGCTCGCCGAAGCCGCGCGCGACGCGGACCTGATCCTGATCGAAGGCGTGATGGGGTTGTTCGACGGCACGCCGAGCAGCGCCGATCTCGCGGCCGCGTTCGGCGTGCCGGTCGTCGCGGTGATTTCGGCGAAGGCGATGGCGCAGACGTTCGCGGCGATCGCATTCGGGCTCGCGCGGTTCCGGCCGGGGTTGCCGTTTCACGGCGTGCTGGCCAACCGCGTCGGCTCGGCACGGCACGCGGAATTGCTGCAACAGGCGTTGCCCGACGAGCTGCGCTGGCTCGGACACGTGCCGGCCGATGCGGGCATCGCGCTGCCGGAGCGGCATCTCGGCCTGCATCAGCCGGACGATATCGACGATCTCGACGCGCGGCTCGATCGCGCGGCCGATGTGCTCGGGCGGACGGCGCTGGCCGATTTGCCGCCGGCCGTCGCGTTCGCGGAACCGGACGTGGCCGCGCCTCTGCCGCGCGCGCTCGCCGGCAAGCGGATCGCGGTGGCGCGCGATGCGGCGTTTTCGTTCATCTATCCGGCCAATCTCGCGCTGCTCGATGCGCTCGGTGCGGCGCTGCGATTCTTCTCGCCGTTCGCCGACGAACCCGTGCCCGACGATTGCGATGCGCTGTTTTTGCCGGGCGGCTATCCGGAACTGCATGCGGCAACGCTTGCGGGAAGTGCAACGACCGCGCGGACGATTCGCGCCCATGCGGCAGCCGGCCGGCCGATCGTCGCGGAATGCGGGGGGATGGTGTATCTGTGCGAATCGCTGACCGATGCGGAGGGCTCGACGACGCCGATGCTCGGCCTGCTGCCGGGGCATGCGACGATGCAGCGCCGGTTCGTGGCGCTCGGCATGCAGCAGCTCGATACGCGCACCGGGCCGATGCGCGGTCATACGTTCCACTATTCGCGGCTCGCGACGCCGCTGGAACCGGTCACGAGCGCCGCGCGCCCCGACGGCGCGCGGGGCAGCGGCGAAGCCGTCTATCGCAGCGGCCCGATCGTCGCGACGTACATGCACATGTACTGGCCGTCGAATCCGGATGCGGTCGTGGCGTTGTTCAGCGGGGATGCGTTCTAGATAGTTCGATGCGGCGCGCGGATCGAGGCCGCACAAGTCATACCGGGATGGTGGGCCGCTGTGCGACGATCGCACCGCTCGATGTGTGCGGCTACAGATGTCGTTCGATATCCATCCGCTGATCCAGGACCCGAATCACATCGATCGTGTCATTCGTCTCACGATAGAACACGACGTGAGCGCCAACGGCATACCGGAGGCCAGCCTTTTTGCCGCGCGCCAACGCTTCCATGATCCCAATCAGGTCGCGGTGGTAGTGGTCCGCCTGCTCGAGAGACCCATGCTCGACGGTATAGCGCCAAATGTCTTCGAGATCGAGTTCGGCCAGCGGTGCCAGCTGAAGCTGTCTGCCTTTAACCGCCATGCGTTGCCCGCATGCGGGCCAGGAAGGCCTCGCTGTCGAATGGCTTGGGCACCCCTGACGCCTCACCGGCCCTCAACGCTTCCTGCAACGCACGCATTTGCGTTTCATGCGACTCAAGGAGCCGCAAACCGGCGCGCACGACGTCGCTTGCGGAGCCATAGCGCCCCGATTGCACTTGAGCGTCGACGAATTCGGCAAAGTGGTCGCCCAGGGAAACGGATGTGTTTCGCGACATGAGTCACCTCCTTTTCAAGGCGACCATCACATACCAAAATTTGGCACATTTCGCATTCGGCCGCTCCGGCAACCTCGTCTCCGTTACACGAGGAACGCCTCCGCCAGCTTGACCCAGTACGACGCGCCGGTCGGCAGCACCGCATCGTTGAAATCGTAGCCGGGGTTGTGCACCATGCAGCCGCCCTCCCCGTCACCGTTGCCGATGATCAGGTAGCACCCCGGCCGTTTTTCAAGCAGGAATGCGAAATCCTCGCTGCCGGTGAGCGGCACCATCGCGTCGATCAGATTGGCTTCGCCGACCCATTCGCGTGCGACGCCGCGCGCGAACGCCGTCATCTGTGCATCGTTCACGAGCTCCGGGTAGCGGCGCTGGTAGTCGATCGTCGCGGTCGCGCCGAACACGGCAGCCTGCGCATGCACGACCTCGTTGATGCGCGTTTCGAGCAGGTCGCGCACCTCGGGCTTCAGCGCACGCACCGACAGGCGCATCTGCGCGCGATCGGGAATCACGTTCGGCGCCTCGCCCGCATGGATCGCGCCGACCGTGATGATCGCCATGTCGAGCGGCGACACGTTGCGCGATACGATCGTCTGCAGCGCGACGACGATGTGCGCGCACACGACGACCGGATCGATCGCCCGGTGCGGCACCGCGCCGTGACCGCCGCGGCCCTGCACGTCGATGACGACGGTATCCGACGACGCCATGAACGACCCGGGCAGGAAACCGAATTTGCCGGTCGGGAAGCCCGGCATGTTGTGCATCGCGAAGATCGCGTCACACGGAAATTGCTCGAACAGCCCTTCGTCGAGCATCTTCTTGGCGCCACCGAGTCCTTCCTCGGCCGGCTGGAAAATCAGGTTCAGCGTGCCCGAGAAGCGGCGTTCGCGCGCGAGGTGTTTCGCGGCCGCGAGCAGCATCGCCGTGTGGCCGTCGTGGCCGCATGCGTGCATCTTGCCCGCGATCGTGCTCTGGTACGGCAGGCCCGTCGCTTCGTGGATCGGCAGCGCGTCCATGTCGGCACGCAGGCCGAGGCGTTGCTTGCCGTCGCCGACTTTCAACTGGGCGACGACGCCGGTACCGCCGAGCCCGCGATGCACGGTGTAGCCCCACGACTGCAACTGCTGCGCGACGAGATCGCTCGTCGCGAATTCCTCGAATCCCAGTTCGGGGTGGGCGTGGATGCGATGCCGAATCTCGATCATTTCGTCGGCAAGGCCTGCGGGGATCACGCTGTGCGTCACGGTGTCGTCTCCTGATGTGCGATGGGGAACATGCAGGCAACGATAGTCGATTCGGCAGCAACCGGGCAGACGGAAAGTCGTCGCGGTAGCAACTGATGGTTGCTATATGGCCATACGGCTTACGGTACGGGGGGGACCGGCCGTCCGGACGAGTGCCGCGGACGATCCGGGCGCGCGAAACTGTGCGTTCACCGAGATTTTTCGTGCGGGAGTGCGTGGTCGTGGTCGTTCGTGTACCGGAAATACTGCCTTTTCCTCAGTGGCTTATGAGATTGTGTTCACTCTTTGACGCTTGTACATTTTTTGTGTACGCTGATAAAAAAGTGAACAAGCGATCCTCGTCGATGCCCAGGAATACCACTCTCCCGATGTCGGAACAGCAGGTGCTCGACGAAGCGTGCGCCGCGCTCGGCCGCGTAACCCGGCGCTTCAGTGCGCGGCCCGTGCGCGTGCCGGCGCCATACCGCGCGCGCGCCGACGCGATGATCCGCTTCGACGTGGCAGGACAGGTCGTGGAGATGCCGGTCGCCGTGAGCCTTCGTGTCGAATCGCTGGCGGACGCGCTCGCGGAACTGCGTCGCCGCGGCGGCGGGACCGCACACGCCTCCGGCGAGCGGCCGCTGATGCTGGTCGCGCCCTACCTTTCCGCCGAACTGGCCGCCGGCCTGATCGACCAGGGTATCCCGTTTCTCGACACCGCCGGCAACGTATGCCTGATCCAGCCGGAAGCGACCGTCATGATCGCGGGCCGGCCGAAACCTGCCCGCGCGCCGCGCCGGCAGGCGTCACGCGCGACGACGCCGAAGGGGCTCGCCATGATGTTCGCGCTTGCGACGCAGCCGGGCCTCGTTGCGCAGCCGTATCGGGGGATTGCGGCCGCGTCGGGCGTCGCGCTCGGCACGGTCAATCTCGCGATGGACGATCTGATCGCGCGCGGCCTCGTCGGGCAACGCCGCAACGGCGAGCGCCTGATTCCCGACTGGCCGCGCTTCGTACAGGAATGGGTCGCGCTGTACCCGAGCCGCTTGCGCGCGAAGCTGTCGAGTCGCCGGTTTGCCGGCCTCGCGCCCGACTGGTGGCGCGGCTTCGATTTCGCGGCTTTCGATGCGCAACTCGGCGGCGAGCCGGCGGCCGATCTGCTGACGCACGATCTGAAGCCGGCCGCGATCACCGTCTATACGCATGGCGCCGTGCCGAACCGCCTGCTGCTGCAGGGCCGCCTGCGTCCCGACGCGCGCGGAGACGTCGAAATTCTCGAAGCGTTCTGGCCGCGCTCGCCGGCGCTCGACTGGCGCGAGCAAGATGTGCCGCTCGTGCCGCCGCTCCTGATCTATGCGGACCTCGTCTCGTCCGGAGACAGCCGCAATCTTGCCGCCGCCGAACACATCCATGACCGATACCTCGCCCACCCGCCCGCTTGAAATCGATGCGAGCCGGCCGCTCGAGCCGGCGGCCGTGGCGCTGCTGCAGTCGGTCGGCGCGGCCTGCGCGCAACTGGACGCGGCATTCGTCGTGGCCGGCGCGACCGCACGCGACATCCTGATGTGGCATGTCCACGGCATCCGGCCGGTGCGTGCGACGCGGGACGTCGACGTCGCGGTGTGCGCGATCAGCTGGCCGTTCCATGCACGGCTCGTCGATGCGCTCATCGCGACCGGACGATTCGCCCGCGCGCCGAAGCATCAGCAAAAACTGCTGTTCGACAGCGGTACGCAGGGGTTTCGCACGGAACTCGACCTGGTGCCGTTCGGGCCGCTCGAAGCGCCGCCCGGCGAAATCGCATGGCCGCCCGGCGGCGACTTCGTGCTGAACGTGCTGGGTTTTCAGGAGGCGGTCGATACCGCGCTGACCGTGTCGATCGGCGCCGGCATCACGGTGCCGGTGGCGAGCCTGCCGGCGCTCGCGCTGCTGAAGCTGCTCGCGTGGAAGGACCGGCGCGCCCGCCAGAACAGCGACGCGTACGACCTGCTGTTCCTGCTCACGCATTTTCACGATGCGGGCAATCGCGAACGCATCTGGGACGTCGCGCCCGACCTGCTCGAACGATATGGCTTTCAGCCGGAGCTGGCGGCAGCGGCGCTGCTCGCGCGCGATGCGAAGCGAGCCGCGTCGCCGCACACGCACGATGCGGTCCGCGCGCTGTTGTCCGACGAGGCGACTTACGCGACGCTCGGGCAGGACTTGCAGGCCCGCGCGTTCGCGCTGTTGCCGGGTGAATTCAATGACGACGCCGACCGGTATCTCGATGCGTTCCGCGGTGGCTTCCTCGCGGATCCGCCCGTTAGTCGGGCATGACATGCTGCCGCGCGACAGCAATACCATCGTGCATTCGCTGCGTCAGGCCGACGCCGCCCAGTCTTCGAGCGGCAACCCCGCGACACGACTGAATTCGCGACTATTGTTTGTGACGAGCACCGCACCGGCTGCAATCGCGTGGCCGGCGATCGATGCATCGTTCGCGCCGATCGGCGTGCCACGTGCGGCAAGGTCGGCGCGAATCGCGGTCGTCGCATCGATCGCCGCGGTATCCCACGACAACACGCCGTCCAGCCGCGCGACAAAGCTCGTCACGAGTTCCGCATGCTTCGGTGATGCCTTTCTGCCGACCGCACCGAACCGCATTTCGGCATAGGTCACGGCCGACACGACGATCCGGTGCTGTGCATTGACGCACGACTGCAACCGCGACAGCACCACGGGCGGCCGCTCGCGCATGATGAACGAACAGATGTTCGTATCGAGCATGTAGAGCGTGGTCACCGGCTGGACTCCGTCGGCGCATCGGCGTCGCCGGACAGGTCGAAGCGACCGGATTCGATGACGGCCGGGCGTTCGGCAAGAAAATCGGCATCGGCCAGCGGTTCGTTCGCGAACGACAGCCACGTGGGACGTACCGGCCGCAACAGCAGCGTATCGCCCTCGCGGCGGATCTCGAGTTCCGTGACGCCCTCGAACTCCATGTCCTTCGGGATGCGGATTGCCTGGTTACGGGCGTTCTTGAAAATGGAAACGGTGCGCATGAGCCACTCCATGGGAGTACGATGCGCCCATTGTAGACATATGCTGGCATATGTCAATTTGGCGGAATGCGAATCTGCCGCTGCGTCCCACGTTGCCGAGGATGTCTGATTCATGCTGCCCACCTGTCGTCGATGAGAGGAGCGATCCATTCTTCATGACGCAGGCCGCGCCGTCCATATACCGGACGGCCAATGCATGTGCATCGCAAGGCCGCGCACACCGTCGCACCGACGCTGCGCGCCGCGCCTCCGTCATGGCAACCGGAAAGTGTCAAAGAACGTGTCGCGCTCGATCACGGTGAGCGCCGCCCGCTTGTGCGGGAAATCGAACTCCTTCAGCGTGTAGAACCCGAGCCGATGCATGTACGCGATATGCCGCACGTGGTCGACGCGCGGCTCGCCGACGAGCCGCTGCGTGCGCGGTTCGTCGACGAACATGTAGTGCAGCACCCCGCTCCACCACGCATGCAGCTTGCCGGCGCTCTGGAAACGCGAGTCGCCGATCAGCAGGTGCAGCCCGCGATCGTAGTCGTGCGCATCGTAGAACGGCGCGAGGCGGTCCTCCTTCGCCCAGTAGAACTCGAAATAGCCGAACGGCGTGTCGTCGAAATAGCCGATTGTCGGGTGCATGTGCGGATCGGCCAGCCGTTCGGCGAGATACGCCGCATGCTCGTCGCGCGTGCCGCGCTGGTCCCAGAAATGCGCGACACGGTCGAGGTTCATCCAGTGGCTGAACAGGTCCGCGTGTGCGTCGACGTCGACGGTGCGCAGGCTGAACGTCATGCCGACCTGCGGCATGGCGCGGGCGTAAATCTCGCCGGCCGGCGACGGCGGCCGCACCGGATGCCGGTGGCCGTTCGTGATCGCGTAGCGCAGCGGCATCCCGCCCGACGCAGGCGCCTTCAGCCACGGCCGCGGATTCTGCCAGAACGTCGTGCGCGACACGGTGAGCCGCAGCGTGTCGCCCGCGACCTGCGCGCCGTCGATCACGCCTTCGCGCACCGCTCGCGCCACGTATGACGCGACGGCCGCCGCACTGGCGCCACCGAGCGGCACCGAGATCGTTGCCGCATCGTACCGCGTGTCGGTGTTGAACAACGGGACGAACGCCGCGAGCAGCCCGTCCGGCGAGTCGTCGGGGCGCCATGCGTCGAGCGTGTGCTCCGCAACCTGCGTCGCCTGGTCATGTGCGGCGCCGTCGAGCGCCGCGGCCACTTCACCTTCGACGGCGTCGGCTGCGCCGGCCGGTTTCGTCAGCGTGTCTTGCATCACAGTGCTCCCGCGTCGTGGCGATCGGCGAGCACGTGCAGCCCGCGTTCGAGCGCCGGAAACAGGCTGCGCTGGAAGTTGTTCCAGCGCAGTTCGAGAATCGTGTCGTCCGGCGCGATCGGCGTGTCGAGCACGTCGCAGATCACCTCGCCGGAATCGATACCGTTGTCGACGTAGTGGAACGACGCGCCCGTCATCGTCACGGGCTCGACGGACGACGTCGCGCCGGTGGCCCAGTCGACCCGTTCGCCACGTGCGCCGTGCAGCGCGTCGAGCGTCGCCCACGCGCCGCGCCGCTGGTACGGCGAATCGTCGGCCGTGATGCCCGGATGGATGTTCGCGATGCGCCGGTGAAAGCGCGCGCCCGGCCGCACGAGTTCGTCGAGGATCACGAGCAGCCCGTCGAGCACGACGATGTCGGCGTCGAGTTCGAGCAGGCGCTCGAGCAGGCGGCGCTCGAATGCCTGTTTGCCGGCCACGCGCTCACGTGCATCGCGCGGCAGCCGCCGGTACGTCGACGCAATCGTGCAGAACAGTTCGTCGACGGGGCGGCCTTGCACCGTCAAGCCTTCCGGCAGAATCCACGGGCGGCCCGGCGTGCGCGCGAACCCGTAATCGGCCACTTTCGCGCGGTCGGCCGGCGACCCGTCGTCGTCGTCGACGATCACGCCCTGGAGCGTGTAGCGTTCGCCGAGCGGCGAATCGTTCAGGCGCTCGACGAGGAATTCGAGCGGCGCCTTCATGTAGCGCGTGCCGCCGCGATAAGCGACCGGCTGGCCGGCACGATCGGCCGCGCCGTTGCGCAGCGACTGGATGTAGACGAGATTTTTCTTCGGCATGGATGCGTCGTGGAAAAAAGCGGACGAAGGCGCCGCGGCCGGCCCGCGCCGGCCACGAAGGCCGGCCGGCGCGCCGCGGCGCGCGACGTCACCAGTTGTATTTCGCGGTCGCGATCACCGTGCGGTCGGTCCCGAAAATGCAGACGTTCATCGACTGGCAACCGCTGATGTAATGGCGGTTGAACAGGTTCGTCCCGTTCACGGCGAAGCGCCAGTTGCGCGTGTCGTAATGCAGGCCCGCGTCGAACAGCGTGACGCTCGATACCGTGAGCGAGTTGTCGGCCGCACCGGCCGACGCGCTCTGGTAACGAATACCGCCACCGAGGCCGAAGCCGGCGAGCGGCCCCGTGTGCCACGTCCAGTCGGTCCACAGTGACGCCATCTGGCGCGGACGCGGAATGTCGACCGGCCAGTTGTTCAGCGTGCTGTCGTTCGCCTTGATGACCTTCACATCCTGGTAGACATACGACGCGATCACCGACAGGTTCGGCGTGACCTTGCCGGTCGCGCTCAGTTCGATCCCGCGCGAACGCACCTCGCCCGTCTGCACCGACTTCGTCCCGCCCGGGTCCTGGCTCGGCAGCGCCGGCGTGATCCCGTTGGTCTGGTTGATCTGGTAGATCGCCGCGTTCAGCATCAGGTTCTTGCCGGGCGGCTGCCAGCGCAGGCCGGCCTCGATCTGTTTGCCGCGCGTCGGCTGCGGCAGTCCGCCGCCGAGCAGGTTCACGCCGATCAGCGGATTGAACGACGTTGCATAGCTGAGGTACGGCGACAGCCCGTAATCGCCCTGATACGTGAGGCCGACACGGCCGGTGAACGCCGTGACGTCCGCCTTCGTCGACGTACCGGCCGCGCGGTCGTCCATCCGCATGTTGACCCAGTCCTCGCGGCCGCCGAGCGTCAGCGTCCAGCGGTTCCACTTGATCTGGTCCTGCGCGTACAGGCCGAACGTGTTCATCGCCGTGTACGTGTTGGTGCGGAACGTCGAGTCGGGCGTGAACACCGCCGTCGTGACGGGCGTGTACACCGGGTTGTAGAGGTTCAGCGTCGGCGCGGCGGCCAGCCACTCGCTGTCGGTCGCGGTCTGGCGGTTGTACTGGAAGCCGAGCAGCAGCGTGTGCTGCAGCGGGCCCGTCGCGAAGCGGCCCTCGAGGTTGTTGTCGATGTCGAAGCGGCTGTAGTTCATCTGGAACACGCCGGCCCAGCGCGACACGTCGGTCGTGCTGCCGTCGACGAAGCCGTTGCCGAACACCGAACCGTTGTCGAGCGACAGATGCATCAGGCGCGTGTTCTGACGGAACGTCCAGGCCGGCGTCAGGTTGCGCTCGAACTGGTAACCGACCGACCACTGCTTCTTGCGGTAGTAGTTGAAGTCGCCGTCGCCTTCGTAGATGTCCTTGTTGATCTGGCCGTTGGGGTTCGGCAGCACGGTGCCCTGCGCGGGCAGGAAGTTCGACGAGATGTCGCCCCAGTCCTGCAGGTACGTCGCGGACAGCGTCAGCGACGTATCCGCGTCCGGGCGCCAGCGGAACGACGGCGCGAGCGCGACGCGCTGGTCGTTGTTCGGGCCGGTCAGTGCGTTGCCGTCGCGCGCGACGCCGACGAACCGGTACGCATACTTGCCGTCCGGATCGAGCTTGTCGCCGACGTCGATCATGAACTGCTTGCGCGCATAGTTGCCGATCTGCACACCGGCTTCGCGCACGCGCTCGCCGTCGGCGAGCTTGGTGTGCACGTCGATGATCGCGCCCGGATCGCCCGCGCCGTACAGCACCGAGGTCGGCCCGCGCAGCACGCTGATGCTGTCGATCATGTACGGATCGACGCGCCAGCTCGCGAGGTTGATCGTGTTCGGCACCTGCAGCCCGTTCACGTAGGCGGTCGGCGTGAAGCCGCGCAGCGCCGCGTACCAGTCGGAGCGGTTGTCCGACCCGTACGACGAGAAGCCCGGCACGTAGCGCAGCGCCGCGTTCACGTCGGTGGCGCCTGTCATCTCGATCTGCTGCGCGGTGACGACGTTGATCGTCTGCGGGATCTCGTTGAGCGGCGTATCGGTCTTGGTGCCGGTCGTGCTGCGCTTCGCGACGAGCCCGACCGTGCCGTCTCCTGCCGAGGCCGCGTTGACGGTGATCGCCGGCAGCGTGCCGTTTTGCGCGCCGGTCGACGTATTCGCCGTCGCACCGTCTTGCGCACTGCTGGCCGGCGCGGCGGCGCCTGCGTTCACGGCCGGCGCCGTCTGGGCGTAAGCGTGCCCTGCCGCCGCCGTACCGAACGCCACGCTTGCCGCGGCTGCGATCGCACGCAAACGCGTGCCTGTTGCCCACTCCATCTTCTTCTGCTCCACTTTTTTCATGCGGTCTCCGACCGCGCCTTTGTCAAAGAGCGAAAGCCATCCGGCCCGCGCTCACCCCGTTGTTCGGTCGTTTTTCATGCGTTGCACGGGCCGCGCCTTCGTCATGCGCGGGCGCGATCCCGTCTTCGAGCGACGCGCAGATTTCGTCCGCGCGGCGCGCCAGTACCGACAGCAGCGTGTCGGACAGGCCGTGGCTGTCTTCGCAGCAGCCTTGCAGATAGATGCGCGGCGCGAAGTGCTCGGGCGTCGCGAGCAGGTAGTCGCGCGTCACGTCGCCGCGCGTGAGCGCATCGCCCAGATGCGGCGCGAGGCCTTCGAGCAGCGCCGAATGCGTGTCGCGGCGGTAGCCGGTCGCGAGCACGAGCGCGTCGAAGCGCTCGACGCGCGTGGCGCCGCTCAACCGGTCGCGCAACGTCAACTCGATGCGGCCGTCGGCGGTGCGCACCGCGGCCTCGATCGCGCTGTTCGCGAGCAGCGCATGACGCGGCGTACCGTCGATGCGCTGCAGGTACAGCATTTCGTAGATCTGCTCGATCAGCGGCCGGTCGACCACCGCGTAGTTCGTGTCGCGATAACGCTCGAGCAGCGCGCGGCGCGCGTCGTGCGGCTGCGCATAGACGACGTCGGTGAATTCGGGGCTGAAGATTTCGTTGACGAACGGGCTGTCATCGGCCGGCTTCAGGGCGCCCGCGCGCATCACGAGGCTCGCGTCGACGTGCGGGAAGCGGCGCGCGAGGTCGATGAACACCTCGGCCGCGCTCTGCCCCGCCCCGATCACCGCGACGCGGCGGCGCTCGCCGTCGGGCGATGCGACGAGCCGGTCGATATCGGTCAGGTAAGACGACGAATGAATCACGCGGTCGCGGCCGAGCGCGGCGAACGCATCCGGAATCGCCGGCGTGCCGCCGACGCCGACCGACAGCGCCCGCGTGACGCGCTGGCGCTCGTGGCCGGCCGCGTCGCGCGACAGCACGCGCAGTGCGTCGATTCTCGCGCCATCGCCGCGCACGGGCTCGATTCCCAGCACGGTCTCGCTGTAATGGACGCGATCGTCGAACGCCTCGGCAACCCAGCTCAGGTAGTCGTGGAATTCGACGCGGGTCGGATAGAAGTTCTTCAGGTTGACGAATTCGTTCAGCCGGCCGCGTTCGAACAGGTAGTTGATGAACGTGTAGCGGCTTTTCGGATCGCGCATCGTGACGAGATCCTTCAGAAACGAGATCTGCATCCGGCAGTCGTCGAGCAGCATCCCGCGATGCCAGCCGAACTCCGGCTGGCGCTCGACGAAGCAATGGGCCAGCGTGTGCGCACCGCCGCGCTCCGCGAGGCGCACGGCCAGCGCCAGATTCGACGGCCCGAAGCCCACGCCGATCAGGTCGAATACGGTTTCTCTCTGCATGTCTCAGCTCCCTTGTCGATGAATCCGGCCCGTCAGACGTGACGACCGGAGAAGAACGTCTCGCGCAGCGTGCGCATCCACAGCGGCTGCGCATCGGCCAGCGCGAGGCGGCGCTGCCGCGCGAAGCCGTGCCGCGCGAGATGGTCGGCAACCCGCGTGTGGCCGGCCGGAACGGCACAGCCGACCGCTTCGGTACGCAGGTCGTCGAGAAACAGGTAATGCACGACGGACGGCAGCCAGCCGGCCACGCGGTGCGGGCCGCGCCAGCGCGACTCGCCGACCAGCATCCGCAGCCCGCGGTCGTAGTCGCACGCAGCGACGTGCGGCGCGAGCGCGTCCTCTTTCAGCCAGAACGCTTCGAAATACGCGAACGGCTCGCCGTCGAAACAGCCGACGAGCGGCGTGACGTGCGGATCGGCTTCCTGCGGGCCTTGCGCGCCGCATTGCGCGGGCCGTGCGGCCGGCCAGCCGTCGCGTACACGCGGCTCGTCGAACCAGCGCGCGAGCCGCTCGGCGTCCTCCGCCGGCTGCCAGCCGCGCAGCGTGAAGCGCACGCCGAGCGCCGGCAGGTCGCGCGCGTAGACGTCGCCGCGCGGTGCGGGCGGCCGGCGCGGATGACGTCGGCCGTCGGTGACCGTCGGCAGCGTCGCGCACGGCAGAGGCGCGCCGATGAGCCACAGATCGGCCTGTTGCGCCCAGCCGTCGCGCACGCAGCGGCCGCCGTCGGCGAGGACGCCGCTCGCGCGCAACGCGTCGAGCGCGACCGCCGGCCACGCGGCCGGGTCGAGCCGGATCGCCGCGTGGCGCGCGCTGTCCGAAAACGCCGCGGCCAGTGCGGCCAGCAGCGCCCGCCGCTGGTCGGCCGGCGCCGCGCGATGGTTGTAGGCGACGAGGCGCAGCGCGCCGTCGTCCGCGAGTTGCGCGCGCAGCAACTGCGCGCCGATCCCGTCGCCCTGCGCGACGCGGATCTGCGCGCCGTCGCGCACGGCGAACAGGCCGTCCGCGAACGCGAGGCGGTAGGTATCGAGCATCGTGAATCCGTCCGGACGCACCTCAGCCAGCATGGCGCGCCTCCTGTCCCGCTTTCGTTTTCGCTTGCACATCGAGCCGCGCGCCGAGCGCCGCGAGCGTCGGCGCCGCGAACACGTCGGCGACCGTCAGCGCGTGACCGGAACGGCTTGCGGCGTCGACGAAGCGCACGACGTCGAACGACGTCGCACCGGCTTCGAACAGGTCCGTATCGGGCTCGGGAGCGGCCGTCGCGAACGTGTCCGACCACAGCGCGGCGAGCACGGCGGCGGCATGCGACGGCATTGCGTGGGGCCGTGTTGCGCCGTTGGCGCGTGCGTTGAACGCAGCGTGCGTGTCGGCGCGCGCATCGGGCGCGCCGAGCGCGGCTTCCGACGCACCGGCGAAACGCGCGACTTCGTCGTGATACAGATCGACGAGTACGTCGACGAAATCGCGCGCGAGCAGTTCGTCCGCATACGAGAACGCGGCGCTCACGCGGCCGTCCGGATGCTCGACGACGTCCAGCTCCAGCGTGAACACGACGCGATGGCGCACGTCGTCGAATTCGGCCAGCGACAGGCCGGCCCAGTCGCGCGCGGCCGCACCGGTCGGGCGCAGGTAGTTGAACATCACCTGGAACAGCGGATTGGCCTGCGCGGCACGCGGCGCGCGCAACGCGGCCACGACGTCGGCGAACGGCACGTCGGCATGCGCATACGCGGCGAGCGCCGTGTCGCGCACTTGCGCGAGCACGTCCGCGCGACGCGCGGCCGGGTCGATCCGCGTACGCACGACGACCGAGTTGATGAACAGGCCGAGCGCCGCGCGGGCCGCGTCGCCCGTAAGCTCGCGCGTCGATGCAAGCACGCCGACCGGCTGGTCGGCCGCGCCCGTCGCGCGGAACAGCGCGGTGTTGAGCGCCGCGTGCAGCAGCATCGGCAGCGTGGCATGCGCGGCCGACGCGGTGTCGCGTGCGGCGCGAATCAGTTGCGCATCGAATTCGAACGCGATGCGGGCCGCGCGCCATTGCGGCACGGCCGGCGCGTCCGCGCGCTGCGGCAGCACGCGCGACGGCAGATCGGCCAGTGCGTCACGCCAGTATGCAACGCGGGCCGGATGGCACGGCGCGGGCAGCACGAGCGGCACGGCCAGTTGAGCGGCTTCGTCGACCGGTGCTACGTCGCCGCGCACGCGGGCGACGTAGCGGGCGCGCACCGCGTCGAGCCACAGCTCGATCGATTCGCCATCCGACACGATGTGGTGAATCGTCACCGACAGCACGTGATCGTCCGCACCGAGCCGCAACACGCGGGCACGCCACAGCGGCGCGTCGGCCGCGAGATCGAACGGCGCGAGCGCATCCGCGTCGGTCAGCGCGGCCGCGCGGGCCAGCGCATCGGCTTGGGCCGACAAGTCGATCATCGGCAGATCGACGGCGATGTCTGCCTTGATCCGCTGGCCCGGCAGCTTACCGTCGCGAGCGACGAGCCGCGCGCGCAGCGCCGGATGCACGGCCGCCGCATCCGAGAACGCCGCGCGTAGCGCATCGACGTCGAGCGGACCGCGCACGCGCAGCGCGACCGGAATGTTGTATGCGGCGCTGTCCGGCTGCGCGCGCCACAGGAACCACAGGCCGAGTTGCGCGGGCGACAGCGGCCACACGCCGTGCGCATCGGGTTTGGCGACCGCGACGCCCGGTGCCGCGGCACCGGCATGTGCCGCACGTGGCGCGTCGGCCACCTGCAGTGCGTACTGCGCGAGCACCGGCGCCTCGAACAGCGCGCGCACCGGCACGTCGCGGCCGAGCCGCTCGGCCACCCGCGTCGCGACGCGCACGGCGGCGAGCGAATGGCCGCCGAGATCGAAGAAGTGATCGCCACGGCCGACGCGCTCGAGATTCAGCACGTCGCACCAGATCGCCGCGAGCGCGGCTTCGTCACCGTCGTGCGGCGCCTCGTATGCCCGTTCGACACGCACGGGCGCCGGCAGCCGCGCGCGGTCGACCTTGCTGTTCGCGTTGCGCGGCAGCGCGTCGAGCACGATCAGTTGCGCGGGCACCATGTAGTCGGGCAGCGTGCGGCGCAGGTGCGCGTCGAGCGTCGCGGCTTCGACCGGCCGCGCGGCTGCCTGCGCCTCCGCGGTCAGTTCGACGTACGCGACGAGCTGCGCGAGCGCGCCCTGCCCGTGCACGACCGCGCATGCTTCGCGTACCGCGTCGTGCGCGGCGAGCTGCGCTTCGATTTCGCCGAGTTCGATGCGCAGGCCGCGCAGCTTCACCTGGTGATCGACGCGGCCGATGAAATCGAATACGCCGTCCGCGCGACGCCGCACGAGGTCGCCGGTACGGTACAGTCGCGCGCCCGGCGCGCCGTACGGATCGGGTACGAAGCGCTCGGCCGTCAGCGCCGGGCGGTCGAGGTAGCCGCGTGCGACGCCGATCCCCTCGCCACCCAGATACAGTTCGCCGATCACGCCGACCGGCAGCGGATGCAGCCGCACGTCGAGCACGTGTGCGGTGCGCGCGCCGACCAGCGTGCCGATCGGCAGATACGCGGCGTCGCCGAGCTTCGCGAGATCGTCGCCGGGACGGAACATCCACAGCGTCGGCGTGATGACCGTTTCGGTCGGGCCGTAGCCGTTGACCACGCGCACGTTCGGCAGCGCACGGCGCAACATCGCGAACGCCTCGCGCGACGTCGCCTCGCCGCCGACGGTCAGCGAACGCAGCGTCGGCGGCGCGCCGTGCGCGAGCGCCCATTCGGCGAGCTGTGCCGCGCAGCCGGGCGGCACGTAGGTCATCGTCACGCCGTCGCGGATCATCATCGCGCAGGTCTGCGCGGGCGGCCACAGTACGTCGGCCGTCACCGACACGGCGGCGCCCGACATGTATTGCGAAAACCAGCCCTCGTGCGCGCCGTCGAAATTGACCGACTGAAACAGCAGGAACACGTCGTTCTCGCCCGCGCCATAACGCTCGGCGATCGCCGCGCAATGCAGCGCGAACGACGCATGGTCGACGATCACGCCTTTCGGTTTGCCGGTCGAGCCCGACGTATAGATCGCGTAGGCTGCATGGCCCGGCAACACGTCGGGCAGCGCGACACCCGCGGCTTCGGCGAGTGCATCGATTTCGTCGGCGCGCCACACGCGCAGTTCCGGCAGCTCGGGCAGCGACGCGGCGCTCGCGGCGTCGGTCAGGACGTGCACGATGTTCGCGTCGCCGACGATCTGCGCGAGCCGTTCGCGCGGATGAGCCGGGTCGAGCGGCACGAACGCGGCGCCCGACTTCAGCACCGCGATCAGCGCGACGAGCAGGTCGACCGAGCGCTGCAGCGCGACGCCCACACGCATCTCGGGGCGCACGCCGGCCGCCACCAGATGGCGCGCCAGGCGCGCCGCGCGTGCATCGACTTCGCCGCGCGTCAATGCGCGATCGATATCGGCGACGCCGCGTGCATCGGGCCGCGCGCGTGCATGCGCCGCGATGCGCGCATGCACCGGAACGAACGGCTCGGCAACGCTCGCGCCGGCCGGCGCGTTCCACGCGAAGAGCTGTGCGCGCTCGTCGGCAGGCAGCCAGTCGAGATCGCCGATCGGCTGATCCGGGCGCGCGAGCGCATCGGTCAGCAGCGTGACGAAGCGCGCGGCCAGCCGGGCGATCGCATCCGCGTCGAACAGGTCGAGCGCGTAGATGAAGGCGGCGTGGAAGGTGCCGTCCGGTGTCGCTTCGACGGACAGCGTCAGGTCGAATTTCGCGGACGGCGTGCCCGACGGCAGCAACACGGCCGACGCCGCGCCGAGTGCCGGCAGCGCGCGGCGTTCGCCGTACGCGGCCATCACCTGGAACAGCGGATGGTGGCTGGCGCTGCGCGGCACGCCGAGGGCATCGACCACCTGCTCGAACGGCACGTCCTGGTGCATCTGGGCGTCGACGAGCGCGCGCTGCGTACGCGCGACCAGCGACGAGAAATCGCCGTGCGCGGGCACGTCGACGTCGATCGCCAGCGTGTTGACGAAGAAGCCGATCAGGCCGGCGACTTCCGCGCGCTCGCGGTTCGCGGCCGGCACGCCGACGCAGATCCGTGCGTCGCCGGTCGCGCGCGCCAGCAGCGCGTCGAGTGCGGCGAGCAGCACCGCGAACGGCGTCGCGCCGGACGCGGCCGCGAATGCGCGCAACTGCGCACCGAGGCGCGCGTCGAGCGAAAACACATGACGCGCGCCGCGCGCACTGCGCCGCGCCGGCCGTGCGGTCGCGCCAGGCAGCGTCAGCACGCCGCGCTGCGGATCGAGCCGCTCGCGCCAGAACGCGAGCTGACGGTCGCGCTCGCCGGCGTCGAGCCAGCGGCGCTGCCACAGCGCGTAGTCGGCGTACTGGATCGGCAGCGGCGCGAGCGGCACCGGCTCGCCCGACGCATACGCGCGATAGAACGCCGCGAGTTCGGACAGCATCACGCCCGACGACCAGCCGTCCGACACGATGTGATGCACGGTCAGTGCGAGCCAGTGATGCGTCGCGTCGAAGCGAATCAGATGCGCGCGCACGAGCGGCGCCGTGCCGAGATCGAACGGTTCGGCTTCGTCGGCCGTTGCGACCGCTTCCGCGCGCGACACGCGCTGCGCATCCGGCAATGCGTCGAGATCGGTTTCGCGCCACGGGCAGCGCGCCGGCGCGTGGATCGTCTGCGCGACGCCGTCCTGCGTTTCGTCGAAGGTCGTGCGCAGCGCTTCGTGGCGCGCGATCAGCGCATCGCATGCAAGGCGCAGCGCATGCGCGTCGAGCGGTCCCGTCAGCGCCAGGCGCTCGGTGATGTGATACGCGTCGGGCGTATCGATCAGCCGCGCGTGTAGCCACAGCCGCGTCTGCGCGAACGACGCCGGCACGCGGTCGCCGCGTGCCGTGCGCGGCGGGATCGGCAGCACGCGGAAGTCGATGCCGGCCGCGCCGAGCTTGTCGATGAAGACCGCGCGCTGCGCGTCGGGCAGTTGCGCGAAACGCGTCGCGAGCGCGAGCCAGTCGGGTTGAACCTTCGTCATCCGTCGTCCTTATTGGGTTTCCAGTTCGCCGAGCAGCGCGTCGATCGCGCTCGCCGCATCGGTCGCGCCGCGTGCCGCGCAGGCCGCGTCGATCGCTTGCGCGCAGCGCGCCAGCGTGCGCGTGTCGAACAGCGTGCGCAGCGGCAGCGCGAGCCCCCAGTGCAGATTGGCCTGCGCGTGGGCCTGCGTCGCGAGCAGCGAGTGGCCGCCGAGCAGGAAAAAATCGCCGTCGCGGCCGATCGCGTCCACGTGCAGCACGCGCTGCCAGATTTCGGCGAGCGCCCGCTCGGTATCGGTCGCGAGTTCGACGGCTTCGGTCGCTTCGCGCACCGGCGCGGGCAGCGCATGGCGGTCGCACTTGCCGTTCGGCGTGACGGGCAATGCATCGAGTTCGATCAGCTGCGACGGCACCATGTACGCCGGCAGCTGCGCATGCAGTGCGTCGAGCAGCGCCGCGCGGTCGAGCGGGCCTGCGTCGCCTCGGGCGACATAGCCGACCAGTTGCTCGTCGCGCACGATCACGACCGCATCGTTGACGCCCGGCGCCGCGCGCAGCAGCGCCTCGATCTCGCCCGGCTCGATTCGCTGGCCGCGCAGCTTCACCTGCGTGTCGACCCGGCCGAGGTAGTCGAGCGCGCCGTCCGCCCGGCGGCGCGCGAGGTCGCCGGTGCGGTACATGCGTGCGCCCGGCACGAACGGATCGGGTACGAAGCGCTCGGCCGTCAGTGCCGGACGGCCGAGATAGCCGCGTGCGAGGCCCGCGCCCGCCAGATACAGTTCGCCGGTCGCGCTGGCCGGCACCGGCTGCCACGCGGCATCGAGCACGTGCAGTTGCAGGTTCGCGATCGGATGGCCGATCGGCACCGCGACCGCGTACGCGTCGTCGGGGCCGCAGGTCCAGTGCGACACGTCGATCGCGGCTTCGGTCGGCCCGTACAGGTTCACGAGCGTCGCGTTCGGCAAGAGGCGGGCCATCTTCGCGACGAGTTCGGGCGCCAGCGCCTCCCCGCTCGCGACGATCAGGCGCACGCTGTCGCATTGCGCGGCGGCCGAGAAATCGTCGAGATGCGCGGCGAACGCGGCGAGCATCGACGGCACGAAATGCAGCACCGTCACGCCGTGCGCGTGGATGGCGGCGGCCAGACGCGCCGGATCGCGATGGTCGCCCGGCGCGGCGATCGCGAGCTTCGCACCGGTCGCGAGCGGCCACACGAATTCCCATACCGACACGTCGAAGCCGAACGGCGTCTTGTGCAGCACGACGTCGTCGCGCGTCAGCCGGTACGCGTGCTGCATCCACGCGATCCGGTTCGCGAGCGCGCCGTGCGTGTTGCCGGCGCCCTTCGGCTTGCCGGTCGAGCCGGACGTGTAGATCAGGTACGCGAGCTGTGCGTCGTCGATCGCCGCGGTTTCGTCGTCGATATCGCCCGCTTCGTCGGCCAGCAGGTCCGCCACCGTCAGCAGTTGCGTCTCGGCGCCGTCGCCCAGCGCGGCCTCGACCTGCTCGCGCAGATGCGCTTGCGTGATGGCGACGGCCGGCCGCGCGTCGCGCAGCAGGTACGCGATGCGCTCGGCCGGATAGTCGGGGTCGACCGGCAGGTACGCGGCGCCGGCCTTCAGCACGCCGACGAGCGCCATCACCATGTCGAACGAGCGCTCGACGCACAGCGCGACCGGCGTGTCGGGCTGCACGCCGCGCCGGCGCAGCGATGCGGCGATGCGCGACGTGCCGGCGTCGAGTTCGCGATAGGTCGCGCGCTGCACGCGGCCTTGAGCGTCCGCATATTCGAGCGCGATCGCGTCGGGCGTCGCGTGTGCCGCGTCGACGAATTGCAGGTGCAGCGGCTGCCGTCGTTCCATCGGCCAGGTACGCGCGGTGTCCTGCGCGCGCACCAGCGCATCGCGGGCCGCATCGTCGGCGATCGACAGCGTGCCGAGCCGCACGTCCGGCGTACGGGCCAGCGTATCAAGCGCGCAGGCGAAGGCGCGGTGCCAGGTCTCGACCTGATGCGCGTCGATGCGCGCGGTGTCGTAGCCGTAGTCGATCGTCAGTTCGGCGCCGCTTTCGATCACGAGCGTCAGCGCGAAATCGGTCGATTCGATGCTGCGGATGTCGCTCAACGCCAGCGCACGCGGATCGCCATCACGCGCGGTGTCGTCCACCGGATAGTTCTCGAATACGACCAGCGTATCGAACAGTGCGTCGCCCGACCCGCGCGCCCAGCGCTGGATGTCGGCCAGCGGCGTGTGTGCGTGTTCGGCGGCGGCCGCGTTCTCGCGCTGCAGCGTTTGCAGCCAGTCGGCCGCCCGTTGCTGCGGCGCCGGCGCGGTGATCACCGGCAGCGTGTTGATGAAAAGGCCGAGCACCGAGTCGACGTCCGCGAGCGCATCGGGACGGCCCGCGACGGTTGCGCCGAACGCGACGGCCGGCTGGTGCGTCATCCGCTGCAGCGCGAGCGCCCATGCGCCCTGCACCAGCGTGTTGACGGTCAGTTTCAGCGCGCGGGCGGTCTGGGCGACGCGTGTCATCGTGTCGGCATCGAGCGTCGCGCGCCACGTGACCATCTCGGCGTCCGCGCGGTCGGCCGTGCGTTCGGCAATCAGCGTGGGCGCGTCGAGTCGTGCCAGGCGTTCGGTCCAGAAGCGCTCGTCGGCGTCGCGCTCGCGCGTGCCGAGCCATGCGATGAAGTCGCGATAGCGCAGCGCCGGACGGTTCGCGAACGGCGACACGGCGTCGGGGTCGCGGTAGTCGCGCAGCACGTCGGCGAGCAGGCGCGCGGTGCTCCAGCCGTCGAGCAGCACGTGGTGACGCGTCCATACGACGCGCCATGCGTCGTCCGTCACGCGGATCAGCGTGAGCCGCATCAGCGGCGGCTCGCGCCAGTCGAAGCCGCGCGCGCGGTCGGCCGCGAGCCACGCGTCGAAATCGGTGTCGAGCGTGTCGCCGCGCGTGCGCCAGTCGAGCTGCTCGACCCGCATTTGCGCGTGACGATGCACGCACTGCAGCGGCGCGGCTTCGTCCGGCATCACGCTCGTGCGCAGGATGTCGTGACGCGCGACGGACGCATCGAATGCGGCCGCGAGCCGGTCGGCGTCGAGCGCCGTGGCGGTCGCGACGAGCTGGTTCACGTAGCTCGCGTGGCCGGGCGCGAACAGCGCATGGAACAGGATGCCCTGCTGCATCGGCGACAGCGGATACACGTCGTCGATCGTGCGCCAGTCGAGCGGCGCGCGTTCGATCGCGGCCTGCGTGAGACCGGCGGCCTGCGCGAGCGGGAAATCGCCCGGCGTCGCGCCGGCGCCGCGATGCGCGACGCGCGACGCGCATGCATCGACGAGTTCGCGCAGCACGGCCGCGAAGCGTTCGGCGAACGCGTCGATCGTCGCGCGTTCGAATTGCGGCGCACCGTAGACCCAGTGAACCTTCAGCGTGCGCGCGCCGTCGCCGTCCGTGTCGAGGTACGCATGGATCGCGAGCGTATTGCCGAGCGGGCCTTGGGGATCGCGCTCGACGCCGGTGCCGCCGAAACGCGGGACGAGCGTTGCATCGCGCGGCGCGTCGAACTGGCCGAGATAGTTGAACGTGACGCGCGGGCGCGGCACGGCGGCCAGCGTCGCGCGCGTCGCCGCATCGCCGTAGCATGCGAGCACGCCGAAGCCGAGCCCCTTGTGCGGCACCGCGCGCAGCGTGTCCTTGACCGCGCACAGCGTGTCGCGAACCGTCGCTTCGACCGGCAGCGTCACCGGGTAATGGCTCGTCAGCCAGCCGATCGTGCGGCTGGCATCCGCGTCGTCGAACAGCGCTTCGCGGCCGTGCCCTTCCAGTTCGACCCGGCACGATGCGGCGCCGCGCGCGCCGGCCAGCGCCAGCGCGAGCGCCGCGCCGAGCAGCTCGATCGTCTGCGTGCGATAGGCCGCGTGCGCGTCGGTCAGTGCGGCGCGGGTCAATGCCGCGTCGATCGTCTGCACGACGACGGCCGCATCGGCGTTCGTCGCCGCTGCGTCCGGGTGATCGGGCACGATGTCGCTGCCGTGCGCCATGCCGGCCCAGTAGGCGGCTTCGGCGGCGAACGGCGACGCCGGCTCCGTTGCGGCGCGGGCAAGCCGTGCGGCCCATGCGTCCGCGCGCAGGCCCGGTTGCGACAGGCGGATCGACGTGCGCTCGCATGCGGCGCGGTAGGCCGTGTCGAGGTCGTCGAGCAGGATCCGCCACGACACGCCGTCGACGATCGCATGGTGAATCGCGAGATAAAGTCGCGTCGAACCGTCCGGCAACCGTGCCGCGCACGCGCAGGCGAGCGGCCCGCTGCCGAGATCGAGACGGCGCTGCAGCGCATCGAAGCGCGCCAGCGCGTCGGCTTCGTCGCGTGCGGCGACTTCGACGAACGGCAGCGCGTCGTACGGCTTCGCCGCATCGCTCGCGTGCCACGTGCCGTCCGCGCCGCGTACGAAGCGCTGACGGAATGCGTCGTGATGTGTGAGCAACGCGTCGAATGCGCGTGCGAACGCATCCGCGTCGAACGCGCCGCGCACATCGAACGACACCGACTGGTTCCAGTGGCCGCGGCGCGGGATATCGAGCGCGAAGAAGCGCTGTTGCGCGGGCGTCAGGATCGGCGTGGCAGCCGGCGCGGCAACGGCAGGCGCGACTGCGCCCGGAAGCTGCGCGGCGACGGCCGTGTCGTCCGTTTTCGCGATGCGTGCGAGTTCGGCGACGGTCGGCCCGTCGAACAGTTGCTTCGGCGTGAAGCGCACGCCGCGCTTGCGCGCACGGGCGATCACCTGCAGCACGAGGATCGAATCGCCGCCGAGTTCGAAGAAATTGTCGTCGCGGCCGACCTTCGGCGCCTTCAGCACGGCCTGCCAGACGTCGGCGAGGACCGTCTCGACCGCGCCCCGCGGCGCATCGCCTGACGCGACCGCGACCGGCACGGCCGCCAATTCGCGCAATGCCGCGCGATCGATCTTGCCGTTCGCCGTCACCGGCAGGCGCGCCAGTGCGACGAATTGCGCGGGCACCATGTAGTCGGGCAGCTTCGCGGCGAGCGCGGCGCGCACCGCGGCTTCGTCGAATGCCGTGCCGTCGCGCATCACGACGAACGTCGCGAGCCGCAGGCGGCCATCGTGCTCGATCGCGAGCGTTTCGGCCTGCGCGATCGGGCCGGCCGCACGCACGGCCGCACTCACCTCGCCCGGCTCGACGCGGTAGCCGCGGATCTTCACCTGGTCGTCGATCCGGCCGAGGAATGCGAGACGGCCGTCCGCGCGCAACCGCACGCGGTCGCCCGTGCGATACAGCCGTGCGCCGGGCGTGAACGGATCGGGCACGAAGCGCTCGGCGGTCTGCGCCGGACGCCCGAGGTAGCCGCGCGCGACGCCCGGCCCGCCCAGATACAGCTCGCCCGTCGCGCCGGCCGGCACGCAGGCGCCGAACGCGTCGAGCACCAGCGCGCGCGCATTCGGCAGCGGCAGGCCGAGCGGCACGCCGCTCGCGGGGTCGCGCGCGTCGGCGGCGATCGACGCCGTGTCGCACGCGATCGCGCCGACCGTCGCTTCGGTCGGCCCGTAATGGTTGATCACGCGGCAGGCCGGCGCGAGCGCGGCCAGCCGTGCGATGAGGGCCCACGTGAGTGTTTCGCCGCCCGTCACGAGCGCGTGGCGCGGCAGCACGTCGGCCGGCACGCGCGCATCGAGCAGCGCCTGCAGGTGGCTCGGCACGATCTTCAGCACGCCGACGTCGCGACCGCGCATTTCGTCGGCGAACCGATCCGGATCGAATGCGCACGCGGCCGGCAGCAGGTGCAGCGTGCGGCCCGCGCACAACGCGCCGAACAGCGTCGTGTGGCCGAGATCGGCCGCGACGGTCGAGACCATCGCGAACGATGCGTCGGGCGCGAACGCGAGTTCGTCGAGCATCCCCTGCACGTAGTCGGCCAGCGCGCCGTGCGAGACGACGACGCCCTTCGGCGTGCCGGTCGAGCCCGACGTATAGATCAGGTACGCGCCCTGTTGCGGGTGCGGCGCGACGCGCACGCCGGCCGCATGGGCGAGCGTCGCGTCCTGCGCGAGCGCGTCGACGTCGAGCGGCTGTGCGTCGAGGCCGGCCGGCCATGCGGCCGGCTCCGCGACGAGCGCCCAGCGCGCGCCGCAGTCGGCAGCCGCCGCGGCGAGTCGCGCGACCGGCTGCGCGGGGTCGAGCAGCACGGCCAGCGCGCCGGCTTTCAGCGCGCCGAGCAGGCCGACGACGAAACGCGCCGAGCGTTCGATGCAGACGACGACCGCCGCTTCGGCGGCCACGCCGCGTTGCGCCAGCGCCCGCGCGATGCGGTTCGATGCGTCGTCGAGTTCGGCGAACGTCAGCGAAGTCGATGCGTCGGAAAGCGCGACGCGATGCGGATACGCGGCCGCCTGCCGTGCAAATGCGGCGACGATGTCGGCATGCTCGATACGCAGCGCACGGCCGTCGCGCGGCTGGCGCGACGCAGCCGATGCGTCGCACGGCAGCGCGGCCGTCGTGTGCCGCGGATCGCGCGCGGCCGCGCCGACGAGCGCCGCATAGCTGTCGAGCCACGCACGCGCGGTATCGGCATCGATGCAGTCGGTCGCATAGGCCGCGACCAGTTCGATCCCGTTCGCATCGTCGGTGAAATCGAGCGCGAAGTCGAAGCGCGCGGCGAGATCGGGCCCCGGCGTCGCGACCGCCGTGGCGCCCGGCAGCACGCTGTCGTGCCGCGCGTCGAACTGCTGCGCGAACTTCACGCGCAGCCATTCGTCGCCGCGCTTGACGGGCGGCTTCACCGCGTCCACGACGCGCTCGAACGGCACGTCCTGGTGCGCGACCGCGTCGAGCGCCGCGGTACGCGCCGCGTCGACGAGCGCGCGGAACGGCAGCGTCGGCGCCACGCGTACGCGCAGCGCGACCGTATTCAGGAAAAGACCCAGCAACGCGCGCGTTTCGGGGCGCTGGCGATGCGCGACCGGCACCGCGACGACCACGTCCGTTTCGCCGGTCAGGCGCGACAGCCACGCGTCGAGCGCGGCCAGCAGCACCGTGAAGACGGTCGCCTGTGCGTCGCGCGCGAGTTGCCGCACGTCGGCCGCGACCGCATCGGGCAGGCGCACCGACACGCGTGCGCCCTGCAGCGTGCGTACTGCGCCCGGCTGGCGGTCGACCGGCAGCGCGAGCGGGCCCGGCACGTCGCGCAGCGCGCCGCGCCAGTAGTCGAGCTGGCGCTCGCCCTCGCCGCCGGCCAGCACGTCACGCTGCCAGTCCGCGTAGTCCGCGTACTGGATCGGCAATTCGGGCAGCGACGGTTCGCGGCCTTCGGCATACGCGCGGTACGCCGCCGACAGTTCGTCGAACGCGCAGCGCGAACTCCAGCCATCGGTGATTGCGTGATGCGCGGTCAGCAGCAGGCGGTGACGATCGTCGGCGAGCGCGATCAGTGTCGCGCGCAGCAGCGGGCCGCGCGCGAGGTTGAACGGCTCGGCCGCGTCGCGCTCGGCGAGACGGGCGGCTTGCGCGTCGCGGGCGGCGGGCGGCTGATCGCGCAGGTCGACCGCGGCGATCGGCACCGGCAGATGCGCATGAATCCGCTGCATCACGACACCATCGTCGTTGTCGACGAGCGTCGTGCGCCATGCCTCGTGACGGCCGATCACGTGATCGAGCGCACGCTGCAGCGCGTCGCGGTCGAGCACGCCGTCGATCGTCCAGTGTGCGGCGATGTGATACGCGGCGCTTGCGTCGCGCGTTTGCGCGAGCACCCAGAAGCGTTGCTGTGCGAGCGATGCTGCACGGTCGATATGGGGCGCACCCGATGTGGCCGCATCGGCCGGCGCACGGCGCGCGACAATCGCGGCCAGCGGTTCGCCGGTCTCGGGTTCCGCACGGTCGACCGTTTCGGCCAGGTCGGCGAGCACCGGATCGGCGAACAGCGTATCGAGCCGCAGATTCACGCGCATGGCGGCACGGATCGCGGCCTGCAACTGCATCGCGGCGAGCGAATCGGCGCCCAGCGCGAAGAAGCGATCGTCGCGCGACGGCGTGACGTCGAGGCCCAGCAGCGTCTGCCAGAGGCCCGCGATCCGCTGTTCGGTCGGCGTGCGCGGCGCATCGCCGGCAGCTTGCGTCGCGTCGCGCGCGGCGGCGATCCGCTCGCGCAGCGCGGTACGGTCGAGCTTGCCGTTCAGCGTGTACGGCAGCGCATCGCAACGCACGAACCGGTGCGGTTGCCACGCGGCCGGCAATTGCGCGGCCACGTGCGTCTTCAATGCGGCATCGTCGGCCGGCGCGCGCAGCGCGACGCACGCAATCAGCCGCGTCGGCCCGTGGGCGGTGTCGGCTACCACGGCCGCGTCGGCCACGGCCGGGTGCGAGCGCAGGCATGCGGCGATTTCCGCCGGCTCCACGCGCACGCCGCGCACCTGAACCTGATCGTCGAGGCGGCCGAGATAGTCGAACGCGCCGTCGTCGCGCAGCCGTGCGAGGTCGCCGGTGCGATAGACGCGCGCGCCGGGTTCGCCGTGCGCATCGGGAATGAAACGTTCGGCCGTGAGCGCCGCGCGACCGTGATAACCACGGGCGACGCAGACGCCCCCGAGCAGCAGCTCGCCCACCCCGTCGGCTTCGGCGCCGTCGATGCGGGCGACACGCGGGCCGATCACGCGGCCGATCGGCAGCGATGCATACGCGTCGTCCGCGGCCAGCACCGGCGTTTCGCCCGGCTCGACCGGCCACAGCATCGGCGAGATCACGGCCTCGGTCGGCCCGTAACCATTGATCAGGCGGACTGCCGGGAACGTGCGCCGCACGAATTCGAACGCCTGCTGGGGCAGCGCTTCGCCGCCGAACGCGAGTACGCGCAATGCCGGCGGCACGCCGTCGCGCGCGGCGACGGCTGCGAACTCGCGCAGGTAAGCCGGCGGAAATGCCGCGACGCTGACCGCTTCGCGCACCATCAGCGCATGCGCGGCGTCCGGCGCGAACGGCTGCGGCGGCGCGACGACGATGCCGGCGCCGACCGCGAGCGGCGCGAGCCAGCATTCGTGCGCGGCGTCGAAATTGACCGACGCGAAATGCAGCAGACGGTCGCCCGCCTCGATCGGCAGCGCGGCCGCGAGCGCGTCGCAATGCGCGGCGAGCGGCCCGTGCTCGACGACCACCGCCTTCGGCGTGCCGGTCGAGCCCGACGTATAGATCATGTACGCGGCCGAACGCGGATGCACGGCCACGGCGTCGTCATCGAACGCGTCATCCCGCGCGACGCCCGATGCATCGGCCGTCGCATCGAACGCGTGCTCGAACGGCGTGCCGAGCGCCGCCCGGCCGGCCGCGTCGACGATGCCGTGCCGCAGTTGCGCGTCCTGCACGATCCAGTCGAGGCGTGCGCTCGGATGGCGCGGATCGAGCGGCACGAACACGCCGCCCGCCTTGAGCACGGCCAGCAGCGCGACGAACAGTTCGCACGAACGTTCGACACACACGCCGACCCGCACTTCGGCGCCGACGCCGGCCGCGCGCAGTTGCCGGGCGAGCTGCGATGCACGTGCGTCGAGCGCGCCGCGCGACAGGCGCAGGTCGTTCTGGAAAGGCACCGCGATGGCGGGTGCGTCGGGCGCGAGGCGCGCCAGTTCGCGGATTCGGTGATGCAGCGCAGTCGGGAAACTCGTCATGTGCGTGAAGTCCTTCGGTCCGGCCGCTTCGGCCAAGTCTCGGGGCCGCTTGGGGCGGCTTCACTGGTGTGACGAACGGCGCAGCCGATTTTTTACCGTTTTGCACGCAAAGTGCGTTCGGCCGATTTTTTTGACGATGGCGCTAAATATTTGCGCGGCCCGTTCGTCTATCAGGGAAGAAAGCCGCAACGGCGCCCGTTCCGCCCGCGGCTTTCGCGTCAGATTTTCCGTTTTTCGCGCTATTGCCCGCCTTCCCTTTACCGACGTTGCCGATGACAGCCGCCCACGAGCCTTCTTCCCCGCCGTCCCTCGACGCTTCCCCCGGCCGCCCCGCGGCGCGCCTGATCCTTGCGCTGCTGCGCGAAAGCCGCGTGTCGCTCACGCTGGCGCTCACCGCATGCGTGCTGAACGGCGTCGCGAGCGTGCTGCTCGTCGCGACGCTGAACCGCGCGCTGTCGCAACCGGGCGCGGCCGATGCGTCGCTCGCGTGGCGCTTCGCCCTGTGCGCGGTGATCGCGCTCGTCACGCGGATCGTGTCGGGCACGCTGTTTGCCCGCCTGTCGCAGGACACGATGGCGCGGCTGCGCGTGCATCTGGCGCGGCGCGTCGGCGCGGCCGAATTGCGCGACATCGAACGAATCGGCGCCGCGCCCGTGCAGTCGGTGCTGACCGACGACGCGACCAACGTGTCGATGCTGTTCTTCGCGTTGCCGAACCTGGTCATGCACGGCTCGATCGTATTCGGCTGCCTCGGCTATCTGGCGTGGCTGTCCTGGCCCGTATGCGTGCTGGCGCTGGCCGCGATCATCGCCGGCTCGCTCGGCTATCACACCGGCGACCGCCGCGCGATCGCGTCGCTCGAAGCCGCCGGCCAGGCGCAGGACCGCCTGTTCGGCTATCTCGGCTCGCTGTTCTCCGGCGCGAAGGAGCTGAAGCTGCACGATGCGCGCGCCCGCCAGTTCGTCGACGGCCAGCTCGGCGCCGCGATCGGCGAAGTGCGCGACCACCGCCGCCGTGCGTTCAGCGCGTATGCGGTCGGGGTCGGCTGGATCATCTTCCTGTTCTACGTGTTCCTCGGCGTCGCGTCGTTCTGGCCGCAGCTCGGCGTGCATGCCGACCCGGCCACGGCCGCCGGCTACGTCGTCGTGTTCCTGTTCATGCTCGTGCCGCTCGACGGCCTGCTGAACAACCTGCCGACCGTCAACGCGGCGCGCGTGTCGCTCACGCGGATCGAAGGCGTGATGGCCGAATTCGGTGCGCTGCGCACGGTGCCGCCCGCGGCCGATGCGCCCGACGTGCCGCCGGCCGGCGCGGTCACGCTGCGCGGCGTCACGCACGCGTATTTCCACGAGCGCGACGAACGGATGTTCAGCATCGGGCCGATCGACCTGACGATCAAGCCGGGCGAGCTCCTGTTCATCGTCGGCGGCAACGGCAGCGGCAAGACGACGCTCGCCAAGGTGCTGACGGGGCTCTACGAGCCCGAGCAAGGCACGATCGAGGTCGACGGCCGCACGATCGGCTGGCGCGAGCGCGCGGCCTATCGGCAGCGCTTCAGCGCGGTGTTCAACGATTTCCACCTGTTCGATGCGCTGCTCGGCATCGTCGACCCCGACGATCCGTCGCGCGCGCAGGCCGATGCGCGGGCGAATGCGCTCGTCGCGAAACTCGCGCTCGACCACAAGGTGAAGGTGGTCGACGGCGCGTTCTCGACGCGCGCGCTGTCGACCGGGCAGCGCAAGCGGCTCGCGCTCGTCGTCGCGTACCTGGAGGATCGTCCGTTCTATCTGTTCGACGAATGGGCGGCCGACCAGGATCCGTCGTTCAAGGCCGTGTTCTATGAGCAACTGCTGCCCGAGCTGCGCGCGCGCGGCAAGGCCGTGATCGTGATCACGCACGACGACCGCTACTTCGACCTCGCCGACCGTCTGCTGAAGCTCGACAACGGGCGCATCGTCAGCGACACGCAACCGGCGCGCCTTCGCGCGCAGGATGGCGTCGATGCGCTGAGCGCATAAAGCAACAGTCGAATCGAAAAATCGCCGACACGCTGCACTGGCAGTGTGTCGGCGATTGTCGTTTCGGCGGGGAATCGGGCTGACGTGTGGCGAAAAGGAAAACGCAAGTCACTCGTCGCCAAGCGAGCACAACGCCTTGCCGGTTAGCGCGGTGTCCTCCAGCGGCATCCTCCGCGCGCTCAGCGCACGGTCGGCAGCTTCAACATCGTATCGGTCATCACGTCCACCAGCTTCAGCGCCGACATCGGGCCGCCGAAGCCCCAGATGTTGCGCTCGATCAGCGCGATGCGGTGCGCCTTCAGCGCGGGCACGAAACGCCACACCGGCGAATCGAGTTTCGTCGACAACGGCACGTCCATCCCCGATGCGGTCACGAACAGCACGGCGAGATCGCGCTGCCGCAGCAGATCGGCCGACGTCACGTACAGCGTGCCTTCCCGCGTCGGCTTCTTCGGCCACGGATCGAGCCCGAGCGCCCGCGCGAGGCCCGCGGACGTGCTGTTGCCGGTATAGGCCCAGTAACGATCGGGCAAGCCGAGATCCTGCAGCAGCGCGACGCGCTCGCCGTGGCGGCCCGCGGCCGCGAGCCGCGCCGCATTGCGCGCGATGCCGACGTCGAGTTGCGCTTCGACGGCCTGCGCGCGCGCATCGCGCCCCGTGACCGCGCCGATCGTCCGGAAGATCTGCCGCATCCAGTCGAGCTGCGTGACGAGCACGCCGCCTTCCGACACGTTCGGGCTGAACTGGAACAGGATCGTCGGCGCGATCCGGTCGAGCGCATCGAAGATCGGCGCATGCCGGAAACCGACACCGATGACGAGATCCGGCTTGACCGCCGCGATCGCCTCGAGCCCCGGCTCCTGCCGCGAGCCGATGTCGGTCACGTGCGCGAGCTGCTCGCTCCGGTAGCCGAGCCAGCCCGGGTAGAACGCCGTATCGGCCATCCCGACCGGCACGATGTCGAGCGCGATCACGCTTTCCGCGAACATGAAGTCGAGCGCGACCACGCGCCGCGGCCGCACGGGCATCTTCGCGCTGGCCTGCGATACGACGGGATTGCCGACCAGCGACACGGCGCGTTGCGTACCGCCGGCGCCCCCGGCCACGGAAGCGGCGGCCGCCGATGCGGAGAACGCGCCGCAGCATGCGGCGCCGAGCGCGCCGAGTGTACCGAGCGCGTGCCGGCGGCCGGCGCGCGTCACCGGATCGCGTCCTGCTCGGCCAGCGCCGCGTCGTCCATCGTCAGTAGCAGGGGGCAGCTTCCACACAGTTGCGTTTCTCCAGGGATTTCGTAGCGCAGGCAGCACACGCGGCGCGCGCGAAACGGCGTCGGCAGCAGCGGCGAGCGCGGCACCGCGTCGCGCACCGGCATGCGCAGCGGATTCGGCTCGCCGTGCACGCAGGTCGAACCGAACAGCCAGTTCGCGTCGCCGACGGGATCGGCCGCGCACGACAGCGAACGGCAGGTAGCGAGCAGATAGTCGAGCAGATTGCCCGCGTTGCTCCACAGCACGCGCGGCGTGACGCACCCCATCGCCGCGAGCAGGTCGATCACCGCACCGAGATGCGCGATGAGCCCCGCATAGCGCGGCTCGGGATCGTCGCACGGCGCACCGAGCGCATCGTTCGCGAAATACAGCGCGGCCGGCATCCCGTCGTCGAGCGCGACGAACGTGCGCTCGGGTGTCATGTCGAGCGGCCGGCCGAGCATCAGCGCGGCAACGACGCCGGCCGGCACCGCGCGGCCGAAATAATATTTGCTCCATTGCGACATCAGCGCCCGCGCGTGCCGCGTCGGATCACCGCCGTAATGGTCGACCATCGCGCCGAGCACGGCATCGCGATGCGCGGGCAACGCGCTGACGGGCACGACGATGCGGCCCGACGCGTGCGCATCGTCGGGCATGCCGAGCCACACGACGTCGAGGTGTTCGGCGAACGGTTGCGGCGCGAATGCCGAAAAGCGCGTGGCACGCGCGCCGTCGAGCGACGGCGTCATCGCCCCGCGCGCCGGGCGCGGCGCCCCTCGAGAATCAGCAGCCCGAGCAGGTACGGCGCGCCGATCAGCGCGGTCAGCACGCCGGCCGGCACTTCGCGCGGCGCGACGACGGTGCGCGCCGCGAGATCCGCGACGCCGAGGATCAACGCGCCGCACGCCGCCGCGAGCCACAGCCGCGTGCGATGCCGGCGCGCGCCGAGCATCGTCGCGACGTGCGGCGCCATCAGCCCGATGAAGCCGACCGGCCCGACCGCCGCGACCGCCGCGCACGCGGCGAGCGTCGCGATCGTCAGCGCGAGCGGCCGCAGCGCCGCCACCGGCAGGCCGAGCGCGGCCGCCTGATCGTCGCCGAGCGCGAGCATGTCGAGCGGTTTCGCGAGCCACGCGAACGCCGGCACCGCGAGCACGCACCACGGCAACAGCATCGATACCTCGCCCCAACCGCGGCCATATGTGCCGCCGACGAGCCATACGACGAAGCGCGCGGGCTGCACGCTTTCCTGCGTGATCAGCCATTGCGCGAGCGTGGTCCACAACGCGCCGATCACGATGCCGGTCAGCGCGACCGCGAGCGGCGCGTAGCGATGCCGGTGATTCAGCGCGAGCGTGATCGCGAGCGACAGCCCGCCGCCGATCAGCGCGGCGGCGGCAAGCGTCACGTGGCCCATCAGCGGCCACGTCGACAACGCGAACAGCGTGACGAGCCCCGCGCCCTGCGTGACGCCGAGCACTTCGGGGCCCGCGAGCGGATTGCGCACGACGCTCTGCATCGCGACACCGCTGACGGCCAGCAACGCGCCGGCAAGCAGCGCGCACAGCAGGCGCGGCATGCGCAGGTCGATCAGCATGCGCGCGAGCGCATCGTGACCGGACAGCGCGGCCGACCAGCGCGCGGGCGACAGCCATTCGGGGCCGGCCGACACCCCGACAAACACCGCGAGCGCGGCGGCAACGACGAACAGCGCCGTGCGCAGCGGCCAGCCGAGCCGTTCGAGCCAGCCGACGAGCCGCGTCGATCCGCCGCCCGCCGCGCGTTCGGCATCCGCGTGCAGCACGCCCGACCAGGCGGCGCCGCGCCGGATCATCGCGAGCATCAGCGGCGTACCGACCAGCGCGATCGCGACGCCGGTCGACAGCGTCGCGTCGAGGCCCGACGCGAGCACCGCGCTGTCGGTGACGAGCACGAGCGCGCCGCCGGCGAGCGCCGACAGCGGCACCAGCACGCCGAGCCGAGCCGCGCGCGCGCCGCGCACCTGGCGCAGCAGGTTCGGCGCGACGAGGCCGACGTACGACAGCGGGCCGGCGATGCTGACGGCCACGCTCGTGAACGCGACCGCGACGATCGTCGCGGCGAGTCGCGTCGCATCGACGCGCACGCCGGCCGCGGCCGCCGCATCATCGCCGAGCATGAGCGGATTCAGCGGCCGGATCACGAACGGCAGCGCGACCAGCGGCACGACGAGCCAGCGCGCGGCGAGCGCGAGGCCCGTCGCGCCCGGCTGGTACAGGCTGCCGTTGGTCCACAGCGCGGCGCCCGCGATGTTCTGCTCGAAGAACGCGAGCACGAGCGTCGACAGTGCGGCGAACAGCAGCATGCACACGCTGCCCGCGAGCACGAGCCGCAACGGCGTCGCACGCCAGCCGCCCGCCGCGACGATCGCGCACGCGGCGGCGGCGAGCCCGCACACGAACAGCAGCGGCACCGACGCGACGCCCGCCAGCGCCGGCACGAGCATCGCCGCGAGCAGGCCGAGTTGGGCCCCACCCGTCACGCCGAGCAGGTCGGGCGACGCGAGCGGATTGCGCGTGAGCGACTGGAACAGCGCGCCGGCGATGCCGAGGCAAGCACCCGCGACGAGCGCGGCCGCGACACGTGGCAGATTGAGGTCGAACAGGAATACGTGCGCAAGCGACGCGGCATCGCTGCCGGGCGCCGCATCCCACCACACGCGCAGATCGGGAGCAATCCGCAGCGCCGCGAGCAGCGCGATCAGCACGACGAGGCCGAACGCGATCGCACCGGCCCGCCCCGTCGTCGCCCCGTTGCCCGTCGCCGCGAGGCGCTTGCGCATCGCGAACGTCGTCATACAGCGAGATCCCGGTCGAAGACGCCGGCCGCCTGCGGCGCGCCGTCGGTCGACGGCCCGTAGGCCGGCACGCACATCGGTGCGCCCGTGCGCGGGTGCGCGAGCTTCAGCATCTCGACGCCGAACGCCGCGCGCAGCCTCGCCGGATCGAGCATCGCGTCGGGCGTGCCCTGCGCGACGAGGCGGCCCGCGCGCATCAGCACGATCTCGTCGCTGTATGCGGCCGCCTGGTTCAGGTCGTGCAGCACCCACACGATCGTCAGCCCGCGCGTACGGTTCAGCGCACGCAACGCGTCGAGGATGTCGAGCTGGTGATGAATGTCGAGATAGGTCGTCGGTTCGTCGAGCAGCACGATCGGCGCCTGCTGCGCGAGCGCCATCGCGATCCACGCGCGCTGACGTTCGCCGCCCGACAGCGCGCCGACGTCGCGCTCCGCATCGTCGGCAAGGCCGCTCGTCTCGAGCGCCTCGTCGATGGCCGCATGATCGATCCGCGACAGGCCGCGCAGGAAGCCGCCGTACGCATAGCGCCCGTACGCGACGAGCTCGCGCACCGTGAGGCCCGACGGAATCTGGTTGAACTGCGCGAGCATCGTCAGCTCGCGCGCGAGCGCGCGACGGCGAAACGACGCGAGCGGCTTGCCGTTCACTTCGACATGGCCGGCGCGCGCGGGCTGCAGGCCCGCCAGCGTGCGCAGCAGCGTGCTCTTGCCGCAGCCGTTCGGTCCGCACAGCGCGGTGACGCGGCCGGCCGCGATCGACAGGTCCAGCCCGTCGATCACGACATGGTCGCGATATCCTACCGACAGCCCGCGCGCGGCAAGCGCGGCGGTACTACGCGTCATCAATCCTCCGTTCGGTCGCGCGGGACCGTGTAACTCCGCGCCATCGCGACGACGACCTTGCGCGGCCCCTCGAACGGGTCGCGTGCATGCGCGGTCAGCATGTTGTCGAGCATCAGCACGTCGCCGGTGCGCCACGGGAATACGATGCGCTGCTGGTCGAGCACGCCGCGGATCTCCGCGAGCGCGTCGGCCTCGAGCGGTTCGCCGTCGCCGTAATACACGTTGCGCGGCACGTTCTCGAGCCCGACCGCGTCGACGAGCGCTTCCTGCATGTCGTCGTCGAGCGCCGACAGGTGAAACAGGTTCGCCTGGTTGAACCATACGCGCTCACCCGTATGCGGATGGCGCGCGACCGCCTGGCAGCGCTCACGCGTGCGCAGCAGCAGCTCGCCGTCATCGTCGGTGCGCCACGCGCATTCGATGCCGCGCGCCGCGCACATCCGCTCGACCTCGGCCGGCTCGTCGGTGCCGAACGACTGCTGCCACGGCAGGTCGAGCCCCTGCCCGAAATTGCGCACGTACAGCAGCTCGCGCTTCTCGAAGCGCGCGACGAGCGCCGGATCGAGTGCGCGGTACACGGCACGGCTGTCCGCGATCGGCGTCGCGCCGCCCTTCGGCGCGGCGAGCGCGCAGTGGAACCAGATTCGCAGCGGCCATTCGCGCGTGTACGACTGCTCGTTGTGCAGCGGGATCGCGCGGTGCGGCGGGTATTCGGTCGACGTGTAGACCGCGCCTTCCACCTGGCTGCGCGGCGTCGATGCGTATTCATAGCCGATCAGCGGATCGCCGAACGATGCCGCGAATTGCTGGAACGCGTCGATCGACGGCACGCGAAAGCCCGTGAACAGCACGCCGCCCGCCCGTTCGAGCGTGTCGGCCGCGATCTCGCGCGCCAGCGGCGCGACGTCGTCGATCGACATTCCGTCGTTGCCGCGCGGCGACACGACGGTGGGCAGCCCCGGCTCGATACGCAGGTCGTCGAGCGTCGGCAACGAAAGCAAGGTCATGCAACGTCCTCTTCAGGTGGCGCGCCGCACCCGCGGCGCTGCAGGTCACGACGCGCGCGTCGCGCGCTCGCCGTCCATCGCGCGGCGCAGGCTCGCCGGGCGCATGTCGGTCCAGACGGCCTCGATGTGCGCGAGACAGTCGGCCTTCGGGCCGCTCACGCCCACTTCCCGCCAGCCGGCGGGCACGGGCCGGAACGTCGGCCAGATCGAATACTGTTCTTCGTCGTTGATGACGACCGTATAGACGAGATCGTCGGTGTCGGCGGAAGGCGTCGGGGCTTGCGTCATGATCGGAAATCGCTGGGCGGTTGAAGGAGGCGAAGCGGCGGATTCGGCCGCTCCTGTCTGATAGACGGTTGGCCGGCGCGTTTTTTTACCGTCGCCGCGCGCGCCCGCCCAGGAACACCGGGCATGCGACGCCGCGATGGCACGCGTCGAGACATTCCGCGCAGTGGCGCTCCGCATCGCGCACCATGAAATGCACGAGCGTCTGCGACACGTTCAGCGCGCGCGCCGCGGTCTGCAGCGTCTCCTCGCGCAGCCGCACCATCTCGAATGCCGCACGGCTGCGCGCCGGCAGGTCGTCGAGCGCGGCCCACACGCGCCGCAGCGTGTCGCGCGTCATCAGCGCGGCTTCCGGCGTCGGCTCGGGCGACGGCACGTCGAAGCCGTCGTCCTCTTCCGTGTGATAGACGTTTTCCAGGCTCTGCCGGCGGCATGCGTCGATCGACGCGTTGCGCACCATCCGCGTCACGTACGCGACCGGCTGGCGTACCGCGTCCTGGTTCGGGAATTCGACGAGCTTCACGAACACGTCGTGCACGACGTCCTCCGCGCGGCTCGCGCAACCGACGAAGCCGCGCGCGACGTTGACGAGCATCGCGCGATGCGAGATCAGCACGTCGAGCAGTGCGCCCTGCGCACGAGGCTCGGACGCCCGGCGCGCACGCGGCGCGGCGCGCGGCGGCAGATCCGGATAACTGCCGAGGAACGGGTTTGCCGCTGTCGCCGCCGGTCGGTCGAGCACTTCCGCCATGGCCATCGATCTGCTCCGTCAAATTCCGAGATAACGGAATTTAACGTAAACGCAAATCATTCTCAATCTGATTACCAGATACCCATTCCAGCTGTCAGGATTTGTCTGAATAATTGACGGGATCGGGGTTCGGGCAACAGTGATCGTGCGATGCCGGCCGCGACATCCCATAAGCTTTCGACATGAAAGGCGCCCGGCAATGCCGGATCGCCCGGTTGACGGCTTGCGACCGACTGTCGGCGCCGGCCGCCCATGCATGCGTCAATAGATGAACAACCGGATCGTCGCCGTCGCATCGAACCGTCCGATCTTCGGTGGCCCGAAAGACTTCAGCACCGCGTCCATCAGCACGCTCTGATTCATTACGTTGGACGGGAATTGCGCCAGCGTGAACTGTTCGTTGAACGGAATCGACTTGCCCGCGCTGTCTTCGATCCCGATACCGAAGTTGCTGTCCTTCGCCGGCACCAGCAAGCCGTTCCGGACCGGATAGCTCGTTTCGAAGTACCCGTCGACCCGTACCGCGACGTTGCATTTCTTCGTCAGCGACAACGAGAACCGCTTGCGCGGCACGGCCGGCAGGAACCCGTTGCCGACCGCCTGCACCTGGCCGAAATTGACGATGCCCGGTTCGGGCGTCACGAGTACGTCGACGAAGCACGGCGTCGGTTTGAGGTTGCGCAGGCCGCTCAGCCGGTACTGGAAGCTCGGGCTGTACGCGTTCAGCCCGAACTCGCCGTCGAACTGGAACACCGTGTAAATATCGCTCGGCGGCTGGACCCAATTGCCCTTCTTGCGCACGACCACCTGGTAGTCGATGCTGATGCGCGTCTGCTGGCACCGCCCGCGATCGAAGTCGTACTTGCTGCACGGCGGCACCGCATACCCGGTGAACACCCCGCCGCCGCGATTGCTGGTCTTGTCGAAATAGTCGATGCCCTTGTAGCGGATACCGATCTCGAGCCCCCATGCGGCGGGGTTCGTGCGATTCGGGTTCGCGTAAAAGTAAATATTGTCGACCACCTTCAGGCTGCCGGCGTCACCCAGGTCCTTGTAGCAGTACCCCGACGTCGTGCGCACCGGCGAGACCCAGATCACGTAGCCGTCGGGCGCATCGGTCGGATACGACGCAACCCCGCCGATCGGCTCGGTCAGCGAAGTCGCACCGCTGTTGGTCAGGCAGCGCAATGCCCAGGCGGGCTGCACGGCCACGATCAGCAGCGCGAGTACGGCCCAGCGCAGCCATTCCACTGGCAACCCCCGTCGACGCACGCCCCTGCTCATTTCTTCACGCTCTTGCACGCACCCGCGTCGCACGCATACTCGACCGCCACCTGGCCGCCGTAATCGTCGATATGCGTGACGAACAGCGTCGACGGCGTCGCCGCCTTGAACGGCACGTCGGCCGTGCTCATCGGGCTCACCATCACCGGGTCGATCGGCACCGGCGCTTTTTGCGCGCCCGCGTTCACGGCGACCACCGTCACGTGGTACGGCGTCGGGTTGTCGAACACCAGCGTGTGCGCGGCCGCATCCATCCGCAGCGTCATCGGCAGCGTCCAGTCCTCGTCGCGCGCGGGCTGCACGGCCTTCGGCCGGTAGAACAGCTTCATCTGCGTGTGCAGCGCGATCTGCAGCGTATTGGGCGTATCGGTCTTCGGCGGCACTTCGCGGATGTTCAGGTAGAACACCGTTTCGCGATCGGCCGGCAACTGCGCACCCGGCAGCTTCGCGATCCGCAGCACGTTGCGCTCGTTCGCCTCGACCCGCTGCAGCGGCGGCACGACCATCAGCGGCGACGTGATCTTGTTGCCCTTCGCGTCCTCGAGCCACGACTGCACGAGATACGGATACGTCGTGCTCTTGTTGGTGATCGTCACGATCGCGGCCTGCTCGCCTTCGTTGAAGATCACGCGCGTGCGGTCGGGCACGATCGCAGCATGCGCGGCGCCTGCCAGCACCGCACCGACGGCCGCGAACACGCACAGCGCGCGCCGCGGGAAAGCAAGGGAGAAAACGTTCTTCATCGCTGGATCCATGGAAATCATCGTTCGACCCGCGCGGCGGCCGCATGCGACTCGCCGGGTGTCCGGCACGTCATCGGAATCGGCGTGCCTTCGAGTTGGAGTTGGTTCGGCAGTGCGTCGATCGTGCAGAGCGTCCGTTCGCCCGCCCGCACCGCCAGCGTGGATTTCGGCTGAACCTGGGTCAGGAACGCCGCACCGCCTTCGCCGACGATGCCGAGTTCCCTGCCGTTCGCCGCGTCCTGCACCGACGCACCGAACGGCAGCGGCTTGCCGGCCGCGTCGGTCAGCGTCAGGTACAGGTTGCTGCCGCGCGCGGCGGAAAATTTCACGAAGCCGATCGCGCCGTCGGTCAGCACCATGCGCTGAATCGGGTTCGTCACCTGCACTTCGAGCGGCAGCTTCTCGACGTTGACGGTCGCCTCGTACACGTTGTACGGCGAGATGCCGTCGAGCACCGCATAGCCGCGCGAATTGGTATGCGTGAGCGTGCCGGACAGCGGCACGTCGGGCACGCCGTCGGTCGACACCAGCAGCCGGGTATCGCCCGCATTGCCGTTCGCGTGCGCGGACACGCCGTACTGCGTCGCGACGAACGAGCCGTCGACTTCGAGCGACGCGGCCGCATACGCATTGGCGAGCGTCGACGCCTGCGCGGTGAGCTGGTACGCCGAGGTGCGCTGGCGGTAGCTCGCGTTCGCCGATGCGCGGCCGTCGGTTGCGCCCGCATTGACCTGGTACGTGCGGCCGGCCGGATCGTCGTAGATGTAGCCGGCGTTCACGCTGGTGCTGCCGCCGCCCGTCGTCAGGTTCGACGTGACGGTGTGACGGCCGCCGATCGGCAGCGTCGCGGTGACCGAGAACTGGTTGCCGCTCGCGCCCGCGCTCTGCGTGCGGAATGCCGACACGCTGACGTTCAGGTTGCGCAGCGTGCCGATCGAGAACGCGCGCGTGAGCGTCAGGCCCACGCGCTGCTCGGACGAGCGTGCCCAGTAGGTCGTCTGGTCGTACGAGAAATAGGTCGACGTATCGCCGAAGCGCTTCGACAGCGTCGCCGAATAGCGCTGCTTGCTGTTGGCGAGGCCGTACGCGGTGGGGTCGCCCGAGAATTGCGCGAAGTTGGTGTACTCGCGCTCGGAGAAGCGATAGCCGAAAAAGCGCACGTCCGCGTCGAGCCCGTCGAAGTGCTTCGAATAGTTGATGCGATACGAGTTGCCGTTGCGTGTCGCGCCGTTCCACCACAGGCGTGCCCGCGCGTGCGTGACGTCGGCCGACACCGCGCCGAAAGTGCCGAAATCGCGGCCGACGCCGAGCGCGACCGACGTGTAGCCCGACGCCGCGATGAAGCCGCCATAGGCGGTGACGTCGAACGGCAGGCCATACGCGATTTCGCCGAAGCCGAAGAACGGCGTGATGCCCGCGCCGCCGAACAGGCGCGGCTTGCCGACCGCGGCCTTGTAGCGCAACTGCCCGGTGCGGGCGAGGAACGGCACGGCGGCCGTCGTCACCTGGAAGCGCTGCACGCTGCCGTCCTCTTCCTCGACCGCCACGTCGAGCGTGCCCTGCACGCTCGTATTGACGTTCTGCAGCGCGAACGCGCCCGGCGACACGCGCGTCACGTACAGCACGCGGCCCGCCTGCGACACGGCCACGGTCGCGTTGGTGCGCGCCACGCCCGAGATCAGCGGCGCATAGCCGCGCAGCGACGGCGGCAGCATGCGGTCGTCGCTGCGGATCGACGCGCCCGTGAGCGCGAACGTGTCGAAAATGTCGGAGCTTAGATAGTCGTCGCCGAACGTCACCGTCGACTGGATCGACGGCAGCGCGCGAAAGGCATAAAGCCGGCTGAAGCGGAACGTGCGGTTCGCGTACGCCGTGTTGCCCACGTTCGATTGCGCCTGGTAGTCGCCGCGAAAACGCCACGCATCCCAGTTCGCGCCGACCGTCCCGTAGGCCTGGATCGAATTCGTCTGCCCGCCGCTCGCGCCGAAGTTGCGATTCGTGTTCGCGATCACGCGATAGTCGAGCATCGCGCCGGGAATCCCTTCGGACCAGTGGTCCGGCGGCAGGTAAGTCGAATCGGTGAATTCGAGCGCGGCCTGCGGAATCGTGATCTTGAGCCGCCCGTCGCTTTTCAGGTAACGCACGGTCGCCCCTTCGATCGCAGCCAGGTCGACGCAACTGCCGCCCTGGAAGCGCGGCAGGTCCTTGACCAGCGACGGCTTCAGGCCGAACCGCGCGACGAGCTCCGCTCGCAGGCACGGCTTGCCCGCGCCCGTCGCATCGACGGCCACGAATTCGATCGGCTGCAGTCCGAGGTACAGGTCGTTGACCTGCACGTCGAGCATGTACTCGCCGGGCAACGTGAAGTCCGGCTGCGAAAACTGCGACAGGTCGACGTTGCTCGTTCCGTCGATGTCGAGGAACGACGAATTGAATTCCGTCGCATGGCCCTGGCTGCCGACGACCAGCACGGAGACGCAAAGGAAGGAATGTCTGATTCGCACGCGGCGCTACCGGGAGTCCGAGGAGAAGAAAGGAAGGGAAAATGAACGAGGAAGGGTGCGTGCACCCTTCCCCGGTGCGGCGGCTTACTGGTAACGGACAGTGAAGTTCGCGACGCCGTCGGCGGTACCCGGCGTCACGCCGGCCGCCGTCGCTTCGTACATCGCCGCGAAGCGCGCGGTGTTCGTGCCGTTCTGCAGCAGCGTCGGCGCCTTCTGCTCGGCGCCGTTGTCGAGGTATTCGCCCGACGCGGCCTGCAGGCGGATGCCGACATTGCTTGCCGAACCGATCGTGGCGAGCAGCTTCGGCTGGCCGGCGCTCGACGTGCCCGTGAACGTGAAGTACGCGTTCTGCGCGATGCTGGTGTCGCAGTCGGTCAGCTTGATGTCGAACGACACCGGATCCGACTTGTCGCCGGCTTGCTTGAACTTGTTGGTCGGCACCTTGCCGAGCTGCACGGTCTGGTTGACCGAGTTCGAATCGATGCCGCATGCGCCCGCGACGATCTCGCCCGTGAAGTTGATCGTGCCGGTGCCCGCCGCGAAGGCCGAGGTGGACAGGGCCGCGAGTGCGACAGCGCTCAGGATGGATTTTTTCATGACGTTTCCCGTAAGGAGTGCAAATGGAATGGATGACGTGGCGGACACAAACGGCAGCGTGTGGTGGCTCCCGTCCGACACGAGGCGGCATTATCGAGATAACCGTGAAAGATTTCTGTAAATCATTGTCAAATGCATCTGACAATGTTCGATTTATGCCTCTAGAGCCTCATTATTTCCTTTCCATTTTCAATTACAGACCTTTTATCCGCAGTCCTTTTTGATTTTCGGGAACCGATTGAAGATTAAGGGAATTTCTTGCCGATAATCGTCTCCACCGCGCCCCTCTTTGTTGGCAGAGGCTTGCGCCAAACCTCCGCTCAAAGGACAAAACATTGTCCAGTACCGCCATCGTTGTCCGATAGCAACACGGATATCGAATCATTTTCAACTGACAGGAAATTAACGACGGCATTTCATCAATACGGATTTATCGCGCAAACGATTGCGAAAAAATACAAACGTTTTACTGCGACACTTTGCCGCCGCCATTGATTCCAATTCATTGATTAATTCGGTCGTCAATTACCGATCGGGAATCGCCCGCATGCGCGGCCGCCGGAACACGCGTGGCATGCCGGATAGGATGAGATGAAAAAGGAAGAGACGCGGCACACGTGTGCGCCGCGGGCGACACGATTGGTCTATGGATGCGGGCGGCGGCGGAAGCAGCCCTTGCTCCTGCCTGGAGATGAAAGCGAAGCGTGGACCAGTGAAAGGAAGCGCCGATGAAGATCGGCAGTACCGCGGGCAGCACGCTCAGCAGAAACGACGGCCGCACGTCGAATCGTACGGCCACCGTCATGTCGCCCGACACGCCGAGGTGTCAGGCGACGAATCGCACATCACGCGGAAGCCGCGGCCTCCGCCGATGCCGGCGCCCAGCCGCCGCCGAGCGCACGGTACAGCGCGATCGCGTTCGCGAGCCTGAGCTGCCTGAGCCGGATCAGCTCCTGCCCCGACTCGTACGTGCTGCGCTGCGCGTCGAGCAATTCGAGATAGGTGGCGACGCCGCCCGCATAGCGACGCTCCGCGAGCTTCAGCCGCGCACCGTCCGCCGCATACACGTCCTGCTGCGCGGCAAGCTGCCGGTCGATCCAGTCGCGCGCGGCGAACGCATCGGCCACTTCGCGAAACGCGGTCTGCACGGCCTTCTCGTATTCGGCGACCGCGATGTCCTTGCGCGCGTGCGCAACGTCGAGGTTCGCGCGATTGCGTCCGCCCGCGAAAATCGGCAGCGTGATGCGCGGCGCGAACGTCCACACGCTCGTGCCGGCCGCGAACAGGTTCGAGAACGCGTCGCTCACGGAACCGTAGTCGGTCGTCAACGCGATGCGCGGGAAGAACGCCGCGCGCGCCGCGCCGATGTTCGCGTTCGCAGCCTTCAGCCGCGCCTCGGCCTGCCGGATGTCCGGCCGCCGTTCGAGCAATTCGCTCGGCGCGCCCGGCGCCACGGGTGCGATCGACAGCGTGTCGAGCGCGGTCGCGTCGTCGGGCACGTTGCGCGCGAAATCGCCCGCCAGCAATTGCAGCGCCCGTACGGCTTGCGCATGCTCGCGCTGCAGCGCGGCCTGCGACGCGCGCGCGGACGCCACCAGCATCTCGGCCGAGCGCAGCTCGATCGCGTCGCTCGTGCCGGCGGCATAGCGGCGTTGCGTGAGCGCGGCCATCCGCTCGCGCGCATCGAGCGTGCGCTGCGCCAGCGCACGTTGCTCGTGCAGCGACCGCTCCGATACGTACGCGCCCGCCACTTCGGCGATCACGCCGATGCGGACCGTGCGCTGCGCGTCGGCCGTCGCGAAATATTCCGCGAGCGCCGCGTCGGACAGGTTGCGCACGCGGCCGAACAGGTCGAGCTCGTACGCGCTGACGCCGACGCCCGCGCGATACAGCCCGCTGATCGCGCTTTCGCGCACGACGGGATCGTACTGGCGTGCGCGTTCATAGCCGAGCTGCGCATCGACCGACGGCATCAGGTCCGCGCGCTGCACGCCGTACAGCGCGCGCGCTTCCTCGAGCCGGCCGGCCGCGATCCGCAGGTCGCGGTTGTTCGCGAGCGCCGCGTCGATCCACGCCTGCAGCGCCGGATCGGTGAAATACGCATGCCAGTCGTCGAGCAACGCGGCATCCTGCGCGGCGGCCGGTTCGGCCGCCGGCACGGTATTGCCGTCGCCCGGCGCATAGCTCGCCGGCACCGGCGCCGCCGGGCGCTCGTAACGCGGCGCGAGCGAGCACCCGGCGAGCGCGAGCGCGGCCGCCAGCACGACCTGAACCCGCCGCGCGGCGCGTGCGTTCAGCGCAAACATCATGGTTGCGAACCCTCCATCGTCGCCGGCCGCGACCCGCCGCGCCGGCGCGGGCCGACGTCGAACAGGTGGCCGACGATCACGAAAAACAGCGGGACGAGAAACACCGCGAGCACGGTCGCCGTGATCACGCCGCCGAGCACGCCGGTGCCGATCGCCATCTGCGCGCCGGACGCGGCGCCCGACGCGAACGCAAGCGGCAGCACGCCGACGCCGAACGCGAGCGACGTCATCACGATCGGCCGCAGTCGCAGGCGCGCGGCCTCGAGCGCGGCGTCGACGAGCGACATGCGCTGCGCCACGAGATCCTTCGCGACTTCGACGATCAGGATCGCGTTCTTCGCGGACAGCCCGATCGTCGCGATCAGCCCCACCTTGAAATAGATGTCGTTCGGCATCCCGCGCAGCGTCACGCCGAGCACCGCGCCGATCACGCCGAGCGGGACGACCAGCATCACCGCGAACGGAATCGACCAGCTCTCGTAGAGCGCCGCGAGCGCGAGGAACACGACGAGCACCGACAGCGCGAACAGCATCGGCGCCTGCGCGCCCGACAGCCGCTCCTCGAACGACTGCCCCGACCACGCATGGCCGATGCCGGCCGGCAGCGTCGCGGCGATCCGCTCGATCGCGCTCATCGCCTCGCCGCTGCTGTGGCCCGCCGCGGCCGAACCGTTGATCGTGAACGACGGATAGCCGTTGTAGCGCGTGAGCTGCGGCGGCCCGAGCGTCCAGTGCAACGTCGTGAACGCCGCGAGCGGCACCATCTCGCCGCGTGCGTTGCGCACGCGCAGCTTCCTCACGTCGTCCGGATCGAGCCGGTGCAGCCCGTCGGCCTGCACCATCACGCGCCGTACCTGCGTGCCGTGCATGAAGTCGCCGATATAGTCGGAGCCGAACATCACCGCGAGCGTCGTGTTGATCTCGTCCATCGACACGCCGAGCGCGGACGCCTTCGCGCGATCGATGTCGAGCTTCAGTTGCGGTGCGTCCTGCGTGCCCGCGAACATCAGGTCGGTGAGCGCGCGATCCTTGCCGCCCGCCGCGAGCAGTTGCTCGCGCGCGGCGCTGAACGTCGCGTAGTCGAGCCCGCCGCGATTCTGCAGCCGGAAGTCGAAGCCGCTCGACGAACCGAGATCGGGCAGCGCCGGCGAATTCATCGCGAACACCGTCGTGTTCGGCGTACCCGCGAAGCGCTCGTTGATGCGCGCGACGATCGACTGCACGTGATCGCGCGCGGCCTTGCGTTCCTTCCAGTTCTTCAGCGTGACGAAGATCATCCCGCCGTTCGGCCCTTCGCCGTACAGGTTGAAGCCGCCGAGCGCATACGTATAGGCGGCCGGCTCGTCGCGGCGGATGCTCGACTCGACCCGGCGCACGCTCTGCATCGTTTCCGCGAGCGGCGTGCCTTGCGGGCGAATCACCATCACCATGAAGTTGCCCTGGTCCTCGTCCGGCAGGAACGCGGTCGGCAACTGCGTGAGCATCAGCGCGGCGGCCGCGGTCAGCGCGCCGTACACGACGAGCCAGCGCAGCGGCTTCTTCAGCATCGTGCCGACCCGCGTCGCGTAGCGCTGCGTCGCGCGCGCGACGAAACGGTTGAACCAGCCGAAGAAGCCGCGCTTCTCGTGATGGCCGCCGGACACCGGCTTGAGCAGCGTCGCGCACAGCGCGGGCGTCAGCGACAACGCGAGGAAGGCCGAGAAGCCGATCGATACCGCGAGCGACAGCGCGAACTGCCGGTAGATGTTGCCCACCGCGCCGCCGAAGAACGCCATCGGCACGAATACCGACGTCAGCACCACGGTGATCCCGACGATCGCGCCGCTGATCTGCTTCATCGCCTTGACGGTCGCGTCGTAGGGCTGGAGCCCTTCCTCGACCATCAGCCGCTCGACGTTCTCGACGACGACGATCGCGTCGTCGACGAGGATGCCGATCGCGAGCACCATCCCGAACATCGTCAGCACGTTGATCGAGAAGCCGGCCGCATACATCACGCCGAACGTGCCCGCGAGCGCGACCGGCACGACGAGCGTCGGAATCAGCGTCGCGCGCAGGTTCTGCATGAACAGGAACATCACGAGGAACACCAGCACGCCGGCCTCGATCAGCGTCGTGACGACCTTGTTCATCGACACGCGCACGAACGACGACGTCTCGTATGGGATCTGGTATTTCACGCCCGGCGGGAAGTACGCGGACAGCTCGTCCATCGTCGCGCGCACGCGCTTCTCGGTGGCCACCGCGTTCGAGCCAGGCGCCAGCTTGATGCCCATCCCGGTCGCGACCTTGCCGTTCACGTACGACGGATAGTTGTAGTCGTTGCCGCCGAATTCGACGCGCGCGACGTCGCGCAGGAACAGCGCGGAGCCGTCGGCCCGCGCGCGCAGCGCGATCGCACCGAAATCGGCCGGTGTCTTCAGCGGCGCGTCCGCGAATACGGTCGCCGCGATCGGCGCGCTGTCCGGCACCGCGCTGCGGCCGATGTCGCCGATGGTCACGCGCGCGTTGTGCGCCCGCACGGCCGACGCGATGTCCGATGCGGTGAGGCCGTGCCCGGCCAGCTTCACCGGGTCGGGCCAGATCCGCATCGCATATTCGGCGCCCCAGAACTGCACCTTGCCGACTCCCTCGACGCGGCGCAGCGCCTGCACGACGTTCGCCGACGCGTATTCGCCGAGCTGCACGGCGGTCATCCGGCCGTCGTCCGACGTCAGCGACACGACGAGCTGGATGTTGTCGGCGGCCTTCTCGACCTGGATGCCGTCGCGGCGTACGGGCTCGGGCAGGCGCGCATCGACCGTCTTCAGCCGGTTCTGCACTTCGACGGCCGCGAGATCGGCGTTCACGCCCTGCTTGAACGTCAGGTACAGCGACGCGGCCCCGGCGCTGCTCGTCGCGGACGTGTACAGCAATCCCGGCGCGCCGTTCATCTCGCGCTCGATCAGCGCGGTCACCGATTCCTCGACGACCTGCGCGGACGCGCCCGGGTACGTCGCATAGATGCTGACGACGGGCGGCGCGATGTCCGGGTACTGCGCCACGGGCAGCGCGCGGATCGCGAACAGGCCGCCCAGCATGATGAAGATGGCGATCACCCACGCGAAGACGGGGCGATCGATGAAGAAACGTGCCATGTTGGTTTGAACCGGTCAGGTTTGACGGGCGGCCGCCTGCGAAGCGGCCGCTGCCGGCGCCGCCTTCGACGGCGGCGCCTTCTCGACGGGCTTGACGACCGTATCGGGTGCGAACTGCGCGGCGTCGTCGACGATCACGCGCTCGCCGCCCGCGAGGCCGCGCGTGATGCGCCAGTCATGGCCGCTCATCCGGTCGGCCGTGACTTCGACGTCCTTGACCTTGCCGTTCGCGTCGACCACGCGCACCGACGTACGGTCGGTCGTGCGCAGCAGCGCGTCGCGCGGCACGAGGATCGCCCGCTGGTCGACCGCCGTGTCGAGTGCGATCCGCACATACGCGCCGGGCAGCAGCTCGCGCTCCGGGTTCGGGAACAGCGCGCGCATCGCGACAGTGTCGGTGGTCGGATCGACCGCGAGATCGCTGAACAGCAGCTTGCCCTTCAGCGAATACGCGGTGCCGTCGGCGCGCAGCAGCGTCACCGCGACGTCGTGCTGCGCGATGCCCGTCGCGCGCCCGCTCTTCACCGCGCGACGCAATGCGTCGACGTCGGCGGCCGGCTGCGAGAAGTTCACGTAGATCGGATCGAGCTGCTCGACGGTCGTGAGCGGCGTCGCCTGGTCCTGGCCGACGAGCGCGCCTTCGGTCACGAGCGCGCGCCGTGCGCGGCCCGCGATCGGCGCGGTGACGGTCGCGTAGTCGAGCTGCAGTTGGGCCCGCGCGAGTTCGGCCTTCGCCGATGCGACCTCGGCCTTCGCCTGCGCATCGGCCGCGACGGCCTCGGTGTGGTCGCGCTCGCTCACCGCGCGATCGCGCACGAGATCGTCGTAACGGCGGCGCTTGTCGACCGCCGCGAGCGCGGCGGCCTGCGCCTTCGCGAGCGCCCCCTGCGCGGCGTCGCGCGCGGCCTTCAGCGGCGCGGGATCGATGCGGAACAGCACCGCGCCCTGCTTCACTTCCTGGCCTTCCTCGTAAGTACGTGCGGTGACGATGCCCGCGACCCGCGCGCGGACCTCCGCCTGCCGGTATGCGTCGAGCCGGCCCGGCAGTTCGACGGTCATCGGCACGGCCGTCGGGCGTACCGTCACGACGGTGGCCTGCTTCGCGGTCTCGGGCGCCGCGCCCTTGTCGCTCTTTCCGCATCCGGCCACGGCCAGCAAGGCCGCGAGCGCGAACGGCGCCAGCCGCATGCGGCGCCACAGGGTGCGTTTGTTATTCATGGTCTGACCTCGGATCATCCGCCGCCGATACAATGCGGCGGCTCAGGGTGGCCGATTATAATCAGTCACGACTGATTAAATACGTGCCGCTTCAATCCGGCCCCCACATTGTCTCAATAAAACGACAGCGAACTGTAAGGAACTTCACGACATGGCCCGCAAGACCCGGGAAGAATCGCTCGCCATCAAGCACCGGATCCTCGACGCCGCCGAGCTCGTGCTGCTCGAGCGAGGCGTCGCGCAAACCGCGATGGCGGACCTCGCCGAGGCCGCCGGGATGTCGCGAGGCGCCGTCTACGGCCACTACCGCAACAAGATGGAAGTGTGTCTGGCGATGTGCGATCGCGCGTTCGCGCGCACCTCGGAAGGTTTCGACGCGGGCGACGGCCTGCCGCCGTTCGCGACGCTGCGGCGCGCCGCGTCGCACTACCTGCAGGAATGCGGCGAGCCGGGCCCCATGCAGCGCGTGCTCGTGATTCTCTATACGAAGTGCGAGCAGAGCGAGGAAAACGGCGCGCTGCAACGGCGCCGCATGCTGCTCGAGCTGCAGATGCTGCGCATCACCAAGGCGCTGCTGCGTCGCGCGATCGCGGTCGGCGAAGTCGCCGCCGATCTCGACGTGCATCTGGCCGCCGTCTATCTCGTGTCGCTGCTCGAAGGCGTGTTCGCGTCGATGATCTGGACCAACCGGCTGCGCGGCAACCTGTGGAACGACGCGGAGGCGATGCTCGACGCCGGTTTCGACGCCGTCCGCACCTCCGCCGCCCTGCGCCGACGCGCGCAAAAATTGCCGGCCTGACGAAAATCGTCGTAACAAATGCTGATTTAACCCGACTTACCGCACTGCGAAACGAATGAGCTGACCCCCTTTAAAATTTTTAACGTTTCGCGGAACATCGGTAGACTGACGCTGTCATCTTTCTTTAGCGTCTTCGTGATAACCGGGTTCGACCCGGTATGCACGCCGCCGTTCGAAGCGGGCCCGCCCCGCGCGTTGGGTCGAACGGAAACGACACAGGCCCCTGGCGGGGCCTGTTTTGTTGCACGCCCGCCGCCCGCCCCGTCGCCGTTCGACGATGTGCCGCCGGCGGCCCCCGCCCACACCCCTTTGAACCGCTTTCCTGGATGTGGACACCTTGGTCAAGTCTGTCGCAACCCCTGACGCCGTCGCGCCCGGTCGCGCGCAGCGCGCCGTGCGCGCGCTCGTGCCGGCCGCCGTGCTCGGCGCCCTCGCCGCATTCGGCCTCGCCGCCGCGCTGCCGGCCGTGTCGCAACTCCCGGGCGCCGTCGACTCGGGCACGGCCGCGCTGCCGCAGCGCGTGCTGTCCGATACGCCGTTTCCCACCGCGCAGCATTTCGTGGCGAGCGAGCTCGCCCGCACGATCGGCGAGCGCAACGAACACGTCGATCGCAGCGATCGCAGCCTGCAGCCGGGCCTGTTCGCGCCGCTCAGCGCGCATCGCAACGACATGCTCGGCTACGCGAGCCTGTTCCAGTTCGCGTCGCCCGAACACCAGCAAGGGATGCGCGCGGGCGACATCGACCTCACGCTGTCCGACACACTGAACCGTCTCGATGTGCCGCCCGAAGTGCGTATCCAGCTCGGCGATCTCGTCACCGGCAAGGTTGCGATGCGCGCGAGTGCGCAGCGCGGCGACTATTACCGCGTCGCGTTCGACACGAACGACGGCACGCCGCGCCTCACCGCGCTCGAGCTGCGCGTCGCCGGGCGCACGTTCGGCGCGATCTGGTTCCGCGCGCCGGGCGCCGAGCACGGTGCGTACTACACGCTCGACGGCTCGCCGCTCGAAGCCGCCGCGTTCACGATGCCGGTCAAGTGGACGCGCATCAGCTCGTTCTTCGGCGAGCGCATCCATCCGCTGTCGCAGGCGATGGCGTTCCATACCGGCGTCGATCTCGCCGCGCCGAGCGGCACGCCGGTCGATGCGGCGGCCGACGGCGTCGTGTCGTTCGTCGGCACGGATCCGGGCGGCTACGGTCGCTATGTGATCGTCGATCATGCGGACGGCTATTCGACCTACTACGCGCACCTGTCCGCGTTCGCTCACGGGCTCAAGACCGGCGAAACGGTGAAGCAAGGCCAGCGCATCGGCTCGGTCGGGATGACCGGCGCCGCAACGGGCCCGCACCTGCATTTCGAGGTGCGTGTCGCGAACGAACCGGTCGACCCGCTCGTCACGCTCGCGAGCGCGCAGACGGCGCTGTCCGACATGCAGCTCACCGCGTTCCGCCAGGAAGCCGCCCAATGGCGCTTCCGCCTCGCGTCGATCAGTACGACGCCGTTCGCGTTCGCGCAGAACGACGGGCCGCTGTGGGGCGATTTCGCCACCGGTCCGTCGACGCTGCGCGCCGTCTTCGACACGCACTACTCGGCGTCGTGACGCACGCGCCGCGCGCGGCGGCGCACCGTCACCGCGCCGGTTCCGTGTACTCGACCGTCGCCTGCGCCGCGCGTTGCGCACGCGGGCGACGCGACAACAACCACCGCGCCGCGCCGTCGAGCGACGTGCACAGCACCAGATAAATCACCGCGACGAACAGGAAGATCGGCGCCGGATACACCATCAGCCGGTTGTTCACCTGCGTCGCGACGAACGACAGTTCCGGCACGCCGACGATATACGCGAGCGACGTGTCCTTCACGAGCGCGACCCACTGGTTGACGAACGAAGGCGTCATGATCCGGATCGCCTGCGGCAGCAGCACGTAGCGCACCGTCTGCCCGCGCGTGAGCCCGAGCGACAGCCCGGCCTGCCATTGCCCGTCGCCCGCCGCGACGATCCCCGCATGCACCGCATGCGCGAGATACGCGCCGCCGATCAGCGCCAGCGCGCATACGACCGTCGCGAGCCCCGGCACGTCCATGTGCAGCAGCACGGGCACCAGGAAATACGTCCAGAAAATCAGCATCAGCACCGGAATCGCGCGAAAGAAGCCGATGAACGCGAGCAGCAGCACGCGCGCCGGGCCGCGTGCAAGCGCCATCGCGACGCCGAGCGCCACGCCGAGCACGGCCGACGCGATCGCGGACGCGAGCGCCAGCAGCAGCGACAGCGCGGCGCCGCCGAGCGGACCGTCCGGAAACGCGCCGACGAGCAGGTACGGCAAATTGGAGAGGAGCAGCGAAAGGTCCATCGTCAGCGCCCCGCTCCGAGCCGGTCGCGCCATTGCGTGGCCGCATACGCACCGGCCTCGATCGCGGCCACCGCCGCGACGTACAGCAGTGTCGCGACGCCGAACGCGGCGAACGTCTTGAACGTTTCGGTCTCGACCTGCCGCGACGCATACGACAGCTCGGCGACGCCGATCGCCATCGCGAGCGACGAGTTCTTCACGAGATTCATGTATTGGCCGAACAGCGGCGGCAGTGCGATGCGCACGGCCTGCGGCAGCACCACGTAGCGCAGCGACTGCATCGGCGTGAGGCCGAGCGCGGCTGCCGCGTCGTGTTGCGCACGTCGGACGCCGCGCAGGCCGGCTTCGCATTCCTCTGCGACGAATGCAGCCGTATAGGCGCTCAAGCCGACCCAGCCCGCGACGAATTCGAACGACGGCCACGCGAGCGTGAACGGGCCCGCGCTCACCGCATGGCGCGCGTTGAGCCACGCGATCCACGTGTCGGGCAGCAACGACGCGACGCCGAAATACCAGAACAGCAACTGCACGAGCAGCGGCGTGTTGCGAAACGCGACGACGTACGCGGCGGCGACCGTGCGCGGCGCCCTGCCGCGCGCATGCCGCATCACGGCGAGCACTAGCCCGCCAACGGTCGCGGCGACAGCCGACGCGGCCGCGAGGCCGAGTGTCAGCAGGAAGCCCTGCCAGAGCCAGGACAGATATTTGGGAGCCAAGCCGAGCATGCCGTGGCGTGCGTACGAAGCGCACGTTCTGATGAAAACGAAATGCGCCGCACGGCCGATGTTCAGGCCGATCGCGGCGCAGGTGCGACCGCTCAGGTCTTGTCGCCGATACGGAAAATGCGCGTGAGCGGCGTTTTCGTCGTCGGCCCGAACCATGCGTCGTAGATCTGCACGGCGCGACCGTTCGCCTCGAGTCCCTTCAGCGTGTCGTTGACGAAGCCGAGCAGGCGCGTCTCGCCCTTCGGCACGCCGACGCCCATGTAGTCGTTCGAGATCGTGAACGCCGGGATCTCATAGTTCTGCTTGTCGGGCACGTTCGCGAGCAGGCCGATCAGCTTCGGGCCGTCCTGCGTGATCGCCTGCACGTTGCCGGCGCGCAGCGCGGCGAACGCGAACGGCGTGTCGTCGTACGCGACGATCGTCGCCTTGGGGAATTTCTCGCGCAGCGTGATCTCGTTGGTCGTGCCCTTGTCCGCGCCGACGCGCAGGCCATTCAACTGGTCGGCCGACTTCAGCACGCCCTTCTTCGCGAGAAACTGCTGGCCCGACGAGAAATACGGAATGCTGAAGTCGACCTGCTTCGCGCGTTCATCGGTGATCGTGAAATTCGCGAGCACGAGGTCGACCTTGCCGGACGTCAGGAACGGGATGCGGTTCGCGGGGTTGGTCGGTTGCAGTTGCAGCTTCACGCCGAGCTTGTCGGCGAGTGCCTTCGCGTAATCGACGTCGAGACCGACGATGCGGTTGCTTTTCGCGTCGACATAGCCGAACGGCGGGTTGCTGTCGAACGTCGCGACGCGCAGCACGCCGGCCTTCTTGATGTCGTCGAGACGGTCCGCATGCGCGACGGTGCCTGCGGTAACGAGCGCGACCCCGACGAGCCACGCAGCGAGCGTGTTGATTTTCATGAGCACGACCTGATTTGTTATGAAGGCCGCCGCGGATCGCGCGGCGGCCCGGTTCGAAAAACATCGCGACGGAGTGTGTCGTCGCGAAGCCGCTAACGTATCAGCGCGTGCGGCGAATCCGAACCAACAAATGGTGCTTTGCTCTGCGGGTTTCGTGATGAGGCACGGGACGCATTTGCCGCGCGCGTTCATCGCGCCGGGCCGCGCTCCCGGTCACTCGCCGCCGTCCTCCGTGCCGTCCGCGGCGGACACCGCACACAGGAATTCGCCGTCGCCATCGTCCCGCAGGTAGTCGAGCGAACGGTCCATGCTCAGGAACGACAGCGTGCCCGATGCGCCGAGGGCAAACAGCGTACGGCGATCCGGTGCGAAGATTGTTTGCGACACGCCGGCCGTGACCGGAAATTCGCCGACCGTGCGGCGCGTCGCGGTCTTGATCACGCGCAACGGCTTGCCGTCGTATCCGGTCACCGCGATCAGCGTGCCGTCGCCGTTGCCGTCGAAGCCGTGCATCGACGTCTGGCAGACCGGATAGCTGCCGCGCGCGGTGAGGCTCGACGCGTCGCGCCACTGCACCGCCGACGCGTTGTAGAACCACGTTCCCGCGCCGTTCGCGCCCGGCATCGCCTGAATGAAATCCTGGTCGACCGGATAGGTCTGGACCGGCGCATTCGTCGCCGTATCGAACGCAACGATCGCGCTCTTCTGCATTGCGTATGCATACAGTCGCCGGCCATCGGGCGACAACCACATCGACAGCGCCCGGCCGAACTCGACGCCCGCCGCGTCGTGCTCGCCGAGCGGCAGCGTCGCGACGACCTGCGGCCAATGCGCGAGGCTGACGACGGAGATCGTGTCGTCCAGGCTGTTCAGCACGTAGAGCCTGTCGTTCGACGCGGACGCGACGATCGCGCGCGGAAACCGGCCAAGCGCCACGCCGTCGACGATCGCCCCGCTGTTCAGGTCGATGCGTACGAGCCCGTTCTCGCGCATCGACGCGACATAGGCGTAGCGCTCGTCCGGACTCACGTACACGCCGCTCGCGCCGCGCCCGCGGCACATATTGCCCGGGCAGCCGTCGAGCCCCGTCTTGAACGGCTCGCCCGCGATCGTGCGCACGACCGCGCGTCGGTCGACGTCGACGACGACGAGCGTGTTCGCGTCGATGTCGGTCACGTACAGGCGCTTGCCGGTTGCGCCGAGCACCATCGCATACGGCGACTTGCCGACCGGCACGACCGTGCCGGCGGCCTGCTCGGCCGACACCGGCGCGGGACGATGCTGCTCGTCGTCGCGGATCTGCGCGTCGATCGCGGCCGCCTGCCGTTTCGCCTGACGCTGTGCGGCATCGTGCGCCATCTCTCGATCCATCTCGACGCGCCATGCCTGCAATTCCTCGCTGCCGGCCCGCTGCGCGGCGAACAGCATCGCGACGCTGCCGAGCACCGCGAGCACGAGCGGCACGACGACACCGCCGCGGACCTGCCCCGACCGGCCGGCCCCGTAGATCAGCCAGCCGGCGACGAAGCCGGCGATCACGCCGCCGAGATGCGCGGCCTGGTCGATGCCGCCGATGAAGAAGCCCGACAGCAGATTGATCGCGATCACCTGCCCGACCGCGCCGAGGTTGATCACGACCGGCGCGTCGTTCCCGCCTTCGCGCGCGCGGCGCAACGCGAAGGCCGCGGCCGCACCGGCCAGCCCCATCAGCGCGCCCGACGCGCCGACGCTCACGACCGGCTTGATGCCGCTCGTCTGAAGCGCGACGCCGAACGCGAGGCTGGCGCCGCCGACCTCGTGATAACCGTGCCACAGCGCGCTCAGCAACGAGCCGCCGAGTGCGGACAGCAAGTATGCGACGCCGAATCGCAACGTTCCGCCGACGCGTTCGAGCACGGTGCCGAGCACGACGAGCATGTACAGGTTCAGCGCGAGATGCATCCAGCCGCCATGCAGGAACGCACTGGTCAGCAGCCGCCACGGCTGCCCGGTGAGTGTATAGGGCGCGAAGTTCGCGCCCCAGTCGAGCAGTAGCCCGTTCGATAGCGGGCCATACGACGCTTGCCGCCACATCAGCAGGAAGACGACCGCATTGACGACGGCCAGCAGAATCGTCAGCCACGGCATCGGATGTCGTTGTTCTCTCATGGGGATCTTGGTATGGGTTGCCGCGCGCAAGCCGCGCGAGCGCCATTATATTTCGCGTCCCGTCACGAGAACGTGGCGACACCAGCCGACGGAGCCGGGATAAAAAAACGCCCGCTGCACGCAGCGGGCGCGAATCCCAGTCAAGGAGGTGTCACACGAACTACACAGCCAGATTAAGGACATCGCGCGCCGCGGACAACGAATCGATTTCCATATCGATATGACGCGGCATGCTCACGCCGCACGCCTCGGGCGAACGGCGGATGCCGCCGCGCGCGTCATCGCACGCCGCAAAAAAAACGTCCCGCCAACCGGCGGGACGTTCGTCATCGTGCAGGTACGCGCGACGCGCGGCCGATCACGGCTCGTGGCGCAGATACCCTTCCTTGCTCGGATCGCGCATCCGCCACGACACGATCAGCGAGATCGCGCACAGCACGGTCACGTACCAGTAGAAGGTTTCCTCGCTGCCGATCGACTTGAACCACAGCGCGACGTACTCGGCCGAGCCGCCGAAGATCGCGTTCGCCACCGCGTACGACAGGCCCACGCCCATCGCGCGCACTTCCGGCGGGAACATCTCGGCCTTGATGAGGCCGCTGATCGACGTGTAGAAGCTGACGATCGCCAGCGCAACCGTGATCAGCACGAACGCGGCCACGGGGCTCGTCACGTCCTTCAGCGCATGCATCAGCGGCACCGTGCCGATCACCGCGAACGAACCGAACAGGATCATCGACGTGCGGCGGCCGATCTTGTCCGACAGCGCGCCGAACACCGGCTGCATCAGCATGTAGACGAGCAGCGCGACGGTCATCACGTTGCTGGCCGTCTTCGCCTGCATGCCGGCCGTGTTCACGAGGTACTTCTGCATGTACGTCGTGAACGTGTAGAAGATCAGCGAGCCGCCGGCCGTGAAGCCGACCACCGTGAAGAACGCGCCCTTGTGCTGCCACACGCCGCGGATCGTGCCGGCATCCTTCTTGTCGCGCGATGCACTCGTCGACGTCTCGTCGAGCGACTTTCGCAGGTACAGCGAGATCAGCGCGGCCGCCGCGCCGACCACGAACGGAACGCGCCAGCCCCACGCTTTCAGCTCGGCGGTCGACAGCGTCTGCTGCAGGATCACGAGCACCAGCAGCGCGCACAGCTGGCCGCCGATCAGCGTCACGTACTGGAACGACGCGAAGAAGCCGCGACGGCCCTTCAGCGCCACTTCACTCATGTAGGTCGCGCTCGTACCGTACTCGCCGCCCACCGACAGGCCCTGGAACAGGCGCGCGACCAGCAGCAGCGCCGGCGCGAGCGCGCCGATCTGCGCATAGGTCGGCAGCACCGCGATCACGAGCGAGCCGCCGCACATCATCAGCACCGAGATCATCATCGCCGCGCGACGGCCGTGACGGTCGGCGATGCGGCCGAACAGCCAGCCGCCGATCGGCCGCATCAGGAAGCCGGCCGCGAACACGCCGGCCGTGTTCAGCAGCTGCGTCGTCGTGTTGCCGCTCGGGAAGAAAGCCGGCGCGAAGTACAGCGCGCAGAACGAGTAGATGTAGAAGTCGAACCACTCGACGAGGTTGCCCGATGAGGCGCCGACGATGGCGAACACGCGCCGCCGGGTATCTTGCGCGGACAGCGCAGCTTGGTCGGTCTGGACGTCCATGGATTGGTCTGTTCCTTTTAGTACTTTCTGGGCGAGACGGCTGGGGCCGCCGCGTGCGGTCGCACGTGGCACCGGTTCCGGTGCTTGGCGCTACGGGATTTTAGCGAAATGTAAAGTAACAAGCGCTCCGGGTTCGTCCGGATGTAGAAAATTTTTCTCCCGCTAGGCGTTCGTCATATGAAAACGCTAGCCCCCAGGCTGGCGTCCGATGCAAACATTTCGACCGCGACCGATCACACGCGCACTTCCGGCGGCACGTAGCGGCACTCGTAGCGCTTGCGCACGGTGCCGGCCTCGTCGACGCTTTCCAGATACACGTCGAACTGCCAGAGCCGCGCCATGTGCTTGAGCACTTCCTCGCTGTCGTTCGACAGGTGGCGGTTGTCGGTCATGAAGTGACGCAGCGTGAGGCTGCGGTCGCCGCGCGTGTTGACGGCCCAGACCTGGATGTTCGGCTCGCGGTGATGGATGTCGTACTGCCGCGACAACGCCTGCCGCACGTACTGGTAGCCGGATTCGTCGTGGATCGCCGATACCTCGAGCGAATCGCGCATGTCGTCGTCGAGCACCGAGAAGAGCCGCATCTCGCGAATCAGGTTCGGCGACAGATACTGCGCGATGAAGCTCTCGTCTTTGAAGTTGCGCATCGCGTAGTGCATCGCCGGCAGCCACGGCGTGCCCGCGATCTCCGGAAACCACTTGTAGTCCTCCTCCGTCGGCGCCTCGCAGATCCTTCGGATGTCGCTCATCATCGAGAACCCGAGCGCATACGGGTTGATCCCGCTGTAGTACGGCTTCGTGACGGGCGGCTGGTAGACCACGTTGCTGTGCGAATGCAGGAACTCCATCATGAAGCCGTCTTCCAGCTTCCCCTGGTTGTACAGCGTGTTGAGCAGCGTGTAGTGCCAGAACGTCGCCCAGCCTTCGTTCATCACCTGCGTCTGCCGCTGCGGGTAGAAATACTGGCCGATCTTGCGCACGATGCGGATCACTTCCCGCTCCCACGGTTCGAGCAGCGGCGCATTCTTCTCCGCGAAATACAGCAGGTTCTCCTGCGGCTCGGGCGGATAGCGGTCTTCCTGCTCCTCCGTCAGCTCGGGCTTCTTGCCCGGCAGCGTGCGCCACAGTTCGTTGACCTGCGACTGCAGGTACGCCTCGCGCTCGCGCCGCAGCGCCGCTTCCTTCGACAGCGACGGTTTCTGCGGCCGCTTGTAACGGTCGACGCCGTAGTTCATCAGCGCATGGCACGAGTCGAGCAGTTCCTCGACGCGATCGAGGCCGTAGCGCTCCTCGCATTCCGCGACGTAGTTCTTCGCGTACACGAGATAGTCGATGATCGCGTGCGCGTCGGTCCACAGCCGGAACAGGTAGTTGCCCTTGAAGAACGAGTTGTGCCCGTACGCCGCGTGCGCGATGACGAGCGCCTGCATCGTCATCGTGTTCTCTTCCATCAGATACGCGATGCACGGGTTCGAATTGATGACGATTTCGTAGGCCAGGCCCATCTGGCCGCGGCGGTAGCTCTTTTCGGTCGCGAGGAAGTGCTTGCCGAACGACCAGTGACGGTAGTTGACGGGCATCCCGACCGACGCATACGCATCCATCATCTGCTCGGCGCTGATCAGTTCGAGCTGGATCGGGTAGATGTCGAGCTCGTATTGTTCGGCGACCTGCGAGATGTGCGTGTCGTATTCCTCGAGCAATTCGAACGTCCAGTCGGACGGGCACGGCAGCGGCTTGCGTTCGGCAACGTTCATACGCGCTTCCTTTTGCCCGGAACCGGGCAAGTCGGCGGCCGGCGGCGGCGTCTCGGCCTGCACGCGTTGCTGCGGTGCGGCAGGGCCGGCCGTGTCGTCGCCGGAAGGACGCGGCTCGTAGCCGCGCGACTCGTTGTGCAGATGGCGGGTCGTCATGACATTTCCACCTGCTTTTCGAACAATTCGCGAAACACCGGGTAAATGTCCGCAGCCGATTCCACTTTTTTCATCGCGAGATGCGGTTGCGACAGGGCCAGTTGCGCGTATTCCAGCCACAGGTTCTGCTCTTCCGGCGCGACCTGGATATACGCGAAGTAACGCGTCTGAGTGAGGATATCCTCTTCCAGGATTTTGCGACACTTGGGCGAATCGTCAGTCCAGTTGTCGCCGTCGGACGCCTGCGCGCCGTAGATGTTCCACTCGGTCGGCGAGTAGCGTTCGCTCATCACCTTGCGCATCAGTTCGAGCGCGCTCGACACGACCGTGCCGCCGCTTTCGGTCGAATGGAAGAAGGTATCTTCGTCGACTTCCTCGGCGCGCGTGTGGTGACGGATGAACACCACTTCGATGCGCTCGTAGTTACGCTTGAGGAACAGGTAAAGCAGGATGAAGAAGCGCTTCGCGAGATCCTTGCGCTGCTCGTCCATCGAGCCCGACACGTCCATCAGGCAGAACATCACGGCCTGGCTCGACGGTTGCGGCTGCTTCACGCGGTTGACGTAGCGCAGATCGAACGGATCGATGAACGGAATCCGCCAGATGCGCCCTTTCAGGTGATGAATCTCGGCCTCGAGCGTCGCGATTTCCGCGCGGCGGTCTTCGGGGTCGCTCTTCAGCGCCTCGAGCTGCGCCTCGAGCTCGCGCAGCTCGTTGACGAGCGGCGAGCCGAGCGCGATGCGCCGGCCGAGCGCGCTGCGCAGCGAACGTACGACGTCGATGTTGTTCGGCGTGCCTTCCGCCGACCAGCCCGCGCGCACGTTCTTCCAGCTCGGCACCGTCAGCAGGTGCGTCTTCACGAGGCGCGGCAGTTCGAGATCGTCGAAGAAGTACTGCATGAACTCGTCGCGCGACAGCTCGAACACGAAATCGTCCTGCCCTTCGCCCTCGTTGCTCGCCTGACTGCCGCCGCCGCCCGAGCCGCCCTGCGGACGCGGAATCTTGTCGCCGCGCACGTAGTCCTCGTTGCCGGGGTGCACGTATTCACGACGCCCGCCCGGCGCGTGCCGGAAATTCGGCTCCGCGATGTCCTTGCGCGGGATCGTGATGCTCTGCGTGCTCTGGATATCCTTGATGCTACGGTCGCGCACCGCGTCGGACACGGCACGACGAATGTAGTTCTTGACGCGACGCAGAAAGCGTTCGCGATTGGCGATGCTCTTGTTCTTGCCGGCCAGCCTGCGGTCGATGATTTGATGAAGCACTCCCGGTCTCCCGCTCGAAAGTCGATCTGCCGGGGCACTCGCCGCGCATGCCGTCTGCCGTCATGCGGGCGGCGCCTCTGAAAGCGCCCGTACGGACTCGCCGTCCGGGCGCGATACCGCGCGTGTCATGACGACTTGCGCACGCGCAGGTACCAGTCGCAAAGCAGCCTCACCTGCTTCGGCGTATAGCCCTTCGCGACCATCCGGTTCACAAAGTCCTCATGCTTGCGCTGCTCCTCCGCCGAACCCTTGGCGTTGAACGAAATCACCGGCAACAGTTCCTCGGTGTTCGAGAACATCTTCTTCTCGATCACGACACGCAACTTCTCGTAGCTCGTCCACACGGGGTTCTTGCCGGCGTTCGCCGCCCGTGCGCGCAACACGAAATTCACGATCTCGTTGCGGAAATCCTTCGGATTGCTGATCCCGGCCGGCTTCTCGATCTTCTCCAGCTCCGCGTTCAGCGCGGCGCGGTCGAAGCTCTCGCCCGTGTCGTGGTCGCGGAATTCCTGATCCTGGATCCAGAAGTCCGCATACGTGACGTAGCGATCGAAGATGTTCTGGCCGTATTCCGAATACGATTCGAGATACGCCGTCTGGATCTCCTTGCCGATGAACTCCGCGTAGCGCGACGCGAGCACGTCCTTCACGAAGGACAGGTACTTCTGCTCGGTTTCCGGCGGGAACTGCTCGCGTTCGATCTGCTGTTCGAGCACGTACATCAGGTGCACCGGGTTGGCCGCGACCTCGCTCGTATCGAAGTTGAACACGCGCGACAGGATCTTGAACGCGAAGCGCGTCGATACGCCGGTCATCCCTTCGTCGACGCCCGCGTAGTCGCGATACTCCTGGTACGACTTCGCCTTCGGATCGGTGTCCTTCAGGTTTTCGCCGTCGTACACCTGCATCTTCGAGAACAGGCTCGAATTCTCCGGCTCGTGCAGGCGCGACAGCACCGAGAACTGCGACATCATCTTCAGCGTGCCCGGCGCGCACACGGCTTCGGCCAGCGACGAATTGCGGATCAGCTTCTCGTAGATCTTGATCTCTTCCGACACGCGCAGGCAGTACGGCACCTTCACGACGAAGATCCGGTCGAGCAGTGCCTCGTTGTTGCGGTTGTTGCGGAAGGCCTTCCACTCCGATTCGTTCGAGTGGGCAAGAATCACGCCGTCGAACGGAATCGCGCCGAAACCTTCGGTGCCCTTGAAGTTGCCTTCCTGCGTGGCGGTCAGCAGCGGGTGCAGCACCTTGATCGGCGCCTTGAACATTTCGACGAATTCGAGCAGGCCCTGGTTCGCGAGGCACAGGCCGCCCGAGTAGCTGTATGCGTCGGCATCGTCCTGCGCGTACTGTTCGAGCTTGCGGATATCGACCTTGCCGACCAGCGACGAGATGTCCTGATTGTTCTCGTCGCCCGGCTCCGTCTTCGCGATGCCGACCTGCCGCAGGATCGACGGATAGCGTCGCACCACGCGGAACTGGCGGATGTCGCCGTTGTATTCGTGCAGGCGCTTGACGGCCCACGGACTCAGGATGCTTTTCAGATAGCGGCGCGGAATGCCGTACTGTTCCTCGAGGATCGGGCCATCCTCGTCGTAGTCGAACAGCCCGAGCGGCGATTCGTTGACGGGCGAGCCCTTCAGCGCATAGAACGGCACGCGCTCCATCAGTTGCTTCAGACGCTCGGCGATCGACGACTTGCCGCCGCCCACCGGGCCCAGCAGATAGAGGATCTGCTTCTTCTCTTCAAGACCTTGCGCAGCGTGGCGGAAATACGCGACCACCTGCTCGATCACCTCCTCCATTCCGTAGAACTCACGGAATGCCGGATACACCTTGATGACCTTGTTCGCGAAGATCCGCGACAGGCGCGGGTCGTTGCGGGTATCGATCTGTTCAGGTTCCCCGATTGCTTCCAGCATGCGTTCACCCGCCGTCGCATACGCGGATGGATCGTTCTTGCAGAGCGCGAGATACTCCTCCAGCGAGAGCTCTTCCTCTCGCGTTTTTTCGAAGCGGTTCGCGAAGCTGCTGTAAATATCCATGCTACCTCCCTCGCCTGAGTCTGAAGACGTGCCTGCCTTCGTACGACTGCGCAAAAGCAAGCGCGTTCGAATTCATCCTAAACCCTTTCTTATTTTTTTTCACGAACTCTTCGTATGAAGTTCGTCATTCTCGACAACACCGCTTGGACAACGCATTTCGTCGTTTTACAATTGACCTCCCGAGCCGCAGAAACTGCATCCGCCGCGTCTCGTCGAACATCGAAACGGCTCGTGCGTTGGACGCCTCCGACGTCGCCACTTCCCCCCTTCATCCCTATACGTTCGAGCGGCCGCGTGCGATGACACGCCGCGCGCACCGTTACAAATTTTTTTCGCAGTCCCTTACGGACATACCCGTACGACGAACGCGGGAACATGACGCGCACGCAGCGCATCCGCGCGAATCCGTCGATGCGCGACGCGTGACGTGCGATGCGCGATCCACGTGCCGATGCCCGATCGATCGTCCGTGCTGTCACATTCGGCTGTCGCAGAAACGACGACGCCCGCGGATCGCGGGCGTCGTTCGTCACCAAATGGGGATAGATACGCGGCGCGCGCGGATCAGAACGTCTCCCAGTCGTCGCCGCCGGCGGTCGCGGCAGCCGGCGCGGGCGCGGACGCAGCCGATGCGGCGGCAGGCTTGCGCGCCGGCATCGCGGCGGCCGCGCGTTTCGGCGCGGCATCGCGTTCGATGCGCGCGGCAGTCTGTACCGGCGCAGCCGCCGGCGCGGAAGGCGCACGCGGCGTGTGCCGCGCCACCGCAACGGCGGTGCCCGCGGGCGCCGCTTCGTCGTCGAGCTGGAATACCGCCGCCGTTTCGCGCAGGCGGGCCGCCTGTTCCTCGAGCGACTGCGCGGCGGCCGCAGCTTCCTCGACGAGCGCCGCATTCTGCTGCGTGACCTCGTCCATCTGCGCGACCGCGCGCGCCACCTGGTCGATCCCGCCGCTCTGCTCCTCGGACGCCGCCGCGATCTCGCCCATGATGTCCGTCACGCGCTGGACCGCGCCGATCACGTCGTTCATCGTGCGCCCGGCTTCGTCGACCAGCGTCGAGCCGGTCCGGATCCGCTCCACCGACGCGTCGATCAGCGCCTTGATTTCCTTCGCCGCACTCGACGAACGCTGCGCGAGGCTGCGCACTTCGCCGGCGACGACCGCGAAGCCGCGGCCTTCCTCGCCCGCCCGCGCGGCTTCGACGGCCGCATTCAGCGCAAGAATGTTGGTCTGGAACGCGATTCCCTCGATGATCGCGATGATGTCCGCGATTTTCGCCGAGCTGTCGTTGATTTCGCCCATCGTGCCGACCACCTGGCCCACCACCGTATTCCCCTTGTTTGCAATGTCGGACGCATTCGCGGCCAGCGAGCTTGCCTGACGCGCATTGTCCGCATTCTGCTTCACGGTGCCGGTCAGCTGCTCCATGCTCGACGCGGTTTCCTGCAGCGCGGCGGCCTGTTCCTCGGTACGCGACGACAGGTCGATGTTGCCGGCCGCGATCTGGCGGGCCGCGGTCGCGATCGACTCGCTGCCGCCGCGCACGGTGCGCACCGTGTCGACGAGCCCGCGCTGCATCCTCGCGAGGCCTTCCAGCAACCGACCCATCTCGTCACGCCGGTCAACGACGATCGGCCGGCGCAGGTCGCCCGCGGCGATCGCGTCGAAATGTGACAGCGCATCGGTAATCGGGCGGCCGATCGCGCGGCTCAGCGTCAGCCACGACAGCACCGCGGCGGCAACGCCGGCCAGCAGCACGACGATCGACAGCACGCGTAACGTGTCGAACATCGATTCCGCGCGATTGAAGCTCGCCTGCGCATCGGTGAACTGGAAGTTGCGCAGCGCTTCGCCGGCCACGGCCAGCTCGTTGTAGCGCACTTGAAGCTGCTTTGCGCCGTCGCCGATCCGGTCGTGATCGCCCGTGCCGATCGCGCTCGCGAACGCGTCGCAGGTGTCCTGCAGCACCTTGCGCCGGGCGGCGACGTCCTGGGCGAGCCGATCCTCATCGGCGCCGCGCGGCAGCGCGAGATACTTCTGCCACCACGCGTCGGACTGCGTGCGCATCGTGCGGCTGCGCTCGACGGCGACCGCCGCGTCGGGCGTGCCGGCCAGCAGCGCCGCGCGGTCGAGCGCGAGGCGTTCGCGCGCGGCGAACATTTCCGCGACCGACACGTCGACCGCGCTCGGCATCTGGTTCGTGAAAATCTCGCGCGTCGAATCGTTCGAACGCGTCATCCCGTACAGACCGAGCACGCCGGTGACACCCAGCAGTACCGCCAGAAACGCCATCGTCAAACCGATGCGCGCACGAATCGTCAGGTTCCTGAACACCATCATCCATCCTGTATTGCGTCGTCATGAACGGGCCCGGCCCGTTGGCTCGAAGCATTGCTTCACTTGGTGCATTTACGACCGTGCGGCGCATAACTTGATGGTTTTTACGTCATTATTTCGAATTATTTGTCTGTTTATTACAAATCGCTGAATAATTGACGCAATTCGGGTCGGGACGGAGAACAAGAGACGGCCGCCGACGCACGGCGAGCCGCAGCCCCGACCGTCTCGTGCGACGGGCGGGCCGTGTGGCGGAATCGGAAACCGGTGATCCGGCCCTAGTCGGCCAGTTCGGCGCGGGTCGGGATCGACGGTTGCGCGCCGGCGCGCGTGACCGACAGCGCCGCCGCGCGTTGCGCGAAGCGGATGGCCGTGTCGACGTCCGCGCCGGCCGCGAGCCGTGCGGAAAAACCGCCGATGAAGGTGTCGCCGGCCGCCGTCGTGTCGACGGCCTGCACGACCGGCGCCGGGTAGTGTCGCGCGGTGCCGTCGGCCGTCAGCGCGAGCACGCCGCGCGCGCCGAGCGTGACCAGCACGTTGCGCGCGCCGCCGGCCTGGAGCGCCCGCGCGGCGGCTTCGGCCTGCGCCGGGTCGCGCACCGGCAGACCGGTCAGCGCGGCCGCCTCGACTTCGTTCGGGATCAGGTAATCGACGAGCGGCAGCCAGCCATCCGGCAGCGGCGCGACGGCCGGGGCCGGATTGAGCACCACCGTGCGGCCGAGCCGGCGCCCGGCCGACAATGCCGCGAACACCGCGTCCGGCGGCGTCTCGAGCTGGCAGATCAGCACGTCGGCCGCCGCGAGCGCGGCCTCGTGCCGGGCGATCGTGTCGGTCGTGACTTCGCCGTTGCCGCCCGCGACGATCACGATCGCGTTCTGGCTCGCATCGTCGACGACGATCAGCGCGACGCCGGTCGACGCCGACGCGCTCGTCGCGAGCCCCCTGCAGTCGATTCCCTCGGCCTCGAGGCCCGCGCGCAGGGCCGCGCCGTGCGCATCCGCGCCGACGCAGCCGATCATCGCGACCTGCGCGCCGAGCCGGGCGGCGGCGACGGCCTGGTTGCCGCCCTTGCCGCCCGCTGCCTGCGCGAATGCATGCCCGGCAAGCGTTTCGCCCGGCAGCGGCAGTCGCGGCGCCCGTACGACGAGATCCATGTTGAGGCTGCCGACCACCGTCACGCGGCCGGCGCCCGTTGCGCTCGCCGTCATGCGCGAGCGCCCGGCGTGGCCGGCTCGCGGTAGACCGCCGTCGATTCGCGCAGCACGAGGCGCGGCGACACGACGCGGCGACGGCTCGGCACGGCGGTCGAACCGCCGCCGATCCGTTCGATCAGCGTCTGCGCGGCCATTTCGCCGAGCGCGCGCACCGACTGGCCGACCGTCGACAGCGCCGGATACGTGTAGCGGGAAAATTCGATGTCGTCGAATCCGATGATCGAGCAGTCGTCGGGCACGCGCATCCCGCGCTCGGCCGCCGCGCGCAGCGCGCCGACACCCATCAGGTCGTTGCCCGCGAAGATCGCGCTCGGCCGCACCGATTCGAACAGCCGCGACGCCGCGTGATAGCCGCCCAGGCACGAAAAATCGCTTTCGGCGATCGCGCCCGGCACGATGTCGACCCCGCGCTCGGCCATCGCGCGGATGAAGCCGTGCACGCGCATCGCGCTGACGGCGGTGTCGGTCGGCCCGGTGATGCAGCCGATCTTCGCGTGTCCGAGTTCGAGCAGATGGCGCGTCGCCAGGTACGCGCCGCGCTCGTGGTCGATCTGTACGAGATCGGCCGCGAGCCCCTCGATGTTGCGGTCGACGACGACGAGCGGCGCGTGGATATCGGCGAGCGTCTGCGCGAGCACCGCGTCCTCGCCCGCCGACGCGACGATCAGCCCGTCGATGCGCTTTTCCTGCAGCACGCGCAGGTAGTTGCGCTGCTTCACGGGATCGTCGTCTGAATTGCAGAAGAACACGCAATAGCCGTTGGCCGCGCACTGATCCTCGATGCCGCGCGCAAGCTCCGCGAAGTACGGATTCGTGCTGTTCGGCACGACGAGGCCGATGGTCGCCGTCGAACGTGCCTTCAGCGAGCGCGCCACGGCCGACGGCACGTAATTCAGCTCGCGGATCGCGCCCTCGACCTTCGCACGCACATCCGCGGACACCGGCCGCGAATTGTTCACCACGTGCGAGACGGTCGTAAACGACACGCCCGCCATGGCCGCCACATCCTTGATCGTCGCCATTTCCCGTTTCTCTCTGGTCTGTTCTGTGTGTCTTGTTACCGCACGCGCGTACGCCGGCTGCGATACGTATCGAGCACGACCGCCACCACGATCACCGCGCCCGTGATGATCCGTTTCGTCGGCTCGTTCGCCCCGATCTGCGCCAGCCCCGCGGCCAGCACGGAGATGATCAACACGCCGAAGAACGTGCTGATCACCGAGCCGCGCCCGCCCATCAGGCTCGTGCCGCCGATCACGACGGCGGCGATGACCTGCAGTTCGAGGCCCGCGCCCGCGTTCGGATCGGCCGCCTCGAGCCGCGAAATCTGGAACAGCGACGCGAGCCCCGCGAGCGCGCCCATCAGTGCGAATACGAGAATTTTATACGGCCGCGGGTTAACCCCTGCAAGTCGCACCGCTTCCTCGTTCGTGCCGATGCCGATCAGATAGCGCCCGAACACCGTGCGCGTGAGCACGAACTGGGCCGCGATCATCACCGCGACCGCGATCAGGAATGCCGGCGAGATGCCGAGCGCGATCGGGTTCGACAGGAAATCGAATGCGTCGCCGATATACGCGGTGCGCGAATTCGTCAGCTGGTACGCGAGGCCGCGCGCGGCCTCCAGCACGCCGAGCGACACGATGAACGACGGAATCCGCCAGCCGACCGTGACCGCGCCGGTCAACGCGCCCGTCGCGGTCGCGACCGCGATCCCGATCAGCGCGGCCGGCAGCGGCCCCCACTGCCATTTCAGCGCGGCGACGCTGACCATCGACGCGGCGAGCGCGAGCACCGAGCCGACCGACAGATCGATCCCGGCGATGATCAGCACGAAGGTCATCCCGACCGACATCACGACGAGATCGGGAATCTGGTTCGCGATCGTGCTGAACGTGTCGTAGGTCAGGAAATGCGAACTCAGCACCGAGAACAGCGCGATCATCGCGGCCAGCGCGCCGGCGAGCCCGAGATAGTTCGACAGGCCGAGCCGCGTGCCGGACAGCGTGCGCGCGCGGCGCCCCGTCACGTCCTGCTGCGCGCCTGCGTCGGTCGGGGATACGGGTGGCTGGGTCATTCCTGTCGTCCTGTCGTCGAAGTGCCCGGAGCGGCGCCGCGCGCCTGCCCCGCGTCCGGATGCTGCATGGCCGCCGCCGGCGTCTCGCGGCCGAAGCCGGCGAACGCCGCGGCCAGCAGCGCATCCTGGGTCCAGTTGCCGCGCTCGAACACGGCCGTCATGCGCCCGGCCGACATCACGCCGATCCGGTCGCAAATCAGCATCAGCTCGCGCAGGTCGCTCGATACGACCACGAGCGCGCGGCCTTCGCGCGCGAGCGCGCCCATCAAAGTGTAGATCTCGAATTTGGCGCCGACGTCGATCCCGCGCGTCGGCTCGTCGAACAGCAGCACGCCCATGTCACGCGCGAGCCAGCGGCCGATCACGACCTTCTGCTGGTTGCCGCCCGACAGCTCGCCGACCGGCTGCGTCGCCCCGTGCGTGCGGATCCGCAGCGCATCGATCTGCTGCTCGGCGAGCGCCGTTTCGCGCGCCGAATCGACGATGCCGCCGCGCGCGAGCCGGTCGAGCTGGCCGAGCGACACGTTCGCGGCGATCGGCTGCGACAGCAGCAACCCTTCGCCCTTGCGATCCTCGGTGATCAGCGCGATGCCCAGCTTCACCGCATCGGCCGGCGACGCGATCCGCGCCGGCTTCAGCGGCTGACCCACCGAGATCGCCCCGGCATCCGGCGTATCGGCGCCGTAGATCAGCCGCAGCAGCTCGGTGCGCCCCGCGCCGATCAGCCCCGAGATGCCGAAGATCTCGCCCGCGCGCACCTCGAGCGAGACGTCGCGCACGGCCGTCCCGCGCGTGAGGCCCGATACGGCGAGCCGCGGCGCGCCGAAACGGCGCTCGCCGAGATCGATGTGTTCGCCGATCTCGCGCCCGACCATCAGCGTGACGAGCCCGTCGGACGTCGTCGCCGCCATGTCGCCCGCATGCACGAGCCGGCCGTCGCGCAACACCGCGACGCGCTCGGCGACGCGTGCGAGCTCCTCGAGCCGGTGCGAGATATAGACGATCGCGACGCCACGCGCCTTCAGCCGGTCGATCTGCTCGAACAGCAGCTCGACTTCGCGCGCGGTCAGCATCGCGGTCGGCTCGTCGAGAATCAGCACGCGGCAGTCACCGATCAGGTTGCGCGCGATCTCGACCATCTGCTGGTGGCCGATGCCGAGCGCGCCGACCGGCGTATCCGGATCGACCGCGTCGAGCCCGACCTGCGCCATCGCCGCGCGCGCGTCGTCGCGCAGCCGCGCGCGATCGATGATTCCGAAGCGCCGCGGCAGGCGGTTCAGGAACAGGTTTTCGGCGACGCTCAGCGTCGGCAGCAGGTTCAGCTCCTGCATCACCATGCGTACGCCCAGCGCCTCGGCCTGCGTGCGGCTCGCCGGCGCATAGGCCTGGCCGCCGAGCTGCATCGTGCCGGTGGTAGGGTCGACGAGCCCACCGATGATCTTCGACAGCGTGCTCTTGCCGGCGCCGTTCTCGCCCGTCAGCGCGAGCGCCTGGCCCGCGTCGAGGGTCAGCGTGACGTCGGCGAGCACGGGTTCGGCATAGGTCTTGCCGATGCCGGATACGGACAGCACGGGGTGGGCTGAACGGGAGGGTTGGAAGGTCGGTTCCATCGCGATCCTGGTTGCGGCCGCGCGCACGCGGCGCGCGGGGGTGACGCTCACAAGTGCATGTGCATGCAGTGGCCGTGATCGCGCTCACACCGGATAACGGCCGCCGCGCCGGATTCTTGAGGGCGGCGGCCGGACCGGTGCGGCGTTACTTCGTCACGAGATCCACCGGCGTCTCGACCACGCCGGACATGTCGGCCTGCTTGCGATGCTCGGCGATCGCCTTGAGCGCCGTGTCGATGCCGAACACGGCCTGCTTCGCCGCGTACTGGTCGGCGGTCGCGAGCACGCGGCCGTCCTTCAGCATCGGCTTGATCGCGTTGATGTTGTCGTAGCCGACCACGAGCACCTTGCCCTGCTTGCCGGCCGCGCGCACGGCCGACACGGCGCCGATCGCCATGTTGTCGTTGCCGCACAGCAGCGCCTTCAGGTTCGGGTATTCGTTGAGCATCGCGGCGGCCACCGCATTGCCCTTGTCGATTTCCCATTCGCCCGACTGCACCGACACGACCTTCATCCCGCCCGCCTTCATCGCGTCCTCGAAGCCGGCCGTGCGCTGCTGCGCGTTGGTGGTCGTCGACACGCCTTCGACGATGCCGACCTGGTCGCCCGCCTTCAGCCGCTTCGCGAGGTAATCGCCGATCTTGCGCGCGCCCTTGCGGTTGTCCGGGCCGACGAACGGCACGTTCAGGTTCTTCGACTTCAGCACATCGGGATCGAGCCGGTTGTCGATGTTCACGACGACGATGCCGGCGTCGACGGCTTTCTTCACGACCGGCACGAGCGCCTTCGAATCGGCCGGCGCGAGCACGATCGCATCGACCTTCGAGACGATCATCTGCTCGACGATGCGGATCTGGTTCGCGGTGTCGGTCTCGTCCTTGATACCGTTCGTGATCAGGTCGAACTGGCTCGCGTTGTGTTTCTGGTATTCCTTCGCGCCCGTTTCCATGGTCAGGAAAAACTCGTTGGCGAGCGACTTCATCACGAGCGCGACCTTCGGCTTGGCGGCGGATTGCGCGTGGACAGCCGGTGCGGCGGCCACCGCGACGGCGGCGAGCGCGGCGGTCAGGAAGCGACGGCGAAAGCGGACATTCATACACATCTCCTGGCGACTGGCCCGAAGGGCCGGATTGTTGTTTGGTTGTTGTTTTAATGTGAGCAAACGTTTGCGCCACACTACCCGGGCAATGGCCATCGATGCTGCTGTCGGTACCACGGAATGGAAGCGAGGCAGACGGCCGACTGCCTGGCGCGTGCTGTCGTTGACGCGCCGCCGCCGGCGGGGACGCCGGCGGAGTGAAGGCTATGCTGTACCGATTCGCTTCGGCGCGCAACCTGTCTGATCAATATTTAAGGGTTTATTCGGAGCGCGCGAGCGCGCTTCACGATGCGCAAATACGACACTCGGGATGCCGGCGGCGGCCTGCCGAAGCGCTTCGCGCGCCGGCGGCCCGATGATGAAGCGGTTCGGCGCGAACAACGCGATCGGCACGCGGATCGCCGGCGTCCACCGTCCCGATATGGGGTCGACCGTGACGGAACCGGCGATGCGTCCGGCGCTGCTTCGCGAATGAGAATGGCTGCCGATCTTGCGTTCCGCGCCGAGACTCGGCGTTGCGGATCGTTCTTGTTTTTCTGTTGACACGGAAACGCGTGTCGATGGTCGTCGCCTGACGCGACCCACCTGATCGGAAGCCTCGGCTGAGGCTCCAGACGCGACCGACGGCGGCAATCCCCCGCCGCCGCCCGGTACGAGGTACGGCAGCCTGCGCATGATGCATGTCGCGCCGTCCGCGGCATCGGCCCGGACGGCGCACGACACGCGCGGGTCAGACGGCTTCGCGCAACTGCCCGGCAATTTCCGCTTCGTTCAGATGCGGCGCGAACATTTCGATCAGCCGGTACGCATACGCACGCAGGAACGCGCCCTTGCGCAACCCGACCCGCGTCGTGCTCGCCTCGAACAGGTGCTGCGTATCGAGCGCGACGAGCCCCGTGTCGCGCTGCGGATCGTAGGCCATCGCCGCGACCACGCCGATCCCCATTCCGAGCTCGACGTAGGTCTTGATCACGTCCGCGTCGATCGCGGTCAGCACGACGTCGGGCACGGCGCCCGCCTGCGCGAACGCCTGGTCGATGTGCGAGCGCCCCGTGAAGTCCTGGTCGTACGTGATGATCGGGTACTCGGCAATCTCCTCGAGCGTCAGGTTCTCGCGGCCGACGAGCGGGTGGCCCTTCGGCACGACGACCGTGTGGTGCCACGAATAGCACGGGAACGTGACGATGTCCGGATAGCGGTCGAGCGCCTCGGTCGAGATGCCGAGATCGGCCTCGCCGTTCAGGATCATTTGCGCGATCTGCTGCGGGCTGCCCTGGCGCAGCGCGAGATGCACCTTCGGGAACACGTCGGTGAACTGCCGGATCACCTTCGGCAGCGCGTAGCGCGCCTGCGTGTGCGTCGTCGCGACGACGAGGTGGCCGCTGTCCTGATCGGCGAACTGGCGCGCGACGCGGCGCAGGTTCTCGGCATCGAGCAGCATCCGCTCGATCAGCTGATGCACCGCCTTGCCGGGCTCCGTGAGCCCCGTCAGCCGCTTGCCGCGCCGAATGAAGATGTCGACGCCCAGCTCATCCTCCAGATCCTTGATCTGCTTCGACACGCCCGACTGCGACGTGTACAGCACGTTCGCGACTTCCGTCAGGTTCATGTTCTGGCGCACCGCTTCGCGCACGAACCGCAATTGCTGAAAATTCATGGGTATGCCTCTTAGGCTGTCGTTGTTTGATTGTCGAATCGGAGCGAATCCCGCCCTCTGCCCTGCATTGTCTCGTCAACGCGCGGGAAACACCCGCACGGCGCGCGGCACGGCCGTCGCGCCGTCGCCGACCTGCAGCGAAAGCGCCCGCCATGCATCGCGGTCGAGTTCCGCCTCGAGCGCGCCGCCCGCGCGCGCCTCGAGCTCCACGCGCACCGAACCGCCGAGCGGAATCACGCGCCGCACGTCCACCGCGATGCCGTCGCGGTGCCCTTCGCCCGCCGGCCACAGCTGCAGATCGTGCGGCCGCACATACGCGTTCGCGGGGCCCGCGAAATCGGCATCGACCTCGATCGGCGCAGCCGCACCCTCGGCGACGAAACCGCGCCCGGCAACCGTGCCCGGCAGCCGGTTCGCCGCACCCAGGAACTCGTACACGAACGCGCTTTGCGGATGATCGTAGACGTCCTGCGGGCTGCCGACCTGCTCGACGTGGCCTCGGTTCAGCACGACGATGCGATCGGCCACTTCGAGCGCCTCTTCCTGGTCGTGCGTGACGAAGATCGTCGAGATGTGCAGGTCGTCGTGCAGGCGACGCAGCCAGCCGCGCAGCTCCTTGCGGACCTTCGCGTCGAGCGCGCCGAACGGTTCGTCGAGCAGCAGCACCTTCGGCTCGACCGCGAGCGCGCGGGCGAGCGCGATGCGCTGGCGCTGGCCGCCCGACAGCTCGGACGGGTAACGCTGCGCGAGCCAGTCGAGCTGCACGAGCTTGAGCAGCTCATGCACCTTCTCGCGAATCGCGGCTTCCGACGGCCGCTCGCGGCGCGGCTTCACGCGCAGGCCGAACGCGACGTTCTCGAACACCGTCATGTGGCGAAACAGCGCGTAGTGCTGGAACACGAAGCCGACCTGGCGGTCGCGCGCGCCGACCGACGCGACGTCGAGCCCCTGCAGCACGACCTGGCCGGCGTCCGCGTGCTCGAGGCCCGCGATCACGCGCAGCAGCGTGGTCTTGCCGCAGCCGGACGGCCCGAGCAGCGCGACCAGTTCGCCGGGCGGAAAGTCGAGCGACACGTTGTCGAGCGCCGTGAAATCGCCGAAGCGCTTCTGAAGGTTACGGACGGTGATACCCATTCTGGTGGCCTCTTTACGATTTCGACGAAACGGTGCCGACCGGGCCGGCATGTGCGGGAACGGCGTCGGCCAGTTCGGCCGCGAGATGACGCTCGGCGAGCAGCTTCAGCGCGAGCGTGACGAGCGCGAGCAGCGCCAGCACCGACGCCACCGCGAACGCCGCCGCGAAGTTGTATTCGTTGTACAGAATCTCCACGTGCAGCGGCATCGTGTCGGTCACGCCGCGGATGTGGCCCGACACGACCGACACCGCGCCGAACTCGCCCATCGCGCGCGCATTGCACAGGATCACGCCGTAGAGCAGGCCCCACCTCACGTTCGGCAGCGTCACGCGGCGGAAGATCTGCCAGCCCGACGCGCCGAGCACGCGCGCGGCCTCTTCCTCGTCGGTGCCTTGCGCCTGCATCAGCGGAATCAGCTCGCGCGCGACGAACGGGAACGTGACGAAGATCGTCGCGAGCACGATGCCCGGCACCGCGAAGATGATCTGCACGTCGTGATCCTGCAGCCACGGCCCGAACCAGCCCTGCGCGCCGAACAGCAGCACGTACACGAGGCCCGAGATCACCGGCGACACCGAGAACGGCAGGTCGATCAGCGTCGTCAGCAGCGCCTTGCCGCGGAATTCGAACTTCGCGATCGCCCACGATGCGCACACGCCGAACACGAGATTCAGCGGCACCGCGATCACGGCGACGGTCAGCGTCAGCTTGATCGCCGACCACGCATCGGGATCGGCCAGCGATTCGAGATAGAAGCCGACGCCCTTGCGCAGCGCCTCGACGAACACCGCGGCGAGCGGCACGACGAGGAAGAACGCGAGGAACGCCAGCGCGATGCCCGTGAGCAGCCAGCGCACGACGCGCGACTCGCTGACGGGGTCGAGCCGCTTCGCGACGCGCGCGGCCGGCGACGGGGTTTTCAGCACGACGGTGGCCTCCTGGCTCATTGCTGGCCTCCTGCCGCGACGGCGTTGACGACGTTGACGGCGGCGGGCGCCGGACCGCTCGCGCCCTTGCTCGTCCTGCGCTGCAGATACCACTGCAGCGTGTTGATCAGCAGCAGCATCAGGAACGACACGACCAGCATCACGACCGCCAGCGCGGTCGCGCCCGCGTAGTCGTACTGCTCGAGCTTCGTGATGATCAGCAGCGACGTAATCTCGGATTTCATCGGCACGTTGCCGGCGATGAAGATCACCGATCCGTATTCGCCGAGCGCGCGCGCGAACGCGAGCGCGAAACCGGTGAGCAATGCCGGCAGCACGGCCGGCAGCACGACGCGTCGGAACGTCAGCCAGCGCGACGCGCCGAGGCACGCGGCGGCTTCTTCCTGCTCGCGCTCGAAATCCTCGAGCACCGGCTGCACGGTGCGCACGACGAACGGCAGCCCGATGAAGGTCAGCGCGACCAGCACGCCGGCCGGCGTGAACGCGATCTTGATGCCGAGCGGCGCCAGGTACTGGCCGACCCAGCCGTTGGTCGCGTAGACGGCCGCGAGCGAGATGCCGGCCACCGACGTCGGCAACGCGAACGGCAGATCGACGATCGCATCGACGAGACGCTTGAACGGAAACGTGTAGCGCACCAGCACCCACGCGACGAGGAAGCCGAACACGGCATTGATCAGCGCGCCGCCGAGCGCGGCCGAGAACGTCAGCCGGTACGACGCGAGCACGCGCGGCGACGTGACGGCGGTGACGAACTGGTCCCACGACAGCGTCGCGGTCTTCAGAAAGGTGGCGGCGAGCGGAATCAGCACCACGAGGCTCAAATAAGCCACCGTGATGCCGAGTGTCACGCCGAAACCGGGCAGCGCGCTCGGCTTGCGAAAGGTGTACGTCGTCATCGGATGCTCTTGCTGGGTCGATGCTGCTCACGGGCCCGACGCAAACGCCGGCGCAGTGAATCGCGCCGGCGCCCCGTCGGGGATGCGGCGCGCTGTCGTGGCACGCCGCTTGTCGTTATGTCGTTATGGCGTTACTGCGGCTTGTAGATCGAATCGAACACGCCGCCGTCCGCGAAATGCGTCTTCTGCGCATTCGTCCAGCCGCCGAACGTGTCGTCGACCGTGTACAGCTTCAGCTTCGGGAACTGCTTGGTCAGCTCCGCCGGCACGCTTTTCGAACGCGGCCGGTAGTAGTTGCGCGCTGCGATTTCCTGGCCCTGCGGGCTATACAGGAAGTTCAGGTAGGCCTCGGCCAGCTTGCGCGTGCCCTTCTTGTCGACCACCTTGTCGACCACCGCGACGGGCGGCTCGGCCAGGATGCTCACCGACGGCACCACGATCTCGAACTTGTCGGTACCGAATTCCTTGACCGACAGGAACGCCTCGTTTTCCCAGGCGATCAGCACGTCGCCGATCCCGCGCTGCACGAAGCTCGTCGTCGCGCCCCGCGCGCCCGAATCGAGCACGCCTGCGTTCTTGTAGAGCTTCGTGACGAATTCCTTCGCCGTCTGCTCGTTGCCGCCCGGCTTGTGCTGCGCGTATGCCCATGCGGCCAGGTAGTTCCAGCGCGCGCCGCCCGAAGTCTTCGGGTTCGGCGTGACGATCGAGATGCCCGGCCTGGTCAGGTCGTCCCAGTCCTTGATCCCCTTCGGATTGCCCTTGCGCACGAGGAACACGATCGTCGACGTGTACGGCGACGCGTTGTCGGGCAGGCGCTTCTGCCAATCCTTGTTCACGAGCCCCTTGTTCGCGAGCGCGTCGATGTCGTACGCCAGCGCCAGCGTGACGACGTCGGCCTGCAGGCCGTCGAGCACCGAGCGCGCCTGCGCGCCCGAACCGCCGTGCGACTGCTTGAAGTTGACGGTTTCGCCCGTCTTCGCCTTCCACTCCTTGCCGAACGCCTGGTTGAAATCCTGATACAGCTCGCGCGTCGGGTCGTACGACACGTTCAGGAAGGTCGTATCGGCCTGCGCATGCGTCGCGACGCCCAGCGCCGCCGCCGCGCCCAGCGCGAGTGTTGCGATCAGGCGGCCCACTCCGCCCACCAGCCCCGTATTGCGCTTCGCCATCCTTGGTTCTCCAGTGTTGTCGGTATTGCGATGTCGGGCCAGTCTAGCGAACGGCTTACATGATTAAAAATAATCGTTCCTCATTTTTTAATACTCAAAAGTGCTAACGCATACGGGACGGACGGTTGCGACGGACGAACCGGCGTCCGGGCGTCGCGAAATCACGCCGGAACCGGCGCGATCGCGTCGAACCTCAAGTAACACTTGAAATTCACCAAGTACTGTATAAAAATACAGCTCACTGTCTATCCATACAGTTAAGCCATGACCAAACTCACCGCCCGTCAGCAGCAAGTGTTCGACTTGATCCGTCGCGCGATCGAGCGCTCCGGATACCCGCCCACCCGCGCCGAGATCGCGGCCGAACTGGGCTTCAGCTCGCCGAATGCGGCCGAGGAGCACCTGCGCGCGCTGGCGCGCAAGGGCGTGATCGAGTTGGCCGCCGGCGCATCACGCGGCATCCGGCTGCTCGGCCTCGACGACGCCCCGCACCAGTTCACGCTGCCGCACGCCGGCCTGATGCAACTGTCGCTGCCGCTCGTCGGCCGCGTCGCGGCCGGTAGCCCGATCCTTGCGCAGGAGCACATCTCGCATCATTACGCGTGCGATCCCGCGCTGTTCACCAGCAAGCCCGACTATCTGCTGAAGGTGCGCGGCCTGTCGATGCGCGACGCCGGCATTCTCGACGGCGATCTTCTCGCCGTGCAGAAACGCACGGAAGCGAAGGACGGCCAGATCATCGTCGCGCGTCTCGGCGACGACGTCACGGTCAAGCGCCTGATGCGCCGGCCCGGCGGCCTGGAGCTGATCGCGGAGAACCCGGATTACGAAAACATCTTCGTCAAGGCCGGCAGCGCGGATTTCGCGCTGGAAGGCATCGCCGTCGGGCTGATCCGCTCGGGCGAACTCTGACATTCCGTCTCGCTAGGAGAACATCATGGAACGCCTTGCCCGCCTGCTGCCTTTCCGTCAATTCGGTCGCCTGCGTCATCTGCGCGGCCGCACGCCCTGCGCACCGCTGTCCGCGGCGGCGCCAGTGCAAGAAGAAGTCGCAGTCGAACGGCAGGCTTCCCTGCTGCCGTCAGCCCTCCCCGCGTTCGCACGGGTATCGCTGAACGCCGGTCTGAATCACGCGGAACCCGCGCGCCGCGCGCCGGTGCGCGTCTATCACGGCCGGTCGCGCCTGATCATGGTGGGCACGATCGATGCCGTGTGCCGGATGATCGATCGCTGCATCGCAGAGGAACGATCGGCCACGCCGGGCGGTCTCTGATTGGGGAACATTCCCGCACCGGAGGCAACGTGACTGGATCGTCGCGCCGCGCACGGCGACTCAAGCCCCTATTGATCGCCGTGCTGATCGTCGCCGTCATTGCGACGCTCGGCTATGCGTATGCGTCGCCGTACGTCGCGCTCGGTCGCCTGAAATCGGCGATCGATGCGCGTGATGCGCAGGCGATCAGTGAGTATGTCGACTTTCCGTCGCTGCGCGTCAGTCTGAAGCAGCAGGTCACGGAAGAGTTGATGCGCCGGATCGACGCAGTGAAGAAAAACAATCCGTTCGCGGTAATTGGCGCGCTGATCGGGTCCGCCCTGATCGGCCCGCTGGTCGATGCGTATGCGACCCCGGAAGGCGTCGCCGCGCTGATGAGCGGATTGCCGCCACGCGGCAATCCGGGCGAGCGTCCGCCTGAGTTGTCAAATCAGCCGTCCGCAGGCAATGCACCCGGCAGCACGCCTGTCGCACCGCCCGCCAATCCGGCGGCGCCGGCAAGTGCCAGCGTACCGAGCGGAAACACGGCCGCTTCGGCGGCTTCGTCGCCGGCCCCCGCGTCCGCCGCACCGGCCAGCCCGAACGAAGCCACGCAAGCGCCGCCCCAGCAGCAAACCAGCGCGGGCTACCGAAATATCGATGAATTCGTCGTGACGTATCAGCGCAGCGCCGACGGCACGCGCTATGCGGCGATCTTCCACCGCTTCGGGCTGTTCTCGTGGAAATTGTCCGGAATCGACCTGCACGCATAGGGCCGCGCTCGACGCGCGCCCTGCCGGGCAGTGCGACGCCTGGCCGGCATGCATCGCCGGTCAGGCGGCCATCCAGCCTTTAGATCATTTGCCGTTCGCCATGGCCGCTTCACGCTCGCGCGCGATTTCGGCCTTCTGCTCTTCCGCCGACGAACACGCCACCAGAATGCTGCAGTTCACGCGATCGAGCAGTTGCGTGTTGCCCGACCCCATCCACCATCTCGACAATCCGCTGCGGCACCGGTGGCCGACGACGACGAGATCGACCTTCAGCTCCGACGCGAGATTCGCGATTTCGTCGATCGGATAGCCGAACGCGAAATGGCCTTCGGCCTGGACGCCGCGCTCGCGCAGCCAGTTCACGCCTTCCTGCAGGATTTCGCGCGCGGTTTCCTCGAAGCGGCCGCACGCCACATCGGTCAGCAAACCGGCGCTTTGCGCAATGCTCGAACGCATGTCGACGACCGACAGCAAATGCGTTTCGGCCTTCAGGTCCATTGCGAGATTGGCGCCGCAACGCAGCGCCTTGCGCCCTTCGAGCGTGCCGTCGTAACACAGCAAAATCTTGTTGTAGCTAGCCATGGAGCCTCCCTATCGCGACAACGAGCCTACGCATTCATCATGGTGCGCCGCAATTCAGGACGCAAGGGATGGAAAACGCTGATTCGCCCCGCGCGGCGCGTGCGCGATGGTGCGGCGCACGATCGGTGCGCACTTGCATCGCACCGTGCAGGCATGCGCTGAAGCGATGCAGCCGATGCACTAGAATGGCCCGTTCCACCTCCAGCGGGCCACCTCGCGCCGGCGTCGTATGCTTCGGCCATGCCCGTGTGACACGCATTCGCGCGATCCGTTCGCCAACCCGCCACGCACCGGCAGCAGAACGGCCCGCTTACAACGACAACCCGCCCATGTCCGTCGCACCGATCGATTTCCGCAACGTCGAAAAGCACTATGGCGACAAGCTCGTCGTCAACGGTCTGTCCTTCAACGTGAAAGCCGGCGAATGCTATGGCCTGCTCGGCCCGAATGGCGCCGGCAAGACCACGACGCTGAAGATGCTGCTCGGCCTCGCGCACCCCGATGCAGGCACCATTTCGCTGTGCGGAGAACCGGTTCCATCGCGTGCGCGACATGCACGCCGGCGGGTCGGCGTCGTCCCGCAGTTCGACAACCTCGACCCCGACTTCACGGTCCGGGAAAACCTGCTCGTGTTCAGCCGCTATTTCGGGATGTCGGCGCAGGCCGCACGCGCGCTCGTGCCGCCGCTGCTCGAATTCGCAAAGCTCGAGAACAAGGCCGATGCGAAAGTCGGCGAGCTGTCGGGCGGCATGAAGCGCCGCCTCACGCTCGCCCGCGCGCTCGTCAACGATCCCGATGTGCTGGTGCTCGACGAGCCGACGACGGGCCTCGATCCTCAGGCGCGGCATCTGATGTGGGAGCGGCTGCGCTCGCTGCTCGCGCGCGGCAAGACGATCCTGATCACCACGCATTTCATGGAAGAAGCCGAGCGCCTGTGCGATCGGCTGTGCGTGATCGAGGAAGGCCGCAAGATCGCCGAAGGCGCGCCGCACGCACTGATCGAATCGGAGATCGGTTGCGACGTGATCGAGATCTACGGGCCGGATCCGACCGCGCTGCGCGACGAGTTGTCGGCATTCGCGAAGCACACCGAGATCAGCGGCGAAACGCTATTCTGCTATGTGACCGACCCCGAACCGATCAGCGCACGACTCAAGGGCCGGACGGGGTTGCGCTATCTGCATCGCCCGGCCAATCTGGAGGATGTGTTCCTGCGGCTCACGGGCCGCGAGATGCAGGATTGATCGACCATGGACATCCGCAACTATTCCGCCACCACCCGATCGGCCCCGCCGCGCGAATCGCGCTTCGCGATAGCGATGCCGGCGAACGCCAGCAACTGGATCGCCGTCTGGCGGCGCAACTATCTCGTGTGGCGCAAGCTCGCGCTCGCGTCGATGTTCGGCAATCTCGCCGATCCGATGATCTATCTGTTCGGGCTGGGTTTCGGGCTCGGCCTGATGCTCGGCCATGTCGACGGCGTGTCGTATATCGCGTTCCTCGCGGCCGGCACGGTCGGCTCGAGCGTGATGATGTCCGCGAGCTTCGAATCGATGTATTCGGGTTTCTCGCGGATGCACGTGCAGCGCACGTGGGAAGCGATCATGCATACGCCGCTCGCACTCGGCGACATCGTGCTCGGCGAGATCGTCTGGGCGGCCAGCAAGGCGATGCTGTCGGGAGGCGCGATCATGCTCGTCGCGGGAGGGCTCGGCTACGCGCGTTTTCCGTCGATGCTCGCGGTGCTGCCCGTGATCGCGCTGGCCGGCCTCGCGTTTGCCAGCATCGCGATGATCGTCACGGCACTCGCACCGTCCTACGATTTCTTCATGTTCTATCAGACGCTCGTGCTGACGCCGATGCTGCTGCTGTCGGGCGTGTTCTTCCCGATCACGCAGTTGCCGCCGCTCGCGCAGCACGCGGCGCAGGCGCTGCCGCTCGCGAACGCGGTCGAGCTGATCCGCCCTGCGATGCTCGGCCGGCCGGCGGCCGACATCGCGCTGCACGTCGCGGTGCTCGCCGGCTATGCGGTCGGCGGGTTCCTGCTGTCCGCATGGCTGTTCCGGCGGCGGATGATGCGCTGACGGCCGGCGCGCCGGGCACCGGGCACCGGCTTCATGCGACGACGTTACTCGTCGTCGTCGCTCCACGGAATTTCGACGTCGGTCAGGAACGCGACGGTCGCGAGCGGGCCGCCTTCCTGGCGGCCGAGCTTGCCGTCCGCGCGATGCCATTCGACGCGGAACTGCGTGCCCGGATCGTCGGCCAGCAGATAGACCGTGCGCAGCTCTTCCTTGTCGGCTTCGTCCACCGGGCCGTCGAACGACACCAGCATCTTCTGCGGCCACAGGCCGTTGACGGGATCGTAAATGCGATCGCCTTGCGGAATGTCGATGCTCGCCTCGACACCGATCGTTGCGGAGGCCTCGATGATCATCGTGCCGAGTGCATGCAGCACGGCAGTCGCCCGCGCGGAATTGGCCTGGCGGATCGCGAGATCGCCGCGCGTCAGCGCCTTTTCGAGTCGAGGATGGATCTTCGGTTGGGTCATGCGTTTTCCTGTTTGCTTCTTGTAAAAGGCGCCGCACACGTGAAGCGGCGGCGCCGGATGAATACGACGATGGCGCGCGCCGGGTGCGCCGTTTGCATGCGTCAGAACCCGAACGCGATCGCGAGCAAGCCGCTCGCGATCCCGAACACGACGACGAGCGTCGCGACGATCGCCAGCATGTAAGGCTTGAACGAACGCGCGAGCATCGCGAGCGACGGCACGCTGATCGGCGGCAGCGTCATCAGCAGCGCAGCGGCCGGACCGACGCCCATGCCGAGCGACAGCATCGCCTGGATGATCGGCACCTCGCCGGCCGTCGGGATCACGAACAGCATGCCCGCGACCGCGAACGCGACGATCCAGCCGAGATGATTGCCGATGTCCGGGCCGATATGCGGGAACAGCCACGCGCGCGCGGCGCCGAGCAGCAGCACGAGCACGATGTATTCGGGCACGAGCCGCACGGCCATGCGCGCGAGCAGCTTCACCCAGCGGACGAACGGATTGCCGGCCGCGGCCTGTTCGGCCGCCAGCGCGGCGAGCTGCGCATCGTCGATACTGCGGTCTTCGGGACGCGCGATGCGGTTCAGCAGATAGCCGATCCCGAACACCATCGCGATGCCGAGCACGAGGCGCAGCGCGCTCCAGTGCCAGCCGAGCACGAAGCCCATGAACACCAGCGCCGCCGGGTTCAGCACCGTATTGCCGAGCCAGAACGCGACCGCGCCGCCGGGCGACGCATGGCGCGCACGCAAGCCCGCCACGACCGGCGCCGCGCAGCACGTGCACATCATCCCGGGCAGCGACAGCAGCCCGCCCGCGGCGACGCTGCCGAATCCCGTGCGGCCGAGCACGCGCGCCACCCAGTGCGCGGGCAACAGCGCCTGCACGGCCGAGCCGAGCAGCAGGCCGAGCACCATCGCCTGCCAGATCGCCTTGCCGTATGCCCACGCGTAGTCGAGCGCCGCCTTCAGCGACGGTTCGGGCGCGGCCGCGGACGTGCCCATCAGGATCGACTGGCCGATCGAATGGTGCTCTGCGGCAACGAACGCCTTGTTGTAGTACGGGAACCATTTCACATAGAACAGGCCCGCGATCGCGATCAGCAGGAAGGTCATCCAGCCGAGCGCCGGAGTGGGTTGGGTACGTGTGGTCGTCATCGTGCGGTGGTCGTCGATTGGTCTTTGTCGGTTGCGGTTGTCGCGCCGGCGGCAAGCGCGGCCGACGCGGGCAATCCGGCTTGCGCGAGCTCGGCCAGCAGCGTGCGCGCCTGATCGCGCACGTCGGCTGCGTTGGGCCGGAACGTGAACGTCAGCGCCCGGTTCGGCTTGTTGTACGTCGCGCGGTAAGTGCGCGCATAGGCGGGATCGTAATGCTTGTCGATCAGTTCGGCGAACAAATCGGCCCGCGCGCCGGTATCGATCAGCCCCTTCCAGCGCGTCACCTCTTCGCGGCTGTGCAGGCCGATCAGCCGATGAAGCTGCGCCTTGAACGCGTCCGGTTCGTCGAACAGGTGCGCGTAATCGTCGAGCAGGAACGCGATCCGCTCGTCGTGGGCCGCTTCGACCTGCACCCACGGCCCCGCGTGAAACGCTTCGATCAGCGCGATCGGCAACTGCACGAGCCCGATCCGGCGGCTTTCCGACTCGACGAATACCGGCCATTCGGGGTCGAAACGCCCAAGCGTCTCGACGAGCCCCGAATCGAACCCTTTTTGCGCCGGCTGCGGCTTACCCGGCAGCGCGCCGAGCAGCGAGCCGCGATGACAGGCGAGCGCTTCGAGATCGAGCGTCTGCGCGCCCACGTCGTGCAATGCATTCAGCAGGCGGGTCTTGCCGCAGCCCGTATGGCCGACGAGCGCGATGTAACGAAAGCGCGTCGGCAGCGAGTCGAGCGTCGCGCACACCGACTGGCGGTACGCCTTGTAGCCGCCGTCGAGCTGGCGAGCCTTCCAGCCGATCAGGTTGAACCAGGTCGTCATCGAGCCCGAGCGCTTGCCGCCGCGCCAGCAGTAGATCAGCGGCCGCCAGTTGCGCGGCCGGTCGGCGAACGTCGTGTCGAGATGGCGCGCGATGTTGCGCGCGACGATCGCCGCGCCGACGCGCGTCGCCTCGTACGGCGACACTTGCCGGTACATCGTGCCGACGAGCACGCGCTCTTCGTTGCTGAGCACGGGCGCGTTCAGCGCGCCGGGAATATGGTCCTCGGCGAACTCGAGCGGCGTGCGCACGTCGATGATCTCGTCGAACTCGCCAGCGCGATCGAGGGTGACAATCAGGTTCTTCAATTTGGCGTCGAACAGGGGCGATGCGGCTCGAAGAGCCGCATGGGCATGGAAAGGCGGATTGACGATTATCTCACGGGCCGGCGTCCCGGGCGTCGCGCGGCAGTCGGCGGCGGCGAGGCGGCCTGCATCGCGTCGATCAGGTGGTCGCGGAACGCGCGCACCGACGCGGGCAGATCGCGTCCCGCCATCGTCTGCACCTGGATGCTGCGTTCGCGCAATTGCGGGTTCGTCAGGGGCACGACGACGAAGCCGTCCGCATCGGAGCGATCGCGCACCGACAACAGCCCGGTGAACATCACCGCGCCCGTGCGCCGCGCGTAGCCGTACATCGCCGCGGTGTTGTTGCTCGTCAGTTCGGGCTCGAGCAGCAACCCGTCGAGCGCGCACGCGATGTCGATCAACTGGCGCACCGTCGTGCCGGCTTCAGGCAGCACGTGCGCGTGCCGCGCGACATCGGCAAGCGACACCGCGTCGCGCGCCGCGAGCGGATGATCGTGCCGGACCAGCGCGAAGACCGGCGCGCGCTCGGTGTGGTCGACGCGCACGCCCTTCTCCGGCGCGAGGCTGAAGGTCAATGCGATGTCCGCATCGCCGTCGCGCACGCGCCGGGTCGCGTCCGCCGGCGACACGACCCATACGGTGAAATCGACGCCCGGGTGGCGCGCCTTGAAGCTCGCGAGCACGCCGGGCAGGAAATCGATCGCGAATCCTTCCGAGCACGCGATCTTCAGCAGGCTGCCGTGCAGCGCGTCGAGCCCGCCGATGTCCTTCATCACGTGTTCGGCCTCCAGCAGGCTGCGCTGCGCGAATGCCAGCAGCCGCTCGCCGGCCTCCGACAGCGCCATTCCGCGCGGCCGCCGCTCGAACAGCGGCGCGCCGAGTTCGCTCTCCAGCTTCGCGATCTGGCGGCTGATCGCCGACACGGCCACGTGCAGCCGCGCGGACGCATCGCTGATCGAGCCGGTACGCGCCACCTCGACGAAATATCGCAACGCCAGACCATGCAGGAAAGCCGCCATCGTTCTGTCTCCGCCCCATCCGGCCGCGCTGCTTTGCCTTTTCGGCAAAGAAAGGTTCGAAATTCGATCATTGTGACAAAAAAACCGGCTTTCTAGAATCGATCGCACTTCACGTTGCGGGCACGGCCCGCGCGCAGCGAACCATCAGAGGAGACACGATTTGAGCCGCAACGCCGCCATCCAGCATGCACTGAACCAGTTCGAATCCGGCGCGTTCTTCACTACCTTGAGCCGCCGCGTCGGCCTGCGCACCGAAAGCCAGGAAAGGGGCAGCGACGCCGCGCTGCGCGCCTATCTGACCGACGAGATCGCGCCCGAGGCCGCCGGCCTCGGCTTCACGTCGCGCATCGTCGAGAATCCCGTCGACGGCGGCGGGCCGTTCCTGCTCGCGTCGCGCCACGAAGACGACGCGCTGCCGACCGTGCTGATCTACGGCCACGGCGACGTCGTGCGCGGCTACGACGCGCAGTGGCGCGCGCCGCTGTCGCCGTGGACGCTGACGGCCGAGGGCGACCGCTGGTACGGCCGCGGCAGCGCCGACAACAAGGGGCAGCACACGATCAACCTGGCCGCGCTGGCGAGCGTGCTCGATGCGCGCGGCGGCCGGCTCGGCTTCAACGCGAAGCTGCTGATCGAGATGGGCGAGGAAACCGGGTCGCCGGGCCTCGACGCGCTGTGCCGCCAGGAGCGCGACGCGCTCGCGGCCGACGTGCTGATCGCGTCGGACGGCCCGCGCGTCGCCGCCGCGCGCCCGACGGTCTTCCTCGGCTCGCGCGGCGCGGTCAACTTCAAGCTGAGCCTGCGCGCCCGCGACGGCGCCCACCATTCCGGCAACTGGGGCGGACTGCTGCGCAACCCGGCGATCGTGCTCGCCCATGCGCTCGCGAGCCTCGTCGACGCGCGCGGCGCGATTCGCGTCGCGGGGCTGCGCCCGCCGCAGATCCCGGCCGCGGTGCGCGACGCGCTCGTCGATCTTTCGGTCGGCGGCGGCCCCGGCGATCCGGCGCTCGACGCCGACTGGGGCGAGCCCGGCCTGTCCGCCGCCGAGCGCGTATTCGGCTGGAACACGTTCGAGATTCTCGCGTTCAAGGCCGGCAACCCGGAGCATCCCGTCAACGCGATCCCGCCCGTCGCGTATGCGCATTGCCAGTTGCGCTTCGTCGTCGGCACCGACTGGGAAGCGCTGCCTGCGCACCTGCGTGCGCATCTCGATGCGCACGGCTTCGCCGACATCGAGATAGACGTCGAACGCGGCGCACCGGCGACGCGCGTGCCGCCGGACGATCCGTGGGTCCGCTGGGCCGTCGCGTCGCTCGCGCGCACCACCGGCAAGAAGCCCGCGATCCTGCCGAATCTCGGCGGCACGCTGCCGAACGAGGTGTTCGCCGACACGCTCGGGCTGCCGACGCTGTGGGTGCCGCACTCGTACCCGGCGTGCTCGCAGCACGCACCCGACGAGCACCTGCTCGCCAGCGTCGTCAGCGAGGGGCTGCAGATGATGGCCGGCCTCTTCTGGGATCTCGGCGACGACGCGCCGCCCGTTCGCCGCGCGGCATCCGCCGCGGCCGGCGCCGCCCTGTAACGCGCTTCGCCCCTTTCACGGGACTGCACACACGATGAATACGACCACCCTGACCTCGCAGGACGCCGCGCGCCCCAGCGCCGCGAAGATCCGGCGCATCATCTTCGCGGCGTCGATCGGCAACGCGCTCGAATGGTTCGACCTGATCGTCTACGGCTTCTTCGCGGTCACGATCGCCAAGCTGTTCTTCCCTGCCACGAGCGAAGCGACGTCGCTGATGCTGACGCTCGGCACGTTCGGGCTGTCCTACCTGATCCGGCCGATCGGCGGCTTCGTGCTCGGCGCGTACGCGGACCGCGCGGGCCGCAAGGCATCGCTGCTGCTGTCGATCGCGATGATGATGGCCGGCACGCTGTTGATCGCGCTGATGCCGACCTACGCGTCGATCGGCATTCTGGCGCCGCTCGGGATCATGCTGTCGCGGCTGATGCAGGGCTTTTCCGCGGGCGGCGAATTCGCGAGTTCGACCGCGTTTCTCGTCGAGCATGCGCCGCAGCGGCGCGGCTTCATGTCGAGCTGGCAGTTCGCGAGCCAGGGCCTCGCGACGTTGCTCGCGTCGGGCTTCGGCGCGCTGCTGACGGCCACGCTGAGCTCCGCGCAACTCGAAAGCTGGGGCTGGCGCGTGCCGTTCCTGTTCGGCCTCGCGATCGGCCCGGTCGGGCTGTACATCCGCCGCTACGTCGACGAAGGCGTCGAGTTCAAGACGCAGGCACGCTCCGAAGCGCCGGTGCGCGAGCTGTTCGCGGACCAGAAGATGCGACTGCTGCTGTCGACCGGCGTGCTCGTGATTTCAACCGCGATCAACTACATGATCCTGTACATGCCGACCTACGCGATCAAGCAGCTCGGGCTGCCGGCATCGACGGGATTCGCGGCGACGCTCGCGACCGGCTTCGTGCTGACGCTCGTCACGCCGGTCGTCGGCCATCTGTCCGACCGCACCGGGCGGATCCGCATGATGGCGGTCGCGGCCGTGCTGATGCTCCTGACCGTGTGGCCGACGTTCGCATGGCTCACACGCCACGCGTCGTTCGCGACGATGCTTGCCGCACTGGTCTGGATCGGCGCGCTGAAGGCGATGTATTGCGGCGCGCTGCCGGCGCTGATGGCCGAACTGTTCCCGTCGCAGACACGCGCCACCGGGCTCGCGGTCAGCTACAACACAGGCGTCACGCTGTTCGGCGGCTTCGCGCCGTTCGTCATCACCTGGCTGATCAGCACGACCGGCAACCGGCTGTCGCCGGCGCTCTATCTGATCGGATGTGCGCTGCTGAGCCTCGCCGCGCTGTTCGTCGCGCGCACGCGGCTGAAGATGCGCTGACGCGGGAAGCGACGGCGCGGCAATGCGCCGCCGACGCGGCCCGTCGCGGCATCGCTGCCGCGCGGGTCGCGCGCCGTTTACGGCGCCGGATTCGGCTGCCGTTCGTGCAATGCGTCGATTTCGGCGAGGATCTCGTCGGACAGCGTCACATCGATGCTGCCGATGTTCTCCTTCAACTGCTCGAGCGACGTCGCGCCGACCAGATTGCTGCGCACGAACGGGCGGCTGTTGACGAACGCGAGCGCCAGTTGCGCGGGCGACAGCCCGTGACGCTGCGCGAGCGCCACGTAACGCGACGTCGCCTCGACGGCCTGCGGCTTGCTGTAGCGCTGGAAGCGCTCGAACAGCGTGATGCGCGCGCCGGCCGGACGCGCGCCGTTCTCGTACTTGCCGGACAGCCAGCCGAACGCGAGCGGCGAATACGCGAGCAGGCCGACGCCGTCGCGATGCGTGAATTCCGACAGCCCGTTTTCGAACGTGCGGTTCAGCAGGCTGTACGGATTCTGGATGCTCGCGATGCGCGGCAGCCCCAGCCGCTCGGCCGCGCGCAGGAACTGCGCGACACCCCACGGCGTTTCGTTCGACACGCCGATCGCGCGCACCTTGCCGGCCTTCACGAATTCCGCGAGCACGCCGAGCGTTTCCTCGATCGGCACCGTGTACGCGTCGTCGACCCACGGATACGCGGGTCGGCCGAACGTGGTCGTGCTGCGGTCGGGCCAGTGGAGTTGGTAGAGATCGACGTAGTCGGTCTGCAGGCGTTTGAGGCTGCCGTCGAGCGCTTCGGTCAGGTTCTTGCGGTCGAACTGGTTGCCCTCACCGCGAATATGGCGCGGATTGTGCGGCTGCCGCGCCGGCCCAGCGATCTTCGTCGCGAGCACGATGCGGTCGCGCTGCGCGCGATGCTGCGCGATCCAGGTGCCGATGTATTGCTCGGTGCGGCCCTGCGTGTCGGGCTTCGGCGGCACCGGATACATCTCCGCGGCGTCGATCAGCGTCACGCCCTGCCCGAGCGCGTAGTCGATCTGCTCGTGCGCGTCGCGCTCCGAATTCTGCTCGCCCCACGTCATCGTGCCGAGACCGATCACGCTGACCTGGATGCCCGAGTCGCCGAGTGTGCGGTATTCCATGCTGTTCCTGTCGCGTCGGTGGAAAGCAGGAACGCTATCACATCGAGGCGATTGCTTCAGGCGGGCGCCGCGCACGCTTACGAGCGTGCCTTGCGGCTGCCCCCGCGGTCACGCGCCTGCTCGGACGACGGTGCTGCCGCCTTGCGTCACTGCGGCCGCTGGATGAAGCAGGTCGCCGACGCGTGCGCGACGATCTTGTCGTCCGGCGTCTTCAGCGTGCCCTCCGCGACGCCCAGCGAACGCGAGAGGTGAATCACGCGCCCTTCCGCGATCAGGTCGACGTCGCGCGGCACGGGCCGCAGCATCTTCACGTGCAGATCGACGGTGCCGTAACCGACGCCCGCGTCCAGCATCGAATGCACTGCGCACCCGGTGACCGAATCGAGCACCGTCGCGGCGAACCCGCCGTGCACGCCGCCCAGCGGATTCAGGTGCCGACCGTCCGCCCGCGCCGAAAACTTCACGTAACCGAGCTCGACGTCGAGCGGACGCATCGGGATCGTTTCGGAAATCGACGCAAGGGGCGCGTCGCCCGACACGGCGGCACGCAGCAGATCGAGGCCAGACAGGGAAAGCGGATTCATCGGGTTGTCTCCGGGTTGAAAGCGCGTCGCCGCGCGAGTAAGTTCTAAATTGGAACTCATTATTGTCAACGATACCGGCCGTTGTCAACGCGGCTGAGCGTGTTGCGACCGAAGGTGGGTTCTATAATCGAACCCGCTATTTCGCTGAACCGCCGCAAGACCGCCGCAAGAGGCAAGAGACTCGACGATGAAATGGGACGACATCGGCACGCTGAACTGTTCGGTCGCACGCACGCTCGCCGTGCTCGGCGACCGCTGGACCATGCTGATCCTGCGCAACGCCTTCCTCGGCTGCCGCCGCTTCGATGCGTTCCAGGCCCAGCTTGGCCTGACGCGCCACGTGCTGGCCGAACGGCTCGCGCGGCTCGTCGACGAAGGCGTGCTCGTCAAGCGCGCGTATCAGGAACGCCCGCCGCGCTTCGAATACCGACTGACGCAAAAGGGCCTCGACCTCTACCCGGCGCTGCTCGCGCTGATGGCGTGGGGCGATCGCTGGAAGGACGACGGCCAGGGGCCGCCGTTGCAATTGCGCCACCGGACCTGCGGGCAGTTGATGCACGCGGTGACCGTATGCTCGGCCTGTGGCGAACCGCTCGACGCACGCGACGTGCAGCCAGAGCCTGGGCCCGGATGGATCGCGACCGACGAAGCGGGGGCGTCTGCAGAGACGGATTGACGATGCGCTGCGCGCGAATGTCTGGCTGACGCACCCGTCGCACGTGCGCTTCGGCGACAAGCCGCATCGAGTCCCCGTCCGCTCGACCGGGCGCACGCATTGCTCGCACTCGCGTGCCCTGCAGCGGCGAACGCAATCGCATGCCATCGCCGGCCCTATCTGCTATCCGCTATCCGTTGACCACCCCGCTCGCACCCACGAGCTGGACAACGCAACTTTGCGTCCCCCCACCACCCCTGCCGATCATCGCGCGCACCATCGCTTCGCATCCGCACGTGACCGGGCCGCCACGCGTGCGTTACACTCACGGCCCGCTGTCTCGAAATTATTCGCTGTCCAAGATGTTGTCGCGCAATCGCCTCGCCGCCGCCTGTCTCGCCGCTTCCCTGCTCGCTACACCCTTCGCCGCCTTCGGCAAGACGCAAAGCGAATCGCTGCTCCAGCAAGCGATCGATCTCGTGTCGCGATGGTTGCCGGCCCCCACTCACGAAGCACCCGCGACCCAGGTCGTCGAATCGGCATTCTCGCCCGACGGCGGCGCCGAGGCGCTCGTGCTGAAAGCGATCGGCGCGGCGCGCAGCTCGATCCGGGTCGCCGCCTACTCGTTCACGTCGCCGCCCGTCGCGCGCGCGCTGCTTGCCGCCAAGCGCCGCGGCGTCAATGTCGCCGTGGTCGTCGACGACAAGGGCAACCGCGCGAAGAGCAGCAAGCAGGCACTGAACCTGCTCGTCAACGCGGGCATCCCGACGCGCACGATCGACGCCTATGCAATCCATCACGACAAGTACCTCGTGATCGACGCCGAGCACGTCGAAACGGGTTCGTTCAACTACAGTGCGTCGGCGGCCAGCCGCAACTCCGAGAACGTCGTCGTGGTCTGGAACAATCCGCAACTCGCGTCGCGCTACCTCACGCACTGGCAAAGCCGCTTCGACCAGGGCACGCCGTACCGCTCCAGCTACTGACGCGCGACACGCGCTTTCGCCCCGCGCTCGACCGCTCGCATTTTTTGCCGCCGTGTTGCAGATGATCGGCGAGCATGGCGCGATGTTCAATTCGGCCAAATGGCCAGCATGCCGATTCGCGAAGCGCCCCTCACGAGCGACGCCGCCGCGTTCAATGGATTTCAGGCACCCGCCCGATCGCTGCGCCGGCATGCGCGCCCGACATACAGTGGTTCGCGTGCCCGTCCGCACCGCTTGCCGGATTCGCCGACAAGCCGTGATCGCCCATAGGCAGCACGCTGCTCACGCAATCGGTGCTGAACATCAGCGTGTTCTGAACCAGCGGGTAAAGGAGATACAGCGCAAACGCGAGATAGCCCGCGTACAGAATTCGAACCATGGTGCGATGGGATGTGATGAACGATTGGACTCGTCCTATTTACGGCATGGCGACGCGCACCTTGAGGTATCGCCTGTGCGATTCCGCATCGGAACGAAACACGGTGCGATGACACCCGCTTCTCACGGCATCTTCGCCGACCCTCCCGAGCCCCCTCACCGCAGCCGCGAGACATGAAGCGTGGCGATGCATCGAGGAATGCGCGATACTGTTCAACGTACGACCCATGACGGCCCAACGGCCGGGACAAGAGGCAAGGCCCATGCAAATCGCACCGACACCGACCGACGAGGCGGCCCGGCTCGATACGCTTCGTTCGCTCTCGATCCTCGATACGCCACCTGAAGAGCGCTTCGATCGCCTGACGCGTCTCGCGCGACGGCTGTTCGACGTACCGATCGCCCTCGTGAGCCTCGTCGACGAGAACCGCCAGTGGTTCAAGAGTCGTGCGGGACTCGACGCCACGCAGACGCCGCGCGACGTGTCGTTCTGCGCGCACGCACTGCTCGCGGGCGATACGATGGTGATCCAGGATGCACTGAACGACGATCGCTTCCACGACAACCCGCTCGTCACCGGCGCGCCCGGCATCCGCTTCTACGCCGGCCGGCCGCTCGCCGCACCGAACGGCGCCCCCATCGGCACGCTATGCCTGATCGACACGCGGCCGCGCTCGCTCGAACCCGACGAACTCGCACTCCTCGGCGATCTCGCCCACATGACCGAGCGCGAGATCGCCGCGCTGCATTTCGCGACCACCGACGAACTCACGCAGTTGACGAACCGGCGCGGCTTCGAGATTCTCGCCCGCCATGTTCTGAGCCTGTGCGATCGCGTCGGCCGCCACGCCGTGCTGCTGTTCTTCGACCTGAACGATTTCAAGGCGATCAACGACCGCTTCGGCCATGCCGAAGGCGATCGCGCGCTGAAGGCGTTCGCCGAAACGTTGACAGACGCGCTGCGCGACAGCGACGTCATCGCGCGGCTCGGCGGCGACGAGTTCGTCGCGCTGTTGAGCGCCACCGATCCGTCCGACGTCGCCCAGCCCATCGAACGCGTGACGCAGGCGCTCGCGCAGCGCAATGCAGCCGACTCACGCGGCTACGCGATCCGTTTCAGCGTCGGGCACGTTGCGTACGATCCCGCACGCCATCGCACCGTCGCCGACCTGCTCGCCTCGGCCGATCACCGGATGTACGAACACAAGCTGCGCGGCAAGACGGCCGGCGCATGACCGCGGACGCGCCGCGCCGCCGCGGCGCAACCAGGCCGCCGCGCCGCCGCTCGGCCGCGGTCGTGCAGTGACGTCGGTTCAGCTTCCGCAAGGCGGCGCGCTAGCCATTGCGTCCGCGATCTGCTCGGGTGTCAGGTCGCGCTGATGGGTCGCCAGCGACCAGCGATGCCCGAACGGATCCTCGACCTGCCCGTAACGATCGCCCCAGAACATGTCGGCGGCCGGAATCGTGATCGTCGCGCCGGCCGCGACCGCCTTCGCGATCGCCGCATCGGTGTCCGGCACGTACAGGTGCAGGCAGACGGGCGTGCCTTTCAGCGCCTTCGGGCCCATCGCACCGTGTTCGGGCATTTCATCCACCAGCATCAGCGTCGAATCGCCGATCGCAAGGCACGCATGCGCGAGCCGGCCGTCGGGCATCGCGAGGCGAAACCGTTCGGTCGCGTTGAATGCGCGCTTGTAGAAGTCGATGGCTGCGGTTGCGCCCGCGCAGATCAGATGCGGGGTCAGCGTGCGCATCCCTTCCGGGATCGGCTTGACGGACGTGGGCATGGTGTCGCTCCTTCAGTCGGTTGTCGTATCGAAAATCGGGACGGACGCGCGATGCGCACGCCTCCGATGCTACGACGGACGACTCCCGCGGAAATCGACACGACACACGAGATTTTTTGTTTGGTTGAGCCACTGGGTGCACCGAGCGCCCCCCGGGCCTCGTCAGCCCGTTCGGTCAGCCGGTTCGTCCGGCAGGCCGAACTGGCGGCGGCAGGCCTCCAGCAACTCGGCCACCGCGTCGAGCGGAAGATCGGCAAACCGGGCGATCGGCAGCATCACACCACCCGGCACCTTCGTGCGCGACGAATGTGCGGAGAACTGGTAGCCGATGTAATGATTACCGGCGACGCGGACGATCCGGAATTCCGTGACGTCACGCCACGGCGTGACAGGTTTTTCGCGGGCGGAACCGATCAGCCGGAAGCCCGTCTCGTCGACCTGCAGCGCCATCTTGCGCCGCGACGAAACGAACAATGCGGCACTGGACAACCCCAGCAACGCGGCCAGCGCCGCCACCGGCCAGAGCGTCGGGGCGGCCACATAACCGCACAGGCTCGCCGCGGCCAGCCCCGCACACACGACCGCCCTGCTTTTCAGGCTTCGGCCGTCGACTGCCAGCGTGACCGGCAACGAGCCGGCGACCGTTCCCGCGACGGGATCGACGTGCCAGCCGGAATTCGTCGTTTCGCGTTCGTTCATTGCACGCCTGCTCGTGTCGACGCCCGCCGGTCCATCGACTCGGGCGGCATGTCGGGACTCCGATCCCGTTTGCGCGAATCACGCGCCATTGCGCCGACGTCGGTCAATTGCATACCTTGACGGTACCGTTGGTCGTGCATTGACCGACGGCCCAGTGGCTCTGCCCAGCCAGACGAGGCGCGAGCCCCATGCCGCGAATCGGCGCGGCCGGCGGCGAAGACGCGGGAACGGTCGCCGACGCGGTCTCGGGCGACGGTTGCACGGGCGTCGGCCCGGACGCGGTCTGACAGGCGGCAAGCACCAAACAAAGCGCGAATGCCAGCGGGGCGATGGCGGTTCTGGGTAGGGTCATGGACGCGCTCGCGCGATTCGTTGGGGTACCGGGTCGTAGTCAGATTTGCGGCAGATCGCGCAATGTGCGCGACTCGCTCGTTGCATCGATGTCTAGCTCGATGCCTTCCGACGCATCGCGATACAGCACGCGCTTCAGCCTGGGGCCGATTGCGGTGGTGTCCGATGCCGAGAAGATCGCGCGGACATCGCCACCGGACGCCAGCGCGCGCGCCACGTCCGCCACCGGGGCCTCGCTGGGCGCCGCCGCCCACGAGCGATCGGCCGGGTTCACGGCCGCCCAGCGCACGTGCGTCACGCGCGCGCTGAGCGGATCGATTCGGACACCATTCACCGCAAACGTCGACATCGGCATCTCCCTTGAATTTTTGCGGCCTGCCGCATGCATGCGGCGAGCGGCGAACAGCCCGGACCTCGCCTGCGCGGCGCGCACGGCCCGCGATCACGTGCGCGGCTCCGGCCAACGCGATTTTCGATGATACATTGAGACGCTTTGCAACCGTCAACAGACAATCGTGTACGGGAGAAACACATGAGCGACGCCTGGGGAACCTTCCCTGCCAGAATGGGCGACCATCAGGCTTTCATCAGCTTCAACCACGGCTTCGCGGAAATCGCGGATGGCGATCCGCGCACGTCGGTGCTCAGCGTGCGCATCCCCTTTGCGCATCCGTCGCCCGAAGGTCTGCCGACCGGCGACGAATACGCCGATCTCGCAAAGATCGAGGCTCTGCTCGATGCCGCGATCACCGCGAAAGGCGGCGTGCAGGTCGGCCGCATCACCGTCGACGGCAACCAGGATTTTCTTTTCTACGTGCCGTTCGACGAAGAGGCGGCCGCGGAGATCGTCGACTCGCTGGCCGACCAGACGACCTATGCGCTTCAGTACGCCCATCAGGACGACCCGGACAAGACGACATACTGGCAGACGCTTTACCCGACAGACGACGACTGGCAGATCATGCGCGACATGCGCACGCTGGATGCGCTGCGGCAGCAAGGCGACGTCCCCGACGTGAGCCGGCGCGTGATGCACTGGGCGTACTTCCCCGACCCGAGCGACGCACACCAGTTCGCGGACTGGGCCGAAGCGAAAGGCTATCCGGTCGAATCGGTCGCGCCGACCGAAGACGGCAAGTCGGCGGTGCGGTTTTCGCACGAAGGCACGACGGCGCTCGCCGACATCACGCGCCATACGATCGCGCTCAATCGCGAAGTGCGCGCACTCGGCGGCAACTACGATGGATGGGAAACGAGCGTCGAACAGGCGGGCTGAGCGGAGCGCCATGCCCGTGGCGCGATGTGACGTCACGCAGGCGACGCAAAAAAACATCCCGGCAGCGTTGTTGCGCGCCGCCGGGATCAAGGCATCGCCGGCAAAAACCGGCGATGGGCCTGAGGGTTCGCTCAGGCACGAGGAAAGCAATTCGTACGGATCGGGCGAACGGATGTCGGGATGCGCACGAGTGCCGTCGCACAGCCCGCCGAACGCCTGTCCGGTTCCACCGACGCAGCCTTCCGGCGTCGGGGGGCAAAAAGCCCCCGCTCCTGCGCGAGCGAGCGGGGAAATGGTTGACCGGGCCGGGGAAGAACGGTCAACCGGTCAAATTGTGACCGCGGGTCGCGCGGCGGTCTGTGCGGCAACTCACCCTTTGGTGACAACGTGACGGCACCGGCATGCTCGCCTGCCGGCGAATACCGTCATGATTCAAGCGCGGCGCATTGCCTGCCGGCATCGTTGACGAAGAGCCCGGCAACAGCGCCCGCCTTTTCATTCCAGCGTTTTATTTCTTTTTAATTCAAGTCGATTTTTCATACCCGGGCGCAGTTTCCGGTAAGTCGCGGATATTGTCAAAGCAGGATTATTCTATTTTTTCGTGCGATACGATTTCCGCGTCATTTTTTTCACGCGGAATTTCTTGCGCACAATGATCTGCATCACGAAAATACGAGTTCGTTGCTACAACGAGCCATTGGAAAACCAGTCGCCAACCATTTCGATCCAGTCGAGATTGCAGATGATTTCACTAGCGGCGTGGGGGGCGATGCCGGCTGTCGACGCATCTGCCGCCACTGCGCCGGTTGCCACCGCGCTCGACTTCGCAATCTCGGTTGATGCGACGGGCCTTGGATCGGCAAGCCGCTCCAGCCAGTCGACGATATTGGCGCGCGCGTCCTCCTCATCGGCGAAATCGCTTCGCTCCAGAAAACGATCGAATACGATCCGCGCGAGCGCCTTGCTTCACACGTCGGATTCGAGCCGCCTGTCGACAACGGCGGTACGGCCGGACGCCGTGATTTCGAGCGTTGCCGTGAAGCAGTAATCGAGATATTCGATCTCGAGTTTCCACGACATGGTTTCTCCGCTCAACGTGCCTTCTCAATTTTCATGATGCCCGGCGCCCGACGTGCTTCGCAACACCGTGTGAATCTTGCGTGAATTTCGCGCAGGGTTTCATTCTCGCTGGCAGTATCGCGATATTCTCGCGGCCTGTCGATATGAACCGTCAACGTATGACCGGTCTCATTTTTTGCCGGTTAAGCTGTAAGTCGCTCGCTTTCCTGTTTTTGGTATCGGCGTGCAGTGCAGCTGTCCGCGCTGCTAAACTCGAGTCACAAAGACCGCTTGCGCCACCAGAGGAAATAATGACGCTCGCTCATGCACGACAAGGCGGCGTAGATGTCTGGATCGTCCAGCTTCCCGGGCACGCTCCCTATGCTTACACGCACCTCAAGCGGGTATTTTCGTCCGACGACTCTCGACATCGGGTCGTGACGATCGACCTGAAGAAGCTGCTGACCTGCGCCGACCGCGACACCACCGACTATGTGCTGCCCTCGGTTCAGTACTGGGCGCCTGGAAAGGCCGCGGGTATTCGCGAATTCCTCGATCCGAACCAGGACCGGATTCCGGACATGCCGTTCATCACGTTTCGCGAGACGAGAACACGAACGTTGCTCGGCATTCCCGGCCTGTCGAAAATCGGCGTCGCATCGTTCCGTAACGGCCAGCATCGCGCGCGCTATCTCGCCTATGCCGGCGCGACGATCTTGCCCGTCGAAATCCACGAGACCGAAGCCGATTTGCTTCTCCGGTATTGCGGAGAGTAATGGCACAGTCCATTCGGCTTTCACCGGCCGCGATGCCGTAGCGGCCGGCCGCGGTTGCACGCGCGTGCGCCGCGCGCCGATGCCGGCAAGCGTTCAAGCCTGGATCGCGTAAATCCGGTCGGTGACTTCCGTCCGGCCGATGCGGCTCGTTTCGACACCGGCCAATTGCCAGCCGTTGTGTTCGTAGAACCCGATCGCACGCACGTTGCCCTCCAGCACTTGCAGATGGACCTTGTCCACGCCGATCGACCGGGCCCATGCGCGCACGGCTTCGATCATGCGCTTGCCCGTGCCGCTGCCGTGATGCGAAGGGTGAACGTGCAGGCAGTCAAGCAGCACACCAAGCGCCGGATCGACGGGGCGTTCGGCGCTGGCGAAGCCCACCGGCTCGCCGTTCGACTCGGCGATCAGCACGAGGCCCCATTCGCTCTGGTTGCGATCGAGATACTTGCGCCACCGGACCGCGTGCTCCGTCGGCACCTCGTCGGACAGATAGGCCGCCGGAAGGATGTGGCTATAGGCGGTTTGCCAGCTCAGCGTGTGCAGGCGAGCAATGTGGCTCGCGTCGTGCGCCGTCGCGGCGCGCAGTGTGGTCCGGGTTTCCGGCATCGGTGGCAACTCCGTGTGCTCGTTCTCTTGATCGGCATGTGTCTTCGCAAAATATACCGCGCTTCTGCGGGATGCATTTCGCAGGGGCTCGTCGTCGGAAGATCGGCACGCGGGCAAAAAAATCTCGACACCTTCTCCGGTCGTCGGGATCGAACGGCCCTGCAAAGCATGAGGGCACGAGGAAGGTCACACATTACACGTATGTAAGACTGTTGCGCTTTGTCGGTTTACGCCAAGGCCCTGTGCGATTCTGCCAATCAGCCGGTTGCGAGCGGTCGTAAACGAAAAAAACCTGCTCGCGTTTTGCGCGAGCAGGCAAGAAAACGGATCAGCATTCGAGGCACGAGGGCTGTCCAGGCAAGATAACGGCACGGCGCGGGGGAACCTTAGGGGGAAAGAAGCGTCGCGGACAAACCTGATACGAAGGTTGTCAGCGCAACTACACGGAAACGCGATACGAAGCACACCCGGGGGCCTCGTCGCCCTCTCCGTCATTCACATCGGAGATGCCGGACAAGCGGGGCTATCGGTCGATACCACGCACGATCGCACGCCCGATTTCGACACCTGCACGGACTCGACGATGATTTCGTAACCCTCGAATTCATCGCTACGGCATTCGATTCTCTCGGGCATAGGGTGGCTCTCCCTCCATGCGCTTGATGTTGCTGTCGCGCCGCGCGCTTTATGCAATTGTTCTTTTGAAGCGCGAAGCCGAGATGGCATCACGGTTGATTCATTGAATACGGTGTGCCATTCCGTTAAAGACGCCGTGACCAAAACACACCGTGGCTGTGTCCGAACGCCAGAAAGCAAAAAGCCCGGTTCAATGAACCGGGCTTTTTGCTTGAATTCGTTGGGGTGGCTGATGGGACTCGAACCCACGACGACAGGAATCACAATCCTTATACAAAAACACGAAAAATCAATAAGTTACGCGAGAACACTGGAATATGTGGTACTCGCTCAGCCTTGTGTGGCGGCGGCTAATTCACCCATCTTCCAGGGAAATTCCCTCATTCCGAGGCCGCCGGCTCCGCCGCCATTTCGTCAGCCGGATAGAGCTGCAGCATCGCGCGCGCCGCCTCGACGTTCGAAGTCGTCAGCCACTCCTCCCAGTCGTCCGGCCGCAGGATCACGACCGACCGCTTCTCGTCGCCGGGCCGGTGCATGTGCTTCATGATCGGGTGCTCGTCGCCGTTGACCGTGATCATCGCCATGGTGTGCTGCTCGGTGCCGTCCGGGCGCTGCAGCGTGCGCCAAATTCCGGCGACGCATAGCGGCCGCCAGCCGGCCAAGCCAATCCGGTAACGGATGTGCTTCCCCGTCTCCCAGTTCGGCTCGTAGATCCATTTCGCCGGAATCAGGCAGCGGCGTCCCGCGCGCCACGCCGGCGCGTACAGCGGCGACTTCCCGAGGTTGTCGTCGCGCACGTTCATCGTGCTGCGCATGATCGGCGGCTTCTTACCCTGCTCCTTCGCCTTTTCGACGTTCGCCTTCTGCAGCGCGCGCGGCCAGAAGCCGAAACCGGCGATCAGGGGCTTGAACTGCCCGTCAATGCTCGCGACGATCGGCGCGTCGTAGTCCTGGTAGATCTCGGGCTTCCACGGCGTCCAGCGGTACAGGTCGCGGAAGCTGTTGATCTTCAGCTCGCTCAGACCCGGATCTTCGCCCGGCGCGACGTAGTTGGTGCACATGGCCGTCCCCAATTTTCGGTCTTGACGGTCCTATCTTACCCCGCGATACACTGTACATCCATACAGCACCACACCGCATCATGAAACCGCGCTGGGCCTACATCTGGGAGTACACGGATCTCGAATCCGGGGAACGCCGGCGCACGTACCTCCCCGTCACCCGAGCTGAATTTCAGTCGCTGACCTGGCAATTCCCTGACGAGTCTGACGTCCGCGCACTCGAAGAAACGAAGGTCGATCGCAATGTAGTGCCGCTCAAGGTGCCCTGCCGCCGCCACGTGCCGATGCCGGACTTCATTGCCCCGACCGAATCGGAGTTGCGTGACCTCTGGCGCACCAACCGTGATCCCGAGGTCCGGCGCCTGATCCTCGAGATCGTGACCCTGCGAAAGTCTCTCGAGAAGGTCATGGACTGGTGGGAATCGACCGAACGCGCGACGTCAAACCGTGGCGACCTGGACGGTCCGTTTGGGCCATTTCGGAAGCTCTACCACATGCTTCGCGAGGAGTTGCGACGGGCACGGATGAACTGTTGATGCACCTGTGGCATTCTGGATACTCGTCGCACTGGAGATCGACATGCGCACGATTCAGGAAGAATTTAGCGATTCCGACGACGACTGGTTTGGGTTCGCCTCGGCGCAAGACCGCAAGGACGGCCATTCGCTGCGGACGTACCTGCTGCGTTACGCAGACCGCATCCCAGAAAACCACGTCGTAGTTAACGTCGAACTCGTACTACGCACGGCGGTGCCGCCTCGCGGCATTCGTCCACCGTACTTGTCCGTCGTTCACTTCGATCCGGGGCATTCGACCGACTTGCCGCTCACGTGGAAGAAGAAGATCGAGGATCTCGACTTCGACTCCACGATCACCTACGTCGAATGCGGGTACGACATTTTCGACGCGTTCAGCGACGCGAAGATGGACCTGACGGCGCGCGGGTTCTACGTCGAGCCGATCAACTAGCCCGCGCCCGAGTGCCAGGTCACCCCTACTTCGGCGCCGTCAGCGCGTCGTAGTCGCGCTCGCACTGCTGGCCGGCGATGCGGGCCCGGTCAGCGTACTCTGCCAGCTCGCCCGCGCGCTGATCAGCGCGGCCGAGCACGTCGGCAAGCAGATCGAGGGCGTCGCTGGCTGCCGGGCTTCCGGCGGCAGCGGCGGGATGGCGGGCGGCTGCGACGAGCTGGTCGACACGCTGCTGCAGGCTGCCAGCGGCAGCACGAGCAGCAAAAGCATCAGCGAGTGCGGCCGTGCGTTGTTGATTTGCATCTTTTGCGTTCTCCGATTGAGCCGCAGTGCGGCGTTGTTCCTCGGCGCGCGCGGCCGCGACGGCGTCGAGCTGCGTCTTCTGCGCGGCGGCGGCCGCCGTGCGCACGCTGTCGGCGTGCCCCTTGAAATACCCGCCGGCAAGGCCGACGATCGCCGCCACGATGACGGCGAGCCAAACACGGGGATCGAGCCAGGTCATTTCGACTCCTTCGCGTGCAGCTGCTTCAGCTCGTCCGGCGAGTAGACGAATCCCGGCAGCAGGAATGCCTGCACGCTCCAGACCGGGTCGCTTTCCTCGTGCCGGCCGTGATCCTTGCCCCGGTGATGGAGCGCGCACAGCAGCAGTTGGTTGTAGGTCGAGTCGACGAACGTCTCGGGCCGGGCCGGATCGAACGCTTCCCAGTCGAATCCCTGCGTCAGCCTGATGACGTCCCAGACCGGGTGCTGGCGCGGGATCGGCACGGTGCGCTGAAGCTTGTGGCTGAACATCGTGTCGACCTGGTTGAGCGCGACACCGCGAATCCACTTCCAGTCGATCGCGTGCGAAAACGCCCACTCGAAGAACCGGTGGTGCGATTCGACAGCCTGGTCGTCGCCGCACACCGCACAGACGTAGCCGCCGGCCGCCTTCATCGCGCGCTTGCTGGCGCGGAACGTCGACGATTCGGTGCGCGGCTCGTGATCGGGGTAGAAGACGTCCTCGGCGAGCGTGCGCCGCGTTTCGTGAGATTCCTCAACATCCATAAAACCTCCGGGCAATAAAAAAGCCCCCGGGGATGCCGGGGGCCACGTAACAACGTCAGAACCAATCAGTGATGTGCGGAGCCGCGGTGCTCGCGATTGGTATATCCGGATGCTCGCTGCATCCTGCCGTGATCGCGCGGCACAAGCTCTCCAAGTCTCGTGAGCCCACGCATCGTAATGCGCACCTGCTCGTTGACGCGCTCGTCGCCAGTCACCCGATCGGTGTAGGGCGTGCTCTTGTGAACCAGATAGCCAGCCTGCTGCTTGTCGTGATACGCGAGCCAACCAGACTTACCAGCGCGATGGTAGATCCAACCATTCGCACTCAGCCACGCCGTCAGCTTGCTCGGCTGCATCTGGAGAGTGCTTGCGGCATCGCGGATGCACATCGAGCCTTCGGCGTCGGCAATTCGTTCGAATGTCTCCACCTTCGGTGCCGCAATCGCGAGCGCCTCTTCGGCCCTCGCCTTCTGATCGGCCAAATCGGCCGCGAGACGAAGAGCTTCGGGCAGTGTCTTTGGCAACGCAGCTGCGCCGCTTTCCAGTTCCTGCCACCGATCCACGAGCCGGGCCGTGAACTGCGGCGAAAGCTGTGCGACGACGACGATGCTGTCGCGCTTGCCCCGTTCGCCGGTAAAGACGTAGACCTGCGTGATGCGCGGACGCCCCATCGCATCCTGGACCGGTTCATCCTCAGTTTGAGGACGGACGATAACCCCTCGATCTGCAAGAGATTCAATGGTTCGCTTCACGTTGTCGTGGCGCTTCTCGACCAGATCGGCAATTTCGTGGCTGGTCATTCGGAGTGCGGCATCCGAGCCGCCGAAGATCAGAGCACCCATCAGTGCACCTCCCGGCTGACCGAAAGAACGTCCGCGCAGCCCGCATCGAGCAGATCTTCTGTGTTCTCCGCCACGAACTGACCCAGCGCCGCGAGGTCAACGGCAACCTTCGAGGACTCGCCGGCCGTCGCCTTGATGGCGACGAAGAGCGCGTGCATGTAACGAAGATGGTTGTCCATCATGCTCGACAGGTCGACGACCCGCCGCTCGAGCGGCCGAGATTTCTGAACCTTGTCATTGCTAGGTGTCGTGCTATTATCTTTCATGCTTATCCCCTGGTAGGGTGGATTGGCAAACACTAGGTCTAAACCCCTGGTTACTAAGGCCCTGAACGTAATCCGCCAAGATCACGCGTTCGGGGCCTTTCCTTTTTCTGCTTCCAGACTTGCTGCCAGCCGAGCGTTTATCTCCGCGTTCATGCTCCGACGGTTCCGTGCCGCAATGACTTTCAGTTCGTCCCTCATTCCCGCTTTGTCGAACCGCACCATAAAGCTGTCGGCGGTTCGACTCGGATACAAATTTCGGTTCATACTCACCTCACTCATGTCACCGTGACATGCGAACAATCATATGTCACGGTGACGCATCGAGCAAGCAATATTTAAGTCACCGTGACATCATTCCAAAAGAGTCACCGTGACGGTACCCTTTGCCCCATGAAAAAGCCCCAATCGCCCCCGGATCTCGCCCCTTCAACCGGACCTGTCGGTCGCGAGTCGGACAAGTTCATGCTTCGCTTCCCAGATGGCATGCGCGACCGTATCGCTGAGTCGGCCAAGAAAAATGGCCGCTCAATGAACGCGGAAATCGTGTCACGCCTTGATGTGTCTCTGAACTCAAGCGCCGACATCGTGTCGCAAAAGCTTCTGCGCGAAATTCGGCTCTATGAGGAGAAGCACGGCATCAACTTCGGAGAAGCCATTGAGCGACTGCTCTATGCCGGATTGCAGCCTGATGCGCCTAGTGTCGTTGTGCTTCACGTCGATTCCGCTTTAGAAATCAGCAAGCTTGCGTCCTTCCTCGATCTGATCGTGAAAAAGACGCCGAAGGGCAGCGTTGTCGCCGTTGAGCCGCCAGAAGGCGGGGCTCGACAACCATAGTAATCAAAGCCCCTTTTCACATAGGGCGCGCTCTTCAGCGCGCCGTTTCACGAGACCCGGCAGCACGCGGCCGCCGGCCGTCACCCACTGCGGGCGGCCGTTGTCCGCCTCGTTCAGCGCGCGGCACGCGCCCTTCCAGTCGCCGGCGTTGAACCGCTTCGCGGTCGTGCTGCCGCAGTACGCGCCCGCGCCGACGTTGTAGGCGAAGCTCACCGCGGCCGCGAGCTGGTACGTGTGCCCCTTCAGGACCGGCGTGCACTTGAGCACCGGCTCGGCGTGCTCGATCAGCCGTTGCTCGAGGCGCGCGCGGCACTCGTCGGGCGTGAAGCGCTGACCGGCCCGCACGTCCTTCGTGTCGCCGTTGCAGGCCGTGATGATCCCGATCGGGTCCGGCCGCGCGACCAGCTCGAGCCCCTCGAACTTCGGGACCATGGAAAAAAGAAGGGCTGCCGCAGCAGCCCCCACAACACCCGCCAGTGTCTTCTTCGGTACGTTAGCCATCGAGCAATGCCCTCTTCCCCTTGTTTTTGACCAGGTAGTACGCCTGCAGCCCGATGTACGCGATCGTCGCGACGGCTACCCACCAGTTGATGTCGTGGCCGGTAAGCCACGGCCAGAAGCTGCCCCCAACTGCCGGCGCGACCTTCACTGCGCTGGCTACGAGATCGTTCTTCATCGATTCCCCGGTAAACGAAAAAACCGCCACGAAGGCGGTTCATTAAAAAGTCAGGATACTGGTGTGGGCGAGCGCTCTGGCCGCCTCGTATCCATATCAGTTTTGTAGGACTTCTTGAAACTCTGAAATGGAAGCTCGACTGCATAGTATGCCAAACTCGCAACGCCGAGCAGAATCGGGACTTCGATCACTGTGCATGTAAGAAGCGCATCCAATTTTGGTGCGCCCGTTATGTTGATAAAACGGTGATGCAGTATCTCGGCAATAGAGAACTCTACAATTCTGTGAACGATGTATATAGAAAAGCTTATCGTACCAATGTAGAACAATCCTCGTTCAATAATATCGGGAATTTTTACCGGCAGATTCAGGAATGACAGCACAATCATCGCGAAGCACGCTGCTTGTACCGTTGGCCAGACGATCGACAACCAATTGGTCATCGGCCTTTTCTCCCACGGGAACATCGACCCATAGGTCAAATGGAACCACTGTGTCACAACCGCGAGAAGCACAATTGAGAAAATAAACAATGTCCATGTGCCGAAGTGCCGCGATTTACCGTTGACGTAAGCTTTACCGGCTAACATCCCGAGAAGAAATTGATCAACTCGTCCACCGATCGACCAGTACCCCAACATGTTGACGTCGTATCCGTTGAGCCACAGCATAGCGCGCAGCAGTACGATGAATGCGAGCACCATCAAAAGCTGGCGTGACCCATGACGCGCCAAAATAAGAGTGAGAAAGGGGAAGATCAGATAGAACTGGAACTCAACCGCAATTGACCAAGTATGACCGAACAGCAGACCAGCCGATGCCGTGGGAACCATGAACAGCAACTGCGTAACGAAGCTGAAGTAATTTCCCTTATAGATTAACGTTCCCAACAATAGGGCCATCACATATAAGGGATAAATTCGCCATGCACGAGCTTGCAAAAACGTCCAATACTTGATCCGCTGGCCGCGCACAATGTACTCGAAGATGAAGCCTGATACGACACAAAACAGCGAGACACCGAGACCACCGCCTTCTGCAATGATACTGGCGCCGAGCGGCCATGGAGACGTCGTATTCGATGGGAGATAGGAATCGAGGAAATGTCGGTAAACCACCAACATTGCCCCGATTCCACGCAATATGTCAAGTCTCACCAAATGGCCTTTTGTATCCATTACGACGCCTCGCACGGCAATGAATTTAGCGCGTGATTATAAGCGTAATTTTGTCAGACATCATTCCCACCATTCTCCGGCGGATAAAAAGCGGTGCCATCCCACGTATATCGGATTGTGGCCGGGCCGGTCGCGGTCGTGACTTCGACAGCCGTTTCACCATCCGGCGGAGACCAGAATTCTGTGTCCCCATCCCAGGCCACAATATTTGCGACCACCGAGTCCCGCACGATTGCATATACGCCCATATCGTTCACCATTCGAAAATTACCGCCCCGCTGTAACCTGCGCCGCCCGACTTGGCAGTGTTCGATGCGCTCAGATCGTAGGCCCCACCACCACCGGCGCCCGGCGCGCTACCGCCTGAACCGGCGCCAGATCCAGCACGGCCGCCACCACCGAAAATCCCGTCCCCGCCCTTTCCGCCGAATACGAACGCACTGACGTTTTGACCGTCGGTACCGGAGCTTCCCTGAATATTGATCTGACCGCCAGTCGCTGTTCCGCCGGAACCGCCGGGAGACGAGCTGTTTGCGAGTGTTGAGGGATTACCGCCGTTTGCGGTCAACCCAAGCAGCGGGATTGAGCTCGTGCCGCCAAACGAGGAACCGTTCGATACTGCCGGTCCCCCGGCGCCGATCGTATAGGGAATGTTTTGCCCGGGAGTCACCGCAAACCACCCGATGGCGATCCCTCCGGCGCCGCCACCGCCACCCGCCGCATTCGTATAGGTGCTCGCACTAAAGCAACCGCCGCCAGACGCGCCGCCGCCGACCAAAGTGACCTTCAGGCGAGTGATGTTGACAGGTACCGTGAACGTCCCAGAGCTAGTGAACATCACCATGCTCCTAGCGGCTACGTCAGTAAATGCCGGCGCCGACAGCTTCAAGTTCGCGAGCAACGTGGCAGTCGTGCCGTCGTCGATGGCGTTCTGCCCGGTTCGATCGACGATGAACTGCGCGAGCACGGCGGCCATGATCGAACTCTGGCGCCACACCTTGTTCAGTTGCTGCGACTGTGCGGTACCGCTCACGAACCCGGTCAGAAGCGCCGCCAATGCTTCGTAATCGGCCTGCGTCATGACGTTGGCGCCGGCGGCCGCCGCAAACGGCTTGAAATTGTTGGTTGCCATCAATGCTCCGAGCAATAAAAAAGCCGCCCGAAGGCGGCCCTTGGAGAGGAATGTGCTGGGCGGCTCAGACCGGCCTGCCCCACGCTCCGGCGTCAAAGCCGGAGACGAACTGATTGCTCATGTCGAACCCGAACATCGGGGATCCGTCAACCGTCGTGACGATCGTGTAGTTGACGCGGACGCCCTCGGGCTTCAGCGGGATGTAGCCGCCGGCGAGCAGCGCGAGGAATACGGCCGACGGCACCTTGCCGGCGATCCCGATCGTCATCGACATGTCCTGGTGGTCTTCGATGAAGACGTGCGTGTCCGAGCCGAAGATGCTGTTCAAGATCGCGGCGCTCGACGCGAGCGTTCCGTCCCAGTGATTTGCGCCGATCTTCGCGCGGATCACCAGACGGTATGTGTCGTCGTCGAGGACGGTCAGTCCCGTGTCCGGGTCGAACGGCCCCTTCCAGATGCCTTGATCGAAGCCGAGCCCGGCCACGTCGAAGGAGAAGTAGATCCCGGTCAGTGGCGTCCGAATCTTCCGCGACACGCCAACCCAGAGGCCGACGTCGTCCAGTTGCACGCCAACCGCGTTATCGAGGTCGAACTTGCCGGGCATGCTCTGCAGCACGCTCATTTGTTCGACGAGCGGCTGCACGAGCGCGCTGACGGTAGCCATGAACCGCGGCTTGTCGCGGTGTTCGGACGTGATCAGCGCGGTGTAGTCGGAAAGAGAGGCGGCCATCAGTTCACCACCAGAATCACGTTCGCGGGCGTGCACGACGCCGCCTCGTTGAACAGCAACGCGACGTCGGGCGCGCCGGCGCCGCGCGGCCCGGTCAGCGTCAGTCCGGACAGCTTGAACGTGATGCCGCCGCCGACGCTGTTCGCCGCGCTCAGGGCGTCACCCCATTCCACGCTGCCGGACAGGCCCCCGCCAATCTGCACGCCGTTGATGTAGTCCGACACGGCCTGCTGGATCTGCTGGCCCGTCTGGCTGGTGTAGCCGGCGAGCGCCTTGATAGTCACGGTGGCCGCAGTCGGCGCCGCCGCCGGCCGGAAAAATCTGATCGTGATCGGACGGCCGTAGATGTCGCTGACGATGACCGCCGTCGTCCCGTACGTGCCCGAGCCGGGCGTCTTCTTTGCCGCGATCGCATTCGCTATCGCCGTAGCGTCGCCGCCCTCGATGACGAGCGAGATCGAGTGCGACGGGATTCCGTTCGCGTCGGTCGCGCTGGTGTCGTTCTCATACGCCACGTACCGCGTGACTCCGGGGACATTCGCCACCGCGCCGATGATGCCGTCGAGCACCGTGAGCGACGGCAGCGCGGTCGATACCGTCTGGCGCTGGCGCAGGGTTGCGTCCATTTCGACCGGCGCGCCCTCGGCGGCGTCCGCCGGGTTCGTCACCGTCTGCCAACCAAGCGCTGGCGTCGCAATCTGATTGATTGTGCCGGCGCGTGCTGACACGTCGCCGATCATCGCGCACGTCGCCGTGACAGTGATCGTGCCGCTCGGCGGAATCGTCACCGTCGCCGGCAGCATCCACTGCACGCCGTTCGCGTCCTTCGCTGCGCCATTCGTGATCGTCGCGCCAGCCTGCCCGACGAGAACCAGATCCGCGCTCGAGTACGAGGCGATCTTGCGCGCGATGCCGTTGATCTTGACGTTGCTCGACAGCGCGTCGTCCTGCGCCGTCGCCGGGCTGAACGACCGGTAGATCGCAATCGCGATGGCGTTCACATCGCTGATCGCCTTCGCGAACACGCCGAGCAATTGGCCGTCCTGGCTGTCTGGTTCGAGATACGTGTCAGCGCCATAGATCGAACGGTACTGGTCCTGCAGGAACGCAAAGACGTCCGCGTACGTCGGTGCGGTGATGCCGCTTGCGTCGATGGTGGGTGCGAGAGTCGTGAGGGTCACAATGTCGCCTGTACCGTGGTGGTGCCGTAGATGGTGTTGATCGTCGCGGTGACGGTCAGCACGCGCGTCTCGGAATCAGCTGTGCTCGAGTAGCTGACGAGTTCGGTCACGCCCCGCGTGCCGAGAATGCACGTCCGGATCGCCGCGTCATACTTGCCGCTCGTGTACTTGCCGAACACGTCGGTGTCCCACGGCATGCCGGCCGTCGTGTCGAGGAACCATTCGCCCCGAAACAGGCGCAAGCGGGTCAGCACCGCCTGCGCGACCGTCTCGGGCGTGTTCACGAGGAAGTCGGCCGCGCCCCCGCCGAAGACGTAATCGCCGTCAGCGTCGAGTTTTCGGTATCGCATGAGAATCTCAGTTGACCGGGCCGGTGTTGCCGCCCTGCGGATCGGAGTGCGTGTGCGTATCGTCGACGCGCTTGCCGTTCGCCGTGATCTGGCCGATCACGTTCAGGATGCCGTTGAATACCGCCGCGGCGCCGCTCGCCGCGCTACCGACCATGCCGCCGACGAACGTCAGCAGGCCCGTGATCGTCACGGCCGCCGAGAATGTCGACAGCGGCGCGACGACGTCGAAGCCGCCCGGCGCGACGATCTTGACCTTCTGCAGCGTCGGATTCAGGTCGATGTACGTCGCGCCGTCGTCGCTGCGCAGCTGCGTCGAGGTGCCACTCACGCCGACGAGCGCGCGCGGCCGCGATCGAAAGCCGAGCAGCGCGAACCCGTCCGACAGGTCGTGCATGCGAAGCTCGGCCTGCTCCTGTACGCCGCCCGACTGCCACCAAGCGTCGATGCAACGCGACGCGAACACGACGAGGCACTCATCGCCCTGCTTGACCGGGAACGTCAACGTACAATTTCCGCCGGCGGGGAACTGGACCGGGCAGTCGACCAGCAGCGGCAGCGCCACGCTCTGGATCGTGCCGTCGATGCCGCGCACCTGCATCTTGATCGCTGGCTGCACGCTGCACGTCGGCGGCCGGTCGGCGGCGCTCTCGAACGACTGGATGATGCCGGGCAATGCCGTCCAGACGCCCGCGCGCACTCCGTCGAATGCTTCACGCAGAGCGACCTCCGGGTCGCCTACCCTTTCACGTCTATCCATGGACTTTGATATGAAACTGTTTGTTGCAGCCGCGCTGGCAATAACTGCCTGCTACGTTCACGCCACTGACGTTGAGGATTTGATCGCGAAGAATCGAGCGTTCTCAGCCGAACAGAATGAGGTACCGAAATGGAAAATCGCTCAGGAGCAGGAAGACGCAGCTATCCGCACGAGGTCATTTGACCGCTCGACCATTGGACAGGCGGCCTACGTTTTCGCGAAAACAGTCGATGACACGATCCCTCGCTCGGCAATGAGTTCGATCCTCTACAGGAATATGCCGTGTCGCCTGCCTATCACCGATGCGCCCAACATGCGGGCGGCCGAATCGTTATATGGCCGAGCTCTCGTCGCCGCGTGCTGGGGAAAAGTGCTCAGCCCCGTCAACGATTCCGTTCTAATCGTCACGAAGTTCGGAAACAGTCGGCAAGATTCACTGACCAACTACGCAGAGGTGAAAATACTCGACGATGGTTCAGGAAAGTTCGTGAAACGCACGATCACTCCGGACGAATTCGGGAAGAGCATCTCGCAATATCAGAAGGAACTACGTTAGCCGAACCGCTTGATCACGTCGGCGGAGGGCACAGCCGCCTTGTCCCTGAACGAATCGGGCAGAACCGTGACGTCGGCCGCCAGGCAGGTGACGCTCGTGTACCACTCTTCGCCGCGCGTGTCGCCGCTTACCTCTGCGAGCATCACGTAGTAGAAGCCGTCGTCCTGCAGCTTCGCCTGCATCTCGATCCGCTCGTTCTCGGCCTGCTGGCCAACGTTAAGGCTGTACTCGTACTGCTGGATGCTCGCGTTGTCCAGACAGAGCAGCCGGCCGATCTTCACGCTGGGGTTCAGCAGCATCTTTACCTCGATGCCGTTCGCCGTCTGCTGTGGCAGGCCGATCATGCCGGTCGCGGAAGTGATCACCGGGATCTCGCCTGGGATGTACGCTGTCTCAGGCACCATTACCACTTTGCCGTCCTGGATGCTCCAGACGGTCTGCGTGGTGCGTGCGGTCCAGCGCATGAAATCGCGCGCCATGCCGAACATCACCTTGCCACGGGGCAGCGGATTCGACGGCAGTTCAGGCAGATAGCCCTGTTGCACGCCGTACGGGCTCATCGCCGTGCAGACGGCCGCTACGTGGTCAGCCGGCGTTGAGCCGGCCGAGAGCGTAGTGTTGACCACGGCGAAGTTGTACGCTGAGTCGCCGTCCGCCGCGGTGATGTCGAGGAACGTGTCGGTCTGGCTCTCGCGCCCGCGGCGCACCTGCTTGATCTGACCGTCGAAGATGATCCCGTAATTTCCCTCGTAGCCGGCCTGCAGCACGACGCGCGTGAACTCCTTCTGCGCGCGCCGCGCCGTCGTCGCGGAGACGTTGTACACGCGGATCCGCGCCGCGTTCGGCGTCTGCAGGTCGCCCCGCTGCACGCGGAACACGATCCGCAGCTCGGACAGGTCGAGCGCCTCGCCGCTGTCGAAGCCGATGATCAGCGATACCTTGCGGCCGAACTGCTGAACGCTCATTGGTCCGTCACCCAGAAAACGTGCGATCCGATACCGAGATCCTCGTACGTCGGAACGTCGTCAGGATCGTCAGCTCCCTGGACCCAGAGGCGCCCGTGGAAGCCCAAGTGCTTGTACTGCCCGAGCAGGTCGACGCCGGTAACCAGCGGGATGCCGGATACCAGCGGGTTGTCCGAGGCGTCCGCGACGTCGATCACCCACCCGGCCCCGCCGGCCTTGCGGTACTGCACCGTCAGACGGTAGTCGATCCCGCTCAACGTCACGGTGAAGCGCTCGGGGCGCGGCGAGAACGGAATCTCGAAGAAACTCGGCATCACATACTCCCTGGCGCCACTGCGCCGCCCGGTGCTGGCGTCGCCGGCACCGCGGCCTTCGTACCGCCGTTGCCAGTCTCCGCCGTCGATGCCGGGTCGGCCTGATTCTCGCGCGGCGGCAGCTTCGTCACCTGGGTCTGCACGATCCGGATCTGCTTGAGCGTCGCCGTCAGGATCAGCGCGCTCGACGTCTTCGCGTCGGTCGTGAGCCGCAGCCCCTGCAGAAGCATGTTCTGGTAGAAGCGGCGGCTCGTCGTCACGTCGAACGGCGTGCGCGCCTCCTGCAGCGCGAGCAGCTGCGAGTAGATCGCGTTCACGTACTGCGCCGATGGCAAGCCGCCGCCTTCGAACGTCGCCTCCGCGGCGCCGAGCAGCGCCTCGTAGTCGGCGTTGCTCCAGCCGCAGCGCATCGAGAGATCCGGCTGACGCTTGAACGCGTGATCGGTGATCTGCGCCCCCTGCTCGACCGGATGCTCCGTGATGGTCAGCTCGTCGTTGTAGACCTCTTCGATCGCGACCTGCACCGTGATGCTGCCGATCTTCTTCGGCGAGATCATGATCATGTCGAGGATCACGCGATCACCCCCTGTAGATTGCGAACCATGTCGGAGTTCACCGCACGCTGCTCGCGCTCGACTGCGCGACCGGCCGCGTTCGGATCGCCGGCCCCGCTCACGTGGATCTGCGTGGACTGGTGCAGCTCGACCTTCGCCGGGCCGCCGCGCGCCGCCGACTGCGCGGTCAGCGCGGCCGCTGGCTGGTACGTCGCGCGCGTGTTGCGCAGCGCCGCCTCCATCTCGGCGGCCGTGATGCTCGCGCGGTTGTTGCCCTTGCCGGCGTAGTAGCTGCGGCCAGTGTCCGGGTCCGCGACGCTCGCCCATTCGCGCGACGCCGCGCGCAACGCACCGCGCAGATCGTCGCTACGCCCCTCGACGTAGTCAGCGATCGCGCGGCGCTTGTTCCGTACGAGGTACTCATCGAAGATCCGGTCTTGCAGCTTCCGGTCGAACATCTCCGACCCGCTCAATTTCAACCCGCGCGCGGCCTCGGTCAGGGTGCTACCGATGATCTGGTAACGGCCGGCAGCGTTGAACTGCCCGGCACGCTGCGCGGCCATGACCTGCGCGAGCGTCATTCCTTCGAGATTCTCGGTGCCGGCGCGGTATCCGCCGCGCGCGCCGCGGTTGACGCTGTTGTAGTCGCCCTCGCCGCGCGCGATAAGCTGCCCGAATGCCGTGTCAGCGAGGCGCGACATCGCGCCGGCCAGGCCGTCCGGAGCGGCAGGCGCGGCAGCCGCCGGTACGAGGCCGGCGCCGCGCGGCGCCGCCAACTTCGCGCCGCCGCCGCTGTCCTTGCGCACACTGTCGAGTTCGGCCTGCGTGTAACCGCCGGTCGCATCGAGGCCGCGCCGATCCTTTCCGGTCAGCACATCCCAGATCGAGCGAAACTTGCCGCCGGACGCCTTCGAAATCCAGCCATCGACCGAGTCGCGCAGCGCGTCGCCGATCTTCCAACCGGCGAACGCGGCGCCGGCGATCGCAGACAGCCGTCCCAACAGCGTGATCAATCCGCCCACATTTCCGATCAAGCCGGAGATGACGGAAGCCGTACCGGTACCCGCCGCGCCCATCGCACGAAGTGCAGCCGCGGCTTTCCAGATGCCTCGCGCAATCCGGAATACCCCGAGCGCCTTCAGCGCCACGCCGAGGAACAGGATCTTCGTCGACCAGCCGTTCGTCGAGTGGTCGAGTTCGATGAACAAGTCGACCAGCTTCGCGAGAGGCGGCCCGACAGCTTCGGCCACTTTCAGGATTGCGCTCGCAATGTCCGCGATTCGGTTCGCGACTTCATCGCCGTGCTCGTCCATCCAGTGCTGGAACCGATCGAGGCTCGGGCCGACCTTCCCCAACATCGCGCCCTCGACGCGGATGCCAAGGTTCTCGAACGTCGTGCCGAGCCCACGCAGCTGCGTCATGAACTTGTGCGAATCGTCGGCGGCCTTGTCGAGGCCCGTCGTCCGCGACATCTCGCGGTACTGCTGCAGCAGACGTTCGAAGTCCCCGTTGCGCATCGCGAGCATCAGGTTCTCATCGATGCCGAGGATGTTGCCGTACTGGCTGGCGAGCCACGTCGGCTTGCTCGCCAGCGCCTTGCCGAGGTCCGACATGATGTCGACCGTGTCGCGCAGCTCGCCATTCGCATTGCGTGTCTGCACGCCCAGCGTTGCGAGGTAACCCTCGCCGGCCGGGTTGTTGCGCAGGAACCGCGCGAGGTTCTCGATCGTGCCGGTGGCCGCCTCCGCCGAGACGCCCATGTTGCGCGCGGCGAACTCGAAGCCGCGCAGGTTGGTAGCCGATGCGCCGGTCCGCTGCGACACGAAGTACAGGCGCTCGAGCTTCGACGCGAATGCCGCGACGCCGGCGCTCACGGTGAGCGCGGCGCCGGACACCGTTGCGATCAGCTGCTTGACGCCCTTCGTCGTCCCTTCGACGCCTTCCTTGAAGTTCTTCAGGCCCTTTTCGTCGACCTTGAAGCCGAGCGCGACCAGGAACTCGCGGATGACGACCGAATCAGCCATTTTCTCTTTCCATCTTGCGGCGGAACGCCGCTTCGTTGTCTGCTTGCACGGCGATCGCGTCGTTCATCAACGCGACATCGTGAAGCCCGAGCGTTCCGTCCAGCAGCGACTCATACTTGCACCAGCCGCGCGTTACTGGCTGTAGCACCCAGTCCTCGCCGCCAGGCAGCGTGCGGATCCAGCCTAAGTCGCCGCCGGGCTGCTCGCTTGGCTGGTAAGCAGCCCGCTGATAAAAGGGCCGAGGTTCGCCACCACGACGCGCACGACGAGCGGCAGCATCACATCGATGCCGATGTCGTCGAACATCGGCGTCTTGTGCGCGAGGTTCCAGACCTTCGCCCAGCCGGCGCCCTGCCAGCGTTCGACAACGGACAGGCACGTGCCGAAGACGTATTCAGCGTCCTCGTCTTTCAGGCCGGCCAGCGCATCGGCGAACGGTTGCAGCACCGGTGCGATCGCGTCGACCATCGACAGCAGCTCGCGCGAGCGGTCGGCAGCGAGTGCCGGCGCTTCCGCTGCCAGCGTTTCCGTGTCGCCAGCTACTTCGGTGTCGCCTGCGCCGTCTGCCAGCACCGCGAGCGCGGCGTTCGCGCGCGCCTGCTCGCGCGCAACGTCGGACTGCTCGAGTTCGGTGTAGAACTTCATCAGTACGGGGATCATCGGCGGGATGATCGGCGCGATGCGACGCGACACGTGGAACTGCTGCATCGCGCTCAGCTTGCCGATCGCGTACCGCACGCCGTTGAGTTGAATTTCAGTCGCCATGTTCAGTACGTCCCGAGGATGCCGTCGATCTTGATCGAGTCGAAGATCCATTCGAGGATGTCACCGTCCTTCGCGTACTTGATGTCCGGCACCTTCTTGAACGCGCAGCTGCGCGCGGTATGGAGATCGCCGGCCGCAGACTGCCCGACCTCGATCAGGTTCTTTCCCCACAAGCGGCTGTCGAGCTGCTGCGCGTCGTACAGAGCCATCAGCTTCGCGTTGATCGGCGCCGTCTTGAGGTACCGGAGCGTGATCTGACCGGATTTATCGGCGTGCAGGCTGTGCATGCCCTCGCCGTCCGAGCCGATCGTCATCGTGTTCTTGTCGCCCGCGCGCACGATCGTGATGCCCTCTTCCGCGGTCGCTTCGCCGTATCCGAGCGAGAATGCGCCACCCGGGCCGACGATCGTCGCCGTGACGTCCTGAAAGCTGTAAGTCGCCATGTTGAGATGCCTCTTTTATCGGTTGACGTTGACGAGGATGTCGGCGCCGTGGATCGCGCCGGCTTCCTTCGCTGCGACCTGGAACGTGACGGACTTACGCGCCTCGCGATCCGCCTGCGACTGCGTCGCGATGGGAGGCGCATAGACGTAGTAGCCCTTCGCGAGCGTGTCGCCCTGATCCAGCGCGCCGAAGCCGGCCGAATTCCAGACACCGGGCGCGAGATAGCCGTTGTTCACTGCTGCTTCGCTCGCAGCCGAGATCGTCGCCGCGATCAGCGCGTTGCCGCCGTCGGTCTGCGGGATCTTCGTCGGGCTCTGATACAGCACGTTGTAGACGTCCGTCTCGATGCGGTTGCGGAACCAGATCGCGTTGTAGACCGAATCCACGAACAGGCCGCTCGGCGTCACGCCGTACTGGATGATCGACGTGTCGTTGCTGTAGTTCACGAAGACGTTGCAGTTCTTCGCCTGCAGCGCGTTCGCCTGCGTGCTGGTCAGCTGCTCGGCTGCGACGCTCGGCTCCTGCTTGAACATCAGCGTGATTGTCGTGTTGTTGCCGTTGAAGTTGACCGTTAGCAGCCGGCCCAGCAGGGACGACACTGCGTACGGCGTCGAGCTCGAGTACTGCACGAGGCTGTACTTCAGGTTCAGCGCCTTCAGCTTGCTCGCGATGTCGGTCGATACCGTCGAGTCGAGCGCCTGCGGGTTCTGCGTCGTGATGCCGTAGAGGTGCCGCTGGTCAGCCTCGATGAGGTTCGCGACGGCGATGTGCTGCGCATCCGTGATCGACGCATCGGCGAAGTCGAGGCCGAGGAACTGATTGGCGAATCGGTCGAGGAACACCGCGGCGGCATCGACCGGTTGCTCGGGCGCGATGCCGGCCGCCGGCGTGCCGGCGAGACTGCTGGTCAGGCCGAGCATGGACGAAACGTCCGTGCCGCTGCCGGGCGCTGTCGCATATCCGACCGTCGAGCTGGTGCCCGAAGTACTCGACGTCACCACGAACTGCGAGCCATTCCACGCGACCGTCGCGCCGGTCAACTTCGCGTTGATCACCGTCGCGATGCCGTTCAGGTTCGTCTGCGCGGAAAAATCGAGTGCCGTGACCGTCTTCGCGGTGCCGTCGATCGTGATGCCGAATGCACCCGCCGTAACGGCGTTCCAGACGGTCATGTCCTGCTGCGCGGTCGACAACACACCACCACGCAGCGATCCGGACGTCGCCGTCTTCGCCCACCGGCCGATCAATAGTTCCTTCGGCTTCGGCACCTGGTTGAAGTACAGCGCAGCAGCGTAGTACTCGGGCGTGCTCGTGCCGAAGTCGGCCGTCACATCGGTAATGCCGCCGTACGAGCGCGCTCGCTCGTTGGTGTCGATGATGGCCGACGGGCCGAGAATCAGCCCAGTGTTCAAATTCGCGCCCCGCGCCGCCAGCGCGGCGAGGTTGATCGTCACGTTGATCAGACGCGATACCGGCAATCCGTTGGACATGCTGGTCCCCTACGAGTGGATGTTCGAAACGCCGGCCACTGGCATCGACGAGTCAGTCGTCGTCGCCACGGTGGCCGATTTGAGGTTGAGGACCGCGTAGGTCCGGGTGATCTTTCTGCGCAGCGTCACGGTCATGTCGTAGCGCCGCACCCATTGCTGGTTGACCAGATCGGGGACCGGCCGAATTGCGCCGACGCCGACGAACGCCATGTCGAGCAGCTGGAGCTGCTCGCGGTTCTGCGGGATCGCGAGCCCGTCGGCGAGCCGCTGCGCGTATCCCTTCGCGCGCGGCCCATAGAACGTGCACATGACGTCGATGTCCTGGTGCCGGATGTAGGTGTCATGCCCGTCGCCGGTGCCGTCGTGCTGGATCGCGGGGCCCGCGTCCGGCTCCTGCTCCTGGGCGCCGAACGCGCACCAGTCGACGGACGGCTCGGGCTGCTTCGGCACCTTCTGCTGCCAGCGCGGCCGTACGAGGTCGGGCGGCAGCGCCGTGACGCCCGCGATCAGGTCGTGGACCAGATCGTCGAGGGCGTCGTCCTCGGCCGGCGGCGCATCGACGGCTGGCGCCAGGTATCCGCCGGTCGAGCTGTCGTTCATGGGGTCATCCCGAAAGAGGCTTCAGGTCGCACGTCGCGCAGACGAAGCCGCGGCCGAAGTGCGAGTAGTCGTTCACGTTCACGACCGTGTAGGTGCGGCCCGCCCACACGACCTCGTCGGCGTCGTGGCCGGCGCCGCCGTCCATCAGGCGGAACATCGTGTGCAGCGTGATCGAGCCGATGATTCGGCTGCCGTCGGCGTTGCGATGCAGGATGTCGCCCTTGTCGCTCGTCACGACGGCGGCGAACGGCGTCGGCGCCGCGGTGTTCTGCGCTCGGCCGTAGCCGTCGACCGTTTGCGCCATGCGATTGCAGATCAGGCCCGTGTCCATGAAATCCGGATCGAGCAGGACATCGGTAACGTCGAGGAAGGCCATCGCGAGGACACCAACGAAAATGGGCCGCACGCGGCGGCCCTTGGATCGGGGAGACTGGAAACTATTTCTTGCGGACCACGTACGTGATCGCGTTGCGATACCGGCCGGTGTCGACCAGCGTGTTCTCCCGCGTGACCCCGCGGCGCCGGCGCGCGGCCAGCGTCGACTCAGCGAGTTCGGGAGCGATGTTGCTGTTGATCTTCGCGCGCACACCGTTTTGCCCGGCCAGACCGGCTAGCTTCAGCCTGCGCTCGACCTGTTCGAGATCGCCGTCGAGCGCCGCTTCGACGCCCTTCTGGAGCTGCGGCTCGAACTTCGGCCGCGCGTCCTGCACGCCGGGCACCAGGTGCGGGCGCGCCGGTATGTTGTTGGCCGGCGAGCCGTTTTCCATGATGTAGCCGATCTCGGCGTTGCTGAGCGGCTCGCCTTCGCTCTTCCGGCCGGCGGTGCCGTCGGGCACGCCGACGAGCACCTCCTTCTGCACGAGCCCGCTGATCGACTTCAGCACCTCGTCGAGGCGGTCGATTTTCATGCCGTCCATGGGATTCTCCCGATGGGCAGCAGCAGCGTTACAACTGAATGCCGCCCGAGCCCATCATCTGCGCGAGGCTGAGATAGCACACGCCGTACATCGTGGCGTTCCAGAAGCCGCCGTCCTTGATGGCGACGGCCGCGGTGTCGTAGCTCGCGCTCACCTTGTCGACGGCCTTCGACGACTGCGGGCCGGTCACCTGCCCGGGTACGCCGCCGACTGCGGCCGTCTTCTGGTCCTTCAGCGCGAGCGCGAGATGGTGCGCGGTGACCAGCGCGACACCCAGATCCGTCAGCTCGCGCCACCGATCAGCGTTGACGAGCGAGACCGCGACCGTCATCCAGAACTGGACGAGGGAGTCGGGGTACGTCGTCGTGTCATCGAACTCGGGGAACGACTGTCGGAACTGGGCGATATCCACGTGTCACCTTGCCAAAATGCGGATGCCGGCGCGCGCCTGCGCTGCGCGGCGCCGGGAGGCCATTATGCCTTCTTCCCGCCGCCGGACTTCTGGGTCGCGCCGTCGGCCGCGCCATCCTTCGCGGCCGCCGCGGCGTCCTTCTGGGCTGCCTCGAACGCGGCGACCCGCGCGGCGAGATCCTTCACGCCCGCCGCTACTGCAGCCTCATGCGCATCGATCGCCGCCGTGCGTTCGTCCAGACCTTTGCTGAACGTGTCGAGCTCGATACGCAGCTTGTCGAGGCGGTCCGACTCGGTCTGGAGATCTGCCTTCGCCGCGGCCAGCGCAGCAGCCTGATCCGTCGCGCCGGCTTGCGAGTCACCGGCGTCGCCGGATTTCTCCGGCAGCGGGGCGGAGTGCGCCTTCGCGTACCAGTGCTCGGCGATGAAGTCCTCGACTTCCTGCACGCCGGCCTCGACGCGCCGGATGACTTCCTCGCCCTCGTGGGCCAGCCGGATCGTGAACGCCGTGAGAACGTTGATCTTCGCCATGTCAGATTCCGTCCCGGTAAGCGGCCGTCGTGCCGTAGCGCCATTCGACGCGGCCGATACGCGACCAGTAGGTCGTGATCTGGAAGAGCGAGCGATACTCGAGCGGCGTGCGCTGCAGGTCCGTCATCGGGAACTGGACGTACTTCTTGTCGCTGTTGTACGCGACCATCCGGTCGACGGTATTGAGCTGGCCCTGCGTGCCGCCGGCACCGGCGCCGATTAGCCACTTCAACTCGAGGATCTCGAGCGGCGTGCCCTGCTGCGTGCAGATGTTGTTCTCGAGCAGGTACGTCAGGACCGACTTGCTGCCGGCCGTGCTGATCAGGCGCGACGCGACACCGCCGAGCGTCGCCGGCGGCAGCATCAGGCGGTTCGGCTTCACCTTCCAGCCGGACGCTTGCCACGCCGAGGTCAGGATCTCGTTGACGTCCTTCAGGATCTCGTCCGGCGTCTTCGTGTTCCATTGCGGCGTGCCGGCCGCGCCGTTGGCGACGTTCGAAACGCTGCCGACGGCGCCGATCGAGTTCACCAGGCCGGTGAAGCTCATCTGCGGATCGCCGTAGTAGACGATCTGGTCGAGATCCATGTTGCGCTTCATGTTCATCGCCTCGACCTTCTGCGAGTCGATGGGCATGCCGAGCGCCTGCGACTTGATCAGCTCGGGCACCGTGTACTTGACTTCGGCACCCCAGAGCAGCATCGGCTGTGCGGTCTTGCCGATGTCGACCGACGGGCCTGCCAGCGCGTTGCCCTCGTTCGAGATCCAGTTCAGACCGTTCGGGTTGATGCCACCGCTCATCCCGAACGCCGAGTTCGTGAACGACGCGACTTCGTCGGCCGCCGACACGTCGCTGCGGATGAAGATGTCGCGCGACCAGGTGTATTCGACGAGCGGCTCGTTGAGCGTCTGGTCGAGGCGTTCGAGCTGGCCGATCAGGAACGCGCCGCTCGAGTCGATCGTCTGGCGATCGTAGGTGTACTGCTGGTCCTTCGTGCGCGCGCTGATCAGTCGGCGCGTCGCATCCGCGACGGCCGCCGTCATCGGGATCGAGGCCCCGGCCCGGCGCAGGTGCTTCAGTTCGGACATGTCCATGTAATGGCTCCAGAAATGCAAAAACCCCGCATTTGCGGGGCTTCGGGTGAAGCGCTGTTCAGCGCCGGATCAGATGTTGACGGCGATTTCGACGATGCCGTACGCGTCGGCCGGACCGGTGAAATACCAGTTCGAGGGCATCGCGACCGTGTTCGTGCCGTCGGCAGCGGCTTCGAAGCCGCCAAGCGGCTTGCCGGCTGCCGCCGCAGCGATGCGCACATACACCGTGCCGCTCTTCGTGGCCGGCGCGGTGCCGCCGAGCGCGGCGTTGAAGTAGCCGCGCTTCAGGATGTCGGTCACGCCACTCGTCGGCGGCGTCGACGTCCCGAGCGGATCCGTGCCGTTGCCCTGGATCGGATACGCGCGCAGGTTCACGCCGTAGACGAGCGCCGCCGTATCGGCCGCGTTGTTGATCGGCTGGATCTTGCCGTTCACCATCTTCACGGCAACACCGAACGCCGTCGGCGGTGCCGCCGGGTCGATCAGCTGCGTCTCGATCGTGGCGACTTCGGCGCGCTGAAGGTCACCGGCAAAGCCTGCCGGCATGCGAAATTGATAAGCTTGCAACGAGGGCATGTCGGCTCCTTACTTGCGGACCTTCCAGAATTCCGCGTGGATTTGGTTGATGTCCTTCCGCTCGGTCTGAGCGGAATCGTTCGTCCGGCGCTGCGTGACGCCGGAGTTCTTGCTGCGCACGACCTCCGACGCAGCGTTGAAGAACGCCGTCACCGAATCACAGGTCATGCTCGCGACGTTCGCGCCGCCGACCACCGTCTTGACGAGTTCGGCGTTCTCGTTCGCCAGCGCGGCGCGCAGCGCACGGCGGCGCAGCACGCAGATGGCGTCGACCGTCTTCTTGCGCGCAACCTTCGCGTCGAACGTCGGCAACCGCACGCCGGGCGCGAGGATCTCGGCGCGCGAGAGCGCGTCCTGGAACTGATCGCGCAGCGCGGCGCTGTCGCCGGTACGCGCGCCGGTCTTGTCGTCGATGTCTTCGCCGGCACCGTCGTTGTCCATCGTGCCGGCGCCGTCCAGGTCGTCGTCATCGTCGTCCGCGTCGCCCGTCTGCGTGCCGCCGCCTTCGAGCTTCGTCACTCGGTCAGCGAGCGCGTCGATCTTGCCGTTGGTGGCTTGGATCGCGTCGAGCACCTGCTTGAGCGGATCGCCTTCACCACCGCCCGTGCCTTCGTCGCCCGTCGCGGAGACACCCGCCTTCGGATCGGCGCCGGTACCGGGCATGTGGATGTGAATCTGGGGTTGGCCGTCGCCACCCTCGCCGCCTTCATCGCCGGTCATCTCGTTCGCCACCTTCTCGAACGCTTCGGAATCGCGCGTCATGAACGCCTTGCGCAACGCGTCGACGAACTTGGAGCCTTTCTTGGTTGCCATGCTTGCATCTCCTGTCGGGAGTAGGTTGGAACTGCTATCCCCGATCGAACACACGGGGCCACAGCGGGCGCTTTTCACGAGGGCGACGTGGTTGCCCACGATCACCACCTGTCGCGCCCGCCCAGGCGCAATCTGTTCGTAGTCGGCGTCGTAGCCGTTGCTGACCTGCGTGAGCGCGTCGGCGCCCTTGCTCTGGACGCGCCGGATCGCCTCCGCGTCGGTGATCAGCAGGTCGGCGAGCATCAGCTCGGCCTGGTCACCCTCGCCTTGCCGCACGTTGCGGACCGTGCCGCGCGCCACCGACATGTAGTTCGCCGGCGTCACGAAGTCCGGCGGATGGTCGATCGTGATCGGCTTGCCTTCGAAGCTCGCAAGCGTCTCAGGGCTGAACAGCACGTCGGCCGTGCGTTCGGCGACGATGACGCCGTCCTTCGCCTCGATCTCCGGCAGCTCGAAATACGCGTAGTCCTGCGCGCCGACGCGCGCGATCGGCACGGCCTCGCAGAGCAGGAAGCCTTCCGGCGTGATCGACTGCCGCTCGCCGAGCTGCTCGGCTGCGTACACGCCGGACGCGGTGATGCCGTCGCGGGTGTGCGCGCGGGCGCGCGGCGCATGCGAGCCGCACGTGCACGCGTGGTCAGTGGTAAAAATGCGCATATCAGTCTTCGATGCAGGTTCGGACGCCGCGCGCGATGACGCCGCGGACTCGCTCGTAATTAGGCTCGGTGCGTGTGACCCGGCACCAGACGGCCAGGGTTCGGACGTACAGCGGCAACCACCATGCGGTGCGCACTCGCACGCGCAACGTCGTTCGATGTGTCGGCATGCTCAGTCCACCCAGTCAGGAATCTCGACCGTCCGCCCGGCCAGTTCGTGTGTGCAGTCGCCGCAGAACTGGATCCGGCCATCCGTGATGAATGAATGGCAAACGTTCTGCCGATCGCCGGGGCCGGGCCACGACACGAGAATCGACGGCGACAACGTCGGGGCATCGACGCTGCCATTCCAACTCCATCGCGCCCGGTTCGGAGAATCGCAGCCATGCGGATAGACGACGTGCAGCTCACCGCACGGACACTCGAACAGCAACGATCCGCTGCTGTCTCGTTTCATTTTCGCCATATCAGTCCGTCGGAAGCACGACTTCGGCCCAGCACCGGCAGTTGTAGATGCAGCCCGGATGCGCCCGCGCGCCGGACCGCTTGTCCGCGATCGGCGGCTTGTCCCACGTGAAGAACTTGCCTTCGAGCTCGCGGTGGTCTTCGCGCACATCGGAGTCTCCCGACGTCCGCCAGAAATAGCCGGGGCTGCCCACGTCGAGCGCGCGCGCCTCGGTGAGGGTCGCGGCCGTTCGGCTAACCTCGGTTCTCGCGATCGTGTCGGCCCGGCTCTTCGCGACCTGCCCAGACTCCTGAATCGCCTTCGAGAGCTGAGCCGCGCGCGCGCCGTCGACGATTCCTTCCAGCGTGAGCCGGTGCACGCGCTCGGCCGCGTCGAGCGGGATGGACTTGATCAGCCGCACCTGCTCGGACAGGAGCGCACGCATCGTCTCGCCGGTGGCCGCGCCGCGGATCTCTTCGCGTAGCGCGCGCGACATATCGGCGGCCTGCTTCATCCACATCTGCTCGTCGCGCCGATTCAGGTCGGCAATCATGCGCGCCGCGGTCGCCTCGGCCCACGGCGCGAGCGCCTCGGCGTACCGACGCAGCAGTTCCTCGATCGTCGGCGCATACGACGCGTCATCGGCCGGAAAACCGTTCACGAGCACGTCAACCTGATGGGCGATCTTTCGCAACTGGCTGCCGTACTGCCGCTCGGCACCGCTCAGCCGGACAGGGTTTTTGCGCCGGTCGCGCTTTCGATCGAGGGTAAGGATCATCGACGTCGGAAAAGCCTGCGAAGCAGAGAATCGTTCGTGCGCGCGGCCGCACCCGGCGCCGCGCCGAGCGGAAGCGCCGGATCAATTCCAGGCGGGTCCTCGCCCTCTTCGTCGCGCTCGGCCTGCTCGATCGCTTCGTCAGGGATGTCGCCGAACATGCCGGTGTCGGGCGACGACGCCTTCAGCTCGCGCATGCCCTGGCTGCGCGGAATCAGGTCGGCGTCGACCGCCTTCGTCACCGAGTCGACCGTCTTGTTGCCGATCTCCGCCTTCTCCGCGGCTGACATCTCCTGCAGCGGGTTGAACTCGAACGAGAAGTCCTCCGGAAGCGGCTGTCCGATCTCCGACCGACACATCACGTCGAGCAGGCCGTGCAGCGGATTGCGCATCCGACGCTCCTGCCGCGTGTGCACCTTCTCGTGATACAGCAGCCGCGACCCTTCGCCGGTGTCGCTCAAGCCGGCCGGCTGCTGGCCGAACAGGCGATCGAGCGGAATACCCGTCGCGCCGCTGAGCTGCATCGCGAACTGGAGCATGACGTCGGACAGCCCGCTGAACGTGTACTGGTGCGTCTCGAACTTGTCGGTCGCGTCGATGAGGGTGATGCCCTCGTTCGACTGCCCGAGCCGGATCATCTCGACCTGCTTCAGCAGGCCGTTGAGCGCCGGGCCGCCGGTCGCGATGATCTCGCGCAGCTTCTCGACGCTCAGCGTGCGCAGGTGTGCCTTATAGACGAGCTGCCCGGCGCCGACCGTCGCGCTGTCGAACGCGATGAGCCGGTCCCACATCGGCTCGAGGATCGACAGCCCCCAGCCGTTCTCACTGATGCGCTGATAGAACGGCAGCGCTTCGCCGTCCATTCGCAGCACGCGCGAGTGGTGAATCCGGCCTTGCGGCAATCCGATGGTCGTCGGCAGCACGTCGTAGAACTTCGGCATGCCGAGATCGGGACCGAACTCGGTCACGACTTCGCCGACCGGCGGCGCAACCATCCAGCGGTCGAGCACGAGCAGGCCCTTGAACTGACCTCGCCCGATGGTCTCGCGCCGAAGCTGCTGCGACATGTCCTGGCCGTCGATCAGCATCACCGCGATCGCGCCGCCGTACAGCTGCGCCCACTTGCCGGTGTCGCAGAGCTGGTCCCAGATCGCTTTGCGCGTGAGCGCCGTCTCCATCTTCGACACGTCCGTCGGATCGAGCCCGGACATCTCGATGCCCTTGCGGGTCATGTCCTCCGGGATCGCGTCCACCGCGGCGCGCACGATCCACGAACCGCGATAGGCCGCTTCCAGCCAGACACGGTTACGGCTCTGGTACGACAGCGTGTACTGCGCCGCCGACGCCTGGTTGTCGGCGCCCCAGCCGAGCCGCGCTTCGAAGTTGGCGAACGAGTCGACCGTGCGATGGGCATGCGTCGCCGCCGGCGCGCGCGGCGGCCGGGTCTGTTGTTTCCGTTTCGACATTCCGGGAAATCCTGTCGTGCTCAACCGGCAAGCCGCTCCCAGACCGACAGGTCCTTCGCGCCTCCCAGCATGTCGTTGATCGCGTCGACCATCGGGTCAATCTGGTCGTCGTGCATGTGCGTATCGTCAGCCGTGAACGAGTCGCACTCGGTCAAGAAGTCGCTGACCCACGGGGCATCCATCGGGACGCCGACGTTTCCGGCGTCGATATGGCTGACGACGTCCATCACGCGCGTCAGCTTGTCCTTCACGCGCTCGATGCCCTCGATCGGGATGCCGCCTTCCGCCTGAATGTCCTGAATCAGCCCGGTACCGCTGGACTTGTCCTCGACCTTCATCTGACGCAGCACCGGCGCACCCGGGTCATCTGCACCGATGGCCGCGTGCTTGTTCCAGAAGTCGATCGCGCGGCGCTTCAGCTCGGGCGCCTTCCACTTCCCGCGCACCAGGTCGATCAGGTACACGCGGTTGTCGTACCCAAGGCCCCAGCACTCGAACACGCTGTAGTCGTTCCGCTCGGCGGTCTTCTGCGCCGTGTCGGCGAAGATCTTGCGGTACTGGAGCTGCGGCAGCGCGCCGTAGCGCAGGAACTTGCCGCTCTGGATGATCCCGCCGCCCAGCGGCGACGGACGCTGCATGTACTGGCCGTTGAAGACGTACGCGTCGGCCTTCTCGGACGCGAGCAGCTCCTGCAGCGGTTCCTTGTACGGCCAGTAGCTGTACCGGCCGTCCTCGTCGCGCTCATCGCGCTCGACGCGGTCGCGGATGTGCGCGGGCAGCTTCGCGACGTACTCGTCCGTGATCAGCGCCGGGATCTCGATGAACTCCCACTCGCCCGGCAGCTTGCGCGCCTTGATGAAGCCCGTCGGGTCTTCCTCGGCGAGCCGCTGCATGATCACGATGATCGGTGTGTCCGGACTCGCCTTTCGGCTCTTCACGGTCGACTGCAGCTTGCGGTTGGCTTTGTCCCGGTTCGTCTTGCTGTACGCGTCCTCGACCTTCAGCGGGTCGTCGATGATGATCGCGCCCTGCCAGCCCTCGGCCATGTGCCCGGCCCGGAAGCCGGTGATCTGTCCGCCGAGCGAAACCGCGTACACGCCGCCGGCTTTCTTCCCGTCGACGAGCACGTTCCAGCGCTTCTTCGACTTCGCGTCGTCAGCTACCTTCAGCGGCCAGAGTGCCTGGTACTCGTCGGATGCGACGATGTCGCGCGCCGTCTCGCTGTTCAGCAGCGCGAGGTCGTCCGAGTAGCTGATGTGCAGGAACCGCGCGCGCGGGTTCAGCGCGAGGCCGCGAGCGATCAGGTTGATCGCGACCAGCTCAGTCTTCGACGAGCCCGGCGGCACGTTGATGACGACGTTCTTCAGGGTGCCGTCGATCACGCGCTGCACCGTGTCGGCGATCAGCACGTGGTGCCAGTTGACGCGGAACTTGATCGCCTGGCGATGCTTGAAGAAGTACCGGCTGAAAAACAGGTGGTCCCGCTCGCACTTCGCCTTCAGGACGGCCCGCTCGATGGCGGGGTCAATACTCGTCTTCGAGCTTGGCGACGGCGGCTGCGACCTGGCTTTCATCGACGACGACCGTCCTATTCTCGATCGGGCCGCCGTTCTCCCCAGTGTGTTCGAGACGGCGCCGGTTCGTGTAGGCGTCGCCGGATTCCTTCGCAGCCTGCTCGAGCAGCTGCGCCATCAGCGGCAGGTTGTTGCGTCGCTCCGCTTCCGCGACGGCTCGGTCGAGCGCGCGCAGGCGCACCGCACGGTGCGACACACCGATGCGGGACGTGTCGTTGAGGAATTCCTCGCGCGTGCGCTCGAAGATCTCGCGGTACTTCTTGCTGAGCGTCTCGCCGGCCCGCTTCGTCGGATCGTAGCGCTCGCACTGCTGCGGCGACACCTCGACGCCGAACTCCTCGCGCACCGACTTCGCCGCGCGCGACGGCGTATCGAAGCAGGCGAGCGCCTGCGTGACGAACACCTTGATGGGTTCGGGGAGTGCTGCCATAGCGGGAAAACGTTCGGGTTATGCGGCCCGCAGGATGCAGGTGCCGCAGGCGCGAGCGATGTCGGCGTGGCCGACTTCCGGCGCGCGACGGGCAGCGTCGACCAGCTTCGCGGTGTCGCCCGCGCCACCGGCCACGCCGTAGCGCCGGACGATGCCGACGAACTCCTCGACGTCGTGTCCGCGGATGCCGAGCTTCGGCATGCCATCCTTCGTGAAGGCCGGCGCGCCGAACTCGTCGGTGCGCTGGCCGATGTGATACAGCTCGTGCTCGACGAGCGCGCATCACTGCAGGTCGTTGCACTCGCGCGCGTAGTGCGCGTCGAGCGTGATCAGGAACGCCGGCACGCGACCGAACCATTCGAGGAATTGCTGCTCCTGCCGGGCGCGCTGCCAGCCGCCGGCGCGGATCGCCACCTCTTCGCACTGGCCGACGACGCGGCGCATCTGGCGCACGTTCTCGACAGCCGCCCAGAGGTACGCGACGTCGGCGCCGATCAGGTGCTCATGATCAGGGTTGTGCAGCGGCGTGCCATAGCGCAGGAACGTCTCGTTCACCCACTCGGCAACGCCGTCGGCCGGCACGATGTGCCGGATCCAGTTCGAGTCGTCGAATAGCAGTTCAGGCGGTGTGGGTCGATGACCAGTACTCGCCAACACGACGTCCGAACGCTTGCGAGACGCCATTCCACACTCCCGATTTTCCAACAAAACGACCCGCTAGCTTTCGCTCGGTAAGCCAACACCCTCGTGGTGGGCCTCCGAATTGCTGTCGTAGAATCGTTGGGCCGCCACGGTGACCAACTGAAAGGAAAACGAAGATGCAACCTCAAAACGACGTAATTCGAACCGCGCTTGAAGACTACAAGTTACCGACGATCCGGACTGCCCACGAAGCCGCTTTCGACACCATTGTGTCGCAAGTCAGAGACTTCGAAGCAGCATTGGCAGATAGTGAGGCTGTGGGCGGCATGCTCGCCTCCTTCGGCCAAACTGTCACCCTGCAAATCACGCACATATCGAGAGCCGGGCAGTTTTTGTGCTTCGACGGTGTGACCAACGAAGGGGACGTGGCGCGACTTGTTCAACACTACACGCAATCCTCACTGTTGCTCGTCAAACTGACGGTCCCGACAAAGCCCAATCCCATCGGATTTACAGCGCAGTAGCATCAACGAAAAAGCCCGCTGGCTTGTCGGCTCAGCGGGCTTCGGTCGCAACTCTGCAATCTGGCGAAAATCTATACCCTGTCCGCCACAATTGCAAGGGGAATTTTCGCTGTACCTCTTACGCCTCAACGGCCTCCGCGATCGTCACGTTGTTTCGCTCGAAGAGTGGCGTCAGCCGCTTCACCGCCTGCTGCTCCAGCCCGACCAGGCGCTTCCGGATGATCTGCGCGTTCCGCTCGAGCGTCCGGACTGTGATGTGCGTCTCCTCGGAAATCGCCCGGTACGACAACCCGTCCTGACGCTGGCGGGTCTGCGAGTGGCCGGCGATAAGCGCCATGATCGCTTTGCTGTCCGTCACGGTCAGCGACGGCCGAAGGTACGTCCGCATCTCGACCAGCGCGCGCTTCCACTCCGACGAAGGCGGAATGCCCGGGTCTGCTGCGCGCGTGGCGCTCGCGGGGCGCGCCGGCATACCGCAGGCGTAGCGCAGCCACACCGCATTGCGTTCCGGCTTCAGCAGGTGATCACGCACCGCCCCGACCACCATCGCGCACTGGGCCCGGATTTCGTCGCCGCTCAGCCCGTCGAAGTTGACCGTCCCCGACGAGCTGCCGTACAGGTAGTCGAGGAATTCAGCCTGCCGAACGCTCAGGCGGCCAACCGATTCGAGGATCTGGATCAACGCCAGGCGGAACTGCTGCTTCTGGCGCGGCGGCAGCGACGTCACGAGAAAGCTGACGTGCAGCGCCTGTTGCGTGTTCTCGAAGATGCCGTTCAACGCACACCCCGCGTCATCATGGCCAGAGCTTGGCGCGCGTTGAGTTCGGCCATGTAGCCCGTCAGGTTGCTCGTGAAGTCCGGCCGCACGCGCGTGTCGACGTGCGTCCCGGGCGAGCGGCTCGTGCCCGCGAGCGAGTACATCCGGCCACGGCGCTCCGAGTGGCAGTCGAGCCGCGCGAGCGCGACGTCGAGCGACAGCAGCTGGCGCACCGACGAAACCGGATGCTTCAGGCGACGGGAGAGGTCGTGCGCCGAGTACCGCACGCCGGGCTTCATGGCCGCGATGATCGCGTTGATGGTGAGTTTGCATTTTGCTTTCAAGGCCCCGCTCCTTATGCTGACTTCAGATTCAATTCGATCGCCTCGATGCGCACACCCGGTGTGCGCGCGTAGCGCTTCGACACCCAGAGGTCGACGACCTGGCCGTCGTCGACGTACACCACCCCGTTCATGCCGTCCTTCAACGCCTTGACAACGTTGTCGGCGTCGGGCTTCTTCGTCGCGCCGATGGCGCCGGCGGCCGCCTCTCCCTGGCGCTTCAGCGACCAGCTCGCCGGGATCGGCAGCCCGATGTGCACGATCAGGCGGATCGGGCCCGCGTACGGCGCGCTGCTGCGCATCGCCGCGCGGGCGGCCATCTTCACGAGGTTCTCGTACCGCTCGGTCTTCTCGGGTGTGTAGGTCGTGACGTGCGCGCCGCGGCGCGCGAACTTCGGGCGGCCCTTCGCGACCGGCGTACCGGGAACGACAAACTCGACGCGCTGCGCGATAGGCGACGCGGCGATGAGGGATTGCTGGCTCATGCGCGCACCTCGCGCCCGGGCGGCGTCGTCGTCTCGGCAGGCTTGTGTGCATCGCAGTAGTCGCGCCCCTTGTGCGTCCAATGCGCTTTCACGCGCGGGCCATGAGCCGCACATTCGCAGCAGTAGCGATGGCCGCTGGCCTGCTTCATCGCCTTCGTGATCCGCTTCATGCCGTCACCTCGTCGCTCACGTCGTCGATAACCGGCACGCCGCTGATCGGGCGCAGCCATGCATCCGGAATCCAGCCGGTCTTGACCTCGTACGGTCGGAACGTGACGACGTCCGTCGCCGGGATAGGCGTCGGTGCCTCGACGTACCAGCAGAAGCCGAGGTGCAGGTAGTCGCCGTACGGCGCCTTCACCTCGACGATGCGGTCGCGGGCTTCGCCACGCGTGATCACGGCCATGTCGCCGACTTTGCAGTTCATCGCCCTTCCCCCAGCAGTGCGCCGGCCGCGACTGGCCCGGCAGTGTTGCGAAATGCGCGGTTGTGCTCGTCCCACCACGGGCCGTCGCCGGCCGCGTCGAACACGCGCAGCTTGAAATCGAACGGCGGTTCGTCGCGGCCCTGCTCGACGCCGAGCGTGCCGCCGTGCTCGACGATGCCGGTCCACGATCGCCACCAGTCACCGACGGCGCGCGTCCCCGTGGCCGGCTTCGCGGTGCGCGCGGCAAGCAGATCGCCGAGGATCAGGTCGAGCAGGCCGAGGTTCAGCGGCTGTCCGCTGCCCTCGCGCTCCCGGCGCTTGCGCCCCGTGGCAATGGCCGCGCGGAGGTCGGCGTCCGTCACGCCTCGCCCGGGCCAGCTCGCCAACCGCGCGTCATCGGCGGCGAAGCCGACGCCCGACGAGCGAAGGATTTCGACGAAAGCGGCGGCGGCGTTCGGCGGTTCTCCCCCACCTCCCTGTGCTGTGCCGCCGCCGCTTGCTGTGTTTACATCTCCTTCTCCCTCTCTCTTGCGATCGGGGGGCGAATCGGGGGGCGATGCTGTAGGTGATCGGGGGGCGATCGGGTCGGGATCGCGATGCGAATCGGCCACGATGTCTTTCACCTGCTTTTTCCGGAGCCATTCAGATTGGGGGGCGACGCCCTTCAGCAGGCGTGCTGCCTCGACAACCTGCGCGCGCACGGCTACCGTGTCGATCTCGATGCCCCAACGTTTGGCGTTGCCGACGGAGCCCGACAGACTGCTCGTGAGCTTCGACAGCCATGCCTCCAGCACCTTCTCCGCGGCGACGGGGTGATAGAGACGGCCGTCGGCACACTTCACCCAGCCGCGCAGCGCGTGATCCTTCACGCGCTTCCAGTTCTTCGCCTGGGAAAGATGGCCGAGCATACGGTCGTCCGACGGCAGGCTTGCCGCGGGGATCTGGTGCCAGCTTTCGAGCCACAACGTGATAGCGGCCGCGCGCTCGTCGCCGGTGCCGAGGATCCACGTTTCGGACGTCAACAGGCGCTTCACCTCGATCGGCATGAACGGAAAATCGCGGAGGTTGCAGTCCGCTGGGGTGAGAGGATTCGGGAGGTCTTTCATTGGGCTTCCCACAACAATTTCTGCCCACGCAGACGCGCAGCGGTGTCGATGCGCGGTCGCGCAGGCGTATTCCAATTGCCGCCGCCACGCGCGCCGACGAGACGCCATCCGGCGCCCCGCAAACTAGCGCCGCTTTCGGCCGGCAAGGTGTATGTGATGAGTCGGACGTACCCGAGCGCGCGCGCCGCGCGCCACGCGGCGCCATAGAGCACCGAGCAGGCATTGCGCGCGCCGTCGGTGCAACAACGCGTCACCTCGAGCGTCCAGCCGTCGTCGTTGCCGCGCGCGACCGGTCGGCCGACGATTGCGACGCCGCAGATGCCGGTGCAGTCGTCTCGGCCCATCAGCATTGCGTCGGCCACCGCAATGCTGAACTTGTGGCCGACAACGGGCGCGTGGTGCCGGTGATGAGCAGCCACGAACGCATTCGCCTCTTCGAGCGAGATCGGGACGATTACGAGGCTCATGCGCCCTCCGTCGGCCGTGCTACGATCGCCCCAAAATCAAATACGGGGGAATCGTGAAACGCGCATGGGAAATCACTCAGCTCGCATTCGTTTGGCTGCTGATCGCAATCGGTTTTTTGGCCGTATTCCGCATATGGACGATCGTCGCGCAGGCAGCCGGATCGACGAAGGACTTCTGGGATGTCGCAGCCGCGATTGGGACGTGCGGCGCCGTGATCGTGGCTCTCTACATAGCCTACGCCGATAAGCGACGCAAACGCGAAGATGAACTCAGCGCTGCGCGCGTCAGCGCGACCGGCATATATGCACGCCTCGGAGTAGCTATTGGCGCGGTTCGCACGATACAAATCCGAGTTTCGGAGGCGCTGGTGATTGATCGAGGCCCCGGGATCATCCCGATTATTGAGGCGAATTTCGATGGCATCCCGACAATTGAGACCGAGGAGCTTCGAGCCTTGATACCGCTTGGGGACCAATGTGCTGAAAACATCTCGGCGGCGATTGACCGGATTCAAGTTTCTAAGCGCCTTATTGGTATCGAAGGAGCGAAGCCTCGCCCCACAAAGCAGGGGCAACAGGATTGCCTCAATTTCGTCAATGCGATTCTCCTCGAGGCCATAACTATGCTCGACCGTGCGTCGAAAACCGTTCACGCGTGCTCTCAAACTTTCCGAGAAAGTTTTTAACCTGGGAGGAATCGCTGAATTCGAGGCGACGCGCGCCCTCTTCCCCGTCCCGAACTTATCGATCGCGCGTCTCGGATCATGTCCGGCGCCACGGCTGGATTGCGTAAGACAATTCACGCTATCTCCCGCGCGATATGCGGCAGTGGCTCGGTAGCCGATTCGATCGCAGCCTGAATGCGCTCGAGCTGCTGACGGAGTCGCTTGATCTCGGGATCGATGCTGACGCGGCGCACGGCTTGCTTGCAGGCGCTGGCAATCTCCCACGCCCCCGCGCTCGCCGGCAGCCCGAGCGCACCAGCGAGCTCGATGCGCGCGCTATCGATCAGCGCCGCGTCGCGCTCCGCATGCTCTTTCGCTCGATCGAGAATCAGGCGACGTTCCTGTTCGGCTTCCTCGGCGAGGTTCTCCAGCCGCTCGGTGGCCGTCTTCAGGCGGCGTTCCGCATGCAGCTGGTCCCGCACGGCATCCGCGACAACGTCGCCGAGGCGCGCGCGAAGCTTCTTTTCCAGCATCCATTCGTTGCACAGACCTGCGCGCAACTGCTCGTGGTTTTGATCCGCGAGCCGCGCCATGCCGTCGATGATCAGCTTCACCCACGCGTCGCGCGGCAGGTTCTCCATGTTCTTCAGCGTCGGGCCCTTCAGCGACCGCCAGCCGTCCGGGCCGCGCACGATCAGGCCGCAGCCGGCGGGGATGTCTTCCTTCTTGAGCAGGCCGGCCGGCGCAGCGAAGATCACGCCGGCAGCGAAGCGCAGATACGACGTCCACTTGCCGGCCGTCACGTCACGCCGGAAATCGGCGACGCTGACCTTGCATTCGTAGGCGACAGGCTGGAACCGCGCGAACGAGCACGGCACCGTGTAGACGTCCGGCCGCGGCGAGCCGGCCGGCCCGAGCTGCATGTCGGTCCATACGAGGCGATCGGACGCGCCGCGAAGATGCGCGGCGAGATCCTTGGCGAGGTCATCGTGCGCCCAGTTCATGCGACCTCCAGCGGCAGTTCGAGCTGCGCGGCGCCGAAGCGCGCGGCCAGCCATGAGTCGTAGGCACCGAAGCGCGTCACGTCACGCCGGTCGGCCCCCGTCTCGGCGATGAATTCGCGGACCCGCGCGCTGTTCCAGCATATGAAGCCGGCGAAACGACCGCCGGGAAACGCGACGCGGTCCGCCTCGCGTACCTGCTCGGGCGTCATTCCGCGCGACTGCGCGTATGCGAGGAATCGAGGATTCGAGGTGGTCGGCGTGCTCATGCGGCGTCCCGATACGGTTCAGCCGACGTCGCGCAGATGCCCTGCTCCCAGTCGTAGAAGCTGTACGGCCGCGGGCAGTCGTTCGCCGCAGCCCAGCCGCGTCCCCACTGCCGCGCAAAGCACGCGAGCGCGCCGCGCAGCAGGTTTTCGTGGAAGGGAACGCCGGCGCGCGCTGCGCGCCATCCTGCGCGGAACGCCGCGCGCTCGAACAGTTCGGTCAGCACGGGCCGCCCTCCGTCGTGTTGTCGATCGGCGCCGCCTCGGGACGCACGCGCTCGAGCATCCAGAGCTGGTCCGGACGGAACGCGAGGTAGTCCTGCGGGGGATCGCGGAAGATGAAAAGGTGCTTTTCCTCGACGAGGCCGAGATAGGTCATGGGGCGCCCAAGCTTGCGGGTGAAGAGCTTGCCGACGTCGCGGTGGCTGAGCGTCAAGGTCATGCGGCCGCCTGCCGCTGGCCGAACGCCTGCTGCACGAACTCGCCGATCGCCTGCTGGCTGAGCCGCCGGTATTCCTCGATCGCCTTGCGCTCCTGGATAGCAAGCCACTGCCGCGGGTAATCGCAGCCGGTGAACATGCAGAACAGGTGCAGCTTCGTCGCGGGGAACGGCCGGCGCCCGGCGACCAGGTCGCCGAAGTGCGGATAGTGGATGTCGCAGTTGCGCGCGAGTGTCTTGCGATCGAAGCGCCGCAGCCCGAGCTCGAGCGCGTGCGCGAGGCAGTCCTCGAAGCTCATCGCCTCGATCTCCCCGTCCGGCAGCGTCGCGGCCTGCACCCACGGCGCGAACATCCTGAATTCGGTCTGGTTCATACGAAAAATCAATCGTTACCCAGTTGATTACCCACTTGCTTACCCGGTTGGCGCCGGGGCGAAATAACGGCCAGGACGTGCCTGGCCGGCGGTCAGAAGGAGGAACCCTCGGTCATGTCAAAATCGTTCATCCCAACGTCAACCCGCTTCTCGAATCGAGGCTCCCATGGACTACTGTCACGACGCGTTCACCCTGACGGCTGCGGTTCTCCGCGCGTTATGCACTGCACTGCCGCAGGAACAGAGGCTCGCCGTCGCTGAAGAACTTCGCGTTCAAGGGGAGCGCCTGAACGAATCAACGGACGAATCCATGGTGAGATTGGGCGGGACGCTATCCGCTTTCGCAGCACTGGCGCGGGGAGAACCCGACGAGGCGTCGGCAGTCGTTCGGGCACTTCAGCCCCGATAAAAGCGGCAAACGTCCCTGCACTCCTAGTAGCCCAACTCCTCACACTTCCTCCTTCGCCGGCTGAGCACACCGTTCTCCGTGCAGGACCCTCACACGATCGGCGATCGCAAACGAAACACGCGAGCCCCGGGCTCCCCTGAGAAGCGCGGAAATGAGGGATTGCGAGCACGGGATGAGACCGGCCAGCTGGGATTGGGTGAGCCCCGAACCGAGAAGGTCGGAGACGGCTTTTTGGATGTCCATGACCCAGTATCACATTTGTGTTTGTTCCGGTCAACACAAATCGAATGGGTCGTTCTATTACGATTGTGATATGTACACGCTAGCCGACAGACTTAAATGGGCGAGAGCCCGAGCCGGCCTATCCCAAGAGGAATTGGGCGCGAAGGCCGGCGTTTCCCAATCGACGATTGGGAACTTGGAGGCGGGGACGCGCAATAGCGCGCGCCGCCTTCCTCAAATTGCCGACACGCTCGGCGTCAATGCACTGTGGCTCGCCGAGGGGAAAGGCAAACCCATGTCGGATACGGAGGCCGCGGAAAGCTACGACTCTGCCCTGGTCACTGCAAGCGCAGGCGCGAAGGCTCTGATCGACGCGATCCTCAAGGCCGACAAAGCTGGTGAGCCAGCACAAACATTTGCGCTGATGCTTCGGATGCTTCCGAATCCGGACGAGCCGTTTCGCCTGGAAGAGCCTCACCGCTGATCGGCGTCAAATTCCAGTCATTCAAAAGTGCCCGCCGCCGCAGAGTAACGTTCCCCGATACCGCGCCGCGGGCCCAAACTCCTGGCCCCTGCAGTTCTACCAGCCAGTCATGCTGTCCGTCCGAGCATCGTTCGACCACCCGCACCAGCAGCCCTAGCCGGTCCGATACCCCGCATTTCGTCACGATCGCCAGATCTCCAGGCTTGCATCGCAGACGCCCCGTCACTTCTTGTTTCATCAGTCGCCCTCGTCTCTCTGCATCGAACACTGTATGAATGTACAGTAGTTTAGTACCAGATCCGTGTGCCTTTCAACTGGTGTCAGCAACCGCTTAACGGGCGGGCGTTTCCGCGCCCCTCACCGCCCCTTGTTACAAACTTTTCCCACCAAAATCACATTTGTGTTGACTGTGACAAATCACATATGTGATTATCTATTCCAACGCGACACCGATGCCGCGCCACCGCGAAAGCGGATCGCTCTTTAGACGGACCGGCAGGAGCTATGCCGGCATCGTGCAGACAATCGAAGGTAAGCCGGGACCGCGCAAGCGGAGCAACCGGCCGGCGCGATCAGCGTCGTGAGTCAGGACAGGCGCAGCGCGCTAGGCCGATGTTCGGCTACCGCTTGCAGGCTTGAGCGAACCTGACACAAGACAGCCAGCACCACGTGACCGATGGCTTTGTAATCGGCACAAACCTCGCGCGGCCCGGAGCCGGCACGGCCGGGAGTAGCCGGGCGCGCGAGTGATGCAGTTCTGACCGGTGGCGGTTCTTCTTCCGAGGCGTCACCAGTGAGAGCTGCGCATGCGGCAATGCAATTCAAGACTGCGATTTGGTTAGCAATCCTACTTTCAATGGAGAGCGCGATGCACACTCCTCGATCTCACCACCACAATCTGCGCGTTCTCGCGGCACGCGTCGAGCAACGCGCTGATCAGTTGCAGGCTGCTGCCGACGATGCCGCGCTGGCACGCGACGAGCGAAACGAAGCGATCGCCGAACGCGTCACGTTCGACGTGCTGCCGTTCTCGGCCGAGCAGATCGCCGTGCTCGACGCCGCGCTGCGCCGCGGCCACATCGAGGATCTGTACGAAGTCTGGAACACCTGCCAGGACGTCCTCAAGGCCGAGATCGCGCGCCGCATTGCAGCCGCCGATCTTGCCGCCGTGACACCGCGCTTCGCCATGACGACGTGCTCGTCGTGCGGCGCAGAGCTCGGGCCGGGCAACGCCGGCGTGAGTAGCTGCGCTGATCACCGCAAACGCGCGCTGCACATCGTGCGAACCGACTGACCCACTTCGATCTCATCAGGAGATAGACATGAGCTTCACGCCTCACATGGAACGGCCGCTGAATGGAGGAGTGCAAAAACTCTACCGCTTCGAAAACGGATTCGGAGCGAGCGTTGTGCAACACGATTTCAGCTACGGCGGAGACGTCGGACAGTGGGAGCTCGCCGTCGTCCGATTCGATGGTGATGAGTGGGACCTGGAGTACGGCACTGAGATCACCGACGACGTTATCGGCCGTCTCGATTGGAACGAGGTCGAGAGCCTGCTTTCGCGAATCAACGCCTTGCAGGTAGCGTGACCAAGCCGGCCCGCTACAGGAGAACGACAATGCGCATCACGTTTGAAAGGATTGGCGCCAAACGCACTGTTAGCTGGATCGATCCGGCCACCGGCAAGCGCCGCCAAAAAACTCGCAGCTTCGAACAGACCGTGAACCCGTTCAATCGCGACGCGAGCGGTCACCCGAAAGATCGCCGCACGATCAGCGTCGAGGTGAATCGCGATGCCGATCTCTGGAAGCTCAAGACCGAGAACGACATGCGCGACGGGATTTATCCCGCGGCTTGATCAACTGCGCCTGCCCTGCGGGCAATCACACCACACCGAGAGACCACATGAGCAAGGTCAACAACGGCGGCCCGGCATTTCCGTCGACCACGAAGACATACGTTGCGAAAGACGGCGACACCATGCACCAAGGCGCGAACGGCATGATGCTCCGCGACTACTTCGCCGCGAAAGCAATGGAAAGCTTGGCGCTTCAGCAAAACCTCTATTCCATCGATACGGTTGAAGGAGTCGAGGCGATCGCTGCAAACGCCTACGACCTGGCGGACGCCATGCTCCGCGCGCGAGGTGCAGCATGAGCGACCGCGACAAACTGTACCTGTCGGACGAACGCTACATCGCCGCGCTGAAGCGCTTTCGGCAGCGCATTGTCGACGGTCGCGAATATGCGGCGCACGACGATGATGAGCCCGGCTTCAAATCGAGCGGCTGCACGTGGGGCCTCTGCAGCGAAGAACCCGGCGATTGGGTAAAACCGATCGACATGCTGTTTCCCGAGACGAAGCATCGGCACACCCCGAAGTACCTCGAGAATCGACATCTCTGCCCACTCGACACGCGAACGCCGTCTCAGGAACTGATGAACGGATGTTTCCATACATGTCGGGCATTCCAGCGCAAGAACTGGCGTAAGCCGCTCGATCGCGAGGGGGTCGTCAAGCTCTACGACCAAAGATTGCGTGAGGCCGAAACCATGCTCGTCGCGCGAGGTGCCTGACATGAACGAGAACAAACATTCGGTCGGTCAAGCATGGTTGCAGCGCGCGAAGGAACTGGCGCAGGAGCGGGCTGATTCGAGCTTCGCGTATGGCGAGCTGCCGTCAGACGCCGGCGACAGCGCCTCGGCCGACGCCTATGCGCGCTCGATCGCGGCCGATCGGTCGCTCGACGCGCACCTTCAACCGATGGCGCACCTGATCGACGCGCTGCACTTGGTCGCCTCGAAGACCGTGCTCACGTCCGGCATCCGTGCCGTTGTCGACGACGCACTCGCGAAGGCAGGCTTCCGCGCGCCCATGCCAGCGTCGGATCCGGTCCGCCACATCACCATCGCTGGAATCGACCGATGAGCAACCTCAAATCTCCCGCCCAATGCGGCGACCTCGCTGAAAAGCTGATCGCCGACTACGTGCGTGAATCCGGTGCGTATGGCAACCCGAACGCGCTCGCGAACGTGATGGAAATGCTGATCAGCAAGGCAGCACTCGGCATCGCGATGGTCGGCAGCGAGACGATCGCGCAACAGATCCTCGACCGCACGAAGCACAACGTCGCGACGTTCGCCGAGCGCACCCTGCGGAGGACTCGTTGATGCGCGCCATTCATTTCCACCGCCCGGCATCCGACAACGCACTGCTGCGCGCCGCCGCGCGCGGCCAGCGCCTGCGCTACCTGATCGAGGGCTCGGTCTGGGCCGCGGCTTATGGTGCCGCGATCGGCGCGCTCTGGTTTGGCGCGCACCTCGCCGGCCCGTATTTGAGGAGCCTCGGATGACGCCCTTCGACTACCTCGGCGCACTGCTCGACCGGATCTATGAATGGAATCCCATAGCCGGTTACCTCATTGCGCTCACGATCGCCGCAGTGTGCACATTCGTGCTTGCCCGGCTCAACGCGGACGGCATGGCTGCGGCTGCCTTCGTCGTGAGGCCCGCATGAGCCGCTTCACTGATCACGCCGAGCGCTTCGAGATTCGTCACCCGCGCGCTGCTCGTGTGGTCGCGCTGGCGATATTCGCTGCCGTCGCGCTCCTCGCCGTCGCCATCGACAGCGTCACAAAGCACTTCGGGATTCTCTAAGAAGCACTCCCTCGCACTCCGCGAAGCGTCCCCCTGCGTTTCCCGATTCTCTCGCGCGCGCGTCGCTCGCTCGTGCGCTGTCGGCGCACGCCCCCACCATTCACCTGGAGCACCATGAGATGAAAACTATCGATACCCTGCCCGTCGAATCGTCGCAGATTCACAGCATCGGCTACGACGCCGAATCCGAAACGCTCGCGGTGCGCTTCAAGGATCGGAAGACCAGCGCGCCGACTTCGTTGTATCACTACACCGAGTTCACGCAGGCGAACTTCGACGCGCTCAAGGGCGCCGATTCGATTGGCTCGCACTTCTACAAGCACATCAAGCCGTTCCCCGAGCGTTTCCCCTACGTGTGCATCGAGAAAATGCCGGCACCGGCCGTGGACGTTGACGCTGAAACTGCGGGTGCGGCATGAATCCGTCGGTCTATACCGTGCGCGCGTCGAGCTGGGGGGCGCTTTTCGAATGCGCCTATCGGTGGGAGGCAATCCACCTCCTGAAGATGCGCAACGTCGTCGGTCTGCGCGCCGCGCTTGGCACCGCGATCCACGCAGGCACGGCTGCTTACGACCAGAGCGTGCTCGATGGCTCTGGCCTGACCGTCGACGACGCGGCCGGCGCATTCGTCGACAAGCTGCACGACCCATCGAACGAGTACAACCCGGCGAGCGACGATCTCAGCCTGAAGGAAGCGGAGCGCATCGGCATCTCGCTCACGACGAAGTACTGCCTCGAGATCACGCCGCGGTACGACTTCGTCGCGGTCGAGATGGAAACGAAGCCGCTCGACATCGACTGCGGCGGTGGGATCGTGGTCCGCCTCACCGGCACGATGGACCGCGCACGTGTCCGTCGCACGGCGCTCGGCCCGGGCATCGCCGACCTGAAGAGCGGATCGAAGGCTGTCGCGCAGGGCGTCGCTGTCACGAAGGGCCACGGCCCGCAGATCGGGACATACGAGCTGCTGTACGAGCACACGACCGGCGAGCAGATCGGCGACACCGCCGAGATCATCGGCCTGAAAACGAAAGGTACGCCTGAGGTCGCGACCGCCCCGGTCAAGAACGCCAAGCGCGTGATGCTCGGGACCGAGGAAACGCCGGGGCTGATCCAGTTCGCCGCCGACATGTTCCGCTCTGGTCGCTTCTTCCCCAATCCGAAATCTCTCCTCTGTGACCGTAAGTACTGCCCGCGCTACGGCACCTGCCAATTCCATGAATAACCGAGGTATCCATGTCCACGCCCACCACTCTCGAATCCGTCCGCTCGCCGCTGCCGCGCGAGGCCAACATGCCCGCCGTGGCCCCCGGCTTCGGCTCGCTGCAGTCGTTCGAGCTGATGCAGCGCGCGGCGAACCTTCTCGCTTCGTCGACGCTCGTGCCCGCCGCGTACCGCAAGGTAATCGAGAAGCTCGACAAGTACGGCAACGTGAAGGAATCGCGCGACAACCCGAATGCGCTCGCGAACGCCGTCGTCGCGCTGAACATGGCGCAGCGCATGGGCGCCGATCCGCTGATGGTGATGCAGAACCTGTACATCGTCGAGGGCCGGCCGTCCTGGTCGTCGCAGTGGATCATCGCCGCGGTGAACGGTTGTGGCCGCTTCTCGCCGCTGCGCTTCGACATCAAGGTGCTGGGCGCGAAGAACGTCGACTACGTCGAGACGTTCTGGGAGAACAACCAGCGCCAGAAGCGCACGATCAGCGTGCCGATCACGGACAAGGTCTGCGTGGCATGGGCCATCGAGAAAGAGACTGGCGAGCGGATCGAATCGCCTGCCGTGTCGATCGAGATGGCCGTCAAGGAAGGCTGGTACACGAAGAACGGCAGCAAGTGGCAGACGATGGACGAGGTCATGCTGCGCTATCGCACCGCGTCGTTCTTCGGGAAGCTGTACGCGCCCGAGCTGCTGATGGGCCTGACGAGCGTCGAGGAAGTGGCGGATATCGTCGACGTGCACGAAGACGGCAGTTACTCGGTCAACCGCTCGACGCTCGACGAGTTGCGCGCCGGCCGCGCGCAGCCGGCCGAGGAAGTCTCGCGCGCCACGCCGGCGCAAACCGGTCCCGTCACCGAATCGCGCGAAAACGCCGCGCCGCCGTCGGACGCGCACGCAGACCCCGTCGACGACCAGGGTGAACCGGGCGATGACGATGACGGCGACCAAGGCGGCTTCGACTTCGACGTGAGCGGTCTGGTGCTCGGCATCCGCGAGGACATCGAGTCCGCCAAGACGCCCGAGGACCTCGACCTCGCGCGCAGCGCAATCGCCGGTGTGCCGGACGAAACTGCCAAGGCCGAACTGAACGCCCTCGCCTCGGCGCGCATGCGCGCCATCACCGCCGCGGCTGAACAGGCGGCCGGCGGCAAGACAACCGCTCAGACGACCACGCCGGCGGGCCGCCGCCCGCGGAACCCCATCAACGCCGACTAACGCGCGCCAACCGCCGCCAAGGATTTCGACATGACCGACAAGAACGTCCTCCAGATGACCGCCGACAGTATCGGCAGAGACCTGCTCTCCGCGCTCGTTACCGAGATCAAGCTGATGCCTGACCTCTGGGTCAAGCTGTCCCAGAAAAAGCAGAACGACGTCATCGACCGGCTGCGTGCGCGCGTCGAGCACAACGTCAAGATGGCGACGCATCTGATCGCGAGCGACGGTCGCATCGTCGTGCAAGGTGATCTCGACCAGATCACGATCAAGGACGGCGTCAAGGCAGTCGTGAAATTCGGCGGCTCTCAGCCGAACCTGCACGAGCTCTACGAAGCGAGCGGCAAAGCCGTTCTGGTCGTTGTCGCGAACCCCGACGAGCACACCGGCGGCATGGACGAGATCCGCGGCGAATCGGATCAGCGCGGTCTGGACCTCGGCCAAGAGTACACGGACAACGACGGCGACGGGATGGACGGCGACAAACCCGACAGCGACGTCGTCGACGCCGAGTTCCGCGAAGTGCCGAAGCTCGGTGACGGCCCGACGCAGGCGCAGCTCGACGAACAGCATCAGGCTGGGCGGCAGGCGGCCGCCGAAGGAAAACCCGAAAGCGAATGCCCCGTGATGGCCGGCGAGCTGTGCATCGCATGGGTGAAGGGCTGGAAGGAGTGGTACGAGGAACAAGCCGCCTCCGGCAACGAGGATCCGCTGTACACCCAAGTCGAGGCGTTCGTGATCGAGCAGCAGAAGGTCACGATTTCCAGCGTCCAGCGCCAGTTCAAGATCGGCTACAACCGCGCCGCGCGGCTGGTCGAGCTGCTCGAAGCCAAGGGCGTCGTCAGCACGATGGATTCGGACGGCGGCCGCACGGTGCTGCGCCCGCGCGGCCCGCAAGGAGAAGCAGCGTGAAAATCACCGACATCTATGTCGCGAACGTTCTCGGGATCCGCGCGGCCGACGTGCGGCTCGCGAAGCCCGTCGCCCTCTTCACCGGTCCGAACGGCGCCGGCAAGAGCAGCCTGCAGGAAGCCGTACGCATGGCGCTCACCGGCGACACGGTGCGCGTCGCGCTGAAGAAGGAATACGGCTCGCTCGTCACCGAAGGGGCGGACGGCGGCCAGATCGTGGTCGCGTGCGGCGAGCAGGCGAACAGCGTCATGCTGCCGTCCGGGAAGCTCAAGCGAGAGCTCGACGAGGATCCCCGCCTTCCGCTGGTGCTCGACGCGCAGCGGTTCGCTCACCTCGGCGCGGCCGAGCGCCGGTCGTTCCTGTACGACCTGATGGGCGTGAAAATCGGCGTCGACGAAATGCGCGCTCGACTGCTCGACAAGCTCGGTTTCCGTGCCGACGCAGTGCCGGCGCCGGCCGCTGCGCGGCTCGCGGCCATCACGCCGATGTTGCGCGCAGGATTCGAGGCAGCGCACAAGGAAGCGGCGGACCGCGCGCGCGGCGCGAAGCAGTCGTGGCGCAACGCGACCGGCGAGACGTACGGCAGCCAGAAGGGAGCGACCTGGCGGCCGGCGCCGGTCGAATTCGACGAGGCAGCGTTGCGGAAGCTCACGGGCGACCGCGCGGCGCTCGACGACCGGATCGGCGAACTGCAGCAGCAGATCGGCGCAGCTGACGCGGCGGACACCGCGGCACGTGCGCGAGCGTCGAAAATCGCCGACCTGCGCACGCGCGCCGCCGGTTATGCGAAGGCGGTCGAGCTCGCGCAGCTCGCCGACGAGCAGGTCGCCGAATTTCTTCCCAAGGTCGAAGCGCTTCGGGTGCTCGCCGGCGCGGCGCCGGCCGGCACCGAATGTTCGTGCCCGGAATGCGGCGCGCTCCTGCGCTACCTCAACGGCGTGCTGTCGGCGGCCGCCGCAGTCGGCGCGCGCGACGCTGACGCGGCCGCGAAGCTTCCCGAGTACGAGCAGGGTTTGAAGACGCTGCAGAACGCCGTTGCGAACCGCAAGCGCGACCTGGAAGCGGCAGACGCTGCCGCGACGCAGCTGCGTGCGCTCGAAGACGACGCGGAGAACAGCGGCGCGGCCGCCGCGCGCGAGAGCGGCGACGCCGCGCGGTCGGAGCTGGCTGACCTGCAGCGCCGCCGGAAGCAGCTGGACACCGACATTGCGACGCTTCGCGAGATCGAGCGCCGCGCTGCTGGCGCTGCCGATCTGGCAAAGCAGGCTGCGGCGCTGCACGACGACGTCGCCGCGTACGAGGCGATCGCCGACGCGCTGGCGCCGAATGGCATCCCGGCCGACCTGCTCAGCGAAGCGCTAACGCCGATGAACGAGCGTCTCGTCGCGCTCGCCGAGATGTCCGAATGGGCCGACGTGACGATCACGCCGGAGATGGATATCTTCGCCGACGGGCGCGCCTACGCCCTGCTATCCGAATCGGAATGCTGGCGCGTCGACGCGCACATCGCTGCGGCGATCAGCTACTTCTCGGGCCTGAAGCTGCTCGTGCTCGATCGCGCCGACGTCTTGGTCGGCCCGGAGCGCGACCGACTGCTCTACTGGCTCGACGACCTGGCCTACACCGAGCAGATCGACACGGCGCTCGTGTTCATGAGCCTGAAGACGCCGCCCGGCGGCCTGCCGGAGGCGATCGAAGCATTCTGGGTCGAAGGCGGTCAGGTCGCGCCGGCCGGACAGCACGCAATACGGGAGGCAGCGTGAGAGAGGACATCGAGAAGTATCTCGCCGCGACGTCGGAAGCCACGGCGAAGGCGGTCGCGACCGGAACCGGCCTCCCGCAACTCGACGTGACGAAGGAGCTGAACCGGATGCTCGGCGAGGCGATCGTCGAGCGCGAGAAGCGCGCGGGCGGCGGCAACGAGTATGTGTACTGGCTCGCGCGCGGCGTTGCGCCGGTCCCGCCAGCCAACGCCGTGCCGGCGCCGGCCCCCGCTCTGTCGCTCGCGGAGGCCATTGCCAGCCTGCCGCCTTCGGCCGTCGCGGCCGACACCACACCGCGCGTCATCGCGGATCTGCGCGCCGAAGTCGAACGCCTCACCGCCGAGCGGGATGCCGCGCAGCTGAAGGCCGACACCTGGCGCGCGAACGCGGCAACGCTCGAGGCGCGCATCGACGAGCTGACGCTCGGCCCGGTCGGCGCGCGCGCACCACTGTTCGTGACGATCGGCAGGTATTGCAAGCCGAGGCGCCACGCATCGCTCGAGAAAGCTCAGCGGCGCGGCAGCGCGCTCGTACGCAGCGAAAAGGAATCCGAGGTGCTCGTGCTCGAGCCGGTCGGCCGGATCGTGCGCGGAACCCAATGGATGCCCCGATAGCAGCACCGCCGCGCGCCTTCCGTGCCTCGGATTGCGCGGCGCACTCGGGCGGCTCGCACAGCGCCCGTTTTTTCGATCTGACCATGCAAACGACGAAGACACCGTGGAATCCATCACGGCGCGCGACCGCTCGCGTCAAGAATCCTCTGCCGGCTCCGACGACATGCCCGTACGACGGCGGCCCCGTCGATATCGTGAACAACTCGGCGATCTACGGACGCGAGTATGGCGAGTGGCCGTGGGCGTTCCTCTGTCGCTCCTGCCGGGCATACGTCGGCCTGCACCCCGGCACGGCCATCCCACTCGGCACGCTGGCCGACGGGCCGACCCGTGAAGCGCGGAAACGCGCGAAAACCGCGTTCAACCCAATCTGGCAGTCCGGCGCTATGACGCGCACCGATGCTTACATCTGGTTGGCCCGACAGCTCGGCATCGCGAACCACGAGGAATGTCACATCGGCTGGTTCGATGTCGCTACTTGCGATCGCGTCGTGACTGTCATTCAACAGGAGTTCCCCCGATTACCGATACGCAAGACCCGCTCTGGCGCGCGCTCGCGCGCCTCGAACACGCCGAGTTGAGCGACACCGATCGTAACCTGCTGCGGCCGGCATTCGCCGCCATACACGGCAGCCACGCGATGCGCATCCCCGAGAACGTCGTCAAGCTGATCCGACGCCTCGACGCCAAGCTGCCGAAGACCGAACAGGCGTAACCCGCGACGCCGACACGCTACGAAGGAACCACTATGCCCACCGGATACACCGCCGACATCGCGAAAGGCATCACGTTCGAGCAGTACGCTTGGGACTGTGCGCGCGCATTCGGCGCGCTCGTCACGCTCCGCGACGATCCGCGCGCCCCGATCCCGGAACGCTTCGAGCCGGACACCTACTACCAAAAGCGTCTCGAAGAAGTGCACGCGACGCTCGAACGCATCAGCACGTGGACGCCTGACCAAGTCGTCACCGAATACCGGCGACAGTTCGACGCCAGGATGGTCGAGTACCAGGCACGCATCGACGCTGCCACTGCGCTCCGCGCGAAGTACGACGCGATGCTTGCGCAAGTCCGCGCATGGCAACCGCCCACGCCGAACCACGTCAACTACAAAGCGTTCATGGAGAGCCAGATCGTCGAATCCATCAAGTTCGACTGCTGCCTCGAATACGATAGTGCCCCGCTGCCGCAAGAGCCGGCGGCATGGCACGCCGAATGGATTGCCGATCTGAAGGCAACCGTCACGCGTTGCGAACAGCAGCAGCGGGATGAAGTGAAGCGCGCTCACGATCGTACGCAGTGGATCCAAGCGATCCGCGAAAGCTTCGCGAAGGAGCAGTCATGATTCGCGCCCTCCTCTTCATCATCAGCGGCCGACTGCCCTGCCGAATCATCAGCGACGCAGGCCGGCCCTACCTCGAGCGCTACTACCTGTTCACGCTGCTCGGCGTACGCGTCTACCTGCACCGCTTCGTCGATAGCGATCCCGATCGCGGCCTTCACGATCACCCTTGGCCGTGGGCCGTCTCGCTGATCCTCGCCGGCTGGTACTACGAACAGACGCGTGCCGGCACGAAGATCGTGCGCTGGTTCAACGCACTGATCGGCGACTCGTTCCATCGCGTGATCCTGCCGCGCGACCACGGCGTGCACGAGTGCTGGACAATCTTCGCGCACCGCGCGCGGCGCACGAAGGAATGGGGGTTTCTGCGCGACAAGGGCCAGTTGGGCCGCGTGTACACGGCACACAAGCCCGGCGCAGACGACCAATGGTGGAAGCGTGCCGCTCGCGGCCGCGCCGAGCCGCAGCGAATGCCTCGCTGAGACGACAGAGCATCCCGCGCGGCTTACCTCGGACTGCGCGGCCTTGAGGGGGCGCCGAATTTCGGCGCCCTTCTTTTTCCCGATTTCTTCTGTGGCATCTATGGACAATCAGCGCGTATACAACAGCTTCGGTTTCTGCTGCGGCCTCGGCGGCGGCGCGAAGGGCTTCACGAAAGCAACCTCGCGCGTCGGCAACATGACCGCGACATGGCGGTGCATCGGCGGCATCGACAACGATCCGGCAGCCGCGCGCGACTTTGAAACGCTGGTCGGCACGCCGTGCACGGTCATGGACCTGTTCACGCGCGAGCAGTACACCGCGTTCCACGGCGTCGAGCCGCCCGTGGGCTGGCGCGAAGCGACGCCCGACGACGTGCGCCGCGCCGCCGGCTACCAGCATCCGCACTGCGTGTTCATCTCGTCGCCGTGCAAGGGTGCGTCCGGGCTGCTGTCGGAAACGCTCAGCCGCACGCCGAAATACCAGGCGCTCAACGAGCTCACGCTGCGCTGCGTCTGGCTGATGTGTGAAGCGTGGAAGGACGACCCGGTCGAACTCATCGTGTTCGAAAACGTCCCCCGGCTCGCGACGCGCGGCCGCCACCTGCTGGACCAGATCGGCCAGCTTTTTCAGCACTACGGCTACGCCAAAAACGAGACGACGCACGACTGCGGCGTGATCGCCGGCCTCGCGCAGAGCCGCAAACGGTTCCTGCTCGTCGCGCGGCACATGGAGAAAGTGCCGGCGTGCCTGTACGAGCCGCCGGTGAAGCGTCTGCAAGGCGTCGGCACGCTGCTCGGCCGCATGCCGCTACCGGGCGATGTCGAGGCCGCCGGCCCGATGCACCGCGTACCGTCGCTGCAGTGGAAAACCTGGGTGCGACTGGCGTTTGTCGAGGCGGGAAGCGACTGGCGCAGCCTGAACAAGCTCGCGGTCGAGAACGGCCAACTGCGCGACTACCTGATCGTGCCGGACATGCACAACGGCGTGCTCGGCGTGAACCGCTGGGAGGAACCGTGCGGCGTCGTGGCCGGCGCGAGCCGCCCGGGCAATGGCACTTTTTCGGTAGCGGACCCGCGCGGGCCGGCCGACGCCGCGCAATACCAGCAGTACGGCGTACTCCACTGGAACGACCACGCCGGCACGATCACCGGTCAGAAATCGCCCGGGCAAGGCACTTTCAGCGTCGCGGACCCACGCCATCAGGGGCCGGCAAAGCACAACAACGAATTCCGGATCGTCCCCTGGCGCGATGCGGCCGGCGCAATCACCAGCGCGCACGGTACCGGTCAGTGCGTGCAGGATCCGCGGCCCACCGCCGAGTATCACAAGAACGCGTATCGGATCGTGTCGTGGGAGGACCATTCCGGAACCGTGACGGGCGAGTTCAAGGCATCGGGCGGTGGCGGTGTCGCCGATCCGCGCGCGAGCACCGGCTTCGAAGGCGCCGGCAAATACCGCGTTGCCGGCTTCGACGAGGCCGCCGGCACGGTCATCGCGCGCAGCGATAGCGGTCAAGGTGCGTTTGCCGTAGCCGATCCGCGCCCGGGCATGCGCCGCGAGCGCGGCGACGCATACCTCACCGGCGGCCACTACGGCGTGGTCGGATGGGATCAGCACAGCGGCGCGGTGTCGGCCGCCGCCAGCCACGATAACGGGCGCTGGTCAGTCGCGGATCCGCGCATGCCCGCGCCGAACGAGAAGACCGTCGCCGTGATCCGCGCGCTTGATGGCACGTGGCACCGGCCGTTCACCACTCTCGAGCTGGCTGTACTGCAATCGCTCGTCGAGCCGGAAGAATATCTCGAGCTCGACGGCCTGTCCGACCAGGCGTGGCGCGAGCGCATCGGCAACGCCGTGCCGCCGGACGCCGCGCAGGCAATCGCCGAGGTTATGGGCACCACGCTGCTGCTCGCCGAATCCGGCGAGACGTTCCGGCTTTCGTCGACACCGGTGTGGGTGCGGCCGGTTGCGGTCGCACTGACCGTCGCGCCGCAGACCTTCTAAGACGGAGGCACATGATGCCCTGCACCCCGTTTCGCTTTCCCGGCGGCATGTCCGGGATCATCTGCACACGAGGTCGTCGGCGTGTGCACCGCTGCTCGGTCGAGGGCTGCAACGCGCCGAGTGGCTACCAGTGCGATTTCCAGACGAAGCCGGGTAAGACGTGCGATCGGCACATGTGCGCGGTGCACGCGCATCAGGTTGGCGGCGACACCCACTTCTGCCCTACGCACCTCGCGGAGTCGAGCGGCAAAAAACAGGACGACCTATTCGCATGACCATCGAGGCTCACACCATGACCCATCACTCGAACGCCTCCACTCGGCCGCTGATCGTTGCCGCCGTGGTTGGCAGCATCGTGGCAACTGCCGGGTGCTCTGATGCCGACGTTGCATCCAACAACCTGTCGGCGGCCGCCGACAACTTCCAGATCAATCGCCGCATCGTGTTCTACAACGGGTTCACTGGCGAGTACATGCTGACCATCGAGGGCCTTTGCTCGAAGGACAACTCCAGCACCGACACGAAGCTCGCGATCATCTGCAAGACCGGTCCGAACGAATACAAGAAGCACTTCCTCGGACTGTCGAACAACGTGACGTACTTCATCGAGCAGCTCGAGCCCGCTCCGGCGAGCACGTACCACTACAAGGTCGTATTCAAGCCTTCGGTAATCGTGCCGGATATCTCCGTCAAGTGAGGACGACAATGACGACCAACACCTACGGCGGCTATACCGTCGACCAGCTGCGCGAGTTCATCCGCCACCACTACGACGCGGAACATGGCGGCGACAACATTGACGAACTCACGAACGACAGTTCAGCGAGTGTCAAGATCGTCCGCGACCTGCTCGACGCCATCGAGCCGCAGCAGGACGGCGATCTGCTGCGCCCGATCGCCCGCTGGGTCTACAACGCGGTGCGCGTCAACCTCGACCTGCTGCACGGGATCTGCAGCGAGTTCGGTTGCCAGCAGGGCGAAGACGTCGCGACGTGGCTGCGCGCGCGGCTGGCTGGTGTGCCGACGCCGTGCATGTGCAGCGGCGTGAGCCCTTGCGAAAAGCGGACGGACGGTTCCTGCCGACGGGAGCGCGCCGTCGCGGACGCTGCGGAACCGGTGGCGCGCATCAGCGCCGTAGGCGGCATCAATGGCATCGCCTGGCGCCATCGCGACATCGCCAGACTCGCGCCGGGAACGATGCTTTACGCGGGCGCGCAGCCTCCCGCGCCGGCACCTTTCCAGCATCGCGTGCAACCGTGGATGCTGGCGTGCTTCGGCGCCGAGATCTCGGCGGACAAGCTCGAGCGCAATCATCGGTTCTTCGAGGAGGCCGGCGAGCTCGTGCAGGCGTGCGGCATGACGCGCGAGGAAGCACACGCGCTGGTCGATTACACCTGGTCGCGGCCCGTCGGCGAGCCGACGCAGGAGGTCGGCGGCGTCATGGTCACGCTCGCCGCGCTGTGCCTGGCGAACGGCCTGTGCATGCACACCGCTGGCGAGACGGAACTCGCGCGCATCGGCGTACCGGCCATGATCGAGCAAATCCGCGCGAAGCAGTCGGCGAAGCCGAAGCACTCGCCTCTGCCGGGCCCTTTGGAGCCGCGCGCACCGTATGCATGGCGCGACACGGGCGCGCTTGAATCTGGAGACGAAAGATGACCACCCACAACGGAAAAGGCCCCGCTCCCGAACAGGCGAGCGAGGCGGCGCAACAGCGGCCGGAATTGGACAGTACCGACAGTACCTTTACGGAGGTTGTCCCGGTCGCCGACGGCATTGTCGACGCGCGCGCCGCTGTCGGCAATGAGACGAGTTCGAAAGTGAGCGAGAACGTAGCGTCGATCAAGGTCGAGATCGACTATGCCGCCGACGACAGTTGCCAGATGCAGTGCTGGGCGCGCGGACACCATGACCCCGCGGCATTCCTGGTGGCTTGTGAAGCGGCACTCGCGGATTGGGACGGCCGTGTCGCGTGCCTCGACGGAAAAACGGTGAAGCACCTGCATTGGCGCACCGTGCGCCCCGACGCCGAAACTGCCGCGCTCGGGGTCGTTGACTGCCTGCACGTCGAATCGAAGCCGGGCCGCGGTGCGTACGCGGTCACCGTGCTCGATGAATGGCTTCCCCTCTTCACGCCCATGGCGGCGACCGCGTAAGGACTCGACCATGACCACGGATATGACCCGCGCTGACGCGCTGATGGACGAATCGGCGCGGAAAATCGCGCATCGCATCTATTGCAACCTCGGATATTGTGGAAGTGACCCGCGCTGCTTCAATGGGGCAGATTCAGTCACGCAGCAGCGCTGGATTCGCGCGGTCAAAGATGCTGCGCCGCTATTCCCCGTAGCCGCTGTCGAGCGGCCCGGACCGATCACAGCGCAAACCGCGCTCGCCGCGATCGAGACGTTCGAGATCGTTGGCGAGAGCAATGATTCGCGCGAGCCGAACGCCGACGACCGTTTCATCCTGACCGAGTTCATCGCGCACGCGTTCGGCGGCTTCCGCGTCGCGCAGCCCGCAGCAGCGCCGACCATGCAGCACCACCTGCACGGGATCGCCCACGTTGATCTTGAACTGGTCGAACGCGAGGCGCGTGCGTTTGCTCCTGCCGCATCCGCACCCGCGCCGGCGAGCGAGCGGGCGGCGTTCAGCGTCGATGATCTCGACTTCGAGCCGGACGCGCAGCACACCATCGCTGACATGGCGAACATCGGCTACGCGCTGCTCGAACAGATTGCGCGGATGGCGCCCGGCTACCACTGGAACGATTCGCCGGTCGAGATCGTCAGCGACCTCATCAACGAACGCGACGAAGCCCGCGCCTCTGCCAACGAGACGAGGGCGGAAGGTGTCCGCGCATGGGAAACCGACGACGGCCGCGTAATCACCGATGAGCAGAAGAAGCGCATGCTCGCGAATGGGGGCGCCGAGGCTTCGTCAGTGCGTCCGTACGCACATTCGCTTTACCGTAGCGCCACCGCGCAGGCGGTGGAATCGGTGGCGATCTATCAGATCCTCACCGAGAATGGCGCGTGGCACGACACGACGCGGGAGTACTACGAGCGCGTCAAGAGCGATCCGGCGCTCGCGCGTGTCGTCTATGCCGCTCCGCAGCCTCCCGCGCCGTCAGACGCTCGGGAGCGACTGACCGACGATCTGGTCGACACGCTGAAGCTCGCGATCGGTTACATCGGCAGTTCCATACGCGACGATCGGCAGGAGCACATCGCTCGAATCCGCGTCCTTTTCCAAGGAGCCGACCATGCCGAATGACAACATGCTGACGGCAGAACAGATCGGAAGGGCATGGCGCGCCTCCGGCGCTGTGTCGGCCACCCCGCCCGACTGGGCGCTCAAGTTCGCCTGTGCTATCGAGCGCGAAGCTCTCGCCGCCCATCCGAGCCATCCGGGTCCCGCCGACGCGCTTCTGTACGAACATGATGACGGAAGCTATGCAGTCGCTCTGACCGCGGAAGACGCCATCTTCACGCGCGGTGACCCTGCATGGCATCGCGCCGGGCCGGTGACGGTCTATGGCTCAACGGCGGTCGCGCGATCGGCAAGCCAGCCGGAGCCGCATGCGTCGGCCGGCGTCATCGCGGCCGCGCGTGCAGTGATCGAAGCCGACCGTGCGCAGACGCTCACGACCGAGCACGTCAATGCGCTCGACCACGCGATCAAGATCCAGCACGGCGAACTGACGTTGCCGGAGCCGCGCGCCGAGGTAACGGACGATAAGGAATGCGCGGGAGAAAGCCACGAGTAAAAGTCCGGTAAGCGCGACGAGCGGCCTCTCAAAATCGTCCGCGTTAAAGCTTTCTACAGTGTTGGATCAAGCACACCTTCGATCCAACCGATCTCCCGAAACAGTCGTTCCCAAAATGAAATTGCATCCGCAAGCATCTTGCTCGCTTCGATCACGTCACCCTCGAACGAAACGGCCCATCGGAACAAGTACCTCTCGTCACCGTCGATCACTTGTTCGTACAAGTTGACGTACGTCTGGATCGTTTCGTCTGGAAATTTGTCTACTTCTACGTGCTTACTCGCAGTGGCCATGACCCTGCAAATCCGATTCGCGTAGCATGCCTTTTGCACGGCAATAGCCAAATCGGATTGCTTGACAATTTCCATCCCGAGTTGGGCCGCTAGGCGTTCCTTGTCATCTTCATTCGCATTTTTGAATGTCCAATCGACAAGATGCCAGATTGACAGACAGGCATTGAAGGCGTGATCTGCACTGCGCAAGTAGTCGTCACATTCGTTGAAGGCAACTACTTCTCTCGCAGCCTTGTGAAACAAATGCACAGCCGTTGACACGCCAAACGACTGACGCAATCTGTCAGGGATTTCGGGGAGAAGTGAGTCTCGAATGCTCATGATGTCAATCATCCGTACCGGCTCAGCCACTCGACCGAGAAATTCTTCGCGTACGCGATGGCCGCGGACTCGGTGCCAAATTCACCGAGCGAGCGGAATGCTGCCTCGCGGCTGAATCCCACCTTCGTCACTTCGACCTGCGCGGCGAACTTGCCGTCGTCTGTCGGGCGTGGCGTGCAGTTCATCTCGTACCCACGCATCAGGAAAACCGTCTTCATCTGGTGCTCGCTGGAAAAATCCGGAGGAATCGTAGCATGTCGACGTCGACACACAACCTGTGGACGACCGCCGAGGCGCGCCTGCTCGCCCGCCTCTATCCGTCTCCCATCCGGGCCAAGGCTCTGTACGCCGCGTTTCCGCGTCATTCGCGTAAGTCTGTCCAGACCTTTGCCGCAAGGGTGCTCAAGATCAAGCGGGCGCGGCGCGACTACAGGTCGCGCGCGACGCCGGCGTGGGACAGGATGCGTGCCATTCTCGAGCGGGAGCAGCTCTCGGTTCGCGAGCTGGTGAAACGCTGCGGCGTGTCGCAGCAACGCGTCAGCGAGCTCCTGACGATTCACCGCACGGAAGTGCATATCGTCGACTGGATTCCTCCCACCGGGCGAGCTCAGTGGCGCGCGGTCTGGGCAGTCGGCGCCGGGCCCGATGTGCCATGCCCGGCAGCGATCAAAACCGAAGCGGCTCGAGCGGCACGCGACGCCATGAAGCGCAATCCGTTCCTCGCCGCCGCGGGTCTCGTGACGATCCCGGCCGGCGAGCGCGGCCGCGTTTTTCAGCAGCCCATGGATATCGACGACGAGGACCTCGCCGCATGAGCACCCGAACCATCATTGAAATCAACCACGACTTCCTGCATCGACTGCTGAACGATCCCCACGGCCTCGCCGACACACTGCGCTCGGTCTGCTGCGACCACCAAGCCGAGCTCAACGACGACAACGGCCGCGGCCGGCCGCTCGACCTCGCTGGCGGCATTCGTATCATCTATCGCCGACACCACAGCGAGGAAGCGCGCCTCATCACGAAATACGTGGACATCCAGATATGAGCCCTCTTTTCTATGTTCAGGACAGCCGCTCATTCGTAGGCAACGACGTTCTGTGGTGGGCTCAGGGCGGCAACGGATACACGACCGATCTGCGCAAAGCGCACGTGTACACGCAGGAAGAGGCGCAGGCACGCCACAACGAGCGCGCGACCGACATCCCGTGGCCGAAGGACTACATCGACTCGAAGTGGCGGCCGGCCGTCGACGCCCAGCACATCAAGCGCGACGAGGCGCTCACCGGGACCGGAATCACGTTGACCCAGCCTCGGAAGCTGCACGCCGACCGCGTGAATTGCGTGGGATGCGGCCGCTTCCTACGAGACGCTGACCGTTATTCCCTTGATTGCCCCAACTGTGGCGCGGACAACAGCCCATGAGCGAGAACACAAAAATCGAGTGGTGCGACCACACGTTCAACCCGTGGGAAGGCTGCCAGAAGGTCGGCCCGGGCTGCGATCACTGCTACGCCGAGTCGCGCAACGCGCGCTACGGCGGCGGCACCGCCGTGAACTGGGGGCCCGGTGCGCCGCGCCGCCGCACGTCGCCGGCGAACTGGCGCAAGCCGCTCGCATGGGAAGCCGCGCACGCCGACTTCTTCGCCGCGCACGGCCGCCGCCAGCGCGTGTTCTGCGCTTCGCTCGCGGACGTGTTCGATAACGCGGTCGACCCGTCATGGCGCGCGGACCTGTTCGACCTGATCGAGCGCACGCCGAACCTCGACTGGTTGCTGCTGACGAAGCGGATCGGCAACGTCATGCCGATGGTCAGCGAAGCCGCCCAGCATCAATTCGATCTCGACCGTCTCGAAAAGCCGCGCCTGCACGACAACGTCTGGATCGGCGCGACGATCGTGAACCAGGAAGAGGCCGACCGCGATATCCCGAAGCTGCTCACAGTGCCGGCGCGCGTGCGCTTCCTGTCGATCGAACCGATGCTGGGGCCGATCGATCTGCTGTGGCCCGCGACGCTGTGGCCCGATGGCCCAGCCCGCTGCTGCAGCGGGCACGAATGCGGATGCGGCGGACAACCGATCGATCCGTGGCTGATCTATGGCGTCAACTGGGTCATCGCCGGCGGAGAAAGCGGCCCCGGCGCGCGTCCGATGCATCCCAACTGGGCCCGCTCGCTGCGCGACCAATGCGCGGCCGCCGGCGTGCCATTCCTGTTCAAGCAATGGGGTATGTGGATCGACCACGATCAACGTGGCGTCGATATGCTCGGCACCGTGCATTCGCCCCTCCACGAATGGCCAGACGGCAGGCATTCCGTTCGCCTTGGCAAGCGCGCCGCCGGCCGCCACCTCGACGGCCGCACGCATGACGAATTCCCGGAGGCACGATGAAATCCGAATTCAAGATCCAGCGGCCCGACGACGTGCCGATGACGCTGACCATGACGATGACGCTCGGCGAGTGGAAGAAGCTGCAGGCGCAGCTCGCGACGACGTACCCGTCGTGGAAGTTGTCCTCCAACATCGGGGCAATGGTGCGTCTCGCGACTACAACGTTCGCCGAGACGAAGGAGCTCGACTATGACTGAGCACCCCATCCTCTTCAACGAGCCGATGTCGGCCGCCGCGCGCGCCGGTCGGAAGTCGCAGACGCGCCGCTTGGTGAACTGGCGCACCGTGCGGCCCGGATTGAATCTCCAGTTCGCCGGCCTGACCGCCAGCGCTGTCGGAAACGCGTGGGTTCTTGAATCGCCCACCCGCGCGTCACATGAATGGCGGTGCGCGCCGACACGCTGCCCGTACGGCGTGCCGGGCGACCAGCTCTGGGTGCGTGAAACGCACATCGCATACGGCCGGTGGGAGACGCGCTACAGCGCGAAGAAGGAACGCGACGAGTGGCACTTCGTCGACATGACGATCGAGACCGGCCGCGAATACCGCTTCGACGGCGAAGTGCCGAACGCCGCGCGCGGCGGCGTCCTGCCGGCGTGGTGGCGACGCCCGTCGATCTTCATGCCGCGCGCCGCCGCGCGCACGCTGCTCGAAGTGATCGGCGTGCGCGTCGAGCGCCTTCACAGCATCAGCGAGCCCGATGCGCGCGCCGAAGGCGTGACGATCGAGGACCATCACATCCGCGGCTACAGCGCCGGAGCCTTCCGGCCGCCGAGCATCCGAGCCTTTCATGAGCTGTGGGACAGCCTGAACGCCGCGCGCGGGCACGGCTGGGACGCGAACCCCTGGGTCTGGGTCGTGGAATTTCGAAGGATCGAACCATGAGCATCTACCTCACCACGCCGGAGCTGGCCGAGCTGGTCGGCTGTAAGCCGCGTAGCCACGCCTGCATGAAGCGCTGGCTCGAGCGCAATCACTGGCCGTTCGCGGTCAACATCGCCGGCGTGCCGCTCGTCGCGCGCGAGTACTACGACGCCCGCATGAACGGCACCGCAGCGCCATCACCTGCGCGCCGGCAGCGCGCCGCCGCCTCAGAAGAACCGAACTTCGCCGCACTTTGATCATGATCGGACGACGCAAACGGCCGGACGGGTTGCCCTTCCGGCTCTACGCCCATTACGGGAAACACAAGGTCAGCTTCGGCTACAAGCTGCCGACCGGGCGCTGGGCGTTCCGCCTGTCGGCGCCGGCCCACAACAAGGAAGCGCTCGCCGAAATCCGCAAGCAGGCGATCGAGCGCGCGGAGGCGCTCAACGGGAATGCGATCGAACCGGGCACGGTCGAGGCGCTCGTCGCCCGGTACTTCGAATGGCAGGACGGTCTTCCGCAAACCGACGAGCGGCGCAAGGCAAAGTCCACCCTCGACGAGAACCGGGTCGAGTCCAAGCGGCTGATCAAGGTCTTCGGGAAGATGGCGCCGGCCGCGATCAAGCCGAAGCACATCTACGGCTACCTCGACAAACGTGCGCAGCTCGGCGCTCCGGCCAAGGCGAACAAGGAGATCGCCCTCCTGTCCGCGATCCTCGAATACGGCCGGCGCCGGGGCGAACTGGAAACGAATCCATGCCGCGGCATCGAATACAACCCGACGCAGCCGCGTCAGCGGTACGTCACGCAGGCTGAGATCGATCTCGCAGTCGAGGTCGCGAGATCGCGGCGAAGCGTCGGCGACCAACACCCCAGCTCGGCATACCTGATTCTCGCGTTGTGCATGCAGGCGGCGTACCTGACCGTGAGCCGGCCGACCGAGATGCGTGAGCTGCACCGCCAAGGCATCAAGCCGGAGGGCGTCGAGGTACCGATCGGGAAACGGAAGGCCGGCGAGCAGCAGCGCGTCAAGCTCGTGCTGTGGTCACCCGAGCTGAAGGCCGTGATCGACGAGGCGCTCACGTTGCAGCGCACGTCGAGCGTGCACGTCTTCGGCAACACGGCCGGTCAGGTGTACACGCGCAGCGGATGGAATACCAACTGGTCGCGCCTAATGGGGTATTGCGAAAAGGAAGCGCAGGCGCGCGGCGTGCCGTTCGAACGCTTCGCCCTGCGGGACATGCGACCGGCCGCCGTAACCGATCGCCAGGAGGAAGGCGACGACCGCATTATCGATGCGACGGGCCACGCGGATGAGCGGATGGTGCGGAAGACGTACGACCGTCGTCGACAGAGAAAAGTGCGTGCCACACGATAAACATGGCGGTCAGCTTCATGATCGCGCATGTGGTCGGTTTCCAATTCGCCTAGTCAATATCAACTATTCGGCAGAATTTGTGGCAATCCGAATGTTCCACCAATTCCGCTTGAAAGACATGCTTACCTTGCGTCGGGTCGAACCATGCGATACGAACTTCCTTCTGAGCCTCAAAGCGTGTTCGATCTTTTATGAATACTGGACTGAGCCCAAGATCAACTTGGTTCCATCCTTCCAGACGATCTTGGTATGAGACGCAAAATGGTCCGTACGTTTCGACGTTAGCATGACGCGATCGGATTACAGCGTCCAAGGCCGAAAAGAATCCCTTTACGTCGAATATCTCGACGCAGGCATCAGCGTATCCAATTTCTGCCATCGCTCCGCGAGTGTTTTCGGTGGAACAGCACCAAACAAGCGCGTCCTGATGGTTCACCTGGGCGTAGATATGGTTGTCGGTGAAGGTGATGTTGGAGCATCCCTCGCCAATGTGGACACCGCCCAACATGTTAAGCGCTTGAGTCTGTGGGGTTCCGGAATCGAACCGGCCGGTCACAATGGTGCTAATCGCCTTCGAGCCTTCCTCCGAGTCCCCAATTCCTCGTGCGTGGTTCTCTACCTTGCGAAAGTCATACAACGTCCCGACCCGGGTACACCCTTTTTCGACCAGCAATTCCGCATGCTCACGCCGCATGAACTTGTAAACTTTCTCTGGCGGAGAAACGAGAGCTCTTTCGTCTGGTGCAGGCTGCGCCGGGGGGAAATTAATCATGAGCCGCTGGAGCGGCGTGCGTTCGTGCACGCGGGTCCGACCTTTGTTCAGCAAAACAGCAGCCCGACGCAGTATGTCCCACTGCTGATTCTTTTTATTTCGCAGCATCCCCGCCTCCAGACGAAATGCAAAAAAGCCCGCTCGACGGCGGGCTTTCGCTACATCATCTTCCAAATTTTGGAATCTTATCTTCCAAAACCTGTAACACGTCAGCTTGATTCTGCTGCAAGTGCTTGAATTCGTTGGGGTGGCTGATGGGACTCGAACCCACGACGACAGGAATCACAATCCTGGACTCTACCAACTGAGCTACAGCCACCACTGATACTGCTTTCTTCGCTTCGCTGTTTTGTTTCAGCAGCGAAGAACAAGATTATACGAAGTCTTTTGAGACTTGCAAAGCCTTTTTTTCAAAAAATTCTTCGGCTTCGTTCAGATGCGCGCGTGCCTCGTCGAACACAGCCAGATCGCCGCGTGCGAGCTTCTTGTTGTCGGACAGCACGCGACGCCAGCCGCGCGCGCCCGGCATGCCACGATACAGCCCGAGTGCGTGCCGCACGATCGCGCCCAGGTAGGTGCCGCGCTTCAACTCGGCCGCGCAATACGCGATCAGTTGCGCTTCAGCCTCTTCACGCGTGGGCACCGCTGCGGTCGACCCGTAGAAGCGCGCATCGACCTCCGCCAGCACGTACGGGTTGTGATACGCCTCGCGGCCGAGCATCACGCCATCGACGTGCTCGAGATGCTGCTCGACTTCATCGAGCGTCGTGATGCCGCCGTTGATCACGATTTCCAGCGACGGAAAATCGCGCTTCAACCGATACGCATAGTCGTACTTGAGCGGCGGGATCTCGCGATTCTCCTTCGGCGACAGCCCCTTCAGGATCGCGTTGCGGGCATGCACGACGAACGTTTCGCAACCGGCCTCGGCCACCGTGCCGACGAAATCGCGCACGAATGCGTAGTCCTCGACCGCATCGACACCAATGCGGTGCTTGACCGTCACCGGCACCGACACCGCATCGCGCATCGCCTTCACGCCGTCGGCGACGAGCTGCGGCTCGTTCATCAGGCATGCGCCGAACGCGCCGCGCTGCACGCGCTCGGACGGACACCCGCAATTCAGGTTGATTTCGTCGTAGCCCCACTGTTCGCCGAGCTTCGCCGCGCGCGCGAGATCGTCGCGCTCGCTGCCGCCCAGTTGCAGCGCGACCGGCGATTCGCTCGGCGTGAACGCAAGATGCCGCTGGGCATCGCCGAACAGCAGCGCGCCCGTCGTGATCATCTCCGTATACAGCCACGTATTGCGCGTCAGCGTGCGGTGGAACGAGCGGCAATGACGGTCGGTCCAGTCGAGCATCGGCGCGACGGATACACGGCGGGGAGGAAGCGAGGACGGAACGGACATGAATTCGGGTACAGGCCAGGCGGCACGGAAACAACCCGATATTTTACCGCAATACGGGCCGTGCCCGCCCGACACGTGCGCCAGCGCCTGTTCACGCTAATAACGGGCTTGCGCTGGCCCCACGAACGATTTTTTTCCAAACAGGGGAGCCCGCTATCAGCGTGAACAGGCCCTAGCCCTAGCCCAGTTCCGCATCGACAGCCCGGCGTGCCTCGTCGAGCACGCGCTCGATCACGCGCCGCTCGGTCAGCAGCATCCCGTCGACCTTGACCAGCCGCCAGTCGATCCGCACGGCATCGCCCTGCAGCACGCGATAATGCGCATGCTCACCGTCCCAGACCTGCTCGGTCTTCACCTCGATCTCGAAACCGCGGTACGGCTCGCTGAAATCGCCGAGGTCGCTGCCTCTCGGTTCCATCGCACGCTCCGTGGCGACGCCGCGCCAGGCCGCCCGAGCAGCCGGCGCCGCGCGCTCAATCGTATTCGTCGGACAAAAAGGACCGGCCATCGGCCGTCAGATCGACCCGGTCGGCCGTCGCCAGATAGATCAGCCCGTCGTTCAGCAACGCATGGACGACGTCGTCGAACGCGGCGGGAACCGGCCGGCTGTCGCCGAACTGGTCGATCCATTTCAGCGCCTCGATGGCTTCGGGGGAAAGGATGGGGGTCATGCGTTCGCCTCCGGCATCGGTGTCGTTCCATCCTAGCACTTCGTCCGGGAGTCGAATACCGAGGCAAACGCGCTGCGCGAATGCAAATGCGGCGCCGCCGGGCACGTTGCCTGCCCGGCGGCGCCCCGATGCACGACACACGCGCTCAGAGGCGCGCGATCGAGACTTCCGTCGACTTCACGAGCGCGACGACTTCGGCGCCGACCTTCAGTTCGAGTTCGTCCACCGAACGGGTGGTGATCACCGACGTGACGATGCCGAATGGCGTCTCGACGTCGACTTCGGAAACCACGGACCCGCGAATGATCTCCTTGACCTTGCCCTTGAACTGGTTCCGTACGTTGATTGCAGTGATGCTCATCGGGATGATCGCTCCGAAGAAAAAAGTCTCAGAACGGGCGGCCGGAGCCGCCCGGAATTAAACGGCCCAGCGGATTTGCCCGGCCGGTCGAACCTTGTCTGCTTCATGCTCCGCGTCTTGAACGGCTGCGCCGGGACCGCCCGCGAGCACGCGTTTCAGCACGCGATCCTCCAGCGCCGCGAATGCGGCCGACGCACGGGCACGCGGCCGGTCGAGCGGCACCGGCTGGTCGAGCGCCACGCGCCCCTGCTCGATCAGCAGGATGCGGTCGCCGAGCGCGACGGCCTCCTGCACGTCGTGCGTGACGAGCAGCGCGGTGAACCGGTGCTCGCGCCACAGGCGCTCGATCAGCGCATGCATTTCGATGCGGGTCAGCGCATCGAGTGCGCCGAGCGGCTCGTCGAGCAGCAGCAGTTGCGGCCGGTGCACGAGCGCGCGGGCCAGCGCGACACGCTGCCGCTGCCCGCCCGACAATTGCGCGGGCCAGTCGTTCGCGCGCTCCAGCAGCCCGACTTCGTCGAGCACCGCGCGGGCCTGGTCGCGCGCGCCGCGGCCGAGGCCCAGCATCACGTTCTGCAGCACGGTCTTCCACGGCAGCAGGCGCGCATCCTGGAACATGATCCGCGTATCGAGCACGCCGCCGCCCTCGCCGCGCGTCACGAGCGCGCCGCTGCTCGGCTGCTCGAGCCCCGCGACGAGACGCAGCAGCGTCGATTTCCCGCAGCCGCTGCGGCCGACGATCGCGACGAAGCTGCCGCGCGCGATGCCGAGCTCGATGTTGTCGAGCACCGTGCGGGCGCCGAAGCGCTTGCTGACGCCCGACAGCGTGACCGCGTCGTCGGGGGCCGGGCTACCCCCCGCACGCCGCCGCGCGAGCGGCACGACCGATGCGCCGCCGTCGCGCTCGAGGATCGCCGCGTCACGCGCGTCGCCGTCCGCGACGCGGGCCTGCGCCAGCTCGGCCTCGAGGTCTGCGCCGGCGAGCGGGCCGTAGGCGGCCGCCGAAGTCGTCGCATTCATGCCTTTGCTCCTGATTGATAAGCGGGGTGCCAGCGCAGCATCACGCGTTCGAGCCATTTCGCCAGCACATCGGCCAGCTTGCCGAGCACCGCGTACAGCAGGATGCCGACCACCACCACGTCGGTTTGCAGGAATTCCCGTGCGTTCATCGTCATGTAGCCGATGCCGGACTGCGCGGAGATCGTCTCCGCGACGATCAGCATCACCCACATCAGCCCGAGCGCGAAACGCACGCCGACGAGGATCGACGGCAACGCGCCGGGCAGGATCACGTCGCGGTACAGCGCGAAGCCGCGCACGCCGTAGCTCTTCGCCATCTCGATCAGGTTCGCGTCGACCGAGCGGATCCCGTGATACGTATTGATGTAGACGGGGAAGAACACGCCGAGCGCGACGAGGAACAGCTTCGCCTTCTCGTCGATGCCGAACCACAGGATCACGAGCGGGATCATCGCGAGCGCCGGGATGTTGCGGATCATCTGGATCGTCGAGTCGAGCGCGACCTCGGCGGCCTTCGACAGCCCGGTCGCAAGCCCCAGCGCGAGGCCGACGCCGCCGCCGATCGCGAAGCCGAACAGCGCGCGCCACGTGCTCACTTTCACATTCGCCCACATTTCGCCCGACGTCACGAGCGACCAGGCCGCGCGCACTACCGCCACCGGCTCGGGCAGCACGCGGGTCGACAGCCAGCCGGTGCGGGCACCGACTTCCCACACCACCAGCAACGCGAGCGGCACGAGCCACGGCGCGACACCGCGCCATGCGCGAGCGGCCACGGCGGCGCCCGTCGTCGATGTTTTCGTTGTCATCGCAAGCCTCCGTTGCTCAGCTCTGGCTCGTCTTCGGCAGATAGTTGTTGCCGACGATCTCGCCGAACGGCCCCGACAGCGGGCCGGCCGCCTTCTCGACGCCCTTGCCCTTGATCAGCGGGAACACGAGTTCCGCGAAGCGATACGACTCCTCGAGGTGCGGATAGCCGGACAGGATGAACGTCTCGATGCCGAGATCCGCGTATTCGCGCATGCGTTCCGCGACCTGCTCGGGATTGCCGACGAGCGCCGTGCCGGCGCCGCCGCGCACGAGCCCCACGCCGGCCCACAGGTTCGGATAGATCTCGAGCACCTCGCGGCCGCCGCGCTTGCCGCCGTGCAGCGCGGCCATCCGGCGCTGGCCTTCCGAATCCATGTTCGCGAACGCTTTCTGCGCACGCGCGATCGTGTCGTCGTCGAGCCGGCTGATCAGCCGCTCGGCGTCACGCCATGCCTCGTCCTCGGTCTCGCGCACGATCACGTGCAGGCGGATGCCGAACTTGATCTTGCGGCCGCGCGCATCGGCACGGGCGCGGATGTCGGCGATCTTCTTCGCGACGGCCTCGGGCGGCTCGCCCCAGGTCAGGTAGGTATCGATGTGATCGGCGGCAATCGCATGAGCGGCCGGCGACGAGCCGCCGAACCACAGCGGCGGATGCGGATGCTGCACGGGCGGATAAAGCGCCTTGCCGCCTTTCGACTGCAGGTGCTTGCCGATGTAGTCGAACCCGCCGTTGTCGTGCGACGCGGCCAGCAGCCCACGCCAGATGTTCAGGAAATCGTCGGTGATCTCGTAACGCGTGTCGTGATCGGCAAAGAGGCCGTCGCCTTCGAGCTCGGCCGCATCGCCGCCCGTGACGACGTTGATCAGCAGGCGGCCGCCCGACAGACGGTCGAACGTCGCGGCCATCCGCGCGGCCAGCCCCGGCGAAGCGATGCCGGGGCGCACGGCGACCAGGAACTTCAGGCGCTGCGTTGCCGGAATGAGGCTCGACGCGACGACCCACGCATCCTCGCAGGAACGACCGGTCGGCAGCAGCACGCCGTCGTAGCCGAGCGTGTCCGCCGCCACGGCAACCTGCTTGAAGTAATCGTAGTCCGCGGCACGCGCGCCTTCGGCCGTGCCGAGATAGCGGCTGTCGCCATGCGTGGGGATAAACCAGAACACATTCATCTGCTGCTCCTGCTTGACTGTCACTGCCAAAATTTGAAAAAAACGTTGCCCTGCTCGCGTCGCGAATGAGCGACGCATGCATGGAGTGCATTCGAATCGGGATGGCTCGCCGGTGAGGCCGTGCAGCGGACGAGGACGCGATCGCACGGCTGTTTCCGGGAAATCAGTCTAGGGATCGGTCCAGGGCTTTGGAACGATTTTTTTGAGCTTAGGTTTTCCGCTTTCGTGATTAGCGCGACGCTGGAGCGAATATCGCGGCGGCCGGGCTCTATAATGGCGCACCTATCCGAATAACTCCGCGCGCCCGGCCCCGCCGTGCGCGCCTGCGGTGCACTCATCGATGCAGAAAGTCATCCTGCCATTCCTGTCCGGCTTCCTGGCCGCCCTGTTCTTCCGCGAGGCCACGCTCGCCCTCCTTCACACGGCCGACCTGATCGCCGCAACCGGCTTCTCGACACAACCGTTCGCGCCGCTCGGCATTCCTGAATTTGTCGCGAATGCGCTGATCAGCGCGTGCTGCGCGATTCCGATGGCATGGCTGTTGCGCGTCTCGCCGGAACGCGAAGCATCGTGGATCGGCGCGCTCGTGTTCGGCGGTATCGTGCTGACGGCCGCCCGCGTGTTCGCGATCGATCCGCTGCGCGGCATCTGGCCGTCGGGCAACATGATGCCCGTGCTCGCGGCCGGCTTCGCGGCGAACGCGGTGTGGGGCTTCGGCGCGCTCGTGTTCATGCGCGCCTTCATGTCGGACGACGCGGGCGACGAATAACGCCGGCGCGGGCGACGCGCCCTTCGGGCTCGGGCCGGCCGACGTCCATGAAAAAGGCCGCGTGCACGTGCACGCGGCCTTTTCGTTTCCGTGTCGCGGCTGATGGGCCGCGCGGGTCGGCCCGATCGACGTCAGTCCTTCAGCTTGCGCAGCGGATGCGTGTCGGGCGTCCACGGGCTGTCGAACATCGCGAGCACGTCGGCGCGGCCGACGTCGGCGGCCGACTTGAAACGCCACACGGGCTGGTGATCCTTGTCGACGATCAGCGCGCGCACGCCTTCGATCACGTCGCCGCGCGCGAAGGTCGAGCGCGTGAGATCGAGATCGCGCCGCAGGCAATCGGCCATCGTCGCGCCGCGCGCGCGTTCGACGACTTCGAGCGACACGGCCATCGACAGCGGCGACAACTGCTCGCGCATCGCGTGGCTCGCCTTCTCGACCCACCCGTCGACCGCCGCGCAATCCTGCTCGGCGTCGAGCGACGCGAGGATCGCGTTGAGGTCGGGTCGCGCAAAATGCCGGTCGATCCCGGCGCGCGCGTCGGCGAGCGCCGACGTGTCGGGCGTCGGCACGACCTTGTGCGCGGCAGCCGCCTCGGTCACGCAGGCGACGGCGTGCGCACCGCTGTCGATGCGCACGCCGCGTAGCGTGTCGAGCAGCGCCGGCAGCGCGGCATCGGGCAGATAGACGTCGGCGAGTTGCGCGTACAGCGCGCCGGCCGCATCGAGCGTCGCGCCGGTCACCGCGAGATAGCGGCCGATCGCGCCGGGCGTACGCGCGAGGAACCAGCTCATTCCGACATCCGGGAACAGGCCGATGCGCGTTTCGGGCATCGCCATCTTCGTCGAGTCGGTCACGACGCGCAGGCCGCCCGTATGCCGCGCCGCCTGCGAAATCCCCATGCCGCCGCCCATCACGACGCCGTGCATCAGCGCGATGTACGGCTTCGGATACGTGAAGATCGCATGGTTGAGCGTGTATTCCTCGATGAAGAACGTGTCGACCGCATCGCGGTCGCCGCGCTGCCACGCGTCGTGGAAGAAGCGCACGTCGCCGCCCGCGCAGAATGCGCGCGGATGCGGGCTGTGCACGACGACCGCGACGACGTCGGGATCGTCGCGCCACGCGTCGAGCGCCTGCTGCATCAGCCGGATCATGCCGACCGACAGCGCGTTCAACGCCTTCGGCCGGTTCAGTTCGAGAAAGCCGATGCGGTTCGCGACATACGCACGCACGTCGGGCTGGGCGGATTCGGCGGCGGAAGTGGAATCGGTCATGAAGGTCATCCGGCAAACGGCAGTCGCACGCTCAGTGCGCCTGCATCTTCGAGAACAGGTTCAGCACCACGACGCCCGCGATGATCAGCCCCAGGCCGATCACCGCCGGCACGTCCGGCACCTGGCGATAGAGCAGCATCGCGACGAGCGTGATCAGCACGATGCCGGCGCCCGACCAGACCGCATAGATGATGCCGACGGGCATCGTGCGCAACGTGAGCGACAGGCAGTAGAACGCGACGCCGTAACCGGCGACGACGAGCACCGACGGCCAGAAGCGCGTGAAACCGTCCGCCGCGCGCAGCGCCGACGTGCCGATCACTTCCGCGACGATCGCGATCGCGAGCCAGGCGTAACCGGGCAGTTGCATCGCTCAGCTCCTTGCGAGGGCCAGTACCGCATAGTCGTGACCGAGCTCGGCACACAGCGCCTCGACGACGAACTCGTGGTCCATGCGCTGCGGCAGCCCGGACGCGGTGATCGAGCCGATCACGCCGGCGCCGGCGACGGTCAGCGGAAACGAACCGCCGTGCGACGCATACTCGGCGACCGCCAATCCATGCTTGTCCGCGAGCGTCGCGCCGGCCTGCTGCATGCGCAGGCCGATCGCGTACGAGCTACGGCGAAAATGCGCGACGACGTTGCGCTTGCGGCGCACCCAGTCGGCGTTGTCGGGCGTCGCGCCGGCGAGCGCCACGTAAAACAGCGGCTGGCCGAACGTGACGATGTCGATCGCGATCGCATGACCGCGCGACGTCGCGAGCGCATGCATCCGGTTGCCGAGCGCCCACGCGCGGGCGGGATCGAAATGGGGAAACACGAGCGCCTGTTCCTGCGCGCCGATCGATTGCAGATCGTGAGCGATGTCCATGAATCCGTCGATGCAGTAGTGAGAGTCGCAACGGCGCCGATGCGATCGCGCAAGGCGCCGTTGCCGAAGAAACGAAACAAACCGTTCGATTCTAGCGCACCCACCCACCGTACCGGCCCCACAAGACACGACACGCGATTGTCAGAAAGTGCTTGCACGCGCTCGGGTAACTCCTTATAATTTATTTCTTCGACGGACGCGGGGTGGAGCAGTCTGGCAGCTCGTCGGGCTCATAACCCGAAGGTCGTAGGTTCAAATCCTACCCCCGCAACCAACCGTCCAGAATTTCGCAAAAAGCCCGGCTTAACGCCGGGCTTTTTGTTTTTGCGCGTCCGGGCGCCGCCGCCTCTTCGCGCACGCGTCCGCCGTTTCGCACGACACGCCGCCGCATGCGCGGGCGTTCGAGAATGCCGCGGCCCGGTGATACACTCGCATCACCTCGTCCCTTCCACTCGACATGAAATTCTGCTCCGTCTGCGGTTACGAAGTCCTCGCGCGCATTCCTCCGGGCGACAACCGCGAGCGCTTCGTCTGCGATCACTGCGGCACGATCCACTATCAGAATCCGCGCAACGTCGTCGGCACGGTGCCGGTCTGGGGCGACCAGATCCTGCTGTGCCGCCGCGCGATCGAACCGCGCTACGGATTCTGGACGCTGCCGGCGGGCTTCATGGAAATGGGCGAAACGACCGCGGAAGCCGCCGCGCGCGAAACGCTCGAGGAAGCCGGCGCGCGCGTCGAGGTGCAGAACCTGTTCACGCTGCTCAACGTGCCGCACGTGCACCAGGTCCACCTGTTCTACCTGGCGCGGCTCACCGATCCGGGCTTCGAAGCGGGCGAGGAAAGCCTCGAAGTGAAACTGTTCGACGAAGCCGACATCCCGTGGGACGAGATCGCGTTCCCGACCGTCAGCCAGACGCTGCGCTTCTTCTTCGCCGATCGCGCCGCCGGCGACTACGGCGTGCACACCGGCGATATCTTCCGCTCGCTGCGCAACGGCTGAGCCCCGCACCCATGGTTCCCTGGCTCGGCCCGGACGATCCGTTTCCGTCCATCGAACGCGCGCTCGGCCCCGCGACCGGCGCACCCGGGCTGCTCGCCGCGAGCGCCGACCTGCTGCCGTCGCGCCTCATCGACGCCTACCTGCGCGGCATCTTCCCGTGGTACTCGGACGGCCAGCCGGTGCTGTGGTGGAGCCCCGACCCGCGCATGATCCTCGTGCCGACCGAATTCAAGGTAGCGCCGTCGCTGCGCAAGACGCTCAAGCGCGTGCTGCGCGAGCCGGAATGGGAGGTGCGCGTCGATCACGACTTTCCCGGCGTGATGCGCGCCTGCGCGCAGGCGCCTCGCCGCGGACAGCGCGGCACCTGGATCACCGCCGAGATCATCGACGCCTATACGTCGCTCTACCGCAGCGGCAACGCGCACAGCATCGAGACATGGCACGAGGGGCGCCGCGTCGGCGGCCTCTATGGCGTCTCGTTCGGCCGGATGTTTTTCGGCGAGTCGATGTATGCGGACGTGACCGATGCGTCGAAAATCGCGCTGGCCGCGCTCATCGCGCACCTTCGCGAGCAGGGGCTGGAAATGATAGACTGCCAGCAGAATACGTCGCATCTAGCGTCGCTCGGTGGCCGCGAGATCGCACGCAAGGCCTTTGTCGCTCACGTGCGCCGCGCGGTAGCCGAACCGCCGATTCCGTGGCAGTTCGACAAGCGCGTGCTCGCCGCGCTGACGGGCCCCGCCGAAACGGCGGCGCCCTCCGGGACCGAGCGCTAGCGCGGCACTCCTTCCCTGCATCGAGAGCTGCCCATGACTCACCCGACTGAGCTGCCGCTTTCACCGCTTTCGGCGTTGCAATTCTATGCAACGGCGCCCTATCCGTGCAGCTATCTGGACGGCCGCATCGCGCGCTCGCAAGTCGCGACGCCGAGCCACCTGATCAATTCCGACATCTACACCGAACTCGTGAAGGCCGGCTTCCGCCGCTCGGGCGTCTTCACGTACCGCCCGTACTGCGACGGCTGCCGCGCGTGCGTACCGGTGCGCGTGCCGGTCGGCGAGTTCGTGCCGACGCGCACGCAGCGCAGGATGTGGAAGCGGCACCGCGCGCTGGTCGCGACGGTTTCGCCGCTGCACTACGACGAAGAGCACTACGCGCTCTACATGCGCTACCAGTCCGCGCGCCATGCGGGCGGCGGCATGGATCGCGACAGCCGCGACCAGTACGAGCAGTTCCTGCTGCAAAGCCGGATCAACTCGCGCCTCGTCGAATTCCGCGACCTCGACGCACCAGGCGGCGAACCCGGCAAGCTGCGGATGGTCAGCATGATCGACATCCTCGGCGACGGGCTGTCGTCGGTTTACACGTTCTTCGAGCCCGACGACCGGCACACGAGCTACGGCACCTACAACATCCTGTGGCAGATCGAACAGGCGAAGAGTCTCGGGCTGCCCTACGTGTACCTCGGCTACTGGATCCGCGAGAGCCCGAAGATGGCCTACAAGGCGAACTTCCATCCGCTCGAAGGGCTGATCGACGGCCGCTGGAAGGCGCTCGATCCGGAACGGATCGACCTGCCGCCCGTCGACGCGGCGCTGGCGCGCGCGCCGTTGCCGGGCGGGCATTCCGGCACGAACTGACGCACGTCGCGGCGGCTACGAAGCGAAGCACGCCCGTGCCGCGCAACTCCCGGTAAAATAGCGGGTTGTCATTCATTTCGGCCGTCCGCCCCATTCCCGTGTTCAGTTCCCTCTACCCGCTGGCCCGCGCATCCCTGTTCAAAATGGATGCGGAAGACGCTCACCACCTTACGCTGCGCGCGCTCGGCGCGGCCGGCCGCACGGGCCTCGCCTGCGCGCTGTCGGCCCGCGTGCCCGACGCGCCGCGCACCGTGATGGGGCTCACGTTCCGCAATCCGGTCGGCCTCGCGGCCGGTCTCGACAAGGATGGCGCGGCCATCGACGGCCTCGCGGCGCTCGGCTTCGGTTTCATCGAGGTCGGCACGGTCACGCCGCGCCCGCAGCCCGGCAATCCGCGCCCGCGGATGTTCCGGCTGCCGCAGGCCGAAGCGCTGATCAACCGGATGGGCTTCAACAACCATGGCGTCGACCAGTTCGTGAAGAACGTCCAGGCCGCCCGCTATCGCGGCATCCTCGGCCTGAACATCGGCAAGAACGCCGACACGCCGATCGAGCGCGCGGCCGAGGATTACCTGTACTGCCTCGAACGCGTGTACCCGTTCGCGAGCTACGTGACGATCAACATCTCGTCGCCGAACACGAAGAACCTGCGCCAGTTGCAGGGCGCGGGCGAGCTCGACGCGCTGCTCGCCGCGCTGAAGGACAAGCAGCAGCGCCTCGCCGACCTGCACGGCAAGCTCGTGCCGCTCGCGCTGAAGATCGCGCCCGATCTCGACGACGAACAGGTCAAGGAAATCGGCGACACGCTGCTGCACCACAAGATCGAAGCGGTCATCGCCACCAATACGACGCTGTCACGCGCGGCCGTCCAGGGCCTGCCGCACGCGGACGAAGCCGGCGGCCTGTCGGGCCGCCCCGTGTTCGACGCGTCGAATGAAGTGATCCGCAAGCTGCACGCGCAAGTCGGCAACGACGTGCCGATCATCGGCGTCGGCGGCATTTTCTCGGGCGACGACGCCCGTGCGAAGCTGGCGGCCGGCGCGGCCCTCGTCCAGCTCTACACCGGCTTCATCTATCGCGGCCCGGCACTCGTGTCGGAGTGCGTGAAGGCAATTGCCCGCGAACGCAGCGCGTAATATAGCCATAAGCAAACTATATTTAGATATCGATAGCATTTTTGCTATCCTCGATTTCACTATCAGATCATCGACCCGGACAGGGCAAGGACACACACGATGAAATTTTCGCTGCTGAAGAAGCTGCTGGTTGCCGGCGTGATCGGCACGTCGTTCGCTGCGGCGACCGCGCATGCGGCCGACCTCCTCGACCAGGTCAAACAACGCGGCACGCTGCGGGTCGGCCTCGAAGGCACGTTCCCGCCGTTCAACTCGAAAAGCCCGTCGGGCGAGCTCGTCGGCTTCGACGTCGACATCGCGAAGGCCGTCGCGGCGAAGCTCGGCGTGAAGGCCGAATTCGTGACGACCGAATGGAGCGGCATCATCGCGGGCCTGCAGGCCGGCAAGTTCGACGTGATCGCCAACCAGGTCGGCATCACCGACAAGCGCAAGGAGACGCTCGACTTCTCGCCGGCGTACACGTACTCGTCCGCGCAGCTGATCCAGCGCAAGGACGACACGCGCCAGTTCAAGTCGCTGGAAGACCTGAAGGGCAAGAAGCTCGGCGTCGCGCTCGGCACGAACTACATGGACATGGCGAAATCGGTGCCGGGCATCGACGTGAAGACGTACCCGGGCGCGCCCGAGTACCTGCGCGATCTGGCGGCCGGCCGCCTCGACGCGGCGCTCAACGACCGCCTGATGCTCGCGTATCTGACGAAGAATTCCCAGCTGCCGTTGCGCCCGGGCGCGAACGTCGGCTCGGCGAACCCGTCGGGCATCCCGTTCAAGAAGGGCAACCCGAAGTTCCAGAAGGCGATCGACGACGCGACGGCGCAACTCGAGGCCGACGGCACGTTCACGAAGATCTCCGACAAGTGGTTCGGCATCGACGTGACGAAACCGATCAAGTAAGCACGCCTGCATTTCCCGCCTGACGGCGGGCCGGAAAGGGCGGCATCCGCAACGATGCCGCCCTTTGTTTTATCGGTCCGGTTTATGATTGCGCTTTCGCGCACGCATTCGCTCGTATTCCATGTCGACAACGTCCCTGCTCGTCCAATCGCTGCCGGTGCTCGCCCAGGGTGCCGTACTGACCGTCAAGTTCGCCGTGCTGTCGATGGTGTTCGGCCTGCTTGGCGCCGTCATGCTCGCGATGATGGGCATCCGGCAAAGCGAAGCGCTCGACGGTTTCGAACGCATCTGGGTCAACGCGCTCGCGTGGCTGGCGCGCGCGTACGTGAGCCTGATGCGCGGCACGCCGCTGCTCGTGCAGATCTTCGTCATCTATTACGGGCTGCCGAGCCTCGGCATCTCGCTCGACCCGACGCCGGCCGGCGTCATCGCGCTGTCCGCGAACGTCGCGGCTTACATGTCCGAAAGCATGCGCGGCGCGATCAACGGGATCGCGCGCGGCCAATGGCTCGCCGCGTACAGCCTCGGGCTGTCGTGGGGGCAGACGCTGCGCTACGTGATCGGCCCGCAGGCGCTGCGCATCGCGGTGCCGAGCCTGTCGAACAGCCTGATCAGCCTGATCAAGGACACGTCGCTCGTGTCCGTGATCACCGTGACAGAACTGCTGCGCAGCGCGCAGGAAGTGATCGCGGCGACCTATCAGCCGCTGCCGCTCTATCTCGCCGCCGCGGCCGTGTACTGGATCCTGTGCCAAATCCTCGAATGGGTGCAACGCTGGTACGAAAAGCGTCTGTCGCTGCCGTCGCGGCACTGAGCCGCGCGGTCGCACCGGGCCGCGCTCGCGGGCCCGGCGCCGGCCTTCCCGCTTATTCGCCCGAATAACGCACGCCGAGCACGGCGCGCGCCGCGTCGGTCATCGCGATCATCTGCCGCGAATGGTCGTGCGTCATGATCGGGCTTTCCGTCTCGCCCGCGCGCAGCAGGTCGCAGAAATGCGCGGTTTCGTAGTTCAGCCCGCCGCCGTCGACCGGCGCATCGAGTTCGACGGTGCGCCCGTCCGCGTAGCGGATCGTCGCACGCGCGGGGTTCCACCACTTCTCGTGAATCGTCACGTGGCCGCCCGCCGCGGCGATCAGCGCGTCGCCGCGCCCCATCACGTCGAGGCCGCAAAAGAGCTGCGCGATCCCGCCGTTCTCATGCACGCTGTTCAGGCTCGCGAACAGGTCGACACCCGTCGCACCGACGCGGCCGAGCGTCTGCACGTCGCGCGCCGCGCCGAGCCAGTCGACGGCAAGAAACGCCTCGTAGATGCCGATGTCGAGCAGCGCGCCGCCCGCGCGATCGAGCCGATAGACGGAATGGTCCCCCGGCACCGACGACGATGCGCAGCCCGCCCGCACGAGCCGGATCTCGCCGATCGGATCGTCGCGCAGGTGCGCGCGCAACTGACGGTACAGCGGGAAGAACGGTGGCTTCATTGCCTCCATGAAGAGCAGCCCGGCATCGCGCGCCGCGTGCAGCACCGTGTCGAGTTGCGCGGTGTTCAGCGCCGCGGGTTTCTCGCACAGCACGGCCTTGCCGGCAGCCAATGCGGCCAGTGTGTACTGCGCGTGACTGTCATGGAGCGTCGCGATGTAGACCGCGTCGATATCGCTCGCGAGGAGCGCGTCGAGGCGCGCGGCGGGCGCGCCGCCGTATGTCTCGCAGAAGGCGGCCGCTGCATCGGCGCGGCGGGCCCAGACGCCGGCGAGCGTGGCGCCCGGCACGTGCGCGAGGCTTTGCGCGAAGCGGCGCGCAATGCTGCCCGCACCGACGATGCCGAAGCGCACCGGGCGATGGTCGTTGTCGTTCATCCTGATCTTCCGTGTCGGTCGTATGACGGTTGCCGGCACGCTGCCGGCCGGCCGTCATGATAAACGGCCCGGCGGCACACGGATGAGCGATACGCGCAGCGTCAGGCACGCACCGGCACCTCGACCGAGAAATCGCGCGATATCTCGTCCGCGCTGAAATCGATCAGCGCGAGCGAGGCCGCTTCGGCTTCGCGCGGGTCGCGCCGTTCGATCGCATCGACGACGCGCGCATGCGCCTTCACCGCGATGTCGTGCGCGCCTTCCTTCTGCACGACGCGCGGATTCACGAGACGCACTGCTCCGCGCACGATCGCCGCCATCTGCTGAAAGAACTGGTTGCCGCTCGCCTGCACGATCCGCGTATGCAGCAACTCGTCCGCCGTGTCGTAGCCGGGGTCGCCCGGCTGCAACACCTTGAACGCATCGAATGCTTCGCGAATGCCCGCAATGTCGGCCGCCGTCGCACGCACCGCCGCCTGCGCGGTCGCGCGTGGTTCGATCAGCATCCGGAATTCGATGACGTCGCGCATGAACTGCGGATCGGGTTTTGCCCGAAATCGCCAGCTCACGACGTCTTCGTCGATCATCCGCCAGTCGCGCATCGGCCGCACGCGCGTACCGACTTTCGGACGCACGTCGAGCATGTCGCGCGCAAGCAACATCGACAACGCTTCCCGCATCACCGTGCGGCTCACATCGAACTCTTTCGACAGCACGTCCTGTGGCGGCAAGATGCCGCCGTACTTGTCTTCGACGATACCCGCGACAAGCCCATCCATCACTTTGGCGACCAGTGACCGGTCTTTGCCCTGCTCCATGACACCTCCCCGTGCGTCGATTTGCGAACACCTGCTCCGCAGTTCCGCCGGCCCTGGTTACTACTGTTCTTATGATCTATAAGTTGATGAGTTCGACGATATTTCGCTATCTGGTAAACACCTGACAGGGTTATCCCTCTTTTGAACGAGGTGATTTATACGGCTAAAAAAAAGGCCCGGGAAGCGCGCCGCGCCTGCCGGACCCCGGTTTCCACAAGATTTATATATCCAATCCATGACGGCCGATACCGCGCCGTTACGGACTGCTTCTCATTCAGATTCAGCCAGCCGGATAAACGATCGTTTCAACGCCGTTTTCCGTGCCGAGCAAGCACAGATTCGCGCCGCGCTCGGCGAACAGGCCGACCGTAACGACGCCCGGCCATGCGTTCACCTGCGCTTCGAAACCGCGCGGATCGGCGATCTGCAGGCCCTTGACGTCGATGATCTCGTTGCCGTTGTCGGTAATGGTCGGTGCGCCGTCCTTCGTCACGCGCAGCACGGGCACGCCGCCGAGTGCGGTCACGCGCCGGCCGATCGCCGTGCGCGCCATCGGCACGACCTCGATCGGCAACGGGAACGCGCCGAGCACCGGCACGCGCTTGCTGGCGTCCGCGATGCAGACGAACGTGTCGGCCACCGACGCGACGATCTTCTCGCGCGTCAGCGCGCCGCCGCCGCCCTTGATCATCGCGCCGCTCGCGTCGATCTCGTCGGCGCCGTCGACGTACACCTGCAGCGCATCGATCTCGTTCAGGTCGAACACCTTGATGCCGTGCGATTTCAGGCGTTCGGTCGTGGCAATCGAGCTCGACACGGCGCCGCGATAGCGCGATTTGACGGCGGCGAGCGCGTCGATGAAGCAGTTGGCGGTCGAGCCGGTGCCGACACCGATCACGGCGCCTTCCGGCACGTTCTGGATCACGTAATCGGCGGCGGCCTGGCCGACGAGGCGTTTGAGTTCGTCTTGAGTCATGGCGTGGTAATGCTGCGGGATTGCGGAAAAACCGCCAGTTTACCGGAGTCGGCGGACGGCCCCGCGTTTTTCGGCAAGCGATGCGCCGTGTATTCAGCGCGTATTCAGCGCGTGTCGGCCGCCGGGGCGGAGTCCGACGCTTGCGTGCCGGGGAAGTACTTGTCGAGCAGCGCCTGCGCGATCGCGTCGCTTTCCGCGTCCGGGTTGCCCGCGTAGTCGGACGGCCGGAAATGCATCTGGAACGCCGCGAACACGCGCCGCGTGCGCGCGTCGAGCACGCCGTCGGTCGGCACGTCGTAGCCGTAGCGCGCGAGCTTGAACTGCAGTTCGCGCACGTCGACCGGCGCGTGCGGGTCGCGGCCGCCGAGCCGTGCGGTGACGGTCGCGTCGTCCGGCCATGCGCCGACGCCGGCTTGCGCGAGCGCATGCCACGGGAACAGCGGCCCCGGATCGATCTTGCGTTGCGGCGCGATGTCGCTGTGCCCGACCACGCGCGTCGGCGGAATCCCGTAGCGCGCGACGATATCCTTCGACAGGCGGATCAGCGCGTCGACCTGTTCGGGCGGATACGGCTGCCAGGTGCGATGTTGCGGATCGAGCGGGCCGCGGTTCACGTTCTCGATGCCGATCGACACCGCGTTCAGCTCGGTCGTGCCCTGCCACTCGCTGATGCCCGCGTGCCATGCGCGCCGCGCTTCCGGAACGAGCTGATAGACGACGGGCATCCCGCGCTCGGTGCGCGGCTGCGGCGGGATGACGTAATGCACGCTGACCGAATCGCCGGTCAGCGTGCGCAGCGATTTCGTCTCGTCGCTTTCGGTGTAATGCATCACGAGAAAGCGGATCCGCGAATCGGCGCCGCGCGCGTGCAGGCTCGTGTCGGCGTAGTAGGTGCCGCGTTCGACGAGCGTCGGCGACGTACAGGCCGCCAGCAGGCCGAGCACGGCGCAGGAAACGCCGACACGGAACAGGGTCATCGGTCGCGGGTTCCGGAGAGCTTGCATCGGGGCGCGCATCGTTCGGGTCATTCGCCGCCCGCGCATCGCGCGCGGGACGGGCCCGCCCCGGGGGGGCGGCCGCAGGGATCAGCCTTTCACGCGCCGCTGGCGCACGGCTTCGTACAGGCACACGCCGCTGGCGACCGACACGTTCAGGCTTTCCACGCTGCCGGCCATCGGGATGCTCATCACCTCGTCGCAGGTGTCGCGCGTGAGCCGGCGCATGCCTTCGCCTTCCGCGCCCATCACGAGCGCGACCGGGCCGTCGAGCTTCGTTTCGTAGAGCGTCGCCGACGCCTCGTCCGACGTGCCGATGATCCACACGCCGGCTTCCTTCAGCTCGCGCAGCGCGCGCGCGAGGTTCGTCACCGTGATGTACGGCACCGTATCGGCCGCGCCGCTCGCCACCTTGGCCGCGGTCGCGTTCAGGCCTACCGCCCGGTCGCGCGGCGCGATCACCGCGTGCGCGCCGGCCGAATCGGCGACTCGCAGGCACGCGCCGAGGTTGTGCGGATCGGTGACGCCGTCGAGCACGAGCAGCAGCGCGGGCCCGTTGATGCCGTCGAGCAGCTCGGACAGGTTCTGCGCGAGCGGCATGTCCTCGACGCGCGCGACGACCCCCTGGTGGCGCTCGGTATGCGCGAGGCCCCACAGACGCGTTTCGTCGGCGGCGATCAGCCGCACGCCCGCTTCCTTCGCGGCATGCAGGAACTCCTGCATGCGGCGGTCGCGGCGCGTCTGGTCGTACAGCACCTCCGCCACCGTCGATGCATCGTGCCGCATACGTGCGGTCACCGCATGAAAACCGTAAAGAACCTTCAGACGTGACATGACTGGAACAACCTTCGATCAAACGTGCGGCCGCGCGACGTGCGCAGCCGCGATCCATGGAAAAGGAAAGCGCCGCGTGGCCGGCCGATGACCGGTGACGCGGCGTCTCTCGATACTGCGGGGCATGCGCTTGCGCCGCCCCGAACGCTCAATACTTCTTGCGGGCGCGAGCCTTCTTCGCGACCGGCTTCGCCGGCGCGCCGCTGCCACCGCCACCGCCCTTCTTCTTCGCGGCGCCACGCGCGGCGCGCGCTTCCTTCACCGCGACGCTCGGCGCGCTCGCGGCCGTCTTGCGGCGCGGCACGGTTTCCTCCACCGGCGGCAGCGCGCGCACGCGCGGGCCGTTGCCGTTGCGATCGACGCCGGCAGCCGGCGCGGGCGACGGACGCGGCGCCTTCACCGGCGTATCGCGCACGAGGCGGAAATCGATCTTGCGCGCATCGAGATCGACGCGGCTCACCTGCACGCGCACGCGATCCGACAGGCGGTAGCGGATGCCCGTGCGTTCGCCGCGCAGCTCGTTCTTGATCTCGTCGTACTGGAAGTAGTCGGAGCCGAGCTCCGTCACGTGTACGAGCCCTTCGATGAACAGCGTGTCGAGCTGCACGAAGATGCCGAACGACGTCACGCCGTTCACCATCCCGCCGTACTCCTCGCCGAGCTTGTCGCGCATGAAGTAGCACTTGAGCCACGCTTCGACGTCGCGCGACGCTTCGTCCGCACGGCGTTCGTTCGCCGAACAGTGCAGGCCGAGCTCTTCCCAGATCGCCGTGTTCGAACGCGAGCGGCCGCGCGCTTCGTCGTCGGCCTGCTGCATCGCGCGGGCGCGCGGCGACAGCGCGGTGTTCAGCTCGAAGCCTTCCGGCGCCTTCGGCGCGTACTTCTTGCCCGACAGGATCGCGTAGATCGCGCGGTGCGTGAGCAGGTCCGGATAGCGGCGGATCGGGCTCGTGAAGTGCGCGTACGCCTCGTAGGCGAGACCGAAGTGGCCGATGTTGTCCGGGCTGTAGACGGCCTGCTGCATCGAGCGTAGCAGCATCGGCTGCAGCATCTGCGCGTCGGGCCGGTCACGGATCTGCGCCATCAGCGCCGCGTAGTCGCTCGCGTGCGGCTTGTCGCCGCCGCCGAGCGACAGACCCATGCCGCGCAGGAACGCGCGCAGGTTCTCGAGCTTCTCCGGCGTCGGCCCCGCGTGCACGCGGTACAGGCCCGGATGCTTGTTGCGCTTCAGGAAATCGGCCGCGCAGACGTTCGCGGCCAGCATGCACTCCTCGATCAGCTTGTGCGCGTCGTTGCGCTGACGCGGCACGATCTGCTCGATCTTGCCCTGCGAGTTGCAGACGATGTAGGTCTCGGTCGTGTCGAAGTCGATCGCCCCGCGCTTTTGCCGCGCGGCGAACAGCGACTTGTAGACGCCGTACAGATCCTGCAGGTGCGGCAGCAGATCGGCGCGGCGCGCAGCCTCCGGCCCCTTCGTGTTCGACAGCACGGCCGCGACTTCGGTGTACGTCAGGCGCGCCGCCGAATGGATCACGGCCGGATAGAACTGGTATGCCTTGATCTCGCCGCGCGCGGTGATCACCATGTCGCATGCGAGCACGCAGCGGTCGACCTGCGGATTCAGCGAACAGAGGCCGTTCGACAGCTTCTCAGGCAGCATCGGGATCACGCGGCGCGGGAAGTACACCGACGTGCTGCGCTCGAGCGCATCGGCATCGAGCCCGCTACCCGGCTGTACGTAGTGCGACACGTCGGCGATCGCGACGATCAGCCGGAAGCCGTCGCCGCGGCCGACCTTGACCGGCTCGCAGTAGACGGCGTCGTCGAAGTCGCGTGCATCCTCGCCGTCGATCGTCACGAGCGGCACGTCGCGCAGATCGACGCGAAAACGCAGGTCGGCCGGCAGCACCTTGTCGGGCAGCGCGGCGGCGCCGTCGAGCGCCGGCTGGCTGAATTCGTGCGGCACGCCGTACTTGCGCACCGCGATCTCGATTTCCATGCCCGGATCGTCGATATCGCCGAGCACCTCGACGACACGGCCGAGCGGCTGCGAATGACGGCTCGGGAAATCGGTCAGCTCGACGACGACGACCTGCCCGACCTTCGCCTTCTTCACGTTCTGCGTGATCATGATGTCGTGACCGATGCGCTTGTCTTCCGGCGCGACGATCAATGCACCGTTCTCGTTGAGCAAGCGGCCGATCACGCGCTTGTTCGCGCGCTCGGTGACTTCGACGACATGCCCTTCCGGGCGGCCGCGGCGATCGTAGCCGACGATCCGCGCGAGCACGCGGTCGTTGTGCATCACCTTCTGCATTTCGCCGTTCGGCAAAAACAGATCGTCCTGGCCGTCGTCGCGGATCACGAACCCGTAGCCGTCGCGATGCCCTTGCACGCGCCCCGCGACGAAATTCGACGGATGGGTCAACTGGTAGTGGCCGCGCTTGTCGAGGCGGATCTGGCCGTCGCGCTCCATCGCGGCGACGCGCCGGAAGAACCCCTCGCGCTCCTGACGCTTGATCGACAGGGCTTCGGCGATGTCGTTGGCGGCCAGCGATGCGTCGCTCGTCCGCAGCACGCCGAGAATCTCTTCACGGCTCGGAATGGGGTACGGATATTTGCTCAAGGGTTTGTCGATGATTGTTCTCGTTGCGTTGACTGATAGTGCACGGCATCAACATAGAGGTGTCCGTCTGACAGTTCTATATTGACGGCGGCGAGTCATTCTATCACCCGCTTGTGTCGCCAAATGGCGGGAATGCCGCGGCCGCGCATGGTGGCGGCCGGTTTGCGGTGTATCGCAAAAAAACGTTGACAGGAATAATTGGGGCGCTATAATTTCGCTTCTTTGCAGCAGGCAGCTACTGCAAAACGTGCCCAGGTGGCGGAATTGGTAGACGCACTAGGTTCAGGTCCTAGCGGTGGCAACATCGTGGAGGTTCGAGTCCTCTCCTGGGCACCATGATTTATGAAAAAAGGCCGGCTTTTAGCCGGCCTTTTTTCATTTCAGCGCTTGCCGCGCGCATGTCGTCCGCCCTTATGTCGGGCGCTCCGATCGATAGCAGAATTTATCGGTTATCAATCACCCTCCCCGTTGTTACGTTAGCCGCCTCGCTTTCAACGCATCCAACGAGGAGCCCCCTTCATGACGTCGATGAACCGCCGCGCATTCACGCGCGCGATGCTGGCCGCGGGCCTCGCTGCCGCCGGTGTCCGCGCGCACGCCGAGAACGCGCCGGCCACGCTGCGCATCGGTTACCAGAAGTCGTCGACGCTGATCACGCTGCTCAAGACGCGCGGCACGCTCGAGCAGGCGCTGACGCCGCTCGGCCTGCGCGTGTCATGGCATGAATTCGCGAGCGGATTGCCATTGACCGAAGCGCTCAATGTCGGCGCCGTCGACTTCAGTGCCGACGTGGCCGATACGGTCCCGGTCTTCGCGCAGGCCGCGCACGCGCGTTTCGTGTACGTCGCGCAGGAAGCGCCTTCGCCGAAGGCTCAGGCAATCGTCGTCAAGCAGGACAGCGCGCTGCGCACGCTCGCCGATCTCAAGGGCCGGCGTATCGCCGTCACGAAGGCGGCCGGCAGTCACTACCTGCTGCTTGCCGCGCTCGCGCGCGCGAAGCTCGCGCCCGCCGACGTGGCGATCCATTACCTGACGCCCGCGGACGGCCGCGCCGCATTCGAGCGCGGCAGCGTGGACGCATGGATCACCTGGGACCCCTATGTCGCGTCGGTCGACCGGAATCCCGACGTGCGGATCCTGGCCGACGGCAACGGACTCGCGTCGTACCAGCGCTACTACCTCGCATCGAGCACTTTTGCCGCCGCGCGCCCCGACGTCGTCCAGATCCTGTTCGACCACCTGTCGCTGGCCGGCGCGTGGCTGCGCGACCATCCGCAGGAGGCCGCGAACACGCTCGCGCCGATCTGGGGGCTCGATGCCGCGACGATCGCACGCGCGAATGCGCGACGCAGCTACCTCGTCCGCGCGGTGGCCGCGCAAAACTTCGGCGAACAACAGAAGATCGCCGATACGTTCCTGGCGGCGGGACTGCTGCCCGCTCGCGTCGATACGAGCCAGGCGCAACGCTGGAATTTCACGGCGAAGCACGCGGAGCCGGTGGGCGCGTGACGATCGCGGCGCATAAGGCGCGCGATATTTTTGCTGTTTCGGATGAGATTGTGTTGACAGACTCCGCCAGCACGCTACAATAGCGGTCTTCGCATCGCAGCAAGCGAAACGTGCCCAGGTGGCGGAATTGGTAGACGCACTAGGTTCAGGTCCTAGCGGTGGCAACATCGTGGAGGTTCGAGTCCTCTCCTGGGCACCACTTGATTCATGAAAAAAGGTCGGCTTCTAGCCGGCCTTTTTTCATTTCAAGCCCTCACGAAGCGCCTGCGCCGGTTGCGTGAGAGCCTGAAAAATCAGCGCCTGCGCGCCGGGTTCACGAACACGGACGCACGCACCCGGCGTAGCGCCTCCCGCCGATTACTCGCGTCCCTGGAGCAGATCGGCCATATCGTCGGCATGTTCTTCCTCTACCGCGAGAATTTCCTCGAATAGCCGGCGCGTCGTGACATCCTTCTCGCCGAGATAGCGAACGATTTCGCGATACGTATCGATCGCGATCCGCTCGGCCACCAGGTTCTCGCGAATCATGCTGGTGAGGTCCGTGCCTTCGTTGTACTCGGAATGGGCACGCGTCTTCAGGCCGTCCGGCGCGAAATCCGGCTCGCCGCCGAGTTGCACGATGCGCTCGGCGATCCGATCGGCGTGCTCCTGCTCTTCGGTCGCGTGCTGGGCAAATTCTTGCGCTACTGCCTCGGAATTGATGCCCTTGGCCATGAAATAGTGCCGCTTGTAGCGCAACGTGCAGACGATCTCCGTCGCCAGCGCGTCATTGAGCAGCTTCAGCACCACGGTACGGTCCGCGCCATAAGTTTGCGTGACCGGGCCATCCGACATGTGCTTGCGCGCGTCTTCGCGAATTTTCGCGATATCCATCACGAACGGATCGCGGGATTCAGGTGTGGCATCTTTGGCTGCGGGTGACTTCGTCATCGAGTTTCTCCTTTATCCGGTGCGGGAATCCGTTGCTCGCTTTCGCACGGCGGTATTCCGTGCTCCATCGTGGTCGAAGCGACGACGCAGTCGAACGCCGAGCGTCTGGTCAAACGCGCGCCGACCGGGAATCCCGCCCCCTATCAGCGCGAGGACCAATCCGGCGAGCGGCCGCATGCCGATCTGCAACGCATCCAGCCCTTTGCCCGCGCCGCGCAGTATGAGTCGTCTTCACGTCGCCTCGAACCTGAATCGATAACGATCGGCGAGCAAAACCGATGCCCGCCTATGAAGCCGATCTCGGACGCCGCGCCCTGTCGATGCGACGGTCGTGGGCACGTCGCATGCTGCGTCGCGACCTAAGGTCGTATTCTCGACGGGACCGCCATGGCCGTACTGCACTCGCCCGGGACGACCGTCGGCAGAATGATCGGCAGGGTCGTGGCGTGGCTCGTCGTAGTGCTGATCATTCTGGCCTCAGCGGTCGTGCTGTTCATTTTCACGTTCGACTGGAATCGCGCGCGACCCCTCGTCGACAACAAGGTTAGCGCAGCGATAGGCCGCCCGTTCGTCATCCAGGGCGATTTGACGGTGAGATGGCATCGCGCCGCCGGAGAAACGGGTTGGCGCGCGTGGGTGCTGTGGCCGACCTTTGCCGCGCGAAATATCACGATCGCCAATCCCGACTGGGCGAAACGGCCGCACTTCGCCACGCTCGACGAAATCGAGTTCCAGGTGAAGCTGCTTCCGCTGCTCACGCACGACATCGTCATTCCGACGATCAATCTGACGAATCCTTCCGTCGACCTCGAGCGACTCGCCGATGGACGAAACAACTGGACCTTCAAGCTCAAGTCCTCCGCTCGACCATTGGACTGGAAGCTCGATCTGCACGACATTCGACTCAACAAGGGCATCGTCGCGCTCTCCGACCAGCAAAAAGAGATCGTGATGCAGGCCACGGTCGATACGCTCGGCCAACCGATTCCGATCGGCGAAGCGCTCAGGCAGCAAGAACGAAAGTCACGCAGCGCGTCGGCCGAGGCCGTCGGCAAGCGAGGTGCGCAACAACTGAGCGCACAGGCAAAAGCGACTGCATCGGAAGCGTCGGGCGTGCCGGCGCCGGCGACTACGCCCGGGAGCAGCGCGTCGGCTGGCCAGACCGACGCAAGTGGAACCACTGCCTCCGTCGCGCAGCAGAAGAACGAACCGCAATACGGCATCGGCTGGACAGTAACAGGCAGCTACCGCCGTTCCCCCGTGTCGGGCAGCGGCAAGCTTGGCGGCCTGCTTGCCCTGCAGGACGCCTCGCGGCCCATCCCCGTGCAGGCTGACGTCAAGGCAGGCGACCTGCGTATCTCATTGGTCGGCATCGTCACGAACCCCGCGCATCTGGCTGCCGTCGATTTGCGCCTGTGGCTGCAAGGCTCCAGCATGGATCGCCTGTATCAATTGACGGGCATCACGCTTCCCGCGACACCGCCCTATGCAACGGAAGGTCACCTGACAGGCAACATCCAGTCGGGCAGCAGCGTGTTCCGTTATGAAAAATTTACAAGCCGCGTGGGCGGAAGCGACCTGAATGGCACGTTGATCTATACACAGCGTCAGCCGCGTCCGCTGCTCAAAGGCGAGCTGGTTTCGAATCTGCTGCAGTTCAAGGATCTCGCGCCGGTGGTGGGCGCGGACAGTAACGCGAGCAAGGCGAAGCGCGGCGTCGCCGCACGGCAGCCGCCGAACAAGGCCGTGCCTACCGAAGGCTTCAGGACTGAGCGCTGGAAGGCGATCGACGCTGACGTGAAATTCACGGGCCGCCGCATCATCAGGAACCCGGCACTGCCCGTTACGGATCTGTACACGCACATCGTGATGACCGACGGCGTGCTGTCGCTGGAACCCCTGAAGTTCGGCGTCGCGGGCGGGTCGATCGCGTCGAACCTCCATCTCGACGGCAGCGCGAGACCGCTCAAGGCCCGCGCTTCGACGCAAATGCGCCATCTCAGGCTGAAGCAATTGCTGCCGACCGTGAAGACGATGCAGAGTGCGCTCGGCGAAGTCAACGGCGACGCGCAGTTGTCCGCGACAGGCAATACGCCGGCGGCGCTCGCGGCCACCTCCAATGGCGAGGTGAAGCTGCTCGTCACCGACGGCACGCTCAGCCGTCTGCTGCTGGAAGCCGCGGGCCTCAACGTGGCCAATGTCGTATACGAAAAGCTCTATGGCGAACGCGTCGTGCATATCAACTGTGCCGCCGCCGATTTCGTCGTCACGGATGGCATTCTCGATTCGCACGCGTTCGCGCTCGATACGGACGACGCGGTGATCAACGTCGACGGCAAGGTGAACATGAAGGACGAAACGATGGATCTCGGCGTGCACCCGCACACGAAGGGTCTGCGTATTTTCACGCTGCGCTCGCCGCTCTACGTCAAGGGCACCTTCAAGAATCCGCATGTCGGTGTGAATCCGACCGCCCTCGCGTTACGCGGCGGCGCGATGGTCGGCCTCGGTCTTCTTAATCCGTTTGCCGCCCTGATTCCGCTGATTGCGCCGAGCAATCACAAACCGCTGCCATGCCAGCAACTGATAACGGCAATGCAGTCTCAACAACCCACCGCTCCGCCGCCAGGGCAGCGCAAAAAGGGAAAAGGGCTGCATCTGCCGCCGGGCACGCCGAGCGCGGACACAGCCGATTCATCCGCGCCTGCCGCGGCGTCGCCGAAGAAACAGTGATCGTTCGTATTGCTACTGACGTCGGCACCCGGCGCGAGGATCACGCGTCTCCTTCCCAATCATGCCAGTCGACCGAGTGGGATTTCAGATACGCCGACACGGCTTCGCCGACCGTTGGCATAAAGTGCTCTTCGCCGATCCGCTCGAACAGTCCGTACCGTTTCAGGATGTCCTTGACCGGGCCCTTGAGTTCCGCGAAGCATAGCTGCACATGCAAATCGTCGAGTTCGTCGTCGAGCCTCGCCAGCATGTCGGCCGCGGTGACATCGATATCCGTCACGGGCTCGGCCGCAATGGCGAGCCAGTGTGTGCGGGTTGGCGCAGTGCGTGCAGCAGTCATGACGCGCTCGTAAAAGATTTCTGCATTGGCAAAGAACAGCGGTGCATCCCAGCGCAGAAGAACCAGGCCGGGAATGCGCCGCGCGTCGGGATGACGCGCGACATCGTGATAGCCCTTCACGCCGTCGCGCCGGCCGAGCACCGCTGAATAAGGGCGCCACGCCCGCCAGAGAAAGGTCAGCACGGCAAGCCCGAGGGCGATGCCCACGCCGACCACCACGCCCGACAGCACGACTCCGGCAAAGCATGCGAGCGACTGCACGAATTCCGGACGACGCAACCGGTAGAGCCGTCGCATCCCGCTGATTTCGATCAACGAGAGCGACGCAGCCACGACGACGGCCGCGAGTGTAGCGTGCGGCGTATCACGCAGTGCCTGCGGCGCGAAAAGCAGCAACGCCGCAACGATGAGCGCCGCGATCAGGCCGCAGGCCTGGCTCTTCGCGCCCGCTGCCTCGACGACCGGCGTGCGCGATCCGCTGGCCGCGACGGAGAACCCATGAAAGAGTCCGGCCGTGACGTTCGCGATACCGAGTGCCACGAATTCGCGATTGCGGTCGACGTCGCCGCCGCTACGGGCACCATAGATCTGCGACAGCATGCTGATGTCGGTAAACGACACCAACGCGACGGCGGCGGCGCTCGCGGATAGCGCAAGCCACTCGTTCGAGGCTAACGCCGGAAAATCCGGCAGCGGCAACCCCTGAGGCAAGGCGCCCACCACACTCACGCGCGCCCGTGCGACCAGATCGAAATGCGCGCTCCCGACCGTCGCGACCGCCACGGCGACCAGAACACCCGGCGCTTTCGGCATCCAGCGTTTGAACGCCAGAATCACGGCCAGCGACAGCACACCGATCGTCAATGCCGCGAAGTTGGTTTTTCCTGAAGCGACGGCGCTTGCGAGCTCGCGCAATTGTTGCGGAATCGGTGCTTCATGCACCGCCAGACCGAGCAGCTTCGGCAACTGACTGACGATGATCGTCACAATGATGCCGTTCAGATAGCCGTAGCGGATCGGCGTGGAGAGCAGATCGGTGATGAAGCCCAGCCGGGTCAGGCCTACCGCCAGACAGATGGCTCCGGAGAGCAATGCCAGCGCACTCGCGAGCGCGGCCGCATGCTGGAGGTTGCCGTGCGCGAGCGGCATGACGCTCGCCGCGATGAGCGCGATGAGCGCGGAGTCTGGTCCGAGCACGAGGATTCGGCTCGGTCCGAAGGCAGCATAGGTGACCAGCGCGGCAATCGACGCATAGAGTCCGGACGCGGGAGAAAGGCCGGACGCAGTCGCGTAGGCCATACCGGCGGGCACCAGCACGGCGCTGAGCGTTACACCCGCGATTGCGTCGCCCGGCAGCCACGCTATCCGGTACGCCCTGCCCCATTCGATGCCCGGCACCCAGCGGGCAACCACCCTCAATCCGCGTATCACGCCATCACGAGCCACGCATCTCGCCCCGCCAGATATTGGCCTGACAATGAACTTTCGGATCTCGCGGTTCCATGACGAGCCTCCCAGCTAATAGTCCATGCGGAGCACGCTTTCCTTCACGTTGCAAAACCTGTACCCGGCGGATGAACGCGCTTTTAATCGTCTCGATTCCGTACTACCGCACCTCCGTCGATTTGTATGTTTTACCTCGCTGGCGCAAATATCTCTGCCCGCGCGGCGGGGGGCCGGGCGATGGGAACGAAAGTCGACACTCCGAGCCTGCGCGGGTGTCAGGGGCGCGAAAAATGCTCGCCGGTTTAGTCGAATCAGTCGCTTCGCCGCACGACGACGTCGGGACTACCCGGACGGTGACGAGCAAGGAGGTGCAATGGAAAGCGAATTGAAGCTGCTGGTCGACCTCAAGGACGTCGGCAAAATCCGCGAGGCGCCCATGTTCTCGGATTGCAAGGACGCCGCCTTGCCGGAAACACTGCTGAGCAGCACCTACTACGACACGCCTGACCTGGCATTTCGTCAGTGCAATGCGTCCCTGCGCGTGCGAAATCACAACGACAAGACCATCCAGACGATCAAGCTCGATGGATCCGCAGAGGCTGGCCTGTACGAGCGCGACGAATTCGAAATGCCGGTCGAGGGCGACACTCCCGATTTGAGATTGTTCTACGATGCGATACCTGCCGATAGCGGCGTGGGAAAGCTCATCCGCGACGAACACACGGCCGCGCAACTCGAAGCGCGCTTCGTCACGAGAATTCGCCGCACCGTTTTGCCATTACGCTTGCAAGCCGGCGAGGAAATCGAGTGCGCGATCGATGAAGGCACCATCGATACCGACACGGCATCGACTTCCATCGCTGCTGTCGAAATGGAACTGAAGCAGGGTGAGCCCGACCGCCTTTATCGGATCGCGCTCGATCTGCTGGAAGCAGTCCCGCTGCGCTTCGATCACATGAGCAAGGCCGACCGCGGCTATGAAATGCTTCTGCAAAAACATCAGACGCCCGTGAAGGCACGACCGGTGACGCTTCACAAAAGAGACAGCGTCGAGACGGCATTCAGCAAGATTGCACGCAACTGCCTCGAACAGATTCACGCGAACGAACGAGGAGTCGTATCCGGTCACGACCCGTCAAGTGTCCATCAGATGCGCGTCGGCCTCAGGCGCTTGCGCTCCGCGCTCGATCTGTTCGATAAGGTCATTCCCGCTTATCCGGGGCTTCAGGACGAATTGCGCTGGATCGCATCGGAACTTGGGGATGCGCGCGACTGGGAAGTGCTCACCCGCTCGACCGTTGGCCAGGCACTTGCAGAGACGGACAAGAAAGAAGAACGTCGTGCCGTGGAACGCGCATGCAAGCAGATTGCAACGAAAAAGCGCGCCCATGCAGCCGCGGCTGCAAATTCCGTCCGTTATACGCGACTGATGCTTCAACTGACGCATTGGCTCAATGGCGCAGGATGGCGTGACGGCATGGCGCAGCAGGCGTGCGAAACCCTGCAAAAGCCGGCGAAGCGGCTTGCATCCGACATCCTGCGCCGCAGGCACGACAAGCTGCTCAAACGAGGCCGAGGGCTGGCCGGTCTCGACGATCGCCGCCGGCATCGGGCTCGTATTGCTGCAAAGAAACTTCGGTATGCCACGGAATTCTTTGCTTCGCTATTTTCGAAATCGGCCGTGAAGCATTACATCGCGGCGTTGAGTACCTTGCAGGACGACCTGGGCTGGCGCAACGACGCAGTGGTGGCCCACCGTCTGCTGAATTCGCTCCCCCTTACCCATTCCGCTACCGCATCGGGCGCAGCGTTCGCGCGAGGGTTCTGGGCTGCGCGCGTGGCTGCCGATTATGTTCGGATGAAAAAGCTGTGGAAGCGCTTCAGGCAGCTTTCTCCACCTCAATAGTCATTCGGGTAGCGGCAACCGGCATGGCCGCATCGGTGCCCGGCGTCACGGACGGTCGGAAACGTCGGAACGTAGCGGCAGCCACACCGCATGACCGTACGAAAAACCGCGTCGTTCCGCACGCGTCGACACGGAAAGGCTCCGCCCGTCCCGCCGAGGTTTCGGCGCCCCCACTATCGAGAGACCGTCGCTCCACCCATTCGGACCTTACCGATGCCCCTGGTGCGCATGCGCCGCCCGCGTCCGCGCCGCCTTCTTCGCCGCCGCGGAGCGCCCCGCCGCGCCCTTGGTCTGCGCGGCCTTCTTGGCCGCCGCGGAGCGGCTCGCGGCCGGACGACGCGCCGCGGCGCTCTTCGCCTGCTTCGACATCGCGCCTGTCGATGCCCCGGCCTTGCTCTCGCGCTTCAACACGGCGGTCGTGGTTCGGGAACGTTTTGCTTTCGATTCCGTGCTTTGGCCCGTCGTCTTCCTGCCTTGGCCCGCAGCGGCGTCCTGCGCGGCCTTCTTGCGCGTCGCTTCGCTTGCCTTGCCCTTCGCGGGCGGCTTCAGGTCGACGCCCGCGCGCCGGGCCTTCGACAAGCCGATCGCCACTGCCTGCCGGGCGGAGCGCACACCGTGCTTGCCGCTGCGTACGCGGTCGACCTCCTCCTTGACGAACTCACCTGCTTGCGTGCTCGGTGACTTCCCTGCGCGCTTGTCGGCGCGTGCTCGCTCGATCGTTTTCCGTTCGGGCATGTCGCTCTCCTTGCAAAAGCTTACGTGGTCCTTCGAGCAACGGACATACCTGGCACTGGGCGAAGCGGGCGCGACGAGGGCGATGATTGTTCAACGCCATCCGACGCCGGCTCCGTTTATCGCCTTCAGCATTCTTCGACTTCACTGCCCGGTGTCCCCGGCAAGCCCGCTAAATTATTTTCGTCCCCAACGTCAAATTATGTTGACAGCCCGGCAAGACACGCTAAAATAGCGGTCTTCGCATCGCAGCAAGCGAAACGTGCCCAGGTGGCGGAATTGGTAGACGCACTAGGTTCAGGTCCTAGCGGTGGCAACATCGTGGAGGTTCGAGTCCTCTCCTGGGCACCACTTGATTCATGAAAAAAGGTCGGCTTCTAGCCGGCCTTTTTTCATTTCAAGCCCAAGGATGCCCGGCGTCTGCGCGCTTTGCGCAAAGGTTCGAAAGGCTGCGCTTGCAAGCGCAGCTGGGGGCGCATGCGTGACCGAGTCGTCTCCCGGGCACCATCTGTCTTCTAAAAGGTCGGCTTCCAGCCGGCCTTTTTTCATTTCTGTGCCCAACCTGAAACAGGTCGACTCTTTTTCAAGAGGATGGAGAAGGCATGCGGCAGCTGTTCCGGTAGCAACGAGGAATGCAATAATTGCCACTTGTGGACTAGCCGACTCACAGAGACGAAAAATTCGCCGCAATAGGCGAATCCTGCACATCCGGCGCAGTCGGCACCGATTGAACACGATATGACGATGCCCACGATCGAGGCACAAGTGGAAATGACGATAGATCGACCCCCTCGCGACAAACTGCACGCACGCCGACTCACGCAAGCAGAACGAAGCCAAGCGACACGCGAGCGAGTCTTGAACGCCGCGATCGACTTGCTGCACACCGTCGGCTATTCGGGGGCGACCACGCTGGCCATTCGAAAAGCTGCAGCCGTGAGCATGGGTGCCATGCAGCATCAATTTCCGACCAAGGCGGAATTGATGGCGGCCGCGCAGGAACAACTCATCAGCGCACGCCTCATGCGCATTCAGGAGGCGGCGCAAAACGTAGCGGACCCGCTCCAACGCATTGAGCGGTTGCTGGATGTGGCTGGAGAATTGATCGGCACACCGTTGTTTGCCGCGAGCATGGAAATCGAACTGGCCAGGCGAAGCGATCCCGAGCTCGATCGCGCAATCGCCGCGGTTCACGGGCGCTTCACCGACGGATTCTCGAATCTGAGCGACGGTGTTATCGAAGCCGTGGGCAGCCCGGCCGGAGAAACAGTCAAGCGGGTCGAATGGCTCACCGGCGCAGTGATCCGTGGGCTCACCGTCAAAGTGGTCACCGGCGGCGATCTCGGCGAGGTCACCGCCGCGTTCCACCTCTGGCGCGAGCTGGCAATCCGGCTGATTACCGAAGGGATGCGCCAGCCGGTACCGAAGCAGAACATCGACAGCAATCGCAACAAGACCGGCAAGCGGCGCTCCGCCGACTGACCAGCCCGGTTTTCCAGTCCGGCGCCGGTTGTCACGAGCGCCCCGCTCCCTTCCGCAACGCCGAGTCGTACCGCCGATTCTCCAGGATCGTAGCGGGCCGCTGACGGCTGTCCAATCCGAGGCTTTGCTCAATTGACAAGCAATACACACTACTTGTAAGTTGCATCTGGACCTGCAATACGACGTGCTCGGTGCGTTACGCCTCGCTCCGCGTGGAACGCCGCCGTTTGCCCGGTGCAAGTGCGGTGCCAAGAAGCCGTACACAAAACATACAAACAGGAGACTGCAGTGAAAAAAGCCTTGTCGGCCATATTGCTGGCCGTACTACCAGGACTCGCCCAGGCTCAGTCCAGCGTGACGTTGTTCGGCACGCTGGGCGGCGGGATACGCTGGGTAAACGGCGTCAAAGGCGGCGGCCAGGCCGGTTTCGACGACAACTCGGTCGCCGGCAACCTGTACGGACTGAAAGGTCGGGAGGATCTCGGCGGCGGCATCAAGGCGATATTCGCGCTTGCAGGCCAGTTCAGTATCGGCACGGGAACGCTGCAGCCTGCCGCGGCCCTGTTTGGTCAGACGGCCTATGTTGGCGTGAGCGGCCCCTTCGGCCGCGTCACGCTCGGCAGACAGTTCAACGCGTCCGGCGATCTCGGCGTCCTCCTCGATCCGGCTGGCGGCCTGGGACCATTCGCGACGGAGCCGGGCGTGCTGTTTCTCGGCAACTATTTCACGGTCGATCCGCGGTTCAACAATACGATCAAGTACCTTGGCGAGGCTGGCGGCCTCCGGTTTTCCGCGAGCTATTCGCCCGGTGGCGTAGCCGGCAATCAGCGTGCCGGCACCAACTTCTCCGCAGCGGGGCTGTATCAGTACCAAGGCGCCACCGTCGGCGTGTCCTACGGCAAGACCTACAGTCCTGACGGCACGCAGGCCGCGCAGACGATCATGGCGGGCGGCATGCTGCAACTCGGGCCGGTGCGCGTGCAAGTGGCTAATGCCAGTTTCGACGTGACCGCGAAGCATGCCGGCGGCGCGACGCGGCGCGACAATCTTTCGCTCGTCGGGCTGATCTGGCAGATGACGCCCTCTCTCCAATTGACCGGCGCGCTCTACGACGATATCGGCCGCAACCTCGGCAACGTCCCGGGAGCGAACGGACACAAGATCACGTCGTATCTGATCGCCGAATATTTCCTGTCGAAGCGAACCGAAATTTATGCGGAAGTGGACCGCAATGGTTTCACGGGAGCCTACAAGCGGGATCCAGTGAACCTCGCGGGGCTGAACCTGCGACCTGGCGCGAGCGCGACGACGGGCGTATCGGTCGGCCTGATGACGCGCTTCTAGACATGCCGCTTGCCTATCCGCCACCACCCGATGCGTGGTTCGACTTGCTCCCCCACCTCACCGCACGAGGAAACACCCGATGAAGAACCTTGCTCGAGCGATTCCGCTTCTGGCGTTGATTTCGGCATGTGTCGCCGGTTCCGCTCAGGCCAGCACGCATCCCACCGCGTCGAACGGATCAGAAGTCGACCCACCGTCGTCCGACGCCGTACAGCAGTCCACGCCCGACGCGGCTGCGGACAAGCAGCGCAAAGCCGAGGACCGGCTTCTCGCGCGGCGCGTCCGAGCCGCACTGGCACGCGCGAAAGGGTTGAACGCAACGCGCATTATCGTTCGCGTTCGCGACGGTATCGCCACATTGCAGGGGAGCGTCGCCGACACGACGCAGGCGGGGCTTGCCCTGGAAGCGACGCGGCGGGTTCGGGGTGTCACCGCGGTGCAGAACCAGCTTCGCATCACTGGCCAACTGCTTTGAACCCAAGACGACATGAAAGAAAACCACATGCCCCCTCGGCAGCACGACGTCCGCGACTCGAAACCGGAGCGGTGCTTGCCGAAACGGCTCTGCTCGCCCTCGACCGGGGGCACGGCAAGGGGAACGCGGATCGCATCCAAAGAGCCAGCCCTTACACAAGGATTCAAAGGAATGCGCGATATGTTTCGATCTGGATTACTTATGGTATTGCTCCTGGCCGGCAACGCCGGCGCAATGGCCGATACCGCCTCGCCAGGCATTCCAACGCAAGTCACTGCAAAAACAAGCATGCTGCCTCAACCCGCACACATAGCGGTCAATGAAGGCACGCTGCCGATCGCAGGCGCATTTCGCGTAACCACGAACGGTTGCGGCGAAGGTTTCGCCGATCATGCCGTGGCACGTTTTCAGCACGACGTGGAGCGTCTGACCGGCCTCGAATTCAACAAACCCGACGGGCCTGCGCTCACGATCTCATGCAAGTCGTCGGCAATGCCCGACGCGCTGACCGCCAAAGAAAGCTATCACCTTGCCGTGACAGCGCAAGGCATCATGCTCAGTGCGGAGGAGCCGATCGGCGTTAGCCGGGGCCTCGCAACACTACGACAGCTCGTCGATCTCGGCGACGGCGCCACCCTTCATTTCGCTACCGTCGACGACAAGCCACGGCTGGCCTGGCGTGGCTTGATGCAGTGACGAACTTCATCTCCGTCTCGACCATCAAGCGCCAGATTGATGCGATGGAACGGGTCAAGCTCAACGTCCTGCATCTGGAGTTGGCCGGGGACAATGCTTTTCGGGTTGAAAGCCTGCGCTATCCGCGTTTGACCAGCATGACATCCGGGTACTACACGCAGCAGCAAATCCGTGAGCTCGTCGCCTATGCCAGCGATCGCGGCATCACGATAGTCCCCACATTCAACATGCCGGGCCATTCGTTCGCGCTGTTGAAAGCCTATCCCGAACTCTCCGCCACGCCGATCGATCCCGACAAACCTGCATTACGGGCGGTCGCGGCGATCAATCCGGTGAACGAAGCGACCTATCAGTTTCTCGATAACCTCTTCGGAGAAATGGCCCAGCTGTTCCCGGGGCCCTGGATTCATACCGGTGGCGATGAAGTAGCGGGCGCCGCCTGGGCCGGGAATGCCGATATCCAGGCATTCATGAAAGCACATGGCATCACTGCCAAGGAGGATCTCCAGGCGCTCTTCGTTCGCCGGATGGATGCGATGTTGGCGCGGCACGGGAAAACGATGATCGGATGGGACGAGATCGCCGATCGACCCTTGCCGAAAGACGTCATCGTGCAAGCGTGGCGCTCGTCGAATTCGACGGCGCTCGCCACCGCCGACGGCAATAGAGTCATCGTGTCGGCGGGCTACTATCTCGACTACCTATGGCCCTCCGCCAAGTTCTATGCGCTCGACCCCTTCGATTCAAGCGCCGCGAGCACCGTCACGCCGGGCGTTCTCGCCGAACTTCGCGGTAACCCCGCGCTGAGCTGGCTGGTTAACGAACACCATGTCGCCAAGCCTTTGCCGCCGCTGTCGGCAGGTCAGAAGAAGCGCGTCATCGGCGCGGAAGTAGCACTCTGGGGTGGCGAATTCTCTCCCGACGAAATTGAAGGACGGCTGTGGCCGCGAACAGCGGCACTCGCCGAGCGGTTCTGGTCGCCAGCCTCGGTTCGCGATAGCGCGGATCTCTATCGCCGGTTGATCGTCACCCAGGAAAGATTGCGCATTCTGGGGCTGCAGGACGACGTCAACAGGCGCCGGATTGCAGCGCGACTGGCGCCGGACGACGTTGCCCCGATTCTCACGTTGCTCGATGTCGTGGAACCCGTACGCGGCCGCGCGCATGCCAAGGTACTGGCGGCACTCATCCTGGGCAAGAAGCCTCGACCCCAGCACTTCAACGAACTGGCTGACGGAGCGTCGGCGGACAGCCTCACCGCCAGGGCCTTCGAACTCGATGTCGACGCTTACCTGTCGGGAGACAAGAGCCGCGTGGCGTCGCTCGTCCGGCACCTGACGCTGTGGCGAGACAACGCACCCGCCTTCGCCCAGGCGGCAAAGGGGCGGCCGCTGCTGGAGGCGGCACTGCCCATTTCGGATGATCTTGCGCGGCTCGCCAACGCTGGCCTCGCGGCGCTCGACCTCAAGGAGCACGGCAACGCAATGCCGGAAGACCTGCTGGAGAATGCTCGCGCCATCATCCAACGACAAGCCGAGACCGAGCAGCGATTCGCGAAAATGACGAGCGCGATCAATATCGCTCGGCATCCGCAGCCGGCCGACCTCATGCTTGCCATTACGCCGGCGATCGGTCGATTGCTCGAGGGGACCACCATCGCTCGCTAGTGCACTGCTCCGCCACCGCGCGTCGACCTCTAATACCAAACGTCTGATGTAATGCCCCGGGATTTCCCTAGGCTGACATCCGGGCGCTCACGGGGTTAAATAAATCAACGTGATTTATTTAATGCGCCGCCGAGCGGTGCGACATGGAAGGAGACGCCATGAGAAGCCCGCACTTCGGCCAGGGAAGCAATTCGGCCAACGTGCGCCGTTACAACGAGCGCCTGTTGCTGAAGACGCTGCGCCGCGCGGGCAGCGCATCGAAGGCCGATCTCGCCCGTCTCGCGAGCATGACGGGTACGGCGGTCGGCAGCATCATCGCGTCGCTCGCCGACGCGAAGCTGATCGAATTCGCCGGCCGCACCGAAGGCCAGCGTGGCCAGCCGGCTTCGCTGATCCGCCTCGATCCGCGCGGCGCGTTCGGCATCGGCGTCCATCTCGACCGGATGCGCATCGAGACGGCGCTCGTCAATTTCGCGGGCGACGTCCTCGGCCGCCGCTCGCACGACACGCTGCTTCCCCCGCCCGCCGACGTGCTCGAGATCGTGCGTCACGACATCGATGCGATGCAGGCCCTGCTCCCCGACCATGACCGCGCCCGCCTGACCGGCATCGGCGTCGCGCAGCCGTACAACCTCGGCGCGTGGATGCGCGAGCTCGGCCTCGCGCCCGACACGTTCCGCGCGTGGGAAGACGTCGATTTCGCGGCCGACCTCGGCCGCACGCTGTCGCTGCCCGTATTCGGCGAAAACGACGGCAACGCGGCCGCGATCGCCGAGCTGTTCTACGGGTACGGTCGGCAGTGCGACGACTTCGTCTACCTGTTCATCGGGCCGGCGATCGGCGGCGGGATCGCAGTCGACGGCGACTGCCTGCGCGGCGTGACCGGCAACGCGGGCGACATCGCGGTGATTCCGGTGCCGCCGAGCCGCCTCGCGTCCGCGCCGCCGCCGCGCGGCCAGTGGGACATCCTGCTCGCGCGCGCCTCGCTGCATGCGCTCGTGCGCCATCTGCGCCATCGCGGCGAGACGGTCGAGAATCGCGCCGATCTCGAAGCGTGCATCGCCCGCGGCCTGCCGGCCGTCGACGAATGGATGGACGATTGCGTCGACGCGCTCGCGCCGGCGTTGCGCGCGGTGCTGTGCGTGATCGACGCGCCGGTGGTCGTGATCGATGCCGATACCGATGCGGGCCTGCTCGAAGCGGTCACGACCCGCCTGCGCGCGGCGCTCGTGGCCACCGCGCCCGAGGCGCGCGGTACGCCCGTGCTCGTGCGCGGCACGTTCGGCGCCGACGCCGGCGCGATCGGCGCCGCCACGCTACCGATGTTTTTCAACTTCTCCCCGCGGGCCGGCATCCTCAAGGGCGCCCGCACCGACTCGCAGGAGGTCAACCATGTCGCGTTCTGAGTCGCCCCGTCCGTTGCTCGAGATGCGCGGGATCAGCAAGACGTTCCCGGCCGTGCGCGCGCTCGACAACGTCAGCCTGACCGTCTATCCGGGCGAGATCCATTCGCTGATGGGCGAGAACGGTGCGGGCAAATCGACGCTGATGAAGATCCTGTCGGGCGCCTATCGCGCCGACGCCGGCGGCGAGATCCTGATCGACGGCGAACGCATCGACATCGACGGCCCGCTCGCCGCGCGCGATGCCGGCGTCGCGGTGATCTACCAGGAGCTGTGCCTGTCGCCGAACCTGACCGTCGCGGAAAACATCTACGTCGGCCGCGAACTGCGCCGCGGCAACCGGCGCTGGGGCACCATCGACCGCGCGGCGATGGCGCGCGGCTGCCAGGACGTGCTCGCGCGCCTGGGCGCCCCGTTCGGGCCCGACGCGCTCGTCGACACGCTGTCGATCGCCGAACAGCAACTCGTCGAAATCGCACGCGCCGTGCACACCCGCGCCCGCATCCTCGTGATGGACGAGCCGACCACGCCGTTGTCGTCGCGCGAAACCGAACACCTGTTCCGTCTGATCCGCCAGTTGCGCGAGGAAGGCCTCGCGATCATCTACATCAGCCACCGGATGGCGGAAATCTACGAACTGTCCGACCGCGTGTCGGTGCTGCGCGACGGCGCGTACGTCGGCACGCTCGAGCGCGCGGCACTGTCGGCCGAGCGGCTCGTCGCGATGATGGTCGGCCGCGACATCTCCGGCTTCTACAAGAAGGAACACGCACCGTACGACCCCGGCCACCTGCTGCTGTCGGTCCGCGACATCGGCGACGGCGCGCGCGTGCGCGGCTGCAGCCTCGACCTGCACGCCGGCGAGGTGCTCGGCATTGCGGGCCTCGTCGGCGCGGGCCGCACCGAGCTCGCGCGGCTGATCTTCGGGGCCGAGCCGCGCGTGCGCGGCGACGTGAAGCTGGGCGAGCGCACGTTCGGCGCGCACTCGCCGCGCGACGCGATCGACGCGGGCCTCGTCTACCTGACCGAGGACCGCAAGCGCCAGGGCCTGTTCCTCGACATGAGCGTGCGCGACAACATCAACATCTCCGTGTGCAACCGCGATGCCCGGCTCGGCGCGCTCGATCTCGCCCGCGGCGCCGAGCGCGCGCGCGACGCGATCGCCTCGCTGTCGATCCGCGTACCGCACGCGAACGTCAACGTCGGCGCGCTGTCGGGCGGCAACCAGCAGAAAGTGCTGCTGTCGCGCCTGCTCGAGACGAAGCCGCGCGTGCTGATTCTCGACGAACCGACGCGCGGCGTCGACATCGGCGCGAAATCCGAGATCTACCGGATCATCAACGAACTGGCCCGTGCCGGCGTCGGCGTGATCGTGATCTCGAGCGAACTGCCGGAAATCATCGGCGTCGCCGACCGCGTGCTCGTGATGCGCGAAGGCGAGATCGCGGGCGAGCTGGGCGGCCACACGCATACGCCGATCACGCAGGAAGCGATCATCGCGCTCGCCACCGGCTCGCAGGCCGAACTGGCCGACGCGCACTGACCACGGCCCCTTCATTTCCCTCTTCTTTCAAGGTACCGAAATGATCAACCCGACCAAGCAGCGGAACCTCGCTTCCGCGACCGCCCAACCGGTCGCCAACCGCACGCCCCTGATGCGCGGCGCCGACCATCGCGCCCGCATGCAATCGCTGATCCGCACGGCCGGCATGCTGCCGGTGCTGCTGGTCCTGTGCATCGGCTTCGGCTTCCTCACCGACGGCTTCTTCTCGCTGCAGAACCTGTCGATCGTCACGCAGCAGGCGTCGATCAACATCGTGCTCGCCGCCGGCATGACCTTCGTGATCCTGACGGGCGGCATCGATCTGTCGGTCGGCTCGGTGCTCGCCGCCGCGGCCGTCGCGGCGCTGCTCGCGTCGACCATTCCCGGCTGGGGCTGGCTCGGCGTGCCGTTCGCGCTCGCCGTCGGCCTCGTGTTCGGCGCGATCAACGGCGGGCTGATCTCGTTCCTGCGCCTGCCGCCGTTCATCGTCACGCTCGGCGCGATGACGGCCGTGCGCGGCGTCGCGCGCCTGATCGGCAACGACACGACCGTGTTCAATCCGCAACTGCCGTTCGCGTTCATCGGCAACGGCTCGATCCTCGGCGTGCCGTGGCTCGTCGTGATCGCATGCGCGGTGATCGCGATCTCGTGGTTCATCCTGCGCCGTACGGTGCTCGGGATGCGGATCTATTCGGTCGGCGGCAACCCGGAAGCCGCGCGCCTGTCCGGCATCAACGTGCGGGCAATCCAGATGTTCGTGTATGCGGCGTCGGGCCTGCTCGCGGGCCTCGGCGCGGTGATGTCGGCCGCGCGCCTGTATGCGGCCAACGGCCTGCAGCTCGGCCAGTCGTACGAGCTCGATGCGATCGCCGCGGTGATCCTCGGCGGCACGAGCTTCGTCGGCGGCGTCGGTTCGATCGTCGGCACGCTGATCGGCGCGCTGATCATCGCGGTGCTGACCAACGGGCTCGTGCTGCTGGGCGTGTCCGACATCTGGCAGTACATCATCAAGGGGCTGGTGATCATCGGCGCGGTCGCGCTCGATCGCTATCGCCAGCGCGACTCGGCCCGGACCTGACACCCTTCCCTCACCGTTCAACCATCGGCGCGCGGGCAGGTCCGCCTGCGCCCGTTCGCCAACAGACCTCACGGAGACACAACGACATGTTCAAGCACACCGCCGCCCTGACCGCCGTCGCCTGCGCACTCGCCTTCGGCGCCGCCGCCGCCCATGCGGCCGACAAGCCGCTGAAATCGATCGGCGTCACGGTCGGGTCCCTCGGCAATCCGTACTTCGTCACGATCGTGAAAGGCGCCGAAGCGCGCGCGAAGCAGCTCAACCCGAACGCGAAGGTCACGGCCGTGTCGGCCGACTACGACCTGAACAAGCAGTTCACGCAGATCGACAACTTCATCTCCGCGCACGTCGACATGATCCTGCTCAACGCAACCGATCCGAAGGCGATCGAGCCGGCGGTGAAGAAGGCGCAGGCGGCCGGCATCACGGTCGTCGCGGTCGACGTCGCGGCGGCCGGCGCGAACGCGACCGTGCAGACCAACAACGTGAAGGCCGGCGAACTCGCGTGCGACTACCTCGCGAAGAAGCTGAACGGCAAGGGTAACGTGATCATCGAGAATGGCCCGCAAGTGTCGGCCGTGATCGATCGCGTGAACGGCTGCAAGGCCGTGCTCGCGAAGAACGCCGGCATCAAGCTGCTGTCGAGCGACCAGGACGGCAAGGGCTCGCGCGAAGGCGGGATGAACGCGATGCAGGGCTACCTGACGCGCTTTCCGAAGCTCGACGGCGTGTTCACGATCAACGACCCGCAGGCGATCGGCACCGATCTCGCGGCGAAACAGCTGAACCGCCCGAACATCGTGATCACGTCGGTCGACGGCGCACCCGACATCGAGGTGGCGCTGAAGTCGAACACGCTCGTGCAGGCGTCGTCGAGCCAGGATCCGTGGGCGATGGCGCAGCAGGCCGTCAACGTCGGCTACGGGATCATGAACGGCCAGAAGCCGGCCAACCCGATGATCCTGATCGAGCCGACGCTCATCACGCGCGACAACGTGAAGACCTACAAGGGCTGGAGTTCCCCGCGCTGATCGCGGCGACGCGCCCGCGAGGCCGGGCGGTGCCGGCGCGCGTCGCCACGCGCGACGGCCGGCACCGCCCGTCCGTTCAGATCAACCGCCGTACGGCCGCGCACGATACCGCGGCACAAGGTTTACACATGACGACGACGTTTCCCCGCCTGATCGTTTTCGGCGAAGCGCTGACCGATTTCATCCGCGACGACGCACGGCACTGGCACAGCATCGCCGGCGGCTCGTGCTGGAACGTCGCGCGCGTCGGGGCGCGACTCGGCGCGCCGACGGCCTTCGCCGGCACGGTGAGCCGCGACACCTTCGGCGACGAGCTGATGCGCAAGAGCGCCGACGCGGGCCTCGACATGCGTTTCATCCGGCAGGTCGACCGCGCACCGCTGCTCGCGATGGTCGTATCGAAGCAACCGCCGGACTACTTCTTCATCGGCGAAAACAGCGCCGATCTCGCCTTCGATCCGGCCGACTTGCCCGCCGGCGCCTTCGACGCAGCCGACATCGTGCACGTCGGCTCGCTCGGCGTCGTGCGCGAGCCGCTCGCGTCGCGCCTGATCGCGCTCGCGCAGGCCGCGCGCGCGGCCGGCAAGCGAATCTCGTTCGACCCGAACTTCCGCGCCCCGATGGCCGCGCCGTCGTATCGCGACACGCTACGCCGGCTGACCGCGATCGCCGACTGGATCAAGGTATCCGACGAGGATCTGCGCGGGCTGTTTCCGGAACTCGACGAAGCGGCCGCGCTCGCGCAACTGCGCGCGTGGGCACCCGACGCGACGATATTGGTCACGCGCGGCGCAGCCGGCATGCAGCTGCTGCATCGCGATACCGTGCTGTTCCAGCCCGCGTTCCCGACCGAGGTTGCCGACACGGTTGGCTGCGGCGACGCGAGCATCGGCGGCTGGCTCGCGAGCCAGCTTGCCCGGCCCGAAGCGTCGGCCGCCGAGCATCTGCGCTACGCGGCCGCGTGCGCGGCGGTCGCCTGTGCCCATGCGGGCGCCTATGCGCCGACGGCCGCGGAAGTGATCGACATGATCGAGCGCACCGCCGCCAGCGCCGCGCTTTCGCAATAGACGCCGCCGAGGCGCCGCGCCATCACGCGACGCCCGGGCCGTCGCTGCCGGCCGGCGGACGGCCAGCCTGCAAGAGTTGCAGGCTCTCGTCGACGCTCAGTTCCGACATCGCGTCGTCGTGCAGCGTGTCGTCCGCCGCGCGGCGCAGCGCATGCAGCGCGTGCATCTTGAGCCGGACGAGCGCGAGCCGCAGCCCGCGCGCCGCGCATTCGGCCGCGAACGTGCGCAACGATTCGATCGTCGTGCCGTCGACGTCCGGCGTTTCCTCGAGACTCAACATCACGGTATGCGTGTCCGGTGCGGCCTTCATCAGCGCCCGCACGCGATTGAGCATCCTGTCCGCATTCGCGAAGAACAACTGCGCCTCGGGCCGCACGATCAGCACGCCCGACACCGGCTTCGCGTCGGCATGGCTCGCGACGTCGACGAAATCGTGGCTGTCGCGCAGCCGGCCGAGCACGCTGACGTTCGGCTCGGACAGCTTGCGCAGCGTCAGCAGCAGGCTCACGCCGATGGCCGCGAGCAGCCCGTGCAGCACGCCGAGCACGAGCACCGCGAGCAGCGCCGCGATCACGACGAGCCGGTCGCGGTGCCACGCCCAGTACGGCCGGAACACGGACGGATGCAGCGAGTGGCTGACCGCGAAGATCACGATCGCCGCGAGCACCGGCTCGGGCGTGCGCGCGAGCTGCGGCAGCAGCAGCCAGACGATCAGCGCGACCACGGCGGCCGCCCACAGGCCCGCGAAGCGCGACTGCGCACCGGCCGCCTCGTTCGCCGACGTCGCCGAATAGCCGGCGCCGACCGGCATCCCGTGCAGCAGGCCCGACACGAGGTTCGCACAGCCGAGCGCGACGAGGTCGCGGTTCGGCGACACGGTATCGCCGTGCTTCAACGCGAAATTGCGGATCGATCCGTACGACTCCGCATACAGGATCAGCATCAGCGCGAAGGCGAGCTCGACCGTCTGCATCCATGCGTTGCGGTCGAGATGCGGCAAGCCGAATTCGAGGTGCCGGAAGTCGATATGGCCGACGACCGCGATTCCGTACCGCTGCCAGTCGACCGCGTACCCCGCCGCGATCGACAGCACGATCACGACGAGCGTCGCGGGCACGCGCGAGCCGCGGCCGAGCACGAACAGCAGCGCGAGTGCGATCGCGCCGAGCACGGCACTCGCGAGGTCCGCATGCGGCGCGCCGGTTATCAGATCGAGCGCCACACGCGGCGCATCGCTGTGCTGCACGTGAATCGCGAGAATCTTCGGCAGCTGCTTGATGACGATCGTCAGTGCGAGGCCGAACGTGAAGCCGCGCAGCACGGGCCGCGCGACGAAATCCGACATGCCGCCGAGCCGCGCGACGCCCGCCAGGATGAACAGCACGCCCGTCATCGCGACGAGCGCCGCCGCGAGCGCGAGCTGCGCGGCCACCGCCATCCCCGATTCGGCGAGCACGGTCGCCGCGAGCACGGCAGCAGACGACGACGTCGACGACACGATCGCGAAGCGGCTGCTGCCCGTCAGCGCATAGACGACGAGCCCCGACAGCAGCGCGATCAGGCCGGCCTGCGGCGGCAGGTTGGCGAGGCCCGCATACGCGACCGCCTCGGGAATCAGCAGGCCGGCAATCGACAGGCCGGCCAGCGCATCGAGGCCGATACGTCGCGTGCGCGGCGCCGGCGGCGTGTCGAGCGCCGCGAAATGGTCAGGATGCTGCGGCCCCGCGTCGGGGCGGATCGGAGTGGTCGTCATGAGGCGGTGCGCGCCGGGAGCCGGTCAGGGTTTGACGGCAATCACGCCGGACCAGCCGGGCAGATAGCGCGCATCCTGGTCGTGCGCGCGATGCAGCGCGATATCGAGCGCCTTCGCGAAGTTCTTGCGGATCTGGTCGAGCGACACGTGCTCGCGCAGATAGTCGGCCCACAGGAATTCGCTGAACGGCGTCGCGTCCTTCGCATAGCCGCCGGCCGTGCGCAGCTCGCCGGCGAGGCTGCGGTACGGATCGTCCTCGAGCCCCGTCAGCACCTTCGGCAAATGCGCATAGTCGCGCCGCGAGCCGTCCGGGCCGAACGGATGCACCCACTGGTTGTGTTCCATCATCCGCCAGAAGATCGTGTCGTCGAGCCACGACAGATCCTTCAGCAGCATCGCGTTCACGCGCGCCTCGCCCTCCTCGATCAGCGCGAGGCCGAGATGGTGGTGATCGGTGATGTAGTGCAGCCCGTCCGGGCCGAGGACGGCCGGGAACCAGTGCGATTCGATCGCGGCCTTGCGGGCGCGCTTGTTCAGCGCCTTCCAGTGCTTGCGCTTCGCCTTGACTTCGCGATAGCCGACCGTCATCTGGGTCGGACGCAGCGCGTCGAGCCTGACGGGGATGAGGTGAACGTCGTTGCCGAGTGCCATGGTCGTACCCATGTTATGAATTTCCGGCAACGATACTCCTGATCGCGCAAGCCGTTAATCCGTCATGACCTCGATGCGCGTCCGGTTGACGATCTCTGACACCTGTCGCGCGCACGATGCCGCACTACGCGCGCAAATCGTTGCGTTCGAGACGATGGCGAACGTAAGGAATGCCGTCGTGCACGACGCTCACGCGCCGCATGCCGAGCTTGCGCGCCACGTTCAGCGAGCCGAGGTTGGTCTCCGCGATATCGGCGATCACGCGCGGCAGGCGCACGGTGTCGAACGCATGCCGCACGACGGCCGCCGCGGCTTCGCTCGCGATGCCGCGCCCCCACGTCGCACGCACGAGCCGCCAGCCGATCTCGACGTCGCGCGCCCCGCCCTCATAGTCGGGGATCAGCAGGATCCAGCCGATGAACACCTCGGGCGCGGCCTTCTCGAAGATCGACCAGTAGCCGAGGCCCGGCGGATAGTCGCGCGTGATGCGGTGCGTGACGAAGCGCCGATGCTCGACGGGGTCATGCCACGGCCCAGCGATGTGACGCGTGACCTCGGGATCGCGGTCCATCTCGATGCACGCATCGAGATCGGCCAGCACGCGTGGACGCAGCCACAGCCGCGCGGTTTCCAGCACGGGCAATGTGTCGTCACAACGGTCGTTCATCTGGACTCCTGATTCGGTGGCATGGCGCATCGAGCGCATTACAGAATTGATACAAAAAGCCTTCCGGAATGATACAGATACCTGTCGCGTGTCGCGCGCGGTCCCGTTTCCGTTTCCGAAACAGTGCATTTCGTAGGGATTATTCCCGATTCGCGGCTATCGCGCCCCACATCGCGCAGCGCGGAAGCCTACACTCGATCAGTGCCCCCGCGCCGCGCGCGAGCCGGGCCGGCATCCGCATGCATATCGCGAGCGCGCAAGCCAACGAGGAGACCCGGACATGAGCTGGACCCGCGAGCAACGCAACGTCACGATCGCCGCCTACCTGGGCTGGACGCTCGATGCGTTCGATTTTTTCCTGATGGTTTTCGTGCTGAAGGACATCGCCGCGGAATTCGCGTCGACGATCCCCGCCGTCGCGTTCGCGCTCACGCTGACGCTCGCGATGCGCCCGCTCGGCGCATTGATCTTCGGCCGACTCGCCGACCGCTTCGGTCGCCGCCCGACGCTGATGGTCAACATCGCGTGCTATTCGCTGCTCGAACTTGCGTCGGGTTTCGCGCCGAGCCTCACCGCGCTGCTCGTGCTGCGCGCGCTGTTCGGCATCGCGATGGGCGGCGAATGGGGCGTCGGCTCCGCGCTGACGATGGAAACCGTGCCGACCCACGCGCGCGGCTTCGTGTCGGGGCTGCTGCAGGCCGGCTATCCGAGCGGCTATCTGCTCGCGTCCATCGTGTTCGGGCTGTTCTATCAATACATCGGCTGGCGCGGGATGTTCATGGTCGGCGTGCTGCCTGCGCTGCTCGTGCTGTACGTGCGTGCGCACGTGCCCGAATCGCCGGCATGGAAACAGATGGAGAAGCGTCAGCGTCCGAGCCTCGGCGCCACGCTGAAGCAGAACTGGAAACTCACGATCTACGCGATCGTGCTGATGACCGCGTTCAACTTCTTCTCGCACGGCACGCAGGATCTCTATCCGACGTTCCTGCGCGAACAGCATCACTTCGATCCGCATACCGTGTCGTGGATCACGATCGTGCTGAATATCGGCGCGATCGTCGGCGGCCTGTCGTTCGGCGCGATCTCGGAGCGGATCGGCCGACGCCGCGCGATCTTCATCGCCGCGCTGATCGCCCTGCCCGTGCTGCCGCTCTGGGCGTTCTCGAGCGGCGCGGTCGCGCTCGCGGCCGGCGCGTTCCTGATGCAGATCTCGGTACAGGGCGCGTGGGGCGTGATACCGGTTCACCTGAACGAGATCTCGCCCGACGAAATCCGCGCGACCTTCCCCGGCGTCGTCTATCAGCTCGGCAATCTGCTCGCCTCGGGCAACGCGACGATACAGGCGTCGCTCGCCGTGTCGAACCACAACAATTACAGCTTCGCGCTCGCGCTCGTCGCCGGCATCGTCGCCGTCGCGATCGCCGTGCTGATCCTGTTCAGCCGCGAGCGGCGCGGCATCGACATGACGCAATCGGTCAATACGCGTACCACCGCCGGGTGAACCCGCGCGTTGCGGCGCCGCATCATCGCGCGCGCCCCGCCCGGCCGGCGGTGCGCGTCGCGCTTTCCGCACTTGCACATTGAACTAGAGGAATTGGTCCAGATTCCCCGCTTGCCCGCCCCGCCCGCATTTTTTTATCTTAATGAAAACGACCGTTTGAATCAGATAATCAAATCACCTGTTCGCGGCCGGGCAACCGGCATGGGAGGCGGAACATGGCAGTAAGTCAGGAGGGGCGGCCATCTGCGGGACGGCCGTCCGGGGCGCGATCATCCGGCACGCGGCAGACCGGCGGGACGAAGGCGCGCATTCTCGATGCGGCCGAGGATCTGTTCATCGAACATGGCTTCGAAGCGATGTCGATGCGGCAGATCACCTCGCGCGCGGCGGTCAATCTCGCCGCGGTCAACTACCACTTCGGCAGCAAGGAAGCGCTGATCCACGCGATGCTGTCGCGCCGGCTCGACCAGCTGAACCAGGAGCGCCTCGGCATCCTCGACCGCTTCGACGCGCAACTTGGCACGCACATTACCTGCGAGCACGTGCTCGGCGCGATGTTCATTCCGGCGCTGAAGGCATCGCGCAATCCCGAACGCGGCGGGCCGGGGTTCCTGCGGCTGATCGGCCGCGCATACACCGATCCCTCGCCGTTCGTGCGCAACTTCCTGACCGCGCACTACGCGAGCGTCGCGGGCCGCTTCTTCGACGCTTTCCAGCGCGCGCTGCCGCACCTGCCGCGCACCGAGCTCGGCTGGCGGCTGCACTTCGCGATCGGCGCGCTGTCCGGCGCGCTCGCGGGCGCCGAAACGGAAAGCCTGATCGACGAATTCTCGCAAGGCCGCACGATGAACGACGTGCAGATGATCGCGCGGCTGTCGTCGCTGATCGTCGCCGCGCTGAAGGCGCCGATGCCCGACAGCGCGCAACTGTCGATCTTCGCGGCGGTGCTCGACGACGCGGGCGCGAGCGAAGCGTTCGGGCTGCCGCAGTCGGCCCCGACGAGCGCCGAGACGGCGACGCTGCATTCCACGAACTGAGCGCGCGAGGCCACGCGCGGCTTCCTGTTCACGATTTGATCGATACGCGCGGTCGTGCGCGGCGCCGAGACGCCCGCGCCGGCCGCGAAGCACGGGGCATGGGCAGGCGCTTGCGCGCGAGCCCTCCGCCGAGAGCCAAGACCGGAGACACGTCATGTCATCTTCCGCAGCACCCACGTCGGCCCACCTTCCGCCGAACACCGACGCCGTCTGGTACGCGTCGTACCCGCCCGGCGTCCCGCACGAGATCGACGTCACGCAATATGCGTCGCTCGTGCAGTTCTTCGACGAATGCACGACCCGCTTCGCCGACCGCGTCGCCTACGTGAGCGCCGGCGCGTCGATGACCTACCGCACGCTCGCCCGGAAAGTCGACGCGTTCGCGTCGTATCTGCAAAGCCTCGGCGTGAAGCCCGGCGACCGCGTCGCGATCATGCTGCCGAACACGTTCCAGTATCCGGTCGCGCTGTTCGGCACGCTGAAGGCCGGCGCGATCGTCGTCAACGTGAATCCGCTCTATACCGCGCGCGAACTCGCACACCAGTTGAAGGACAGCGGCGCGCAGACGATCGTCGTGTTCGAGAACTTCGCGCGCACGCTGCAGGACGCACTGCCGGAAACGCAGGTGAAGCACATCGTCGTCACCGCGCTCGGCGATCTGCTCGCCGACGGTTTCAACGCAAAAGGACGCCTGATCAATTTCGTGCTGAAGCACGTGAAGAAGCTCGTGCCGGCCTATCACCTGCCGCAGGCGACCCGACTGCGCTCCGCCCTCGCGCTCGGCGCGCGCGGCAAGCCGCAACCGGTGCGGATCACGCGCGACGATCTCGCGTTCCTGCAGTACACGGGCGGCACGACCGGCGTCGCGAAAGGCGCGATGCTCACGCACGGCAACCTGATCGCGAACCTGCTGCAGGCGAAGGCCTGGATCGCCGACCAGGTATCGGGCGACGTCGAAACCGTGCTCACGCCGCTGCCGCTCTATCACATCTATTCGCTGACGGTGAATGCGTTCATCTTCATGGGGCTCGGCGGGCGCAACATCCTGATCGCAAACCCGCGCGACATGAAGATGGTGATGAAGATCATCCGCCACGAGACGTTCACGGGGATCACCGGCATCAACACGCTGTACAACGCGTTCCTCGACAACGAGGAATTCCGCAAGCGCGATTTCTCGAAGCTCAAGCTCGCGATGGCGGGCGGGATGGCGATGCAGCGCGCGGTCGCCGAGCGCTTCCAGCAGGTGACGGGCCGGCCGGTGGTCGAAGGCTACGGCCTCACCGAGTGTTCGCCGATCGTCACGATGAATCCCGTGGACCTGAACGACATGGCCGCGTTCAGCGGTTCGATCGGCCTGCCCGCGCCGTCGACCCTCGTGCGCTTTCGTCGCGAGGACGGCACCTGGGCCGCGATCGGCGAGCCGGGCGAGCTGTGCGTGCACGGCCCGCAGGTGATGCGCGGCTACTGGCAGCGCCCCGACGAGACGGCCAAGGTGATCGACGCCGACGGCTGGCTCGCCACCGGCGACATCGGCGTGATGGACGAGCACGGCTTCATTCGCCTCATCGACCGCAAGAAGGACATGATCCTCGTGTCGGGCTTCAACGTGTATCCGAACGAGATCGAGGAAGTGCTCGTGATGCATCCCGGCATCAGCGAAGCCGCGGCGATCGGCATTCCGGACGAGGTACAGGGCGAACGGATCAAGGTGTTCGTCGTGCGCCGCGACCCGTCGCTGACGGCCGAGGACGTACTCGCGCACTGCCGCAAGAACCTGACCGGCTACAAGATGCCGAAATTCGTCGAGTTCCGCGACGCGCTCCCGCAGACGAACGTCGGCAAGATCCTGCGGCGCGCGCTGCGCGACGAGGAACTCGCCAAAATTCAGGCCGCGAAGCAAGGCTGAACGATCCATTGTTCCGGGAGACGCCGTCGATGAACGAAGGAATGAAGCGCCGCGCGCGGCATGCCGCCGCGGCGGCCGTCGCGTGCGTGCTGTCGCTCGCGCAGGCGGGCCTGCATGCACAGGAAACGGCCGGCGCCGCGAGCGCGGCACCGGCAGCCGCGCTACCCGCGGATCTCGCGAAGGTCACGCACGAACCGCCCGCGCAACAAGCGCGCTGGCTGCGCACGGCGGCCCAGCGCGGCACGCTCGCGCAACTCGACGACGCGACGCTCACGGCGCTCTTCAAGGCGCTCGATCCGCTGGCCGTGCCGCTCTATATCCGTAACGGCCCCAACGGCTATCCGTCTTACCAGTTCACGATGGTGCGCCAGGAGCGCATCAGCGGAAAATGGTCCGACACGCCCGACCGCATGCTCGTGAAGACGACCCGCGACCCGCTGCGCGTGTATGCGAAATGGCTCCCGGGCGGCGCGCATGCCGGACAGGAGACGATCTACGACACGACGCAGCGCAAGGACGAGATGTACGGCCATCTCGGTGGCCTGCTCGGCAAGATTCCGTTATGGACGGCGATCGACGGCGCGCTGGCGCGCGCCCAGTCGAATCATCAGGTGAAGGATCTCGGCACCGAGTTCATCGCGAACCTGTACCTGACCGAAGGGAAGAAATACCTGGAAGCCGGCGTAGAGCGGCCGACCGACGTGGAAGCCAGGACGATCGGCGGCGTGCGCGTCGTGGCGCTCACCTACGAAACGCCGACCGGCCGGCCGCAGTTCTATGCGAAAAAGGAAGTACTGGGGCTCGACCTGCACGCGCCCTATTTCCGGACCGTCGAGTCCTATGACAACGACGGCAGGATCTTCGAGCGGATCGTCATCGAGAAAATCGCGCCGACGCCCCTCGACGACACCGCATTCGACCCGAAAAACCCCGACTACGCGTTCTGACGCGCGCCGGCGGGGGCCGCTGCGGGCTCAATCGTCATCGTCGTCGCCGTGGTGCCGATGCCAGTGCTTGTAATAGTGCTTGCGCCACTTGCGGTAGCGATCGTCGTCGTCATCGCCGTAATAGTCGTATCCATAGCCCGGATAGGCGACGACGGCGGGCTGCGGCGCGACATAGACCGGCGCCGGCTGGACATACACCGGCGCGACCGGTACGCCGATGCCGACCGACAGGTCCACATGCCCCGCCATTGCACTACCCGAAACGAGCAACGCCATGCTCCCGATCACTCCTGCCACTTGCTTCTTGTTCATGCTCCGGATCCCAGATAAGCCGGCCCGCCCGGCTCGCGCGACCAATGTAAGCGCGGCGCGCGCACCGAGGTGATACGGGGCTGCGAGACTCGTAACGCGACGTAACGAAATGACTTAGGCCGTTTGGCCTAATCGCGAAAATGCGCCGGAACGTCTATAGTGGGTTACGGTTCGACACAATCACGACTGCGCGCTTCCCTATCGAACAGGGTAGAATTCCGCCAAACGCCTTGTGGACGAACACGCCACACACACGCACAACATATTCTCTGACGCAGGCTCCTGCCGCACCTCAATGGCCAATCCCGCAGAATCCCATCCGCAAAACGACTTCATCAATTCGGCGCGCAAGGAACGTAAGCGTGTCGAAATCTATCTCGTCAACGGCATTCGTCTGACGGGGTGTATCGAGTCGTTCGACCAGTATCTGGTGATGCTGCGCACCCCCGTGGGTCTGCAAGGCATCTACAAGCGTGCGATTTCCACGATCCAGCTCGACACGGGCGGTTCGCGCCCCGGCGGCGGCCCCCGCGGCCCGCGCACCGGTGGTCGCCCCGGCGGCCGTGAAGGCGGCGGTCACAGCCCGTACGGCTCGCATGGCGGCCCGCGCGAATCGCGCGGCGACGGCGGCGGTTACGGCTCCCGCGAGCCGCGTGAAGGCTACGGTTCGCGTGAACCGCGCGAAGGTTACGCCCCGCGTGAGCCGCGCGAAGGCTACGGCGCACCGCGCGAGCCGCGTGAAAGCTACGGCGCGCCGCGCGACACCGGCGACGCAGCCGGCAACGCCGCGCCGTCGGATTCCCGCGGCGGCACCGGGCCGGTCATCGTGACGCGCCGCCGGCGAATCGTGCCGGACGGCCAGTAAAACAGAAAGGGCAAGCCAACCGGCTTGCCCTTTTCACTTTTTCACTGGTACGGCCGACGCGGCACGTCGCCGCACCGCCGTTACCGGATTCAGCGGGCCGTCGTCGGCAGGCCCGCGTCGGCCTCGCGCTGCAGCGAACGCACCTGCTGCTGCAACGCCCGCAGTTGCGACTGGAGCTGGGCCTGTTGCGCCTGCAGCGCCGCCGTTTCGCTCCGCACGCTCTTCTGGCGATCCGTCACCGCCGCCTGCTGCTGGCGGGCGATCGAGATGTCCGCCTGCAGACGCCGCGCGCGGTCCTGCGTGACTTCGATCTGCTTGTCCATCTGCGCCTTCTGCGATTCGAGCTTCGCCGCGCGTAGTTCGTTGACGGCCAGCCGCTCGGCCTGGTGCGAGAAATCGCGATAGATCGCTTCCGCACGCGTTTCGTCGTAAGTCTTGATCACGCGCCAGAACGCCTTCTGCTGGAACAGCGCGACGAAATACGCACCGTCCTTGACGTTGAACAGCAGGCTGGCGCCGTAGCTGCCGTTGTAGCTCGTGCGCATTTCCGTCAGCGAATGCGCCTGGATCTGGCGCTGCAAGTCGTCGACCGTGCTCGGCCCCGTCGTCTCGCCGGCCTGCGGCTGCACCGACGTCTGCGCCGGCGAATCGATCACCGGAATCGCGGCCACCGGCGCCGACGCCTGCTGCACCGCCGGAGAATCGCTGCCTGCCAGCCCCTGCGCGAACGCGCCTTGAATGCCTCCCATCATCGCGAGCAATACGCTCACCCGCCCCCACCCCGTCATATGGCTCATGAAGTTTTATTCCCCGCCCGAGTCGTTGTAATTCACCGCGATTTTATCTCATTAATTACTCGCTTTCGCGGGTCTCGGGTTCTTCGTCGAAGATCTGATATTTGCGCATTTTTTCCCACAATACCTTGCGGCTGATGCCGAGCTGCAGGGCCGTGTCCTGACGCCGCCAACCGTTTGCGTCGAGCGCAGCGATCACGCGATTGCGCTCGTTCATGTCCCACTTGCTGCGATCGACGAACACCTCGGCCGCACTTTCCACCGGCACCGGCTGGGCCGAGTTGCGTGCATGCGCGATCAGCCGCTGCAGCCGCGCGGCATCCCAGCCGCCCGTCTGCCGCACCGTCACGCCGACGCGCTCGGCAAGGTTGCGCAGTTCGCGCACGTTGCCGGGGAAATAGCTGTCCGCGACCGAATCCGTGAGCCAGTACGGCAGATCGGACAACTCGGCGAGCCGCTCCTCGCCGACCACCTGCGCCACGAACGACTTGAACAGCGCGATCTTGTCCACCGCGCCACGCTCTTCCAGCGACGGGATGCTCAACTCGATCACCGCGAGCCGGTAGTAGAGATCGGCGCGGAACAGCCCGTCCTTCACGAGCTGCGGCAGCTTCTTGTTGCTCGCCGCGACCAGACGGAAATCGACCTTGACCGGCGCCGTCGCGCCGACCCGCAGCACCGCGCCGTCCTCGAGCACGCGCAGCAGCTTGACCTGCTGATACAGCGGCAGATCGCCGACTTCGTCGAGGAACAGCGTGCCGCCGGCCGCCTGCTCGAAATAGCCTTTATGCGCAACAACCGCGCCCGTGAACGATCCTTTCGCATGCCCGAAGAACAGCGATTCGAACAGGCCGTCCGGAATCGCGCCGCAGTTCACCGGCACGAATTCGCCGTGTCGATAACGCGAATGCTTTTCGTGCAGCAGTTGTGCGATGCGCTCCTTGCCGACGCCGGTTTCGCCGTGCAGCAGCACGTTGGTGTCGCAGTCGGCGAACGTATCGACTTCGTGCAGCAGCGCCTGCATCGATTCGGAGTGCGCGACGAGTTCGGACGGCTGCAACGTTTCGGCTGCGTGCGCGCGCAGTTGCGTGACGAGCTTGCCGATCATGCCGCGCAGTTCGGCGCACGTGAAGTCGAGCGGCAGGATGTGCGAATACTCGGGCGGATACTGCGACGCGTCGTGGTCGCGCGCCGCGCCGACCCAGACCACCGGCATGCCGATGTTGGCCTGCCAGTCGCGCAGGAATGCCGCGCCGCCTTCGATCATCGTCACGCTGATGATCGCCAGCGACCGCCGCATCGCGGCGCGCTCGGGCGAGACCGTCGCGTTGTCGGCGCGGATCACTTCGACGTCGAAGCTCGCCATGCATCGGGCGACGCGGTCGACGATGTCCGCCTTGCCTTCCCAGACGTACAGGTCGAGCTCTTCGATTGCGGGCGTGGTTCTCATGTTTCGGATGCGGCTTCAGTAATTGACGGGTTGCTTGGCATTGCAGATCAGTGGTCGAATGCGTGCGACTGCGATGCCGCCTGCTTCGATAACGGACCGTTCAGGCATTTATTGAACCAGCATGGGATCGCCACATTTGATCGAATCCGGTGTGTTGGTGACATAGGCGTTTCCCAGGCTCAGGCCGAGCAGGCCCGTGACGGAAGTCAGGAGCGAATCGATCGGTTGCAGGAGGAGCGGAACGAGGGTGCTTCCCAATGCTGTCAGAAGCGGCCCGGTCAGGATATCCAGCAACGGGTTCAAGATGCCGGCCAGCACCGATGCCGATCCGCCGTTTGCCGACACGGAAACCGACAGGCCGCTGCCGACGATACCCTGAACCGCCGGTGACAGGAACTGGTCCGTTCCCGTGCCCAGCATATACGGCGACGCCGGACTCGGCGAAGCGGATGAGCCTGGGCCGGGATACGTGAACGTCAGCGGCGTCGGCGTTTGATTGGCAACGGGGACCGTCAACTGCCCGGGCTTCAAGCTGATATTGACGGATATCTGGTTCAGGTTGATCAGCCCCAACGTCAACACGTTAAGCGCTGAAATCACGGTATTGAGTCCCAGCAGGCTGAGCAGGCTCTGCAGGCTCTGCAGGTTCACGGCGACCAGCGTGATCGGGGTTCCGCTGCCGGTCGTATATCCGGAAGGCGCGTTGAGGTTGATCGGCGTATTCGCCGAACCGCCGATGTACACGGCCACGACCCCGGTCTGCACGTTCACTTGCGCGGTCTTCGTGCCGTCCGCGGTGCAGGTGATGGACATCAGACCCGCCGTCGCCGGCGCCACATAGGCGGTGATCGGCAATTGCACAGCGGCAAGCGGCGTCGCCGAGCCGGACGAGCAACTGCCGCCCGGAAAGACCAGCGCGCCGTTCGAGCAGGTCGACAGCAGCGAGATCGACGTATTGAGGAACACGTTCCCCTGTGCGGTCGACGTGTTGGTCGTGCAATTGGTGGTCGCGCAATTCGCCGGCCCGGGCGGACCGCTCGCGGTGGTCGGTGGATTGGCGCCGAGCTTGACGGAGCCCGACACGGTCACGTTTAGCAACGGTGCGAGCAATGTCGGCGTCTGGACGGTAACACTCGGAATGCTGACCGAATTCGTGCCGTTTGCGAGCTGCAACGCAGTAGACAGCAAACCGAGCGCATTGACGCTAGCGTTGACGGCAGAGCTTCCCGTCGCAGTCGCAGCGGAAACCAGTTGACCGAGCGCGATCTGCGGCCCGCCGCAGACTCCAGCCGGACAAAGGGCGATAACCAGTGCGTTCAGGACCTTCAGGTTCGCCGCGGCGACGCTTTGTTGCGTCGCGGCCTGTACCGCGGCGTTGGCCAGTTGACCGAGCGTCACGGTGCCATTCAGCACGCCCGTACTGGTGCCGACGGGGAGATTGGCAAGAATGCCGGCAAGCTTCAAATTGACTTGTGCGAGTCCCTGATAGTCAACCAGTTGGAGATTCAGGGCGTTGTCGTTTGATCCAGTCAGCGCCTTGAGCAACTGGTTGGCCAACCCACCATTCAACGCTGCAACCGACGTTGTCAGCGTAAAAGTGTCGGTGGGTACGCTCTTGGCAATGGCAGATCCGCTGATCGTGACGCCACCTCGAAAAATCCCGTCGACCGGCTCGGCTACCGTGACGCAAACGGCGTTGGTCGGCTGCCCATTGATTGCTCCAACCGACAGACCCGCGCACTGGTTGCCGCTGATCGGGTCGCCCGACACCCATGTGAACTGCGCGCTGCCGCTGCCTTGAGGTGCGGTCCAGATACCGCACGAAACGAAAACATTCGAGCCCGATGGCAATGCATTCGTCGCCGGGTTCGCGATTTGACCGGCTGCGGTCTTCGCGGCCTGGCAAGTCGAGTCGGTCGTAACCTGAGAAACCGCCGACAACGCGGCCAGATCCGCCGCCGCTTGCATCCGGCGTCTTTCGGCATAGAAATGGCCGACGTCGATCGCGCCCAGGATAATGATCGCAACCAGCGCCCAGATCGTCGCCATGATCGCGACGCTACCGCGCTGGCGACTTCTCCCGGGACTGCCGGCGCTTCCCCGCCGCGCCGCGTGCGATTGATCTGCGCGCATGGTCATCCCGCTTATTGCGCGCCCTGCCCGCCGCCCGACATGCCACCCACTGCGCCGAGTTGCGAACTCATCGAATCCGGAATCTTGTTCTTGAACGAATCGAGATAGCGCTGGTACGCAAGCGACGCGACGTCGCCGAACACGGGTTGCGTCGGCGCCGCCGCGCGGTTGTCGCGCTGCATCGCGAGCCAGTCTTTGGTCGAGCGGCCGACGTCGGACGCACCCAGCGTCACGGTGTCTTGACCGTACGCAGCGCCGGAACCCGTTACGACGCAGATAATCGCGACCAGCGTCGCAATCCGGCCCGCGCATGCGCTTCGATTGTGTGTGTTGTCGTTCATGTCGTTCCCCGGATATCTGTTCATTGTGCAAACCGTTGCAGCAGCGGCACAGTCTGGTCGTAACCGAAGTTGTTCGCCATCGGCGTGATCGGCGTCGTCGCACCGCGCCGCGACACAACCGGCGGTGTCGCGATCGCGCGCTGCTGCGCACGCACCGCTGCAGCAATCTTCGCGGCGTCGCCGTTGATGTCCTTGCGAATCTCCGTCGACAGATGCTGCTGATTCATCAGCCGTTGCGCGTCCTGCGCACGTCCTGCCGCAAACAGATACAGCGCAAGGTTGCTGACGATTTTCGGATTGCGCTGATCGAGTTCGGCAGCTTTCATCAGCGGCACTCGCGCGCCGACGACATCGCCGCTGCGCAACTTCGCGTAAGCAAGATCGGACAGTAGCGACGGATCCGTCGGCGCGAGCTCCGACGCTTGCGTCAGCGCCTGCACGGCCCGGTCGAAATCGCCCGCGGCGCCTGCAAGCAATCCCAACCCGCGATAACCGCGCGCGGCGAGCGGCGTCTTCAGCAACTGTGCATACACGGCCGCGCTTGCTGCCGGCTGGTCGGTCATCCGTAGCGCATCCGCACGCAACAGGATCGATTCCGGCATGACACCGTATGTCTTGTCATATGCATCGATGTGCGCGAGTGAAGCGTAATAGAGGCCCTGCGCTTGCATGCGCTGAATCAGACCCAGATACATCCCCGGCGTATCCGGCACGGACTGCTTTTGATCTGCTGCTTGCATCAGTGCCGCACGCTCTGTCTGCGCGCCGACGCCGTACCCGCTTTCCTTGGTTGCGCATGCGCCGAGCAGCAACGCCACCGCCAGCATGCCCGCCCGGGTTACCGCTTTGTCGATTCGCTTCATCGTCTGTCCTTCCATCCTTCAATGCTGCGACGACAACGCGCGCATCACCGCCAGCATGCCCGGCCCCGCCGTTACGATCAGCAGAGCGGGTAACAGCGTCAGCACCATTACGCCCGTCATCTTTACCGTCAACCTACCGATCCGTTCGCGCAGCATCGCTCGACGCGTCTCGCGCAAACGGTCGCCGAACTGCTTGAGCGGTTCCTGCACCGCACCGCCATGCTTGTCGACCTGAATCATCAATCGCACGATCGCGCGCAAATCCTCGTTGTCGAATCCACTCGACAGCCGTTGCAGCGACTGCTCGCGGGTCCGGCCCGCGGCGAACTGACGCTGCGCGATTCCCACCTCCGACGACAGGACCGGCAGCATCCCGCGAAAATCGTTCGTCACGACTTGGAGGCTTTGATCGAGCGACAGACCGACGCCTTGCAGTAAACGCAACATGTCGACGAGTAGCGGCAGTTCGTCGACGACGCTCTGCCGCCGCGATGCTGCGCGGCGCTGCACATAGAGTTTCGGCAGCATGAAGCCGAGCGCGAAGGCGACGCACATGCCGACCATCCAGATACTGCCTTTCGTGCGCCCACTCGCGAAGATAGCGAACAGCAGCGGCAACGCAATCCCGCACGCGACCCGCGCACTCAGAAACAGCCCGCGCGTGCGTGCATCGACATATCCGCATTGCTCCAACAGGCGACGATCCTCTTCCGCGACAGCGTATTTACCGAATCCGGTATCCAGCCAGCGCATGCCTGCCGCCGACAGGCGATCCAGCCAACGTTCGACACGTTGCCCGCCGCGTACGTTGGCTTTCGCCGGCGCATCGCCATCCTGCGCGGGCCGCGCTTTCGCTGCCTCAAGTGCAGCCATGCGTCGATCCAGCGCATCGACCAACGCTCGTTCGGCACGCGCCGCAGCATTCGCCCGCAACATCGCAACCATACCGAGCAGCAGTACCCCAAGCGCGCCCACGGCCAACGCAATCGCTCCGATTTGAGTTGCTGTCATAGCCTCACCTGAGTCGAGCCATTCGATACAGCCATATGCTGCCGACCACTTGGGCCAGGAACGCGATCATGAGCAGCGACCGCCCGCTCGGATCACCCCACATCCCGTACAGATACTTCGGATTGGTCATCACGACGAAGCTGCCGATTGCAATCGGCAGCATGACGAGGACGAACGCGGACAGCCGCGTCTCCGACGACATCGCAGTCAATTCACGCTCGGCTTGCTCGAGATCGCGCATGAATACGGCCATCCGCTCGAGCATCACGTCAGCGCGCCCACCGTATTTGACCGATAAGCGCAGTACCGAGCCGACGAGCTCAAACTCTTCCGTCCGGTAGATCTTCGCGATGTGCATCATGGCGCGGTCGATCTCGATACCGCCGCGCAGCATCCGCGACACGACGTCGAGACAGCCCCGCAACGGCTCCTCGGTCGTCAACAGGGCAGACTGGAAAGCAGCCGGCACGCTATTGCCCAACGTCACGAGACGCACGATCCCGTCGAGGAACGACGGGATCTGCCGGACGATCTTCAACCGTCGCCGCTGAATCCGCGACGCGAGCCAGACGCCGAGTATCGCGCTGCCGCAAATGATCGCCGCAAAACACGCCAGCACGCCGCCGTGACTGCCCGCGATGAATGCAGCCGCGACGAGTACTGCAAGCGCGACGAGCGCCTTGCCGCGCGCATCGTCTATCCCCGCACGACTTGCAAGGTTGGACAGATATTCGGATGCGATCGCATACCAGTGCACCCAGAAGGCGTCGGACGACCCCTTCCGTGCCGCACCCGGTTGTTGCGCGGCTCGCACGGCACCAGCCGCCTGCGCACGGGCCGCCTGTGCGGCGACGCGTGCACCAGGTTCGAGCCGGCTGTCGATGAAGCGCTTCGCGTCGGTCCGTACGCGCCGGGTCTCTGCGTGACGCCACAGCATCATCGCAGCCGCGACGCATAGCATCGCGATCGCCAGCACCCATACCATCGCGCTATACATTGAAGCCCCCGCCGCCTCGGCCGAACCCGCCACCGCCAAAGCCGCCGCCGAATCCGCCATCGCCGAACCCGCCGCTCGTCAGCGTCTGACGGAAGCGCGCGAGCTTCGGTGAATGCGGATGGATGCCCAATGTTTCCCAGTGGTCGACTTCCTCGCCCTCCGGCGTCACGCGCGCTTCGTAGCGGTAAAGTTCCTGCGTCGCGATAATGTTGTCGGACAGCCCGGTCACTTCGGTGATCGACAGGATCCGTCGCCGCCCGTTCGACAGGCGTCCAATCTGCACGATGAAGTCGATGGCGTTCGCGATCTGCCGGCGCAGGCTGGACTCGGTGCCCTGGAAACCTGCAAAACCGGCAAGCATCTCGAGACGGTACAGACACTCGCGCGGCGAACTCGCATGCACGGTGCCCATCGAGCCGTCGTGACCCGTGTTCATGGCTTGCAACATTTCCAGCACCTCGCCGCCGCGCACTTCGCCGACGATGATCCGGTCCGGACGCATCCGAAGCGTATTGCGCAGCAAGTCGCGAATCGACACGACCCCGGTACCGTCGAACCCGCCCGGACGGCTCTCGAGCCGCACGACGTGCGGGTGGTTCAGCGACAACTCGGCCGTATCCTCGATCGTCACGACACGCTCGATCTCCGGGATATGAAATGCGAGCGCGTTGAGCAGCGACGTCTTGCCGGAACTCGTACCGCCTGACACGAGAATGTTGCAGCGAGCCTCGACTGCCGCCTGAAGCAACGTGTTGATCTCTTCGTTGAACGTCCCGTTGCCGAGCAAGTCGGACGGTTTCAGCGGATCCTTGCGGAATTTCCGGATCGATACGACCGGACCGTCGATCGACAGCGGCTCGATCACGACGTTCACGCGGCCGCCGTCTGGCAGCCGTGCATCGACCATCGGATTCGACTCGTCGAGACGGCGGCCGATCGGCGCGAGGATCCGCCGCACGATCCGCAACAGATGTGCGTTGTCGGTGAAGCGCACGGGCAGCTTTGCGAGGATCCCGTGACGGGACACGTACACGTCGTTGTAGCCATTGATCAGGATGTCTTCGACGGCCGGGTCCGCGAGCAGATCCTCGATCGGGCCGAAACCCGCGAGTTCCTTCGTCAGCGCCTCCGCGATCGTCCGTACCTCGTTCTCGTTGAGCGGAATACGGCGCAGGCGCACGAAGCTGTCGATCTCGAGATCGACGAACTGGTTGATCGCCTGGCGGGACCATCTGCCGAATTCGGCGCCCAATTCTTCGATGCGCGTCAGCAAGTGCTCGTGCGCGGAATTCTTGATGTCGTGGAATTGTTGCGTCTGGGAGAACGGCGCTGCGCCGTCGGCAAATTGAATGTCGTGTGCCATCGCTTACGACCGCTTGGACGAAGGTTGAATGAAGCGCTTCAGCGCGGAGAGGCCGAACGCCGGACGTGGTGTGGCCGTTCTGACCGATACGCCGGGCAGACGCGCGGCGAGTGACTCGAGGGCGTGCACGTACGGGTCGCGCTCCGCCATATCGACAATGAGTCGGCCCTGATTTGCCGCATGGCCGATCGCGACGCGGCGCGACGGCAACGTGCCGACCAGCGACAGCCCGAGGCGCTCTGCAATCTGGGCGGCCGTCAGGTCAAGTGCGGAGTCGTACTGGTTGACGACGAGCCGTACGCGATCGGTCTCGACACCCGCATCGCGCAACCCGGTGAGCAGATCGGCCGCCGATACGATCGACGCGACACCCTGATCGCAGACGAGCCACGCTTCGTCGGCCGAGCTCGTGATCTGTGCAACGAATTCGCGGTTCGAAAAGCCGCCGAGGTCGACGATCTGCTGATCGAAGAATGCGCGAAACCGGTTCAGCAAACCAGCGCACGACGCGTACGACACGTCGCGCAGCCCACCGAGATCCGCCGGCAGCGTCGTCAATGCGACGCCGCTCTCATGCCGTGTCAGCGCGGTATTCACGAAGGTCCGGTCGATGCGGCGCAGGTTGTGGACCGCATCGATGAAATGGAATTCGCAGCGGGTATTCAGGAACAGCGCGCCGTCGCCCGCGGGCAGCCCGAGGTCGATGAGCGCGGTCTGGCGACCGGCCGGCGTCCCGCCGTTCGGCACGCCGGCCCCTTCCGAATTCACTGCGCGCTTCTGCAACCATACGGCCAGATTCGCTGCGAGCGTGCTTACTCCCATGCCTGCGCGTGCGCCGAGCAACGCTACGAGTTTTCCGTGGCGGCTCGCCGGCTCGCCGACATTCGCCAGCAATCCGCGTGTCGTGCGCAACGCATCCTCCGCCGGTGCCGACACGTCGATGAAATCGCGGACACCGGCGCGCAATGCAGCGAGCGTGCTCTCCGGCTGTGCGAGCGAACCGAGCGCGACGATCGGAAGCCCCGGATGGGTGGCGCGAATCGCAGCCGCGGCAATGCTCGCCGCCGTGCTGCCGTCCGAGAAATCGATGAAGACGAGCGCCGGATTGATGCCCGTAATGCGCTGCGCCAGCACACCCGGTTCGAGCGACGCGGCCTCGACCGCGCCGGCCGATACGAGCGTATCGGCCAGCCAGTGGACATGCGCCTCATGCTGCGACGCACAAACGAAATAGTCGGTCACGGCGGGTTCACACAATGATTGAATTCGCGCGTTCATGTCGAACACCCCCGATTACACAAAACGTGGCGATGCTTCGCAAGCCGCGAGACATTCCGCTCATTTCGAAAATCCGGGAGCAGCGTCCGGCGACGCGGCTCCGCCCAGATACGATTTCCAGACCGGCCCGTCGTGCTGCTCGGACAACTCGCCGGGCGTCGCGGGCAGCACTGCACCCTTCGCGATCGGCGCGACGAGATGCGGCGTCACGATGATCAGCAGTTCCTTGTCGTTCTGCTGATAGCTCAGATTCTTGAAGAACGTCCCGATGATCGGCAGATCGCCGAGCAATGGCACCTTGCTCACGTTCGACATCGTCTGCCGATCGATCAGGCCGCCAATTACAAAACTCTCTCCGTCGCCCAGTTCGACGGTCGTGTCCGCACGGCGCGTCGTAATGCCGGGCACTGCGACGCCGCTGATCGTCACGCTGTTCACGAAGTCAAGCTGGCTCGATTCGGGCGCGACCTTCAGCGCAATCCGGTTCGGGCTCAGAACCGTCGGCGTCAACGAAAGCCCGACGCCGTATTGCTTCCACTGGATCGCCGTCGAACCAAGCCCCTGCGGCGATGGCACCGGAATCTCGCCGCCTGCAAGGAAGCTTGCGCTCTGCCCGGACAGCGCGACCAATGTTGGCTCCGCCAGCACACGTGCCAGGTTGTTCGCCTCGAGCAGAGACAAATCGGCAAATATGCCGCGTCCGGCTGCATTCACGACAAGGTTGAATGCGGACGCGACAGGCGACCCGAGCGTCGGAACGTATCCCCCGGTCCCCGGACCCGAACCGCCGCTATAAGATTGCACGCCACCCGGCGAAAACGATCCGAACGAAAAGCCGTTGCTTTGCTTGAAGAAATTGAAGCCGACCTGCTTGAGCACCGAGCGGCTGAATTCGACGACCCGAACGTCAACTTGGACGACGCTCTTGCCGGGTACCGTCGAGCGGTCGATCACGGCGCCCTTTCCGCTCATGTTCTTGCCGACCGCGGCCGCACGCGCATGTGCCTCGAGCGACGCGGCCGAGCCTTGCAGCACGGCCGTTCCGCCGTATGCATTGACCCGCGGCGTAGCGCCGTCGAGCACGGCTTGCGCGGCCGCGTCGACCACCTCGACGTTCCAGATCGTCGGTTCGTCGCGCCCGCGCTCCCACAGCATCACGTTCGTCGCGCCGGGAGCCTTCGCGGTGAGCAGCACGGAACCCGAGCGGCTGCCCTTCATGATCAGCACGTCGGCAATTGCCGGATCGCCGACCGCGACGCGCTGCAGGGTGCGGCCCGCCGAAATCTGCCGTTGTGCGCCGACCGCGAGCTCGACCGTAGTGCTCGCGCTCGCGAACGAGGCGAAGGTCATGAAGCAGATGGCAATCGCGAATGCAATCAGTGTGTTTTTCATTGTTTGGTAGACCGCGCGCGGCCTTTTGCTCGTCGTCGCTGATATCGATGGCCGTCGATCTGGTTCAATAGGCAACCGTTTCCGACCGGCCGCCGCGAATCACTTCAATGCTGCCGCTGCTGCCGCCCCCGCTCGCCCGCACAGGCGGTGGCAGATGCGACGGCAACGGCGGCAGGTTCGCGCTGGCGACCGGCGTTCTCGGTGTGCCGGACAGTTGTTGCAGCGAGACACCAACAGCGGCCAGCGCCGACGGCGACAGCTTGTTGTCCGTACGTACCGCAACCGTCTGTAGCGCAAGTTCGTCGTCACGCGGATTGCGCAATGCAAAGGTCAGCCGGCCGCTCGCCTCGCCGAGCGTCAGCGCATCGACCTGCGCGGTCGGTACCGCGAGCACCGCGATGCGGGCGCCGGTCGGCTGCCCGTTACCGCCGTTGTTGTTGCCGCTGTCGCGCTCGGTGGTCGCATCGCCGAACGACAGCACCCGTACCTTCGACAACAGCAGCCGCGCCTGTGTCTGCGAAACCTCGCCGTCGAGCATCGTGCTGCCGGCTTCGCGTTTCAGATTCAGGAACACGTCGACGAAATTCCCGGGCCGAATCCGGTTGCCGACCGCGTTCGTTTCGTCGACGCGAACCGCAACCGCGCGCTCGCCAGGCTGCACGTCCTCGGCAAGCCCCGACACCAGTGCATCCGCAACGACCGGGGCCGAGGCCGGAATATCACGAATCGGCACGCGGCCAACAAGCGGAGCGGGGTCGTTGAACGCGCCTGCCGGTGCCGGCGCAGTCGTTTGGACCTTCAGCGCATCGGCTGGAATCGGCTGCCCCCCAGGCAAAGTACGCGTTGCAATCACGATCGGCACCGCAGTCGTCGTTGCCACCGTCACCGGCTGCGCCGGCGCGGGACTTGAAGCGCTGCGTCCGAGCACCCATGCATAGATTCCGAGCAAAACGGCGACCGCAATCAGCAGTCCCGCAATGATCTTCGTTAAGTTGTTGGCCATGTTGTCGTATGGATACCGGAATGAAAATCCAGTTAGCTTCTTCTTGTCGCGCGATTTGTGTATGACATACCTATCGCCTCATGATGTCCAACTCACAGCATCGACTGTGGAATTTGCACCACTGCCGTACCGGTCAGCGGTTGGGTCATGATCGTCCCCAAAAACGGCATGATTGTCATCCAGCTATCGGGCGTATAGCTCACCGTGACTGTCAGGCAGTACAACAACGGTGTAGGCGTACCGTTGTAGTTGCACTGCTGCGCCACCACGTTGGGCGGACTACTGTTCAGCCAACCGAGAACGTTCTGCGTGGTCGTCTTGGCGTTCGCGACGCGCGTCGTGAGATCCGGTGCGTAACTCAATCCTGCTCGTGCCCCCTCGCTGGCGGCCAATGTCAAGCTTTGCTGAATGACGAAAACCATCCCGAAACTCAGGATTGCGTAAAAAATCACGAAGAACAGCGGGAACACGATGGCAAACTCGACCGCAGTCGCTCCACGTTGCCTTCGCCATCCCTGACACGTGCTCTGTTGTTTCATCGCACGCCCTCTGTTGCGATCAGATAGATCAGCCATGCAGCAGCCGGTACCGCGAGGCACGCGGCATAGGGCGTCGCCCGATATTTGCCAAGTATCAGCGCCGGCTCGCGCCGCCGCCACAAGCCCCGGAACGACGTGCGCGACAGTAGCATCAGTGCGAGCGCGTGCAGCCCTGCAGCCAGACTGGCCGCTACCCAGAGCCAAAGCAGCGCATGCGCACCGCACCAGATACCGAGGACGGCGAAAATTTTTACGTCTGCTGCGCCCATGACGCGCAGAAGGAAGAACGGTATCAGCCCGATCAGGCCGACCAGCATGCCGACCACTGCCTGATGCATCGAAATACCAAATGGACTCGCGGCGACGCATGCAGCGCCGACCCCACCGATTAATCCGGCCATGACAAGCGCGTTCGAAATACGGCGGAAACGAATATCACTGACCATGACCAAACCCGCCCAGGTCAGAAATACCCCGCTAAAAATGAGATGTCCCATCGCACCACGACCCGCAGCAGATACAAGGGCGGGCGGACTACCGAAGCAGTCCGCCCGCTACTGCGCCACGACGACTTCCGGAAAAGAAGAAGTCGGCTTAGCCCGCAGGGGTTGCCCGAATCGCGGTGGAAGAACAGTTCGTAGACGAAGGAGACGACACGCACGTGCCGAGATTGGTAAACATGTTACCGAGACTACTGCCGATGTTCGTCACCCCGGCGACGATCGCGACAGCGATCAGACCCGCGATCAGCCCATACTCGATCGCGGTAACCCCGTCGTTTTCCTTAAGGAAACGCTTGATGATTGCTTTCATTTTATTCCTCGTGCCTGTATTTACGTTTTCTGGCCTTTTATACGTATACGTCCCCGCATATCTGGCCGTTTGCCCCAACCGTTCGCTACATCTGCTGTAACGACAACCGGGTGCGCTTTCTTTATAGGTCGCCCCGAAGGGCATTGCTCACGATTTGATGCAAGTTAACATTCGCGATAGCGCTCCTCCTCGAACGTAGTGTACCGAACCGTACATTTGCTTACATCTGCTCCCGATTCTATATCCGTTCCTATTTAAATTCCAACCTCTTTTCAACCGCTCAGCCGGAAAAAATGATCAGGAGCACAACGTATTTGTACGGCGTTTCGGTACGACTTACACATAGGATTTACGATAGGTTAGATGTGCACGCCTAATCCACCAGTAAAACCATTGCCTCGTCCACTAAGCCTGCGTGGGCCCCCACGTTACGCCGCACGCGTAACGCGAATGTTGTGACGTTACGTTACGAAACGGCCGAAACCGTTCTCATTCATCCGCAGTTAAACAGATTCAACAATCTTTCAATTCCCGTAACTTCCTTCTCCCACAAGGAATTGCGTCGTTTAAAACCCGTCGCCGACCCGCCGGGTATCGAAATGGCACGACAGTTGCAGAGTACTCCTCGCACCACTCAACACAACGCAGTTCACAAACACATTTTTAATGCGAGGAAGAAATGGACATTAAGGTTATCCCTCATGGCGTGTTCCGGACGACTCTGATCGCGGCCACCGTTGCAGCCATGCTCTCCCTCTCCGCGTGCGGCGGCTCCGGCTCCATCAGCCAGGGTCTCGGCGGCGGCTCCAGCTCGGGCAGCGGCGACACGATCTCCACGTCGGGCGGCAACGGTACGAGCGGCACCTCGGGTACGAGCGGTACCTCCGGCACCAGCGGCACCTCGGGTACGAGTGGCACGTCCGGTACCAGCGGAACCTCGGGTACGAGCGGCACGTCCGGCACGAGCGGAACTTCGGGCACGAGCGGTACGTCCGGCACCTCGGGTGTGTCGTCGAACCCGGTGGGAACTGTCCTCGCAAGCAGCAGCAATATCATCACGAGTGTCGGCGGCACCGTCTCCGGTCTCGGCTCCGTCATCGGCAGCCAGTCGCTGCCGGGCGTCAATCCGGCCACCACGCAAGCCGCGGGCGGCATCGTGCAAAGCGTCGGCGGCGCGGTCACCGCCCTGGGCAACGGCCTCGGTAGCGGCCTCGGCCAGCTCGGCGCAACGAAGGATCCGGTCGGCACCACGGTCGCCAGCACCGGCGGCGTGGTCAATCAGCTCGGCGGCGCGGTCACGCAAACGGGCAACCTGGTCACGAGCCTCGGCAGCGGCCCGCTGTCGCCGCTCGCGCCGGTCACGGGCGCCGTCGGCGGCCTCGTATCGACGCTCGGCGGCGCCGTGTCGAACGGCGGCACCACGCTCACCAACGCCCTGTCGACGGGCCCGATTCAGCAGGTCACGCAAACGGTCAGCTCGGCCATCACGCCGATCACGACGATGGTCGGCCAGACGACCCAGACGATCGGCACGGCAACCGGCCTCGGCGCACCGGTCAACACGCTGCTCGGCACGATCGGCAACGGGCTGAACCAGGCCGGCGCCCTGCTTGCCTCTACCGGCGGCAACCCGGTCACCACCGGCCTCGGCAACACCGTCTCGTCGACGGGCAACACCGTGAAGGCCGTCGGCGGCCTGCTCACGGGGGGCACCGGCGGCGTGACCAACCCGCTCGCCCCGCTCACGGGCCTCGTCTCGACCGTCACCGGCACACTCGGCGGCGCAACGGGCGGCGGCAGCGGCCCGCTCGCACCGATCACGGGCCTCGTCTCGACGGTCACCGGCGCACTCGGCGGCGCAGCAGGCGGCGGCAGCGGCCCGCTCGCACCGGTCACGGGCCTCGTCTCGACGGTCACCGGCGCACTGGGCGGCGCAGCAGGCGGTAGCGGCGGCCCCCTCGCACCGGTCACGGGTCTCGTTTCGACGGTCACCGGCGCGCTCGGCGGCGCAACAGGCGGTACCAGCGGCGGCCCGCTCGCGCCGGTCACGGGTCTGCTCGGCGCAGTCACGGGCGCACTCGGCGGCGTAACAGGCGGCGCAGGCGGCAGCAGCCCGCTCGCCCCGGTGACGAACGCCGTCTCCACGGTTACCAGCACGGTCGGCGCACCGGCACTGAGCGGCGGCACGGGTGCCGTCACGAACTCGGGCTCGTCGTCGAATCTGCTTGCGCCCGTCACGTCGCTGATCGGCGGCCTGCTCGGCGGCACGCACGGCAAGTAATCCGACATCCATTCATCGAAAAGACAGCGAGGAGTCCATCATGTCCCAGCAACGTTCCATCACGACGGTCGCCCTGCGCCAATGGCGCGTGCCCCTCACCGCCTTCGCCGCCGCGTGCCTGCTGGCCGCGTGCGGCGGTGGCGGCGTCAGCTCGCCGCCGACCAGCAGCAACGACAACAACAACCCGAGCACGAGCGGCACGCCCGGTACGAGCGGCACCAGCGGCTCGCCGACGGGCACCAAGGGCGTCGTCAGCACGGTCGGCCAGACGGCCACCGACCTCGGCAGCACGGTCGGCAACATCAGCCTGCCGGGCCTCGGCGACGGCGTGACGAAGGGCGTCGGCAGCACGCTCTCCAGCACCGGCACGATCGTCGGCGCGGCCGCCGATGCGGTGAGCAACGGGCTGGGGCAGATCGGCTCGACGAAGGATCCGGTCGGCACCACGGTTGCCGGTCTGGGCAACGTCGTCGGCGCGACCAGCAACACGGTGTCCGGCCTGAGCTCGACGGTCAAGGCGCTGGGCACCGGCCCGCTGGCACCGCTCGCGCCGGTCACGACGCCGGTCGGCACCGTGCTCGATACGGTTGCCAACGGCCTAACGGCCGCCGGCACGACGATCGGCTCGACGCTGTCGTCGGGCGCCGTGCAGCAGGTCACGCAACCGATCAGCTCGGCGATCACGCCGCTCGTGATCACCGCCGGCCAGGTCGCGCAGCAGGTCGGTACGACGACCGGCCTCGGCCAACCCGTCTCGGGCCTGCTCGGCCAGATCGGCGGCGCAATCAGCTCGGCCGGCAAGCAAGTCGGCGGCACGTCGAGCCAGCCGCTCGTCGGCGACGTCGGCCAGCTCGTGACCGCGGTCGGCAATACCGTGACCAACGCGGGCGGCCTCGTCAATCCGAACGGCCCGAACGGCGCGGCACCGATCCCCGGCCTGATCACGAGCCTCGTCGGCGGCTCGACGGCAACTGTCGCGAGCGGCTCGTCGTCGGGTTCCGGTTCGACGAACCCGCTCGGCGGCTTGCTGTCGGGTCTCGGCTCGACGCCGCTCGGCTCGCTCACGGGCGCGCTCGGCGGTGCAACGGGCGGCTCGACCAGCGGCCCGCTCGCGCCGGTGACCGGCCTCGTCTCCACGGTGACCGGCGCACTGGGCGGCGCAACGGGTGGCGCAGGCAGTGCAAACCCTCTCGCGCCCGTCACCGGTTTGCTGAATACTGTCACCGGAGCAGTTGGCGGTGCAGCAGGATCCGGGGGCTCCAGCCCGCTCGCGCCGGTCACGTCGCTGGTCGGCAGCGTGTCGGGTACGGCATCGTCGGGCAGTGGTTCGACGGGCCTGCTGGCACCGGTCACGGGACTGCTGGGTACGCTGGGTAGCGTGGGCAAGTAAGGAGGACGGTCGGGTCATCGCAGCCGGAGCGAATGGCGCGGCCGTACAGACACAACCGGCATTGCGGCACGCGGCGCGCGACACCCTGGTGTCGTGCGCCGGCATTACAAAGAACACGAAAAGCAAGGCCTACGAGGAAGAACAATGAAATCCAGACTCGACAGATGGATGATGCTGCTCGCCATCGCGGCAGCTGGCACGGCACAGGCGCAAACGCGCGTCGGCGGTAACCCGCTCGATTCCCTCCCCCAGATCAACGCACCGAAGACGGGCCCGAACGTCACCGTTCAGGTCGCACCGCAGGCGCCGCAATTGCAGGAGCTGCTGTCGCGGCACCTGACGCCGACGACGTTCCAGGTCGAAGGCGTGAAGTCGGTGCCGTTCGAGGAAATCACGCGCCGCTTCACACCGCTCGTCGGCAAGGACATCACGATCGGCGAGCTGATCGAAACCGCCAACGGCGTGACGAAGCTGTACCAGGAACGCGGCTACGCACTGTCGTTCGCGTTCGTTCCCGCGCAGACGTTCGAGAACGGCGTCGTGCGCATCACGGTGGTCGAAGGCTACGTGTCGGACGTCAAGGTCACCGGCAAACCCGGCGCGATGGAACCGAAGATTCGCGCGATCGCCGCGCACATCACGGCCGATCGCCCGCTGCGCCGCGCGACGTTCGAGCGCTACGTGAACACGTTCGGCCTACTGCCCGGCCTCACGGTGAAGGCGAATGTCCCGCCGCCGCAAACCACCGACGGCGCGACGACGCTCGAACTCGCGGTGGATCGCAAGCCGTTCAACGTCAGCACGGGTATCGACTTCAACCATCCGGGCGTCCAGGGCCTCATCACCGCAACCGAAAACGGCCTCACGTCGTTCGGCGAGCAGTTGAGCATCTCGGCGCTCGCGCCGCCGGGACGCGACAAGCAGACCTACTTCGCGTTCAGCGGCGCGGTGCCCGTCGGCAGCAGTGGCCTGATTACGCGCCTCGATGCCAGCACCTATCGCGGCAAGCCGACCAATAATCCAGGCCTGCCGTCATACGTCGAGCGCACCGTGAAGAACGAGAAGCTCGGTCTTTCGGCATCCTATCCGATACTGTTGAACAATCAGCGCAGCCTGCTCGGCACCGTGTCGGGCTATGCGTCGCACAACGAGGACCGCTACCAGAACCAGATCAATGGCGCGACCCTCGATAACCGATCTCAAGTTCGCGTGATGCAACTGCAGCTCGACTACACGAGCGTCCAGCCGAAACAGGTACAGAAGCTGAGCGTCAACGTTGCGAAGGGCTTGAACATCCTCGGCGCGTCGAAAGCGCAGGACATCACCGTCGGTACGACAACGACCTCGGTGGACAACCCGATCTCGCTGACCTTCGTCCGCACCGGCGCGACCTTCACGCAGACGAACGAATGGCCGTTCCGGATCGGCACGTCGGTTTCGCTGACCGGGCAATACAGTCCGGACTCGCTGCCGACGTCCGAACAGATCTCGTTCGGCTCGACCCGTTACGCGCTCGGCTACCAGCCGGGCGAAACGTCGGGCGACTCCGGCTGGGGGATGTCACTGGAAGTCAACCGCGGTTTCACACCGGGCTGGACGTATCTGAAATCGATCACGCCGTACGTCGCATACGACATGGCGCGCGTGTATCTGCACTCGGGCACGCCATCGCCGAGCCGCACGTCGTCGGTCGGCATCGGCGTACGGCTCACGGACAGCCGCTACTACAGCCTCGATCTGAACGTCGCCAAACCGGTGGGCGACGCACCGGTCGAAAGCGCGTCACGCAGCCCGCGCATCAACGCCGCATTCTCGTATCAGCTCAACTGATCGGTCACCAAAGTCACGAAACAGCCCGCGTCATGCGGGTTGTTTCGATTAGAGTCCCCTCTATCAAACGTGGCGCGCGGTTTCACGTATTCTGGCGAAGCTCGCAACAGGCCCGCCCCATGTAGACGGTCGTGCGAGCGAATCGAACAGACATGCAAAACAAGGAGGATGACAATGATTCAACTGACCCGCCCGTTGCGTGCAATCGCCATTGCCGGCGCCCTGCTCGCGTGCGCAGCCCCCACGTTCGCGCAAGCCGACAGCCCCGTCGGCATGTGGCAGACGATCGACGACAACACCCATCAACCGAAGGCACTCGTGCAGATCGCCGAGGACGGCGACGGCTCGCTGACGGGCAAGGTCGTCAAGGGCCTCGGCGCGAACGATACGCCCGATCGCCGCTGCACCGCGTGCACGGACGAGCGCAAGGATCAGCTCATCAAGGGCATGACGATCATCAAGGCGATGAAGAAGGAAGGCGACCACTGGGACGGCGGCAACATTCTCGACCCGGAGAACGGCAAGGTCTACAAGTGCAAGATGACGCTTGAAGACGGCGGCCAGAAGCTCGTGGTGCGCGGCTACATCGGCGTGTCGCTGCTGGGCCGGTCGCAGACCTGGGTTCGCCAGCAATAACGCAGTACGCGCCGAAACGCGCGGCTCAATGAAAAAATCGGCCTGCGACGACGTCGCCAGGCCGATTTCTTTTGGTGCGTGCACAACGAAAACCAAGGGGCATCACGCCGCTCGCTTCATCGCATCCGATGCATAGCTACCCGGTGCACGATACGCGGGCGCCGCGTTGCTACGCGCCTCCGCCGCCTTCGATTGCGTGTGCTTGCGCATCCGCGCGGACAGTTCATTGCACAGATTCATGCCGGCGTCGCCATAGAGCTCACGCATCACGTTCATCAGCGTGCCCGTTTCGTGCCACGCCTTGAAGCGGCGATGGCATGTTTGATACGACGGGTAACGGCGCGGCATGGCCGACCAGGTTGCACCACTGTAGATCACCCAGAGCACACCGTTCAGCACGGCCCGCGTATTGGCTAACGGCCGGCCGCGCAACTCGGTGCGCGGCTGCATTTCGGGCAGAAGCGGCGCGACGCAGCGCCATTCGTGGTCGGTTAAATCGCGATACGGTGTCATGGACATCTCCAGCCTTAATAACCATGACACCACAATATCGGCTCACCTCAACGATGAATATAAGACAAATCCGAAAATACCCGAAGATTGGCCGAATTTAACCGAAATTGAAGTTTAAATTCCGCCAATGGCGGGCGCTCTCGATCAGTTCAGGTCAACGACGTATCGACGATGCGGCGCGGCGTTTCGAGATATTCCTTCGACTGCATTTCGACGATGCGCGAGACCGTACGCGCGAATTCGTTGGCCATCGGGCCTTCGACGTACAACGCTTCGGCCGGCACCGCCGCGGACATCAGCAGCTTGACCTTGTGATCGTACAGCACGTCGATGAGCCATGTGAAGCGGCGCGCTTCGGACGCCATCCGCGGCGACATCTGCGGCACCTCGGACAGCACGATCGCATGAAAGCGGCTCGCCAGTTCGAGGTAGTCGTTCTGCGAACGCGGGCCGCCGCACAGCGTCGCGAAATCGAACCACACGACGCCGTCCGCCTTGCGCAGCGCCTTCAGTTCACGCTTCTCGATATGCAGGATCGGGCTCTCGTCGGGCACGGCCGCGAGCTTGCCGAATGCATGGCGCAGTTCGCGATCGGCTTCCGCGCCGAGCGGCGTGTGATACATCTTCACCTGCGCGAGCGTGCGCTGGCGATAGTCGACCCCCGCATCGACGTTGAGCACGTCGAGCTTTTCCTTGATCAGCGCGATCGCCGGCAGCATGCGGTCGCGATGCAGGCCGTCCGGATACAGGTCGTCGGGATCGTAATTGGACGTCATCACGAACTGCACGCCGTTGTTGAACAGGCGATCGAGCAAGCGATACAGGATCATCGCGTCGGCGATGTCCGACACGTGGAATTCGTCGAAGCAGATCAGCCGGTAACGCTTCGCGATGCGTCGCGCGAGTTCGTCGAGCGGATCGGCCTGCCCTTTCAGCTCCTCGAGCTCGCGGTGCACTTCGCGCATGAATTCGTGGAAATGCAGGCGCGTCTTGCGCTGCACGGGTACGACCGCGTAGAAGCTGTCCATCAGGAAGCTCTTGCCGCGACCGACACCGCCCCACATGTAGACGCCGCGCGGCAGGTCCGGATGAATGATGAGCTTCTTGAACGCGTTCGAGCGGCGCGCCTTGTAGTCGACCCACTCGTCGAAACAGCGCTGCAGGCGGTCGACGGCCGCGCGCTGAGCGGGATCGGACTGATAGCCGCGCGTGGTCAGTTCGCGCGTGTAGTATTCGGTGACGTTCATCGGGCAAACCGGAAAGAACGAAGGCGAGCGGGAAACCCCGCCCGCCTTCGTCATGAGACGGCCGCGCCGGCCGACGGCCGGCAGGCGCTACACCGTGCTCAGCTGTTCAGCGAGCGCTTGTCGACCGCGAGCGCCGCTTCGCGCATCACTTCCGACATCGACGGGTGCGGATGGCAGATGCGGGCGATGTCTTCCGACGCCGCCTTGAATTCCATCGCCACCACGGCTTCCGCGATCAGGTCCGACGCGTTCGCTGCGATCACGTGCACGCCGAGCAGTTCGTCGGTCTTTGCGTCCGCGATCATCTTCACGAAACCGTCCGGCGCGTTCATGCCGAGCGCGCGGCCGTTGATCGAGAACGGGAACTTGCCCGTCTTGATCTCGCGGCCTTCGGCCTTCAGCTGCTGCTCCGTCTTGCCGACCCATGCGATTTCCGGGTACGTGTAGATCACCCACGGAATGCAGTTGTAGTCGATGTGCGGCTTCTGCCCGTCGATCACTTCCGCGACCAGCACGCCTTCGTCTTCCGCCTTGTGCGCGAGCATCGGGCCGCGCACCACGTCGCCGATCGCGTACACGTTCGGCACCGCCGTGCGGCAGTGGTCGTCCACGTCGATGAAGCCGCGCTCGTTCGCCTTCAGGCCGATCGCCTCGAGGCCGAGGTTGTCGGTGTTCGGCACGCGGCCGACCGACACGATCAGGCGGTCGGCGTCGAGCGTCTGCGCGTTGCCGTCCTTGTCCGTGTAGGCGATCGACACGCCGTCGGCGGTCGTCTTCACGTCGCCGATCTTCACGCCGAGATGGATGTCGAGGCCCTGCTTCTTGAACAGCTTCGCCGCTTCCTTCGCAAGCGCTTCGTCGGCTGCGCCGAGGAACGCCGGCAGCGCTTCGAGCACCGTCACGTCGGCACCGAGGCGGCGCCACACCGAGCCGAGCTCGAGGCCGATCACGCCCGCGCCGATCACGGCGAGCTTCTTCGGCACCGAGTCGAACGTCAGCGCACCTTCGTTGTCCGACACGATCTTGTTGTCGACCGGAACGTTCGGCAAGTGACGCGCCTTCGAACCCGTCGCGATGATCACGTTCTTCGCGGTGACGACTTCGGTTTCACCCTCGCCGCTCACTTCGATCTGCACGCCGGCATCGGTCTTGCCGGTGAACTTGCCATGGCCCTTCAGCCAGGTGATCTTGTTCTTCTTGAACAGGAACTCGATCCCGCTCGTCATCTTCTCGACGATCGCGTCCTTGCGGCCGAGCATCTTCGCGACGTCGATCTTCACGCCGTCGACCGTGATGCCGTGGTCGGCCAGGTGATGCGACGTGTTCTCGAACTCTTCCGACGACGCGAGCAGCGCCTTCGACGGGATGCAGCCGACGTTCAGGCAGGTGCCGCCGAGCTTCAGCGCGCCGGCCGGGTTCTTCCACTTCTCGATACAGGCAACGGTCTTGCCGAGCTGCGCGGCGCGAATCGCGGCGATGTAGCCGCCGGGGCCGGCGCCGATCACGACGACGTCAAATTCCTTGGACATGACAATCCTTTCTACTTGTACGTCCGCAGGGTCACGCGTGGGCGCGAACCTGCGAACGGGTCGATGCAGTGAGACTCGGCTTACAGGTCGAGCAGCAGGCGGGCCGGATCTTCCAGCGCATCCTTCATCGCGACGAGCGACAGCACGGCTTCGCGGCCATCGATGATGCGGTGGTCGTACGACAGCGCCAGGTAGTTGATCGGGCGAATCACGATCTGGCCGTTTTCGACGACCGGGCGCTCCTTCGTCGCGTGCACACCGAGAATGGCCGACTGCGGCGGGTTGATGATCGGGGTCGACAGCATCGAACCGAACACGCCGCCGTTCGAGATCGAGAACGTACCGCCCGTCATTTCCTCGATCGACAGCTTGCCGTCCTTCGCCTTCTGGCCGAATTCGGCGATCTTCTTCTCGATCTCGGCGAGGCTCAGCTGATCCGCGTTGCGCAGGATAGGCACGACCAGGCCGCGCGGCGAACCGACCGCGATACCGATGTCGAAGTAGCCGTGATAGACGATGTCGTTACCGTCGATCGACGCGTTCACGAGCGGGAACTTCTTCAGCGCATGGACGGCCGCCTTCACGAAGAACGACATGAAGCCGAGCTTCACGCCGTGTTCCTTCTCGAACTTGTCCTTGTACTTGTTACGCAGTTCCATGACCGGAGCCATGTTGACTTCGTTGAACGTCGTCAGGATCGCGTTGGTCTGCTGCGATTCGAGCAGGCGCTCGGCGATACGCGCACGCAGGCGCGACATCGGCACGCGCTGTTCCGGACGGTCGTTCAGCCACGTCGCTGCCGACGCCGGCACCTTCACTTCCGGCAGCGCCGGCTTCGCGGCGGCGGTCTTCGCCGGCGCGGCGGCCGGAGCAGCCTTCGGTGCGTTGCCCGCGGCCAGCGCGTCGCCCTTCGTGACGCGGCCGTCGCGGCCCGAACCTGCGACGTCGCCCGTCGACAGGCCCTTCTCGGCCAGCAGCTTCGCTGCGGCCGGCGATGCGGCGGCCGAGCTCGATGCGGTCGCGGCAGCCGGCTGTGCGGCCGGCGCGGCTGCGGCAGGTGCGGCTGCCGGCTTGACTTCGGCGGCGCCTGCCGCTGCTTCGGCAGCACCTGCCTTCGCTTCGGTGTCGATCGTCGCGATCAACTGATCGGCGACCACCGTGTCACCGTCGTTCTGCAGCACTTGCGCGAGCACGCCCGCTGCCGGCGCCGGCACTTCGAGGACGACCTTGTCGGTCTCGAGCTCGATCAGGATTTCGTCCTGCGCGACTGCTTCGCCCGGCTTCTTCTTCCACTGCAGCATGGTGGCTTCCGACACCGACTCCGAAAGCTGGGGGACTTTGACTTCTACGATAGCCATGTGATTTTCCTGGATGCTTAATCTGGGTAATGACGAGGTTCGTGCGATTCCTTCGGCCGATGCGGCGCGCGACGCGCCCGGCAGGCCAAAGGAGACGGGAAAGCGCCGCGCGCCTTCCCGTTTCGCTTGACGTCGGTTATTTCGCGATCGACGCGCTCTTCAGGCGGCCGAATGCACCTTCGATCAGGGCCTTCTGCTGCTCGTAGTGCTTCGCGTAGTAGCCAACCGCCGGCGAGGCCGAAGCCGGACGGCCGCTGTATGCCAGCTTCTGCCCTTCCTTCATGCCTTCCTTCAGGTGGTGCTCGACGTAGAACCAGGGGCCCTGGTTCTGCGGCTCGTCCTGCACCCAGACCACTTCAGTCGCGTTCTCGTACTTCTTCATTTCGGCTTCGAACTGCTTGTGCGCGAACGGATACAGCTGCTCGATACGGATGATCGCGACGTCGTTCGCCTTCGCTTCGCGGCGATGCGCGACGAGGTCGTAGTACACGCGGCCCGAGCACGCCAGCACGCGCTTGACCTTCTTCGCGTCGATGCCGCCGTCGGTTTCGCCCAGCACCGGCTGGAACGAACCCTTCGCCAGTTCCGACAGGTCCGACACCGCTTCCTTGTGACGCAGCAGCGACTTCGGCGTCGCGATGATCAGCGGCTTGCGGAACAGGCGGATCATCTGGCGACGCAGCAGGTGGAAAATCTGCGCCGGCGTCGTCGGCTGAACGACCTGCATGTTGTGGTCGGCGCACAGTTGCAGGAAACGCTCGATACGCGTGGACGAGTGTTCCGGACCCTGGCCTTCGTAGCCGTGCGGCAGCAGCATCGTGAGACCCGACACGCGGCCCCACTTCACTTCGCCCGACGAGATGAACTGGTCGATCACGACCTGCGCGCCGTTGACGAAGTCGCCGAACTGCGCTTCCCACAGCACGAGCGTGTTCGGCTCGGCGGTCGAGTAACCGTATTCGAAGCCCAGCACGGCTTCTTCCGACAGCACCGAGTCGATCACCGTGAACTTCGCCTGACCTTCGGCGATGTTCTGCAGCGGCACGTACGTACCGTCGTTCCAGCGTTCGCGGTTCTGGTCGTGCAGCACCGCGTGACGGTGCGTGAACGTGCCGCGGCCCGAGTCCTGGCCCGTCAGGCGCACCGAGTAGCCCGATGCGACGAGCGACGCGAATGCGAGGTGTTCGCCCATGCCCCAGTCGAGCGGCTGGTCGCCGCGCGCCATGTTGCGGCGGTCGTTGATCACGCGCTCGACGAGCGGGTGAACCTTGAAGTTTTCCGGGACCGTCGTGATGCGTTCGCCCAGGCGCTTCAGTTCGGCGAGCGGCACGGCCGTGTCGGCTGCATCCGTCCACTTGCGGTTCAGGAACGGAACCCAGTCGACCGCGTACTTGCTCTTGTAGTTCGACAGGACCGGATCGACGGTATGGTGGCCGTCGTCCATCGCCTTGCGGTACGCCTTCACGTAGTTGTCGGTGTCTTCCGCGGTGATCACGCCCTGCTGCACGAGCTTTTCGGCGTACAGCGCACGGGTGCCCGGGTGCTGCGCGATCTTCTTGTACATCAGCGGCTGCGTGACCGCCGGCGTGTCCTGCTCGTTGTGACCCAGCTTGCGGAAGCAGACGATGTCGATGACGACATCCTTGTGGAACTGCATCCGGTAGTCGATCGCGATCTGGATCGCGAGCACGACGGCTTCCGGATCATCGCCGTTCACGTGCAGCACCGGCGCTTCGATCATCTTGACGACGTCGGTGCAGTACAGCGTCGAGCGCGCGTCGCGCGGGTCGGACGTCGTGAAGCCGATCTGGTTGTTGATGACGATGTGCAGCGTGCCGTGCGTGCCGTAACCGCGCGTCTGCGCGAGGTTCAGCGTTTCCATCACGACGCCCTGGCCAGCGAAGGCCGCGTCGCCATGGATCTGCACCGGCAGCACTTGCAGGCCGTCTTCGTCGCCGCGGCGGTCCATCCGCGCCTTCGCGGAACCTTCGACCACCGGGTTCACGATTTCGAGGTGCGACGGGTTGAACGCGAGCGACAGGTGGACCGGGCCGCCTTCCGTCGACACGTCCGACGAGAAGCCCTTGTGGTATTTCACGTCACCGGCCGGCAGGTCGTCGACGTGCTTGCCTTCGAATTCGGCGAACAGGTCGGCCGGCATCTTGCCCAGCGTGTTGACCAGCACGTTCAGGCGGCCGCGGTGGGCCATGCCGATGATGATTTCCTGCACGCCGCTCTTGCCCGCATGCTGGACGACTTCGTCCATCGCCGCGATGAAGCTTTCGCCGCCTTCGAGCGAGAAGCGCTTCTGGCCGACGTACTTGGTGTGCAGGTAGCGCTCGAGGCCTTCGGCGGCCGTCAGGCGATTCAGGATGTGCTTCTTCTTGTCGGCCGAGAAGGCCGGCGTCGCGCGGGTCGACTCCAGGCGCTCCTGCCACCAGCGCTTCTGTTCCGGATCGCTGATGTACATGAACTCGGCGCCGATCGTGCCGCAGTACGTGTCGCGCAGACCCTTGACGATGTCGCGCAGCGAAGCCTGGTCGAAACCGAAGTACAGGTTGCTTGCGCTGTACGTCTGGTCGAGGTCGCCTTCGGAGAAGTCGTAGAACGCGGGTTCGAGTTCGGGAATGGCGGGACGTTCGCGTCGCTTCAGCGGATCGAGATTGGCCCATTGCGAGCCGAGGAAGCGGTAGGCGCTGATGAGCGACTGGACGTGCACCTGCTTGCGTGCGGTCGCGAGATTGCTGGTGCTTTCGCGCGGAATGAAGGCATTGGCCTTCGCACGCTCGGCGAACGATTCGACGATCGGGAAGTGAGCGACGTCATTGGCGTTCGAGCCGTCCGTTGCAGGCACGTTCTGCAGCGCGTCGAAATACTCTCGCCAGTTCTCCGGCACCGATGCCGGATTGTTGAGGTATGCATCGTACAGTTCTTCAACGTACGAAGCATTGCCGCCGAACAAATAGGAGTTCAGCTGAAACTGCTTCATTACATCTGACATTTTACGCTCACCTTTCTTCGAGCTTCTCGAGAAATAGCGGGTTACTCAACCTTCCGCGACACGGCCTGACCGTTTAGCGGATTGCGAATCAAGTCTTGCTTGGAAGGACCTAAAACTTGCGTGCGCGCAGCATATCACAGAACCGATACCGGAGTTCACGGCGAAACGTCCGTGAAAGCACCGTGCGGCGGGGTTTTGCCGGATTGCCGCGCCCCGCGGGAACAGTGTTTTGCAGGCAGCCCGGCTGCACGCTGCGCGGATGCGAAAAAGGCTGCCCGAAGGCAGCCTTTTCGTCGTGCTCGGGAACAGTCGATGCTTAGTCGACCGCGCCTTCGCGGCTCGCGCGGCGACGCTCGTGCTCCTTCAGGAAGCGCTTGCGCAGGCGGATCGACTGCGGCGTCACTTCGACGAGCTCGTCGTCGTCGATGAATTCGACCGCGTATTCCAGCGACATCTGGACCGGCGGCACGAGACGCACGGCTTCGTCGGTACCCGACGCGCGCACGTTGGTCAACTGCTTGCCCTTGATCGGGTTCACGACGAGGTCGTTGTCGCGGCTGTGGATGCCGATGATCATGCCCTCATACAGCGCGTCGCCCGGCTTCACGAACATGCGGCCGCGATCCTGCAGCTTCCACAGTGCGTACGCCACCGCGGCGCCGTCGTCCTGCGAGATCAGCACGCCGTTGCGGCGCTCGAAAACCGAGCCGTCCTTGACCGGCGCGTACGAGTCGAAGATGTGGCTCATCAGGCCCGTGCCGCGCGTGAGCGTCAGGAATTCGCTCTGGAAGCCGATCAGGCCACGCGCCGAGATCTTGTACTCCAGACGCGTGCGGCCGCGGCCGTCCGACGCCATGTCGAGCATTTCGCCCTTGCGGCGGCCCAGCTCTTCCATCACGCCGCCCTGGTGTTCGTCCTCGACGTCGACCGTCAGCAGCTCATACGGCTCGTGACGCACGCCGTCGATCTCCTGCATCACGACGCGCGGACGCGACACGGCCAGCTCGTAGCCTTCGCGGCGCATGTTCTCGACGAGAATCGTCAGGTGCAGTTCGCCGCGGCCCGACACTTCGAACACCGTTTCGTCGCCGGTGTCCTTCACGCGCAGCGCGACGTTGTGGTTCAGTTCCTTCATCAGACGGTCGCGGATCTGGCGGCTCGTCACGAACTTGCCTTCGCGGCCGGCGAGCGGCGACGAGTTGACGAGGAAGTTCATCGTCAGCGTCGGCTCGTCGACGGTGATCATCGGCAGCGCTTCCGGCGTGTCGATCGCGCAGATCGTCGCGCCGATGCCGACGTCTTCAATACCGTTGATCAGCACGATGTCGCCCGCTTCGGCCGATTCGACCTGCACGCGCTCCAGGCCCTTGAACGACAGCACCTGGTTGATCTTGCGGTTCAGCACGTCGCCTTCCGGGCCGAAGCGCATCACGACCGGCTGGCCCGGCTTGATGCGCCCGCGCGTGATGCGGCCGACGCCGATCCGGCCGACGTACGTCGAAAAGTCGAGCGACGTGATCTGGAGCTGCAGCGGCGCTTCCGGATCGGCCGGGCGAACCGGCACGTGCGCGAGAATCGCCTCGAACAGCGGGCGCATGTCGCCGTCGCGAGCAGCCGGGTCGAGCGACGCGTAGCCGTTCAGGCCCGACGCGTAGACGATCGGGAAGTCGAGCTGCTCTTCGGTCGCGCCGAGCTTGTCGAACAGGTCGAAGGTCTGGTTGATGACCCAGTCGATCCGCGCGCCCGGACGATCGATCTTGTTGACGACGACGATCGGCTTCAGGCCGAGCGCGAGCGCCTTCTTCGTGACGAAGCGCGTCTGCGGCATCGGGCCTTCGACCGCGTCGACGAGCAGCAGCACCGAGTCGACCATCGACAGCACGCGCTCGACTTCGCCGCCGAAGTCAGCGTGCCCCGGCGTGTCGACGATGTTGATGTGCGTGCCTTCGTATTCGACCGCGCAGTTCTTCGCGAGAATCGTGATCCCGCGCTCTTTTTCGATGTCGTTCGAGTCCATCACCCGCTCCGCAATCTGCTGGTTCTCGCGGAAGGTGCCGGACTGGCGGAGCAGTTGGTCGACGAGCGTGGTCTTGCCGTGGTCGACGTGGGCGATGATGGCGATATTGCGAAGGGCGCGGGTCATAGAAACCTGGAAATCGTTTGAACGCGCAAACGCGCGCGCTCCGTTTTTCAGGGGCGCGCGCGTTGCAGCTTGGAAAGCATTAAATTATAGCACGTACGCGTGTCGAAAGCTGACCCGCGCGTTGCAACGCAGCAAACCGGGCCGCTCCGCCCTCCTCTCCCGAACAGCCCAACTCTCTCGCCCACCATCGCCGGCGGGCCGAAAAACCCTTATCGAGACAAGGGATTCTCGCCATACAGAGCGCGTGCCTTGCCGTTCGATTAACATTTGCCGCGGCAAGCAATTGTGCCTATACTGCTGCCTAGTCAACTATTGCAGCTTCAGGGTTTTATGTCGGATTCTCCTACCCCACCGCCCGTTTCGCCGCTGTCTTCGTATCAGATGAACGACAGCGTCGGTTATCTCATGTCGCGCGTGAAGTCGGTGATGACCAATCTCGTCACGCAGCGCACGCAGGAAGAGCTCGGCATCACGGGCACGCAGGCGAGCATGCTGTTCATGATCGCGGTCGGCAAGTGCTCGACGGCCGCCGAACTCGCGCGCGAATACGGGATCGACGCCAGCGCGGTCACGCGCCTGCTCGACCGGGTCGAGAAACGCGGCCTGCTGTCGCGCGTGCGCAGCATCGAGGACCGACGCGTCGTGCGCCTCGAGCTCACCGACGAAGGCCGTGCGCTGGCCGAACGGCTGCCGCCCATTTTTCGCAGCGTGCTCGACCAGGTGCTGGACGGGTTTACGCCGGAAGAAGTCGGGTTCCTGAAGAGCATGCTGCGCCGTATTCTCAGCAACTATTGCGAGACGGCCGGCGGTAGCATCACGTAATAGTTGCCATAACAATTACTTTTGACAGATTAATGTAAGGAAATCCTTGCAGTGTCCATCATTCATTCCGAGTCAGGGGTTAGCGCGATGAAATCCTCCCCGTTGTCCGTGCGCGCCGGGTCGTGCCGCGCCGCCGTCGCCGCCGCGGTCGCCGCGCTGGCGCTGGCGGGCTGCGCGAATTACATCGGCATCAAGAGCGACAAGCAGATCGCCCCCGCGTCGCAATTCGAATCCGCCCAGAGCCTGCCGGCCCAGGGCGGCCAGTGGCCGGCGCTCGACTGGGCCAGCCAGTTCGGGGATCCGCAACTGCCGAAGCTGATCGACGAAGCGCTGCAGGGCAACCCGTCGATCGCACAGGCGCAGGCGCGCATCGCGAAAGCCTCGTCGTACATCGAATCGTCGCGCTCGAACCTCATGCCGAAGGCCGAAGCCAGCTATTCGTGGACGCGTGAACTGTATTCGTCGAACGCCCTGTTCCCGCCCCCGTACGGCGGCCAGTGGTACAGCGAGAACAACGCGCTTGCGAGCGCCTCGTGGGAACTCGACCTGTGGGGCAAGAACCGCGAGCGCCTGCACACGGCCGTATCGCAGGAAAAGGCCGCCGAAGCCGACATGCAACAGGCGCGCATCACGCTCGCGTCGTCGGTCGCACGCACCTACAACTCGCTCGCACAGCTCTATGCGCTGCGCGACATCGCGCAACGCGAGATCAGCAACCGCGAGACGGTCGGCAAGATCACCGACGGCCGCGTATCGGCCGGCCTCGATACCAACGTCGAACGCCAGACGGCCCGCGGCAACATCGCGACGACCCAGGCCTCGCTGTCGGACCTCGACGGCCAGATCACGACGGTGCGCTACCAGCTCGCCGCGCTACTCGGCAAGGGCCCGGATCGCGGGCTGCAGATCGCGGCGCCCGTGATGAATCCGAGCGGCGACGTCACGCTGCCCGGCAACCTGCCGGCCGATCTCGTGTCGCGCCGCCCCGACATCGTCGCCGCGCGCTGGCAGGTCGAAGCCGCGATGCACGACGTGAAGGAAGCGAAGGCCGAGTTCTACCCCGACGTGAACCTCGCGGCCGGTTTCGGCTTCGATGCGTTCGGCTGGGGCAAATTCCTGAACTTCGCGAGCCGCCAGGCGCAGTTCGGCCCGGCCATCCACCTGCCGATCTTCGATGCCGGCGCGCTGCGCGCCCAGCTCAAGGGCCGCTACGCCGACTTCGACCTGTCGGTGGCGAACTACAACCAGACGCTGATCAGCGCGCTGAACGACGTCGCGACGCAAGTCGCGTCGATCCGCGCGGTCGATCGCCAGATGGGTGATGCCCAACGTGCGCTCGACGCATCGACGCGTGCGTACGATCTCGCGGTCATTCGCTACAAGGCCGGCCTGTCGCCGCAACTGCAGGTGCTGACGGCGGACAGCAACCGCCTCGCATCGGAGCAGACCGTGACCAACCTGAAGATGCGCCGGCGCGATATGCAGCTTGCCCTGATCAAGGCGCTCGGCGGCGGGTTCGACGCGACCGGCACGCCGCTCGCCGCGCCCGATGCGGCCACGCCGACCAAACAGGCCGCCAACTGAGCCGGCACCACCACTACGCAGACACTCGAAATAACGGACGGAGAAAATCGCCATGAGCGACCAACAAAACGCCGCCAGCGCGCAGCCGCAGAACAACGGCAAGCGCAAACGAATGATGACGCTGCTCGTCGCGGTCATCGTGATCGCGGCCATCGCATACGGCCTGTACTACTTCCTCGTCGCCCGCTTCCATGAAGGCACCGACGATGCATACGTGAACGGCAACGTCGTGCAGATCACGCCGCAGGTCACCGGCACCGTGATCGCCGTGAAGGCGGACGACACGCAAACGGTCAAGGCCGGCGATCCGCTCGTCGTGCTCGACCCGGCCGATTCGCAGGTCGCGCTGCAGCAGGCCGAAGCCAACCTCGCGCAGACGGTGCGCCAGGTGCGCGGCCTGTTCGTCAACGACGACCAGTACCGCGCGCAAGTCGCGCTGCGCCAGTCGGACCTGTCGAAGGCCCAGGACGACCTGCGTCGCCGCGTGGCCGTCGCGCAGACGGGCGCCGTATCGCAGGAAGAAATCTCGCACGCCCGCGACGCGGTGAAGGCCGCGCAGGCATCGGTCGACGCTGCGCAGCAGCAGCTCGCGTCGAATCGCGCATTGACCGCGAACACGACGATCGCATCGCACCCGAACGTGTTGGCTGCCGCCGCGAAGGTGCGCGACGCGTACCTCGCGAACGCACGTAACGTGCTGCCGGCGCCGGTCACCGGCTACGTCGCGAAGCGCTCGGTGCAGGTCGGCCAGCGCGTGTCGCCCGGCAACCCGCTGATGTCGGTGGTGCCGCTCAATGCCGTGTGGGTCGACGCGAACTTCAAGGAAGTCCAGCTGAAGCACATGCGCATCGGCCAGCCGGTCGAGATGACGGCCGACATCTACGGCTCGTCGGTCACGTACCACGGCAAGGTCGTCGGCTTCTCGGCCGGCACGGGTTCGGCATTCTCGCTGCTGCCCGCGCAGAACGCGACCGGCAACTGGATCAAGGTCGTGCAGCGCCTGCCGGTGCGGATCGAGCTCGACCCGAAGGATCTCGACAAGCATCCGCTGCGCATCGGCCTGTCGATGCAGGTCGACGTGGACATCAAGGACGAACGCGGCGACCAGCTCGTCAACGCACCGAACACCGTCTACGAGACCAACGTGTTCGCGAAATACGGCGACGAAGCCGACGCCGAAATCGCGCGCATCATCGCCGAGAACACGGGCGGCAACGCGTCGGCGCCGGTCGCGGCGAAGCAGAGCAGCACCGCGAAAATGATGTAACCGTTCCGACTTCGGAAAGGCAATCGACATGGCACAGGCTCCTGCCTCCTACCCGCCCCTGCAGGGCGGACAACTCGTGCTCGGGACGATCGCGGTGTCGCTCGCGGTGTTCATGAACGTGCTCGACACGTCCATCGCGAACGTCGCGATCCCGACCATCTCGGGCGACCTCGGCGTGTCGTCCGACCAGGGCACATGGGTCATCACGTCGTTCGCGGTCGCGAACGCAATCTCGGTGCCCCTGACCGGCTGGCTGACCGACCGCTTCGGGCAGGTCCGCCTGTTCCTCGCGTCGATCATCCTGTTCGTCATCTCGTCGTGGATGTGCGGGCTCGCACCGACGCTGCCGTTTCTGCTCGCGTCGCGCGTGCTGCAGGGCGCGGTCGCAGGCCCGATGATCCCGCTGTCGCAATCGCTGCTGCTGTCGAGCTATCCACGTGCGAAAGCGCCAATGGCACTCGCCCTGTGGTCGATGACGACGCTGATCGCGCCGGTCGCCGGGCCGATCCTCGGCGGCTGGATCTCGGACAATTATTCGTGGCCGTGGATCTTCTATGTGAACATCCCCGTCGGCATCGCCGCTGCGCTCGCTACGTGGTCGATCTACCGTACGCGCGAATCGACGGTGCGCCGCGCGCCGATCGACGGTGTCGGCCTTGCGCTGCTCGTGCTGTGGGTCGGCTCGCTGCAGATCATGCTCGACAAAGGCAAGGATCTCGACTGGTTCGCGTCGACCACGATCGTCGCGCTCGCGTTGATCGCGGTCATCTCGTTCGCGTTCTTCGTGATCTGGGAGCTGACCGCGGAACATCCGGTCGTCGACCTGTCGCTGTTCCGCATGCGCAACTTCACGGGCGGCACGATCGCGCTCGCAGTCGGCTACGGGCTCTACTTCGGCAACCTCGTGCTGTTGCCGCTGTGGCTGCAGACCCAGATCGGCTATACGGCGACCGATGCGGGCCTCGTGATGGCGCCCGTGGGGCTGTTCGCGATCCTGCTGTCGCCGCTGACCGGCAAGTTCCTGCCGCGCACGGACCCGCGCTACATCGCGACCGCCGCGTTCCTCACGTTCGCGCTGTGCTTCTGGATGCGTTCGCGCTACACGACCGGCGTCGACGAATGGTCGCTGACGCTGCCGACGCTCGTGCAGGGTATCGCGATGGCGGGCTTCTTCATCCCGCTCGTGTCGATCACGTTGTCCGGCCTGCCCGGCCACCGCATTCCAGCGGCGTCCGGCCTGTCGAACTTCGTGCGGATCATGTGCGGCGGCATCGGTACGTCGATCTTCCAGACCGCGTGGGATCATCGGAACAACTTCCACCACGCGCAACTGGTCGAACAGGCGAATCCGTACAACCCGACGTTCAATCAGGCCGTCACTCAGATGGGTAATCTCGGGCTCACGCAGCAGCAGGCGCACGGCCTGATCAACAACATGGCCACGCAGCAGGCCGCGCAGCTCGGCGTGAACGATCTGTTCTACATTTCGGCAGCGATCTTCGTGCTGCTGATCGGATTGATCTGGATCACCAAGCCCGAACGCGCGGGCGGCGGCGATGCCGGTGCGGCGGCGTCGGCGGCGCACTGAGCGCTATCCGGCTGCGCATCACCGCGCGATCACGCCAAACAAAAAGCCCGGTCTAACTCGACCGGGCTTTTTTTCATTCTGCTGCGTGCACGTGCGTGCGCCGCTGCGTCATTGCGCCGTCACGACGAGCCGTTCCGGTGCGAGCACGCCATTCGCCTTGCGTGCCACGCCGAGCAATCGCGTTGCGTCGTACACGCGCACGCGCTCGCCATCGGCCGCGCCGATCGGCTCGAGCGCCGACAGCGGCAGGCGCTGGCCGTGCAGGAACCGCTTCGCGGACGCGTCGTCGAGCCGAATGGCCGGAAACGTCGACAGCAGCGCATCGACCGGCTGGAGCCATGCATCGCGCGCCGATTCGGCAGCATCCGACAGCGCATCGAGCGTCACCGCGTGCTCGAGCGTCAGCGCACCGACGCCCGTGCGACGCAGCATCGTCAGATGCGCGCCGCAACCCAGCGCCTCGCCGATATCCTCCGCCAGCGTGCGCACATACGTGCCCTTGCTGCAGGTCACGCGAAACGTCACGTCGGGCAGCTCGCACGCGAGCAGTTCGAGCGCACGGATCGTCACGTTGCGGCCTTCCCGCTCGACGGTCTGGCCGGCTCGCGCATATTCGTACAGCGGCTTGCCGTCGCGCTTGAGCGCCGAATACATCGGCGGCACCTGCACGATCTCGCCGGTGAAGCGCGCGAGCGCGGCCTCCACCGCCGCCCGATCGCATTCGACCGGCCGCGTGTCGATCACGTCGCCTTCCGCGTCGCCGGTAGCCGTGCGCTGGCCGAGACGCATCGTCGCTTCGTAGGTCTTGTCGGCGTCGAGCAAATCCTGCGAGAACTTGGTCGCCTCGCCGAAACACAGCGGCAGCAGGCCCGAAGCCAGCGGATCGAGCGTGCCGGTGTGACCGGCTTTCTTCGCGAGAAGCAGGCGCTTGGCGCGAATCAGCGCATCGTTGCTCGACAGGCCGACCGGCTTGTCGAGCAGAAGAACGCCGTCCAGCACGCGCCGGGGCACGCGCGGACGTTGGGGTGCTGCATTCGTCATAGGCCGGTCGAGCTCAGTCGTCCTTGGCAGGCGCGTCGGCCTCGTCGTCGTCCTTCGCGCGCGTCGAGTTCGCTTCCTTGATCAGGCGCGACATTTCGACGGCCTTCTCGATCGTCTGGTCGTAATGAAAATGCAGCGTCGGCACCGTATGAATGTGCAGGCGCTTGAACAGCAGGTTGTGCAGGTGACCCGACGCATGGTTCAGCGCCTCCTGCGTCTTGTCCGGATCGCCGGTAAGCGCCGTGAAGTAGATCTTCGCATGCGCATAGTCCGGCGTGAGTTCCACGCTCTGGATGGTCACGATGCCGATGCGCGGATCTTTGACCTCGCGCATGATGAGTTCGGACAGATCGCGCTGAATTTGATCGGCGATCTGAACGTTGCGATTGGGGGAAGTACGTTTCCTGGACATGATCGATCCGTGATCCGTTTATCAGGATGAAGCGGCGGCCATTTTCGGCACGCCACCATGAAAATGGGCGGGGCAAGCCCAAGCCTGCCCCGCCCATGAGCCGATACGCGACGATTACAGCGTACGTGCGACTTCGGTCACTTCGAAGACTTCGAACTGGTCGCCTTCGATGACGTCGTTGAAGTTCTTCACCGACATACCGCACTCGAAGCCTTGCTTCACTTCCTTCACGTCGTCCTTGAAGCGCTTCAGCGATTCGAGTTCGCCCGTGAAGATCACGACGTTGTTGCGCAGCACGCGCACCGACGACGAGCGCTTGACGATGCCGTCCGTGACCATACAGCCTGCGACCGTGCCGATCTTCGGTACCTTGAAGACCTGGCGCACCTCGACCATGCCGGTGATGACTTCGCGCTTCTCCGGCGCCAGCATGCCCGACATCGCCGCCTTCACCTCATCCACTGCGTCGTAGATGATGTTGTAGTAGCGGATATCGATGCCGTTCGACTCGGCCAGCTTGCGCGCCTGAGCATCCGCACGCGTGTTGAAGCCGATGATGACCGCCTTCGATGCCGTCGCGAGGTTGACGTCGTTTTCGCTGATGCCACCCACCGCGCTGTGCACGATCTGCACGCGCACTTCGTCGGTCGACAGCTTGAGCAGCGATTGCACGAGCGCTTCCTGCGAACCCTGCACGTCTGCCTTGATGATGAGCGGCAGGTTCTGCACTTCGCCTTCGCCCATCTGTTCGAGCATGCTTTCGAGCTTCGCGGCCTGCTGCTTCGCGAGCTTCACGTCGCGGAACTTGCCCTGACGGAACAGCGCGATTTCGCGTGCCTTGCGCTCGTCCGGCAGCACGATCACTTCCTCGCCCGCACCCGGCACTTCCGACAGACCCTGGATTTCGACCGGGATCGACGGGCCGGCTTCCTTCGTCGGCTTGCCGTTCTCGTCGAGCATCGCACGGACGCGGCCGTAGGCCGTACCCGCCAGCACGATGTCGCCGCGGTTCAGCGTACCGGACTGAACGAGGATCGTCGCGACCGGGCCTTTACCCTTGTCGAGCTTCGCTTCGATCACGATGCCCTTGGCCGGCGCTTCGATCGGTGCCTTCAGTTCCAGCACTTCGGCCTGCAGCAGCACGTTCTCGAGCAGATCGTCGATACCTGCGCCCGTCTTTGCCGACACCGGCACGAACGGCGAATCGCCACCGTATTCTTCCGGCACGACGCCTTCCGCGACCAGCTCCTGCTTGACGCGATCGAGGTTCGCATCCGGTTTGTCGATCTTGTTGATCGCGACGACGATCGGCACGCCACCCGCCTTCGCGTGAGCGATGGCTTCCTTCGTCTGCGGCATCACGCCGTCGTCGGCCGCCACCACCAGCACCACGATGTCGGTCGCCTTCGCGCCGCGTGCACGCATTGCCGTGAACGCCTCGTGACCCGGCGTATCGAGGAACGTGATGACGCCGCGCGGCGTATCGACGTGATATGCGCCGATGTGCTGCGTAATGCCGCCCGCTTCGCCCGCGGCAACCTTCGCGCGGCGGATGTGGTCGAGCAGCGAGGTCTTGCCGTGGTCGACGTGACCCATCACCGTGACGACCGGCGGACGCGGAAGTTGCTCCGCATCGGTGGTCGTTTCGCCTTCGACGAGCAGCGCTTCCGGATCGTCCAGCTTCGCCGCGACCGCGCGGTGGCCCAGTTCCTCGACGACGATCATCGCCGTTTCCTGGTCCAGCACCTGGTTGATCGTGACCATCTGGCCCATCTTCATCATCACCTTGATGACTTCCGAGGCCTTGATCGACATCTTGTGCGCGAGATCGGCAACCGACACGGTTTCCGGCACGTGCACTTCACGCACGATCGGCTCGGTCGGCGCCTGGAACGACGATGCGCTGTCCTGGTGACGGCCGCGACCCTTCGGGCCGCCGCGCCAGCCGCGGTCGACGCCGCCGCTCGAATCGCCGCGCGTCTTGATGCCGCGGCGCTTCGCCGCGTCGTCCTGCCAGCCGCCCTTGCCTGCGCCCGGCTTCTTGTTGCGGTCGCCCGCGCCTGCCGGTGCCGCCGTCGTTGCCGGCGTTGCGCCGGCCGGCTTCTTCACTGCCGGGCGCGCCTGCGCGCCTTCAGGCTTCGCCGGCTTGTGCAGCGTGCCCTTCGCTTCGGCCGGCTTCGGCGGCTCGACCGGCTTCGGCGGCTCGACTGCCTTGACCACGGCCTTGCGCGGCGTGTTCATCATTTCGCGGATCGCACGCGCTTCGGCCTCGGCGGCCGCGCGGCGCTTGCTGATCTCTTCCTGCTCGGCGCGGGTTTTGTCCGCCGCCTCGCGGGCAGCATCCTCGGCCTTCTTCGCCGCTTCGCGCTGCGCCGCACGTTCGGCAGCGGCACGGGCTTCGGCGGCCGCGCGCGCTTCGTCCTGCGCGGACTGCGCGCTCGGTGCTTCCGGCTCGGCCGCGGCGGCCTGCTGCGCTGCCGCCTGCTGCTGTGCCGTAGCGGCTTCGGCCGCGGCACGCTTCGCCGCAGCTTCTTCCTCGGCGCGACGGCGCTCGGCTTCGGCCGCTTCCTCGCGGGCGCGACGCTCGGCTTCCTCGCGCTCGAGGCGTTCCTGGCGCTCGCGCAGTTCCTGAGCCTGCTTCTCGAGCAGCTCGGCCTCGCGGCGCGCTTCTTCCTCGCGACGCTTCAGTTCCGCATCGTCGTCCGCTTCGGCGACCTGCGCCTGACCCTGTTCCGCACCTTCGCTCACGTCGTCGCGCTTGACGAACGTACGCTTCTTGCGAACCTCGACCTGAATGGTGCGAGCCTTGCCCGTCGCGTCAGATTGCTTGATCTCCGACGTATGCTTGCGGGTCAGCGTGATCTTGCGCTTGTCGCCGTCGGTTGCGCCGTGCGACTTGCGCAAATGATCGAGCAGACGCGCCTTGTCCGTCTCGGACAGCGCATCGTCTTCACTCGCTTTCTGGACGCCCGCTGCCTGCAGCTGTTCGAGCAGCACACCAGCAGGCATTTTCAGTTCCGCGGCAAATTGGGCTACGTTGTTACTCGCCATTCATTCCTCTTAGTGCAAGGACCGATTCCTTGCGGTTAGCATCGGGTCAGGCCATACGGCCGCCATCAAATCAGTGCGCCATGGTCATTTCTCACTGGAACCAATGTTCACGTGCTTTCATGATCAACGCCTTAGCGGCATCCTCTTCCATTCCGGTCATGTCGACCAGTTCATCTACAGCCAGTTCGGCGAGATCGTCGCGCGTCTGCACGGCGTGTTCGGCCAGCTTCGCGAGCAGCTCCGGCGTGATGCCGTCGAGGCTCTTGAGATCCAGCGCTGCGTTCTCTACCTTTTCTTCGTTCGCGATGGCCATCGTCAACAACGCGTCGCGTGCGCGGTTGCGCAGTTCGTGCACGGTGTCCTCGTCGAACGCTTCGATTTCGAGCATTTCGTTGAGCGGCACGTACGCGATCTCTTCGAGGCTCGTGAAGCCTTCGTCGATCAGGATGTCGGCAACTTCTTCGTCGACGTCGAGACGCGCCATGAACAGTGCACGCAGCCGGTCGCGCTCTTCGCCCTGCTTCAGGGCGGATTCGTCCGGCGTCATGATGTTGATCTGCCAGCCGGTCAGTTCGCCGGCAAGGCGAACGTTCTGACCGCTGCGGCCGATCGCGACAGCCAGTTCGTTCTCGTCGACGACGACGTCCATCGAATGCTTTTCTTCATCGACGACGATCGACTGGACGGCTGCCGGCGCGAGCGCGCCGATCACGAACTGGGCGGGATCCTCCGACCATAGCACGATGTCGATGTTTTCGCCACCGAGCTCGTTGCGCACGGCCTGCACACGGGAGCCGCGGATGCCGACGCAGGTGCCGATCGGATCGATCCGCTTGTCGTATGCGATGACGCCGATCTTCGCGCGCACGCCCGGGTCACGGGCAGCCGCCTTGATCTCGAGCAGGCCCTGCTCGATTTCCGGCACTTCCATCTCGAACAGCTTCATCAGGAATTCGGGCGCCGTGCGCGACAGCTCGATCTGCGGGCCGCGCGCGGTGCGGTCGACCTTCGCGATGTACGCGCGCACGCGGTCGCCCACGCGCAGGTTTTCCTTCGGGATCAGCTGATCGCGGCGCAGCAGCGCCTCGACGCGGCCCGATTCGACGATGAAGTTGCCCTTGTCGAGGCGCTTCACCGTACCCGTCATGATCTTTTCGCCACGCTCGAGGTAGTCGTTCAGGATCTGCTCGCGCTCCGCGTCGCGCACCTTCTGCAGGATCACCTGCTTCGCGGCCTGCGCGCCGATGCGACCGAACTCGATCGACGGAACGGGTTCCTCGACATACTCGCCGACTTCGACGTCGGGCTTCTGCTCACGTGCTTCGAACAGCAGGATCTCGCGATCCGGCTCCTGCAAGCCTGCCTCGTCGGGAACGACGAGCCAGCGACGGAAGGTTTCGTGCTCGCCGCTTTCGCGATCGATATGGACGCGGATTTCGGCGCCTTCGTCGAACAGCTTCTTGGAAGCGGACGCGAGCGCAGCCTCGAGGGCGCCCAGCACCACATCCTTGTCGACGTTTTTCTCGCGCGCCAGCGCATCCACCAGCATCAACACTTCGCGACTCATTATTTGCGGCTCCTAAAGTCAACTTGCGGAATCAGGCGGGCTTTGTCGATATCGGCCAGCGTGAAATCCAGCATGGCTGCCTCGCCCTTCTTCCCCTCAAATTCCAAACCGATCGTTTCGCCATTCGGCGCGTGCAGAATGCCCCGGTACGTCTTGCGCCCGTCCAGCGGCTTTTTCAAGGTCACGGAAACTTCGCTGCCGGCGAAGCGCTCGAAGTCGGCCAGCTTCTTCAACGGGCGGTCGAGCCCCGGGGACGAGACTTCGAGCCGTTCGTAATCGATGTTTTCGACCGTCAAGACGTGCTGGAGCTGACGCGTGACCTTTTCGCAATCTTCGAGCGAGATGCCGGCAGGCTGATCGATATAGATGCAAAGCATGCCGCGCCCGGTGCGCTCGAGATCCACCAGCTCGTAGCCGAGCCCGGTGACCGTGGTTTCTATCAGTTCCGTCAGTTGCACTGTGTCCTCTCAGGTGTTCGCGCCCGCCGCTCGCGATTACACCCGCGGGCGCGCGCCTTAGCCGGCGCAGGAAGCGCTACCCGAGATGCCTAACCGTTTCAGCAAAAAAAAATGGGCGGAACGCCCATCTTCTTACTGGTGGTCGCACCTGAGCCGCACATTGAATCCGTACGCCCAGCGACTCCGCGATTATAGCGTTTTTTGGCGCAAACGCCAAGCCAGCCGGTAAAAGCAGCGCGTCGGCTGCCTTTACGGACCGAAAATGCGAAATCGGGCTGCCCGATCGACCGATACCACCCTACCGAACCAGTGATCGTCGTTGTCGCGGCACGCGACATGGATGCAGCCGAAACCCATCAATGCAACGCGTCGTGTCGACAAAACCGCCGGACGCCGGCCAGACCGACGAGCCGGCGGCTTTGCGCCGCCGTACGCCAATCAACAGGCGCTTAGCGACTACGCGTACGACTGCGCTGCGGACGCTGACCGCCGCGCGGGCCACCGCCGTTGCCGGCGCCGTCGGGACGGTTGCCGTTCGGATTGCGGTTGCCGCCGCCCTTGCTGCCGCCGCGCTTGCCAGCCGCGCCATCGCGCTTGGGGCCGGCGCCATACGACGCGCGATTGCCGTCGACTTCGCGACCGCCGCCGGTGCGATTGCCATCACGGCCGCCACCCGCGCGGTTGCCATCACGGCCACCGCCCGGACGGTTACCGTAGCCGGACGGCGCGACCGGCAGGCTGCCGTAGCCGCTCAAGCCCGGCAGGCCCGGGCCGCCGCGTCGGCCACCGCCGCGGCGCGGCTGGTCGAGCTGCCCGTGCGTCGTCAGCACCGGCTCGCGGCTGATGAAGCCCATCGACGTCTGCATCGGATCGGGCTGGCGACGCTCGGTCGGAGCGGCACCGCCACGCTTGCCCTTCTCTTCGGACGGCGCCTTCAGGCCGACGGTCGCCATCAGCTTGCGCACCTGCGCGTCGTCGAGCTCTTCCCAGCGGCCACGCTTCAGGCCGCGCGGCAGCGGAATCGGGCCGTGACGCGTACGGATCAGCCGGCTGACCATCAGGCCGACCGCCTCGAACATCCGGCGCACTTCGCGGTTGCGGCCTTCGGCCAGCGCGACGTGATACCAGTGGTTCGTGCCTTCGCCGCCGCCATCGCGGATGCGCAGGAAATTCGCCGGACCGTCGTCGAGCTCGACGCCGTGCAGCAGCTTCTGCCGCATGCCTTCGGCCAGCTCGCCGACGACGCGCACCGCGTACTCGCGCTCGACGCTGTAACGCGGATGCATGAAGCGGTTCGCGAGGTCACCGGAGGTCGTCAGCATCAGCAGACCTTCGGTATTGAAGTCGAGACGGCCCACCGCGAGCCATTTCGCCGTCTTCATCGGCGGCAGGCGGTCGAACACCGACGGACGGCCTTCCGGATCCGCGTGGCTGACGATTTCGCCCGTCGGCTTGTGATACAGCAGCACGCGCGGCGGCTTGTTCGGCAGCTTGCGCTTGACCGGCTTGCCGTTGATCCGCACCTGGTCGGTCGGCATGATCCGCTGGCCGATGTGCGCGGGCTCGCCGTTCACCGACACGCGGCCGGCGACGATCAGTTCTTCCATTTCGCGGCGCGAACCCATGCCCGCTTCCGCCAGCACCTTGTGGAGCTTCGGCGCGTCGTCGTCCGGCGACAGCACGCGCTTGTTCGCAGGCTGCTGCTGGCCGCGGCCGCGGCGCAGCATCGGCGCACGCACGCCGCTACCGCCCGCGGAGTTGTCCGCGTCGAAGGCGGGCGACGTCACGTACGCGAACAGTTCGTCCTCGGACGCATCGCCTTCCACGGCTTTCGCCGGGCCGCCTTCGGCCTTCGATGCACCGCGACGGCCCTGGCCGCCCTGGCCGCCCTTGGCCGCGCCTTCGCGCTTGCCGGCCGGCTTGCGAGCACCCTTGGCCGCACCTTCCTTGCGCGGCGCACGCGCGGGCTGCGCGTCGGCAGCCTCGACCGGCGGCGCATCCGCGCCCTCGGCACCGGGCTGCTCGCCTTCGGCGCCCTTCGACTTGGCCGCCGCGCGACGCCGCGCGATCAGGCTGCGCGGACCGCGCCGCAGACCGCGGCGGGGACGCTCGTCGCCACCCGCGGCCGAAGCATCCTGCTCCGGCGCATCGTCGGCACGCGCTGCCTGCACGGCAGGCGCGGACGATTCAATATCGTGGATATCTGTCAAAACAACCTCAAAATGTCAGGTCTCGCGCCCGGCGCGGGCGCGGCAAGAAGTTGGCCGCGATCAGGCGCGACGCTGTTTGGGTTCTGCTTCGTCGTCCGGCAGCGCGTCGGCGCCGATGGGCGCACTGGCGCTTCGTACGGCATCCGCGAGACTGTCGGACGTGTCGTCCAGCGTCTCGTCGTCCGCGGAACGGGAACGAGAGGCGTCGGCCCAATCGGCCTCGCCGGGCATGTCGCCGGCCGCTTCCGCTCCGTCTCCGGCAGCCGCTTCGGCGGCCGGCTTGCGATCTTCCTCGCTCCAATCCGCACGCTGCGGCTCGGGCTCCACACCGGTCGGCACTGCTTCGGCGCCAACCTGTTCCGTATGTTCCGTTTGGCCGCGATCAGCATCGAGCGTATCGCGACTCGGAATTTCCTGCGTCGACGCGACGTCGGCCGGCACCTCGGCCGACCGGCCACCGGGCGCTTCATCCGCGAGCGCCTGCGGCACGTCGGCCGCCGCATCGTCGGCCACCGGCATGTCACCGTCGAAATCCATCGCCTGCTGCGCGAGCAGCGCGGCCTCGATGTTCGCGGCCGGCTCTTCGAGCGCCGGCAGGTCGTCGAGCGCCTTCAGGCCGAGATCGTCGAGAAACTGCTTGGTCGTCGCATACAGCGCCGGACGCCCCGGCACGTCGCGATGACCGATCACCTCGATCCAGCCGCGATCCTCGAGTTGCTTGACCACCTGCGTATTGACCGTGACGCCGCGAATCTCTTCGATGTCGCCGCGCGTGACGGGCTGTCGGTACGCAATGATCGCGAGCGTTTCGAGCACCGCGCGCGAATATTTCGGCGGCTTCTCGGGATGCAGGCGATCCAGATAATGACGCATCGCCGGCTTGCTCTGAAAGCGCCATCCGGTCGCCAGCGCCACCAGTTCGACGCCGCGGCCGGACCAATCCTGTTTCAGATCTTCGAGCAACGTGCGGACCGTGTCAGCCGACACGCCGTCGGCAAAGAGCTTGCGCAAATCGCCGAGCTTCAGCGGTTCCTGCGCACAGATCAAAGCAGTCTCGAGGACGATCTTCGCCTCTTGGGTATTCATGCAGCTAGGCCAGACCCTGTGGTCAAACGAACCGGATCAACAAACAGACGAAAGGAACGGAAGACGCGCTCGCCCGATTCTGATCGGTCATATTGATGGGAGCACGAACCGGGGGCGGCGAACCAACTTCAGGCCAGGCCCAAACCGGACGGAACAGCACGGCTCAACGACGGAACCGCGTGACTGAACGCCATATTACGCAAAATTGCCCGGTGCGTAAAGATGAGCGGAACAGGCCGCCGTACGGAGCGGCCGCCCGCTCCGTCCCCGCTTCAGCCGGCGGCCGCGCCGTGCGCAAGGAACCGGCGTAGCCGCTCGACGCCCGCGTCGAGCCGCACCGGATCGCACGCATAACACCAGCGCACGAACCCTTCCCCCTCCGGGCCGAACGCGCGACCCGGCGCAAGGCCGAGCCCCGCGTCGCGCACCAGCGTCTTGCAGAACGCCAGGCTGTCGGCCGCGCCCGGCAGTCGCAGGAACAGGTACATCGCGCCCGGCGGAGGCGGCACCTCGATGCCCGGCAGCGTTCGCAGCGCGGCGACCAGGTGATCGCGCGCGTCGCGCAGCGCCGTGACGAACGACCGCACGAACGGCTCGCCGTCGCGCAACGCGACCTCGGCCGCGGCCTGAACGAAGCCCGGCGCACACGACGTGTTGTATTCGACGAGCTTCGACAGGTCACCCATCACCGATGCCGGCGCAATCAGCCATCCGAGCCGCCAGCCCGTCATCGCCCATGCCTTCGAGAATGAATTCACGACCACGACGCGCTCGTCGCGGGACGCGATATCGAGAAACGACGGCGCGCCGCCCTCGTCGAATGCAAGCCGCTCGTACACCTCGTCGGCGACCAGCCAGATGCCGTGACGACGGCAATGAGCGAGCACGGCCCGCTGATCGTCGCGCGACATCGTCCAGCCGGTCGGGTTGTTCGGCGAATTGATCAGCAGCATCCGCGTATCGGGCGTCAGCGCCGCGAGCAACCGGCCGACATCGAGCTGCCAGCCCGCGTCGCCGTAGCCGAGCGGCACGCATTCGAGCTGCGCGCCGAGGATCTTCGGAATCTCGACGAGATTCGGCCATAGCGGCGTGACCGCGACGACACGCTCACCGGGCCCGACCAGCAACTGCGCAGCCAGCATCAGCGCACTCACGCCTGAACTCGTCACGGCTACCGTGTCGGCCGCCGTCGCGCCATGACGCGCGCCGACATAGGCCGCGATCGCGTCGCGCAGCGGCGCCGTGCCGAGATTGTGCGTGTAGAAGGTCGCGCCGTCGCGGAGCGCCGCCGCCGCGGCGTCGCGGATGAAGTCCGGCGTCACCCGATCGGATTCGCCGAACCAGAACGGCAGCATGTCCGGGACGCCGAAGCCGGCATTGGCGACCTCGCGGATCAGGGACGGACGCAGCGCGTGCACCGCGGCGCGCGCCGCCGGCTCGTTCGCCGGGAAAAGACCTGCGGAATGCGTCATCGAGAGCCACCGCCCAGGAACACGATCCGCGTAGTGTACCGGCCGGCAAGCCGGACCGGCACGTCAGTCGAGATCCTCGGCCCTCGCCGGCATCTGCCGCACGAGCTCCCAGATCGCCTGTGCGGCGGGCGACAACGACCGGTCGCGGCGGCGCACCAGTTCGACGGTGCGTTCGGTGCGCGGCGTGAGCGGCCGGGCGACGAGCGTCGAGCCGGCGGGCAGCGGCAGCGACAGCCACGGCTGCACGCTCACGCCGACACCGGCCTCGACCAGCCCGAACACCGTCGCCGAATGCCCAAGCTCCTGCATGACCGTCGCGTTGACGCGATGCGTGGCCAATGCCGCATCGATCAGCGGCCGGCTGCCCGAGGCATGATCGAGCAGCACGAGGCGCTCGCCGTCCAGCGCCGTCCACGGCACCTCGGCCCGCGCCGCGAGCGGATGGTCGGCGCGCGCGACGAGGCAGAACGAATCGGTCATCAGCGGCTCGCAGACGAGATCGGCGACCGCCAGCGGCCCGATCACGACACCGAAGTCGACTTCGCTCGATTTCACCTTGCGCAGCACGTCGCTCTGCACGTCGTCGCGCAGGCCGAGCGTCACGAACGGGAACTGGCGCTCGCACGACGCCACCACGCGCGGCATCAGCCTGCATGCGATCGTCGGGCTTGCCGCGACGATCACGCGCCCGCGGCGCTGCTCGCCGATCTCGCGAATCTCGCGCAGCGTGTCGTCGAGATCGTCGAGCAAGCGCGACACGCTCGCGATCAGGTTCGCGCCGACGTCGGTCAGTTGCACGTCGCGCGTCGTGCGGTCGATCAGCTTCAGCCCGAGTTCGGCCTCGAGTTCCCGCACGCAACGGCTGACCGCGGACTGCGTGAGTCCGATCTCGTCACCCGCCCGACTGAAGCTCTTGAGCCGCGCGACTTCGATGAATACGCGAAGCTGGCGCAGCGTGACGTTCATGTCCCGACCTCATCAATCGTCCATATCGATGCGTGATTTTAATGTGCGAAATCGGCGTCGGCGAGCGAATCCGGCACCCGTCGCACATGTTTCGCTGCGGTGCAATACGTTCGCAAACGCACGTGACGTGGGCGAATTGCACAAGATTGGTGATTGTCCCGATTTGCGCACGGGTTATTTTGGCGTCTTATACGCCCCTAGCTGACTTAGCCGTTAGCTCGCTGCCAAGCGGCTCTCGAGGGATTCGCCTCCGACATGGCACGCTTCGTGCATTACCTGGCGCACAGGGTGCAGGTTTCGTCGGACGGAAGAGCAGAAACGCCGCTGCCGGCCAACCGGACGCCCCCACCCGGCACTCGACGATCGAGTGCTTGAAGAGTGCGCGGCGCAGGGCAGCGCACCGGAGTTAGCTTCGCTGAGGTGAGGACATGATGCTGTTCGACGATTTGAGAGATAACGAGTGGGCGCTGGTCGAGGGTCTGTTTTGCTCGGAGCCCGCACGGAGTGAGCGGCGCGGCCGTCCCCGCGTGGAAGCCCGATCGGTGGTCAACGCCGTGCTGTGGGTGCTGTCGACGGGTGAAGGCTGGTCGAAACTGCCGGGCCGCTATCCGTCCCCGCCGACCTGCCGCCGTCGCTTCGACGAATGGCAGGCGGACGGTACGCTCGCCGAAATCGTGAAGCGACTCGGCACGAGCGGCCGGCAGATCTCGCTGCGCGGACGCATCGGCGCCAGCGCGGCGAAGCCGCCCGCCCCGCCGAGCCGCGACCGGCTGCGCGGCGCATTCTGGACCAATCCGGAATCCTGGCGCGCGCCCGTCAAGATGGCGTAACGAATGCTCGATCGGGCGGCTTCGGCCGCCCGGTTTCTTTTCCGCGACGCGATCTTCTCGCGACGCATGCCTTGCCGTCGATTGTCGTTGTCGTGCCGCGAAACAACTATTTACCAATATTTACAGCACGCCTGCACTCCCGCGCTTACCTTAGCGAAATATCAACAGGCCGCACTGACGGCTTGAAGGGAGTCCCGCCATGAAAACAATGTCACTGCTCGTTGCATGCGGCATTGTCGTTTCCGTGGCGCTGAGCACCCCCGTCCATGCCGATGATCGCGCGAAGCCGCCCCATCGTCAGCAGGATCACCGGAACACCTTTCGACAGCCTCCGTCCGCGAACCCGTCCAGCCGGCAAACCGTGCCGCGCGGCGACCTGCGCGGCGACATCGCCAGCAACGCGCGGGCGCGAATCGGCTCACAGCCGCCTGGCGTGCCGCGCCATCCGTAACCCTGCCGATTTCGAGATTCCGCCAAAGAAAATGCCCGCATCCGGGAACTGCGCCGCAAGCGACGAGTCACATCGTTGCCATGAGCACAGCGTGGCAGCAGCAAAAGTATCCGGTACGCCCGTATCCTCGCGATACGGGCTTTTTTTTGCATCGCCGGCCTGCGCGGCGATGCACGAGACGGGAGGGAGAACCGCTACAGGCGGCTTTCGAGAATCGCCACGGCACTCGCTTCGCTCAATGCGTAGTCGTCCATGCGGCGATCGGTCCAGGAAAGTAATTTCTCGTCGCGCTCGAGGCGCGCGAATTCGGCTCGGCCGCTGTCGGTCAGTATGGCGATGTCGACCGGTGCGTGAAAGCCCGGTGCGGGAGCAACGGTTTTTTGCCTGACCGTGTCCATCAGCCCGAGCGAACGGAGATACTCGAACACGCCCGGGCGGCGTGCCCACGGTACCTGGCGGTACTGCACTCGTCTCAATGCGTCGAGCACCGCTTCGTTGGAATACGTGGCCATCTCGATTCTTTCTTAAAGTGCAGCGACAATGCGAAGCGGCGAGCCGGGCGGGGTCTCCGCCCACCGAAACCGCCACCGATTCTGGAGGCCGACGTTGTTCGGCGTCGCGTCAGGGCCGTATCGTCAGCCGTCCATAAAAAGACACCATACCCCAATCAAATTGATTCTGTTCGATTCATTTGTACTTCTCTTCATCGGTTTCATGCTCTGCCGCAACCAGCGTCGAACCATTTCCATCGCCGCCGCCGCGCTGTTCTGGCTGCTGGCGACGGGCTGGCTCGCGGCGCCGCTGATCGCCTGGACCGAAGCCGGCGTCACGCCGGTCGAGCACCCCGACATGCGCGGGCGAACCACGCTGATCCTCATCGGCGCCGGCACGCGCCGTACCGACACGGGATTGCAGCCGCCGCCCGACGGCGTCGCGCGCATCCACAAGATTGCGGCGCTCTATCGCACCTGCCGGCAGCAGGCCGAACGCTGCACCGTGCTGATGTCGGGCGGCGACCCGCAGCATCACGGCGACACCGAGGCGGCCGTCTACGGGCGCCAGCTCGTCGCGCAAGGCGTGGCGCCGGCCGACCTCGTGCTCGAACCGAACAGCCGCACCACCTACGAAAACGCGAAATTCACTGCGTCTATACTACGCTCACAGTATGACGACACGCGCGTTCTCGTCACGTCGTCGTATCAGATGCGCCGGGCGCTGCTCGATTTCCGCCGTTTCGGCATCGATCCGCAGCCCGTTTACGCGAATCTCCGACGCGCGCAGACGGGCTGGCTGCCGCGCTGGCGCAATCTGGCCAACGCCGAGCAGGCGCTGCACGAGCTGGTCGGCATCGCGCAATTTCACGTGTATCGTTGGCTCGGCTGGTTTTGACGACCCCGCGAAAATCGCTGCACCGCGCCGGATGGCACACGCGTGACGAAGTGCGCGAAGTGTTGCGCGACTTCAACGGGGCCTTGCGTCGTGCGGCGATCCGGTGCACATTGATCCGTCACTTTTGTTACACTCGACACGCACTCGATTGCAGTCGCCAGACAAAACGGCACACTCGGGTTCATCACCACTTAGCGGAGGTAAAGCAATGAAGAAGACGTCCCTGGCTATCCTGGTAGCGATGTCGGCGCTGACTGGCGCAGCGTATGCGCAAGAGAGCACGCAGATCCAGACCATCACCGATCCGGCCAAGATCGCCGAGATCGAGCAGCGTGCACAAGCGCTGCAACAGCAGCAAGCGGCCGAAGCGGCTCAGCCGGCGGCGCAGGAAGAGCATCACCACGGCAAGAAGGCTGCGCATCACAAGGCAGCAGCGAAGAAGGCCGGCAAGAAGGCGAAGGCTGCAGACGCTGCCAGCCAGTAAGTTCGGCGGCACCGCAGCAGCGACAAGCCGAATCCGGGCAACCGGGTTCGGCTTTTTTGGTTGCGGCGCCCGCGCGCTGTGCTAAAGTCGCGCACCGAAATTTTCCACCCGTGCGCACCCCGGTGCGGAGGACAGCATGAGCAACATTCAACTCGACATCGAGTGGACCGAAGCCGCCACTCGCCAGATCAAGCAACTGATGCCCCGCGGCTCGGCCGACGCGTTTCTTGCGCTGCCGCCGATCGAGTGCCTGCCGATGGAGGGCGACGTGCTGTTCCTCGGCCCGCAAGGCAAGCAGCAACCGTTCATCGTTGCCGAGCGCCAGTATCACCATGACGGCGACGCCGACTGGACGATCATCCTGATCCTCGACGTACCCAGCACGTCGCACTGACGCGCCGCCGCGACCGGACACGTCCGGTCGCCCCACCCGGCACGACTCAGACGAGCTTCGACAGCACGCGGATTTCGGAACGTTCGATCCAGTCCGCGGCCGCTTCGCGATAAGCGAGAATATGCGCGGAACGCGCATGAGCGGCCAGCGCCTCCTCGCTCTCCCAACGCTCGACGAATACGAACCGCGCGGGCTCCTTCAGATCCCGGTGCAGGTCGTACTGCAATGCGCCTGCTTCGTTGCGGGTCGGCCCCACGATTCCTTCGAGCACGGCGCGCAGTTTTTCCTCGGCGCCCGGCTTCGCCACGATCAGCGCCACGACTGCAATTTCGGCCATTCCCGCTCCCTTCATTCGAAAAAGATCGAGAATACGCGAATCCCGCGCCGCGCATCGGCTACGCCGGGCCGGCATGACGACGGCACAAAAAAAATAGCCCGCGCTTCAGAGAAGCGCGGGCGAAACCGTCGCCCTACGAGGATAGGCGACGGGGCCATCGGGATCCGCATGCTGGCGCGGATCGTCATCTGTTGCGCCGACGCGTGTCGCGTCGACATGTGAAAGCGTCGATACCGTTGTTCGGGCGCTCGCGGCGCATTCCCCGGACTCTGACGCCATCCTCCCTTTTCCAACGATTCCAACCTATAAAGCAGGTTGCGTGCCAGGCATCACGCGACCGACATTCCATTGATTTATAAGGACAATTTTTTAGATCGGCGACAATGTGACACTTGGTTTGTCGCCGTAACGCCCGGATGTTACGTAACGTCACGCGGCGGGGCCGAACCACTCGAACACCCGCACGCGCCGGCGAGCGGCCATGAAAAAAGCCCGCCGGATGGCGGGCTTTTCAAGGTGCGGGAAACGCCGGAATCAGCGGAGCTGATTCACGAGCAACCCCATGATCTGACGAGCCGGCGACGACGTATCGATCGCACCCGCATCGTCGACGACCGCGACGCGCGTCTGATCGGCCGTGAGCGCCTTCACGTTGACGCGATACTGCTTCGCCTGCTTTTCCTTCTTGCCGTGGAACAGCTGGCTCCAGAAACCTTGCTCGGCCGAACTCAGATCCTTCGGATCGACGTAGCGCACGAAATACAGGCCCTTCGAGCGATCGCGATCGTCGACCGTGAAGTTCGCGCGATCGAGCGCGAAACCGACGTGCAGCCACGACCGGTCGTACGGTTCGCCGAGCGTGACTTCGGACGGCACGGCCGCTTCAGCCGCATCATTGCCTTGCGCCGACGTGCGCGAGACGTTCTGCGCGGCGATTGCCGCCGCGGCCTTCGACGACGCGTCGGCATCGGCCTTCTTGTCCGTCGGTACCGCGTTGTCCTTGATGTTCGCGATCGGAGGTTCGCCGTTCTTCGCGCGTTGGTCGTTCTGCGCCAGCACGGCCATCAGCCGCTTCAGGTATTCCGTCTCGAGCGCCGGGTCGTTCGGCTTCGGTTCCCACTTGCTCGAATCGTTGTTCGCGCCGGTGATCGCCTCGCGCATCCCCTTCTGGCTGATGAACACATAGGTGCCGCCGTTCGGCGCCGAATCGAGACGCGTACGGTACTTGTTACGCTCGGCCGTCACGTACGAATTGCCCATCGCCTTCGAGATCACGCTGCGGATCAGGCCGTCGTTGATCTGCGGATGGGTTTCGTTCCAGTCGGTTTCCATCACGCCCTTGTCGCGCTGGTCGACGACGAGCAGGAAGCCCTGCTCCTGCCAGAAACGGCGAACCTGCGGCCAGATCGCGGCCGGCTGCTTGCCGTCGATCACGAGCCAGCTTTCGGTGCCGTCGCGCTGGATATGCATGCCGGTCACGGCCGGCGCGACGGTGTCCAGCGCGGGCGCGGCCTGCTGGACCTGCTTGAGCGCGGACAGGGAAGTCGCGCCGCCCTGGGGCGGCAGCGAACGCTGATCGGCCGTCTCGTCGAGCATGTTGGGCGGCACTGCGAGCGACGCTTCTTTCGATTTCGAATCGCTCTTGTAGTCCACTTTCGTGGGCGACGACGTACCGCAACCGGCGACGAGCGCGCCGGTGGCGAGCACTGCAGCGAACCGCATGGTAAGACGAAGATCAGTCATGTTCGGGGAATCCTCTTCCGCTAAATCACGGCGCTTTCCGTGGATCAACCTTGCATTTTACCGGGGCCGCGCTGCGATGTGCAAAAAAGCGACGGCCAAGAAAAAACCCGCGTCAGCTCAAGCTGACGCGGGTTCTTGTCTGGTCGGGGCGAGAGGATTTGAACCTCCGACCACCTGCACCCCATGCAGGTACGCTACCAGGCTGCGCTACGCCCCGAAAGAAAAAAATTATAACAGACAGTTTCCCGATTTAGAACGGGCTGCATGCATTTTGTGAATGTTCTCGTGAAATTTTTTGGCGCGATGGCGCCGATGCAAGCAATCCGCGACACCCGTCCCGCCTCTGCGTTACCGCTTGCGCGCGACGCAGATGACCGTCAGACCGGCGACGCGATTGAAGCGGAACATCGGCAACTCGATGCGGCAGACCGTCTTGAGCAAACCGTTGACGAACGGATGATGACGACGCAATTGCGACGCAGGCTCGCGCGGATGCGAACGCACCCGCTCGCCCAGCCGCAATGCGGCCGCGAGCGGAAACGTGAGGCCGAAATAATAGGCGCCGTGCTCGACGTCGAGCCCCGCACGCCGGGCCACCTCCTCGAGACCGCCGAGCGTATACCTGCGCTTGTGCTCGAGGAAATCGTCGTGACCGCTCCACAGGAACTGGAACGCGGGAACGGTGATCAGGAAGCGGCTGTCTGGAGGCGCGCCCTTCACGTACTGCGTCAGCAGCCCGACATCGTCGTCGACATGTTCGAGCACGTCCATCAGCAACACGAGATCGGCATCGAATCGATCGACGGAGCGCCGATAGTGGATGGGCTTGCCGGCCGCCTCGCCGTCGCTGTCGTCGGCGTAGCTCGTATCGACACACCATGCTTCGGTCGCCTGCGTGCGCTCGAGCAGATGCTTCGAGAAAAAGCCGGAACCCGCACCGACGTCCAGTATCCGGTTCGCGCCCGACGCACCCAGGAACCGGCGAATCGCGCTCGCCTTCGACGCGTAGTACCAGTGATCGCCCACCCCCGCACCCAGTACGTCGACTTCCTTCAGGTCCATGGCGCTTCCCCGTGATGGCTGCCGTGTCGTGATATCGAACCCGCCATTGATGCCGATCTTACCTCGCCCTCATCGTCGATCGTATCCGTCGATGCCCGGGGGCCGCGCCGCTTGGGCGTCGGGTGAAACCCGCGCCGGCCAAGGCCTGCAGCGGGTTTTCACGGCCGCCTCGACAGACGCCGACCGTCGGTCCGAGCAAACCAAACGACCGTTTGATCCAGCCGTCCATTCACCTCGAATCCATTGTCTGGCCGCCCGCCGGCGCGCGGTGCCCGGCCACCCGTTGTTTGGTAACGCCGCTCTAGCGCGCTATGACACACTGCACGGCATCGACGCTCGCGCCGTGCAGTGGCGCGCGCCGCCGTCGATCAAGACAAGACATGGAGACAGACGATGCGGAATGCGGTCCGGCGCGGCCATCGCTCGCCTTTGGCAATTTTCGACTGGTTTTCCGGCCTGCGACGCCCGGCCGCCCGGGGGGCCCACCTGACATCCCGTGCGTTCGGCTGCGGCGCGCTGGCGCTCGCGCTGCTCTGCGCCGGCTGCGCGGAATCGGCCGCGCAACGCGACAGCAACCCGTCCATCGCGTCGACGAAAATCGAGCGCACCAAGGCCGAGCTGCTCGCGCGCGAGCAGCAGATCGCACGTACCGTGCCGTCGCTCGCATCGATCAGCCTCACGCAACCGCGCCCGTTCACGCTGCGCGACTCGGGCCAGAACGGCGCGATGACGTTCCTGCGCGACGTCGATTTCCGCATCGTCAACAACCTCGGCTTCTTCATCCATCAGCTGTCGGCCACGCTTGTACCGACGCAAGCCGGCGCGCCGATCGTATTCGACGATCCGACGAGCTTCGAAATCGACGTGCACGAAGGCACGGTCACGCTCGACAACGCGAAGCTGACCGCCCTCTTCAACACCTACATCTTCGGCTATCGCAACGCGCCGCTGCGCAAGCTCGCGGTGTCGGCCGGCGACGGCGTGATCCATCTGCAAGGCGAGATGCAGCGCGACGGCTGGGTACCGTTCTCGCTGACCGGCACGCTCGCGATCCGCGACGGCAGCCAGCTCGTGTTCCATCCGACCGGCGTGCGCGTGTCGGGCATCAACGCGCAGCCGGTGATGCGCGCGGCCAACGTGAAAATGGCCGACCTGCTGAAGGTGCAGACGCCGATCGCGCAACTCGCCGGCGACGATCTCGTGATGGCGGTCGACAAACTGATGCCGCCGCCGCGCCTGAAGCTCACGATCACCGCCGTGCGCGTGACGCCGGCGGGCCTCGACCTTAAGCTCGACGACGGCACGCATGCCGGCTTTGCGATGCCCGCGAATGCGCCTCAGCAGGCGATGTTCATCCGCGGCGGCGACGTGAAATTCATGCGTTCGATGCCGATGAACGCCGACATCCTGATCGGCCCGATCGAGCCGTCGAAGCGCGACCAGACGTTCGTGTTCGACCTGTATCACTATCGAGACCAGGTGTCGGCCGGCTACTTCAACTTCGACGAAAGCGGTGCGATGGCGATTCGGATGCCTTCGTATACGGGGCCGGCCAGCGGCACGCTGCTCGGCAACGCCGCGGCGCGCCTGAACGACAGCTTCCTCACAGCGCAGCAGAATACGCTGCGCGACGTGCGGCAGCACTGGGAAGCATACGCGCTCGCGGCGGACGCGATGCGGCCCGGCATGCAGAAGGTCGCGATGCGGCGCACGTCGACGACGCCGTTCAACGAACGGCATGTGTCGAACCGCAACCCGACGATCCACCTGCGCAACGTCGACTTCAACCTGTCAGGCGATATCGGCTTTCATGTCGAGGATCTCGACGTGGAACTGGTGTCGAAGCGCCCGGGCGAACCCGTCGATCTCGACGACCCCAACCAGTACGACATCCGCATTCTCGGCGGCACGGTTGTCGAGTCGTGGAAGGCGATGTCGGCGCTCTTCAACAACTACCTGCTCGACTATTCGCCCCGTTCGCTGAACGACCTGCAATTGAGCGCGGACGGCCAGAACCTGCGCGTCCAGGGCGGCATCAAGCTGTGGAATCACGTACCGGGCGTCTGGCTGCCGACCGACATGAAGGGCTCGCTGACGGTGCTCGACGACCGCCACCTCGCATTCAAGCCGTCGCAGGTGTCGGTGCTCGGCATCCCGCAGGCGACGCTGCTGCGCTCGCTCGGCATCGAGCTCGCGTCACTGACGCCGTTGCAGCGGCGCGGCGCGGAACTGCGCGGCGACACGCTCGTGCTCGACCAGTACACGGTGTTCCCGCCGCCCGTGCTGAACGGCAAGCTCGACCAGGCGACGGTCGAGCGCGACGGATTGCGTCTCACGTTCCGGCGCGCAGCGGGTGCGCCCGCGCCGAAGCGGCCGCAGATCGACGCGCCGAGCTACATGTGGATGGAAGGCGGCGACATGAAGATGTTCAACGTGCTCGAACTGAACGTGCGCGCGCTGATCCGGAATTCGGCCGAGGCCGGCCCGATGCGATTCGACCTGTACGGGTACCGCAGCCAGGTCGCGCAGGGCTCGGTGCGGATGTTGCCGGACGGCACGCTGGTCGTCGACATGGGTCGGAAGAATCCGCTCGCGTCGCGCTGATTCGCTTGCGACACACGCATGAAAAAAGCCCGGTGGCATGTGGCCAACCGGGCTTTTCGATGCATTCCCGCGCGCTGTGCGCTCAATCGTGTTTCAGTCCGTCGATCACGTCCAGCAACGCCTGCCGCAACGCGATGACGTCAACCGTTGCGCCCGGCTTGCCCGCCTCGCTCGCGTCGGCGGCCCGCGCATCGGATTCGACCGGCTCCCCCGCAGCCCGGCTGCCGGGCGAATCAAGCCGGTTGCGCGCGCCGTTGATCGTGAAGCCCTGCTCGTACAGCAACTCGCGAATCCGCCGGATCAGCAGCACTTCGTGATGCTGGTAATACCGCCGGTTGCCGCGCCGCTTCACCGGCCGCAGCTGAGTGAATTCCTGTTCCCAGTAACGCAGCACATGCGGCTTGACCCCGCACAGTTCGCTGACTTCGCCGATCGTGAAGTAGCGCTTCGCGGGAATCGGAGGCAAGACGACTTTCTCAACCGTAGTGGTCATCGTCGGTTAACCGTCGGTAAAGGGTGCGCGGCGGCCGCGCGGGGCGTGGGCGCGCGTATTACTCCGCGCCGTTTTCGACCAGCGCCTTCAGCTTCTGGCTCGCGTGGAAGGTTACCACCCGGCGGGCCGCGATCGGAATCGCCTCGCCCGTCTTCGGATTGCGGCCCGGACGCTGCGGCTTGTCGCGCAGCTGGAAGTTGCCGAACCCCGACAGCTTGACGCTTTCGCCGTTTTCGAGCGCGTCGCGGATCACTTCGAAAAACGCCTCGACCATGTCCTTCGCTTCACGCTTGTTCAGCCCGACGCTGTCGAACAGCAGCTCCGCCAGTTCCGCCTTCGTCAGCGTCGGCGTCTCGGTGGACGCCGGCGCCGAAGCGTCGCGGTTCATCGCGCTGCGTTGCGCCGTCAGGAGGGCTTCGAATTCACTCGAGGTCATGTCGTTCATATCTGCCATACAGCGCGTTGAATCAAAACTTACGATGGAAAAAAGCCGCCCGCGAACGGGCCGGCCCTCTCCTTAGCCGCGCAGACGCGCACCGGCACGAGCCATCCGCTCGACCAGCGTCTGGATCGCCTGATCGACGACCTCGTCCTGCAGCGTGCCAGCCGCGTCCTGCAGCGTCACGCGGAAGGCAAGGCTCTTCTCGTTCGCGGCAAGACCACCGGAAGTATTTGATTTTGCACGAAATTCGTCGAAGAGTACAACCTTCTGAACGAATCGGCAGGCCTCTTCGGCAAGCGCCTTCTTCATTTCGTCGAAAAGTGCCTGAACCTCGACCGCCTGATCGACGACAACGGCGATATCGCGACGGACCGGCGGGAATTTCGACACGTCGGTCGGCGCGGGCAGCGCACGTGCGATCAGCGCGTCCGCGTCGATCTCGAACATCACCGGCGCGTGCGGCAGCTCGTACTTCTGCATCAGGCGCGGATGCAGTTCGCCGATCCAGCCCACCGCGCGGCCATCGACCTCGATGCGTGCGCTGCGGCCCGGATGAAGGGCCGGATGCTCGGCCTTCACGAAGCGTGCAGCGGCCGGCGCGAGCAGCGCTTCGAGATCGCCCTTCACGTCGAAGAAATCGACCGCGCGGGTCGCCACGCCCCACTGCTCGTCGACTGCCGGACCGTACGCCAGCGCGCCGACACGCTTCGGCTGCGCGTGACCTTCGACCGCCAGCTCGCCGGCCTTCACCGACGGATCGGCGACGAACACGCGACCCGACTCGAACACGCGCACGCGGTCGGCGCGGCGGTTCAGGTTGTGACGCAGCACCGCGATCAGGCTGCCGAACAGCGTCGTGCGCATCACCGAAAGCTGGCTCGCGATCGGGTTCAGCAGCCGGATCGGGTTGTCGTTGCCCGCGAAATCGCGCTCCCACTCCGCATCGACGAAGCTGAAGTTGACGGTTTCCGCGTAGTCGCGCGCGGCCAGCGCGTGACGGATATCGTGGATCGAACGCCGCGTCTCGTTGGTCGCGCGCATTTCGCTCGTCGCGACCGGCGGCCGCGCCGGGATCTTCTCGAAGCCGTAGATGCGCGCCACTTCCTCGATCAGGTCTTCCTCGATCTCGATGTCGAAGCGGTGCGACGGCGGCGTGACGAGGAACGCATCGTCTTCACGCTCGAACGGCAGGCCGAGGCGCGTGAAGATGTCCGCGATCTCGTCGGCGTCGATCTTCACGCCGATGATGCGGTTCGCGCGCGACACGCGCATCTTCACCGGCGCGCGCTGCGGCAGGTTCACCGCCTGATCGTCGACCGGGCCGGCCTTGCCGCCGCAGATCTCGAGGATCAGTTGCGTGATGCGCTCGACGTGCTCGACGGTCGTCGCGTAATCGACACCGCGCTCGAAGCGATGGGCCGCATCGGTCGAGAAGTTGTACTTGCGCGCGCGGCCGCGGATGCTGTCCGGCCACCAGAACGCGGCTTCCAGGTAGATGTTGGTCGTATCGAGCGTGACGGCCGTGCTGTCGCCGCCCATGATGCCGGCCAGGCTTTCTACGTGACGATCGTCCGCAATCACGCCGACCGTTTCGTCGAGTTCCACCGTGTTGCCGTTGAGCAGCTTCAGCGATTCGCCGCGCTTGCCCCAGCGCACTTCGATGCCGCCGTGGATCTTGTCGAGATCGAACACGTGCGACGGGCGGCCGAGTTCGAACATCACGTAGTTCGAGATGTCGACGAGCGCGGACACGCTGCGCTGGCCCGAACGCTCGAGGCGCTCGACCATCCACTGCGGCGTCTTCGCATGCGCGTTCACGCCGCGGATCACGCGACCCGAGAAGCGGCCGCACAGATCGGGCGCGGCAATGCGCACCGGCAGCGTTTCGTCGAGCTCGACGTTCACCGGGCGGATGTCGACCGGCGTCAGCGGCGCACCGGTGATCGCGGCCGTCTCGCGGGCGATACCGAACACCGACAGGCAGTCGGCCTTGTTCGGCGTCAGCTTGATTTCGAAGATCGTGTCGTCGAGATTGAGGGTTTCGCGAATGTCCTGGCCGACCGGCGTGTCTTCCGGCAGGATCAGCAGCCCGCTGTGATCCTCGGACAGCTTCAGCTCGCGCGCCGAACACAGCATCCCCTGGCTCTCCACGCCGCGCAGCTTCGACAGCTTGATCGCGAACGGCTTGCCGCCCTCTTCCGCCGGCGGCAGTTCCGCACCGATCAGCGCGACCGGCACCTTGATGCCGGGCGCCACGTTCGGTGCGCCGCAGACGATGTTCAGCGTCGCGCCGGTGCCGGCGTCGACCTGGCAGACATTGAGCTTGTCCGCATCCGGATGCTTGACGACTTCGAGCACGCGGCCGACGACGATCTTCGACGTCGGCGGCGCAGCCTTGCTCAGCGATTCGACTTCGAGCCCCGCCATCGTCAGCGCGTGCGACAGTGCGTCGGTCGTCAGCTGCGGGTCGACAAAGGTTCTCAACCAGGATTCAGGGAATTGCATGGATGTCTACGTTCGAAACAGGTTAGATCGACGCCCGGGCCCCTCGGAAACGTCCGTCGGAGCGTGCGCGGGCACGGGTCGGCGCGGCGAGCGGCGTTATGCGAACTGGCGCAGGAAACGCAGGTCGTTCTCGAAGAACAACCGGAGATCCTGGACGCCGTAGCGCAGCATCGTCAGGCGCTCGAGGCCGCTGCCGAACGCGAAACCGATGTAGCGCTCGGGGTCGAGGCCCATGTTGCGGATCACGGTCGGATGCACCTGCCCGGAGCCGGAAATTTCGAGCCACTTGCCGGCGTTCTTGCCGTGCTCGAACATCATGTCGATCTCGGCCGACGGTTCCGTGAACGGGAAATACGACGGACGGAAGCGCACGAAGATGTCGTCGCGCTCGAAGAATTTTTTCAGGAAGTCGGTATAGACGCCCTTGAGGTCGGCGAAACTGATGTTTTCGTCGATCCACAGCCCCTCGACCTGATTGAACATCGGCGAGTGGGTCGCATCGCTGTCGACGCGATACGTGCGGCCCGGCGCGATCACCTTGATCGGCGGACGGTTCATGCGCGCATAACGCACCTGCATCGGGCTCGTGTGCGTGCGCAGCAGCAGCTGGCGGCCGTCGGCGTCCTTGCCTTCGACGTAGAAGGTGTCCTGCATCGAACGCGCCGGATGGTTCTCCGGGCTGTTCAGCGACGTGAAGTTGTACCAGTCGGTCTCGATTTCAGGGCCGTCGGCCACGTCGAAACCGATCGAGCCGAAAATCTGTTCGACCCGCTCCCACGTGCGCATCACCGGGTGCAGGCTGCCCGCGCCGGCGCCACGGCCCGGCAACGTCACGTCGATCGCTTCGGCGGTGAGGCGCTGATTCAGCAGCGCGTCGGCCAGTGCCTGGCGACGGGCGGCGAGCGCGGCTTCGACCTGCTGCTTCGCGACGTTGATGCGCGCGCCTTCGGTCTTGCGTGCTTCGGGATCGAGCTTGCCGAGGCCCTTCAGCAACTCGGTCAGCGCACCCGATTTGCCGAGAAATCGTGCTTTCTCGTTTTCGAGCGTGGTGATGTCGGCAGCCTGTTCGAAGGACTGCTGCGCGTCGGCGACAATCTGGTCCAGATCCATAGATCCCATCATTTCCAACGTCATTCGGTCTTGGCGAGCGAAACCGCCCACCAAACAAAAAAGGGGCTCGGAAGAGCCCCGTTTTCGCTGCAGCGGCCGAGACTACCGGAACCTCGCTGCAACTAACCACGCAGTGCTAATTTCGCAATTAGGCTGCAACGGCGGCTTTCACCTGCTTGACGATCGCAGCAAAAGCAGCCTTGTCGAACACCGCCATGTCGGCCAGCACCTTACGGTCGAGTTCGATCGACGCCTTCTTCAGGCCGTTGATGAACACGCTGTAGGTCATGTCGTGCTGGCGAACTGCCGCGTTGATACGCGTGATCCACAGTGCGCGGAACACACGCTTCTTGTTGCGGCGATCGCGGTACGCGTACTGACCAGCGCGCATCACCGCCTGCTTGGCGATGCGGTAGACGTTATTGCGGCGGCCGCGATAACCCTTGGCCAGGTTGATGATCTTCTTGTGGCGGGCCCGTGCGGTTACCCCACGTTTGACTCGAGGCATGTTTCTCTCCTTGGAGTATCGGTTGAGGGGTTACGCGAACGGCAGCATTGCGCGGACGGAGTTCAGATCGGAATCATGAACTGCCGTTGCGCCGCGCAGGTGACGCTTGTTCTTCGTGGTTTTCTTGGTCAGGATGTGGCGCTTGAAGGCTTGACCGCGCTTGACGGTACCGCCCGGACGCACCACGAAGCGCTTTGCAGCACTCTTCTTGGTCTTCATCTTCGGCATGACGACAACTCCAGTTTATTAGATGGCGATGGGTGTGCGGTTGGCTTGCGCCCTGAACCCGCCCTTCGAAACCCAGTCCACTTGTGTACGGCGTACCGCTTGCGCAGCCGCCGTCATTGTTGGCGCGCCGCCCTGACCGGGCGACGCGCCGAACCACTGTCGAACCTGCGCGCGATGCGCGCGGGCCCGTTACTTCTTTTTCTTCGGCGAGAGCACCATGATCATCTGGCGCCCTTCCATCTTCGGCATCTGCTCGACCTGGCCGACTTCCTCGAGATCCGTGCGCAGACGCTCGAGCATCCGCATACCGATTTCCTGGTGAGCCATTTCGCGGCCGCGGAAACGCAACGTGATCTTCGTCTTGTCGCCCTCTTCGAGGAAGCGCGTGAGGTTGCGAAGCTTGACGTTGTAATCCCCGTCATCGGTACCCGGGCGGAACTTGACTTCCTTGACCTGGATGACCTTCTGCTTCAGCTTCGCTTCATGCTGCTTCTTCGATTCCTGGTACTTGAACTTGCCGTAATCCATCAGACGGCAAACCGGCGGCACCGCTTGCGGCGCGATTTCCACCAGGTCAACATCCAGTTCTTCCGATTTACGGAAAGCATCAGCGAGTTTTACGATACCGAGCGGTTCGTTCTCGATCCCGACCAGGCGCACTTCCGGCGCAGTGATTTCACCGTTGATGCGGTGCGACGACTTATCAGTAGCGATGTTACGTTTCCTCTAAAAATTAAAAAAACGAGCCGCGCTGCCAGGGCGGTTACTTGAACGAGCGCAGGTCTTCCTGCAGACGCTCAACGAAGGCTTCGACCGGCATTACGCCAAGATCGACGCCGCCACGGGCACGCACGGCTACCGTTTGCGCATCACGCTCCTTATCGCCCACGACGAGGAGATAAGGCACCTTTTCCAGCGTGTGCTCGCGTATTTTATAGCTAATCTTCTCGTTGCGCAAATCGGCCGCCACTCTAACCCCTTGTTTTTGCAACGATTGGGTCAGAGCCTGCGCATATTCGGCCTGACTTTCGGCGATATTGAGCACAATTGCCTGGTACGGCGCGAGCCAGACCGGCATTGCACCAGCATGGTGCTCGATCAAAATGCCGAGGAAACGCTCCATCGAGCCGACGATCGCGCGGTGCAGCATCACCGGCCGGCGGCGGCTGTTGTCTTCCGCCACGTACTCGGCGCCCAGGCGCTCCGGCAGCATCATGTCGAGCTGCAGCGTGCCGCACTGCCACGAACGGCCGAGCGCATCCTTGATGTGGTACTCGATCTTCGGGCCGTAGAACGCGCCCTCACCCGGCAACTCTTCCCACGTGAGGCCGCATGCCGTCAGCGCTTCGCGCAGCCCCTGCTCGGCACGATCCCAGGTTTCGTCCGAACCCATGCGCTGCTCCGGGCGCAGCGACAGCTTGATGTCGATGTGCTCGAAGCCGAAATCGCCGTACACGCTCATCGCGAGTTTGTTGAAGGCGATCGACTCGGCAATGATCTGGTCTTCCGTACAGAAGATGTGCGCATCGTCCTGCACGAAGCCGCGCACGCGCATCAGGCCGTGCAGCGCACCCGACGCCTCGTTGCGGTGGCACGAGCCGAATTCCGCGTAACGCAGCGGCAGGTCGCGGTACGAGCGCAGGCCGTGCTTGAACACCTGGACGTGGCCCGGGCAGTTCATCGGCTTGATCGCGTAGTCGCGCTTCTCCGACTCCGTCGTGAACATGTTCTCGCGATAGTTCTGCCAGTGGCCCGACGCCTCCCACAGCGAGCGGTCCATGATCATCGGCGTCTTGATCTCGAGATAGCCGGCTTCGTTGACGCGGCGGCGCATGTACTGCTCGACCTGCTGCCACAGCGCCCAGCCCTTCGGATGCCAGAACACCATGCCCGGCGACTCTTCCTGCATGTGGAACAGGTCGAGCTGCTTGCCCAGCTTGCGGTGGTCGCGCTTTTCCGCTTCCTCGAGCATGTGCAGGTACTGATCCTGATCTTCCTTCTTCGTCCAGGCCGTGCCGTAGATGCGCTGCAGCTGCTCGTTCTTCGAATCGCCGCGCCAGTACGCGCCCGCGACCTTCATCAGCTTGAACACCTTCAGCTTGCCGGTGGACGGCACGTGCGGGCCGCGGCACAGATCGGTGAAGCCGCCGTGCGAGTACAGCTTGATTTCGTCGCTTTGCGGAATCGATTCGATGATCTCGGCCTTGTACTTCTCGCCGATGCTGCGGAAGTAACCGGCCGCCTCGTCGCGCGACACGACGCGGCGCGTGACTGGCTCGTCCTTCTTCGCGAGCTCCTGCATGCGCTTTTCGATCTTTTCGAGATCTTCCGGCGTAAACGGGCGGTTGTACGAGAAGTCGTAATAGAAACCGTTGTCGATCACGGGGCCGATCGTCACCTGCGCGTCCGGATACAGTTCCTTCACCGCATACGCGAGCAAGTGGGCGGTCGAGTGGCGGATGATGTCGAGGCCGTCGGCATCCTTGTCCGTGACGATCGCGAGCGACGCGTCGCGGTCGATCACCGTCGACGTATCCACGAGCTCGCCATCGAGCTTGCCACCAAGCGCAGCCTTCGCCAAGCCGGGACCGATCGAGGCCGCAACCTCGGCAACTGTCACCGGATGCTCGTATTGTCGAACTGAGCCGTCAGGCAAGCGTATCGAAACCATAGCAATCTCCGTGATGCCGACAGTGGGCGGCAGACCAGGTACGCGAGATCAAACTCACGCGTGAAAAATTCGCGACAAAAAAAATGCGGCCCCGCTTTCGAGGGGCCGCATTCGATACTTCACTCAACCTGAAAGGGCGAAAACGTTCCTCGACTAGCGTCGCTCCGAAGTGGTTTCGGTCAACGTTCGCGGTGTCATAACCGTATTCGCCTTGTTTGCGTTGAGTTGTGTACTGCATCGAACACCCGAAGACCGGGCATTCTCAATTCGTTGGTAGGCTCGATTGGACTCGAACCAACGACCCCCACCATGTCAAGGTGGTGCTCTAACCAGCTGAGCTACGAGCCTAGAGAAGCTAAGATTATATGGTGCTGCTACCGGCTTGGCAAGTGTTTTATGCGGTTGCAGCAAAAGAACGCCGTTCCAACCCCATCACGCTTTTCGCGCCGCCCGCACGACGCCCTGCACCTCGCCGAGCAGCGTGCACGCGCGCTGCACCTGCGCCGAATTCGACACCTCGACCGTGAACTGCATGAATGCCGCATTGCGGCGGCTCTGCGTCTTCACGCCAACGACGTTGATCTTTTCCCGCGCGAACACTTCGGAGATATCGCGCAGCAACCCTTGCCGGTCGCTCGCCTCGATCATCAGGTCGACCGGATAGACGGATGCGCCGCGCCCGCCGAGCACGTCTGCCGACCAGGTCGTCTGCAGCACGCGCTCCGGCGCGCGCTCGACCATCCGGCGAAACGTCGGACAGTCGGTGCGATGGATCGACATCCCCTTGCCGCGCGTGACGAAACCGCTGATCGGATCGGGCGGCGCCGGACGGCAGCAGCGCGCGAGTTGCGTCAGCAGCGCGTCGACGCCCACCACCAGCACGCCGGTCGACGCACCATGCGCGACGCTTGCGCCGCTGCTGCGCTTCTCGAAATCGGCCGGCGCCTCGGGCGCCGGTTCCGGCGGCGGCGCATCGGACAGCGCATGCTCGACGTTGCGCAGGCTGAATTCTTCCTTGCCGACGACCGAGAACAGCTCCTCGGGCGACTTGAAACCGAGCTTCGCGGCGAGATTGTCCAGGCTGACCGACGTCTTGCCCTCGCGCTGCAGCGTCTTTTCGACGAGCGCGCGGCCGTGCGCGACGTTTTCTTCCTGCTCGATCGAGTTGAACCACGCACGCACTTTCTGCCGCGCGCGCGGGCTCTTCAGGTAGCCGAGCTGCAGGTTCAGCCAGTCGCGCGACGGCCCGCCCTCCTTCACCGCGACGATCTCGACCGTCTGGCCGTTCGCGAGCGACGTGTTCAGCGGCACCATCACGCCATCGACGCGCGCGCCACGGCAGCGATGGCCAAGCTCGCTGTGCAGGTGATACGCGAAATCGACCGGCGTCGCGCCCTGCGGCAGCGCGATCACGCGCGCCTGCGGCGTCAGCACGTAGATGTGGTCGTCGTCGAGCGACGTCTCGCGCAATTGCGCCCACGCCTGGTCGCCCGACACTTCGGTGCCGTCCTCGACGTCGTCCTTCCACGCGAGCAACTGGCGCAGCCACGCGATCTTCTCGTCGTACTTGTCGTTCGCCGAGAACTGGCCGCCGTAGCCGCGCGCGCCGGCCTCCTTGTAGCGCCAGTGCGCGGCGACGCCGTACTCGGCGAAACGATGCATCTCCTGCGTGCGGATCTGCACTTCGAACGCACGGCCGTCGTCGCCGATCACGACCGTATGCAGCGACTTGTAGCCGTTCGGCTTCGGCCGCGAGATGTAGTCGTCGAATTCCTTCGGAACCGGCTGCCACAAGTGATGCACGATGCCGAGCACCGCGTAGCAATCCTTGATGTCCGGCACGATCACGCGGAACGCGCGAACGTCGTACAGCTCGGAGAAATCGAGCTCCTTGCCGCGCATCTTGCGCCAGATGCTGTAGATATGCTTCGGCCGGCCGCTCACGTCGGCCTGGATGTTCGCTTCCGCCAGCTCGTGCTGCAACCGCGCGATCGCCTGCGTGACGTACGCCTCGCGCTCGATGCGCTTCTCGTCGAGCAGCTTCGCGATCCGCTTGTAGGTGACGGGATCCTCGAAGCGAAACGCGAGATCCTCGAGCTCCCACTTCAGTTGCCAGATACCGAGACGATTCGCGAGCGGCGCATAGATCTCGAGCGTCTCGCGCGCGACGTCCGGCGGCGGGTCGATCTTCGCGGCCGCGTAGTAGCGCAGCGACTGCAACCGCGACGCGAGCCGGATCAGCACCACGCGGATGTCCTGCGCGAATGCGAGCAGCATCTTGCGCAGCGCCTCGATCTGCGCACGCCGCTCTTGCGCCGCGTCGCGTCCGGAGTCGGGCTTCGCGTTCTGCGCGACGCGCAGGCTGACGGTGCCGAGCCGCAACAGCTTGCGCACGTCGGACACGAGCCGCGCGACTTCGTCGCCGAAACGCTCGGTCAGCTCGCGCCCGGGGTCGCTCAAGTGCGGCGTCAGCACGAACAGCGCGGCGGCCTGCATCGCGGACGGATCGACGTTCAGCGTGCGCATGATCGCCGCCGTGCCGGCCGAGTGATCGGCGAGCAGCTCGCCCGACGACAGGCGCGCGTCGCCGGCCCGCTCGCGCACGAACGCGAGCACGTCGTCGAACGACGGCGCCGCGACGGGGGAAGCGGAAACGGATTCGGTCATTGCACGGCCTGCCGGAATACGGTCATCGTCGGATAACGCTCAGCTCGACTCAGCTCCGCTGCGCGGCGACGACCACGATCTCGACGAGCAGCGCCGGATCGGCGAGCTTCGCCTCGACGGTGGCGCGCGGCGGCGTGTTGCCCTGCGCGACCCATGCGTCCCACTCCGCATTCATGCCTTCGAAATTCGCGAGATCCGAGATGTAGATCTGCACCGACAGCAGATGCGCCTTGTCGCTGTTCGCTTCGGCGAGCAGGCGGTCGATGTGGCCGAGCACTTCGCGCGTCTGGCCGCGGATGTCCTGCGTGGTGTCTTCGGCGATCTGGCCTGCCAGATACACGGTACCGTTGTGGATCGCGGTTTCGGAGAGACGGGCCCCGACGTGATGACGAATGACTGCCATGAAAGTGTTCCGGTCGTGAATGGGTAAGAAATCGGGCGGCGGCACGGCCCGCGCACCGCCGAACCGCATATTATGACGCGTTTATACGTCGCCTTCGACGAAAAACCGCCGCGCGAGCGCAATCTGGTCGGCGCTGACGAAGGCCGGCGCGTGGCCCGCCCCCGGAATCTCGACCTGCGTCACATGCCGGCCGCGACGGACCATTTCGGCCGCCGTCTCGCGCGACAGCAAGTCGGACGTCTCGCCGCGCACGACGAGCAGCATTGCATCCGTCGTTTCGATCGCGCGCCACAGCGCGGCCTCGCCGAGCGCGGCCAGTTCGGGCGTCGTCGCCTTGAACGGCTCGGCGATGCGCGGATCGTAGCGCATCGTCCAGCCGCCTTCGGGCAGTTCGTGCAGCAGCGGCCCGTTGATCTCGCGCCACTCGTCGGCGCTCAGCGCTCCGAACGGCAGCGACAGCGAGGTCAGATAGTCGATCGCCTCCTGCTCGGTCGCAAAGCGCGGCTGCACGCCGAGATATTCGCCGATGCGCGTCAGCGAATCGGGCTCGATGCGCGGGCCGACGTCGTTGACGATCATCCGCCGCACCGGCGTGCCGGGAAGCCCCGCGAGCGCCATGCCGATCAGGCCGCCCATCGACGTGCCGAACCAGTCGACCGATTCGACGTCGAGGCGCGCGATCAGCGTCACCATGTCGGCCACGTACTGCGGAATCGCATAGTGCCGCGGATCGGCCAGCCGGTCCGACCGGCCACGCCCGACGACATCGGGGCAGACAACGCGATACGTATCGGACAGCGCGGCGGCGAGCCGGTCGAAATCGCGCCCGGAGCGGGTCAGGCCGTGCACGCAGACGAGCACGCGCGGATTGGCTGAGTCGCCCCATTCGGTATAGGCAACGTGATGGAGGCCGGCCGGGCTCGCGCATTGCACGCGCCGCTGGCGGGGAACCTGAGGATTCGCTGAAGTCGGTGGCATCGTTGGCATCCTGTCGAACGGGGGCCCGCATGGGGCAACGCTTGCGGCGCCCGATGCAAACGATTGTAAACCGCTTCGGAATGACGGGGCGCCGCCAATGCAACCGGCTCAACGGTACCGATCGACGGCGGCGGCGCGATCGCGTGACGCATGCGGTCATGACAAAACGCCCCGCGTTCCGTGAGGAACGCGGGGCGTCGAGAATGACGCGACAACGTGACGCTCAGGCCACGGCGCTGACGTCGAGCGGCGCTCCCGTCTTCGCCTGGATCTCATCGGCGCTCACGCCGTCGGCGAGCTCGAGCACCTTCAACCCGGCCGGCGTCACTTCGATCACGCCGAGATCGGTGATGATCAGGTCGACCACACCGACACCCGTGAGCGGCAGGTTGCATTCGTCGAGGATCTTGTGCTGATCGCCCTTCGCGACATGCTCCATCAGCACGACGACGCGCTTCACGCCGGCGACGAGATCCATCGCGCCGCCCATCCCCTTGATCATCTTGCCCGGGATCATCCAGTTCGCGAGATCGCCCCGCTTGCTGACCTGCATCGCGCCGAGGATCGCCAGGTTGATGTGACCGCCGCGAATCATCGCGAACGAATCGGCCGACGAGAAGATCGACGAACCCGGCAGCGTCGTGACGGTCTGCTTGCCGGCGTTGATGAGATCGGCGTCGACTTCGTCTTCGGTCGGCGACGGGCCGATGCCGAGCAGGCCGTTCTCCGACTGCAGCCACACCTCGACGCCTTGCGGCACGTGGTTCGCGACGAGCGTCGGCAGGCCGATGCCGAGGTTCACGTAGAAGCCGTCCTGCAGTTCCTTCGCCGCGCGCGCGGCCATCTGGTCACGATTCCAGGCCATGTCAGTCTCCTTTCGCGCGGATGACGCGTTGTTCGATGCGTTTTTCAGGCGTCGCGTTCAACACGATGCGCTGCACGAAGATCCCCGGCGTATGAACCTGGTCCGGATCGAGCGTGCCGTTCTCGACGATCTCCTCGACCTCCACCACGGTGATCTTGCCGGCCATCGCGCACATCGGGTTGAAGTTGCGCGCGGTGCGGCGGTAGATGAGATTGCCCGACTTGTCGGCCTTCCACGCCTTGACGAGCGCGACGTCGGCCGTCAGCGACGGCTCGAGCACGTAGTGGCGATCGCCGAACTGGCGCGTTTCCTTGCCTTCCGCAATCACGGTGCCGTAGCCGGTATTCGTGAAGAATGCGGGGATGCCCGCGCCGCCCGCGCGCAGCTTTTCGGCGAGCGTGCCCTGCGGCGTGAATTCGAGCTCGAGTTCGCCGGCCAGGTACTGGCGCTCGAACTCCTTGTTCTCGCCGACGTACGACGAGATCATCTTCTTGATCTGGCGCGTTTCCAGCAGCAGGCCGAGGCCGAAACCGTCGACACCCGCGTTGTTGCTGATGCAGGTGATGCCCTTGACGGCCGTATCGCGCAACGCCGCGATCAGCGCCTCCGGAATCCCGCACAGGCCGAAGCCGCCCACCGCGAAGGTCTGTCCGTCACGGACGATCCCTTCCAGCGCGGCGGCCGCGCTTGGATAGACTTTGTTCATCTGTTGTCCCTTCCTCTATGGAAACCAGCGAAACCGGTTCACGCGCCCTTGTGGGCCGCAAGCCCGCCGCACCATTCTATGCATGCACGGCGATACCTGCGTCGAGGCGCGCTGTTTTTATGTCGCGGCAAACCGCCGCGAGATGCCCGAAAGGGTACGATGTGACGCCGATACGGCACAATACGCAAAAATACATAAGCATTTGCCTCCGCTTGCCCGCGCCATGCCCGACCTCGATTACCAGACCGCCTTCCACCTCGCGCCGCTCGGCCTCGTGCTGTCGCGCGACCGCGTGATCGAGGACTGCAACGACGCGCTCGCGTCGATCTTCCGGTGCGCGCGGGGCGACCTGATCGGGAAATCGTACGAGGTGCTCTATCCGTCGACGGACGAATTCCAGCGAATCGGCGAGCGCATCTCGCGCGTGATGGCAGCGAACGGCATCTACTCGGATGACAGAATCATGAAGCGCGCGGACGGCGAGCTGTTCTGGTGCCACGTGACGGGCCGCGCGCTCGACCGCACCGCGCCGCTCGCGGCCGGCGTCTGGACCTTCGAGGACTTGAGCGCGACGCGCCGTGTCGCGGTCGAGCTGACGCCGCGCGAGCGCGAAATCGCCGCCCAGCTCGCGACCGGCAAGACCAGCAAGCAGATCGGGCGCGTGCTCGACATCAGCTCGCGCACGGTCGACATCTACCGCGCCCGGCTGATGCGTAAATACGGGACGAACAACACGCCGGAGCTGCTCCAGCGCCTGCTCGGGCAGTGAACGCGCATCGCGTGGCGGCGCTCGAACGACAATCGGCCGCACATGGCGGCCGATCAGGGGAAACAACGGAGAAACAACAGGCACGGCATGCCACCGGCGCCCGGTGCCGGCCTGCCGGCAGCCGCGCTCAGACGACTTTCGTCGCGAGCGCGTGCTCGATCGTGTCGCGCAGCAGTTGCGGCAGCGGCACCGACTTGCCGAGCGCGTAGTCGACCCACACGCAGCGTGCGTTGCCACGCGCATAGACGTGCTGCGGATCGTCCGCGCGCGTGAGCTCGAACCCGGTGTCGAAGCTGCTTCGGCCGGGCTTGGCGGCCGACATCTTCGCGATCACGTCGCCCGGATAGTGCAGCTGCTTGAGGAATTCCATCGACGCCGTGACGATGACGGGCCCCTGCCCCTCGCCGTTGCCGCCGGCAATGCCGAGCGCCTCGAACCACGAAATCCGCGCCTGCTCCATGTAGCGGAAATAGACCGTGTTGTTCACATGGCCGAACGCGTCCATGTCGCCCCAGCGGATCGGCATCGACATCTCAAAAACGGGGGAGTAATCGCTTGTTGCGCTCATTGCACTCTTCTTTGTTGCTGAATGTCACCCGCTCAGGCGAGGCCGAAACCGTCGTCGGCGGAGATGATCGAACCGTTGATGAACTGCGACTCGTCGGCCGCGAGCAGCAACAACAGCCCGTCGAGATCCTGCGGCTTGCCGACGCGCCGGCGCGGCAGCATCGACTGCAGCTTCTGGCCCTGTTCGGTTTCCCACAGGTAATGATTGATTTCGGTATCGATATAGCCCGGACAGATCGCGTTCACGTTGATCCCGTGGCGCCCCCACTCCAGCGCCATCGCGCGCGTCATCTGCACGACCGCGGCCTTGCTCATCGCGTACAGCCCGATCTGCGGGAACACGCGCAGCCCGGCCACCGACGCGATGTTGATGATCCGGCACGGCGGCTTGCCGTTGCCGCCGCCGTTCGCGCGCATGATCATCCGCTTCGCGACTTCCTGCGCGACGAAAAATGCGCCGCGCGTGTTCGTATCGAACACGAACTCGAAATCCGCCGGCGTCACGTCGACGAGCTTCTGCATCGTCGACACACCCGAATTGTTCACGAGGATGTCGATCGTGCCGGCTTCCGTCTCCGCATGCGCGACGGCCGCCTTGATGCTCTGGACGTCGGTCACGTCGAGCGATACGACGTGCGCGGCACCGCCCGCCGCCTCGATCTCCGCACGCAGCTCCTTCAGGCGTTCGACGCGGCGGCTCGCGAGCACGACCTTCGCGCCGGCCTGCGACAGCACCTGCGCAAAACGCTGCCCGAGGCCGCTCGACGCGCCCGTGACCAGCGCAACCTTGCCTTCCAGATTGATCGATCGACCCATTTGCACATCCCCTTTCGATATCGTTTCGCCAGCCCAGGCGGCACTGCCTGAGCGGCATTACCCTAGCACAAAAAATAGAACGATCGTGCTAATCTACTTGCATGTTGTTGCGGCAAGCGTTTCGTTTCGCAGACAATACGCTCCCGAATAAAAGCATTCTAACGGTTAGAGGAACGCCAATGACCCCCGCAAGCCTCATCGAGCAATACGGCCCGCGCGAATCGATGGAATACGACGTCGTGATCGTCGGCGGCGGCCCCGCCGGGCTGTCGGCGGCGATCCGGCTCAAGCAGCTGGCCGCCGAGAAAGGCACCGAGATCGGCGTATGCGTGCTCGAGAAGGGTTCCGAGATCGGCGCGCACATCCTGTCGGGCGCGGTGATGGACCCGCGCGCGATCACCGAACTGTTTCCCGACTGGAAGGAACGGGGCGCACCGCTCGATGTCGAGGTGACGGAAGACCGCTTCCTGTTCCTGTCCGAGAAAAGCGCGGTGACCACGCCGAACTGGGCGCTGCCCGAGAACTTCAAGAATCACGGCAATTACGTGATCTCGCTGGGCAACGTCACGCGCTGGCTCGGGGCACAGGCCGAAGCGCTGGGCGTCGAGATTTTCCCGGGCTTCCCCGCCGCGGAAATCCTCTACAACGACGACGGCTCGGTCAAAGGCGTCGCGACCGGCAACATGGGCGTGGGCAAGGACGGCGAGCCGACCGAGAACTTCCAGCTCGGCATGGAATTGCACGCGAAGTACACGCTGTTCGCCGAAGGCTGCCGCGGCCACCTCGGCCGCCAGCTGATCTCGAAGTTCAAGCTCGACGCGAACGCCGATCCGCAGGCGTACGGGATCGGCATCAAGGAACTGTGGGAAATCGATCCCGCGAAGCACAAGCCGGGTCTCGTGATCCACACGGCCGGCTGGCCGCTGAAGTCCGATACCTACGGCGGCTCGTTCCTGTATCACATGGACAACAACCAGGTCGTGGTCGGCTTCGTGGTGGGCCTGGGTTACACGAACCCGTACCTGTCGCCGTTCGAGGAATTCCAGCGCTACAAGACGCATCCGTCGATCCGCGCGTTCCTCGAAGGCGGCAAGCGCGTGTCGTACGGCGCGCGCGCGATCACCGCCGGCGGCCTGCTGTCGCTGCCGAAGACGGTGTTCCCGGGCGGCGCGCTGATCGGCGACGACGCGGGCTTCCTGAACGCATCGCGGATCAAGGGTAGCCACGCGGCGATCAAGACCGGCATGCTGGCGGCCGACGCCGCATTCGACGCGGTGCAGGCCGGCCGCCAGTCGGACGAACTCAACGCGTATCCGGATGCGTTCAAGCAATCGTGGCTGTACACGGAGCTGTACCGCGCGCGCAACTTCAAGCAGTGGATGGCCAAGGGGCTGTACCTGGGCACGCTGATGGTCGGACTCGAGCAGAAAGTGATGGGCGGCAACGTGCCGTGGACGCTGCATCACCAGCATGCGGATCACGAAATGCTGAAGCCGGCGTCGCAGTGCGAGCCGATCGCGTATCCGAAGCCGGACGGCAAGCTGACGTTCGACCGGCTGTCGTCGGTGTTCATCTCGAACACGAACCACGAGGAGAACCAGCCGGCGCATCTGACGCTGAAGGATGCGAGCGTGCCGGTGAACGTGAACCTGCGCACGTACGCGGGGCCGGAGGCGCGGTTCTGCCCGGCGGCGGTGTACGAGTTCGTGAAGAACGACGACGGCGGCGATCGCCTGGTGATCAACGCGCAGAACTGCGTGCACTGCAAGACCTGCGACATCAAGGACCCGACGCAGAACATCGTGTGGGTCACGCCCGAAGGGGGCGGCGGGCCGAATTACCCGAACATGTAACCTGCCGGAACGCGCCGCCACGAGCGGCGCGTTTTGTTTGGTCGCTACACACTGCCGCAAACGAAACGGGGCGCTGCATCACGCAGCGCCCCTCTTGCATTCGTCGTTCGACGGTCGGGATGGCGCACGCCGCGCCCCGCCCGCTCGTATCAGGTCGCGCTGGCGGCGATCTTCGGCGTCGGCGTCTCGACGTCGCCGCACTGCGCGCGGTGACGCAGCGCATGGTCGATCAGCACCAGCGCGAGCATCGATTCGGCGATCGGCGTCGCACGAATGCCGACGCACGGATCGTGGCGACCGAAGGTTTCGACCGTCGCCGCCTCACCGCTCTTCGTGATCGAACGGCGCGGCGTGCGGATGCTCGACGTCGGCTTGATCGCGATCGACACGGTGATGTCCTGCCCCGTCGAAATCCCGCCGAGCACGCCGCCCGCGTGGTTGCCGACGAAGCCGGCCGGCGTCAGTTCGTCGCCGTGCACCGAGCCGCGCTGCGCGACGCTGTCGAAGCCCGCGCCGATCTCGACGCCCTTCACCGCATTGATGCTCATCATCGCCTTCGCGATATCGGCATCGAGCCGGTCGAACACCGGTTCGCCCCAGCCGACCGGCACGCCCGACGCGACGACGTCGATGCGCGCGCCGATCGAATCGCCCTCCTTGCGCAGCGCGTCCATGTACGCCTCGAGCTCCGGCACGACCGCCGCGTTCGGCGAGAAGAACGGGTTCTCGTGCACGTGCGACCAGTCGACGAACGGCACGTCGATTTCGCCGAGGCCGCTCATGTAACCGCGCACCTCGACCCCGAAGCGCTCGCGCAGCCACTTCTTCGCGACCGCGCCGGCGCCGACGATCGGCGCGGTCAGGCGCGCCGAGGAACGGCCGCCGCCGCGGTAGTCGCGAATGCCGTATTTCTGCCAGTAGGTGTAGTCGGCGTGGCCGGGACGGAACGTCTCGACGATGTTGCCGTAGTCCTTGCTGCGCTGGTCGGTATTGCGGATCAGCAGCGCGATCGGCGTACCGGTCGTCACGCCTTCGAACACGCCCGACAGGATCTCGACCTCGTCGGCCTCCTGCCGTTGCGTCACGTGCCGCGATGTGCCGGGCTTGCGGCGATCGAGCTCGGCCTGGATGTCGGCTTCGGTCAGCCCCATCCCCGGCGGGCAGCCGTCGATCACGCAGCCGATCGCGGGACCGTGCGATTCGCCGAAGGTCGTGACAGTGAAAAGCGTGCCGAGGGTATTGCCGGACATGATGGAACCGCCCAAAGAGAAATGGGCAAACCGATGCGCTGCCGGGGCCGCAGGCAGGTCGATCGTTTGCCGGTCGAGAAAAGAGGTAAACCGCTATTATGCCAGCCGTCCCGGGCCGGCGGGCCGCCTGACCGCCGGCTGGGCGCAGGCGTGTGTGCAAGCAAGGCCCCGGAGGGCGCGACCGGACGCCCGTTCCAGCCCGGACGCAGCCGAATGTCCGTGCGCTATCGGGCCGGGCGCCCTTCTACTTCCGCGCGCCGCGCAGCTCGGTCACCGCCGCCTGCAGCGACTCGGGCGTCGCAACCGACGCCGGGATCGGCTCACCGACCGCCAGCGTCAGCCGGCTCATCATGCCGCGCTTGATGGGACGCGGCATCCGCGCATCGGTATGCCGCGAAAAATAGCTGCCCCACAGCCCGCGTAGTGCCATCGGGATCACCGGCGCCGGCGTGCGGTTCAGGATCTCGGTGATGCCGTGGTGAAACGTGTTGATGTCGCCCGTCTTCGTCAGCTTGCCCTCGGGGAAGATGCACACGAGTTCGCCGTCCTTCAGCGCGGCCTCGCACAGGTCGTACGCGCGCGCGAGCATCGCGGGATCCTCGTGACGCGGCGCGATCGGGATCGCCTTCGCATGCCGGAATACCCAGCTCGCGAAGCGCGTCTTGAAGATCCGGTGATCCATCACGAAACGAATCGGGCGGGGGCTCGCGGCGGCCAGCACGAGCGCATCGACGTAGCTGACGTGGTTGCACACGAGCACCGCGGCCCCTTCCGCCGGGATCCGCTCCGCGTGCACGAGGCGAATCCGGTAGAAGGTGTGCACGAGCACCCACGCGACGAAGCGCAGCAGGAACTCGGGCACGAGCAGGTAGATATACCCCGCGACGACGACGTTCAGCAGCGCGGTGACGAGGAACAGGCCCGGGATGTCGACGCCGGCCTTGGTCAGCCCCATCGCCATCACGGCCGACAGGATCATGAACAGCGCATTCAGGATGTTGTTCGCGGCGATGATCCGCGCGCGGTGCGTCGGCGCGCTGCGGCTCTGGATCAGCGCGTACAGCGGCACGCTGTAGAAGCCGCCGAACATCGCCAGCAGGAACAGGTCGGCCAGGATGCGCCAGTGGCGCGCACCGGCCAGGAATTCGCCGACCGACAGCAGATGGCCGGGCGACGGCAGCGCGTGGCTCGCGAAATACAGCTCGATCGCGAACACGCTGATGCCGATCGAACCGAGCGGCACGAGCCCGATCTCGACGCGCCGCTGCGACAGCCGCTCGCACAGCAGCGAACCGAGGCCGATACCGACCGAGAACGTCGCGAGCAGGACCGTGACGACGTCGGGGCTCGCGGACAGCACGTCCTTCGCGAAATTGAAGAACGACGTGAGGAACGTCGCGCCGACGAACCACAGCCACGAGATGCCGAGCAGACTCAGGAACACCGTGCGGTTCTGGCGCGCGAGGCCGAGATTGCGCCAGGTCTCGCTGACCGGATTCCAGTTGATCACGAGGTCGGGCTGCGGCGCGGGCGTCGACGGCACGCGCTGCGCGACGAGCCGCCCGGCCAGCGCGATGACGACGACGCTCACCGCGAGTATGCGCTCGCCGCTGCCTTCGATGCCGGCCGCCGCGCCGCCGATGATCGTGCCGATCAGGATCGCGATGAACGTGCCCATCTCGACGAGACCGTTGCCGCCGACCAGCTCGTGTTCGCCGAGATGCTGCGGCAGGTACGAATACTTGACGGGCCCGAACAGCGTCGAGTGCATCCCCATCATGAACGTGCACAAATACAGCAGCGTCGCGCTGTGCGTGACGAAGCCCGCCGCGCCGACCAGCATCAGCACGATCTCGAAGGACTTCACGAAGCGCGTGAGGGTCGCCTTGTCGTATTTGTCGGCGATCTGGCCGGACGTCGCCGAGAACAGCACGAACGGCAAGATGAAGATCGCGGAAATCAGGAACGCGGCCGTCTTCGCGTCGACGCCGGAGAACCGCGCGGTGTGATACGTGACGAGCGACGTGAAGCCGATCTTGAAGACGTTGTCGTTCAGCGCGCCGAGGAACTGGGTCGTGAAGAACGGCGCGAAGCGGCGCTCGCGCAGCAGGTCGAACTGCGATGCGTGCGCGCGCCGTTCGTCGCGCCGCCCGGAAGTGGCTTGCGTGTGATCGCTCATGCGGAATACGCGCGCATCGTCTGGGCGAAGCTGCGCGGGCCTCGTGTTGTTGTCGTTGAAAAAAAGGCGGCGCAGGTCAAACCTGCGCCGCCGCATGCCGGATGGCGGCGCCCATGCATCGAGGTGCCGGGCGCGGCATGGTTCACGGCTTGTGCGCTTCGGCTTCCGATTCCGGCCAGTCGCGGATGTACGCCTTCAGCATCCGGTTCTCGAAGCTCTGCGCCTCGACGACCGTCTTCGCGACGTCGTAGAACGAAATGACGCCCATCAACACCTTCTTGTCGAGCACCGGCATGTAACGCGCGTGACGCTCGAGCATCATCCGGCGCACTTCGTTGACGTCCGTTTCCGGCGTGCACGTGAGCGGCTCGTCCATCACCTTGCGCACCTGCACGTCGCCGATCGCGCCGCCGTTCACGTGCAGACGCAGGATGATCTCGCGAAACGTCAGCATCCCGACGAGATCGCCGTACTCCATCACGACGAGCGAACCGATGTCGTGTTCGGCCATCGTATCGACCGCTTCGCGCAGCGGCATATCGGGCGTCACCGTAAACAGCGTGTTGCCCTTCACTTTCAGAATATCGCTGACGCGCATCGTAGTCCCCTCATGCTTGAATGCAAAATCTCTTTCGATCCTATCGGAAAGCCTGTCAAAAGGAAAGCACGGGCCGGCGCGGCGGTCCGCCGCCGCTTGCGGACGCGGGCCGCCGGCCGCACAATGGCCTCATGAACGGCGGCCCGAGGAGACGGCCATGGCGCATACGCATACGGAGCAATTCGCCAGCTTCGCTGACTTCTACCCGTATTACCTGAACGAGCACCAGAACCTGACGTCGAGGCGGCTGCACTTCATCGGCTCGCTCGGCGTGATCGGCTGCGTCGCGATGGCGGTCGCGACGGGCGACTGGCCGTGGCTGCCGGCGGCGGTCGTCTGTGGCTACGGGTTCGCGTGGGTCGGACACTTCTTCTTCGAGAAGAACCGCCCGGCCACGTTCCGGCACCCGATCTACAGCCTGATGGGCGACTGGGTGATGTTCAAGGACATCTGCACCGGCAAGATCCCGCTGTAACCTGCCCGCCCCGCCTTCACGCTGGCCGCGGCGGCCGCGCGTGCGGGTCGGCCACGCCCGGCGCCGGACCGGCGCTCCCGGCCGGCTGCGCGCCCGCGAGCCGGTGCGCGGCGATCAGCGACGCGAGCGTCACGTCGAACCGGTCGCTCGACAGCACCGCGAGGAGCGCCGCGCCGTCGACGTGGCTGCGGCGCCGCTGGAGCTGGTAGGTCAGCTCCGTCCGATCGATCACCAGCACGTCGAACAGGTGCGCGAGCGTCAACTGTTCGGGGTTCGCGAGCAGGATGTAGCGCGGCGTGGCCTCGCCGTCGCCGTCGAGCCGCGCCACCCATTCCCGCTCCTCCATCGTCGTCAGCAACCGTTGCGCGGTTTCCATGTCGCAGCGCAGCATCGTCGCGAGCCACATCGCCGTGTGGCCGCGCTTGCCGGCCGCGCGCGCTTCGGCCAGCCGTGCGAGCAGTTCGAGCGCGTCGAGCAGGTCGCTGCCCGGATAGTGGATGCGGTGGAACTGGCCGACACGAATCGCCGGCAGCGCCGACGCCACCATCGCGCCGAGCAGCGCGATGAACCAGCTCAAATAGACCCACAGCAGGAACACCGGCAGCGCCGCGAACGCGCCATAGACGGCCGTATAGGTCGGAATGCGCCGGACGTAGTAGCCGAAGCCGCGCTTCGCGAGTTCGAACGCGATGGCCGCGAACAAGCCGCCGATCACCGCGTCGCGCCATGCGACCGCGCAGTTCGGCAGGTACACGTACAGCAGCGTGAACGCGAGCACCGTCAGCGGCAGCGACGCGAGCGCGAGCAGCCACTCGACGATCGACGTGGACGACGCCGCGCCGGTGAATGCGAGCGACTGCGTGAACAGGTACGACGAGATCGACAGGCTCACGCCGAACAGCAAGGGCCCGAGCGTGATCAGCGCCCAGTACGCGAGCACGCGCTGCGCGAACGGCCGCGGCTTGCGCACGCGCCAGATCAGGTTGAACGCCGATTCGATCGTCATCATGGTCATCACCGACGTGACGACGAGCACGATCAGGCCGGCCGTCGTCAGCCCCTTGGCCTTCGCCGCGAACTGGTTCAGGTACTTGAAGATCTGGATGTTGAACTGCGCGGGCATCAGGTGATCCGCGAGGAACCCCTGCAGCGAGATCTGGAACGACGCGAACATCGGAAACGCGGTGAACAGCGCGAACGCGACCGTCACGAGCGGCACGAGCGCCAGCATCGTCGTGAAGGTCAGGCTGCCCGCCACTTGCGGGATGCGATCCTCGGCGCTACGCCGGGCCGCGAACTGCGCGAGGCGCTTGATGGTGACGAAATCCACGCTCAACTTCGGCAAACGGCTTCTCCTTCCTGATGCTGCGCGTCACGGCGCGCCGCCGCCGCGCTGCGCGACGGCTTCAGCCCCTATAATAGCCGCTCGATTCCAGCAGGGGCCGACTGCACCGGGCACGCGCGCGGCCGCACGCGGCTCCGTCGCCCATGAAAGACATCCTCGTCCTCTATTACAGCCGGCACGGCGCCACGCGCGATCTCGCGCTCGCGATCGCGAACGGCATCGACAGCGTGCCGGGCATGCAGGCCCGCATCCGCACCGTACCGCCCGTGTCGGCCGTCTGCGAAGCCACCGCCCCCGACATCCCGGCCGACGGCCCGCCGTACGCGGAACTGCGCGACCTCGAGGAATGCGCGGGCCTCGCGCTCGGCTCGCCGACCCGCTTCGGCAACATGGCCGCGTCACTGAAGTATTTCCTCGACGGCACGACGCCGCAATGGCTGTCGGGCGCGCTGACCGGCAAGCCCGCGAGCGTGTTCACGTCGACGGGCAGCCTGCACGGCGGCCAGGAATCGACGCTGCTGTCGATGATGCTGCCGCTGCTGCATCACGGGATGATGATCGTGGGGATCCCCTACACCGAATCCGCCCTCAGCACGACGCGTACCGGCGGCACGCCGTACGGCGCGTCGCACGTCGCGCAGCACGATCGCTCGGCGCCCGGCGGGCTGTCGGCGGACGAGAAGGCGCTCGCGGCCGCGCTCGGCGTACGGCTCGCGCGCGCCGCCGCGGCCCTCGCCGGCGCCCAGGCCGCCGAGGCGGCATGAACACCCCCGCCCGCCCCGCCGTCGCGGCCCGGCCGCGCTATGCGCTGGCCGCCGCCGCGTGTCTCGTCGCGCTGATCGCGCTGTCGCTCGCGTGGGAGCTGTGGCTCGCGCCGTTGCGCCCCGGCGGCTCCGCGCTGATGCTCAAGGCCGTGCCCCTCGCGCTCGCGCTGCCCGGCGTCTGGCGGCGTAACATCTATACGATGCAGTGGGCGAGCATGCTGATCCTCGTCTATCTTGCCGAAGGCATCGTGCGCGGCATGTCCGATCGCGGGCTGTCCGCGACGCTCGGCTGGTGCGAGACCGCGCTTGCCGTCGGCTTCTTCGTGGCGGCGCTGGCTTATGTCGCGCCGTTCAAGCGCGCGGCGAAAAAACCGCGCGCCACGTCCTGACCCTTACGCGACAAGGTGATGATGTCCTCCGAAGCTTTCGTTTCCGCGTGCCGCGACGCGATCGGCGCCGACCACGTGCTGACCGATCCGCACGATACCGAACCGTTCCTGACCGACTGGCGCCGCCGCTACAAGGGCGCGGCATGCGCGGTGCTGAAACCCGCGAACACGGCCGAAGTCGCGGCGCTCGTGAAGCTCGCCAACGCGCACGGCGTCGCGCTCGTGCCGCAAGGCGGCAATACGGGCCTCGCCGGCGGCGCGACGCCCGACGCGAGCGGCAGCCAGGCCGTGCTGAGCGTCGCGCGCCTGAACCGCGTGCGCGCGCTCGATCCGCACAACAACACGATCACCGTCGAAGCCGGCGTGATCCTCGCCGACGTGCAGGCGCGCGCCCGCGAAGGCGGCCGGCTGTTCGCGCTGAGCCTCGCGGCGGAAGGCAGCTGCACGATCGGCGGCAACCTGTCGACCAATGCGGGCGGCACCGCGGTACTGCGCTACGGCAATGCGCGCGAGCTGTGCCTCGGGCTCGAGGTCGTGACGCCGCAGGGCGAGATCTGGGACGGACTGCGCGGACTGCGCAAGGACAACACGGGCTACGACCTGCGCGATTTGTTCATCGGCGCCGAAGGCACGCTCGGGATCATCACGGCGGCGGTGATGAAGCTGCATCCGCTGCCGGCGGCACAGGTCACGGCGCTGGCCGCGCTCGAATCGCCGCACGCGGCGCTCGATTTCCTCGCGCTGGCGCAGCGCGCGGCCGGGCCGCTGTTGACCGGCTTCGAGCTGATGTCGGATTTCTGCATGCAACTGGTCGGCAAGCACTATCCGCAACTGCGCTACCCGTTCGCGCAGACCCATGCGCAAACGGTGCTGCTGGAGCTGTCCGACAACGAAAGCGAAGCGCATGCGCGCGCGCTGTTCGAGAAACTGATGGAAGAAGCGTTCGAGGCCGGGCTCGTGGTCGACGCGGTGGTCGCGGAGAACCTCGCGCAATCGCGTGCGTTCTGGGACCTGCGCGAGCACATCCCGCTCGCGCAGGCCGATGAAGGGCTCAACATCAAGCACGACATCGCGGTGCCGATCTCGTCGATCGCACGCTTCATCGACGAGACCGACGCGGCGATCCAGCAGGCCGCGCCGGGCGCGCGCATGGTCACGTTCGGCCACCTCGGCGACGGCAACCTGCACTACAACGTGCAGATGCCCGAAGGCGGCGATGCGAAGGCGTTCCTCGCCGCGTTCCAGGCGCCGATCAACCGGATCGTCTACGACAACGTGCACAGCCACCACGGCACGATCAGCGCGGAGCACGGCATCGGCCAGCTGAAGATCGACGACGCGCAGCGCTACAAGTCGCCGGTCGAAACAACGCTGATGCGCACGCTGAAGGCCGCGCTCGACCCCCGCGGCCTGATGAATCCCGGCAAGGTCCTGCGCTGAAGCCGCCTACTCCGGAGCGAATCCCGTGAAAGTCCGCGTTCTGTCCGACCTGCATCTCGAAAACGACCTGCCCGACGCGATCCCGCATGCCGACGCGGATCTCGTCGTGCTGGCCGGCGACATCCACAACCACGCGGAGGGCCTGCGCTGGGCCGCCGAAACGTTCGACCTGGCGGTGCCGGTGATCTACGTGCCGGGCAACCACGAGTATTACGACGGTGAATTCGGCGCGCTGGAGTCGTCGATGCGCGACGCGGCGCGAGCGCTCGACAACGTGCATTACCTGAACAACGGCGTCTATATCGATCCCGAACAGCGCTTTCGCGTGCTCGGCACGACGCTCTGGACCGATTTTTCGCTGTTCGGCACCGACGACGCCAGCGTCGCGAGCGCAATCGACGCGGGGCTGCGCGTGATGCTCGATTTCAAGGGATTGATCCAGGTGACCTGGCCGCACGACGCGGCGCTGCATGCGGCACCGGGCGCGGCGGAACGGGATTTCGCGCCGGCCGACGCGATCGCGCTGCACCGGCAAGGTCGCGCATGGCTGGAAGCGCAACTGGCGGCGCCGTTCGCCGGCAGGACGATCGTCGTCACCCATCATGCGCCGCACCGGCGCTCGCTGGCGGAACGCTATGCGGAAGATCTGGCGTCGGCGGGGTTCGTCACGGACCTGGCGGAACTGGTGCGCCCGCCGGTGGATCTGTGGCTGCACGGCCACACGCATACGTCATTCGACTACGCGGCGGACGGCGGCACGCGCGTGGTGTGCAATCCGCGCGGCTACCTTCACCGACGCACCGGCGAATGGGAAAACCCCGCGTTCGCGTGGGACAAGGTCGTCGAGCTCGGCTGAGCGCCGGGCCGGGCGGCCGCGTGGCGCGGCCTTGCCGGCCCGAAGCGCGACGGCAGGATCAGCGGCCGGGGCGGCGCGGATCGCGCACGCGGACCGGCACGGGCTTCATCTGCGCCTTCGCCTTCATCGCACGCAGCAGGTCGCGGGTCGCCGCCGCGGCGGCAGCCGCGCCCAGCAGGACGCCAAGGCCGATCATCAGGTGCGTATCCATTGCTACTCCGGTGTGGTGTATCTCGTTAATTCCAACAGTATCAAACTGTCTGACACACGTTCGTAAAAAAATGTTGCGTGAAGGACAAATCTCGTCAGATTGCGGTCGCCCGCGCTGTCATGTCGCACGCGTGTACTGTTCGAGCGCGGCTTCGTCGGCTTCGAGCGTGAGCGGCAACGTTTCGCGCAGGAAATCGACCCAGGTCCGGATTTTCGCGTCGAGGTACTGGCGCGACGGATACAGCGCGTAGATGTTCATCACGTGCGACCGGTACTCGGGCATCACGCGCACGATGTGTCCGCTGCGCAGCCAGCCGATCGCCGAATAGACCGGCAGCCCGCCGACGCCCATCCCCTCCCGCACGGCCACCGCGAGCGCCTCGGCGACGTTCACGCGGAACGGCGACGCCGTGACCGACACGACCTCGTCGCCGTCCGGCCCCGCCAGCGCCCATTCGTCGAAGTGAAAGCCCGGCGCGACCATCCCGAGGCACACGTGCTGCGCGAGATCGCCCGGCCGCTGCGGCACGCCGTGCGACTCGACGTAGCCCGGCGATGCACACACGACGCTATAGCTCTCGCCGAGCCGCTGCGACACGAGCCCCGAATCGGGCAGATCGCGGCCGACGACGATCGCGACGTCGTACCCCTCGTCGAGCAGGTCGGGCATCCGCTGCGCGAGCGTCAGCTCGACGTGCACGTCCGGATAGCGCTCGCGGTAGCGCGCGATGGCCGGCACCAGATAGTGCTGGCCGAGGCTCGTGAAGCAATGGACCTTCAGCTTGCCGGACGGCCGCGCATGCGCGTCGCCCGCCTCGGCTTCGGCCTGGTCGACGTACGCGAGGATCTGTTCGCAGCGTTGCAGATAGCGCTCGCCGGCTTCGGTCAGCGCGATCCGGCGCGTCGTGCGGTTCAGGAGACGCGTGCGCAGGTGCGCCTCGAGATCCGAGACCGCGCGCGACGCGTAGGCGGTGGTCGAATTCATCTGCTGGGCGGCCGCGGTGAAGCTGCCCGCGTCGACCACGCGGACGAATACCCGCATGTTTTGTAGCGTATCCATCCTGTTACCCCCATGAATCCGGAGGGATTGTTGCACAGGGTCGAACAAATATTATCTCAGGATTCGTAAAAATGACTTGCACCGTTGTCCGTTTATTCAGGAATCGCTGAAAAATATAATCGCCTCCGACTCATCTATATCCGAAAGGGAGAAAATCGTGCAGTCTCCGGCGACAAAAGGGACGCTCGCACTGGCGGTTCTTGCAGTCTCATTAATAATGGCCGGTTGCGCGAGCATGGGCGACAACAAGACCCAGTCCACCCGCATCGAGGCGAACGCGCTCGACGCAGGCGCGGCGATCCGCGCGGCCGACCGCGACGCGGGCTGGCCCGCCGCCGACTGGTGGCGCGCGTATCGCGATCCGCAGCTCGATGCGTGGATCGCCGCCGCCCAGGCCGGCAACCCGACCCTCGCGGCCGCCGAGGCCCGCGTGCGCGAAGCGCAGGCGATGGCGCGCGTCGCGCGTTCGGCCGAACTGCCGCAGATCAACGGCAACCTGTCGCTGATGCGCGAGCACTGGCCGGACAACGTGTACTACGGCCCGGGCCCGCTCGCGAATGCCGACACCTGGAACAACACCGGCACGCTCGGCCTGTCGTACCACCTCGATCTGTGGGGCAAGGACAAGAACGCGACCGAGCGCGCGCTCGACACCGCGCATGCGAGCGCCGCCGACGCACGGGCGGCGAAGCTCGAACTCGAGGTCAACGTCGTGCGCGCGTATGTCGGCATGTCGATGAACTACGCGCTGCTGGATCTCGCCCACGAAACCTTCGAACGCCAGCGCGCGCTCGCCGATCTCGCACGCAAGCGGCTGCAGGCCGGCCTGGGCACGCAGCTCGAAGTGAGCCAGGCGGAATCGACGCTGCCCGACTACGAACGCCAGATCGACAGCTATGAAGAAGCGATCCAGCTCGCGCGCCACCAGCTTGCCGCCCTCGCCGGCAAGGGCCCGGGCGCCGGCGACGCCATCAAGCGGCCGCAGCTTGCGCTCGATGCGCCGGCCGGATTGCCGTCGGCGCTGCCGGCCGACCTGCTCGGCCGCCGCCCCGATGTGGTCGCGGCGCGCTGGACGGTCGACGCGCAGGCGCGCGGCATCGACGTCGCGAAAGCGTCGTTCTACCCGAACATCGACCTGCTCGCGACGGTCGGCGGCTTCGGCGTGACCGCGCCGTTCACCGACTTCCTGCGCGCGATGAACGGCGGCTGGACGGCCGGCCCCGCGCTGTCGCTGCCGATCTTCGAAGGCGGCCGGCTGCGCGCGCAGCTCGGCGCCGCGAATGCCGGCTACGATCAGGCGGTCGAGCGCTACAACCAGACGATCGTCGGCGCGCTCAAGGACATCGCCGACCAGGTCGTGCGGATCCGCTCGCTCGATACACAGAAGAAGGACGCCGCGCGGTCGGTGGCGGCCAACGATCGCAGCTATCGACTGTCGCGCGAAGGCTTCCGCCGTGGGCTGACCGATTACGTGAACGTGCTGGTCGCGCAACAGCAGCTGCTGCGCGCGCAGGAAACGGCCGCCCGCATCGACGCGGAACGCCTCGCCGCGCACGCGCAGTTGATGGCCGCGCTCGGCGGCGGAGTCGAGACGGGCAAAGACGTTCCGGCGGAGGACCCACCCGCCGGCGGCGCCGCCCCGTCGGGCGCGAAGCCCGCGGCGGCCGTTGCCCGGCCCGAGGCGTTCGCCGCTGCCGGCGCGTCCGGCACGTCCGGCACGTCCGGCACGTCCGGCACGACGTCCGGCACGTCCGGCACGTCCGGCACGTCCGGCACGTCGGCCGCACGGTAACGCGGAGCGCCCGCCATGTCAGCCTCCTCCCCCGCTTCCACGCCCGCCGGCGGCCCGTTCGCGGCCTGGTATGCCGCGTTCGGCGACTGGGCCCGCACCGACGGCGCCGCGTGGCTCTACCTGTTCAAGGCGCTGCTCGCCGCGTTCATCGCGACCGGCGTGTCGATGCGGCTCGACCTGCCCGCACCGAAAACGGCGATGACGACCGTGTTCATCGTGATGCAGCCGCAAAGCGGCGCGGTGCTCGCGAAGAGCTTCTACCGCGTCGCCGGCACGATCTTCGGACTGGTCGCGACGCTCACCTTCGTCGGGCTGTTTCCGCAGCAGCCGCAATTGTTCCTGCTGGCGGTCGCGCTGTGGGTCGCCCTGTGCACGGCCGGCGCCGCGCGCAACCGCAACTTCCGCAGCTACGGCTTCCTGCTGGCCGGCTACACGACCGCGCTGATCGGGCTGCCCGCGTCGCAGCACCCGGACGGCGCGTTCATGAGCGCGATGACGCGCGTGGCCGAAATCATGGTCGGAATCGTGTCGGCCGGCGTGGTCAGCGCCCTCGTGTTTCCGCAGACCACCGGCGAGCAGATGCGCACGACGGTGCGCAAGCGCTTCGGCAGCTTCGTCGACTACGTCGCGGCGGCGCTGTCGGGCCAGCTCGACCGCGAGCATATCGAAACCATCCATACGCGCTTCGTCGCCGACGTGGTCGGGTTCGAGGCCGCGCGCAGCATGGCCGTGTTCGAGGATCCGGACACGCGGATGCGCAGCGGACGCCTCGCGCGGCTGAACAGCGAGTTCATGAGCGCGTCGAGCCGGTTCCATGCGCTGCACCAGTTGATGAACCGGCTGCATGCGGCCGGCGCGCAGGCCGCGATCGACGCGATCGAGCCGTACTTTCGCGAGATCGCACCGCTGCTGCTGACGCCCGCCGGCGAACCGGTGCGCACGTCGGACGATGCGGGCCACGCGGCGGCGCAACTGCTCGCATGGCGCGACGCGCTGCCGCGCCGCATCCGCGCGACGCGCGCCGCACTCGAAACGCGGCCGGACTTTCCGCTGCTCGACTTCGACACGGCCGCCGAGCTGCTGTACCGCTTCATCACCGACCTGCACGAGTACGCGGCCACCTATGCGTCGCTGTCGACCGCGACGCACGAGCGCGAGCGCTGGATCGAGCGCTACGAGCCGCGCACCAATGCGACGGCGATGGTGATCGCGGCGATCCGCACCGCGACCGTGATCCTCGTGCTCGGCTGGTTCTGGATCGAGACCGCGTGGCCGAGCGGCGTGACGATGACGCTGACGGCGGCGGCCACCTGCGCGCTCGCGTCGTCGACGCCGCGCCCGACCGCGATGTCCGCGCAGATGGGCATGGGCACGGCGCTCGCCGTCTGCACGGGCTTCCTGCTGACGTTCGGCATCTATCCGCACATCGACGGCTTTCCGCTGCTGTGCGTCGCGCTCGCGCCGCTGCTCGCGATCGGCATCTTCATGACGCTGAAGCCGAAGCTCGCCGGCTACGGGATGGGCTACCTGATCTTCTTCAGCTTCCTCGCCGGCCCGGACAACATCACGCACTACGATCCGACCAGCTTCATGAACGATTCGCTCGCGCTCGTGCTGTCGATGGTGGTGTCGGCGATCGCGTTCGCGGTCCTGTTCCCGCCGACCGCGCCGTGGCTCAAGAAGCGGTTGTTCGCGGACCTGCGCCACCAGGCCGTCGCGGCCGGCCACGCGCGGCTCGCGGGCTTGCGCACGCGCTTCGAGAGCGGTGCGCGCGATCTGATGTACCAGGCGCACACGCTGTCGGCCGACCAGCCCGACGTGCAGCGCGACGCGCTGCGCTGGATGTTCGCGGTGCTCGAAGCCGGCAACGCGACGATCGACCTGCGTCACGAACTCGCGACGCTGCCGTCGGACCCGCGCTATGCGCCCGCGATGCCGTGGCGGCGCGCGATCGAGACGATGCGCGCCGCGCTGTCGGCGCTGTTCTCGAAGCCGAGCGCCGCGCGTTTCGACGCGACGCTCGCCGCGACCAACGCGGCGATCGACGCGACCCGGCAGACGCTCGATGCATTCGAGCCGTCGCGCGACGAGCGCCACCGGCTGCAGCGCATCCTGAGCCACCTGCATTTCGTGCGCACCGCGCTGCTCGACCCGGAATCGCCGCTCGAGCCGCTCAACCGCAATCGCCCCGTGCGTCCCCAACCAGGAGCCTCGTCATGATGCCGCGTGAAATCGCCATTCTCGATGCCTACATGCCCACGGTGGTGCTGATGTTCGCCCTCGGCGCGATCGCGACCTGGGCTGTCGACCGCCTGCTCGCCCATACGGGCCTCTACCGTCTCGTCTGGCACCCGTCGCTGTTCCGGGCCTGCCTTCTCGTCTGCATTTGCGGCGGACTGAGTCTTGCCGTTTACCGTTGATTCCGAACCATCATGATGCTCAGAAAACTCTTCGGCTTCGTCGCGACCGCCGTCATCCTTCTCGTCGCGATCCTCATCGGGCGCTCGCTGTGGGTCCACTACATGGACGATCCGTGGACGCGCGACGGGCGCGTGCGCGCCGAGATCGTCAACGTCGCGCCGGACGTGTCGGGCGCGATCGTCGAGCTGCCCGTGCATGACAACCAGCTCGTGAAGAAAGGCGACCTGATCATGCAGATCGACCCGTCGCACTACCAGATCGCGGTCGAGCAGGCGCAGGCGGCGGTGGCCGCCCGTCGCGCGGAACTGCAGATGCGCCGCGACGACGCGGCCCGCCGCGCGGATCTCGACGCGCTCGTCGTGTCGAAGGAAAACCGCGAGAACGCGGCGCACAGCGCGTCGAGCGCCGATGCGCAGTACCAGCAGGCCATCGCCGCGCTCGACGCCGCGAAGCTCAACCTCGAACGTACGCGCGTCGTGGCACCGGTCGACGGCTACATCACGAACCTGCAGACGTTCAAGGGCAACTATGCGGTGGCCGGCCAGGCGAAGCTCGCGATCGTCGACAGCCACTCGTTCTGGGTCTACGGCTACTTCGAGGAAACCAAGCTGCCGCGCGTGAAGATCGGCGCGCCGGCCGAAATGCGGCTGATGAGCGGCGGCGTGATGAAGGGCCGCGTGGAGAGCATCTCGCGCGGCATCTACGATCGCGACAACCCGCAAAGCCGCGACCTCGTCGCGGACGTGAACCCGACCTTCAACTGGGTGCGCCTCGCGCAGCGCGTGCCGGTGCGCATCAGGATCGACGAAGTGCCGGCCGACGTGGTGCTGTCGGCGGGCACGACCTGCACGGTCATCATCGATCCGGACCAGCAAAAGAAGTCGTGATCGCGCCGCGGCAGGGGGCACCCCCGCCCGGCTACGTCATTCCCAGAAGAACCGGTAAGGCAGGAACGGCGACGGGCCGAGCCCGTATTCGCCGAACATGTTGCGCAGTCGCATCGCAAAGCCGATTGCGCCGACCACCGTCAGCGCAACGATCACGTGCCGGCGACGCATGCGCGGCACGTGCTGCAGCGGCACGAACTGGCAGCCCATCGCGAACAGCACGAGCCACTGGAAACGCAGCCCTGCGTAGCTGATCCGCGCGAGCGCAAAGCTCGCGATCTCGCAGACGAACAGGAACACGAGCGTGCGCGGCATGCGCGCAAGCAGCACCCAGCCGGCCACGAGCGTCAGCCATGCAAGCACGAGCGGCGCGCTGCCCGACATCTGCGCGGGTGGCGTAAACGCCGCATAGAGGCCGATCTTCGCGAGCAGCGCGTCGTGATGCATCGCGAACAACACGCCGCCGATCGCGGCGGCCAGCCCCGCATAACGCAGCACGCGCAGCCGTCCCACCTGCAGCAACACGACGAGCAGCGCCGCCGAGACATGCATGCCGGCCGCCGCGGCCGTGAATGCGATCGACGCGCCGTGCCGCCTGCGCGCCCAGGCGTCCGACGCGAGTTTCGCGACACAGAACGCGATGCCGTAGCGCAGCCCGCTCATCGCCATGTCGTAGAAGAACAGCGGAAAGATCAGCGTGGCGAATACGCACGCGTCCTCGGTACTCCGGCCGAACGCGGCGACGCACGCGACGACGACCAGCAGCGACAGAATCGCAGTCGCGACGCGCGGATCGTGTCCGACCCATTCGAGCGCGCGCACGAGCCACACGAAGCCCGGTTCGAGCGTGCGCGGCACGACCTTGAGGTTTCCGCTCCAGATGCCGGCGATGATATTGCGGTAGATCGCCGTGTCGGTGCCCGTTTGGCCCCGCAGCACGGCGAACGTGGCGGCCGGCGCGATGCCCGCCGCAAGCCATCGCCATGCGGCGACGCGTGCGCGCATGCCGAGCGCGGCGGACGCGAGCATGCCCAGGTACCCGACAAGGTAAATCGTCACTGTCATTGTTATGACCCGCTCGGCGTGCACGCGGGTGTCGGTGCACACGCGCGGGTTCTGGCCCCCAACTGTGTGGACGCGCATTCTAAGGGATTGCGCGCAGGCCGACTGCCGGGTTTGTCACCAATCGACAGCATGCCGCCGATCTGCGCGCGTCACGGGCGGCCGACCCGCGACGCGGCGAGGCTCAGGCCGCGATACGAAAGCGCCCCACCAGCGACTTCAACGCCTGCGCCTGCTCGTCGAGCGCGTTCGCGGCTGCGGCCGCCTGCTCGACGAGCGCCGCGTTCTGCTGGGTGCCGGCATCCATCTGCGTGACCGCGCGGCCGATCTCGTCGATCCCCGCGCTCTGCTCGTCCGACGCCGCCGAGATCTCGCCGATGATGTCGGTCACGCGCTTGACCGCGCGTACCACGTCGCCCATCGTGCGGCCCGCGTCGTGCGCGAGCGCAGCGCCGTTCGCCACGCGCTCGACCGACGCGCCGATCAGTTCGCGAATCTCCTTCGCCGCGGTCGCCGAGCGCTGCGCGAGCAGCCGCACCTCGCCCGCGACCACCGAGAAGCCGCGCCCCTGCTCGCCGGCACGCGCGGCCTCGACCGCCGCGTTCAACGCGAGAATGTTGGTCTGGAACGCGATCCCCTCGATCGTGCCGATGATGTCGCGGATGTTCTTCGCGCTGTCGTCGATCTCGCTCATCGTCGCGACCACGCGCCCGACGACCTCGCCGCCCGTCTCCGCCACCGCCGACGCATTGGCCGCGAGCGTGCTCGCCTGCCGCGCGTTCTCGGCGTTCTGCCGTACGGTCGACGTGAGCTGCTCCATGCTGGCCGCGGTGCGTTCGAGCGCGACGGCCTGCTGCTCGGTACGCCGCGACAGGTCGAGGTTGCCGGTGGAGATCTCGCCGGAGGCGGCCGCGATCGCCTCGGCGCTCACCGCGATCTCGCCCACGGTGGCCGCGAGCCCGGTCTGCATCTCCGCCAGCGCGCGCACCATGCTGTCGCGGTCGTGCCGCGCGAGCGTGATCGGCCGCGTCAGGTCGCCGCGCGCGATGTCCGCGGCAATCTCCTTCGCGTGCGCGGGCTCGCCGCCGAGCTGCGACGCGAGGCGCCGCACGACGCGCTCGGCGATCGCGACGGCCAGCACGATCAGCGCGGCCGTCATCGCCGCGATCATCGCGAACGACGACGAAAAAATGGTCGCGGACGCATCGAGCGTCGCCTTCGACTTTTCGCCGCGCGTCTTCACGAGTTCGGCGACGAGTTTTTCGAGCTTGCCGGTTTCGACCAGCAGAGACACGTCCTGCGTGCCGACCTGCCAGTTCATCTGCGACAGGTCGAGCGGCTGCGCGCGCACGAGCGTGACGAAATCGCGCAGATGCGTGCTCCACGTGCCGACCGCCGTCGAGAATGCGTGCAGCCGCGCCGAATCGCCGGCATCGGCCGGATCCGCATGGCGCTGCAGCGTGCCGAGCGCCTGGCCGATCGACGCGAGCCCCGCGCTCACCTCGGCGCCGAGCTCGTCGCGCTCCTTCGCGGTGGTCGCGGTCAGCAGCATCTTCTGCGCGCGGCTCGCCCGCAGCACTTCGGCGCGGACTTCCTCGGCCGCACGGCTCGCGACGTGCCCCTGCGCGTAGACCGACGCGATCGACGCGTTCAGGCGGCTGATCTGCCACAGCGAAAACACGCCGATCGCGAGCGTGCCGGCCAGCAGGATCGCGAATGCGGCGCGCAACGTCGCCTTGACGGTCCACGGCCGGCGCGCGCGACGCGCCGCGTGCGCACGCCGAGCGGCGCGACCGCCGGCAACGTCGGGTGCGGCGGCGGCCGCACCGGCCGGTGGATGCAAAGATGCTGCTTTCATCGATCTACCCCGTATTGATCACGCTGCCGGAAAGGTCGGTCCGGCGTTCCCGCGACGGCTGGTCATGCCGCGCGTCATGCGCCCTGCCCGGCGGGTAGCCGGTGCCGGGCGCCGCGCGCCTGTTGTCATTGGGTCGTTCTACGGCCTGCGCCGCCGTTTCTTGAGTCCGGTAAAACACCACCCGGCCCGGCGCGCCCCGCTGACGCGGCTGACACGCCGCGAGCGTTATACCCGTTCAAAAAAGCATGCACCGGCCGATCCGCCACACGAATGTCCGATTCACGACAAAACTTGGCCTGACATTCTCGATACGCCACATTACACTTCTTTGACGCAGCAACGATCCAGAACGCGCCGGTCCCCAACAGAGCGCGCCAGCCACCTCAACTCGTTCAGCTCTCATGGAAACCAGCCTCGACTCCGGCTCCGCCGGCGCAACAGCCGCCCAGCCGTCCGCACCGCCCGTCGCCCGCACCGTCTATCCGGTGCTCGGCGCGATCAGCTTTTCGCACATGCTCAACGACATGATCCAGTCGTTGATCCTCGCGATCTACCCGATGCTCAAGAGCCAGTTCGCGCTGTCGTTCGCGCAGATCGGCCTGATCACGCTGACTTACCAGATCACCGCGTCGCTGCTGCAGCCGCTCGTCGGCCTCTATACCGACAAGCGTCCGAAGCCGTACTCGCTGCCGGTCGGCATGGGCTTCACGCTCGCGGGGCTGCTGCTGATGTCGGTGGCGTCGAATTTCCCGATGCTGCTGGTGGCCGCCGCGCTCGTCGGCTGCGGCTCGTCGGTGTTCCATCCCGAATCGTCGCGGGTCGCGCGGATGGCGTCGGGCGGCCAGCACGGGCTCGCGCAGTCGGTGTTCCAGGTGGGCGGCAATGCGGGCTCCGCGCTCGGGCCGCTGCTCGCCGCGCTCGTGATCATTCCGCACGGCCAGCACAGCATCGCGTGGTTCTCCGCGGCCGCCCTCGTCGCGATGATCGTGCTCACGCAGATCGGCCACTGGTACAAGAAGCATCCGTCGATGAAGAAGAAGGCCGCATCGGCCGGCCACCCGACGCTGTCGCGCGGCCGCGTGATGGGCGCGATCGGCGTGCTGGTGCTGCTCGTGTTCTCGAAGTACTTCTACCTCGCGAGCATCAACAGCTATTTCACGTTCTACCTGATCGACAAGTTCCACCTGTCGGTACAGGCCGCGCAGATCCACCTGTTCGTGTTCCTCGCGGCGGTGGCGGCCGGCACGCTGATCGGCGGGCCCGTCGGCGACCGGATCGGCCGCAAGTACGTGATCTGGGTATCGATCCTCGGCGTCGCGCCGTTCACGCTGCTGCTGCCGTACGCGAACCTGTTCTGGACGACCGTGCTGACCGTGATCATCGGCATCGTGCTGGCGTCGGCGTTCGCCGCGATCCTCGTCTATGCGACGGAGCTGATGCCCGGCAAGGTCGGGATGGTCGCGGGCCTGTTCTTCGGCTTCGCGTTCGGCCTGGGCGGCGTGGGCGCGGCCGTGCTCGGCCAGCTCGCGGACGCGACGAGCATCCCGTTCGTCTACAAGGTGTGCTCGTTCCTGCCGCTGATCGGCGTGCTGACGGTGTTCCTGCCGAACCTCGAAAGCAGCCGGCGCAAGAAGGCATGACGAACGACCGGCCGCGGCGTGCGCGTCGCGGCCGGTCGAACGGTACGAACGGTACGAACGGAGAATTCGACGGCGGCCTCAGGCCGCCGTCGTCGCGTGCAGCGTCAGGAAACGCTTGAGGATGCCGGACGAATAGCTGCTCGCGATCGCCGACAGGAAGTGCGAGAACGACTGCATCGCGTGATCGTCGGCCGTATCGGAGATCGTGCGCACGAGCGCGAACGGCACGTCGTGTTCCGCGCATACCTGCGCGATCGCCGCGCCTTCCATTTCGACCGCGAGCGCGTCCGGCAGCGCGTCGCGCAGCGCGACGACTTCCTGCTCGCTCGACACGAAGCGGTCGCCGCTGATGATCAGCCCCGCGTGCAGCGCCGCGCCGGCGAGCCCGAAGCGCTCGGCGAACCGCGCGCCCTCTTCGTCGACGAACAGCGCGCACGCAGCCCGCAAGCGGGCCGTCAGCGCCGCGTCGGTCGCGAAACGCGTGATGCCGAGCAGCGGCACCTCGTAGCGCGGAAAGAACGGCGACGCGTCGAGATCGTGCTGCAGCAGCGTATCGGCCACGACGACGTCGCCGACCCGCACCGTGCGCGACACGCCGCCCGCGACGCCGGTGAACACGACGCCCGACACGCCGAACACGTGGATCAGCGCGCTGACCGTCGCCGCGGCCGCGACCTTGCCGACCCGCGCGAGCGTGACGACGCAGGCGGCACCGTGCACGGTGCCGACGTGATAATCGCGGCGGCCGAGCGTGACCGTCTTCATCGCGCCGTCGGCGCGCATCGCGGCGATCAGGTCGCCGAGTTCCTCGGGCAGCGCGGCCAGAATGCCGAGCGGCCGCCCGGCAGGCGTAACGACCATGTCGACGTCCATCATTCCACCGCCTGCAGTTTCGCGACCGCGAGCGCGAGCCATTTCTCGCCGTGGCGCTTGAACTTCACCTGCGCCTTCGCATCGGTGCCGTTGCCTTCGAGCGCGGTGACCGTGCCTTCGCCGAACTTCGTATGGAATACCTGCTGGCCGACCCGGAAGCCGGCGTCGGCCGCGCGCTGCTTGTCCGCGAACGCCGGCAGCGGCGCGGACACGGCCGCATCGACGATCTGCTCGCGGCCGCCGCCGCCCGGCCGCGCGAACCAGTCGCGCCCGTAGCCGGCATTGTCCGAACGCCCGCCCCAACGCGACCCGGCCTCGACCTTCGGCGTCAACCACTTCAGCACGTGCTCCGGCAGTTCGTCGAAGAAGCGCGAGCGCACGTTGTAGCGGGTCTGGCCGTGCAGCATCCGGCTTTGCGCGAACGACAGGTAGAGCCGCTCCTTCGCGCGCGTGATCGCGACGTACATCAGCCGGCGCTCTTCCTCGAGGCCGTCCGATTCGAGCACGCTGTTCTCGTGCGGGAACAGCCCCTCCTCGAGCCCCGTGATGAACACGGCCGAGAATTCGAGCCCCTTCGCCGCGTGCACCGTCATCAGCTGCACGGCGTCCTGGCCGGCCTGCGCCTGGTTGTCGCCGGCCTCCAGCGACGCGTGCGACAGGAAGCCCGCGAGCGGCGTCATCGTGTCGGGGTTCTGCGCGGGGTCGGCGGGCGACGCCGGGTCGAGCACGTCCACCGCCGGATCGTCCGTCGCGGCGCCGAGCTCGGGCGCCGCGATCGCGCCCGCGCGCAGCGGAATCGAGCGGGCCGGCGTGTCGAGGCCGTAGCCTTCCTCGGCGATGAACGCGGTGGCCGCGTTCACGAGTTCCTGCAAGTTCTCGAGGCGATCCTGGCCTTCGCGCTCGCCCTGGTAGAAATCGGCGAGGCCGCTCGCGCGCACGATGTGCTCGACGGTGTCGGGCAGGTTCATGTGCTGCGTGTCGGCGCGCATCTTCGCGATCAGGTTCGCGAACCCGCCGAGGCTCGTGCCGGCCTTGCCGGCCACGTACGGAATCGCGGCGGCCATCGAGCAGCCGTACAGGCGCGCGGCGTCGGCCAGCTGCTCGATCGAGCGCGCGCCGATCCCGCGGGTCGGGAAATTGACGACGCGCGCGAATGCCGTGTCGTCGTTCGGGTTGTCGATCAGGCGCAGGTACGCGAGCGCGTGCTTCACTTCCTGTCGCTCGAAAAAGCGTAGGCCGCCGTACACGCGGTACGGAATGCCCGACGACATCAACGTGTGCTCGATCGAGCGCGACTGCGCGTTGCTGCGGTACAGAACGGCCACTTCGCTGCGCGCCATCCCGGTGTTGATCAGCGAACGGATCTCCTCGACGATCCAGCCGGCCTCCTGCGCGTCGGTGCTGGCTTCGTACACGCGCACGGGCTCGCCGTGGCCGGCATCGGTGCGCAGGTTCTTGCCGAGGCGGTGCGCGTTGTTCGAGATCAGCTGGTTCGCCGCGTCGAGGATGTTGCCGTGCGACCGGTAGTTCTGCTCGAGCTTGATCAGGTTGCGCACGCGGAATTCATCCTCGAAGTCGCGCATGTTGCCGACGTTCGCGCCGCGGAATGCGTAGATCGACTGGTCGTCGTCGCCGACCGCGAAGATCGCGTTCTCGCCGCCGGCGAGCATCTTGAGCCACGCGTACTGCAGCTTGTTGGTGTCCTGGAACTCGTCGACGAGGATGTGCCGGAAGCGCGCCTGATAGTGCGCGCGCAGCGGCGCGTTGTACGCGAGCAGCTCGTAGCAGCGCAGCAGCAGCTCGGGGAAATCGACGACGCCTTCGCGCTGGCACTGCTGGTCGTATGCCTGGTACAGCTCGACGAACTTGCGGTTGAAGTTGTCGGTCGCGTCGACCTTGTCCGGGCGCAGCCCCTGCTCCTTCGCGTTGTTGATGAAGTACTGGACGTTCTTCGGCGGGTACTTTTCGTCGTCGACGTTCGCCGCCTTCATCAGCCGCTTGATCGCGGACAGCTGGTCGGCCGTGTCGAGGATCTGGAAGGTCTGCGGCAGGCCGGCATCGCGCCAGTGCGTGCGCAGCATCCGGTTGCACAGCCCGTGGAACGTACCGATCCACATCCCGCGCGTGTCGATCGGCATCATCGCCGACAGGCGCGCCATCATCTCGCGCGCGGCCTTGTTCGTGAAGGTGACGGCGAGCACGGTGGGCGGCGATGCATAGCCCTGCTGGATCAGCCACGCGATGCGCGTGATCAGCACGCGGGTCTTGCCGCTGCCCGCCCCTGCGAGGATCAGCGCCGGTTCGTTCGGCAACGTGACGGCGGCGTGTTGTTCGGGGTTCAGATTGGCGAGCAGATCGGGCATGGAGCGGCGGCTAACGGGCGAGAAAAATGCGGACCCGCCATTATAAGTCGGCCGCGCGATACCGTTTCCGATCCGTTCGGCCGCGCGTCGCACGCGCCGTGCGGGCACGTCGCGGCCGCATGCCGACCGGCCCGCGCCGGCAAGGCGATGGCTGGCCGATGGGCATCCATTTATAATTATCAGATTCGGCATCCAATTCACGCATTTTTCGGCAGATTTCCAAACATGAGCGACAACACGCTTGCGAAGAGCTTCGAGCCCCATACCATCGAGTCCCAATGGGGGCCGGAGTGGGAAAAACGCGGCTATGCCGCCCCGGCATTCGATCCGTCCCGCCCCGATTTCGCGATCCAGTTGCCGCCGCCGAACGTGACGGGCACGCTGCACATGGGCCACGCGTTCAACCAGACGATCATGGACGGCCTCGCCCGCTATCACCGGATGCTCGGCGAGAACACGCTGTGGGTGCCGGGCACCGACCACGCGGGGATCGCCACCCAGATCGTCGTCGAACGCCAACTCGACGCGCAGGGCGTGTCGCGCCACGATCTCGGCCGCGAGAAGTTCGTCGAGCGCGTGTGGGAATGGAAGCAGAAATCCGGTTCGACGATCACCGACCAGGTGCGCCGCCTCGGCGCGTCGACCGACTGGTCGCGCGAATACTTCACGATGGACGACAAGATGTCGGCCGCCGTGCGCGACGTGTTCGTCACGCTGTATGAACAAGGGCTGATCTACCGCGGCAAGCGCCTCGTCAACTGGGATCCGGTGCTGCTCACCGCCGTGTCGGACCTCGAAGTCGTCAGCGAAGAGGAAAACGGCCACCTGTGGCACATCCGCTACCCGCTCGTCGACGGCTCGGGTTCGCTGACGGTCGCCACCACGCGTCCCGAGACGATGCTCGGCGACGTCGCGCTGATGGTCCATCCGGAAGACGAGCGTTACGCGCACCTGATCGGCAAGCTGGTCACGCTGCCGCTGACGGGCCGCGAGATTCCGGTGATCGCCGACGACTACGTCGACCGCGAGTTCGGCACGGGCGTCGTGAAGGTCACGCCCGCGCACGACTTCAACGACTACCAGGTCGGCCTGCGCCACAAGCTCGCGCCGATCGAGATCCTGACGCTCGACGCCAAGATCAACGACAACGGCCCCGAGCAGTATCGCGGGCTCGACCGCTTCGACGCGCGCCGTGCGATCGTCGCCGATCTCGACGCGCAGGGCTTCCTCGACTCCGTGAAGCCGCACAAGCTGATGGTGCCGCGCGGCGACCGCACGGGCGTCGTGATCGAGCCGCTGCTGACCGACCAGTGGTTCGTCGCGATGACGAAGCCGGCGCCGGAAGGCACGTTCAATCCGGGCAAGTCGATCACCGAGACGTCGCTCGACGTGGTGCGCGACGGCCAGATCAAGTTCGTCCCGGAGAACTGGACGACCACCTACTACCAGTGGCTCGAGAACATCCAGGACTGGTGCATCTCGCGCCAGCTGTGGTGGGGCCACCAGATTCCCGCGTGGTACGGCGAGAACGGCGAGGTGTTCGTCGCCCGCAACGAGGAAGACGCGCGCGCGCAGGCCGCGGCGAACGGTTACACGGGTGCGCTCAAGCGCGACGAAGACGTGCTCGACACGTGGTTTTCGTCCGCGCTCGTGCCGTTCTCGTCGCTCGGCTGGCCGAACGAAACGCCCGAACTGAAGCATTTCCTGCCGTCGTCGGTGCTCGTCACCGGCTTCGACATCATCTTCTTCTGGGTCGCCCGGATGGTGATGATGACCACGCACTTCACCGGCAAGGTGCCGTTCCATACCGTCTACATGCACGGCCTCGTGCGCGACGCGGAAGGCCAGAAGATGTCGAAGAGCAAGGGCAACACGCTCGACCCGATCGACATCGTCGACGGCATCGACCTCGAAGCGCTGGTCGCGAAGCGCACGACGGGCCTGATGAACCCGAAGCAGGCCGCGACCATCGAGAAGAAGACGCGCAAGGAATTCCCGGACGGCATCCCCGCGTTCGGCACCGACGCGCTGCGCTTCACGATGGCGTCGATGGCGACGCTCGGCCGTAACGTGAACTTCGACCTCGCGCGCTGCGAAGGCTATCGCAACTTCTGCAACAAGCTGTGGAACGCGACGCGCTTCGTGCTGATGAACTGCGAAGGCCACGACTGCGGCAGCGACAAGCCGGAAGTCTGCGGCGCGGGCGACTGCGGCCCCGGCGGCTACCTCGACTTCTCGGCGGCCGACCGCTGGATCGTGTCGCTGCTGCAGCGCACCGAAGCCGACATCGCGAAGGGTTTCGCCGATTACCGCTTCGACAACATCGCGAGCAGCATCTACAAGTTCGTGTGGGACGAGTACTGCGACTGGTATCTCGAACTCGCGAAGGTCCAGATCCAGAACGGCACGCCGGAACAGCAGCGCGCGACGCGCCGCACGCTGCTGCGCGTGCTGGAAACGGTGCTGCGCCTCGCGCACCCGGTCATCCCGTTCATCACCGAAGCGCTCTGGCAGAAGGTCGCGCCGCTCGCGGGCCGCTATCCGCAGGGCAAGGCCGACGGCGAAGCGTCGCTGATGACGCAGGCGTATCCGGTCGCGAACCTGCAGAAGATCGACGAGGCGTCCGAGCAGTGGGCGGCCGACCTGAAGGCGATCGTCGATGCATGCCGTAACCTGCGCGGCGAGATGAACCTGTCGCCGGCCACCAAGGTGCCGCTGCTCGCGGCCGGCGACGCCGAGCGCCTGCGCTCGTTCGCGCCGTACGTGCAGGCGCTCGCGCGCCTGTCGGAAGTGCAGATCCTCGCAGACGAAGCGGCGCTCGACCAGCAAGCGCACGGCGCGCCGATCGCGATCGTCGGCCCGAACAAGCTGGTGCTGAAGGTGGAAATCGACGTCGCGGCAGAACGCGAACGTCTGTCGAAGGAAATCGCGCGCCTGACGGGCGAGATCGCGAAATGCAACGCGAAGCTCGGCAACGAGGCTTTCGTCGCGAAAGCGCCGCCGGCCGTGGTCGAACAGGAGCAGAAACGCGTCGCGGAATTCCAGAGCACGCTGGAAAAACTGCGCGCGCAGCTCGATCGGTTGCCTGCGTAACAAACGGTAAGGTCATTTGCGTTCACTATAATGCGAACGTGAACATAGACCGTCTGACAAGTCGATTACAGGAATAAAGGTTCGATCATGTTGAAAGTCACCAAGGCGGTATTCCCCGTTGCCGGCCTCGGCACGCGGTTCCTGCCGGCAACGAAGGCGAGCCCGAAGGAAATGCTGCCGGTCGTCGACAAGCCGCTGATCCAGTACGCGGTCGAGGAAGCGATCGCCGCGGGCATCACCGAGATGATCTTCGTGACCGGGCGCAGCAAGCGCGCGATCGAGGACCACTTCGACAAGTCGTACGAGGTCGAGGCCGAGCTCGAGGCGCGCGGCAAGGAAAAGCTGCTCGAACTCGTGCGCAGCATCAAGCCGAGCCATGTCGACTGCTTCTACGTGCGCCAGCCGGAAGCGCTCGGCCTCGGCCACGCGGTGCTGTGCGCGGAAAAGCTCGTCAACGACAATCCGTTCGCGGTGATCCTCGCCGACGACCTGCTCGACGGCAACCCGCCGGTGATGAAGCAGATGGTCGACGTGTTCGACCACTATCACAGCTCGGTGATCGGCGTCGAAGAGATCCCGCCGTCGGAGACGAAGGCGTACGGGATCGTCGACGGCAAGGAATGGGAAGAGTCGATCGTCAAGATGTCGGCGATCGTCGAGAAGCCGGCGCCGGACGTCGCGCCGTCGAACCTCGGCGTGGTCGGCCGCTACATCCTGAAACCGCGGATCTTCGAGCACCTGCGCGCGCTGAAGCCCGGCGCGGGCGGCGAACTGCAGCTCACCGACGCGATCCAGGCGCTGCTCGCCGACGAACAGGTGCTGGCCTACAAGTACCAGGGCACGCGCTACGACTGCGGCAGCAAGCTCGGCTACCTGAAGGCGACGGTCGAATTCGCGCTGCGCCACCCGGAAGTCGGTGCGGAGTTCGAGACGTACCTGCGCACGCGCGACGGCGCCCAACCGACCGTCTGAACGCGGCAAGGGCGCGCCCCGACGGGCCCGCCCTCACCTCCCGGCCACCGCTCAGCGCGCGTCGGCCGGCTTCACCGAGACGACGCCCGGCATCCCGCCCGCGTCGTCTTTTTTCGTCTTGACGAGCCAGCCGCTGCCGTCGCCGAACGGTATCTTCGCCAGCGCGCTCTTGACGAGCGCCGGCGCGGCCTGTTGCGTGCCCGGATCGCGATCGCGCAGCGACGCCGACACGCGATAGACGTCGGCACCCGATTGCGCATCGACGAAACGCAGCGTCAGCACGTGGCGGTATACCTTGCCCGCGAACGGCAGCGCGAACGGCGCCGGCCCGTCGACCGTCACGCATGCGCTGCTGGCCGCGCCGCACCGGTCGGCGCTCGTCGCGACCGCCGCCGGCTGCGTCGCATACGCGATCGAGAGCCGATAACGCGCGTCCTTGAGCGGCTGCGCGTCGAAACCGCGGTGCGCGAGTTCGTCGCGTACGAGCGTCTCGATCCGCCGGTACTCGGCGTCGTCCGCCTGCGCGGTCGTCCGTACGAAATCGTAGCCGTGCGCACCGGATGCGAATGCATTCGGCTGCCCGACCGCGCTCACGCCGCTCGTCACGCCGGCGCAACCCGTCAACAGCGACGCCGCCAGCGCGCTCGCCGCCCATTGCTTTCTCATGACTTTCCCCAAATGCCTGCCGTCGCGCCCGGCCCTGTCAGGCGGACGGCTCGTCGATCGCGGGCAGCGACACCGTCACCGCGGTGCCGACACCCACTTCGCTGTCGACCGACACGCTGCCCCCATGGCGCGTGACGACCGTCTTCACGAAAACCATGCCGAGGCCGGAGCCCGGGATGTCGGGCCGCTCGCCGGCATGGAATCGCTTGAAACGCTCGAACAGATGCCGCTGATCTTCCGGCGCAATGCCGTAGCCCTGATCGCGAATCGTACAGAACATCCGCTTCGACGCGTGCTCGACCGTCAGCGTACACGTGATCACCGTGTCGGACGGACTGTATTTGACCGCATTGTTCAGCAGGTTCACGAATGCGCGCGTGATCAGCGAGCGATCCGCGCGCACCCAGCACATGTCGGCGCCCACGTCGGTCTCGATGCGAATGTGCTTCGCCTGCGCCTGCGGCCACACCTCGTCGCTCGCATCGATCAGCACGTCGACGAGGCTCGTCGCTTCCAGCTGGTAAGCCTGCGACTCCGCGCGCGCCAGTTGCACGAACTCGTCGGCGAGCGACAGCGCGCGGTGCGCATAACGCTCGATCCGCGCGAGCAGCCCGCGCATCGTGTCGGTCTCGACGCGATCGCGCTCGATCTCGACCAGCGCAAGGATCGACGACTGCGGCGAACGCATGTCGTGCGACAGCAGGTGCAGCGCTTCCTCGCGATGCCGTTCGGCCGCATGCAGCTCGGTCACGTCGACGAGGCCGGCGATCCAGCCCGTCACGCGCCCTTGCGCGTTCGTACACGCCGCGTAGCGTAGCAGATGGTCGAGCCCGTCGCGATCGCGCACCTCGATGCCGCGCGCCATCGCGTCGTGCTCGGCCTCGAGCGTCGGGTCGAGCGCGGCCGGCCAGCGCTCGCGGATCGCCGCGTCGTGTTCGGCGTTGCCGTCGACGGTCTTCATGAACGTCAGCTCGCCGAGCGCGGTGCGCAGCGGCCGCCCTTCCGGCAGCGGCAGCGCGAGCCGCGACCCGTAGCGTTTCGCCGCGTGGTTCGCGATCAGCACGGTGCCGGCGAGGTCGGTCACGAAAATCGGTTCGGGCATGCTGTCGAGGCTGTCCCACACGAAACGCTTCATGTCCTGCACGCGCTGCGCGGCCTGCGCCATCAGCGCCATCTGCCGCTCCAGCACGTCGCCGCCGACGCTGCGCGTGCGCGGCGCCTCGGGCAGCAGGTGCGGCTCGTCGGCGAGCCGCTGCAGCTCGCGGCGCAGGTACGACATCGTCATTTCCAGCCGTCGCCAGTTCCAGATCGGGTAGACGGCGATCAGCCCGAAGACCGCGGGCGCCGGCGTCAGCCAGATGCGCGCCTCGAACAGCAGCGCCACGCTCGCGAGCACGGCGAGCGCGGCAAGGCTCAGCGTCAGCAGCAGCGCGCGCCACGGCGACAGCATCAGGAAGCCGCCCAGCAACACGGCGAGCGGCAGCAGCGACGCGATGAACAATCCCGCGCGCGACGCGGGCGAGATCGCGCTGCCGGTCGCCAGCATGTCGAGCACGTTCGCATGGATGTACACGCCGGCCAGCGGGCCGAACTCGCCGGACACCGGCGTCGCGAAGCGATCGTACAGCCCCGATGCCGTCACGCCGACGACGACGATCTTGCCGCGCAGCGCGTCGGGCTTCACGCGCCCTTCGAGCACGTCGTCGAACGACAGCGTCGGATACGCGGGCGTGTTGCGGCTGAACGGAATCAGGTAGCGGCCGTCGCCCGCCGCATCGCGCGACAGGTTGTGCGCGTTCGCGCCGGGCACGCCGCCGACCGGGTGCAGCCGGCCGGCCTGGATCGCGCGGTACACGGGCACCATCAGTTGCGGCCAGCGCACGCGGCCGTCGCTTTCGAACAGCGCGACGCTGCGCACGATACCGTCGCGATCGACTTCGAGATTGATATGGCCGAGCCCCGTCGCCCGCGCGGCGAGCGCGGCGACCGGCGGATCGACCGATCGCGTGCCGTCCGCCTGCTCGGGGCTCAGCAGCACCGGCAGGAAGGTCGGCACGCGGCTCATCGCGTCCGCGAACGTGCGATCCTCCGGCGACGGCTCGGTAAACAGCACGTCGTAGACGACGGCGGCCGGCTGCGCGCGCGCGAGCGTGTCGAGCAGCCGCGCATGCACGTCGCGCGGCCACGGCCAGCGGCCGAGCGCGGACACGCTCTGGTTGTCGATGTCGACCACCACCACGTCGGGCGACAGCGGCAGGCTGCGCAGCATCAGCAGCCGGTCGTAGATCAACCCGTCGACGCTCGACGACAGGCGGCCGAGCGCGCACGCGAGGATCACCGCGATCCCGAGGCAGCCGATCGCGATCCATTCGATCAGGAAGCGGCGGCCGAGGCGCCGCCGCGGGGAAACGGAGTCGGGTTTCATGCGCCGCGGGTCAGCGCGACAACGTGAACGCGCTGACCGGACTGGTCTTCTCGTAGAACTTGCCGCCTTCGAATTCCTCGACGGTCACGGCCCAGAAATAGTCGCCCGCCGGCAGGTGCGCGACGGTGATCTGGCGCGCGTGCAGCCCGACCTGATCGACGACCGGCGCGCTCAGGTCCTTCGAGCGCGACAGCACGAACCGGTAACGCGCATTCTGGCCCGACCCGTTCGGCGACCAGCGGAACTCGTAGCCGCCCGCGCCCTGCGACGCGCTCGCATCGAGCCCCATCACGCGACGTTCGAACGCATAGGTGCGCGGCAGCCCCTCGAGGCCGTTCGCATCGATCGCGGCAATCCGCACGAAGTAATTCCCGTTCGGCACGTCGCGGAACACCGCGCGCGGCGAATCGGTACGCGTTTCGCGGAACAGGTCGAGCAGCCCCGCATCGTGCGCGAGCTGCACGCGATACGCATGCGCCTGCGCAAGCGGCGTGACGTCGAATGCGACGTCGGGCTCGTCCTGCACCTTGTCGGGATGCGCGAGCACGGGCGCGTCCAGCAGTTCGACGGGCTCGCCGACCGCACCGGACGACGTCGCCACGCTGCCGAACTTCGCATGCACGAGCGTCGCGCCCGCCGGCTGGCGGCCGCCCGCGACGCCGACGGTGCCGTCGAGCACTTCGACGCGCGTCGACGCAGTGCCGGCGGCGTCGTAGTTCACGCGAAAGCGCGTGCCGCGTACGCCGGCGACGACCGACGGCGAGCGGATCTGGAAGCGGTCGTCGCGTTTCTTCAGGTGGGTGACTTCGCTGTCGACCGAACCGCGCGTGAGTTCGAACTCGCGATCGAGCGTGCCGGTCAGCACCGTGCGGCGCAGCGACTTCAGGTCGAGCTGGCTGTCGGGCGGCAGGCTCATGTGCGTGCCGTCGGCCAGCTCGATCGTCACGAAGCCGTTCGGGCCGGTGCGCACGCGGTCGCCTTCGGCGAGCGTCGCATCGTTCGCGAGCGGCGCGAAGGCGGCGCCGGATGCGCGCTCGGCCGTGCCCTGCACCGCGATCACGCGTGCGGTGAGCGTTTCCTTGCGCAGACGCGCGACCGGCAGCTTCAGCGCGACGCCGGGCTGCAGGCGCTTCGGCGCCGGCACGCCGTTGATCTGCTGGAGCAATTGCCAGTCGTCCGCACCTTGCAGGTAGCGCGCGGCGACCGCGTACAGCGTGTCGCCCGCCTGCGTGCGATAGACGACCATCTTTCCCGCGGCGGCGGGCGGCTGCGCCGCGGCCTGCTGCGCGGCGAACACGAACGCGACCGCGCAGGCCGCGCGCAGCGCCGCCGTGCACAGGCCCGCCGTGCGCTGCGTGATTCGCGCGGTCACTCCGGTTCCCCCTGGCCGACCCGTTCGAGCCGGTAGCCGTACCCGTAGATCGGCGCGAGACGGTAGCCGTTTTCGGGCCGCAGGCCGAGCTTGGTGCGCAGCATCGAAATGTGCGTATCCATCGTGCGCGACGGAATGTCGGTCGCCTGCTTCCACACGAGGTCGAGAATGTGCGCGCGCGACAGCGGCCGGTCGAGATGCTGGAACAGCAGCAGCGCGAGCTCGAATTCCTTTTGCGTGAGGCTCACGGCCTTGTCGCCGACGTACGCCTGCTTCAGGTTCACGTCGAAACGGAACTGATCGAATTCGCGGACGGTCGCCTCGGCGTTGACCGGATACGCGCGGCGCAGCAGCGAACCGATGCGCGCGCGCAGGATCGGGCCCGACACGGGCTTGACCACGTAATCGTCGGCGCCGGCGTTGAGAATCTGCGTGATCCCCGCCTCGTCGTCGCGGCTCGTCATGAAGATGATCGGCAGGCTATGCTCGGTCTGGTTGGCGCGCACCCACTTGAGCACTTCCTCGCCGGACATGTCGGGCACGTTCCAGTCGAGCACCAGCAGGTCGAACGTCTCGCGCTGCAGGCGCTTCTTCAGGGCCTTGCCTTCCTTGAACGCATAGCACGTATGGCCGATGGCCGTCAGCGTTTGACTGACGAAATCCGTCTGGGCCGGATCGTCATCCAATACAGCAATTCTCATAGCACCCCGCAAATCGAAGTCGATTCGTCCATTCGGCTCCCGCGCCTGCCCCGGCCGCGCAGCATGCGCGCGGCACCGGATACCGGCCGGCGAGCCGTCGTTCGCCGCTCGCGCCACCTGCGCAAACCGGCGACCCCGGTTAAATATCTCAAAAACGGGGCACGGACGAACCGGCGATTTCATCATAGTAGTATGAAATTCGCCAAGAAATTGCGCGGACTATCGCCCTTTCTTCGAATAATCCTTTCTGTTGCGCAACCGGACGCCTATTCGGCGCCCGCGATGCCGGCCACCGGCTCGGCAAAATCGTCTGTCGGCACGCGTGGCGACGGCCGCTCCGACAGCGGCGGTTGCGCCAGCATCCGCTGCAACTGGTCGCGCACACGCTCCCACGCGCCGGCCGCGTAGTCGGGCTGGCCTGCCGCCCATGCCTGCGCCAGATCGAACACGCGTTCGATCGTCGCACCGCAGTAGGTCGGGCCCGAGCCATCGCCCCGCGCGGCATCGCGCAGCCGTTCGTCGAGCCACTCGGCCAGCCACGGCATCTCGGCCGCGGCCGAATCCGCATAGGCCTCCAGCGCGGCACGCGCGTGGCGGTCCCGTTGCGGATCGAGCTCGATCCGGTTCAATTCCGAGGTGCGCACGGGCGCGATGCTTTGCGCTCCGGACGGACTTCGAAGGGTCCCTGGTCTGAAGGACATGTCCTCTCCCCGTTGTACGACGGTAGCGTCAGGCATGGCCCCCGAGCCCGCCGTGCGACGTACCGTGGCCGGCGCCTCCGCTGGGAGCGGACGACCGGCCGGGTCAGTATACGCAGCCGGTCACGCAACGAGGTTTAAGAATTGTCAGAGAGGCGCGGTAAGCGCTTTCCAATGGAACAGGAGCCTGAGCGAGGGGTGCGCTGGCTCTTGTGTAGCGCTCGCTCCCGTCAGGCTTCTTTCGGTCTTGGAAAGTACTCAGGGGCAGCCGGCTGGGTGGGCCGGCGAAGCGGTCCGCCAGGCGCGCCGGCCGGGCGCCGGGCGCGGCGGGACGTGCGATGCGCGCCTTCAGCGGCGGCGCATCAGGAACACGAAGGTCTTGTCCTGGGTCGTCGATTCGACGATCTCGTTGCCCGTCTGCTTCGCGAACGCGGCGAAATCGCGCTGCGAGCCCGGATCGGTCGCGAGCACCTTGAGGATCTGCCCGCTTTCCATATCGGCAAGCGCTTTCTTGGCACGCAGGATCGGCAACGGGCAATTGAGCCCGCGCGCGTCCACTTCCTTGTGAATCTGCATCGGCGGTCGACCTTCGAATGACGCGCCACTCACGGCGCGGGAGGAAGCCGCGATTTTACCGCAGCGCCGCCGTGCCCGCCCGGCCCGCCCACGGCCCGGCGCGCGCCGCCGTCGGGCTCACGCGCCGGAGAAGCCGCCCGCAAGCCGTTCGCGCAGGTGCCGCACGAGCGCGCGCACCGCGCTCGGCACGACCGGGCTGTATGGGCGGATTGCGAAAATATGGTCGCCGAACGCGCCCGACGGCCGCCAGCCGTCGAGCAGCGCGACGAGCCGGCCGGCATCGAGATCGCGCCGCGCGCTGAAATCGGGCAGCAGCGCGATGCCGAGCCCGCCGAGCGCGGCCTCGCGCATCGCCTCGCTGTTGTTCGCCGCGAAACTGCCGCGCACCGGCACGCTCACGCGCTGGCGCCGGCGGCCGTCCGGCTCGAAGCTCCACGCGGCCGGCTCGTGCTCGCGCAGGTAGCACAGGCAGCTGTGATCGACGAGTTCGCTCGGGTGGCGCGGCGCGCCGCGCATGTCGAGATAGTCGCGGCTCGCGACCAGCAGCGAACGCGTGTCGCACAGCTTCCATGCGACATGGGTCTGCGGCGCGGTGGTCGTATGGCGGATCGCGAGGTCGAAGCCCTCCTGCGTCAGCGAATGCAGGCGGTCGGACAGGTCGAGCTCGATCTGTACGCCCGGATGCTGACGCAGGAAATCGGGCAGGTGCGGCACGATCTGCTGGCGCCCGAGCGCGACCGGCACCGTGAGGCGCAACAGCCCGCGCGGCTCGCCGGCGAGATCCTTCACGCGCGCGAAATGCTGGCCGATCGACTCGAACGCGTCGCGCGTGCTGTCGACGAGCGTCTGGCCCGCATCGGTGAGCCGCACGCTGCGCGTGGTGCGCCGCACGAGCGGCACGCCGGCCGCCTTTTCGAGATCGGCGATGCGCTGGCTCATCGCGGCCTTGCTGATGCCGAGCCGCTGTGCGGCAGCCGTGAAACTGCCGGCCGCGGCCAGCACCGTCAGCGAATGGATGTGCGGCCAGAGCGCCTGGACATTTTGCTGATTCATCCACTGATTATTCAGAATTCTGAACAGTGAATCAAGTTTCGCGGCCTTCTCCGGCCCTGCCGGTTTCCCTAGACTAGGTGCTGTTCCCCCCTCATCCCCCAGGAGACACGATGAATCAGGTTCCCGCGTACACGTCCGACGCCGACGTCGGCCACTATGTCGACGGCGCGCCCGTCGCCGGCCGCAGCGGCCGTTTCCAGGACGTCCTCAATCCGGCGCTCGGCCGCGCGGTGCGCCGCGTGGCACTGGCCGACGGCAGCGAAGTGCAGCAGGCCGTCGCCTCCGCCCACGCCGCGTTCCCGGCCTGGGCCGCGACGCCGCCGATCCGCCGCGCGCGCGTGCTGCACCGCTTCCTGCAACTGATGAACGAGCACCGCGACACGCTCGCGGCGATCATCACCGCCGAACACGGCAAGGTATTCTCGGACGCGCAGGGCGAAGTCGCGCGCGGCATCGACATCGTCGAATTCGCGTGCGGCGTGCCGCAGCTGCTGAAGGGCGATTTCACCGACCAGGTCAGCACCGGCATCGACAACTGGACGATGCGCCAGCCGCTCGGCGTCGTCGCGGGCATCACGCCATTCAACTTCCCGTGCATGGTGCCGTGCTGGATGTTCCCGGTCGCGATCGCGACGGGCAACACGTTCGTGCTGAAGCCGAGCGAGCGCGACCCGTCGGCCGCGCTGTTCATCGCCGACCTGCTCACGCAGGCCGGCCTGCCCGCCGGCGTGTTCAACGTCGTGCAGGGCGACAAGGGCGCGGTCGATGCGCTCCTCGATCATCCGGACGTGCAGGCCGTCAGCTTCGTCGGCTCGACGCCGATCGCGGCGTACGTGCAGCAGCGCGCGGTGCAGTCGGGCAAGCGCGTGCAGGCGCTCGGCGGCGCGAAGAACCACCTCGTCGTGATGCCCGACGCGAACATCGACCAGGCCGTCGACGCGCTGATCGGCGCCGCATACGGCTCCGCGGGCGAGCGCTGCATGGCGATCAGCATCGCGGTGCTGGTCGGCGACGTGGCCGACCGAATCGTGCCGGCCGTGGCCGAGCGCGCGCGCAAGCTGGTGATCGGCGACGGCATGTCGCCGGAAGTCGAGATGGGCCCGATCGTCACCGGCGAAGCGTTGAAGCGCATCGAAGGCTATATCGAGCAAGGCGTGAACGAAGGCGCGCAACTGGTGGTCGACGGGCGCGGGCTGCGCGTGCCGGGCCGCGAAGCCGGCTTCTTCACCGGCGGCACGCTGTTCGATCACGTGCGCCCCGACATGCGGATCTACAAGGAAGAGATCTTCGGCCCGGTGCTCGGCTGCGTGCGCGTGAAGGATTTCGGCGAGGCGGTCGACCTGATCAACGCGCACGAGTTCGGCAACGGCGTGTCGTGCTTCACGAGCGACGGCGGGATCGCACGCGAATTCGCGCGACGCATCCAGGTCGGCATGGTCGGCATCAACGTGCCGATCCCGGTGCCGATGGCGTGGCACGGCTTCGGCGGCTGGAAGAAGAGCCTGTTCGGCGACATGCACGCGTACGGCGAGGAAGGCGTGCGCTTCTACACGCGCCAGAAGTCGGTGATGCAGCGCTGGTCGTCGAGCATCGGCAAGGGCGCCGAATTCGCGATGCCGACCGCGAAGTAAGCCGGCCGGTGCGCCGCCCGTCGGCCGGTCAGGCGGGCGGTGCGCCGGCAGAAGCTTCGTCGCATTCCTTGCGCCCGGCCCTTCTGGTGGCCAGCGCAAGCCCGTGATTGGCGGGAACAGCCCTAGCCGGCCTTCGTGCCGTGCGCACCGTCGGCGGTCGGCATATAGGATAGCTCGAGCCGGTACGCGAGCGCGACGAACAGGCTCTGCGCGAGGCCCATCGTGGCCGTCAGCGCACGAAAGCCGAACGTTGCACTGTCCTGCACCATCAGCGTCACTTCCGCGTCCCGCGCGAGCGGGCTCATCCGGCTGTCGGTGATCGCGATCAGTCGCGCGCCGCGCTGCGCGGCCTGCTGCGCGACCTGCACGGTCTCGTCCGCATACGGCATGAACGAGATCGCAATCATCACGTCGCCCTCGCGCACCGACCGGATCTGGCCGAGATGCATGCTGCCGAGCGCGCTGAACAGGCCGATCCGTTTGTCGGTATGCTGCAGCGCATAGTCGAGATACACGGCGATCGGAAACGCGCGCCGCGACCCGGCGATCCAGATCGCCTGCGTATCGGCGAGCAAATCCACGGCCTGCGCGAGCGCCTGCGAATCGAGCGTCTGCCGCAACTGCTGCATCCCGGCAATGCTGCCCTTGATGAATTCGTCGGCGATCTGTTCGGGCTGCAGGCTCGACGAGCCGGCCTCGATCACGTCGCGCAGCCGCAGGTTGTATGCGCGCCCGGGCGCGATCTGCTGCGCGAGCCCCTCGCGAAACAGCCGCTGCATCTCGGAGAAGCCGGAGAAGCCGAAGTGCTTCGCGAAGCGCACGACGGCCGACGGCTGGACGCCGCAGGCTTCCGCGAGCGACTGGATGCCTTCCAGCCCAAGCTGGTCCCGATGCGTTTCCACGTGGCGCGCAATCACCTTCAGGCGATTGCTGAGGCCGTCGTACTCCTGCGTCAGGTGCTGCAGGAACTGCTCGACGGTGGCGGGAGGTTTCTCGGATGAACTCATCGGATAGCGCGAAGTTGACGGCCCCGATGCGCGCGCGATGCTGGCGCACGCGGCCCGGGGCTCGACTGGATACATGCATGAAGGGCGAATTTAATCACGTTTGCGGCCCGGCCCGCGCCGCCTGCTCGCTCCCACGCGCTCGATCATCACTTGCACACGCTCCACGGCACGACTGGAAGCGATTGTCCAACGGGCTCGCGGCGTCGTAAAGATTAGGGCGTCTACCGAGGCCGGCTGTCGCGACGAAGCGCGACGACGCGCCGCGCAGCCCGCCTGCCCTCACCGTTCAACGATAGTCGACCCATACGCTGCCCGCATCGGCCGAACGCACGCAATTCTCGACCCAGCGCACGCCCTCGACGCCCGCGTGGACGTCCGGAAAGCGGATGGCCTTCAACGCCGCGGCGTCGCCGCGATCGGCCGCATCCATCGCGAGCGCGAAGCGCGCGTACAGGTTCGACCAAGCCTCGAACAACCCTTCCGGATGCCCGGCGCCGATCCGATCCTCGCGCAGCGCCCGCGGATGCAGATAGCCCATCCCGCGATCGAGCACCTGCGCGGGCTGCCCCTGGATTTCGTAGCGCAACTGGTTCGGATGCTCGTCCCACCATTCGATGCTGGCCTTCGAGCCGATCACGCGCACCTTCTGCCCGTGCATCGAGCCGGCGTTCACCGCGCTCGACCACACGTAGCCGATCGCCCCGGTGTCGTATTCCATGATCGTGAACGCGTTGTCCTCGAGCGGCGCGCGGCTCTTCACGAAGCTTTGCCGCGAACACATCAGCCGCCGGATCTTCAGTTCCGGCGCCATCACCTCGGAGATGTACAGCGGATGCGTGCCGATGTCGCCGAGCACGTAGCTCGGGCCCGCGAATGTCGGATCGACGCGCCAGCGCGCGGCCGCGCTCGCGGCCTCGACGCCTTCGCTGTGAAAACCGTGCGCGAACTGCATCTGCACGATGCGGATCTCGCCGAGGTCGCCGCGCGCGATCATCTCGCGCGCCTGCTCGATCATCTGGTGTCCCGAGTAGCCGTACGCAACGCCGACGATCCGGTTCTTCTCGATCGACAGCCGCTGCAGCGCCTCGGCCTCTTCGGTCGTGAAGCACAGCGGCTTCTCGCAGACCACGTGCAGCCCCGCGTTCAGCGCGGCGCGGCAGATCTCGAAGTGCGTGTTGTTCGGCGTCGCGATCGACACCGCGCGGATGCCGTCCGGGCGACGCGCTTCGGCGTCGAACATCGTCGCGTAATCGGGATAGCAGCGCTCGGCCGCGACGCCGAGCTTCACGCCGAACTGGCGGCCGCGTTCGGGATCGAGGTCGAATGCGCCGGCAACCAACTGGAAGCTGCCGTCGCGCAGCGCGGCCGACCGGTGGCTGTAGCCGATCTGGCTGCCGAGCCCGCCGCCGACCATGCCCCAGCGAATCGAATGTCCAAGCAGAATCTGTCCGTCAATCATGATGGTGGTGTTCCCGGTGCGTGTTCAGGAGGTCATGCAAAACCGGCCGACGCGAGAAACGCGCGGCTCGCGGCGACGTCGCGCAGGCTCGTGCCGGCGTTGCGCGGGTCGCGCTCCTGCTCGATCGTGATGGCGCCCGCGTAGCCGATGTCGTCGAGCGCCTGGCGGATCGCGCGGTAGTCGAGCACGCCGGTGCCGATCGGGCACATCACGCCGCGCGCGCATGCGGCGAAAAACGCGATGTGCTCGCCCATCACCGCGTCGTACACGGCCGCGTCGATATCCTTGAAATGGACGTAGTCGAGACGCGCCGCATGGCGGCGCAGCCACATTTCGGGGTCCATGCCCGAGTAATGCAGGTGGCCGGTGTCGAGACACAGGCCCACCGTATCGGCCGGAATATCGGCCACGATCCGGTCGATCTCGTCCGCGAACTCGATGTAGCCGCCCGCATGCGGATGAATCACCGCGCGCACGCCGAACGCGTCGCGCGCGATCGTCGCGATCTGCCGGATATGGTCGACCATCCGCGCCCAGCGCTCGTCGGACAGCCGCGGCGCGCGATCGCCGTGACCGGCCGCGTAGTCGCGTTCCTCGTGGCCCCAGTCCATCACGACCAGGTACGGCGCCGCGTAGCGCTGGCCGTCCTGCGTCGGCGGCGTCGGCAGCCGCGTGATCAGCGCGCAGATGTCGCGCGTCTGGCGCAGCAGGTTCGGCAGGTTCTCCGGCGACACGAGATCGTCGAAGATCGTGCCGGCCGTGATGCTCAGGCGGTGCCGTTCGAGCTCGGCGCTCACCACGTCGGGCTCGAGCGGGATGTAGCCGTACGGCCCGAGCTCGATGCCCGAGTAGCCGGCCTGCGCGGCCTCGGCAAGCACGTGCCGCCACGGCGGCAGGTGCGGGTTCTTCACGTCGTCGACGCCCCAGCAGCACGGCGCGCAGCCAATCTTCATCGTCATGTCGGTCGGTCCGGTAAGCGACGAGCGGCCGCGGATCAGCCGCGATAGAACGCGGGATGGTCGGCCATCGCGATCGGTTCGACCGCGCCGCTCTTCTGCGCCCGCACGCATGCGTCGGCCGCGACCGCCGCTGCGTAGCCGTCCCATGCGGACGGCCCGGTCAGCCCGCCCTGCCGCACGCCGTCGATGAACGCCTGCAGCTCGACGTCGTACGACGCGATGAAGCGCTCCTTCCAGTCAGTCATGATCTCGACCGACTGCCGCGCCGCGTGCTTGAGCCCGACGGCCGGCGGATCGGGCAGCTTTGCGATGCCCTGCTCGCCGACCACCTCGCACTGGATGTCGTAGCCGTACTGGCAGTTCACGAAAATCTCGACGTCGATGCGCACGCCGCTCGCGGTTTCGAGCAGCACGATCTGCGGATCGGCGAGGTGCGCGGATGCATGGCGCGTCTTCCTCGGATAGACGACCTGCGCGCTCGCATAGTCCTCGCCGAGCAGCCAGCGCAACACGTCGAGTTCGTGGATCAGCGTGTCGGTGATCGCCATGTCGGTCGTGTAGCGCTCGCCGACCGACTGGTTGCGGTGCGCGCAGTGCAGCATCAGCGGCGCACCGATTGCGCCGCTGTCGATCAAACGCTTGAGCGCACGATAGCCTTCGTCGTACGGCCGCATGAAGCCGACCTGCACGAGCCGCTTGCCGTGCGCGACTTCGGCTTCGACGATCCGCATGCAGCCGTCGGCCGTGACGGCCAGCGGCTTCTCGCAGAACACCGGCTTGCCGTGCGCGATCGCGTCGAGCACGAACGCTTCGTGCGTCGGCCCCCACGACGTGACGAGCACGGCCTGCACGTCGGCGGCCGCGACCACTTCGTGGCCATCGCCGTAGATCTCGGCGTCGAGCCCGTATTTCGTCACCGCGTCGCGCGCCTGCCGCGGATCGATGTCGTTGACGGCCACGACGCGCGCGCCGGACAGCGTGCGGGTCAGTCTGCGGATGTGGTCCTGGCCGATCGCGCCGCAGCCGATCACGCCGATTTGCAAGGTCATGCAGGTGTCTCCAGTGGTTCGTTCATCAGCGGCGCGACCCGTGCCGCGCCGGTCATCAATCGGTCAGCGCGCGGCGCGGTCGAAATGGCGATCGACGTAGCGCTGGATGGTGTCGCGCATGTAGCGCGACGAGGCTTCCGCGCGGTCCTCCCATGCGAACACGCACGACGACATCACGCCGTCGAAGCCGGCCGCGCCGAGCGCGCGGAAAAACACGTCCCAGTCGATCTCGCCCTGCCCGATGTCGAGATGCTGGTGCACGCGGATCTGGTTCGAGCCCGGCGGGTTCACGATGTAGCGCAACTGGCTGCTCTTGCGGTGGTCGAACGTGTCGGCCACGCGCACGTGCGCGAGAATCGGCGCGGCCTGCGCGATCATCGCGGCCATGTCGTCGCCGTAGTAGAACGTGTGCGGCGCGATATACGACAGCTTCAGCGCGGGCGACCCGAGATTCGTGACGATGTCGATCGCCGGCTGCAGCTGCTCGATCCAGTCCTCCGGATGCGGCTCGACCGACAGCACGATGCGTTCGCGCTCGAGGATCGGCAGCAGCACGTCCATCGAGCGGAACCACGCGGCTTCGCACAGCTCCTTCGGGTTCGCGCCCGGCCGCTCGCCGACCGAACGCTCGGGCGACGCGCCGCGCCCGAACTCGGACACCATCAGCGGGCACTCCATCTCGACCGCGACCTCGATCGCCTTCTGCCAGCAGCGCACGGCCCATTGCCGCTCGTCCTCGAACGGGCTCGCCCAGCGGTACATCGGCTGCAGCGACGCGAGACCGACGCCGCTCGCGCGCATCGCCTGGCGGAACGCGGCCATGCGTGCGGGGGTCGCGCGCGGCATCACCCACCAGTCGAGAAAATCGCTGCGCGGCGACAGCTCGATCTGGTCGTAGCCGAGCTCGGCGACCGCATGCGGCAGCCGATCGAGCGGAAGGTGGCGAATCATGTAGGGATCCAGAGCGATCTTCATCTTCTTCCCGGACGGTTCCACGGTTTCGGCAGTATCGAAATCGGTCAGCGGCGCGACTTCTTGTTGCGGTACTGGTCGGCGATCACGGCCGCGACGATGATCGCGCCCTTCACCATCTCCTGGTAATACGCATCGATGCGGACGAACGTGAAGCCCGACGTCATCACGCCGAGGATCAGCACGCCGATCACGGTGCCCGTCACGCGCCCGAGGCCGCCCGACAGCGACGTGCCGCCGATCACGACGGCCGCGATCGCATCGAGCTCGTACATCACGCCCATGCCCGACTGGCCGGAGATCGCGCGCGCGGCCGTCACGGTGCCGGCGATCCCGCTCAGGAGTCCCGCGATCGCATAGACGAAGATCAGGTGCCGCGTGACGTTGATGCCCGACACGACGGCCGCGTGGCGGTTCGCGCCGATCGCATAGGTGTATTTGCCGAAGCGCGTGTAGCGCAGCACGACGTGGAAGATCGCGGCGACCACGAGAAAGATGATCACCGGATTGGCGCCCGCGCCGATCGCCGCGAACGGGTCGGTCAGCATCGACACCGGCATCCCGTTGGTGAACCACTTCGCGAAGCCGCGCGCGGCGACCATCGTGCCGAGCGTCGCGATGAACGGCGGGATGCCCGTCATCGCGATCAGCGTGCCGTTCAGCAGGCCGACCAGCAGCCCGACGCACACGCCGGCGAGCACCGGCCAGATGATCGGCAGGTCGGTGAGGTGCGGAAACACCGCGCGCGGAAAGTCGGACACCTGCGCGAGGCTCGCCGACACGACGGCGGCCGCCGCGACCACCGACCCCGACGACAGGTCGATCCCGCTGGTGATGATCACGAGGTTCACGCCGACCGCGATGATGCCGATCACGGCCATCTGCAGCACGATGATCTCGAGCCGCTCGGTATTGAAGAGGAAGCTCTGGCCGACGACGATCCAGCCGACGATCTCGAAGAACAGGCTGATGCCGACCAGCACGAGGAAGATGCTCAGTTCCGGCGGCCACTTCGTATGCCGCGACTTGAGCGTCATGGTCTGCGCATCCGCGACCGGGTTCAGGTTGCCCATTTCAGTTGTCTCCAATCTTGTTACGGCTCAGCGCGACGCGAGATCCATGATGCGGACCTGGTCGGCGTCCTTGCGATCGACGATGCCGGTCATGCGCCCTTCGTGCATCACCATCACGCGATCGCTCATCCCCAGCACTTCCGGCATTTCCGACGAGATCATCAGCACCGCGACGCCCTTGCCGGCAAGCGCGCTGACGAGCCGGTGGATCTCGGCCTTCGCGCCGACGTCGATGCCGCGCGTCGGTTCGTCGAGGATCAGGATGCGCGGCTGCGTGAGCAGCCAGCGGCCGATCAGCACCTTCTGCTGGTTGCCGCCCGACAGGTTCTGGATTTCCTCGTGCAGCCCGGGCGACTTCACGCGCAGCATCCGGCTCATTTCCTCGCAGTCGCGCTTCAACTGCGCCTGCTGCACGAAATTGAACTTCACGTAGCGGCGGCTCAGCACCGCCGCCTCCATGTTCGCGAGCAGGTCGAGATTCAGGAAGCAGCCGGAATCCTTGCGGTCCTCGGTGAGGAACGCCATCCCGTGCTTCATCGCCTGCGCGGGCGTCGCGATCCGCACCGGCTTGCCGTCGATGCGGATCTCGCCCGACGTGGCCGGCACGACGCCGAACAGCGCCTCCGCGACGTTCGAGCGCCCCGAGCCGACGAGGCCCGCGACGCCGAGGATCTCGCCCGCGCGCAGCTCGAAGCTCACGTCGCGGAACACGCCGTCGACGCAGAGATCCTTCACCGACAGCACGACGTCGCCGATCGGCACGTCCTCCTTCGGGAACATCTGCGTGATCTCGCGCCCGACCATCATGCGGATGATGTCGTCGCGGGTGACGTCGCTCGACGCATGCGTGCCGATGTACTTGCCGTCGCGGAACACCGAGAACTCGTCGGCGATCTCGAACAGCTCGTTCATCTTGTGCGTGATGTAGACGATGCCCTTGCCCTGCTCGCGCAGCTGGCGAATGATCCGGAACAGGTGCGTGACTTCCTTGTCGGTCAGCGCGGAGGTCGGTTCGTCCATGATCAGCACGTCCGAGTCGAACGACACGGCCTTCGCGATCTCGACCATCTGGCGGCTCGCGACCGTCAGCGCGCGCACGTCGGTTTCCGGATCGATGTCGATCGACAGCCGCTCGAACAGCGCGGCCGTGCGGCGGCGCAGCTCGGCGTGATCGATCAGGCCGAAGCGGTTCTTCGGTTCGCGGCGGATCCAGATGTTCTCCGCGACCGTCATGTACGGCATCAGGTTGAGCTCCTGATGGATCATCGCGATGCCGCGGTCGAGCGCATCGAGCGGGCCGTTCAGCACGACCGGTTCGCCGTTGATCAGGATTTCGCCCTGGTCGGGCGTGTAGACGCCCGCGATGATCTTCATCAGCGTGGACTTGCCGGCGCCGTTCTCGCCCATCAGCGCATGAACGGTGCCGCGGCGCACGCGGAACTGCACGCCGTCGAGCGCGACGACGCCGGGAAAGGACTTGCCGACGCCGCGCACCTCGAGCACGCAGTCGGCCGCGGAAGGAGGCGGCGAACCGGACGAGCCGGCCGCCCCGGACGAAGCGGCCGGCGCGTCGCCGCCGGCCATCGGGCGCGCGATCCTGGCTGTAAACATGGACGTTCCTCGACAAGTCGCGCGCGAACCCGGCCGTGCCGGGCCCGCGCAGTTCAACGGGACAACCGGTCAGTGCTTCGCGTACTGGTTCATGTTGTCGGGCGTCACGAGCTCGAACGGCACGTTCACGTAGCGGTCGACCGGCTGCTTCTTCGCAAGCTTGAGCGCCGCGGCCACCGCCTGCGCGCCCTGCCCGGACGCGTTCTGGTACACGGACACCTTCAACTCGCCGGCCTTCATCGCAGCAAGCCCGTCCGGCGTCGCGTCGATGCCGGCGACGACCGTCTTCGGCGTCAGCTTGCGCGCGGCCTTCAGCGCGTTGATCGCGCCGATCGCCATTTCGTCGTTGTTCGACACGATCGCGTCGAACTTGGTCCCGGAGCTCAGCCAGTTCATCGTGATGTCCTGGCCCTGCGTGCGGCTCCACTTGCCTTCGCGCTTGTCGACGATCTTCATGCCCGCGCAATCCTTGGTCGCGATCACGTCCTCGATGTCCTTGGTGCGGGCGCGCGCCGATTCGTTGGACAGCTCGCCCATCAGCACGAGGATGTCGCCCTTGCCGCCGAGCAGCTTGCACACCTGGCGCGCCTGCAGCGTGCCAGACTGCTTTTCGTCGGATGCGACGACCGCGACGCCGGCCGGCAGCTTGTCGAAATCGACCGGCTTGCGGTTGACGTAGACGAGCGGGATCTTCGCCGCGGTCACCATCTTCGTGATCTTCGGCGTCGCGTCGGTATCGACCGCGTTCACGATGATCGCGTCGACCTTCTGCGCGATCATGTTCTGGACCTGGCTCAACTGCTTGCCGACGTCATTGCCGCCGTCCTCGATCTGCACCGTCGCGCCGTCCTTCTTCGCGGAATCGGCGATGCTGTTGCGCAGGATGGTCAGGAACGTGTCGTCGAACGATGCCATCGTCACGCCGATCTTCTCGGCATGCGCGAGCGGCGCAGCCAGGATCGCGGCGGCCGCGACGGCCATCAGCTTGGTCTTCATGATCAATCTGTCTCCTCATCTCCGGGGGCGGAAGACGGCGCGTTGCGCGCCGCCGGGCCGAGTCCCGTCTGGTCCGATCGGGACTGAAGCATCCGGATGAAACTGTAGATCACTTCCTCGAAAATTTGGAAATTTATTTCTACGTGATTTCACCTAGGGAACTGGATTTCCAAAAAGTCTAGACTGCGTCCGTAGCCCGAATCCTGACGGCAGGCAGCCTCGCGTCGTGCAGCATCCGCTGCCGATAGCCGCCCAGGATTCGGTCCCCTAATCTGCCGGCAGCGCCGAACGCCGGCCGCGAGCGTGACACGTGATATGAGCCTGCTGAACTTTCCGAGTGACCGCCCCATCGATCTCGCCTGCCTCGGCCGCGTGGCCGTGGATCTCTATGCGCAGCAGTACGGCAGCCGCCTCGAAGACGCGCGCAGCTTCCAGATGTATCTCGGCGGCTCGTCGGGCAACGTCGCGTTCGGCGTCGCGCGGCTCGGGCTGAAGACCGCGATGATTTCGCGCGTCGGCGACGAGCAGATGGGCCGCTTCCTGCGCGAGACACTCGAGCGCGAAGGCTGCGACACGAGCCAGTTGCAGACCGATCGCGAGCGCCTCACCGCGCTGGTGCTGCTCGGACTGAAGGATCGCGATACGTTTCCGCTGCTGTTCGTGCGCGAGAACTGCGCGGACATGGCTGTGCGCGCCGACGAGATCAGCGAGGACTTCATCGCCGGTTGCCGCGCGCTGGCGATCACCGGCACGCATCTGTCGACGCCGGGCACGCGCGAGGCGTCGCTGACGGCGTTGGCGTATGCGCGCCGGCACGGTGCCGTGCGCATCCTCGACATCGACTACCGGCCGGTGCTGTGGGGGCTGACAGCACGCGGCGCCGGCGAGAACCGCTACGTACCCGACGCGCAGGTGACGCGGCAACTGCAGCAGGTGCTCGGCGAATTCGACCTGCTGGTCGGCACCGAAGAGGAATTCCTGATCGCGGGCGGCGTGCCGCACGACCTGATCGCGTCGTTGCAGGCGGTGCGCGCGATCACGACCGCGACGCTGGTGGTCAAGCGCGGCGCGCTCGGCTGCTGCGTGATCGAAGGCGACGTTCCCGTGCGCATCGACGATGCGCCGACCTTCGTCAGCGAACGCGTCGAGGTGCTCAACGTGCTCGGCGCGGGCGACGCGTTCCTGTCGGGCCTGCTGTCGGGGCTGCTGCGTGGGCGCGACTGGGCCGAATCGACGCGGATCGCGAACGCGTGCGGCGCGATCGTCGTGTCGCGTCATGCATGCTCGGCCGCGATGCCGACGCCGGCCGAACTCGCGCACTGGTTCGACGGCAGCCGCAATCCGGCGGTCGATGCCGACCGCACGCTCGCGCACCTGCATCGCGTGACGGTGCCGCGCCGCGAATGGGACGACCTGTGCGTGATGGCGTTCGACCATCGCAGCCAGTTCTACGAACTCGCGGTGCAGGCCGGCGCGGACGAAGCGCGGATCAAGACGTTGAAGCGCCTGCTCGTGCGCGCGGTCGAACAGGTCGAACGCGATCGCGGCATCGCCGGCCACGTCGGCGTGCTGATCGACGGCGGCGCGTACGGCAGCGACGCGCTCGCGTCGGCCACCGGGCGCGGCTGGTGGGTCGGCCGCCCGGTCGAGCTGCCGGGCTCGCGGCCGCTGCGGTTCGACGAGACGCGCTCGGTCGGCTCGTCGCTCACGCACTGGCCGACCGAACAGGTCGTGAAGTGCCTCGTTCACTATCACCCCGACGACCATGTCGACCTGCGTGTCGAGCAGGAGCAGCGCGTGCTGGAACTGTGGGAAGCCACGCGGGCGAGCGGCAACGAGCTGCTGCTGGAAATGATTCCGCCGCGCGCGGTCACGCCGGCCGGCACCGAGGACGACGCGGTGCTGCGCACGGTCGCGCGCTTCTACAACCTCGGCGTGAAACCCGAATGGTGGAAGCTCACGCCGTTGAGCGCCGACGGCTGGGCGCGGCTCGCCGCGCTGATCGCGGAGCGCGATCCGCACTGCCGCGGCGCGGTGATCCTCGGGCTGAACCAGCCGCTGCAATACCTCGTCGACAGCTTCCGCTCGGCGACCGACCCGATCGTCAAGGGCTTCATGGTCGGGCGCACGCTGTGGGCCGATGCGTCGTTGAACTGGTTCGCGGGCCGGATCGACGACCAGGCGCTGATCGACGAAGTGGCCGGCAACTTCGCGCAACTGGTCGACGCGTGGCTGGGCCGGCGGGCCGCCGCGCGCGCCGCGGCGGCAGCCTGATGCCCGTGTTCGTGACGACCATCCGACTTCTCTCTATCGACCGACGATGACCACTACCGTAAGACTGACCGTCAGCCAGGCGCTCGTGCGCTACCTGGCCGCCCTGCGCGCCGAAGTCGTCCAGCCTGACGGCCGCACCGAGATCCTGCCGTACTGCGGCGGCGTGTTCGCGATCTTCGGCCACGGCAACGTGGCCGGGCTCGGCGAAGCGCTGCATGCCGAGAAGGACCGGCTGCCGACGTTTCGCGCGCACAACGAGCAAGGGATGGCCAATGCGGCCGTCGCGTTCGCGAAAGCGAATTTCCGCCAGCGGATGATGGCCGCGACGTCGAGCATCGGCCCCGGCGCGACCAACATGCTCACCTCTGCCGCGCTCGCGCACGTCGGCCGCTTGCCGCTGCTGCTGCTGCCCGGCGACGTGTTCGTGTCGCGGCTGCCCGACCCGGTACTGCAGCAGGTCGAGGATTTCGAACAGGGCGACGTCAGCGCGAACGACTGCTTCCGGCCCGTGACGCGCTACTTCGATCGCATCACGTCGCCCGAGCAGTTGCTCGTCGCGCTGCCGCGCGCGATCCAGGTGATGACCGATCCCGCGCAGTGCGGCCCCGTGTGCCTCGCGCTGCCGCAGGACGTGCAGACCTTCGCGTACGACTGGCCCGAGGATTTCTTCGCGCCGCCGGTGATCCGGATGCGCCGGCCGCCGGCCGACGCGCTCGAACTCGCCGATGCGCTCGACGTGCTGAAGGCCGCGAAGAAGCCGCTGATCGTCGCCGGCGGCGGCGTGCTGTACAGCCAGGCGTGGGACGCGCTGCGCGCGTTCGCCGACACGCACGGCGTGCCGGTGGCCGAATCGCAGGCCGGCAAGGGCAGCCTCGCGTGGGACCACCCGCTGAACCTTGGCTCGATCGGCGTGACGGGCTCCCCCGCCGCCAACCGCGCGGCCGCGCAGGCCGACGTCGTGTTCGCGGTCGGCACGCGGCTGCAGGATTTCACGACCGGCTCGCACGCGCTCTACGGCGACGCGACGCTGCTGAGCCTGAACGTGCAGCCGTTCGACGCGGGCAAGAAACGCGGCCGGCAACTGGTTGCCGATGCGCGTACGGGCCTCGGCCAGTTGTCGGCCGCGCTGGCCGGCTGGCGTGCCGACGCGGCGTGGACGGCCGCCAACCGCGACCAGGCCGCCGCATGGAACGCGCGCGTGACGGAGCTGACCACACGGATGCCGAAGGACACGCTGCCGTACGACGCGGACGTGATCGGCGCGGTGCGCGACTCCGCGGCCGACGCGGGGCGCGACAGCGCGCGCGACGATCTCGTCGTCTGCGCGGCCGGCACGCTGCCGGCCGAACTGCACAAGCTGTGGCGCAGCGGCGTGCCGGGCAACTACCACATGGACTATGCGTATTCGTGCATGGGCTACGAGGTCGCGGGCGGCCTCGGCGCGAAGCTTGCACGACCCGAGCGCGAAGTGATCGTGATCGTCGGCGACGGCTCGTACATGATGCTCAACGCGGAGCTCGCGACCTCCGTGATGCTCGGCCGCAAGCTGATCGTCGTGATCCTCGACAACCGAGGCTACGGCTGCATCGAGCGGTTGCAACTCAATTGCGGCGGCGCGAGCTTCAACAACATGCTCGACGACTGCGTGCCCGAGGGCGGCGAACGCTCGACGATCGACTTCGCGATGCATGCGCGCGCGATGGGAGCGGACGCCGTGCACGTGGGCGACATCGGCGAGCTGCGCCGCGAAATGAAACGCGCGCGTGCGACGACGAAGAGCCAGGTGCTCGTGATCGACACCACGCACCGTCGCACCACCGACGACGGCGGCGCATGGTGGGAAGTCGCGGTGCCGCAGGTATCCGAACGCGCCGGTGTCGAGGACGCACACCGCGCGTATCTCGATGCGAAAACCCGGCAGCGGCGCTGATTGCGCACGCTGCGCCACGAACACGCCTGCCACACATCATCCGAATCAAGGAAGCAAGTCATGAGCTGGAACGTCCGCATCGGTATCAATCCCCTGTCGTGGATGAACGACGACCTGCCGTCGCTCGGCGGCGAGACGCCGCTCGAGACGGCGCTGAAGGAAGGCGCCGAAATCGGCTATGCGGGCTTCGAGCTCGGCAACAAGTTTCCGAAGACGGGCCCCGAACTGAAGGCGAAGCTCGCCGAATTCGGGCTCGTATGCGTGTCGGGCTGGTATTCGGGCTTCCTCGCGGAAGTCGCGCCGGGCATGACCGACGCCGATGCCGTCGCGGCGGAAATCGAGCGCTGCCGCGCGCACATGACGAAGCTGCAATTCAACGACGTGACGGTCGTCGTGTACGGCGAATGCGCGGGCACGATCCAGGGCAGCATCGACACGCCGGTCGCGAAGCGGCCGCGTTTCGTCGACGACGACGCCTGGCGGCGCTACGCCGCGCGCCTCGACGCGTTCGGCGCGCATCTGCTCGACACCTACGGGATCCGGCTCGCCTACCATCACCACATGGGTGCGTACGTCGAATCGCCGGACGACGTCGACCGGCTGATGGCGCTGACCGATCCCGCGAAGGTGTTCCTGCTGTTCGACACCGGCCACGCGTATTTCGGCGGCGCGGCCGACCCGGTGACGCTGTTGAGGAAGCACGTATCGCGCGTGGCGCACGTGCATTGCAAGGACGTGCGGCCGCAGGTCGTCAACCGGGCGCGCAACGACGGCTGGAGCTTCCTGAACGGCGTGATCAACGGCACCTTCACGGTGCCGGGCGACGGCGCGCTCGACTACGACGCGACGCTGCGCACGCTGAAGGACGCCGGCTACGAAGGCTGGCTCGTCGTCGAGGCCGAGCAGGATCCGGCCGTCGCGCCGAGCTATGCGTATGCGAAGAAGGGCTATGAATCGCTGCGCGCGATCGTCGACCGGTTGAGCGCGTGAGCATGTGCGCAAACGCCCGAGCGCGCCGCCCTATCCTATTGCGGAGACCCATTTCATGACGATTTCTCCCCTGCTGGTCAAGGCATCCGCCGACCGCGAAATCTGCAACGTCACGCCCGAATCGGCCGGCTGGAAACACGTCGGCTTTCGCGCGCTGCGCCTGAAGGCCGGCGACACCGAGACGCTCGACACGGGCACGCGCGAACTGTGCGTCGTCGTGCTGACGGGCACGGTGCGCGCGGAGGTCGACGGCGAAGCCTACGACGCGCTCGGCAAGCGCGACAGCGTGTTCGAGGACGTGTCGCCGGACGCGCTGTACGTGCCGGGCGGCAAGCGCGTCACGCTGGTCGCGACGCGCGATGCGGAGGTCGCGCTGTGCACCGCGCCGTACGCGAGCGGCGACAAACCCGTGCGGCGCCTCGACGGCGAACGGATGCGCCGCTCGGCGCGCGGGCAAGGCACCAACACGCGCTACGTATGCGACATCCTGATGGGCGACAACCCGGCGGCCGAGCGCCTCCTCGTCGTCGAAGTCGTCACGCCGGCCAGCCATTCGAGCAGCTATCCGCCGCACAAGCACGACCGCGACGCGGCGCCCGACGAAACCTCGCTCGAGGAAACCTATTACCACCGGATCGATCCGCCGCAGGGTTTCGCGTTCCAGCGCGTGTACACCGACGACCGCAGCCTCGACGAGGCGTGCGCGGTCGAGAATCACGACGTCGTGATGGTGCCGCGCGGCTACCACCCGGTGGTCGCTCCGCACGGCTACAACCTGTACTACCTGAACGTGATGGCCGGGCCGAGCCGCGCGTGGGCGTTCAAGAACGATCCCGCGCACGAGTGGATGCTCGATGCGGCGCCGAAACGGTGAAGGGCTGAAGTATTGAAGCGCCGAAGCACTGAATGGAAGACGGGCCGACGCGGCCCGTGACGATGCGACGCCCGGCACGCGCATACAGTGCCGGCAACGCTACGGAGCCGCCATGGTGACGCCCCCCTTTCGCCTCGAATCCCACGCCTTCGACGACGATACGTCGAACCCGGCGCTGCCGCACTTCAATGCAGCCGTCGCGCGCCGAATGGGAGAAATCGCGATCAACCTCGCGTCGCGACGCGGGCTGCCGATTGCGGTCGGCATCGTGGGCGAGCAGGCGTTGCTGTTCTACTGCGCGCTCGACGGCAGCGGCGCGCACGACGGCGATGCGATCCGCCGCCGGCAAAACACGGTCCTGCGTTTCGGCCAGAGTTCGCTCGCGGTCGGCGCGCGCTTTCGGCGTGCCGGCTGGTCGCTGCGGTCGCAGGGCCTGTCGGACGACGATTACGCACTCGACGGCGGTGGCGTGCCGGTGCGTATCGCCGGCGCCGGCATCGTCGGTGCGATGACGATCGCGGGGCTCGGCTCCGAACGCGATCACGCGCTCGTCGTCGAATGCTTGCGCTGGCACGTCGGCGCGAATACGCTGGCGATGAGCGCGTAACGGCGCGAACGGCGCCCCTGCACCGTTCGCGCGGTACCGCCGACGATCAGTTCAACCCGCCGCTCACGACGAGATGCTCGCCGGTCATCCAGCGCGCATCGTCCGAGGCGAGGAACACGGCGACCGACGCGATGTCGTTCGGCTCGCCGAGGCGGCCGAGCGGCGTCTGGCCGAGCACCTGCGCTTCGAGATCGGAACCGATGATGCCCGCGCTGTGCGTGCCTTCGGTCACGACCATCCCCGGGTTGATCGCGTTCACGCGGATCTTGCGCGGGCCGAGTTCGAGCGCGAGCACGCCGGTGATCGCGTCGACCGCGCCCTTCGTGCCGCTGTACACGGCGCTGGCCGGCGGCGTGATGCTGGTCACCACCGAGCTGATGTTGATGATGCTCGCGCCTTCGCCGAGATGCTTGACCGCCGCCTGCGTCGTCAGCAGTACGCCGAGCACGTTCGTGTCGAACTGCCGGCGGTAGTGCTCTTCGGTGATCGCTTCGATCGGCGCGAATTCGTACACGCCGGAGTTGTTGACGAGTACGTCGAGACGACCGTACGTTTCGATGGCGGTATCGACGATGCGCTGCGCATCGGCGGCCTTCGACACGTCGCCGCCGACCGCGACCGCGCGGCCGCCCGCTTCCGTGATCGCGCTCACGACCGCGTCCGCGCCCGCCTTGCTGCTCGCGTAGTTGACGACGACCGATGCACCTTCGTCGGCCAGTGCCTTCGCGATTGCCGCGCCGATGCCCTTCGATGCGCCCGTGACGATCGCTACCTTGCCTGCCAGCTTGCTCATGATTTCATTCCTCTGTTCGAAGACCTTCGATGGATGGCGCCGGTTGCCGCGACGATGCGTCGATGCGTTTCAATGGCGACCGGCCTGACTGGCAATGTAAGGTGCGGCACCGCAGCGATAAAGCGGCTCGAAGCGAATTGACTGGCGGAGTTTGCCGAACAATCGAGCGGGCGTCGTCAGCCAGCGCTCAGCCAGGCGTGCGCGACCTCGCCGCCGAGGCCGTCGAGCCCGCCGTCGTAGACGATCCGTCCGCGCCCCATTACCGCCGCGCGTCGCGCGAGCCGCGGCGCAAGCTGCAGCCGCTGCTCGATCAGCACGATCGAAACGCCGTCGGCCTGCAGCGCGGCGAGGCACGCGCCGACTTCGTCGACCGCGAGCGGCGCGAGCCCTTCGGCCGGTTCGTCGACGATCAGCACGCGCGGCCGGCCGGCGAGTGCGCGCACCAGCGCGAGCACCTGCTGCTCGCCGCCCGACAGCCGCCCGGCTTTCACGTCCGCGCGCGCGGCCAGCAGCGGAAAACGGTCGAACAGGCGGTCGAGCGCCGAGCGTTCGGTTGCGCCGCTTGCGCCGCGCAAACCGAGCCGCAGGTTGTCGCGCACGGTCAACAGCGGGAACACGTCGCGGCTTTCAGCCACGTAAGCGACGCCGCGCCGCGCGATCTCGAACGTGCGCGCGCCCACGCATTCGGCGCCGGCGATGCGCACCGAGCCGGCGGTACGCACCAGCCCCATCACGGCCTTCGCGAGCGTGGAGCGCCCCGAGCCGTTGCGCCCGAGCAGCGCGAGCGTCTCGCCCGGCGCGAGCGCGAGATCGACGCCGTCGAGCACGGGCCGTATCCCGTACCACGCGCGCAGCCCGCGAATGTCGAGCACGGCGCTCATGCCGCGCCCTCGCCCAGATAGGCGGCCCGCACGCGCGAATCGGCGCGGATCGCGTCGGGCGCGCCGGTCGCGACCACCGTGCCGCGCACGAGCACCGTGATGCGTTCGGCGAAACCGAACACCGCATCCATGTCGTGCTCGATCATCAGCACGGTGCGGCCCTGCGTCGTCGCGCGGATCAGCGCGATCATCCGCGCCGCCTGTGCGCGGCTCATGCCGGCCGTCGGCTCGTCGAGCAATAGCGTACGCGCACCGCTCGCCAGGGCGATGCCGAGATCGAGCGCGCGCTGCTCCGCATAGCTCAGCTCGGCGGCCGGCGTGTCGCGTCGCGCGTCGAGCCCGATGTCGTGCAGCACGCGCGCCGCCGCGACATCGACCGACGCCGATTCGCGCAGCCGGTTCCACCAGCGCCGCCGTTCGGCCGGCGCATGCAGTGCCGCGCAGCGCAGGTTGTCGAACACGGTCAGGCGCGCGAACGCACTCGTCTGCTGGAAACTGCGGCCGATGCCAAGCCGGCTCGCGACGACCGGTCCGCGCCCGCGCAGCTCGATGCCGTGCAGCACGACGCGCCCACGCGTCGGCCGCGTCGCCCCGGCGATCACGCCGAACAGCGTCGACTTGCCCGCGCCGTTCGGCCCGATCAGCGCATGGCGCTCGCCGGCCGCGATGCTCAAGTCGACACCGTCGAGCACCGTCTGCGCGCCGAAGCGCTGCACGACGCCGTGAAGCGCGATCGCGTTGCCGTTCATCGCGCGTCCTCCGGCGTGGCCGCCGCGGCGCGATGCCCGAGCCGCGCGCGCCAGCTCCACAGCAGCGTGCCGATGCCGGCCGCCGAGCACGCGACGGCCCAGCCAGCCGGCGTATCGGCGTCGATGCCCCATGCGCCGAACGCGAGGCCCGTGCCGCCGTCCTGCGCGAAGCGCCACGCATAGCCGAGCTCGGCCGCGCAGACGATCGCGACGCCCCAGAACGCGCACGCGCCGACGCCGCACAGCGCGCGCCATCGCTCGACCGCCGGCGCGCCGCGCCTGAGCGCATGCGCGAGCGCCCGGGCAATGCCCGCGATCCCGCCGGGCGCGGCCACGACGATCGCGACGAACAGCACGCCCAGATACAGCGCCCACGCACGCGACACGCCCGCGACGACGATACTCAGCGCGGTCAGCACGGCCGCGCCGGCCGCGGGCCCGAAGAACGCGCCGGTGCCGCCGATCACCGCGGCTATCAGCACGGTCGCCGAGCGCGCCATCGACACGCTGTCGGGTGTCGCGATCTCGACGTCGATCAGCGTCAGCGTACCGGCGACGCCCGCGAAGAACGATGCGCAGGTGACCATCGCGAGCCGCACGCGGCGCGGATCGGTGCCGAGCGCGGCGACCCGCTCAGGGTTGTCGCGCACCGCGTTCGCGAGGCGCGCCAGCGGCGTGCGCGTCAGCGCATGCATGGCCCATGCCGACACGACGCACCACGCGGCGATCAACGCATACGCATGCGCCGGCGCGCCGAATTGCCCGTTGCCCCACGACACGCCGCTCGCACGGTCGATCGGCACGCCGCCGAGGCCGCCGAACCACGCGGGCACGCTCCACGCGGCGGCCGCGACGCATTCGCCGAGCCCGAGCGTGATCATCGCGAACGCGGTGCCGGAACGACGCGTCGCCAGCAGCCCGGCAACGAACCCGAAGCCCGCGCCGGCCACGCCGCCGACGAGCGGCAACAGCGGCAGCGGCGCGCCGATGCGGTTGAACCAGTGGGCGGCCGCGAACGCGCCGAGGCCCGCGAACGCCGCATGCCCGAACGACAGCAGCCCGGTCGTACCGAGCTGCAGGTTGTACGACAGCGCGAGCACGACGAGCGCGGCCGTCTGCGCGAGATAGCCGAGCACCGCGCCATGCGGCCACAGCCATGCGGGCAGCGCGACGCACGCGACGAACGGCGCCCAGCGCGCGAGGCCGGCGAGCGCTCGACTACGCATCGGCACGCTCGCCGAACAGCCCGCGCGGCCGCGCGACCAGGACCGCGACGAGCAGCAGGTACGGCACCAGCGGCGCCAGTTGCGCGATCGACACCGCGGCGACGCTGTCGGGCAGCGCGATGCCCGTCCATTGCGCGAGGTCGCGCAGCGACGTGTCGCTCGCGGCCGCGAAGGTCTGCGCGAAGCCGACCGCGAGCGACGCGACGAACGCGCCGCCGAGCGAGCCCAGGCCGCCGATCACGACGACCGCGAACACGACCGACCCGACCGTCTCGGCGAGCGCGGGTTCGATCACCGCGAGCGGCGCGCCGATCACGCCGGCCAGCGCCGCGAGCGCGGTCCCCGCGCCGAACAGCGCCGTCATCACACGCGGCACGTCGTAGCCGAGCGCCTCGACGGCCGCGCGATGCGTGAGCGCCGCGCGCACGACGAGCCCGATGCGCGATGCACGCAGCAGCCCGCCGAGCGCGACCAGCATCGTCGCGGACATCGCCATCATGAACAGCCGGTAACGCGGCAATGCGAGACCGAACACGCTCGCGGGCGCGCCGTCGAACAGCGGCGGCACGGGCGCCGGCAGCGGCGCGAGGCCCCACGCGAGTTTCGCGCCCTCGCCGATCAGATATGCCAGACCGAAGGTCAGCAGCAGTTCGCTGGTATGGCCGCGCGCCTGCACGCGGCGCAGCAGCGCGCGTTCGCAGCCGGCGCCGAGCAGCCCGACCGCGAGCGGCGCGAGCACGAGCGCGGGCCAGAAGCCCGCCCAGGCCGCGATGCTGTAGCCGACATACGCACCGAGCATGTAGAAGCTCGCATGCGCGAAGTTGAGCACGCCCTGCACGCTGAAGATCAGCGTGAGGCCGGCCGACAGCATGAACAGCAACAAGCCGTAGCTGAGGCCGTTGAAGGCCTGGAGCGCGAACGCGTGCACCGCGTACCGTCAGGCGGCGAGCGGTTCGAGCGCGGCGCGCAGCGCGTCGGGCAGCGGCGCCGGGCGGCGCGTGCCGCGATCGACGTACACGTGCACGAAATGCCCCTGCGCGGCGGGCGATGCATCGCCCTGTGCGAACAGCCCGACTTCATAGCGCACGCTCGACGTGCCGAGCTTCACGACACGCAGGCCCGCGTCGACCGATTGCGGAAACACAAGCGGCGCGAAGTAGTTGCACTGCGTCTCGACGACCAGCCCGATCGTCTGCCCATGCTCGACGTCGAGCACGCCTGTGCGGATCAGATACTCGTTCACGACGGTGTCGAAGTAGCTGTAGTAGACGACGTTGTTCACGTGCCCGTAGACGTCGTTGTCCATCCAGCGGGTCGTGATCGGCAGGAAGTGGCGATAGGCGTCGCGCGGACGCGGCTGCGGCTTGTCGGACATGGCGATGGCGGTCAGGACGATGGAAGCGAAGGGAACGACGGGAACGAAGGGAACGGCGAGGACGACGCGTGACGGCCGCACGACGCGGCGCGCCGGCCGGCAACGAAGCGCCGCGTCGCGATCGCGCGCGCCGCGGCGGATGACACGCTGCGGGCAGGCCGGCCCGTCACTGCCCCGGCCGGTCGACGAATTCGAAATCGAGGCCGCGCGCGCGCATCCAGTCGGCGAGCGCGACGCCCGTGCCGGCGCGCCACGGGCGCAGCAGCGGCGGATCGACGAGCTTGTATTCGAGCAGTTCCGGCGACAGCGACACCGTGCCCGACGCCCGCACGTGATACGCGATGATCAGTTCGTTCTTGCGCACGAACTCGTACACGCCGACGAGCGATACGTGCTCGGCCTTCAGCGCGGTTTCCTCGAATACCTCGCGCGCGATGCCGTCCTCGGGCGTCTCGCCGTTTTCGAGGAAACCGGTGATCAGCGCGAACATCCCTTCGGGCCAGGCCGCGTTGCGCGCGAGCAGGATCTTGCCGTCGAGTTCGACGATCGCGGCGACGACGGGCAGCGGGTTGTTCCAGTGCACGTAGCCGCAGGTGTCGTCGGGGCAGGCCTGGCGAATGCGGCCGCCCTCATGGTCGGGATCGGCACGCTCGGTCAGCGGGCTCGCGCAGCGCGGGCAAAAGCGGTAGTCGGCGGTGGTCATCGATGGAAGTCTGGCGAGCGCCGGACGGCCGACTGCCGGCTGCCCGCGCACCCGCTCGGCGCGGGAAAGGCTTCATTCTAGCGAGTTTGCCCGCGCCCGATACGATCCGGCCCCACCGGTATCAGGATGACCGGCGAGCGTGTGCGGCGGTCGCCGCGAAGCCGCCGGCGCCGATCAGCAGCGCGGCCACCGCGACCCACAGCGCGGGCGTAAACGACCCGAAGCGCGCGGCCAGCGGCGCCGCGACGAGCGGCCCGAGTATCTGCCCGACGCCGTACGACGCGGTCGCATAGCCCATCAGCCCGGCCGCACGCTCGCCGTGCAGGCGCCGCGCCTCGCGCATCGCGAACAGCGTGATCGCGGTGAACGGCAGGCCGAGCAGCGCGCTGCCGATCGAGAAACCGGCCGCGTTCGGCCACACGATTCCGGCCGCGATGCCGAGCGCCTGCGTCGCGCAGCCGGCCGCGAGCAGCAGCCGGTTGTCCCAGTGCCCGGGCAGCCGCGCGGCGGTGATCGCGCCGACGATCAGCGCCGCGCCGAACATCGGCCAGAAGAGGTCGGGCCACGGTGAACCGGCCGGCAGCGCGGCGCGCGCGATCACCGGCAGGAACGTCGCGGTGATGATGTAGCCGAAGCCCGGTGCGCCATACAGCACGACGAGCCAAGCGGCGTCCGCGCGATGGCTTCGCGTGCCGGCCCGCGCCGCCGGCGTGGCGGGTGCGCCGGCGACCGCTTGCGGCGCGGCGGGCGGCGGCGGTGCTGCCTGCGCATGTGCCGAGGCCGGCGCCGCACCGAACGTGCGCCAGATCGCGACCGACAGGACGGCCGACAACGCCGCGAAACCGAGCCAGCCCGCCGCCGCACGCTGGCCCGCCAGCGCACTGCCGATCAGCCCGGTCATGACGATGCCGACGCCCGGCCCCGCGTAGATCACCCCGCTCCATTTGGGCGCGATCAACTCGGCCAGGCGTCGCAACCCCCATTGCGACATGAACACGAACGTCCATGCGCTGACGACGCCCGCGACGAAACGCACGACGAGCCACGCCGGCAGCCAGTGGCCGACGCCCATCGCGGCGGTCAGCAGCACGGTCGCGACGAGCCCGAAACGCACCATCCGCGCGGGCGCCACGCGCAGCGCCGCGCAACTGACCGCGCCGACGAAGTAGCCCGCGTAGTTTGCCGACGCGAGCCAGCCGCCTGCTTTCAGGCCGATCGAGCCGTCCGCGAGCATCAGCGGCAACAGCGGCGTGAACGCGAAACGGCCAACGCCGAGCACGATGGCCAGGCCGATCATGCAGGCGAGCGCGGCCGCGCGGGCACCGCGGTCGGCCTGGTCGGACGAAAGCACGCGGGCGGTCGGAGCATCGAAGCGGGACATGGCGGCATGGGCCGACGCGTCGCGCGCCGGCCGGATCGGGAATCGGAATGCGTCCATCCTAGCTTGACCAAACGTTCTTGAAAAATGAATAATTGAGAATCGACTCATCCCCTGGAGAGAATCATGGACCTGGCGGCGCTGGCGATCTTCCGGGCGGTCGTGCGCGAGAACGGCGTCACGCGCGCGGCGGCCAAGCTCAATCGCGTGCAGTCGAACGTCACGACGCGCATCAAGCAGCTGGAAGAAGAACTCGGCGCGGCGCTGTTCGTGCGCGACGGCCGCCGGCTCGTGCTGACGCCGGCCGGGCATACGCTGCTGCCGTATGCGGAGCGCCTGCTCGCGCTCGCCGACGAGGCGCGCGACGCGGTGCGCGAGGACACGCCGCGCGGCCGGTTGCGGCTCGGCACGATGGAAAGCACGGCGGCGAGCCGGCTGCCGACCATCCTCGCGCGCTACCACCACGCCTGGCCCGACGTATCGCTCGAACTGCTGACGGGCACGACGGGCTGTCTGATCGACCGCGTGCGCGACTTCGAAATCGACGCCGCGCTGTTCGCGCGCCCGCCCGAGCCGGACACGCTGCCCGACACGTTCGAGACGGTGCCGATCTTCCGCGAGGATCTCGTGCTGCTCACCCCGCGCGGCCATCCGCCGGTGCGCACGCCGCGCGACGTGCTCCTGCCGACGCTGATCGCGTTCGAGCGCGGCTGCACGTATCGCAAGTACGTCGAGCGGTGGTACGCGGCGCACGGCGTGAAGCCGGCGCGCGTGCTCGAGCTCGGCTCGTATCACGCGATCGTGGCATGCGTCGCGGCCGGCGCGGGCATCGCGGTCGCGCCGCGTTCGGTGCTCGATCTGCAGCCCGAGAGCGGCAACATCACCGCGCACACGATTCCCGAACTCGAAGGCATCGACACGCTGCTCGCGTGGCGGCAGGGTTATGCGTCGGCGGCGCTCGCCGCGCTGCGCGATGCGCTCACCGACGCCGTACGGCAGCCTGGCGACGCAACGGAGCCGGCCGCGACCGTGCCGGCCTGATCCGGACGTGCACGTCGCCGCATCGAGCGACGTGCACGTCCGGCACAAACAAAACGACCCGACCGGCACCTGCCGATCGGGTCGTTTTTCGATTCACGCGATGCCGTCAGTGCGACGACATCGCATCGGTCGTGCAACGATCAGAGCCGTTCCTCGATCCAGCCCTTCACGCCGGCCAGCGCGCCCGGCAGGTTCGCCGGCTCGGTGCCGCCTGCCTGCGCCATGTCCGGACGGCCGCCGCCCTTGCCGCCGACCTGCTGCGCGACGAAGTTCACGAGTTCGCCGGCCTTGACCTTCTTGCTCGCATCCGGCGTGACGCCCGCGATCAGGCTGACCTTGCCGCCTTCGACGGCCGCCAGCACGATCGCCGCGCTCTTGAGCTTGTCCTTCAGCTTGTCGACCGTTTCGCGCAGCGTCTTCGCGTCGGCGCCGTCGAGCGTCGCGGCCAGCACGTACACGCCGCCGATTTCGACGGCCTGCTGCGCGAGTTCGTCGCCCTGGCTCGATGCGAGCTTCGACTTCAGCGCGCCCAGCTCCTTCTCGAGCGACTTCACCTGGTCCTGCACCTGCGCGATGCGCTGCGTCAGCTCCGACGGCTGCGCCTTCAGCGCCGCCGCCGCTTCGTTCATACGCGCGTCGAGCTCCTGCACGTAGCGCACCGCGTTGTCGCCGGTGATCGCCTCGACGCGGCGGATGCCGGCCGCGACGCCGCCTTCGACGACGATCTTGAACAGGCCGATGTCGCCGGTGCGGTGCACGTGCGTGCCGCCGCACAGTTCGCGCGAGAAGCCGAGGTCGAGCACGCGCACTTCATCGCCGTACTTCTCGCCGAACAGCGCCATCGCGCCGCCCTTCACCGCTTCGTCGTACGGCATCACGCGCACGATGCCCGGCGCGTTCGCGAGGATTTCGTTGTTGACGATCTGCTCGACGCGACGGATTTCGTCGTCGGTCATCGGCGCGTTGTGCGCGAAGTCGAAACGGGTCTTGTCGGCATCGACGAGCGACCCCTTCTGCTGCACGTGCGCGCCGAGCACTTCACGCAGCGCCTTGTGCATCAGGTGGGTGGCCGAGTGGTTGCGCTGCGTGCGGGCGCGGCGATGCGCGTCGATTTCCGCGCGCAGCACGTCGCCGACCTTGAGCGTGCCTTGCTCCAGCGTGCCGTGGTGGCCGACCACGTCGGCCTGCACCTTCAGCGTGTCGGCCACCGCGAAGCGCGTCGCGGCGTTCGCGAGCACGCCCTGGTCGCCGACCTGGCCGCCCGATTCCGCGTAGAACGGCGTGTGGTCGAGCACGACGACCGCATCCTGGCCGGCCTTCACTTCGTTGACGGCCGAACCGTCGACGTACAGCGCGACGACCTTCGCGTCGTCGAACGCGATTTCCTCGTAACCGTGGAACGTGGTCTTCGCGCCCGAGTATTCGAGGCCCTGCGTCGCCTTGAACTTGCCGGCCGCGCGGGCCTGCTCGCGCTGGCGCGCCATCGCGTCGTCGAATGCCGGCTCGTCGACCGTCATCCCGCGCTCGCGGCACACGTCGGCCGTCAGATCCAGCGGGAAGCCGTAGGTGTCGTGCAGCTTGAACGCGAGTTCGCCGTCGAGCACCTTGCCGCCCTTCGCGTCGACGTCGGCCAGCGCGGCTTCGAGGATCGACATGCCGTGCTCGATCGTTTCGAAGAAGCGCTCCTCTTCCTGGCGCAGCACGTCGGTCACGCGCTGTTCGGCTTCCTTCAGCTCCGGATAGGCCGTGCCCATCTCGGCGACGAGGTCGGCCACCAGCTTGTGGAAGAACGCGCCCTTGCGGCCCAGCTTGTAGCCGTGGCGGATCGCGCGGCGCACGATCCGGCGCAGCACGTAGCCGCGGCCTTCGTTGCCGGGGATCACGCCGTCGACGATCAGGAACGAACACGCGCGGATGTGATCGGCGATCACCTTCAGCGAGTTGTTCGTGAGGTCGCTGATTTCGGTCACGCGCGCGGCGGCCTTGATCAGGTTCTGGAACAGGTCGATCTCGTAGTTGCTGTGCACGTGCTGCAGCACCGCGGCCAGGCGCTCGAGGCCCATGCCGGTGTCGACCGACTGCTTCGGCAGACGCGTCATGTTGCCTTGCGCGTCGCGATTGAACTGCATGAACACGAGGTTCCAGATCTCGATGTAGCGGTCGCCGTCTTCTTCGGGCGACCCCGGCGGGCCGCCCCACACGTCCGGGCCGTGGTCGTAGAAGATTTCGGTACACGGGCCGCACGGGCCGGTGTCGCCCATCGTCCAGAAGTTGTCCGACGCGTAGCGCGCGCCCTTGTTGTCGCCGATCCGGATGATCCGCTCGGTCGGCACGCCGACTTCCTTCGCCCAGATGTCGTACGCTTCGTCGTCTTCCTGGTAGACGGTGACCCACAGCTTGTCCTTCGGCAACTGATAGACCGTGGTCAGCAGCTCCCACGCGAACTTGATCGCGTCGTGCTTGAAGTAGTCGCCGAACGAGAAGTTGCCGAGCATCTCGAAGAACGTGTGGTGGCGCGCCGTGTAGCCGACGTTCTCGAGATCGTTGTGCTTGCCGCCCGCGCGCACGCTGCGCTGCGCCGTGGTGGCGCGCGAATACGGGCGCGGGTCCGTGCCGAGGAAGACGTCCTTGAACTGGACCATGCCCGAGTTCGTGAACATCAGCGTGGGATCGTTACCGGGCACGAGGCTCGACGAGCGGACGATCGTGTGGCCCTTCGATTCGAAGAATTTGAGGAATTTCTCGCGGATTTCGGCAGCTTTCATGGCGTGCGGGGACAGTCTGGCAAAGACGGCTTCAAACGCCGGCGCCCCAGGCGGGGCGCGCGGCGGCATGGATTCGGAAACGATCGATTATACGATACAGACCGCCCGCCCAAGCGGCAGCGGCCCGCTGCGCCGGACGACCCGCCTGGGCCACCGGCACGGCCGATTCGCCTTAAGATGCTCGGCATGCCAATCGGCCGTGCCAGGCCGGGCAGGCCAGCGATGAAAGGAGACGATTCGACGATGGGTGCCCTGAGCCATATCCGCGTGCTGGACCTCACCCGCGTGCTCGCGGGCCCGTGGTGCGCGCAGACCCTCGCCGATTTCGGCGCGGACGTGATCAAGGTCGAGCGCCCGGGCGCCGGCGACGACACGCGCCACTGGGGGCCGCCGTACCTGAAGGACGCGGACGGCGCGGACACCGCCGAGGCCGCGTACTACCTCGCGGCGAACCGCAACAAGCGCTCGGTGACGATCGACATCGCGACGCCGGAGGGCCAGCAGATCGTGCGCGAGCTCGCCGCGCAAAGCGACGTCGTGCTCGAGAACTACAAGGTCGGCCAGTTGAAGAAATACGGGCTCGACTACGACTCGCTGCGCGCGGTGAAGCCCGATCTCGTCTACTGCTCGGTCACCGGCTTCGGCCAGACCGGCCCGTATGCCCATCGCGCGGGCTACGACTTCATCGTGCAGGGGATCGGCGGCTTCATGAGCATCACCGGCGAACGCGACGGCGAGCCGGGCGGCGGCCCGCAAAAGGCCGGCGTCGCGATCGCCGATCTCGCGACCGGCCTCTATTCGACCGTCGCCGTGCTCGCCGCGCTCGCGCACCGCGACCGCACGGGCGAAGGCCAGTACATCGACATGGCGCTGCTCGACGTGCAGGTCGCGCTGCTCGCGAACATGAACACCAACTTCCTCGCGAGCGGCAAGCCGCCGGTGCGCTGGGGCAACGCGCATCCGAACATCGTGCCGTACCAGACGTTCCAGACGAGCGACGGCTGGATCATCGTCGCGGTCGGCAACGACGGGCAGTTCCGCAAGTTCGTCGAGGCCGGCGGGCGGCCCGAGCTGGCCGACGACGAGCGCTTCGCGACGAACCCGTCGCGCGTGCGTCACCGCGACACGCTGGTGCCGATCCTCGCGGAGATGGTGAAGGCGCGCGACAAGGCCGACTGGATCGGCGCGCTCGAGGCGGCCGGCGTGCCGTGCGGGCCGATCAACGATCTCGACGAGGTGTTCGACAACGAGCAGGTGGTCGCGCGCGGGATGCAGGTGTCGCTGCCGCATCCGTGCGGCGCGGACGTGAAGCTCGTGCGCAACCCGATCCGGATGAGCGCGACCCCGCCCGACGCGCGCACGGCCCCGCCGCCGCTCGGCGCGCAGACGGACGACGTGCTGCGCGACATGCTCGGCTACGACGACGAGCGGATCGCGGCGTTGAAGGCGAAGCAAGCGATTTGACGCGGTTCGGGTGATGGCGTCGCGGCGGCCGCGGGCGCACGCGGCGACAACGATCGGATCAAACCGTCGCGACTAGCGCACGACGAGCAGACCCGCTAACGCGCGAGCGCATCGAGCCAGCCGCGCGCTTGCGGCCAGTCGCCGAGCCCGCTGTCCGCGTTGATGTGGCCGCGCGGGCCGAGGTCATGGAACGTGCTGCCCCATGCGCGCGCGCAGCCGCGCGCGAATGCGATCGAGCCGTACGGATCGTCGCTGCTTGCGACGACGCAGGTCGGAAACGGCAGCCGCTCGTGCGGCACCGGGCCGAAGCCGTGCGCGTCGGCCGGAAACGCCGGCCCGGCGGGATCGGGCAACGCGACCAGCAGCGCGCCGCGCACTTTCGCGAGCGCGGCCGGCCGCGCGTAGCGGGTCGCCCACCACGCGGCGGTCAGCGTACCGAGGCTGTGGCCGGCGATCAGCACCGGCCCGCGCGCGGCTTCGACCGCCCGGTCGAGCGCGAGACACCAGCCGTTGCGAAATGCCCGCTCCCAGTCGGGCATCGCCACGCGCACGAAGCGCGCGTCGGCGCGCTCCCAGCGGCTTTGCCAGTGGAACGGACCGGAGTTGCCGTAGCCCGGCAGCACGAATACGAGGGGGTCGCTCATGAAAGGATTCGTCGACGAATGAAGTCGTTATGTGGCGTCGACGAAGTGTCGCACACCCGTTCCTCCCTGATACTGCCTGTCGAAAAATGGAAGGGGTGTGCGGGCGGGCCGTTACGCGTACGCAACGGCATCACGCCCGGCCGGCGATCGCGCGAGCACACCGAGGCCCGCGCACGCCGGCGTGAATCAGCGTACGCCGGCGCCGACCAGGCCGCCTGCCGCCGCGCCGGCGACCGTGCCGACCGGCCCGCCCGTGATCAGGTAGCCGAGCGCGCCGCCCGCGGCCGCGCCGATACCGGCATTGCGCTGCGTATGCGTCATCGCGCATGCGCCGAGTTGCGAGAGAGCCGCGACGATCACCGCGGTACGAACGAGAAAAGTGGTCTTCTTCATCATGATTATTGGCTTCCTCCCGCCACGCAAAAATTGCGAATGGCGGCATTGAATCGGTAAAGCCATCATAGGAAAAGCCGAACGGCGCCGGCAATCCGATTTACGTCGTGTTACAGCCGACACACACTCGATATATTGCGGTACGCATCGCGAACGCGCGCCGCCCGACCGGCAGGCCGCGCGGGACGGACCCCGGTCAGGTAGAATTACAGGATTAAACTGGCGCGACGCGCCGACACAACCCTGACGCCAACCGCATGAGCACCGAACGCAACGACGCCCCCGCGGCTTCCAATTTCATCCGCAACATCATCGACGACGACAACCGCACCGGCAAATGGGGCGGCCGCGTCGAGACGCGCTTCCCGCCCGAGCCGAACGGCTATCTGCACATCGGTCACGCGAAGAGCATCTGCCTGAACTTCAGCGTCGCGCGCGACTACGGCGGCGTGTGCCACCTGCGCTTCGACGACACGAACCCGGAAAAGGAAAGCGTCGAATACGTCGACTCGATCGTCGACGCGGTGCGCTGGCTCGGCTTCGACTGGCGCAAGGACGCGGTCGATCATCAGTATTTCGCGAGCGACTACTACGACAAGCTGTACGAATTCGCCGAGTTGCTGATCCAGCGCGGCCACGCGTACGTCGACAGCCAGAGCGCCGACGAAATGCGCGCGAACCGCGGCTCGCTGACCGAAGGCGGCAAGCCGTCGCCGTTCCGCGACCGCTCGCCCGAGGAGAACCTCGACCTGTTCCGCCGCATGAAGGCCGGCGAGTTCAAGGAAGGCGAGCACGTGCTGCGCGCGAAGATCGACATGGCTTCGCCGAACATGAACATGCGCGACCCGGTGATCTACCGGATCCGCTACGCGCACCACTACCGCACCGGCGACGCATGGTGCGTGTATCCGATGTACGACTACACGCACTGCATCTCGGATGCGCTCGAAGGCATCACGCATTCGCTGTGCACGCTCGAGTTCGAGGATCACCGCCCGCTGTACGACTGGGTGCTGAACGAGCTCGCGGAAGCCGGCGTGTTCACGCGCCCGCTGCCGCAACAGATCGAATTCTCGCGGCTGAACCTCACGTACGCGATCACCAGCAAGCGCAAGCTGCTGCAGCTCGTCACCGAAGGCCACGTCGACGGCTGGGACGACCCGCGCATGCCGACGATCGTCGGCATTCGCCGCCGCGGTTTCACGCCGGAGAGCATTCGCCTGTTCTGCGAGCGGATCGGCGTCACGAAGATCGATTCGTGGATCGACATGAGCATCTTCGAAGGCGCGCTGCGCGACGACCTCGACGAGAAGGCCGCGCGTACGGTCGCGGTGCTCGATCCGCTGAAGCTCGTGATCGACAACTATCCGGAAGACCTCGAGGAAGCCTGCACGGCGCCCGTGCATCCGCATCATCCGGACCGCGGCGTGCGCACGTTCCCGATCTCGCGCGAACTGTGGATCGAGCGCGAGGATTTCGTCGAGAATCCGCCGAAGGGCTATTTCCGCCTGTTCCCGGGCAACAAGGTGCGCCTGCGCTATGGCTACGTGATCGAGTGCACGGGCTTCGACAAGGACGCCGACGGCAACGTGACGGCCGTGCACTGCAATTACTTCCCGGACAGCAAGTCGGGCACCGAAGGCGCGAACACGTACAAGGTCAAGGGCAACATCCACTGGGTCAGCGCGAAGCACGCGCAGCCGGCCGAAGTGCGGATCTACGATCGCCTGTTCAAGGAGCCGCACCCGGACGCGGGCGGCGCGAACTTCCTCGAAGCGCTGAACCCCGATTCGAAGAAGATCGTGCAGGCGTACGTCGAGCCGGGCAACGGCGACGTCGCGCCGGAAACGCGCCTGCAGTTCGAGCGCCACGGCTACTTCGTTGCAGACCGTGTCGATTCGAAGCCGGGCCAACCGGTGTTCAACCGGATCGTCGGGCTGCGCGACAGCTGGGGCAAGCCGGCCTGACGGCCCCTGCTCCGCGCGGGCGGCGTGCGGCTTCGCGAGCCGCCGCTGCCTGTCCATGAAAAAACCGGCTCCAGGGCCGGTTTTTTCATGGACGTGCGCCGAACGACGACAGGCGGCAGCGCAAGCCGCAACGCCCGTTCAGGCGCCCGACAGCCGCCGATGCAGTTCCACCAGCGACAGCTTCGTGCGAAACAGTCGCGCGAGACTGCGGCTCGCATAGGTGTCGATGTCGCCCGGCACGGTCCAGCGGTACGCATCCATCTCGGGAATCATCGAGCCGTCGCGACGGCTCGGAAACAGCGACGTACACGTGCAGTGCGCGGGATCGATCTCGCCTTCGGCCACCTGCACCGCGAACAGGTGCAGATCCTTGTCGTGCCGGTATGCGAAGCGGCCTAGATCGAGCAACCGTGCCGGCGCGAACTCGATGCCGGTTTCCTCGAGCAGTTCGCGCAGCGCGGCATCGGCCGGCGTCTCGCCCGGTTCGCCCTGCCCCTTCGGGATGTCCCAGTGCGTGGTGTCCGTCGCGTGCGCAAGAAACACGCGGCCGGCCGCATCGAGGATCACGACGCCGCACGACACCGTGCGCGGCGCGTCGCCCCGCTTCGTCATGCGCGTGCTCAGCGCTTCTGCAGCTGCCACTTGCCCGCGGCCGTCTTGCAGTAGACGGGCTTGAGCGTCATCGTCTGGCCCTTCGCGGTGATTTCGGTCGCGACTTCGCGGCAGGTCTTGCCGTCCGCCTCGGTCGTGCTCGGCGTGAGCTTCGCGTCGATCTGCGTGCCGCGGCCGCTGCTCTGCCACGTCGTGGTTTCGCCATCCTTGCCTTCGTCGCGCGCCTGCACGACCGCTTGGGAGAGCGACGCGCGGTCGGTCTTGCTGAAATAGCTGATCGGCGTGTCGTTCAGGAAGTTCAGGTTGTTCTGTGCATGGGCGGGCAGCATCGCAGCTGCACACGCGGCGCCGGCCAGCACACGCGTGACGACGGAAAGGGATGCACGCATCGACATGTTTTTCTCCTTGGATGTTCGATCGAACGGTGCGGCGCATGCCGGCGAACCGGGGGCCGGCCCTCTGGCACGCGCCACGCCCGTCAGCGAGCGAGCATAGCATGCGTGCCGCAAGGGCCGTCGTCTAGCGCGCGGCCGACGTTGCCGCCGGTTGATATCCATCAGTCAGCGTGCCGAGGAACGCGATGACGTCCTTGATCTCGGCCGCGTTCAGCGCCGGCTGCTCGCCGCGCTTGCGGTCGAACGGCGGCTCGCGGTTGATGTTCGGCCAGTAGCGCTTCGGCAAATCGTCGTAGATCTGCACCTTGCCGTGCACGACCGGGTAGAACTTCTCCGGATGGATGTCGCGTTCGACGTAGAAACGCATCACGTCCTCGAGCGAGTGATACACGCCGTTGTGAAAGAACGTCTTGCGCAACGCGACGTTGCGCAGCGACGGCGTGCGGAACAGCCCGCAGAATTCGTCGCGCCCCTTCAGGTCGGTGCGTTCGGGGCCGCATGCGCCGAGATCATGGAAGCGCGGGTCGCGATTGACGGGCAGCGCGCGGTTGCGCGGCACCGCGATCGCGATCAGCCCGAAATCGCTGAACTGCGGCGGCCCGCCTTCGAGCGTGCGCTGGCTGATGTGGCAGCTCGCGCAGTTGCCCTTCTTCTCGTCGTTGAACAACTGCAGCCCGTGCAACTCCGCGGGCGTGAGCTGCGCGTGGCCGGCCAGATACGCGTCGTATTTGCTCGTGTACGGATCGAACAGCGCGGGCTGCTGCTGGAATGCATCGAGCGCGCGCAGCACCGCACCGAACGTCGCCTGGTCGTCGCCGAGCACCTGGTCGCCGAACGCCTTGCGGAATGCGTCGACATACGGGGCGGCGCGAACCGCCTTCGCGACCCGCGCGGGCGAACTGCTCATCTCGAACGGCGACGTGAGCGGAATGCGCGCCTGCGCATCGCGCGTATCGACGCGACCGTCCCAGGTCAGCCCGCCGGTCGGACCCGCGTCGATGCTTTCGTCACCCTCGTCCGGCGAATCGTGGAAGTGCTCGCTGAACGGCGGGATGCCGCGCAGATACTTCAGCGACGGTACCGCGCGAAAGCCGGTCCGGTGCATGTCGTCGCCGCCCAGCTGCACCGACAGCGCGTTCGGCGGCCCGAACGCATGCTCGGCGCTATGGCATGACGCACAAGCGAGCTTACCGGACCCGGACAACGACGGATCGAAGAACAGCTGCTTGCCGAGTGCCGTCATCTGCTTCACGCCCTCGAACACCTGCGCGCGCGTCTGCGGCTGGCCGGCCGGCGCGACCGCCGGAGCAGCCGGGGTAGCCGGAGCGGCCTGAGCCGCCGGTACGACGGACGCGGCCGACGCGTTCGTGCCGGGCCGCGCATCGCAACCGGCGAGCGCCGCGAGCGCGCCGGCCACTGCGAGCGCCGCCGCGGCGGGGATCAGCGATCGCGCGGACGCGAAGGATTTCAGAAGGGTGTGCATCGTCGTTGTTCTAGTAGCGGTGGGCAATCGGCCGGAGCTTATGTCAGTTCCGTGACCGTTGAATGACGTTCGACCGACAGTCAATTGAAAGCGCCCCTACACCCGGCTGTCAAATCGGTTCCAGATAATGCGCGCAGCCGGGCGGTACCGCGAGGTTCGTGCGCCGGCCCTCCCGCCACCCGGTTCCCACACGCGACCAACGACGAAAGAGAGAGAACATCGCATGAAGAAGCACGCCTGGATTCGCTGCACGCCGATCGCCCTTGCGGCCGCGCTCAGCCTGACCGCCTGCGGCGGCGACGACGTCACGCAGCAGGGCCTGTCGGCCGTCAAGAACGTCGTCGTGATCTACGCTGAAAACCGCAGCTTCGACAACCTGTACGGCAACTTCCCGGGCGCGAACGGTCTGCAGAACGCGACGGCCGCGAACTCGGTGCAGAAGGATCGCGACGGCTCGACGATGGCGACGCTGCCGAAGATCTGGGGCGGCCTGACCGCCACCGGCATCACGCCGGCGGTGACCGAGGCGATGACGGCGAACCTGCCGAACGCGCCGTTCGCGATCGACGATCCGAAGGGCTTCAACCAGTCGATGAGCATCGCGACGCGCGACATCGTGCATCGCTTCTATCAGGACCAGATGCAGATCAACGGCGGCAAGAACGACATGTACGCCGCATGGACCGACGCTGGCGGCCTGACGATGGGCCACTACACGGCCGATCCGTCGAAGCTGCCGCTGTGGAAAATCGCGCAGCAGTACGTGCTCGCGGACAACTTCTTCATGGGCGCGTTCGGCGGGTCGTTCCTGAACCACCAGTACCTGATCTGCGCGTGCGCACCGTACTACCCGAACGCCGACAAGAGCCCGGCGGCCGGCAAGATTGCCGTGCTGAACGCCGACGGCAAGTCGCTGAAGGTCGCGACGAACTCGCCGGCTTCCGCGTTGAGCGGCCCGCCGAAGTTCGTCAACGACGGCGCGCTCACGCCCGACTTCTACGGCATCAACACGATGCAGCCGGCGTATCAGCCGAGCGGCAACAAGGCGGCCACAGGCGGCGACCCGCTGCTCGCCGATCCGGCCAATGCGTCGACGATGCCGCCGCAGACGGCGACCAACATCGGCGACCTGATGACCAATGCGGGCGTGTCGTGGGCATGGTATGGCGGCGCATGGGGCCAGGCGCTGCAGGCGAGCCAGAACGGCACGTCGAACGTGATCTATGGCGCCGACCTGTCGACGCCGAACTTCCAGCCGCACCACCAGCCGTTCAACTACTTCGCGAACCAGGCACCGGGCACCGCGAGCCGCGCGCAACACCTGCTCGACGGCGGCGCGAACGGCGCCGAGTTCATCAAGGCGATCGATGCGGGCACGCTGCCGCAGGTCGCGTTCTACAAGCCGCAAGGCAACCTGAACGAGCACCCGGGTTACACGGACGTCACGTCCGGCGACCAGCACATCGCCGACGTGATCGCGCACCTGCAGGCCAGCCCGCAGTGGAAGAACATGGTCGTGGTCGTCACGTACGACGAAAACGGCGGCTTCTGGGATCACGCCACGCCGCCGAATGCCGACCGCTGGGGCCCGGGCACGCGCATTCCGGCGCTGATCGTGTCGCCGTATGCGAAGAAGGGCTTCGTGGACCACACGCAGTACGACACGGGTTCGATCCTGCGCTTCATCACGCGCCGCTTCTCGCTGCCGCGCCTCGCGGGCCTGCAGCAGCGCGACGACGCGCTGAAGGCGAACGGCGCGCAGCCGATGGGCGACCTGACGAACGCGCTCGCGCTGTCGCCGAACCTGTAATCGCGTCGCGATCGCGAACGGGCCGGGCACGCTGCCGGCCCGTTCGAACGAAGAGCGGCCCCTCGGGGCCGCTCTTTTTTTCATGCGCGCACGATGCCGCGTGGCTGCGTCACCATCCGTACTTCAGCTCGACGCCGACGTAGTCGGCGTTGTGCCCGCCCGCCTGCCGGATCGCGTCGCCTACCTGGAAATGCACGGCCTCGACCGCGCCGATCAGGTTCGCGGCGATCGTCCAGTCCGCGCGCAGCTGTACGTACATGCCCGTCCACAACCCGCCCTTGCCCGCCGTGCCCGGCACCGGGATGTTCGGCTGCTGATAGACGGCATCGCCGGTCGTCTCGCGCCACTGGAAACCCAATGCGCCGAGCAGCGACAGGTTCGGCGACGGCTTCAGCGTCACGGACGGCTTCACGTGAATCAGGTTCGCGTAACTCGTATAACCGGCCAGCGTGAAGTAATAGCCGTTCGGAAACAGCGGATTGAAGGTGCCGACGCGTCCGTCGTGCGGATGCCGGTCGCCCGATGCCGCGTCGACCTGCAGCGCGATGCGCGGCGACCACGGCGCGTCGAGCTTGTAGCCGGCAATCGAACCGACGGCCCACGCGCCGATCGTGGCGTTGCCGACCGTGCCGGTCTGCAGCATCGTTTCGAGATCCCAGTCGAAGCGGCCCTGCGTGCCCGTGTAGCGCACATCCCACACGTCGCGATGCTCGGGGCCGCTCGCATCGAGAAAACGCGCGCTGTTGCGGTTGTAGCGCGACCAGTAGCCGGACAGATCGCCGGGCCCGACCGACTGCCGCTCGAAGCGCACGCCGCTGAACGTGAGATCGCGATTCGACACGTCGTCGAAATCGGACGCGTTGCGGTTCTGCACCGGCTGCGTCGCATAGCCGATGAAGCGCCACTTTCCGTATTCGTAATCGGCCCAGACCGCATCGAACGCCAGCCGCACGTTCGGGCCGTCGCGCGTGGCGATGAAGCGCTGCAGGTCGAACGCCATCTCCTGACGGCCGACGCGGAACTTGACCGTGCCACCCCCGAGCGCACCCGTGTAGGTCGCGAACGCCTGTTCGAGATCGAGCGGGTTTCTGTCGACCGGCGACACCGCGTTCTTGCCGAACGCGCGTGCATCCTGCAATTGCGCGAAGAACTGCCAGTGCCGGCCGAGATGCGCATCGGCATGCACTTCGACGCGCTGGATCAGGTACGTATCCGATTGCGCGGATCCGATGCCGAACAGCGGCGCGTCGTTGGTCTCCAGACGGTCGCGCAGGTTCACACCGAGCGACAGATAGGAGGCCGGATCGTTGCCGAGCGGAATGTACTTCAACCCGTCGAGCGGCGCACGCGGCACGCAGGGATTCGCGAGCACGGACCAGTCTTCCTGCCAGCGGTTGAACAGCACCGTGGGCCGCTTGGCGGTGCACGTCGATGCGGTGGTGGCTGCGGACGTCGAGGCCGGCGCCCGTTCTTGCGCCGAAGCTGGCGTCGGAGCCGAGGTAGACACGGCTGCCGTTTCCGCGAACGCGGCCTCGGCACCCGCGAACAGCAGTCCCGCGACGACCGACACGCGCACGGCCCGCTCGAAGCGGCGGCCGCGGCGTCTCCTCCGTCGCTCGATCATGCGCGCTCCTGCGTGGTTGCACCGGCCGATTGCGCGGCGCACAGCGCAAGCGCGGCGAGCGCGCCGACGGGAACCAGCAGCGCCAGGAATCCGACATGGCGGAACCCGAGCGCCCCGCACGCCGCGCCGAGCGCGAACGCGACGATCGCCGGCAGCATCTTCGCGAAGCGTGCGCGCGCGGTTGCGCGCACGCTGTCCGCCGTGCCGGGCGACAGCATGTCGACGGCATCCAGGATCGCCTGCGTGACGTTGCCGGTCATCACCGTATTCGGCACGCCGCCCGCGCGCGCGATCACGCGCGGATGCGCGTTCTGCACGCCCATCGCGAACGTGCCCACGATGCCGGCCACCAGCGCCGCGAGACTGTCGGGCTGCGTGACGGGCGTCGCCCACACGCCGGCCGCGCAGAAGCCGAGCAGCAGCACGGCCTGCACCGCGTGCAGCACGCGCGTGCCCTGCCACGCCGGCCGCGCGGACATCGACCGCGCGATCAGGCTGCTCGCGATCACGCCGCACACGAACGCCGGAAACACGCTGAGCTTGAGCACGACGCCCTGGCCGAAGCCCGCGATGCCCGCGCCGATCAGCACGAAGTTGCCGGTCACGTGCGCGGTGAACAGCCCGAACAGCGCGACGAAGCTCAGCGTGTCGACGAAGCCGGCCACCGCGGCAAGGATCGTGTCCTCGTGCTTCATCGCGCCGCACTCGCGTGAATCTCGGCGACGTAGCCGCCCGGGAACTGCACGAGCGCCGCATCGCGGCCGTCCGACTTGAACGGCGGCACGAGCACCGTCACGCCCGCGGCTTCGGCCTGCTTCAGCGTCGCGGCGAGATCGGGCACTTCGTAGCCGGTCATCTCGCGGCCGAACGGGTAAGGCAGATGACCATCCGTCACCAGCACGGTCATCCTGCCGAAGCCCGATTCGATGCGAATGCGGCGATAGTTATCGTCCGGCCGGCCGATCTCGATACCCGGCGCTTTCAGGTTGTCGGACACCACCTTGCCTTTCGAGAACTTGACGAAGTCGTGCACGAACTTGCGTACGCTTTGCGGCGAGACGTACACGCGGTTCTCGGGGATGGTCTGCAGCGCGTCGTAATGCGGCGCCTGCGTGTGCCAGTACAGCTGCATGTTCACGCCGCCCGCCCACGTGACGATCGCGTCGCGGCCGATCGGATCGGGAAACGTGTCGACGATCACGTCGGCACCGTGCTCGCGAGCCGACTTCACGGCGACGTCCATGTCGGTCACGAGATAGCCGGTGCGCTCCGCACAGAACGGATACGGGATCGGCGTCTTGAAGCCGAACACCGAGATCGTGCCGACCGGCGTGAGCACGAGCTGCGACATCGTCTGGCTCGGCGTCGGCGTGACCTGGAACACGCCCTGCTTCGACTTCTTGCCGCCGAAGGTCGCGACGAAACTGTCGGTGAAGCGGTCGAAGTCGTCCGGCGCGACGCACACGTGGGTCGTGTCGTACTGCGGACCGACCGCCACCGTCGGGACCACCGCGGGCGGCGCCGGCGGTTTCGCGAACGTCACGGGGGCGACGGCGAGGCCGCCCGCGAGCATCGCGGCGAGCAGCACTGAACGGAGGGATTTCATCACGGGATGTCCTGATTGTTGCATCGTCATCGAATGGAGCGGCCATCATCGGCCGGTTGCCGCGCATCGTCGAGCACGGTCGCGAGCACGAGTGCCGCGATCAGCCCGAGATGCTCGAAAAAGCTGTTGAGCGCCATGAAGTGCTCGGCGCCCGAACGGTTCCAGAAATCGTTCGCCACGAACATCGCGACGAGCGTCAGCATGCCGAGGCTGCCGGCGCCGAGCCACGTGAAGCGGCGAAACACCACGCACAGCGAGCCGGCGATCTCGACCGCGATCGCGAGCGCCGCCCACAGCGCGGCCGGCTGCAGGCCGAAATGCGCCTGCTCCGCGACCGCGCCGTTGAAGTCGAGCGCCTTCGCGACGCCGCCGAGCAGATAGGCGGACACCAGCGCGAGGCGCGCGAGCGGCAGGACCCACGGCTGCGACAGCAGCACGCGGATCCACGCGGGGGCGCCGTAAGCGATGCGCGTCGTCATGTCAGACCGCCCAGCACGAACAGCCGAACGCGCCCCAGAAGCCCTTCGCATCCGACGTCGGCAACGCACGGCCCCACGCACTCGCGTGCGCATGCCCGTGCACGTTGCATGCGCTCGAACAGCCGCACGCCGCGGCGGCCGCCGCCGCGCGCTGCAACGGCGCACCGCTGCGCTGCGCCGCGCCCCAGCCGCCGTAACCGCCGTACTCGCGCACCGGCGACCAGTCGGGCATCGCCGGCGGAATCGGCGCGTCGTGCGACGCGAACGGCCCCGCGCCCCACACGATCTTGCCGCCGACCACCGTCAGCAACGCACTCGTGGCGACGATATCGTCCTCCGCGCACGTGAAGAAATCGCGATCCGGGACCATCAGGTCGGCAAGCTGCCCGACCGCGATGCGCCCTTTCTTGCCTTCTTCGTTCGAGAACCACGTCACGTATTCGGTCCACATCCGCAGCGCGGTTTCGCGATCGAGCAGATTGCGCTGCGGATACAGGCGCAAACCGCCGACCGTCTTGCCCGTCACGAGCCACGCGAGCGACACCCACGGGTTGTACGACGCGACGCGCGTCGCATCGGTGCCGGCCGACACCTTGAGCCCCTTGGCAAGCATCTTCGCCACCGGCGGCGTGGCCTCCGCGGCTTGCGCGCCGTAACGCTCGACGAAGTATTCGCCCTGGTACGCCATGCGGTGCTGCACCGCGACGCCGCCGCCGAGCGCGGCGATCCGATCCATCGATTTCTCGGAGATCGTTTCCGCGTGATCGAAGAACCAGTTCAGCCCTTCAAGCGGGATGTCCGCGTTGACCTTCTCGAACACGTCGAGCGCACGGCTGATCGTTTCGTCGTAGGTCGCATGCATGCGCCACGGCCAGCGATTCTGCGCGAGCACGCGCACGACGCCTTCGAGATCGTCCTCCATCTGGGCGGGCAGATCCGGGCGCGCGACGCGGAAGTCCTCAAAGTCGGCCGCGGAGAATACCAGCATTTCGCCCGCGCCGTTATTGCGGAAATAGTCGGTGCCGTCGTGGTACTTGACGCTCCTGGTCCAGTTCACGAAGTCTTCCTTCTCGGCATTCGGCTTCTGCGTGAACAGGTTGTAGGCGATGCGCACCGTCATCTCGCCCGCATCGTGCAGCTTGCGGATCACTTCGTAATCGTCGGGATAATTCTGCGACCCGCCGCCCGCGTCGATCACGCCCGTCACGCCCAGCCGGTTCAGCTCGCGCATGAAATGGCGCGTCGAGTTGTACTGATACTCGAACGGCAGCTTCGGGCCCTTCGCGAGCGTCGCGTAGAGGATCGTCGCGTTCGGGTTCGCGAGCAGCAACCCGGTCGGATTGCCGGCGGCATCGCGCAGGATCGTGCCGCCCGGCGGCTCGGGCGTGTCCTTCGTGTAGCCGACCACCCGCAGCGCCGCCGCGTTCAACAACGCGCGATCGTACAGGTGCAGGATGAACACGGGCGTATCGGGCGCGACTGCATTGAGTTCGTCGATCGTCGGCAGCCGTTTCTCCACGAACTGATGTTCGGTGAAGCCGCCGACCACGCGCACCCACTGCGGCGCGGGCGTGATCGCGACCTGGCGCTTCAGCATCTCCATTGCGACCGCGAGCGAGCGCACGCCGTCCCAGCGCAGCTCCAGGTTGTAGTTCAGGCCGCCGCGAATCACGTGCGTATGGTTGTCGATCAGGCCCGGCAGCACGGTACGGCCGTCGAGGTCGACGACCTTCGTCGCACGGCCCGCGAGCGGCACGATCTCCGCGTTGCCGCCGACCGCGACGAAGCGGCCGTCCTTGATCGCGACGGCGGTGGCCACCGGGTTTGCACGATCGAGCGTCGTGATGCGCCCGTTGTGCAGGATGAGATCGGGTTGGGTATCGGTTGCGCTCATGAATTGTCCTCGATGCGGTCAGAAGCCGAGCCAGTGACGAACCGGCGCGATGGCCTGGGCGCCGACCAGCATGCCGGCGAGGCCCACCAGCGCGATCAGCGGCGGCGCCGGCGAACGCACCCTGATCACGCTGTACACGACGCCGATCAGCATACCGGCGCCCAATGAAAGTAAATAAGATTCCATAACGTTTTTTCTCCCGGCCGGATTAGAATCAACCGCATCGCGAGGCCGCGTGCGCGGCGCATCGCACCCGTTTCGCTTCCCTGCCATCCCGTCCGACCATGCAACACCTTCCTGATCTCGAAGCCTGGGCCATCTTCGCGCGCGTCGCCGAGACGGGTTCGTTCGCGAAAGCCGCCGAGCTGCTCGGCGTATCGCAACCCACCGTGTCGAAAGCGATCGCGCGCCTCGAAAAGCGCCTCGGCGCGATGCTGCTGTACCGCACGTCGCGCAAGCTGTCGCTCACGCCGACCGGCGAACTCTTGCGCGACCGCGCGATCCGCCTGCTCGCCGATGCGGAGCTGATCGAAAACGAAGCGACCGCGCAGGCGCTCGAACCGCACGGCCTCGTGCGCGTGAATGCGCCGATGTCGTTCGGGGTGCACCATCTGTCGCCGGTGCTGCCCACGTTTCTCGAGCGCTATCCGCGCGTCGACATCGATCTCGTGCTCACCGATCACCTCGTCGACATCGTGTCGGGCGGCTTCGACGTCGCGATCCGCATCGCCGAGCTGAGCGATTCGACGCTGCGCTCGCGCCGCCTCTGCGCGGTGCGCCGGCCGCTCGTCGCGTCGCCCGCGTATCTCGACCGGCGCGGCCGCCCGATGCATCCGCGCGACATCGAACAGCACGTGTGCCTCACGTACACGAACCTGCCCACGCCCGAGCACTGGCGCTTCCGTCATTCGGCGTCGGGCGACGAAGTCGGCGTATCCGTACACGGGCGCATCCGCACCAATAACGCGGACGTGATCCTCCCCGCGCTCGTCGGCGGTCACGGTCTGGCGCTGCAACCCGAGTTCCTCGTCTGGGACGCGATGCAGCGCGGCGAGCTCGAGGAAGTGATGAGCGACTGGAAGATCGCGGACATCAACGTGAATCTCGTTACGCCGCCCGGCATGCTGCGCGCCGCGCGCGTGACGGTGCTGCTCGACTTCCTCGCGGAACACTTCGCGCGCGCGCCCTGGGCGCTGCCCGTGGCCTGAACGCGCCATGGTCGATGGCGCACGACCGCCGCATCCCGCGCGGCGATCGCGGCCAACGGCCCGTTACCCGTTACTTCGCCGGCACGGCCGGGATCGACTCGTGCGGCGTCGCGGTACGCTGCGGTGCCTTGTGGACCATCGTGTACGCGTAGTCGACGCCCATCCCGTATGCGCCCGAATGCTCCTTCGCGATCGCCATCACCGCGTCGTACGAGTCGCGGCGCGCCCAGTCGCGCTGCCATTCGAGCAGCACCTGTTGCCACGTGACCGGCACCACGCCGGCCTGCACCATGCGCTGCATCGCGAAATCGTGCGCGGCCTGCGACGTGCCGCCCGATGCGTCGGCGACCATGTAGATCTCGTAGTCGCCTTCCAGCATCGCGCACAACGCGAACGTCGTATTGCAGACTTCGGTCCACAGGCCCGACACGACCACCTTCTTGCGGCTGTTCGCGGCGAGCGCGTCGCGCACCTTCTGGTCGTCCCACGAATTCATCGACGTGCGCTCGAGCGTCTTCTGGTTCGGGAACACGTCGAGCAGCTCGGGATAGGTATGGCCCGAGAAGCTCTCGCTTTCGACCGTCGTGATCGTGGTCGGGATGTTGAAGACCTTCGCGGCCTTCGCGAGCCCGACGACGTTGTTCTTCAGCGTCTGGCGATCGATCGACTGCACGCCGAACGCCATCTGCGGCTGCTGGTCGATGAAGATCAACTGGCTGTTCTGCGGCGTCAGTACTTCAAGCTTCGGGTTGCTCATGGCGGATGGAGTCCTGTGAACGAAAAAAGGCGGGCCTGCCTCGACCGTGAAAACGGGAGGAGCCCGGAATGCGTCGGCGCCGGAGATCGTCATCCGGGCCCGAGTATTTAAGCCGCAAACGCGCGGCGCGAACACCCAAGAAACGGAATCGATCCGATTCCCGGATGGATGCCCGTTCGGAGCCGCCCGCCCTTTTTTTCTTCACGCAAACCCGATACGCTTTCAAGACTTTGACGGTGCCGTTCCGGCGCCGCTCGGCCATCACGAGGCGCACCACCATGAAACCGTATGTCTTGTCGCTGCTCGCCGGCATCCTCGCCGGCGTCATTTACGGCGCGCTCGGCCTGAATTCGCCCGCGCCGCCGATCATCGCGCTCGCCGGCCTGCTCGGCATGCTGGCCGGCGAACAGATCCTGCCGGTCGCGCGCCGCATGCTGTCCGGCCATCGGCTGAACACCGCATGGCGCGACGCGCGGTGCAGCCAGCACATGTTCGGCGCGCTGCCGGGCGGCGCCGCCAACGACCGCAAGCCTTCGTGATCCACCCCGTCGCCCCCGGCCGCGCATGACCAACGTCGAGCTGTTCCATTACCTGCTGCTGTTGATCTGCGGCGCGGGCGCCCTCACGTGGCTCGCCGAGCGGATCTCGATTCCGCCGGCCGTCGTCCTGCTGCTCGGCGGCTGCGTGGTCGCCGTCGCCGGCAAGCGCGTGCCCGACATGGACCCGGCGCTGCTGCTCGCGGCCGTGCTGCCGCCGCTCCTGATGTCGAGCGGCTTCTACACCGCCTGGAAGGAATTCCGGCAGGAGCTCGCGTCGATCGCATCGCTCGCGCTCGGGGCCGTGGCGTTCACGACCGTCGCGGTCGCGCTCGCCGTGCATGCGGCGAATCCGGCGCTGCCGTGGGCCGCGTGCTTCACGCTCGGCGCGATCGTGTCGCCGCCCGACGCGGTCGCCGCGAAGGCGATCCTGCAGCGCCACCCGCTACCCGCGCGGCTCGTCGCGGTGCTCGAAGGCGAAAGCCTCGTCAACGATGCGTCGGGCCTGCTGCTGTACCAGATGGCCGTATCGGCCGCGCTCGCCGTGTCGATCACGGCGGCGAGCGCCACCGGCATGTTCTTTTCGCTCACGCTGATCGGCATCGCGGTCGGCCTCGCGTGCGGCCATGCGATGTGCTGGGTGCTGCAACGTCTGCGCGAGCCGATGCTCGGCATCGTCGTGACCTTCGCGATGGCATGGGGCAGCTACGGGATCGCGGAGGCCGTCGACGGCTCGGGCGTGCTGTCGGTCGTCACCTGCGGCCTCGTGCTCGGCGTGCGCCAGCATCGCGTGTTCGACGCCGACATGCGGATCAAGGCGAAGGCGACGTGGGAAGCGATCGTGTTCGTGCTCGACGCGCTCGTGTTCATCCTGATCGGCCTTGCGCTGCACGCGATCCTCGCGCGCGTGAACCACGAAGGCGCGGTGCTGATGGCCGGCCTGCGGGTCGCGCTGCCGGCGACGGCCGCCGCGATCGGTGCACGCGTGGTGTGGGTGTTCGTCGCGATGTGGCTGCCAGGCCGCCTGCGCGCCCGGCGTGCGGGCCACGCGCCATGGTCGTGGCGCGAGGCCATCGTACTCGGCTGGTCGGGCATGCGCGGCGTCGTGAGCCTCGCGGCCGCGATCGCGCTGCCTGCCGACTTCCCCGGCCGCGACCTGATCCTGTTCAGCACGTTCCTCCTGATCATCGCGACGCTCGTCGTGCAGGGCGGCACGCTCGCGCCGCTGATCCGCGTGCTGAAGCTGCGCCCGGCCGCGCGCCACACGATGTCCGAACACGCGGTGCGTGCGCACACGTTCGGCGCGGCGCTCGCCGAGCTCGATGCGCGCGAGCAGCGCGGCGCCAGCCTCGAACGTGCATCGCTCGACCGGCTGCTGACCGAATACCGCAACCGCGTCGCGTTCAACGAGCACGCGCACCGCGACGGAGCGGAGCCCGCTGGCGTGCGCGCGCGGATGCTGCGCGTCGAGCTCGAGCTGGTCGGCGTGTCGCGCGACGCGCTGCTCGACCTGCATCGCGACGGCAAGGTCGACGATGCGGTGCTGCACCGCATAGAATCGGAGCTCGATTTCGAGGAGCTGCGGCTGCAGCGCCTGCTGGAACCGTAACGCCCGGCCGCGCCGCCGGCCCGTCCCCTTTCTCACCTGGAACTTCAATGAGCGAACTGTCCGTCGAAGCGAGCATCGGCCCGCTCGATTATCTCGTCCACTTCAGCGATGGCGTCCACCAGTGGCGCGCCGACGAACCCGCGTCGCTCGGCGGCGGCGATGCCGCGCCGACGCCCGTCGCGCTGCTGCTGTCGAGTCTCGGCGCGTGCACCGCGATCACGCTGAAGATGTACGCGCAACGAAAAGGCTGGCCGCTCGACGAAGTGCACGTGAAGCTCGCGCACGAATCGGGCAGCGCGGGCAGCACGATCGTGCGCCGCATCACGCTCGACGGCGACCTCACCGACGAACAGCGCGAGCGCCTGCTGCAGATCGCGAATGCCTGCCCGGTGCACAAGATCCTCACGCATCCGATCGCGATCGACACGGCGATCGCCTGAGCACTTCCCGCCACCGTCACGAGATTCCCGTCATGTCCGCCTCGATCAAGACCCTGCTCACGCCGCGCGAAAGCGATATCGGCAACCTCGTCGTGCGGCGCGTGCTGCCGGCGCGCGCCGCGCGCCTCGTCGGTCCGTTCATCTTCTTCGACGAGATGGGGCCGGCCGTGTTGCCGCCCGGCCGCGGCATCGATGTGCTGCCGCATCCGCACATCGGGCTCGCGACCGTCACCTACCTGTTCGACGGCTCGCTGATGCATCACGACAGCCTCGGCTTCCGGCAGAAGATCGTGCCGGGCGACGTGAACTGGATGACGGCCGGCCGCGGCATCGTGCATTCGGAGCGCTCGCCCGACGAGGATCGGCCGCGCGAGCAGCCGGTGCACGGGATCCAGACCTGGGTCGCGCTGCCGGTCGAGCATGAAGACACCGCACCCGCGTTCGCTCACCACGCGGCCGACACGCTGCCGTCGTTCACGCGCGACGGCGTGACCGTGCGCGTGATCGCGGGCACCGCATTCGGGCTCGCGTCGCCGGTCGCCGTGTTCTCGCCGACGCTCTATGCGGTTGCCGAATTCGCGTCGGGCGGCCAGCTCGCGCTCGATGCGGAGCACGACGAGCGCGGCGTGTATCTCGTCGACGGCGACCTCACCGTCGACGGCACGCCGCTCGCGAGCGCGACGATGGCCGTGCTCGAACCGGGCGCGACCGTCGCGCTCGCGAGCGCGCACGGCGCACGCGTGATGTTGCTCGGCGGCGCACACCTGCCGGGCGAACGGTTCATCGAATGGAATTTCGTGTCGAGCGCGCGCGCGAAGATCGACGCGGCGCGTGCCGCGTGGGCCGATCAGACGTTCGGCAAGGTGCCGGGCGAAGAAAGCGAATGGACGCGCCAGCCGGAACGCAAGGCGCAATAAGCGGCGCGTCCCCACGAACCGACGACGGCCGGCAGCCATGCCGGCCGTCGTACGTTTACCGCTTCAACCCCATCAGCTTCGCGAGCGTCGGCCAGCGATCGAGCGACGCGTCGAACGCGCGGCGCGCCTGTTCGTCGACGTAGCGCTCGGGATCGAGCGCGGGCAGATGCCGCGCGAGGCCGATCACGTCGTTCGGTTGCGACAGGCGATCGTCGTCGCCTTCGCCGGCAATCGTTACTGTTCGTCGATCCATACGCCATCCGGAGTTTTCACCGCGTAACCCGCGGCCGTCTGCATCGTCACCGTGCCCTCGTTCTCGCCGATCATCCGCGTGCGCGGCAAATCGGCCGCGTATTGCGCGAGCGTCGTGCCCGGCTTGAACGGGCTGTTCGACACGAGGTTTGACAGCAATTGCGCGAGCGCGAGGAAGCTGGTCGGCTGCTCGATCACGGTCGTCGCGCCGTGATTGCCGGCGAAGCCGACGAGCCGCACGCCGACCGGCCCGTGCACGATGCGCGGCGCCGGAATTTCGCGCAGCCCCGCCACCTGGTTCTTGTCGCCGCGCAACGCGGCGCCGTGCTCGGGCACGAACACGATCACCGCGCGGCGGCCCGATTGCGCGATCAGGTCGGCGAGACGGTCGAAGTCGGTCATCAGCTTCGTCGCGCGCTGCGGATACGAATCGATGCTCGTCAGCGCGCTGCCGACGACGCGGTTGCCGTCGTGCAGGCTGATCGTGTTGTAGTACAGCGCGACCGGCCCCGGCACCGCCGCGCGCTGCGCGTACCAGTTCGCGAGCGTCGCATAGTCGTCCTTGATCGCCGAGCCGTCGAACGCGTGCATCGCGACCGGCGCGGCCGCGTTCGAGATCATCGGCGCATCGGCCACACCGATGTTGTCGTGGATCACCTGCAGGAAGTTGTCGAAATGGCCGTCGTGGTTCAGCAGCGACTGCACCGTGTAGCCGGCGCCCGCCAGTTGCGAGAACAGGTGGCACTGCTGCGGCGCGGGCTTGTACAGGTCCGCATGCGCTTCCTGCCCGCAGCTCGCGCGCAGCACGCGGATCGCGGCCGGGCCGCTGTAGCTCGCGGCCGTGCTGAAGTTCGTGAACAGGTAGTCGAAGTGGCTCAGCATCGGATGGTTGCGCACCTTCGCCGCATCGAGGTCGTCCCACGACAGCGAGCAGATGTGCAACACGATCACGTCGAACTGCGCGGCCGGATCATTGCCGAGATGGCCGAACGCGACCTGCCGCTGCGACTCCTGCGTGCGGAACGTCGCGAGCGCCGCATTGTGATCCTCGGGCTGGTCGACGCGGGTGGTGCCCGCGACGGTCGCCTGCGGCTGGGCCGGCGCGGCGACGCGCGCCATCAGCCCGCTGCCGGCCTGCCACAGCGGCATCACGACCAGCACGGCCACCACGAACGTCGCGACGCGCAGCCAGCGATTGACGATGAAATAGACGATCAGCACGCCGACGATCGTCAGCGCCAGCACGGGCGGCAACAGGCGCGGCAACAGCTCCATCCAGTAGTCGAGGCGGAACGTGCTGACCTCGCGCGCGGCCTCCGCGAGACGGGCGAGCGGCGGCGCATGCAGCTCGCGCGCGAGCAGCGGCACCGCGATCGCGATCGCCGCGACCTGCCGGACGATGCGCCATGCGCGCGACCGGAGCGGCGCGCTCGCCACCAGCGCCACCGCGAACGCGAGGTTCGCGAGCCAGAACGGCTGCAGGTGCCCGGTCGCGAACAGCGCGAACTTCAGGATGAAATACAGATTCCAGAACGTCATCTAACCCACTCCATGATGCGCGCCGCGTCAGTCGCGCGCGCGATCGAGTTTCGGCGCGAGCATGGCCTGCAGGCCGCGCGCCGCACCCTTCCACATCCGTACATAACCATCCAGCCCGATCCGCAGCACTTCCTTGAGCCCGCCGAGCGGCGTGTCGGGCCGCGCGCCTTCGTGCCAGTCGAGCCACGCATCCGCGCGGCCGAACGTGCATTGCACGAGCCGGCGCTCCTGCTCGAGCGTCAGTTCCTCGAAGCTCACGCCGACATGGGTCGGCGTCGCACGGGTCACGCGCACCGGGAACGGAAACGCGCGGTCGCCGCGCGTCACGCACACCGTCAGCGTGTCGCCGACGGCGAGCGGGAGCCCCGGCACCGCTTCGAGGCCGAGGCCACCGGTCGAGTAGTCGCTCGTGAAGCATGCGGCGGTCGAGCCGTCGGCGAGCAGCAGCATCGCCGGCACGCGCATCGCGATCCGGTGCGTGACACGCACCTGCTTCGTCTCGCGCGCGACGGCCAGCGCCGCGCCGAGCATCGCGAGGTTGTACACGGTCCAGCCGAGCGTGATCAGGATCGTCGATGCCTCGTCGCCCTGCTCGGCCACGAGCCGCCACAGGCCGGCGACGATCGCAAGCACGTTCAGCGCGAACAGGACGAGATACGGCTTCGACGTCGACCAGTCGACGTAGCCTTCGTCGATCTTGCCGCCCTTGTCGGTCACGTTGAACTTGCCGTGCTTCGGGCTGAAGAACGCGACGGTGGTCGGCAGCGCGATGTACCACGCGAGCACCGATTCGTAGACCTCGGCCCAGAACGAATGCCGGTAGCGCCCCTGCATCCGCGAATTCGCGATGTTCGCGAGCACGAGGTACGGGATCACATAGCTCGCGAGCGCGAGCGACGACGCGTTGATGAAGTACAGGTGGAAGAACAGGTACGCGAGCGGGATCGTCAGGAACACCAGCCGCGGAATCCCGTAGAAGAAATGCAGCATCGCGTTGCCGTAGCAGATCCGCTGGATCAGGCCGAGCCCGCGCCCGAGGAACGGGTTGTCGATGCGGAAGATCTGCGCCATCCCGCGCGCCCAGCGCGTGCGCTGCTTCACGTGGCCGGCAAGGCTTTCGGTCGCGAGGCCGGCCGCCTGCACGGTCGGCAGATACGCCGACGTATAGCCGCGCCGATGCAGCTTGAGCGCCGTATGCGCGTCCTCGGTCACGGTTTCGACCGCGACGCCGCCGACCTCCTCGAGCGCGCTGCGCTTGAGCACCGCGCACGATCCGCAGAAGAACGTCGCGTTCCACAGGTCGTTGCCCGACTGCACGAGGCCGTAGAACAGGTTGCCCTCGTTCGGCACCTCGCGGAACGTGCCGAGATTGCGCTCGAACGGATCGGGCGAGAAGAAATGGTGCGGCGTCTGCACGAGCGCGCACTTCGGGTCGCGCAGGAACACGCCCATCGTCGTCTGCAGGAACGAGCGGGTCGGCACGTGATCGCAGTCGAAGATCGCGATGTACTCGCCGTGCGTCTTCGGCAGCGCGCGGTTGATGTTGCCGGCCTTCGCGTGGCGGTTGTCGTCGCGCGTCAGGTAGTCGATGCCGGCCTCGGCCGCGAATGCCGCGAACTCCGGACGCCGGCCGTCGTCGAGCAGGTACACGCGCAGCTTCGCGCTCGGCCAGTCGATGCTCTGCGCGGCGAACACCGTCGGCTTCACGACCGACAGCGGTTCGTTGTAGGTGGGGATATAAATGTCGACGGTCGGCCAGGTGTCCGGATCGTCGGGCAGCGGCACGATCGGCCGGTCGAGCGGCCACGCGGTCTGCACGAAGCCGAGCAGCAGGATCATCCACGTATAGGCTTCGGCGCCGTACAGCAGGTAGCCGGCGACGGCTTCGACCGGGCTGCGGAAGTCGAGCGTCTGGGTCGTGCGCCACCATACGTAGCGCACGGTCGCCAGCAGCGCGAGCGACGCGAGCGCGAGGGTCGGCAGGTGGCCGGGCAGCCGGCGCAGCGCGAGTGCGAGCACCGCGACGATCGCGAAGAACGCGAACTGCGCGCCGGGCATCAGCGGCGACATCCCGGCCGCGGCCCACAGCACCGCGCCGGCCACGAGCAGCAGCGGCGCGAGCCAGCGGCGCCGGCCGACGCCGTTCGCGCGCGCATCGAGCCAGCCGCCCCAGCGCGTCCACGGCAGACGCGCGAGCATCGCGTCGATGCGCCGGCCGACCGCGCGCAAGGCGACGTAGACGGGCACCACCAACGTGTCGAACCACGCGAGCGGATCGCGCGCGGGACGGCCGTCGGCCACGCGCGGCGCGCGCACGATCGCGCGCCACAGCCACTCGCGCACACTGAGCGGTTGCAGCACGCCCCAGTCTTGTGCGAGCCGCAGGAACGCGACGCGCACCCAGCGGCGCACATGATCGGGCCGGCCGGGCGGCGGTGCGTGGAAGAACAGCCGCACGAGCCAGTCCACCCGCGTGCGTTCCGCCGGCAGCCCGATGCCGCGCGCGCACCAGTCGGCCGCTCGACGGCCGAACCCGCGCAGTCGCGACGCGAACGCGGCCTTCATCGCGCCGCTCCGGTACGGCCCGCGACGGCCGCCGTCAGCCACGCATCGACCCAGTTCGCGACGCCGTTCAGGTCGTGCGACGCCTGCGAATACGGTGCATCGTCGAAAATCCAGCTGCCGCGCGCGAGCGCTTCGGGCACCGCCGCGTCGACGTGGATGCGCTGTTCGAGCATCGATCCCGGGCCCGCGACCGCGCGCAGCATCGCCAGCGCATCGCGCTGCATGTCGCGCGCCGGGTTCAGCCGGTTCACGACGATCTGCAGTTCGCCACGGCCGGCCCGCAACGCGCCGAGCCGCGCGGCCGTCGCCGCGCAGGCGACCGGCTCCGGCGGCACGACGACGAGCGTCAGGTCCGCGCACCGGATCGCCTGCCCGGCCTGCGGCGACGGATAGCGGGCGGTGTCGACGAGCACGACGCCGTCGGCCGGCAGCGCGATCTCGTCGAGCGCGCGCGACAGCCAGGTCGGATCGGCCACGAGCCGCGCATCGCACGCGGCGGCCCCGGCCGCATCGACCTGCCCGTACGGCACGAACAGCACGCCGTCGGCGTTGCGCCACGTGTGCGCGTGCCACGGTTCGGCGCCGCCCAGCAGGCCGTGCGCGAGACCGTGTTCGGCCAGCGTATCGAGGCCGAGCGTCGCACCCATCAGGTTCTGTGCATCGAATTCGACGGCGACGACCGGCCGGCCGCGGCGCGCGAGTAGCACCGCGAGCGCGGCGGCGAGTGTCGTGCGGCCCGCGCCGCCCGTCGTCGAAGTAACGGCGATCGTCTTCATCGTGCCGCCTTGCCGTCGCGCTTGCCGCGTTTGTTGCCTTCGTCGCCTGCGTTGCCGCCGGCGCCCGGCAGCAGGCGGCCGCGCAGCACGACCGGCACGAGTTCGCACGGCACCGCGTCGCGTCGGTCGATGCCGCGCGGTGCGTGGAAGCCGCGGCCGACGCCGAGGTGCTGCGCGACGACCCACACCGGCACCGCAATCGCGATACCGACGATGAAGCCGATGACGAGTTCGACGATCATGCGTCCTCCTGCTTGCGCAGCGGCATCGCGCTACGGACGGCGCCGCGCGCACGCGCGGCGGGAATGACGGGGTCCGGCGCCGCGGCGTCGACGGCGGCGGGCGCGGGCGCCTGCGGCGCGCCGATCGCGTCGAGCGCGACTACGGTATCGATCGCATCGATCGCGTCGCTCACCTCGCCCGCGTCGGGCAACGCCGCGCCGGGAGTGGCGCGCGCGGCGCCCGGCGGCTGCGTCGCCGCGAACAGGTCGCTGTAGTCGGCGATCGGCGCGCGCCGGTTCTCGGCCTTCAGTGCGTCGAGTTCGGTGTCGATGCTGCCCTGCCCGAGGCATACGACGCGGTCGGACAGCGTATCGACCGGCACGTCGAAGATCCGCGCGAGCGCGTCGTCGGCGTCGACCGGCTCGCAGGCGAACAGGAACACGAACAGGTGTCCGGCATCGGCCGTCACGACGTCGCCCGCGCGGCGCGGCCGGCAGTGCCGCAGCGCGTCGACGTGCGACACGCCCGGCAACAGCGTGAGCTTCGCGAGCGTATGCGGCAGCGCGAGCACCGCGCCGCGGTCGAGCACCGCGCGAATCCGCTGGCAGAACGCGCCGACCGGCAGATAGCCGAGCACCGAATCGCCGAGCGCGGCCGCGAGCGCCGCGCGGTAGTCGGCCGCGACGGGCCGCGCGTAAAGCTGGCCGTGCAGCGCGTGCACGGCGGCCTGCATCCGCGAGACGGGCAGATCGCGCGCGACGACCCGGTTCGCGCCGACGCTCAGCACGAGCACCTCGAACTGCTGGCGCAGCACCTCGCCGCGCTCGACGACCGCGATCTTCAGCGCGCCGCCGCACTGCCGGCGCAGCGCGTGCACGTCCGCGCACAGCGCTTCGAGCTGCGCATGCGAGCGGAACACGAGCACCGCGGTCGCTGCCTGCGCGTTGGCGCACGCGGCGACGACGGCCGCGTTGTCGTCGACGATTTCCCAGCCGTCCGGCACGCGGCTCGCGCCGTCGAGCACCGCGCGGCTGACCACCACGCGATCCTCGTCGCTCGCGAGCTTCATCCGACGCGCCGGTTCGGTCGCGCCGCCCTCGACGCTCGCCGACAGCCGGCCGCCCGGTGCGAAGCGCAGCGGCCGCACCTCGCCGGCCGCGAGCGTGTCGCCCGCGCGCCAGAAATCGACGACCCACAGCAGCTCGCCGTGCGTGCGCTGCAACTGCGCGACGCCCGAGCAGATACCGTGGAAGCCGCTGCGCGGCGTGCGATCCGCATCGCGCACGAGCGGCGCATCGTCGGCGCGTGCGTCGCCGTCCGCGCGGGACGCTTCGGGGTCGAGCAGCAGCACGAGCGCGATCCGGCGCGTGCGGCACCAGTCGGCCAGCGCGTGCGCTTCATCCGCGAGCGCGACCGGATCGTCCCAGCTGAACCAGCGCTGTGCGCCTTCGACGAAATACAGCGAACGCGCATGCAGCCCGTAGCGCTTCATCGCGCGCAACCCGCCGGTCAGCCGCGCGAACGGGCCCGGCGCCGCGCGGCCCGGCGCGTTGCCGGCCGCGTCGGCGTCGGCGTCGGCACCGTCGCCGGCCGGGCCGGCCGCCGCCGGCATCGCCAGCACGTTCAGGTTGCGCGGCCAGCCGGCCGGCTGCGCGCCGCCCGCGAAACCGAGCGATGCCATCTGCGCGGCGACGCGTGCCGGATCGCGTGCCAACACGATCGTGACGTCGCGCGTGCGCGCCTGGCGCGCGCTTTCCCACACGAGCGCATCGCATGCGGGCGTGCCGCCGGCCGCGTAGATCGCGTAAAGGCCGCCGGCTTCCAGTTGCGTCCAGGTATCGGGCAGGCCGTCGATCGCGAGCCGGCCCGATGCGCCGGCGCGGCCACCCGCCGGCGCCATGCGCAGCAGCGCACGCAGGCGGTCGGCGAGGCCGGTAGCGCCGGGCGCGGAGCGGGTGGCATCGAATTCCGTATTCACGGCGTTCCCCTAGGGTCTGTTTCCATATGGAACGTGCATGCGTTGCCACGAGAACGGCCGCTCGCGAGGCGCGTGACGCCGCGAATACTGATGTATTCGCAAGGAGCGCAACGCGGCGAGCGGCCGTTCTCGTGGCAACCCCTGATTAAGAAATTCATGTCACGGGAATGCCCGAAATCGCCCGTAGGGCGGCGTCGCTCGTCGCTTGTTTGGCACGGCCAAACGGCGCTCCTCACTTCTTGCCCTACGGGCGATTTCGGGCATTCGCATGTACGTTCCATATGGAAACAGACCCTAGTAATCCGAATAAAGCCGCACGGGCGTCGGCGTCACGAGCCAGCTGCGCGGCGCGCGCGCATCGAACGCATAGCGCAGGTACACGAGCGCCGAGCTCGGCGCATAGTCGTGCGACCGGTCGATGTGCAACTGCGCGCCGACGCTCAGGTGCGGGTTCACGCGATACTCGACGATGCCGTTCACGCCGTACGAGAACGACACGCCGCGCGTCGAGCTGCCCGCGTACACGAACCCGGCCGCCACCTGCGCGGCCCGCCGGTCGGAGAACGTCGGATAAAACAGCGAATCCTTCTCGTAGCTGTTCGAGATCCCGCCCGTGACGGTCAGGTCCCACGACAGCGCATCGTGCCGCCCCGCCCATTCGATCGGCACGCCGAGCGACAGATAGCGCTGCGGGCTGTAGTAACCGCCCTGCCCGTACGTGTAGTAGCGCAGGTTCTGCGCGTAGTGCCACGCATTGCCGACGAGCCCCGTGCTGACCTTCATCGTCGCGCGCTCGTACACGGGCACCGTGAAGCCGGTGCGCAGCGTGACTTCCGCATTGCGTTCGACGTTGCGGCCGGACAGCACGCCCGCGCCGAGTTCCGCGAACAGGTTCGTGCGGCCGACGTCGACCGACGCGCGCAGGTTCACGCCGTCGCGGCGCACGCCGCCCCACACCGCGCCCGTCCACGGGTCGCGCATCCCCGCGTACGACAGCACGCTGCTCGTTTCCGGCCGCCGCGACGCATTCACGGAGAAGCTCGCGGGGCCCGCGTCGAAGCGATAGCGCACGCCGCCGACGAGATAGTGCACCGGGAAGCCGAGCGGCGACGTGCCGAGATCGACACGCCACGCATCCGACAGATAGCCGGCGCCGAGCGCGACGCCGGTTGTCGACTGGTGCAGCGAGCCCGGCGGATTCGCGAGCAGCGCGGCGGCCTGGGGGCTCGTTTGTGCCCTGAGCGCCGCATAGGTGCCGAACGTCTTCAGCGAATACGCGTCCGGATCGCTCGTGTCGAGCGTGCCCGGGTCGAGATGCACGGTGTCGATCTGCGCGAACACGTGCCCGTCGTAGCGGACCGGCATCTGCATGTAGATCGGCACCTGCTGCGCGCGATACGACGAGATGCCTTCGTCGCCCGACTTGTATGCGGGAATCCAGCCGGCCTCGATCTCGGGATTGCGCCGCTGTTCGAGTTCCGCAAACGCGGCCTGCGCGGGCGTCAGCCCGTCGCGGCCCGGCCTCACGCCGGTCGCGCTTTCCTGTGACCGCGACAGCCGGTACAGCGACGCCGCATCGTCGTAGCGGCCCTGCGCCTCGGCCACGCGCGCGGCCGCGACCGTCACGTCGGCGCGTGCCGGATACGCGGCCTGCAGCCGGTCGGTCACCTGCGCGGCGTCGTCCGGGCGGCGCAGCGCGTTCAGGCGGCGCACGGCCGACAGCTGCGTGTCGACGTCGTCGTCCGGCGTGCGCGCCAGCACGGCCAGCACGCGCGTGCGTGCGGCGGTACGGTTGCCGCTGTCCTCGTCGATTCGTGCGAGCGCGAGCTGCGTATCGGCGTCGTCCGGCGTGCGCGCCACGACCGGCGCGAGCGCATCGCGTGCGGCACCGTAATGACCCTGCGCGCGTTCGAGATCAGCGAGTTCGAGCGCATAACGCTTGTCCGCGCGGCCGACCGGGCTTGCGCGATCGAGCAGCACGCGCGCCCGTGCATAGTCCTGTTGCGCGATCGCGTCGTCGGTCTGCCGCAGCACGAGCCGCAGCGACTGGTCCTCGAGCCGCGCCGTCTGCGCGGGCGTCAGCGCCGGGTCGCGGCGCAGCGCGTCGAGCCACGCGGCGAGCGCCTCGTCGCGCCCGGCGCTGCCGAGCAGATCGCCGTAGCGCAGCCGCACGTCCGCGTCGGCTTCGCGCGGATGCGCGGCGATCCAGTCGCGCAGCGGCGCGACGCCGCGCTCGGGTTCGCCCGCGTCGATCCACTGCGCGCCGATCGCGGCGAGCATGTCGGGATCGTCCGGCGCGCTCGCCTGCGCGTGCGCGAGCGTGGCGGCGAATGCCGCGCGGTCGCCGCCGGCGTATGCGCCGCGCGCGTCGGCCAGCGCGCTTTCGGCATCGAGCTTGCGCGCCAGCGCGCGCATGCCTTCCGAACGGCGCGCATCGTCGACCGGCGCCAGCGCGGCCTGCGCGCCCGCGACATCGTCGAGCGAGTTGCGGTACAGCGCGCTCGCGTAGCGCATCTCGGGCGTGTCGCTCCGTGCGAGCCCGTCGTCCATCACCGTGCGGCCGAGCTGCGGCAGCCCCATGTCGCGATAGAGGCGCGCGAGCGCGAAGCGCGTCCACGGCGCGTCGGGCGCCGCGCGCACGGCCGCCTCGTAGCGTTGCGCGGCCGGCCCGCGTGCGCCCTTGTCGGCCAGCGCGCGCGCCTCGTTCGCGAGCAGGTCGCCGCGCAGGCCGTCTAGCACGCGGCGATCGTCGGAGCCCGTCACGCGCCCTTGCAGCGCGTCGAGCAGCGGGCCGATCCGGTCCGCGCGGCCGGTGTTTTCATACAGCGTGGCCGTGTCGCGCACGGCCGACAGGCTCGGCGAGCGCGCGGCCAGCAAGCCGCGCAGCAACGGTTCCGCCTGGGCCCAGTCGCGCTGCGCGAGCAGCGCATCGGCGAGCTGCAGCTTCGCGTCCGGGTTGTCCGGCTGCATCGCGAGCGCCGCACGCGCGGCGCGTTCGGCATCCCGCGCGCGTCCCGCACTGGCCGCTTCGCGGCCTTGGGCGAGCAGCCCCCAGAACTGCGCGGTACGCGCGAGGCCTTGCCATTTGCCGCGCTGGTCGGTCGCACGCGTCGCGGCCCGCGCGAACAGCGCGCGCGCTTCGTCGTGCCGCCCTTCGCGCAGACGCAGCAGGCCGAGCCCGCCCAGCGCATCGGCGTCGTCCGAGCGAGCGCGCGCGGCGCGCGCGAGCAGCGGATCGGCGGCGGCCAGATCGCCGCGCGCGAGCGCCTGCAACCCGCGCTGCTGCGCGATGTAGTCGGGATCGCGTTCGAGTCGGCGCTGTGCATCGCGCTGCTGATCGAGGCCGGCGGCGCGATCGCGGAATTCGGTGTCGTCCGGCGCGAGCGCGAGATAGGCATGCAGCGCATCGAGATACGCGGGATCGTTGCCGGCCGACTGCAGCACGCGCCGCCACAGCGCCATCGCTTCCGTATGGTCCGCGTCGGCGCGCTTCGCGAGCGACGATGCGATCCGGTTCGCTTCCGCGCGCGTGTCGTCGCGCTGGTTCAACAGCCGCGCGAGCGCGACCGCTGCGCTCGTGTCCCGCGGATCGGCGGCGACCGCGCGGCGCAGCGCGGCGATCGCCGGCTCGCGGCCGCCCGGCGCATTCGACACGATCTGGTAATACTCGGCGCCGAGCGCGCCCGCCGGCGCTCCGTTCGGAAACAGCGCGACGATCCGCCGGGCCGCCTCGTCGGCGCGGCCGCTGCGCGCGAGCAGCCGGATCTGCGCCATCTCGCCGCGCCCGCTCGTCGCGACGCGGTATTCGTCGGCCACCTGCCGCGTGACAGGCGCATTCGGCGACTGCGCCTGCAGCCGCGTCAGCGAGGCCTGCGCGCCTTTCGCGTCGCCGAGCCGCAGCAGCACGCGCACCTGTTCGGCCAGCAGCTCGGGATCGCCCGGCGCGATCAGCAGGCCCTTGCGCAGCGCATCGCGCGCGAGATCGTCGCGATGCTTGATGCCCCACATCCGCGCGGTGTCGAGCTCGCGCCGCGCATCGGCCGCGGCCGAGGTCGCCGGTGTCGCGGCGCTCGCCATCGCCGCGCCCGAGGCAACGCTCGGCGCCGCCGCGCACACCGACGACGCGAGCCATGCGAATCCCGCGACGTGGGGCGCGGCGCACTTCAGCGGGCGGCGCACGAACGGCCTCCCCAGCGGGTGTCGAGCGTGCCGTCCGCGCCGAACCGGTAGCGGCCGTCGCGCCAGCCGAGGCCGAACAGCGTCAGCACGCTCGTGTAATAGCCGGGTGCCGACTGGCGCGCGAGCGTGTCGACGCGGGCCGCCTGCGCATCGGCGAGCGCATGCTGGCCGCGTGCGTCGAGAAACGGCACGGCCGCCGCGGAGAATCCGCCGTTGCCGTCGTTCGGCCCCGCGACGCCCGTCGTCGTATCGACCCGCTCCGGCGGCGCGCCATGCGCGGCGATATGGTCGGCGAACGGCGCGAAGCGCGCGAGCAGCGGCGCGGCGAGCGGATCGGCGCGGTCCAGCATGCCGGCCCACAAGTACACGCGGATCGCGTTGTACGCGCTCTCCGCATGCGTGTCCGGATCGGGCCCGAAACCGTTGCCCGCGCGATACAACGCCCAGTCGGGCGAGAAGCCCTTCGGCGCGGTGTCGAGCAGCACGCGCCCGGTGCTGGATGCCAGCGCCGCCCAGCGACGGTCGTCGGGCAGCCGCGCGCCGAGCGCGCGAATCACCTGCGGCGGCGAATAGCTGGGATTCACGCGCCATTGGCCGTTCGCCAGCTTGAACCCGGTCGGCCCCGGCAGCAGCGTGAGGCCCAAGCCCGGGACGGTCGCCGTCTCGGTGTCGAGCACGCGCTTCGCGAGCAGCGCGCCGCGCGCCGTATAGCTGCGCTCGTGCCACAGCCGCCCGGCCTCGACGAGCGCATACGCGATCCACAGGTCGGCGTCCGACGCCGCGTTCGCGTCGAGCACGCGCCACGCGCCGTCGGGCGCGCGGCCCCACAGCCACGCCGGCAGATGCGCGCTCAGGTCGCCCTGCGCGAGGTTGTTCTCGGTCCATGCGAGGATCGTGTCGAACATGCGCCGGTCGTTCGCGACCAGCGCGAAGAAAAGTCCATACGCCTGCCCCTCCGATACCGTGCGCGAATCGGCCGAGCCGACGTCGATCACGCGGCCGTCGGCCGAGATGAAATCGCGCTTGAACGCATCCCAGCGCGGCCACGCCGCGCTGCATCCCGCGCCCGCCGCATCGGCTGCGCTGGCCCCTGCGGCGTGCGCGCGCGTGGCCATGCCGGCCGCCGCGCACGTCACCGCAACCGCCAGCGCGAGCATCGCGCCGACACGCCGCGCCGGCTGCGTTGCCCGTCGCTTCGTCATTGCCCGCGTCATCCGTTACATCCCCCGTCGACGCGCGGCGATTCGCTGCAGCACGCTGAACACGCCGAGCGCGAGCAGCAGCCCCGCGACGACGCCGACCGCGCCGAGCACGACCGGATGCCGCGCCGCCTGCGTCCACACGCGCGCATACCACGGCACGAAGCCGACCACGTAAGGCTCGCCGACCCGCAAGCTGTCGACCTGCCCCGGCCGCACCAGCGCGAGGTCGCCCTGCAGCTGCGACACGAGCCCGGCGTTCTCGAACACGTCGAGCAGATCGCCGAGGCGCGGCTGGTCGGTCGCCGTCAGCGCGACGACGCTGCGGCCGCGGCTGCCCGGCAGCTCGAAACCGGCGAGCGCCGCGAGCGGGCCCGTCTGTTCGATGTGCGCGCCGCCGTCGGCGAGGCCCACGCCGTTGCGCCAGCGCTCCTTCACCGTGAACGCGACGCGCGTCGTGCCGGCGCCGCCCGCGCCGCCCGCGCCGCCCGCGCCGCCCTGCTCGCCGATCGCGAGCGGCAGCGCCGCGCGCCAGTGCGCGAGCAGCGGCGACGCGGGCGAGCCGTCGATCACGAGCAGATCCTTGTGCCCCGACAGCGCGGCGACGTCGCCGGGCCGCGCGACCTGCACGCGCAGCGCCGGGAAGCCGGTCCATTCGCCCATGTGGCCGAGCATCGTCAGGTAGGCCTCGAGCTCCTGCGGCGACGGCCGATCGGGCATCACGACGGCCGTCTGCGACAGGTCCGCGAAGCGCGTGAACGGAAAGCCGCTGTTCGCGAAGAACGCGAGGTTGGGCAATTGCGCGTAATGGACGAAGTGCGAGAAGTCGATCGTCGAATCGGGATCGATCGCCGCGCGCTGCGGCTCGGTGGCCGTGCTCGAGCACAGGCCCGTCTTCTGCGAATCGAGCGTGAAGCGGAACTGCAGCTGGTTGCCGCTGCCCACGCGAAACGCGGGAATGTCGACGTCGCTCGTCACGCGCCCTTCCGGCACCGCCAGCAGCGGCAACTGCATGCGGCCGTGCGCGTCCTCCGCGTGGGCCGGCCCGAGCCGGTACGACTTCACGAGTTGATCGTTGATCTCGACCGCGAGCGTGGAATTGTCCTGGACGGTGGGCGCCGTGTAGCGGTAGCGCAGCGTGATCGGCACGCCCGAGCCGTTCCACGAATGCAGATCGGCCGGCACGCGCAGGTTCAGCCGGATCGCATCGGGCGTCGTGCCGCGCACTTCCAGCTGGCGCGGGTCGTTCACGAGTTCGCGGAACGCGATCGGCCGGTTCACCGGCAGCCAGCGCGGCGCGTCGTACGGCTTGCGCGGCGCGCCGAGATCGACGTGCGCGACCGTCGCCGCCGGACCCGACAGCGCCGCGCGGCCGAGCACGAGCGTCGCGACCGCGTCGTCGACCTCGGCCGCCGTGCGGCCCGTGACGACCAGCAGCTTGCGGCCCGGCGCGGCCGGGTTGTCGGCGACCGCGAGCAGCGGGCCGCCCACCGGCGGCAGCGCGAGACCCGCCGGCAGCGTCGCGGCCGTGCCGACCACGACGGCCTGGTCGTCGGCCGGCAGCGCGGCCGACACCGGGAAACGCGCATGCCGGTAATCGGCCAGCGCGCCGAACCACGACGCGAGCACGCCCGCGCTGCGCAGCGTCGCCGAATCGGGCGAGGCCGGCAGCACGAACGGCAGCCGCAGGCGGCCGTTGTCGCGCCGGTCGAAGAACGGCGCGGGCAGCAGCGCGAGATCGTTCGGCAGGCGCGCCGGCGATTCGTCGAGGATCAGCTCGCTCGTCGGGCTCACGTCGGCCCACAGCGCCGAGTTCGCCGGATCCTCGCAGTGGTCGAGCGTGTAGTGCGCGATCAGGCGCAGGCCGATCTGGTTGAAATCGGAAAAGTAGCGCGGATCGATCGGGATCTCTTGCGTGACCGTGCGGCCCGCGCGCGCGGCGTCGAACGGGACGGTCGCGATCACCTCGCCGTTCACCGACACCTTCAGGTGCGACAGCGGAAAGACCAGCGACGGCGAATACGCGTAGGTCAGGCGCAGCCGCGCGCCCGTGATCACGCGATCGAGCCGCACGCCGGCGTTGATCGTGCGTGCGTCGTCGGCGCCGCGCAGGCGTAGCGGATCGAACGCGCCGAGCGACGAGAACGGCACATGCACGGTCGTCGTCGGCAGGCCGGCGGCCGGCGCGCTGGCCGCCGTCGACGCCGCCGCGAGCACCGCCGCCGGCGCCGCAGCGGGCGCCGCCGCGTGACTGGCAGCGGCCGTCGAAGCGGCGGCGGCCGGCACGGCCGGCATCGGCGCGGCCGACAGCACGGCCGTGTGGAAAGCGCCGGTCATCGCGGCTGCCACGACGAACAGCGATACGGCCGGCTTCATGCGCCGCTCCGCGTCGTCACGATCGTCCGGTCATCCTGCGCGTCGAAACCGACGCGCGCAAAGCAGCTATGCCCGTGAGTGCGCATCCCCTCTGCTTCCCCTCATGTATGTTGCGCGTCGCGTAACGCGGATATGGCCTGATTCATTTATCGGTACGACGCGGCGGATTCTTCAATGACCCGTTCGTCGCGTGGCGAAGCACCTCGCACCGGCGCCCGCCCATCATTCGTCACACTATCTCAAAAATAGAACAAAACTCACCGCGATTCGCGACTGGGAAGCGAAAAAATCTCAATTCGGTCGGAAATGCTGCTCGGGAAGCGTGAATGGCAAGAATTGCGCCGTTGCTGCCGAACGGCCGGAACGGCATACTGCCGGCGCGATACGGCTGGCCGGGCGTCGGTCGCGATCCGTTGCGGATCGCCCGCGACACGCTGCCGCAGGCGGCGCGTATGCTACCGCAAGCACGCGCCGCGCAACGGATTTTCTTCGTGGGAAACTGACTTGAATCAAATCGTCGACTCCGCCCCCCCGTCCCCGGACACGTTGCTGCGGATCATCGCCGCCCAAACCGAAATCGCGAAACTCGGCCTGGACCTCGGCAGCGTGATGGCCTACGTGGCCGAGCAGGTACCGCAGATCACCGGCGCGAGCGCCGCCGCGGTCGAATTCGCCGAAGGCGACGACATGGTGTACCGCGCCGCGTCGGGCACGGCCGCCGGGATGCTCGGGCTACGGTTGCGGCGCTCGGGCAGCCTGTCGGGCCTGTGCGTGCAGCAAGGTGAGTTGCTGCACTGCATCGATTCGGAAACCGACCCGCGCGTCGATCACGATGCGTGCCGCCGGGTCGGCCTGCGCTCGATGCTGGTGATGCCGCTCACGCATGCCGACACGACGGTCGGCGTGCTGAAGGTGATGTCGCCGGACGTCGACGGTTTTTCGCAGGCGGACGCCGCCACGCTGCGGCTGATGGCCGATCTGATCGCCGCCGCGATGTTCCACGCGGCGCGTAATGAAGCGAACGAACTCTATCTGCGCGCGACGCACGACGTGCTCACCGGGCTGCCAAACCGCGCGCTGTTCTACGATCGCCTGCGCCAGTCGATGCACACGGCGTTGCGCGCGAGCGGCCGGCTCGGCATTCTCAACATCGACATGGACGGGCTGAAGCCGATCAACGACGGGTTCGGCCACCGCGCGGGCGACGCCGCGCTACGCGAGATCGCCGCGCGGATGCAGGGCGCGGTGCGGCGCTCGGATACGGTCGCGCGCGTCGGTGGCGACGAATTCGCCGTGATCCTGCCGAACCTCGGCACCCGCGACGATGCGCATGTGCAAAGCACGCGGCTCGCGCGGCAGGTCGGCGAGCCGTTCGAATTCGAGGGGCATGCGCTGCGGCTGGGCGTCAGCATCGGAATCGCGGTGCTGCCGGACGACGGCACCGACATGAATGCGCTGATCGAGCGTGCGGATCAGGCGATGTACGAGGTGAAGCGCACGCGGGGGCAGCGCTCCGCGCCCGCATGACGCCTGGCACGCACCGCTAGCCGATCGGCCGCACCGCGATCGCGATCCCGACCGCGACCCACTGCACGACGGCGACGAGCACGGCGGCACGGCACAGCCCGACCGCGCCGCGCACGCGCGCATCGAGCATGCGCCCGGCCTTCGCCGCGTCGATCCAGCCGAGATCGGTGAGCGCGCGGTCGAGCGCCGCGAGCCCGTCGTCGACCGCTGCATCGCCCTCCACCGCCCGCGCCAACGCGGCGAACAGCCACCGATCGATCTCGATGCGCACCGCGTACCACAGCGCCGCGATCCCCGATCCCGTGCTGACGGCGGCCAGCAGCACGCGCGCGAGCGTCGCCGGCAGCCAGCCCGCCGCGATCCACCCGCCCGCGCCGGCCGCGGCCAGTGCGGCCGCGATCGCCCACGCGCCCGCATCGAGCGCGCCGCGCGCGGCGGCAATCCTGAACGGAGCGGACGGATCGCGCGTCATCCGAGCCTCCCATCGCGACGGCGATCGATCCACTGCTGCAGCACGGCCGCGCCGTCGTCGGACCACACCGCGTGCGGCCGGACCGCGCGCACCGCGGCCAGCGCGTCGCGCGCATTCGTCAGCCCGCGCCGCGCCGCGAGCCAGGCGGCCGCGCACAGCACGCTGCGCCCATAGCCGAGCGCGCAGCAAACCAGCACGTCGCGCCCTTCGCCATGCAGGCGTTCGAGCGCCGCGACGGCCTGCGCGAGCTGCGCCGCCGTCGGCGCGACGAGGTCGAGCTGCGGCACGCACGCATACGCGAACGATGCATCGGCCGCGGCCCAGCGCGGCATCTCGGCGGTCAGGTCGACCAGGGCGGTGAAGCGATGGCGCCGGATGTCGCGCGTCGTCGGCGTACGGCCGATCGACACGCGTTCGTCGATCCGCACCGGCGCCGGCTGCCGGAACGTCCACAGCCGCGAATTGACGAACGCGCCGGCGATCGTCGGCGCGAGCAGCCAGCCGATGAAGACCGGCAACCGTCCGTGCGCATCCTTCTGAAACGCGCCGGGCGCGCCGCGCCGGTAGGCCCAGGCAACGCAGGCGAGCGCCAGCGCAACCCACCCTGCCGCCAGCGCCCCGCCCGGCGCGCGCGGCACGCACGCCAGCGCCGCGAGTGCGATCAGCGCGGCACCGAACCCATAGCGGCGCGCGAGCGCGCGACTGGCCGCGCACGGCGACGCATCGGCGCCCGGCAATCGGCCTGCGGCATCGCGCAGCGGAAACAGGAACAGTGCGAGACAGCCGACGGCCGCACCGGTCGGCACGTCGATCGCGTGATGCTGGTAAGTCGTCAGCACCGACACGCCGATCGCCGCGAACCACAGGTGCAGCACGACGCGCTCGAACGTGCCGCGCAGGTGCTTCGCATAGACGGCCCACAACACGACCAGCAACCCGATATGCAGCGACGGCGCCTGGTTGAACGGCTTGTCGAAACCCATCAGCAGCGCGAACAACGTACCGGCCATGCCGCCCGCGTCGGGCCGTTCGAAGCCGAAGCGCAGCGGCCACGCGATGAAGCACGCGACCGACACCAGTTGCACGGTCAGCAGCCGCTTCACGTGATCGAGCAGATCGTCGCGGCGCGTCCAGAAGAAGAACGAGAGCGCATACAGCAGGTCGATCGACCAGTACGGCACGATCGTCCACGGCACGAACGGGATCGCATGCTCCCAGCCGAACGCGAACGTCGGCACCGCGGCGCGGCGTGCGGCGAGCCAGTTCGCGAAGCCGTACGTCGAGAAGAACACGGCGCCCATCGCCGCGAGCCAGCCCAGGCGCAGCGCGAACGACGCGTCGCGCGCGCCGGCCGCCGGCTCGGCCAGCCCGCCACCCGCGCCCGTACCCGCACCGCCGCCGCCGTCGCCGAGCACACTCATGACGGTTCGACCCGCTGCGCGAGGCTGACCGTGAAGATGCCCATCTCGTCGATCCGCTGATCGAGCTTGCGGAAGCCCGCCCGCGCGACGAGCTCGTCCATTTCGGCCTGCGAACGACGGCGCATCACCCAGGTCGACTCGCCGCGGTGATTGTTCAGCGCGCGCGCGATGAATTCGAGCTGCGGATGCCACGGCTGCCCCGTATAGACGAGATAGCCGCCCGGCGGTACGGCCTGCGCGAGCCCGCGCAGCGAGCGCTCGATCAGCGCGTTCTCGCCGAACAGCTCGTACAGGCCCGACACGATCGCCAGCGTCGGCTGCGGCTCGAGCGTCGCGAGCGATGCCTCGTCGAACGCGTCGCCGCGCTCGAAGCGCGCGATCGGCTCCAGGCCGCGCTGCGCGATCAGCACGCGCCCGGCCTCGACGTTCGGCGGGCTGTAGTCGCGCAGCGTGATGTCGTCGGGCGCCGCGCCGTCGCGCTCGGCGGCCGTCGCGATCGCATCGAGCACGTAGCGCCCGTGGCCTGCCGCGATGTCGACGATCCGCACCGGCGAGCCGCGCCCGCGCAGGCGGCCGATCGCCGCGCCGATCAACTCCTGCAGATGGACCTTGCGCTGCCGGATGCCGACCCAGCCCGGCGAATCGAGATACGTGCGGTCGATCAGCGCGCCGACGCCGAGCCGCCCCTGCGCGCGGTTGCGGTACACGTAGTCGAGCGTCGAGCCCGAATCGAAGCCGAGCCGCAGCCCGAGCGCGATGCCGTCCGACAGCGCGCCGCCGGCTTTCAGGCCGGCGCGCGTGAGCGCCCAGTACGCACGGGCGAACACGTTGGCCGGCGGCCGGCCGAGCGCCGCGTATTCGTCGTGGAACGCGCCGCGCCGGTCCGCATCGGCGAGCGACACGCGCGGGCTCGGCGCATCGAACTCGCGCAGCACGAACTCGCGCAGCACGAACGCACGCAACGGCGCGAGCGCCTGCGCACGGTCGCGCTCGCCGAGCGTGTCGTGATAGAAGCCCGGCAGCACGATGCGCTCCTTGCGCGCCGAGCCGAGCCGTTCGAAGAAACGGTCCTGCGGGCCGCGATGCACGACCCAGTCGGCGCCCGAGATCAGCAATTGCGTCGGCACGGTGATCGCGGCCGCGTCGGCGACGATCCGCCGCGCGGTATCGTGCAGGTCGAGCAGCATGTTGACCGCGATCGGCCGCGTGATCAGCGGATCGGACGCGTAGCTCGCGATCCGTTCGGGATCGTGCGTGAGGAATTTCGGCTTCACGTAGCTGTTCACGTAGAACAGCCCGCGCAGCTTGTGCATCAGCCGCAGCCCCGGCCGGGCGAACGGCACGTAGAGCTTGATGTGGAACGCCGGCGACGCGACGACGAGCGCGCGGATCGGCGGCGCGTAGTCGTGCGCCCAGGTCGCCGCGAGCACCGCGCCGACGCTCTGGCCGACCACGGCCATATCCTCGATCGCGAGGCCGTGCGTGTCGCGGATATGCTCGACGAAGGTCTGCAGGTCGCGCACCGACGCGGCCGCGCTCGGACTGTAGCCGCGCGCGCCCGGCGACCGGCCGTGGCCGCGTGCGTCCCATGCGAAAAAGGCGAAATCCGGCAGGTCGAGCTCGTCGACGAGGTGCGCGACGCGCGCCGAATGTTCGTGCCCGCGATGCAGCAGCACGATGGCGCCGCGGCAGCGTGCGCCCGTCGCGGGCCAGTGCCGATAGAACAGCGTTTCGCCGTCGTGCGTGATGAAGTCGGCCTCACGGGCCGTGCGTGTGCTCATGTGGTCTCTCTCGTTTCGTTATTCGAATCATGTGGCGCCGCCCTCCGGCGCCCGGCCCGTCAACCGCCCGCTTCGGCAATGCCCGCCTGGACGCGCCGCACCACCGTCACGATCGACAGCACGATCAGCAGCCGCCACAGCCACGCGGCGACACTGCCGACCGGCAAGCCGAAGCCGATCCACAGCGCGAACGCGCCGAGGGCCAGCGCCCGGTCGCTCTTGCCGAACGGGCCGTCGTAGCGGCGCGTCGCGCCGACGAGCGGGCCGACCAGCCCCGCGCATTCGACGATCACCGCCATCAGCGCGAACAGCCAGACGTCCGCCGGAGCGAACGCGGGAATGGCAAGGAACGGCAGCACGAGCGCGACGTCGGACACGATGTCGCCCAGCTCGTTCAGGTACGCGCCGAGCGTGCTCTTCTGCCCGTGCTCGCGCGCGAGCATCCCGTCGATCGCATTGAGCGCCATCCGCGCGAACAGCCACAGCGGAATCAGCAGGAACAGCACACGGGCGAACACGCCGAGCCCGGCGAGCGCGCCGACGACGATCGAGCCGCCGGCCGCGAACAGCGTGACCTGGTTGGCGGTGACGCCGCGTTCGGCGAGCGAATTCGCGAACGGGCGCAGACGGTCCTGGAATTTGGGTTTGAGTGCGTAGAGGCTCATCGTTTCGTATTCGTATTATTCGCGCGGCACGGTCGGATACGTTTCCCGCCGCCATGCCCCGGGCGGCGAAACGGCCGTCGTCGGCCTGGATTGAACGGCCCTCATCGTCGCCGAGCGGCCTCGATGCGTCAAGCGTGCGGGCCGGGCCGCCCGTGCGGAGCCAATCTGGCGTTTTTCGTCGAAACTCGCGATAATCCGCTGGCCCGATCGCAGCGAGATCGATTCGAACTGCAGACGGGCACTCGTGCAACAGCCGATTATCACGCCGCCGACCGGCGCATTCGCCGCGACGCAACAGCGTGCGACGGCGAATCGTCCGATTATCGCGGACCTGCGACAGGCAGCCACGAACTTGAAAAAATTTAAACGAGAGCCGTCCGGCGCGCATCCTGCCGCGCCGGCATTCCGAGGTTCCGTCCGCCGCGCGTGCGCGGCGGGCCGGGCACGCACGCGGGAGCCAGCGCGCCGATGAACATCCTCAACGTCTGGCAGCGCGACTTCCTGCTGTCCATCGTGCGGCTCGTCGCCGGCGCGTATCCGGTCTGGCATCAGGCGCCGCCGTCGCCCACGCAGAAGATCTACTTCTCGAACCATACGAGCCACATCGACACGCTGGCGATCCTCGCCGCGCTGCCGCGCGACGTGCGCGCGGTCGTGCGGCCGGTCGCCGCGCGCGACTACTGGGACAGCAGCGACCTGAAGCGCCATATCGCGCAGAAGCTGCTGAACGTCGTGCTGATCGACCGCCATCGAGAAAGCGGTGGCGACCCGCTCGACCCGGTGCGCGACGCGCTGCGGCAGGGTCACTCGATCATCATCTTCCCGGAAGGTACGCGCGGCGCCGACGTATTGCCGCAGCCGTTCAAGAGCGGGCTGTTCCATCTCGCGACCGAATTCCCGGACGTCCCGCTCGCGCCCGTCTATCTCGAGAACCTGCAGCGCATCATGCCGAAGGGCGCGATCTGGCCCGTGCCGCTGATCTGCAAGGTGCATTTCGGTGCGAACGAAGCGCTCGACGCTCAGGAAGACAAGCCGACGTTCCTCGCCCGCATGCGCGACGCGGTCATCGCGCTCGCGCCGCCGCAGCGGCCGGCCGGCTGAACGCGGCGCCCCCTTCTCCTTTTCCGGATATCAACCATGCGAACCCTCTTCTGGGAACTGGTCGCGGGCGTCACGGGCGTGCTCGTCGTCGCGACCGTGATCGGCGCGATCCTCGGCGCGCGCAGCGGCGGCACGAGCGCGACCATCGTCAACCTGAACCAGCGCATCCGCGCATGGTGGGCGATGATCGCGATCATGGCCGTCGCGATCGGCCTCGGCAACAACGTCACGTATCTGGTGTTCGCGCTGCTGTCGTACCTGACGCTGCGCGAATTCATCACGCTCACGCCGACCACCGCGAGCGACCATACGACGCTCTTCATCGCGTTCTTCATCGCGATCCCCGTGCAGTACCTGCTGCTCGGGATCAACTGGTACGGGATGTACTCGATCTTCGTACCGGTGCACCTGTTCTTCGCGATGTCGCTCGTGTCGGCGCTCACGCAGGACACGCGCGAATTCCTGAGCCGCAACGCGAAGATCAACTGGGCGCTGATGGTGTGCGTGTACGGGCTGAGCCACGCGCCGGCCGTGCTGATTCTCGACATTCCGCGCTACGCCGGGCAGAACGCGCTGCTGCTGTTCTTCTTCCTGTTCGTCGTGCAGATCAGCGACGTGCTGCAATACGTGGTCGGCAAGCTGTTCGGACGCCGCAAGATCGCACCGCAGCTGTCGCCGTCGAAGACGATCGAGGGCTTCATCGGCGGCGGCCTGCTGGCCACGCTGTGCGGGGCCTCGCTGTATCGCGTGACGCCGTTCAGCTTCGGCGCGGCGTTCGGGATCTCGCTCGCGATCGTGATCGCGGGCTTCGTCGGCGGGCTCGTGCTGTCGGCGGTCAAGCGCTCGCTCGGCACGAAGGACTGGGGCTCGATGATCGCCGGCCACGGCGGAATGCTCGATCGCGTCGATTCGATCTGCTTCGCCGCGCCGGTGTTCTTTCACCTCGTGCGCTATCTGTACGTGTGATGCGCGGGCGGCGCAGCGCCGCCCGTCCTGCGCGCGACGGCTCAGTATCCGTCGCGTAGCGCCTTCGGCACGAGGTAGCGACCGCGCACGGCGTCGAACTTAACTGTATGGCGCACCTGAATGCGCCGGTCGCCGCGCGTGACCGTTTCCGTGACCGTCAACGGATAGACGTCGCCGGCGCCGGTGATGTCCGGCGCGATCTCGAAGCGACGCTCCTCGCAGCGCGCCCGGGCGTTCGCGCATTCCGTCGACTCCGCATTGTCGAGCGCCTCGTCGATGCGCGCCGCCGCCGGCACCAGTGCATTGCCGTACGGTAGCCAGATCGAGCTGAAGCGTTGCGTATAGCCTTGCCGCGTATCGCTTTCGCCGATCACGAACCCGAACAGGTGCGGCCCGAGCCGCTCGATGCGCACCGTGCCGGGCGCGCCGCGCTGGCCCGAGGCGATTTCCGTCTTCTTCACGACCGGTTCGAGCGCCTTGCCGTCCGGCGTCGCTTTCAGCACGTACAGATCGATCGTGCCGGTCGTCGCGTCCGAATCCATGCCCGGCATCCCGTTCTGCACCGCCGCCTCGGTCTCGCCGCACATCGCGAGCAGCGTGCGCGGGCCGTCGGCGGTCGCGACACGCAGCGAGCCGCACGGCGAATAGATGAAATCGTCCCCTTCCGCCTGCCAGCCCTTGCGGTCCGCACGCCAGTTGCCGTACGTGTCGTGGATGAAGGTCTGCAGCGGAGGGTCAAGTCGGGGCGGCTCCGCGGCATGAACGAGCGACGGCGCCGCGAGCGACGCGAGCACCGTGAGCGCGCCAAGGGCAGCGAGCGAAGCCGCGAGCGGCTTGAGACGTCGGTTCAGGTACTGGACAGTCATGACGAGGTTCGGTCGGATTGGAAAGACAGGTAGCGGATCGTTGCAGGCTCGCCCGATCACGGGTGCCGTTGGGCAATGCCGGTGCCGTCCGGCTTCAGCCGGGCGGTGCGCACCCGAGCGAGCCGGCACACGCCAGCGCGACGCGCATGGCGACGTGCACGTACCGGCTGCGCCGCTTGGCCTCGCCATTCGCGCCGGCCGACGCTACGATCTCGTTCTTCACCACAGGCTCCGTTCGATCGCGCGGGAATTGGCACGCGAAGCCGTAGCGTACACGTACGGCGCAGCGCCGCAAGCGTCGGGCGGCCAACCCGACATGGACACACGCATGAACCGACCGTGCAGGACATCGCCTGGCACCGCTCGATCGGGCGGCTCATCGAGACGCTCGACCAGCCCGGCTTCTGGCTGCCGCTGATCCGGCTGATCGAGGAATACGTCGCGGTCGACAGCCGGGTCGCGCCGATGTTCGGCGACGCCAGCCCGCAGGCGTTCGCCGAATGCCCGTACGAAGACGCAACCTCTACGCGAAGCTCGACATCAATTCGCAGTCGGCGCTGTCCGCCTTGTTCCTGAAAGCGCAGACCGCCCGATGACGCACGACCGGCGCCGCCACGCTCACGCCGCCTGCACGTCGACCGACTGCGCCCGCGCGAGCTTGAATTCGCCGACCGTCTGCGCCAGTTGCGCAGCCTGCTCGCGCAGCAGCGCCGCGGCCGCGGCCGACTCCTCGACGAGCGCGGCGTTCTGCTGCGTCGAGTGATCGAGCTGCGACACCGCCTGATTGACCTGCGCGAGGCCGGTGCTCTGCTCGTTCGCGGCGACCGTCATTTCCGCGATCACGCTGCTGATCCCGCGCACGCCTTCGACGATCTCGTCCATCGTCGCACCGGCCGTCTGCACGAGCCCCGACCCGCCCTCGATCCGCTCCACCGACGACTGGATCAGATGCTTGATTTCCCGCGCGGCTTGCGCACTGCGCTGAGCCAGCGTGCGCACCTCTCCCGCGACCACGGCGAAGCCGCGGCCGTGCTCGTTCGCGCGCGCCGCCTCGACCGCCGCATTCAGCGCGAGGATGTTGGTCTGGAACGCGATGCCGTCGATCACGCCGATGATGTTCGAGATTTCGGTGGACGCCTTCGTGATCTCGCCCATCGTCTCGATCACCTGGCTCACCACCGCGCCGCCACGCATCGCGACGCCCGACGCCGATTCCGCGAGCCGGTTGACCTGGGTCGCGGAATCGGCCGAGTTGCGCGCGGTGCCGGCGATCTCCTCGAGTGCCGCGGCGGTTTCCTGCAGGCTCGATGCGGCATGTTCGGTACGACTCGACAGATCCTGGTTGCCCTGCGCGATCTCCGCACTCGCCACGCTCACGGATTCGCTGAATGCACGGATCTGCAGCAGGATCGCACTGATTTTTTCCGCGAACAGGTTGAACGCACGCGCGATCTGCGCGGCTTCGTCGGAGCCGTCGGCTTCGAGCCGCTTCGTCAGGTCGCCGCTGCCGCTCGCCACATCGGTGAGCGCGTCGCGCACGAGCAGCACGCGCTTGAACGCCGCGTTCGTCAACGCGCCGACGAGCGCGGCCGCGATGCAGGCGACGACGAGGATCGCCACCAGCGTCGTCGTCGCGACGGCGCGCATGCCGGCCGTCACATCCGACCGGTCGAGCGCCATCACGAGCGACCAGTCCGTTCCGGCGATCGGTTGCGCGCGCAACAGCTTGGTCGCGCCGCCGATGTCGACCGCCACCGGCTCGGACGCGGCCTGCAATCCGGCAAGGCGCTCGGGCGTCAGATCGGGCGACAGCCCGAGCGCCGGTTTCATGATCAGGTCCGTCTTCGCGCCCGCGATCAGGCGTCCGCTCCGGTCGACCAGGAACGCGAAGCTCGACGGCGTCGGATGCATCGATACGACGATCTCGCTCGCGCGCTCCATGTAGAGGCTCGCGGCCAGCACCCCCTTCAGCGTGCCACCGCGCAGGATCGGCGCGGCGAACGCGAAAGCCGGCTTGCCGGTAGACGCGTCCAGGTACAGCGCGGTGACGACGAGCCGGCCGGCCTCGACGGCCTGCTTGTACCACGGGCGCGCGGTCGGATCGTAGCCGGCGGCGAGCGGAACGTTCGAGAACGCCGTGCGATCGGGCAGGCCGAGCGTGAGTACCTGGAAGCCGCCCGACTTGCCGAGCAGCGTCAGCGCGGGCAGCGGATCGCCGTCGCCCACCGTCAGCGTATCGGCCAGCGCCCGGGTTTGCTGCGCACGGCTGGCGATCCACTCGTCGAGCGCGAGCGCATGGCCGGCCAGCACGGACTTCAGGTTCTGGTCGATGGTTTCGTCGTTGTGCTGCTTCACGACGTAATACACGAGGCCGCCGGTCACGGCGAGCGCCGTGATCACGATGGCGACGCAGGTCGCCAGAATCCGTGCGCGAATCGATGACAGCATGATGACGATGATCTCCGGTGGCCGTGTTGTTCGAATGGTCAAATGAGGCACGCACCCGCTCTATCGGCCATTCGTTGCGCAACTTGAGGTTGGACTGGTCAGACCACACGAAAAAGCGCTATGACTTGGCCCGGAATCAATACCCCGACGGGGTTAACACGTCGGCGGGATAGGAAAACCGGCGGGGCAGCGCATACTCGGCGTTCCGGCATCGACGCCTGCCGCTCCTGCGCAATCACTCGACTCATGAAACTGAAGCTCGACATCGACCAGCTCGCCGGTCGCGACGGCGACACACCCTACAACCTGCAACGCACGCTCGATGCGATCGCGGCCTGCGCACCCGCCACCGACCTCGTGATGTTTCCGGAAGCGCAGCTCACCGGCTTCCTCGATCCGTCGAATCTCGCCACGGTCGCCCAGCCGCGAACTACCGATTCCGTGAGCGCCCGGCCCCGCCCGCCCACTACGCCAGCGTCACGCCGGATCGGGCACCTCGATCGCCAGCAGCGCCGAACTGACCGACTTGCCGTGCGCGTCGAGCGCGAGCGAGCGCGTCACCCCGCCGCCGAGCGCATCGCGCAGCACGAAGTTGAACGCGCCGAGCGCCGGCAACTCGTAGCGCACGACGTCGCCGTGCACGATGCCCGCAAGCCATGTCTTCACCGTTGCCGCATCCAGATGCGTGCGCAGATGGTCGTAATGACGCGGATCGCGGCAGATGACCGACACGTTCAGCGTATTGCCCTTGTCGCCGGTGCGCGCATGCGCGAGTTCACGCAGTTGCATCAGGCCTCCACGAATGAAAACGACGGCGTCACGGCCGCGCGCGGCAGCAGCACCGACTGCACGGCGATGACCTCGCGCGTCGACTTGAACGCGCCGCCGCCGCCGGCCGGCCCGTTCGTATAGAGCGTCTCGACTTCGTTGCCGATCCGCGCGGCTTCGGCGGCGTTCGCCGCCCGGCCGGCCACCCGCACGCGCACCTCGGCCGGCTCGCCGCGTACGGCCGGCGTCGCGTCGCCGTACAGCGCATCGACGCCGATCAGGTCGAAGCGCAGCTCGCTCGCGGCGACGCCGGTCAGCGCGAGCCGCTCGCGAACGATGTCGAGCGCAAGACGCGCACGCGCGAGCGCGCCCGGGCCGCCGTACGAGATCTGGCCTTCGCCGATGTAGCCGTCGATATAGGCCACCGACACCTTCAGCGTATCGGGCCGCGCGGCGCCGCGCCCGCCCGTCACGCGCACGCGATCGGCCGCCTCCTCGGCGACCGCCACGCGAGTGAAATCGGCCACGACGTCGGGCTGCAGATATCGCGCCGGGTCGTGAATCTCGTAGAGCAGTTGTTCCTTGCAGGTCGCCGCGCTCACGCGGCCGCCCGCATGCGGCACCTTCGTGATCACGACCGAGCCGTCGGCCGCGACCTCGCCGATCGGGAAGCCGAGCCGCGCGAGATTCGGCACGTCCTTGTAGCCGGGGTCGGCGAAATAGCCGCCCGTCACCTGCCCCGCGCATTCGAGCAGGTGGCCGACGACGGTCGCCTGCCCGAGCGTGTCCCAGTCGTCCATCCGCCAGCCGAACGCATGGATCAGCGGCGCGGCGAACAGCGACGGGTCGGCGACGCGCCCGGTCAGCACGACGTCCGCGCCGGCCGCGAGCGCATCGACGATCGGCGCGGCGCCGAGATACGCGTTCGCGGACACGATGCGGTCGCGATACGCGGCGACTGCGTCGCCCGATTCCTCGAAACGGAACGCCCCGCGCAGCACGACGTCGAGCACGTCGTCGCCTTCGACCGCTGCGACGCTCAGCCCCGCGATGCCGAGCGACTGCGCGATCTCCGCGGTACGCCGCGCGGCCGCGCGCGGGTTCGCCGCGCCCATGTTCGACACGATCCGCACGCGCCTGGCCGCCGCGACCGGCAGTACCGCCTGCATCCGCGCGTCGAGCAGCGGATCGTAGCCGCGCGCCGGATCGTTGCGGCGCGCCTGCTGCGCGATCGCGATCGTGCGCTCGGCCAGGCATTCGAACACCAGATAGTCGAGCTGCCCGTGTTCGGCGAGTTCGACCGCGGGCTCGATCCGGTCGCCCGAGTAGCCGGCGCCCGCGCCGATGCGCACGCGCCGTTCAGGTTGCTTTGCTGTCATGTCCGTACCGTCGTCCGGCGGCGCGCACCGCCGGGAAGAATCAAAAGATGCCGAGCACGACGCAGGCGATCGTCATCACGATCGACGCGCCGAACAGCAGCGGAAACGTGAATTTCTGATGCTCGGCCAGCTCGATCCCGCACAGGCCGACGACGAGGAACGTCGCGGGCGTGAGCGGGCTGACCGGGAACCCCGTCGTCATCTGGCCGAGCAGCGCCGCCTGCCCGACCTGCACGGCCGGCACGCCGAGCTGGCCGGCCACTTCGGCGATCACGGGCAGCACGCCGAAGTAGAACGAATCGGGATCGAACAGCATGCTGAGCGGCATCGATGCGAGGCCGAGCACGACCGGAATGTGGCCGGCCATCGACGGCGGCACGAAGCCGACCGCCGCCTGCGCCATCGCCTTCAGCATCCCGCTGCCCTGCATGATCCCGGTGAACACGCCGGCCGCGAGCAGGATGCCGGCCATCATCAGCGCGGCGCGTGCATGCGCATCGATGCGCTTTCGCTGCATGTCGACGTCGGGGTAATTCACCATGAGCGCGATGCACAGCCCGACCATGAACATGATCGCGGGCGGAACCTTCTCGCCCATCACGACCATCGTGCCGAGCACGACGAGCGTCAGCACGAGGTTGAACCAGAAGAGATGCGGCCGGTGCAGCGCCTGCTCGTCGGCCGTCAGCTCGCGTTTGGGCAACGGAATCGACGCATCGTCGCGCGACAGCCCGAGCCGCTTCTCCTCGCGCCGCCCGAGCCAGTATGCGACGCCGAACACGAACACGAGCCCGATCGCCTGCACCGGGATCAGCGGATTGAACAGCGCCGACACCGGCAGGTGCAGCGATGCCGACGCGCGGATCATCGGCCCCGTCCACGGCAGGAAGTTGATGCCCGCGGCCATCGACACGGCGGTGGCCAGCACGCGCCGGTCCATCTTCAACCGGTCGTACAGCGGCAGCACGGCCGGAATCGTCACGAGAAAGCAGACGGCGCCCGAGCCGTCGAGATGGATCAGCAGCGCGAGCAGCGTCGTGCCCATCACGATGCGCGTCGGCCGCGTGCCGACCGCGCGCAGGATCCGGTCGATGATCGGATCGAGCGTGCCGGCGTCGGTGATCGTCCCGAAATACAGGATCGCGAACACGAACATGCCGACGACGGGCGCGAGCCCCTTCAGCCCGTCGACGACGAACTTGCTGGTGTGCAGCCCGAAGCCGCCGAGCAGCGACGCGGCGATCGGCACGATGATCAGCGCGACGAGCGGCGACATCCGCTTCGACAGAATCGCGGCCAGCAGCACGACGATCGTGCCCAGCCCGAGTAACGGCAGCATCGGTTGTCTCCTACCTTGTCTTTTGTTGGAGACGAGCGTAAGGTCGGCGCAGCAATAGCACAATTGAAATGATTTGATCGCAGCAATCACGAACCATTATGGATCTGAATCTTCGCGACATTCGCGCGTTCGTTACCGTCGCGCACGCCGGCAACTTCACGCGCGCCGCCGCGCGGCTGCACCTGTCGCAACCGGCGCTGACCGTGCAGATCCGCCGGCTCGAGGAAATCGTCGGCGCGCGCCTGTTCGACCGCAACAGCCGCAGCGTCGCCCTCACGCAGACCGGGCGCGAACTGCTGCCGCTGTTGCAGCGCTCGCTCGACGACATGGAACGCGTGCTGCGCGATGCGCGCGCGCTCGGCGAAGGCACGAGCGGCACGGTACGGCTCGCGTGCCTGCCGACCTTCGCGTCCAGCGTGCTGCCGGAGCTGATCCAGTCGTTCCGGCGCGACGTCCCGCGCGCGGGCTTCGAGATCCGCGACGGCGTCGCGAGCCTCGTCACCGCGCTCGTGCGCAACGAGGAAGCCGATCTCGGGCTGACCGGCGGCGACGTGTTCGATGCGTCGCTGGAGGTGCTGTATGCGGGCGCCGACCGGCTCGTCGCCGTGTGTCCGAAGGATCATCCGTTCGCGCGCAAGCGCCGCGTGACCACCGCCGACGTCGCCGGCGTACCGCTCGTGCTCACCGCGCAGGGCACGAGCGTGCGCAGCGTCGTCGACGCCGCGCTGGAAGCGGCCGGCTGCACGCCCGACATCGCATGCGAGCCCACCTACATGATGACGGCCGTCGCGATGGTGCGTGGCGGCCTCGGCGTGACGATCCTGCCCGCGACCGCGCGCGAGGTGCGCGCCGAGCCCGACCTCGTCGCGAAGCCGATCGACGATCCCGCGTTCGTGCGGCCGATCGCGCTCATCGCGAAGCGTGGACGCACGCTGCCGAGCGTCGCGCAGGCCTTCGCCGACATCATGCTCGCGGAATTGAAAAAGCGCGCATGAAGCGCGCCCGATTCGGGACCGTGCATCCGGCGCTTACTGCGCGTCCGGATCGACGTGCAGCGATTCGCCGATCGCATAGAAATTGCCGCCCGCGATGTAGTGCAGGCTGCGCAGCGCGGGGTCGGCCGATTCGAAATACCAGTGGCCGTCGCGGAACACGCGCGTGTCGGACCACGCAGCGACCACCTCGCCGATGAACAGGTCGTAGGTCTGCTGGTTGTGCGGCTCGGGAATCAGCTTGCACGCGAGCCACCCCGAGCATCCTGCAACGAACGGCAGGTCGTGGCCTTCGACGTCGAACAGCGTGACGCCCGCTTCGCGCAGCTTGGTCGGCCGCTCCGCGAGGCTGTGGCTGCCGACCGCATGCGTGAGCTGCAATTGCGCGACCGTCGGCACCTGGATCACGAACGTGCCGCTGCGCTCGACGAGTTCGCGCGTCTTCGCGGATTTGTCGAGCACCACGGTCAGCTTCGGCGGCAGGAAATCCAGCGCGCACGCCCAGGCGGCGGCCATCACGTTGTCGACGCCGTCGTGGCGGGCCGATACGAGCACGGTCGGGCCGTGATTGAGGAGACGGTAGGCTTTCTTCAGCTCCACCGGAGCGATGTGACTGTCCATACGGGTTCCTTGGAGAACGGCGCGCACGGACGGTTGCCGTGCGGCGCGGCGCCGGCCGTCGCACCTGCGCGCGCTCGGGCCGCCGGCCGCATTCTCGCACCCAATTTCAATCGGCGCTCGCGCCGCTGCCGGTTACTTCGCGAACAGCTGGCCGATGTCGCGGAACGCCTTGAATTCGAGCGCATTGCCGCACGGATCGAACAGGAACATCGTCGCCTGTTCGCCGACCTGCCCCTGGAACCGTACATACGGCTCGATCACGAACGTCACGCCGAACGCGCGCAAGCGTTCGGCCAGCGCTTCCCAGCTCGCCCAGTCGAGCACGATCCCGAAATGCGGCACCGGCACGTCGTGACCGTCGACCGCATTCGTATGCGCGCCTTCCTGCGATGCGGTTTTCGGATGCGCGTGGATCACGAGCTGATGCCCGTAAAAGTCGAAGTCGACCCACTGCGCACTCGAGCGCCCCTCTTCCAGCCCGAACACGCGGCCGTAGAAATCGCGCGCGGCCGGCAGGTCGTAGACCGGAATCGCCAGGTGAAACGGGGAAAGACTCATGATGGCCTCGTGAAGAAACGCTCGCGTGGCGCGAGGACGGCACCATGGTAGACAAGGCCGAGTAAAAATTAAATCAATATATAATTTCACGATTCACAAACAGAATCGATGAATGATCCGCGAGCTGAAAACCCTCGTCGCCGTCGCCCGGGAAGGCACCTTTGCCGCGGCCGGCAATCGGATCGGGCTCACGCAGGCGGCCGTGAGCGCGCAGATGCAGCGTCTCGAAGCCGAGCTCGGCTTCGCGCTGTTCGACCGGCAAGGGCGATCGGCGCGGCTCAACGAGCGGGGCCATCACGTGCTCGACCAGGCGCAGGCGCTGATCGGCCTGTACGAGAACCTGAGCTCGGCCGCGCCCGGCGCGCCGGCCGTCGTACGCGTGACGATCGGCGCGATCGCGTCGGTGCAGAGCGCGCTGCTGCCGGCCGCGCTGGCCGATTTCCATCGCCTGCACCCCGCGTGCCGGACGCGCGTGATACCCGGGTTGTCGATCGAGCTGGTCAACCGGGTCGACGCGGGCGAGATCGACATGGCCGCGATCATCCGGCCGCCGTTTGCGTTGCAGAGCGACCTGCACTGGACGACGCTCGCGCAGGAACCGTTCCGCCTGATCGTGCCGCGCGGCGTGAAGGGCAAGGACTGGGCCGCCCTGCTCGCGAGCGAGCCGTTCGTGCGCTACGACCGCGCGTCGTTCGGGGGCCGCCAGGTCGACCGCTTTCTGCGCAAGATGCACATCGCGGTGCGCGACACCTGCGAACTCGACGAGCTCGACGCGATCGTCAAGCTGGTCGAGAACGGCGTCGGCATCGCGATCGTGCCGCAGACCGCCGTGTATCGCCGCTGGCCGGCCGGCGTGCGCGCGATCGACCTCGGGCATCACACGTTTCACCGCGACATCGGGCTCGTGCATCGCGCGCGGCGCACGATGTCGGAGCCCGCGCAAACGCTGGCGCAACTGATCGACGCGGCGTCGCGACGGCGCCCGCCGCCGCGGGCCGCGTGATCGACGCGCGGCGGCTCAGCGCCGCCCGGCCGCCCAGTCCACCGCCGCGTCGAACAGCGCGACACCGGCCGGCGACAGGTTCGTGAACGTGTCGTTGTCGAGGAAGAACATCACGCGGCGCGCCGGCGCGAGCGTTTCGTAGTCCATCGTCGCGCCCTTCTCGTATGCAAAGATCGCGGCCTTGTCGGGCTGGCCGTACACGGTCGCGATCGTGATCGCGCCGAGCCCCGGCTTGCCCCAGCTCATCGGCGCCTGCTTGCCGTACGCGTTCGTCGCGCCGGCCGGCAGCCCGGCCGCCATCGGATGCGGCGCATTGACGAGCCACAGGTAGCGCTCCTTGCCCGTTTCGCCGAAGTCGACGTCGTGCCGCTTGCCCGTCATCGCAAGATCGTCGAGCAGGTCGTTTTCCCACGTCACGAGCGGCTTGTCGAGCGTGCGCCAGCCGGGCCGCACGTTCTTCGACGATACCGTCGACGAGATCACCACCAGATCGGCGTCGCGCGCCGCATCGGGCGTGGCCGCCTCGTCGATCAGGCTCACCGCGTAGCCGCGTTCACCAAGATGCTGGCCGATGCGCTCGTCGACCTTCAGGTTCGGGCCGTGCAACTGCACGAGCATCGCGACGCGCGTCGCGGCCTGCGGCGCATCGGCGGCAAATGCGGGCGCCGATACGCCGGCGCCGAGGCCCGCGGACAGCGCGAGCACCGCACCCGCGATCGTGCGCAACAGGCGGCGGCGCGCACCGGTCTTCGTCTTCAGATTCATCTGGATTCCTCTCCGAAGCCGCGCACCGGCGTAACGGCCGCGCGGCGATTGCATGGTCAGAACTGCAGCGTGGTGAGCAGCGACACCTGTCGCGCGTCGCCGATCGCGACGAAGTAGCGGTTCGCGCTCGACGGGTAGTACGTGCGGTTGAACAGGTTCTTCACGTTGAGTTGGAACGACAGCTTCTGCTTGCCGATCCGCGTGTCGTAGGTCGCGAACGCATCCGCGAGCACGTACGACGGCAGCGTGAAGCTGTTCGCCGAATCGCCGGGGCGCGCGCCGACGTAGCGCGCGGCCGCGCCGATGCGCAGGTCGTCGCCGCCCGCCACCGTGCCGAAGTCGTAGACGGCCGCGAGCGATGCGGTGTGGCGTGCGACGTTCCACAGCTGGTTGCCCGCGTACAACGGATCCTCGGTCGTCTTCGCGTCGATGTACGCGTAGCTCGCGATCACGTTCACCCGTTCGCCGATCTTGCCCGACACGTCGAGTTCGACGCCGCGCGAGCGCGCCTTGCCCGACGTGCGCCAGTCGGTCAGCTTCGTCGCGTCGTTGTACTGCGACACGAGCACGTTCTTCTTGTCGATGTTGAAGAGCGCGAGCGTGCCGGTCATTCCGCCCGGCAGGTCGAGCTTGCCGCCCACTTCCCACGCGGTCGCTTCCTCGGGCGGCGTCGCGCCGTCGATCACGTAACCCGTCATCGGCGCGATCGACGACGACGGTTTCAGCGACTGCGAATAGCTGCCGTACAGCGAGAACGCATCGGTCCACTTGTAGACGACGCCCGCGCGCGGCAGCCACTTCGAGCCGCTGAGATCGGTGTTCGCGGTAAACGGCCGGCCGCGCCCCGCGACCTGGTTGTACGTGATGTAGCGGATGCCGCCCGACACGATCCACTTGTCGGTCAGGTGAACCGTATCCTGGAAGAACGCGGACGCATCGTGCAGCGTGTCGGTCTGGTCGCTGTCGCTCGCGGACACCGTGCTCGACGGCGGCAGCAGCCCGTACACCGGGTCGACGTAGCTGAACGGCGTCTTCACGGCCTGGCGCAGCATGTCCTTGCGATAGATGCGGCGGTATTCGGTATCGAAGCCGACCTGCACGTCGTGCCGCATCCCCGCGAGCGTCAGCTTGCCCGTCACGTAGCCGATCCCGTAGCTGTCGGTGCTGAGCGACCCGTGCGTCGCATCGTTGCTGCGCGTCAGCGTGCCGTTCACCGGATCGACGCCGGTCGTGCGCAACTGGTTCGCATCGTAGGTCTCGCGGTTGTAGCTGTAGCCGAAATGCGCGCTCCAGTCCGCGTTGAACTGGTGATCGACGCTCAGTTGCGCGAGATGCGATTCGCCGTCCATGTCGTTGAACGGCTCGTCGATGCGCCGCCGTGCGGGAATGTCGAGCGGCGCGTTGGTGCGCGGGTCGAGCGCGGTGCCGCGATCGAACGGCGCATGGAACTTGCGGTACTGGTACGACACCGCGACCTGCGTATCGCGGCCGTACCACGCGAGCGACGGCGCGACGAAGGTCTGCCGGTACTCGCCGAAGTTGCGCCAGTACTGCTCGTTCGACTGGTCGACGATCAGCCGGTACGCGAGCCGCGAATCGCCGACCGGCCCGGTCGAGTCGAAGGTCGCGCTGCCGCCGTTCTTGCCGTGCCCGAACGTCGACGCGCCGAGCGAGATCGCGTTGTAGCGCGTGAGCTGCGGCTGCTTGCTCACGACGTTGACGACGCCGCCCGGGTCCATCAGCCCGTACAGCAGCGACGTCGGCCCCTTCAGCACCTCGACGCTGTCGGTCGCCGCGTTGAATGCCCGGCCCTGCACGAGCGGCATGCCGTTTTGCATGATCGAGCCGTCGCGATTGCCGCCGAAGCCGCGCTTCATGATCGTGTCCTGCGTACCCGCGAGCGTGTTGCCCTGCGTGATGCCGCTCACGTTGCCGAGCGCGTCGTCGAGATTGCGCGGCCGCTGGTCGCGCAGCACCTGCGCGGGCACGATGTTGACGGCCTGCGCGGTGTCGAGCAGCGGAATGTCGGAGCGCAGCACGCCCGCCTCCTTCGGCGCGCGATAGCTTTCGGCGCGCAATGCGCTGGACCGCACGTTGATCGTCGGCAACTCGGCGGCCGGCGCGGCGCCGGCCGCCACGGGCGCGGCCGCCGAACCGTCGGCGCGCATCAGCGTGTAGCCGCCGCCCGGCTGGCGCAGCGCGACGAGCCCCGTGCCGGCCAGCAGGCGGTCGAACCCGCCGTCGACGTCGAACCGGCCGTGCACGCCGCCGCTCGTCAGGCCCGCCGTCAGCTCGGCCGGGAACGCGAGCAGGATCCCCGCGTCGCGGCCGAACCGGTTCAGCGCCGCTTCGAGCGGGCCGGCCGGAACGTCGAACGCACGACGCGACGCGCGCTGCGCGGCGGGCGCCGCATCGGCGTCGGTATCGGCCAGCGCGGGCAACGGCAGCAATGCCGACAACAGGACGGCGCCGGCGAGCCGGCGGGCAAGACGGCCCGGCGCGGCCGGGCGCGACCCGCGCGGCAGATGACGGGCGGGCGCCGGACGGCGCCGATGCGTGAGACGGATGGAAGCCATGATCGGGGAGTCGGTGGACGATGGGCCAGTGCTGCTTTCACTACCCATGTCACGCGAACATCGGGAAACAGCTCAAGTCGGCGAAAAAATTTTCGACGCGCTCACGAACGGGCCGGCACGACGGTCGCCCAGTAACGCGTCAGGTAGTGGACGTCGATCGGCAGCATCGCCGTCAGCGTATCGAGCACGCGCGCGGGATCGTCGAGCGGATAGGTGCCCGACACGCGCAGATCGGCCACGGCCGGATCGCAGCGCAGGCTGCCGCGCCGATAGCGGTCGAGCTCGGCGACGAGATCGGCCAGCCGCATGCGCGACGCGACGAGCATGCCGCTCGTCCACGCGGATGCGTATGGATCGAGCGGCGCCGGCGCCCCGATCGTATCGCGCGAGAAATCCGCGCCCTCTCCGGCCGCGATCACGCGCGTGCCGGCCGACGCATCGACCGGCTGCACCTGTACGGCGCCGGCAAACACCTCGCAGCGCGTCGCACCGTCGCGCTGCCGCACCGCGAAGCGCGTGCCGAGCGGCCGCAACTCGCCCTGCGCGGTCGCGACCACGAGCGGCCGCGCGGGCGCACGGTCGTCGTGACCGCTGGTGACCATGATCGTGCCGCGCAGCAGATGCAGGCGCCGCGCCGCGTCGTCGAAGCGCACGTCGAGCGCCGTGTCGGAATCGAGCACGACGACCGTGCGATCCGCGAGCGTCACCGTGCGCCGCTCGCCGACCACGGTGCGCAGGTCGGCCGGCCAGACCGCCGCGCGCCGCGCGGGCTCGGCCATCCATGCGGCGCCGCCCGCGAACAGCAGCACGGCCAGCGCCTTCACGGCCGCGCGGCGGCCTGCCCGCTTCGGCAGCAGCGCCGCCTGCGCGGCCTGTGCGTCGAGCCCCGCCGCCAGTCGGCCGAACCTGCCCTGCATCGCTTCGATGTGACGCCACGCCGCGTCGTGCGCCGAATCTTCCGCGCGCCAGCGCGCGAGCGCGGCGACGAACGCGTCGTCGGTCCGGCCGGATTGCCGGTCGACCCACCATTCGACCGCGCGACGTGCAACGTGCGGCGGCACCGCCGGCGCTCCCGGGGCGGCCATCGGTCAGGCCGCCATCGCGAAGAAACACTGCGTGCCGGCCTTCACGAGATAGCGCTTCACCGTCGCGAGCGACACGCCGAGTTCGCGGGCGATCTCGGCTTGCGTGAGCCCGTCGAGCTGCGCGAGCAGGAACGCGCGCTTCGCCGCGAGCGGCAAGCCGTCGAGCAGCCGGTCGATGTCGAGCAGCGTCTCGACGACGACGGCCCGCTCTTCCGGCGACGGCGCAACCGCTTCGGGGCGCTGCGCGAGCACGTCGAGATACGCGCGCTCGATCTGCTCGCGCCGCCAGTGGTTGCTCAGCACGCGCTGGGCCACCGTCGTCAGGAACGCGCGCGGCTCGTCGGCGCCGATCGGCTCGTCGCGGGCGAGCAGGCGCATGAACGTGTCGTGCGCCAGATCGGCTGCGCGGTGCGCGCAACCGAGCTTCCGGCTCAGCCAGCCGCGCAGCCACGCGTGGTGGCCGGCATAGAGGGCGTCGATTTCTCGATGCAGGGACAGCTTGTCAGCGGACATGGCCGGGTTCCGGGCGCGCGGGCGTCAACGATTCTGTAAATGAGAATGATTATTATATACAAAAGTAAGCTGGCGACCGCGGTTTCGGTGCGCGGGCGACGACCCAGCGACCGGATGGCGACGTCGCGATACCGGCTGCCGGACGCGATCCGCACGCGTTTATCACCCTCGCTCCAGCCCGGTCAATTCAACTCGTTAAATAATGATTTAACGGATCGACAACAATATTGAGATAGCGATCATTCGCCCGAAAATCCCGCCGAATTATCACGGCATACGCAAAATGCAATGAAAAACCGGCGGAATGACAAACCCATTGATACGCGGCTATCAATAATGCAGATCCCTCAATGGTGAATTTCCAGCAACATCCCCGTCTGCATCAGGCCACAACGGAGAATTTCATTTTTGCCGTTTTATTGCGGCTCTGTAGTCTCCTGCCATTCGAATCACGAACACACGCCAATGCGCAGGAGATGAAATGAAACGCACGACCCTCTCGCTGATTTCGCTCGCGTCGTTCGCGGCGATGCCCGTCGCGCATGCGCAGTCGAGCGTCACGCTGTATGGCGTGATCGACACGTCGATCACCTATGTGAACCATGCGCAAGGCAAGGACAACGCGTGGATGCTCGGCAACAGCAGCGCGGGCAACCTGGCCGGCAGCCGCTGGGGCCTGAAAGGCACCGAGGATCTCGGCGGCGGGCTGAAGGCGCTGTTCCAGCTGGAGAACGGCTTCGACCCGAGCAGCGGCCGGCAGGGCCAGGGCGGCCGCCTCTTCGGCCGGCAGGCCTTCGTCGGCCTGACGAGCGACCGCTACGGCACGCTCACGTTCGGCCGCCAGTATGATCCGCTCGTCGATCTCGTGCAGGGCATCACCGCCGACAACTACCTCGGCAGCGTGTTCGCGACGCCGGGCGACGTCGACAACTACGACAACAGCTTCCGCGTCGACAACGCGGTGAAGTACACGTCGGCCGTCTATGCGGGCCTGCAGTTCTCGGCGATGTATTCGTTCGGCGGCATCGCCGGCAGCACCGGCGCCGCGCAGTCGTACTCGGCCGCCGTGTCGTACAACAACGGGCCGTTCAGCGTCGCGGGCGGCTACTTCCACGCGACCAACGGCCCCGCGTCGAACGGCGTGCGCGACGGCTGGACCAGCTCGTCGGACGGCACGTTCGACGGCCCGATCAACAGCGGCTATGCCAGCGCGCATTCGATCGGCATCGCGCGTATCGCGGGCCAGTACGTCGCCGGCCCGTTCACGTTCGGCCTCGGCTACAGCAACGCGCAGTACCGCCGCGACGCAAGTTCGGTATTCGGCTCGAACGAGCACTACAACACGGGGCAAGGTTTCGTGAACTACCAGGCGACGAATGCGCTGCTCGTCGGCGTCGGCTACAGCTACACGCGCTCGGGCGGCGACACGTCGGCGACCTATCACCAGGTATCGGCCGGCGCCGACTACAGCCTGTCGAAGCGCACCGACGTCTACCTGACCGCCGCGTACCAGCACGCGAGCGGCCAGACCGGCGACGGCAACGGCGGCTCGATGGCCGCGCAGGCATCGATCGGTTCGTACGGTTATGCGGGCACGAGCTCGCAGACGATGGTCAACCTCGGGCTGCGTCACCGCTTCTGATCGCGATTCGGGGACACGGCAGGCTGCGCGCCGCGCGGCCGGTCGTATCCGCAATGCGCATGCGGCGGCTTCGGCCGCCGATTTTTTTCGTCGCTTTCTTTTGCCCCGCCAATGGCTGCCGGGCGATTTTCCCTTTCGTCCGCTCCATCGCGGTTTTCATCGCGCGACTGACGTAATACGTCAGGTTTCCGTCGCCGCCATTGCATTGGCATTCGCGTAAATACCAGCCATTTTTACCGCTCGGGCATCGCTTCGACCCGTGATCCGGCGCGATAAAAATGCGCGGCGCACGCGCCGGCAAATGCAAAGGAAAGTTTGACGCGAGCCATTTGGCCGCCTGCTATGGCACACTTCGCGTCTGCGTAATTTCCTTGCACCGGGCGGCCGGATTCCGCCCCATCCTGCCATGCCGCGTCATACCACTCGCCCGCTCAGCCGCCGCACGCTGACCCTTGCCTCGACGATCGCGCTCTCGTGCGCGCTCGGCGGCGTCGCGCGGGCCGACTGCCTGGACGACGCGGCCACGTTCCAGCACGTGAGCGTCAGCCTGATGCGCGGCATCGCGCAGGTCGAATCGGGGATGAATCCGAACGCCGTCAACACGAATACCAACGGCACGGTCGACATCGGGCTGATGCAGATCAACAGCACGTGGCTGCCGACGCTCGCACGCGAGGGCATCACGCGGGAAAGCCTGTTCGATGCGTGCACGAACGCGTATGTCGGCGCGTGGATCCTGTCGCAGAACATCCGCCAGCTCGGCCCCAACTGGAACGCGATCGGCGCGTACAACTCCGCGTCCCCCGACAAGCGCCTCGCGTATGCGCGCAAGGTCTATGATGCAATCCGGACCATGCCGGATTCGCCGGATACTCCCATGCCCATCCTTCCCCCCTCCTTCACGCCGCCGCAACAAGCGCAGACGTACAACCCGTTCGCGAGCCTCAGCGTGTCGGCGCCGCCCGTCACGCGGGCACGCACGATATCGCCGGCCGCGCCGCCTCCGCCGACGCAGGGCGGCCCCGCCGGCCCGGCCGGTACGTACAACTTCGGATGGACGGTCACGGGCGCCGACCAGGCCAAGCCGACCCAGGTGTTCGACGACGGGGCGCGGATCTACGTGCAGTTCAGCGACATGAAGCACGTGCCGGCGATCTTCACCGAAACGTCGTCGGGCCGCGTGCTGATGTCGTGGGAGCTGCAGTTCCCGTATGCCGTTCTGACGCGCCCCGCGCAAACGTTGATCTTCCAGCTCGGGCCGTTCGAAGCGCGGGCGCAGCGCGGTGCGGCGGCCGCGGGCATGACTGCGCAGGGCGGGACGGCGGGGGCGGCTGGTACGGCGACGGCCTCGAAGAAGTCGGCCGGTACGGCAGCGAATGCGGCGCCGAACATGACAGCGAAACGCACCGCCTCGGCCGATGCGCTGTGGTACGTGAATACGCCGTCGACGTCGGGAACGGCGGCGGCCTCGCCTTCGACCGCGAATATTCCCGCCACGCTGCCGACGGCCATCACGTCGAACGCGCCGCCGCCCGCGCCGGCTCAAGCACCGGCTGCGACCGCTCAGCCGTCACGCGCCAGCGCGGACGCGCTGTGGTACATCTCGAAGTAACGCGCGCCCCATCGCACGCGCATCGCGGCGCTCATTGGTCCGCGGTTGGCCGCAGTTCGGGCGCGTTCATGTCGTCCACCCATTGCAGTTCGGCCGTGCCGTTCTTCCTGAAATACACACGCAGGTAACGCGACGTCGGCGATTCCGGCTGCGGAATCGTCACGTCGATCGTCTCGTGCTCCGCCGGGACGCCGCGCTGGATCTCGTCCAGCGGCTGCGCGAATGCCCAGTACAGCTTCACCTTCCGCCCCGGCGTGACCTTGCAGCCGCACGCGAACCCGCCGCCCCCGCCGAATGCCTCGCCCGCGTCCCGTGCCGACGGATTGCCGAAGCATCCCGACCGGTGTTCGTTGTCGAGCCGGAATTCGTGAAGCTTGCGAGCGTACTCGTTGTATCCGGTGACGCACACGGTACGCGCCTCGGCTGACGCATCGCCGTCATGCTGCCCGCATCCGGCAAGCACGCCCGGCACCGTCAGCACCCATGCGAGCGCCCGCGCCCTGATCCTCATCGACGGCCCGGCACGCGTGGCGATGCCGTGCAACGCGTGCCGGGCCACGGCACGCACGGGTACGTCATCCCCTTGCGCCGACTCCCTCACCCGCGCCGCACCCAGATCACTTTCCCGTCTCGAATGCCGAGATTGCGGCGCTCCTGCCGATAGTCCATCGTGCCCGGCAACGACTTGCCGTCGCGCTCGAGTACGCGCCACAGGCAACCGTCGAGCAGCGCGCCCGCATCCGCCTCGGTCTTGCCGACCAGCGCATCGTCCGGCGCGGCATCCGCCTTGCATACCTGCGCGGCGCCCGGCTCCAAAGGGGGTCTGGCCGCGCCGCCCGCAGTGGCGTTGGGGTGCTTCGTGTTCATGTCGGCACATCCTGCAAAGGTTGTGCTCGCAACGAGTGCAGCGAGCATCGCGATCGTGTTCTTCATCGGTTTCTCCCTGTCGCGGCCCGGCGGTCCATGTGCGGCATTCGTGCACGACCGGGCATCGCATGCGTGATCGGTTCCGCACGCTGCCGGCCGTTTCCCGATGGAGCCGGCCGGCGAATGGCGGCCTTTCGCGACCCGGCCGAGCCGCCTCGGCGCACCGGCGTCGCAGGCCCGGCCTGACGCCGAACCCGCCCGCATGTTACCGCACGCGGCTCGCAGCGACGGCGCCACCCCGACGCATCGTATGCACCTGCGCGCGCCGCCCCGCGTCGGCAATCCGCTCAGAACTTGTACGTCACGCCCGCGATGCCGTAGTAGTTGCTACGCGACTGCACGATCGGGCTGTCGCCGGCGCGGCCGAGCAGCCGCGTCACGCCGCCGGTCGCGAGCACCGACCAGTGCCGCGACAGCGTCCAGTTCCACGCCACCGCCATCGCTGCGCTGTCGATCCCGCCGCTCGCCGAATACGGCCGGAACCGGCTCGTCATCGATTGCGCGTCGGTCACGCCGTAAAAGGTCTGCATGTAGCGTCCCGAGCCCGCGTGCACGGTGCCCGTCACGATGATCTCGTGCTGCGACGTCTTGAGCACCGGCACCGCAAGATCCACGTGCCCCGACACGCCGCGCGACGTATGTGTCACGGGCGTATCGATCGTGACGCTCAGTTCCGCCGCATCGAAGAGCGTCACGCCGGCGCGCACGCCCACGAGCACCGAGCCCGGAATCCGGCCCATCCCCTTCAGGTAGTCGGAGCCCGGCAGGTCGAAGCGATTCTCGTCCGCGCGGCCCGCGTCGTAGCTCACCGCCGCCGACACGAACGCACCGTGCGGCAGGTTCAGCCGGTAGCCGGCGCCCTGCGTGCTGTCGACGAAGAAGCCATTGCCGAACGTGGCGGAAAACGACGGCGCCACGACGCCGCGATACTGGTTGCTGCCCTGATAGCGCGGTGCGAACCCGCCGCCGAGCGACAACGAATACTGGTTTTCCGCGTGGGCGGCGGCGGCGAGGGTCAGGCCGGCGAGCGGCATGCAATAGCGGTAGCGGCGAAGTGATGGGCGCACAATATTGAGATATGAGTGACGAAGCCCGCAGTCTAGGTGCCGCCCTGCGCCGAGACTGTCCTGAATGTGCGGAGAATCTGTGCGCAATTGTGTTCGATTGTTCGAGATTGTCGCCCCGCTGCCCCGGCAGCCGGCCCGCCGGATAGAATTCGCGTGCCGCGCCGCGCATCGGTCTGCCGGGAGTGAGATGGCGCGTGCATCCTGAGGAGATCATGAACGAAGTTCCGCTCAAATACCGTGTGCTGCTGATCGAGGACGACGATCGCCTTGCGCAGCTCGTCCGCGAATACCTCGACGGCTATGAATTCGCGGTGACGGTCGTACGGCGCGGCGACCTCGCCGTCGCGGCGGTGCGCGAGCACCAGCCGGCCCTCGTGATACTCGATCTGATGCTGCCGAATCTCGACGGCATGGAAGTCTGCCGACGCATCCGCGCGTTCACCAACGTCCCCGTGCTGATCCTGACCGCGCGCGTCGACGTGTACGACCAGGTCGCCGGGCTCGAGACCGGCGCCGACGACTACGTGACGAAGCCGATCGAGCCGCGCGTGCTCGTCGCGCGCGCCCGCGCGCTGTTGCGCCGCGCGCAGCCGGCCGCCGCGGAAGCGCCCGTCGCCGCGCCCGACGCGCTCGTATTCGGCGAACTCACGATCTCGCCGCCGAACCGCACCGTCACGTGGCGCGGCGAGCCGGTCGATCTGAAGACAGCCGAATTCAACCTGCTGCTGATCCTCGCGCGCGCGGCCGGCACCGTGCTGAGCCGCGACGACATCCTCAAGCAACTGCGCGGGATCGAATTCGACGGGCTCGACCGCTCGGTCGATTCCGGCATCTCGAAGCTGCGCCGCCGCTTCGAGGATGCTTCATCGGAGCCGCACAAGATCAAGACGATCTGGGGCCGCGGCTACCTGTTCAGCCCTTCCGCGTGGGACGAATAAATGCTGCGCCCGTTGCTCCGGTTGTACCTCGTCGTGATCCTGTTCGTGGGCGCGTCGATCATCTTCATCCAGTTGTCGTTCGACCGGATCTTCTACGAGCGCGTCGCGCAGGCGCAACGCGACTCGCTGACGACCTATTCGTTCGTGCTGAACGACTACCTCGAACGCCATCCGGGCGCGCAGCGCGAGCTCGCATTGCGCGAGCTCGCATTGCGCGAACTCGCGCTGCACGGCCGCGAAGGGTTCGGCTTCATGTCGATGGCCGACGCGCGTGGGCAACTGAGCGGCGCGCCGCTGCGCGATCTCGACGCCGGCAGGATCGCGATCAGCTACAACGGCAAGGATTACTACATGCCGCTCGCGGACGGCTCGGTGCTGCATGCGCGGCCGATCGAGGCGCCGGACCTCGACATCCGTATCTATGCGTACCTGCTGCTCGCGCTCGCGACGCTGTTCGCGGTGGCGCTGTGGATTCACTATCACTGGCGCGACATTCGCCGGCTGCAGGACGCCGCGCGCGCATTCGGCGCCGGGATGCTGTCGACGCGCGTGAAGCTGTCGGGCAAGTCGAACATTGACGATCTGTCGCAACAGTTCAACGACATGGCCGCGCGCATCGAGGCGTCGATCAAGCAGCAGCGCGAAATGATGCACGGCATCTCGCATGAACTGAAAACGCCGCTCGCCCGACTCGAATTCGGGCTCGCGCTGCTCGCCGATCCGGACGAGACGGACCGGACGCGCGAGCGCCGCGACGCGCTGCGGCGCGACGTGCGCGAACTCGACGATCTCGTGACCGAGCTGCTGACGATCGGCCGGCTCGAACAGGGTGCGAGCGAACTCGCGCCAATGGAAGTCGTCGTCGACGCGCTGATCGACAGCGTCGCCGGCAACGTCGCGGACGACATCGCCGATCGCGGCATCGCGCTCGACGTGTCGACGCTCGACGCGCCCGCGACCCACGTATGCGATCCGAAGCTCGTCGCCCGCGCATTGCTGAACCTGATCCGCAACGGCGCACGCTATGCGTCGCACAAGGTCGTGCTGGCCGCCACGCGAGATCGGTCCGGTGCGCTCGTGCTGAGCGTCGACGACGACGGGCCGGGCATTCCGCCCGCCGAGCGCGCCCGCGTGTTCGAGCCGTTCCAGCGGCTCGACTCGAGCCGCGACCGGCAGACCGGCGGCTTCGGGCTCGGGCTCGCGATCGTCCGACGCGTCGCGCAGGTGCACGGCGGCGACGTGCGGCTCGAGGATTCGCCGCTCGGCGGCGCGCGCTTCGTGGTCACGCTGCCCGTGCGCGCGCTGCCGGACAGTCTGTTCGACGTCGCGCGGGACGTCGCGAACCCGCACGCCGATGCGCGCCGCGGCAGCGGTACGGGTACGGCCATCCCGCTTCGATGAAACAGGCCGGCGCCCATCCTGCCCTCGCCTTCGCTCAGCGCCGACGCAGCAGCGCGACGAAGAACAGGCTGCCGAACAGTGCGGTCACGATGCCGATCGGCAGATCCTCCGGCGCCGCGAGCGTGCGCGCGGCGACATCGGCCCACACGAGCAGGATCGCGCCGGCCAGCGCGGCGACCGGCAGCAGCCGACCGTGCTCGGCCCCGACGAAGCGACGGCACAGATGCGGCGTCACGAGCCCGACGAAGCCGATCGCGCCACTCACCGCGACCATCGCGCCCGTCGCGAACGACGCGACGACGAACACCTCGCGCCGCATCCGCGCGCTCGGCACGCCGAGCGACGCGGCGGCGACATCGCCCGACATCAGCGCATTCAGTTCGCGCCGACGCGCATAGAGCGCACCGCCGGCGAGCACCGCGCACACGGCCGGCACCGGCAGCAGGTCCCAGCGCGCGAGCCCGACCCCGCCGAGCATCCAGAACAGCACCGACGACGCGGCGCGTTGATCGCCGAGGTACAGCAGCAGGTTGCCGAACGCGGCCATCATGAACGACACCGATACGCCCGCGAGCAGCAGCCGGTCCGATTCGAGCCGGCCGCTGCGATAAGCGAGCGCGATCACGCAGGCGGTGGCCGCGAGCGCCCCCGCGAAAGCGGCGGCCGACAAGGTGAACGGGCCGAACGCCGCGCCGGCCACCACCGTGACCGCGATCGCGCCGAGCATCGCGCCCGCGCTCACGCCGAGCAGGTGCGGATCGGCCAGGCGGTTCGCGGTCGCCGCCTGCAACGCGACGCCGACCGCCGCCAGCGTCGCGCCGACGATCGCGGCCAGCAGCGCACGCGGCATCCGGATCAGCCAGACGATGCTGTCGTCGCCCGCGGCCGCCGCGAACGCATCGGCGCCGCCAAACGCGGACGCGACGTGCGCGGCGACGATCCGCACCGCGGCCGGCATCGCGATCGGCGCGGGACCGAACGCGGCCGACACGACGATCGACACGATCAGCAGCACGGCCAGCACCGGCACCACCACGCGCATGCCGGGCCGGGCCGCCGGCCCGCGCACGCTCATCGTGCCGCTCCGGAAAATGCGGCCGGATACAGCGCACGGGCGAGCGTCTCGACCGCCGCGACGTTCTCCGGGCCCGGCGTCGCGGCATCGTACGGAATCACGACGAAGCGCCGGTCGCGGATCGCGGCCACGCGCGCGAGCGCCGGCTGGCTCGACAGGAACTGCCGCTTCTGCGCGGCCGTGATCGCCGAATAGTCGACGATCACGATCACCTGCGGATCGCGCGCGACCACGCTTTCCCAACTCACCTGCGTCCAGCTGCGCGGCAGGTCGTCCATCACGTTGCGCGCGCCCGCCGCCGCGAGCAACGCGGTCGGCATCGCGAGCCCGCCCGCCGTCATCGGCTTGTCGGTGCCGCTGTCGTACACGAACACGCGCAGCGGCGCCGGGCGACCGATCGCGCGCGACACCGCCGCGAGCCGCGCACGCATCCCGGCGACGACCTGCGCGGCGCGCGCCTCGACGCCGAAGATCCGGCCGAGATTGTTCAGGTCGCGGAACACGTCGTCGAACGATGCGGCCGACTGCTTCATCACGTGCGAACACGATTCGGTCAGTTCGTACGTGAGGATGCCGAACGGTGCGAGCGTCGCCGGCGTCACCGGCCCGCCGACATGCATCCCGTAGTTCCAGCCCGCCAGATAGAAGTCGGCGCGCGCGGCGGCCAGCACTTCCAGCGACGGATACTGGCTCGCCAGTTCGGGCACGCCGCGCAATGCGTCGCGCACGCGCGCGGTGCCCGTCTTCCAGCCGCCGATGCCCGTATAGCCGACGAGCCGGTCCTTCAGGCCGAGCACGAGCATCATCTCAGTGAGGTTCACGTCGTTGCTCACCGCGCGCGTCGGCGCCCGCTCGAACGTCACGTCGCGATCGCAACTGCGCACGGTGACGGGATGAGCCCCCGCGTGAACGGCCGCACCGGCGAGCACGGCAGCGGCGAGCAGCCGGCGGGAAATGGAGGACAAAACGGAGGACAAGACAGGAAACGGCATGGCGGTCATTCCGGATGAAGCGGCGTGATGCGCGGGCGGCCCGTGACGGGATGGCGATCGACGAGCGCGGCGACGCCGAACACGTCGCGCAGCAGCGCTTCGGTGAGCACGTCGTCCGGCACGCCGGACGCGACGACACGGCCATGTGCGAGCACATGGATCCGGTCGCAATACGCGGCCGCGAGATTGAGGTCATGAATCGTCGCGAGCGTCGCGATGCCGAGGCGGCGCACGCGCGCGAGCAGTTCGAGCTGGTGACGCAGATCGAGATGGTTGGTCGGTTCATCGAGCAACAGCAATTCGGGCTGCTGCGCGAGCGCGCGGGCCAGCAGCGCGCGCTGTTTCTCGCCGCCCGACAGCGACGCGAAGCGTTGCGCACGACGCTCGACGAGACCGACATCGTGCAGCGCGGATTCGACGATCCGGCGATCGTCGGCCGACTCCGCATCGAACGGCCGCTTGTGCGGCGTGCGGCCCATGCCGACCAGTTCCTCGACCGTCAGCCCGAAATCGTCCGGCGTTTCCTGCTGCAGCACCGCGATGCGCTGCGCGAGCGCACGCGGCCGCATCCGCCACACGTCCTGCGCGTCGAGCGCGACGCGGCCCGCGTCGGGGCGCGCGTAACGGAACACGCAGCGCAGCAGGCTCGTCTTGCCGCTGCCGTTCGGTCCGACCAGACCGACGAATTCGCCTTCGGCCACCGTCAGCGTCACCGAATCGAGCACGTCGACCGCGCCGCCGGGAGACCAGCTCACGCGTTCGATGTCGAGCATGTGTGTAACCGGACGCATGTCGTACCGCCCTAGAAGCGCATCGTCGCGACGAGCTCCGCCGAGCGCGATGGACCGAGCAGCCATTGCTCGCCGCCGTTCGACGTCGTCACCGCGTATGTGCGGTTCGCGAGATTGCGCAGATACAGTGCGAGCTCGGTGCGCGATGTCGGCTGCCAGCGCAGCGACGCATCGAACACCGTATACGACGGCACCTGCACGCGATTCGCGTCGTCGCCGTAGGTCGCGCCGACGTAACGCACGCCCGCATTCGCGTGCCAGTGCTCGGCGAACGCCCAGCCGAGCCACAGGTTCGCAGTCTGCCGCGGCACGCCGGACGGCACGTTGCCGGCCCGCGACACCGTCGCGCCGCCGGCCGTCTGGTTGAATGCGTCGTAGCGCGCACGCAGCAGCGCGACGTTCGCATCGATCGTCCAGCCGTGCGGCAGCCGTGCGCCGCCGGTCAGCTCGACGCCGCGCGACGACTGCCGGCCGACCTGCTGGCGCAGCGCCGGATTGAACGGATCGGCGCTGAGCAGGTTGCGTTTCGTGATGTCGTACATCGCGAACGTCCAGTACGCGCGACCGTCGAGCAGCGTCTGCTTGAGCCCGGCTTCCCACTGTTCGCCGGTCGCGAGCCGATAGTTCATCTGCGACGCGGACAGCGTCACGAGCGAGCCGACGCCCTCCGCCCCCGTCGTGTACTGCGCATACGCGCTGAACGTCGGCGCGATGTCGAATACGAAACCGGTGCGCCAGCCGACGTTCGCGAACCGCTTGTCGAAGCCCGTGCCGGTCGCCGCCTGCTCGCGGCTGAACGCGATGTGGTCGTAGCGCAGACCGCTCACCCACGCGAGCCGCGGCAGCACCTCGAGCCGATTCTCCGCGAATACTGCCGCCTGCCGCGCGCGCGTGCCGAACTGCGGGACGGTCGGGTCGGGGCTCGTGAAGACACCGGGATCGAAGCCGTGCGCCGGCACGGTCGTTTCGCCGCCGTACGGCGAATTGTTGATGCCGCTGAACGTGATCTGGCTGAATTCCGTGCCGGCGGCGAGACGGTTCGCGCGACCGAACAGCATCCCGTCGAAACGCGCGCTCAATCGGTCACCGATCTGCCGCTGGTGGTGGCCGATGTCGAGATAGTCGCCGCGCGTGACGCGCCCCGTTACAGGGTCGAGCACATACGACTCGGCGTTGCGCCAGTGGCGGTTCGACGTCAGGTAGTAGAGCTGATTGTCGATCGTCACGCCGGCCGCGGGGCGGTAGCGGGCGGACAAGCGCGTCCACTGGTCGTAGTACGAAATCGTCGCATCGCCGACGGTGTAGTTCAGCTTGCGCAGCGACGGATCGAGCACGCCGTTCGGCGCGGGCACGCCATAGTACGTCGCGGGCATCTGCCGCCCGTAGTCGTAGTCGAGCGTCAGCGTGAGCTGCGGGCTCGCGTCGAACGTCAGCGCGCCGCCGACGGCCGTCATATGCGTATCGGCCCGCTCGGCGAGACCGTTCGCGCGCGCATCGCTCGCGTAGAAGCGATACGACAGCCGCGGACCGAGCGCGCCCGTCGTATCGAACGCGAAGCGCTTCGCGCCGTCGGGGCCGACGCCAACCTGCAGCGTCGTCTCGCGCGTGCGCTGCGGCCGCTTCGGCACCACGTTCACGACACCGCCGATCGCGCCTTCGCCGTACAGCACCGATGCCGGGCCGCGCAGCACCTCGATGCGCGCGACCGACCACGTGTCGAACGGAAACGTGATCGTGCCGGCCGCCGGCATCAGCCGCACGCCGTCGAGCAGCGTCATCACCGATTCCTGCCCGCTGAAGCCGCGCACGCTCAACGCGGTGCCGCCGGTGCCCGGCGCGATCGCGCTCGACAAGCCGGCCGTACGCGTGACCGCATCGAGCACCGTGCGATCGCCGCGCGCCTCGATCGTGTCGGCCGTGACGGTTTCGACGCTCGCGGGCGTGTCGAGGCTGGCGAGCCCGAGCCGCGAGCCCGTTTCGAGCGGTTGCGTCAGCGGATCGGCAGGTGCGGGCGAAGCGGTGACGTTGATCGCCGGCAGCGCGTGCCGGTCGTCCGGCGCCGGTGCGGCAGCTTCGGCGGCCAATGCACCGGTGGTGGCCATCGCGCAGCCCAGCAAGGTCGTGCAACTGCGTGCCGCGCGTGCGTGCCAGGCGCTCGTGTTCCGACGCGTCGCGGCATGGCGCCGCTCCCCGCGCGCCGGGGTGTGTCCGGTTCTCGTCACGTCGTATCGATCTTCGTAGGTGGCGTCGCACGCGGCCGACCCAGGCACCCCGGCCGGCCGGCGACGAAAACGTCAGATGATACAATATATCAATTTAATCCGTCAGGGTTTTGACAGCTTGGGTTGGTTCTCGCCCCGCGCATCCATACCCGGAAACAGAACTGCCCCCCCACCCCAGCTAGTCGCCCTGCGGCCCGTTGCGCACCGCGAATGCGTGCCGGTACCTCATGACCGCGCCCGACGCCAGCCCCCACATGTCGCGCAACTGCGCGACCGATCACGACCGTTTGCCCGCCAAAGCCGCCTGCTCCGACCGTCACGCCGTCCTGCGTATCGTTCGTGAACGGCTTCAGGAACGGTTCTCCGTTACACGGGGAAATGCGCGACGACGCAGCGCCGGCCGTTACTCAGCGGCCGACCTCCTTCCATTTGCGCGCGAGCCCGAGCCGCTCGAAACGCTCGATCAGGAACTCGGTGAAGACGCGGATCTTCGCCGGCTGGTGTCGTCGGCTCTGGTACGCGATGTTGACGGTGAGCGCCGGCAGTTGCCAGTCGGTCAGCACCGGCACCAGCTTCCCCGCGACGATATCGTCGTGAACGATGTAAAGCGGCTGGATCAGGATGCCGAGCCCCGCGAGCGCCGCGGCGCGGATCACCTGCCCTTCGTTCGCATCGAGCACGCTCTTGATCGTGACCGACTGCTTCTTCGCCCCGTGGCGGAAATGCAGCACGTACGGGTCGTTCGCGAGGTTGTAGACCAGCAGCCGGTGATCGCCCAGCACGTCGGGCGTGGTCGGTGTGCCGTGCTTCGCCAGATACCCGGGCGACGCAGCCAGCACGCGCCGCGTCTCGGCGAGCTTGCGCACGGTGATGCCCGAATCCGCTTCGTGTTCGCGCGTGCGGATCGCCACGTCGATGCCGGCCTCGATGAAATCCGGGTAGCGGTTCGCCGCGACGATCTGCACGTTCAGGTTCGGGTAGCGCCGATGAAACTCGGGCAATGCGGGCGCGATGTAGATCGATGCGAACGACACCGACGCGGTCACGCGCAGCGTGCCGGCCGGATTGACGCTCGCTTCGTTGACGGCCGCGTCGGCTTCCGACAGCTCCGTCAGGATCGCGACGCAACGCCGGTGGTACTCGTGTCCGGCGTCGGTCAGCCACAGCCGGCGCGTGGTCCGCTCGACGAGCCGCGCGCCCAGCCGCTCTTCCAGCGCGTTCAGGCAGCGGCTCGCCGCCGCGCTCGACATGCCGAGCCGCTCGGCGGCCTTCGACAGGCTGCCGAGTTCCGCCACCTGTACGAAAAACTCGATCTGCGCCCACTTGTCCATGCGTTCGATTCTTCCACCTGGCGGAGAACAAAACTCCTCCAAACCTACTTTTTTACGATTCGAGGAGGAATTAATGTTACGTCAACGCGCCATCGAACGACATCAGGAGACACCCCCCATGCGCAATCTCGACGAAGACACCATCACGCAGGCCGTGATCGCGTCGCTCTCCGGCTGCCGCGACGAGCGGTTGCACGCCGTGATGACGAGCCTTGTCCAACACCTGCATTCGTTCGCCCGCGAAACGAAGCTCACCGAGGCCGAGTGGCAAGCCGCGATCGGCTTCCTGACGGCCGTCGGCCACATCACCGACGACAAGCGCCAGGAATTCATCCTGCTGTCCGACGTGCTCGGGCTGTCGACGCTCGTGACCGCGCAGAACCATGGAAAGCCGGCCGGTTGCACGGAGGCGACCGTGTTCGGGCCGTTCTACGTCGACGGCAGCCCCGAATTCGGGATGTTCGACGACATCGCGAACGGCGCATGCGGCGAGCCGTGCTTCGTGTCGGGCCATGTACGCGGCATCGACGGTACGCCGGTCGCGCATGCGTCGCTGGAAGTGTGGCAAGCCGACGAGGACGGCCACTACGACGTGCAGTTGCCGGACGACGACGGTTCGGTCACGCATCGCGCGCGCGGCCGGCTGCGCAGCGACGCCGACGGCCGCTATGCGTTCCGCTCGATCCTCGCCGAGCCGTATCCGATTCCGCACGACGGCCCCGTCGGCGCGATGCTCGATGCGCTCGGCCGGCATCCGTGGCGCCCCGCCCACCTGCATTTCATGATCGAAGCGCCCGGCTACGAAACGCTGATCACGCACGTGTTCCGCGACGGCGACCGCTACCTCGACTCCGATGCGGTCTTCGGCGTGCGTTCGACGCTCGTCGCCGACTGGGTCCGGCATGCGCCCGGCATCGCGCCCGACGGTTCGCGGATGGACACGCCGTTCTACACGCTCGACTACGACTTCGTGCTGAATCGCGCGCAGCGGGCCGTGTGATCCGGCACGTCGTGATGGGGAAGGTTGCAGGCGCAACCGATCGCGAGCGCGCGAAAGCGTGCGCCGGTGTCAAGAAGGTTTTCGAAAGCCCGCGCGGCCGGATTCCGGGCATGACGCAACTCGAGGTCGGCGCGGATTTCAGCGCGATCGATTGCGCGTGCGACCTGATCCTCGTCGCCGGCTTCGAGTCGCGCAAAGCGCTCGACGGCCATGCGACGCAACCCGAACACGCACACGTACGCGACGAACTGACCCGGCCTCGCGGCAACCGCCGCGCCGCTCAACCGCCGGTCTTGAACGCCGGCAACTGCTGCCCGAGCCGCGCGCCCATTTCCGCGCCGAGCGCCTGAAGCGCATTGAACGGCCGGATCATGACCTCGAACTCGACGATCCGACCGTCGTCGTCGAAGCGGATCATGTCGATCCCCTTCAGCGCCTTGTCATCGACGGTCGCGCCGAACTCCAGCACGACGCTCTTGCCGTCGTCGGTCACGAACTGGCGGTGATACGTGAAATTCTCGAGAATCGTGATCACCGTGCGCAGCGCCATCAGCAGCGCGGGCGCCGGCCCGTACGGCCTGAACGCCATCGGCGAACGGAACACGGCGTCCGGATGGACGATCGATTCCAGCGCGCCGAAATCCTTGCGCTCGACCATCTCATGCCATGCATCGAGCGATTTCGCGACAGCGGGATGAAGAGGCAGCGGGGAGTGTGTCATCGAAGTCTCCAGCATCGTGGTTGAATGGAACGGAAACGAATCGGTATCAAAGGGTCGCGGCCAGCGTCGTGCCCTGGTGAATCGCACGCTTCGCATCGAGTTCGGCGGCCTCGTATGCACCGCCGATCAAATGCACGCGGCATCCGGCGGCCTGCAGTTGCTCCGCCAGCTCGCGCGACGGCTCCTGCCCCGCGCAGATCACCACGTTGTCCACCGGCAGCGTCTGCTCGACGCCGTCGATCGTCACGTGCAAGCCGTCGTCGTCGATGCGCCGGTACGTGACCGCCGACGACATCCCGACGCCGCGCGCCTTCAGCGCCGTGCGGTGAATCCATCCGGTGGTCTTGCCGAGCCCGTCGCCGACCTTCGACGCCTTGCGTTGCAGCAGATGCACGTGCCGCGCCGCCGGTTCGGGCCGCGCGCGGCCGAGCCCGCCGGCATTCGCATACGACCGGTCGACACCCCATTCGCTGAAGAACCGATCCGCATCGACACGCTCGGCGCCGTCGCGACGAACGAGATACTCGGCGACGTCGAAACCGATGCCGCCCGCGCCGACGACCGCGACGCGGCGGCCGACGGCCTTGTCGTCGCGCAGCACGTCGAGATAGCCGAGCGTCTTCGGATGCCCGATGCCGTCGATCGGCGGCGTGCGCGGCACGATGCCCGTCGCGATCACCACTTCGTCGAATTCGCCCTGCAACAGCATCTCGACGGTCGCACGCGTATCGACGTGCAGCGCGATGCCGCGCAGTTCGATCTGCCGGCGGAAATAGCGCAGCGTTTCGTTGAACTCCTCCTTGCCGGGCACCTTCTTCGCGATGTTGAACTGGCCGCCGATCTCGGCGCCGGCTTCGTACAGCGTGACCGCGTGACCGCGCTCGGCCGCCGTGACCGCGAAGCCGAGGCCCGCCGGCCCGGCACCGACCACCGCGATCCGCTTGCGCCGCGGCGCGGGTTGGATCACGAGCTCGGTTTCATGGCACGCACGCGGATTCACGAGGCACGACGTGATCCTGCCGCTGAACGTATGGTCGAGGCACGCCTGGTTGCAGCCGATGCACGTGTTGATTTCGTCCGCGCGCCCTTCCCGCGCCTTGCGGACGAACTCGGCATCGGCGAGGAACGGTCGCGCCATCGACACCATGTCGCAATAGCCGTCGGCGAGCAGTTGCTCGGCGACTTCCGGCGTATTGATCCGGTTGGTCGCGACGAGCGGAATGCCGACCTTGCCCATCAGTTGCCGCGTCACCCAAGCGTATGCGGCGCGCGGCACCTTGGTCGCGATGGTCGGGATGCGCGCCTCGTGCCAGCCGATGCCGGTGTTGAGGATCGTCGCGCCGGCCGCCTCGATCGCCTGCGCGAGCCGGATCACCTCGTCGAGCGTCGAGCCGCCTTCGACGAGATCGAGCATCGACAGCCGGTAGATGACGATGAAGTTCGCGCCGACGCGCTCGCGCACGCGCCGCACGATCTCGACCGCGAAGCGGATGCGGTTGTCGTACGCGCCGCCCCACGCATCGTCGCGATGGTTCGTGCGCGCGGCGATGAATTCGTTGATCAGGTAGCCTTCGGAGCCCATGATCTCGACCCCGTCGTAGCCGGCGTACTGCGCGAGCGCCGCGCATCGCACGAAATCGGCGATCGTCTCGTCGACCTCGTCGCTACTCAACGCGTGCGGCGTGAACGGGTTGATCGGCGCCTTCAGCGCGCTCGGCGCCGCAAGCGCCGGGTGATACGCATAGCGTCCGAAATGCAGGATCTGCAACGCGATCCTGCCGCCCTCCGCATGCACCGCACGCGTCACGACGCGATGACGTTCGGCTTCCGCTTCGGTCGTCAGCATCGCGCCGCCCGGCGCCGGACGGCCGCGCTCGTTCGGCGCGAAGCCGCCCGTGACGATCAGGCCGGCCTCGCCTCGCGCACGCTCCGCATAGAACGCGGCCATCCGCTCGAAGCCGTTCGGCGCTTCCTCGAGGCCGACATGCATCGACCCCATCAACACGCGGTTCCTGAGCGACGTGAAGCCGAGTTCGAGCGGGGTCGTCAAATGCGGATAACGGGATGTCATCGGGCGTCTCCATTTTTTATGCAACAAGTTGCACGGATGGTAGCCCGCCGACCTCGTTTATGCAACATGTTGCAGAAACATGTTTTCGCCGTTTGTGCTACGGCCCCGATATGGCAAGATGCGGTTCATTGCGCCGCCTCCTTCGATCCGACATGTCCCTGCCTCACGCGCTTCTCACCGCTCTCGCCGAACGCCCCGGTTCGGGGTCCGAGCTCGCCGACCGCTTCGACCGCTCGATCGGCTATTTCTGGCAGGCGACGCACCAGCAGATCTATCGCGAACTCGGACGTCTCGAGGAAACGGGCTGGATCGAATCGCTGCCCGCCGAGTCCGGCCGCGGCCGCAAGCGCGCGTACCGGATCTTGCCGGCCGGCAAGAAGGAATTGCGACGCTGGATCGCCGAACCGGAAGATCCGACACCGCTACGCGAGGCGTTGATGGTGCGCCTGCGCGCGGAAGCCGTGCTCGGGCCGGCCGGCCTCGAGGACGAGATCCGGCGGCGCATCGCATTGCATCAGGAAAAGCTGGACGTGTATCTGCAGATCGAGGCGCGCGATTTTTCGACGGCCGACGATTCACGCACGAAGCGCCTGCAGCATCTGGTGCTGCAGGCCGGCATCGCGAACGAGCGGTTCTGGGTCGAGTTTTCGCAGCATGTGCTCGATACGCTGCGTCTGCCGAAGGACTGAAGGCATCGACGCAGGACCGGCGGCGTTCGTTTCAGCACCGCCCGGCATCGTGCGCCCGGGCTACCGGATCGCCACGCCTTTACAACGGTCGCGCCGTGCCGCTTTCTTGAAGCACCACCGCGCGGCTTGCGTTGAACCCGCCGCGCGCCGAAACCGGATCACGCGTCCGGAAAAATCACCACCTTGCCCTTCACCTGCCGGTTCGCCATCCGCGCGATCGCGTCGGCCGCGCCGGCCAGCGGCACACGCTCGGTGATCGCGGGCCGAACCTTGCCGGCCGCGAACCATTCGGCGAGCGTCCGCATGTTCGCGGCATGCTGCGCCGGATCGCGCCGCACCGCGTCGCCCCAGAACACGCCGAGAATGTCGCGCTCCTTCAGCAGCGCAAGGTTCAACGCGATCTTCGGGATCTCGCCGGCCGCGAAGCCGACCACGAGAAACCGGCCGCGCCACGCGGTCGCACGCAGCGCCGCTTCGCTGCTTGCGCCGCCCACCGGATCGTAGACGACGTCGGCGCCGCGCCCGCCGGTCAGTTCGTCGACGCGGCGGCGCAGGTCTTCGGTCGCATAGTCGATCGTCTCGTCGGCGCCCGCTTCACGGCACAGCGCGAGCTTGTCCGCGCTCGACGCTGCCGCGATCACGCGCGCGCCGAGCGCTTTCGCGATCTCGATCGCGGCGATCCCGACACCGCCGGCCGCGCCCAGCACGAGCAGCGTCTCGCCCGCCTGCAGACGCGCACGCTGCTGCAGCGCGTGCAGCGACGTGCCGTAGGCAAGCACGAGCGCCGCGCCCTGCTCGAACGTCATCCCCGGCGGCAGCGCGGCGAGCTGGTGCGCATCGGCCACGCACTGCTGCGCGAACCCGCCGTGCCCGGTAAACGCCATCACCGAATCGCCGGGGCGCCACGCGGTGACGCCCTCGCCGACCGCGTCGATCACGCCGGCAAACTCGGCGCCCGGCGAAAACGGCAGCGCCGGTTTCACCTGATACAGACCCTGGACGATCAGCGCGTCGGGGAAATTGAGCGACGCCGCCTTCACCTGGACCCGGACCTGCCCGGCAGCCGGTTCGGGAATCGCGACATCCTCGATGCGCAGGCGATCGATCGGGCCGAATGCAGTACACAACAGGGCTTTCATGCGCTTCTCTCTCCTTGCGCGGCATGGCCGCGCATCGATACGGTGTACGGGATACCCCGCGCGGCCGGTTCACGACGCGTATGCGATGGCCATCGGCATCGGCATCGGCAAGATCGTCGGTATTCCGGAATATCGTCGAAGTCACGTTCAGAACCACGCGTCGCGCATGTCGAGTGTCGTCGTGTCGACGCTCGACAGCAGGTCGAGCTGCGCATCCACCTTCGGCAGTTCCCAGCGGAAAAAGTAACGGGCCGCCGCACGCTTGCCGTCGTGGAAATCGCCGTCGTGCCCGTGCGCCGCGAGCGTCACGTCGAGCCACAGCCATGCGACGACGAGATGACCGAACGCTTCGAGATACACGCTCGCGTTCGCCAGCCGCGTCCGCGGATCGCCGATCGCGCTCAACTGGCGTGTCACGTCGCACAGCCGCGCCCAACGTCGCGCCAATGCATCGGCTTGCTCGCGCATGCCGGCATCCGGCGCCCGTGCACGCTCGACGGTCGCATCGATCCGCGCATCGAGCGCGCGCAGCGACGCGCCGTCGTCCTGGCCAACCTTGCGGCCCAGCAGGTCGAGCGCCTGGATGCCGTGCGTGCCTTCGTGAATCGGATTCAGGCGATTGTCGCGATAGAGCCGTTCGACCGCGTAATCGCGCGTGTAGCCATAACCGCCGTGTACCTGGATCGCGAGATCGTTCGCGGCAAGACACCACTGCGACGGCCAGCTCTTCGCGATCGGCGTCAGGATGTCGAGCAGGCGCGCGGCATCGGCGCGTATCGCGGCATCGTCGTGCGCGCGCGCTTCGTCGACCTGCTTCGCGCAATACAGGATCAGCGCGAGACCGCCTTCGACATAAGCCTTCTGCGCGAGCAGCATGCGCCGCACGTCCGGATGGTCGACGATCGGCGCCTGCGGCGCGGCCGCATCCTTGCCGGCGGGCCCGAGCGGGCGCCCTTGCGGACGGTTGCGCGCGTAGTCGAGCGCGTGCAGATAGCCGGCATAGCCGAGCGCCACCGCACCCGCGCCGACGCCGATGCGCGCTTCGTTCATCATGTGGAACATGTACGCCAGCCCGTGATTCGGCTGGCCGACCAGGTAGCCGATCGCACCCGCACGCCCTTGCGGCCGATAACGCGTCCCTTCGCCGAAATTCAGCAGGCAGTTGGTCGTGCCGCGATAGCCCATCTTGTGGTTCAGCCCGGCGAGCACGACGTCGTTGTGCTCGCCGTTCGCGTCGGCATCGGCGCCGGTCAGGAACTTCGGGACGATGAACAGCGAGATGCCGCGCGTGCCAGGTTGCAGCCGGCCGTGTTCGTCGGGAATCTTCGCGAGCACGAGGTGGACGATGTTCTCCGCCAGCTCGTGCTCGCCGCCGGAAATCCACATCTTGTTGCCGGTCAGCCGGTAGCGCGCGCCGAGCGGCGAATCGCCTTCGAAATCGGCGCGCGTCGCGATGTCGGACAGCGACGAACCGGCTTGCGGTTCGGATAGGCACATCGTGCCGAGGAATCGCCCTTCCAGCTCCGGGCGGGCGAACGTGTCGATCTGCGCGGCGCTGCCGTGCGCGACGAGCAGGTTCGCATTGGCGACGGTCAGGAACGGGTACGCGGCCGTCGCGATGTTCGCTGCCTGGAAGAACAGGAACGACGCGGCTTCGACCAGTTTCGGCAAGCGCATGCCGCCGAGCGCTTCGTCGTGCCCCGCGGCGATCAGCCCGGCGTCCGCGAACGCGCGCACGGCCGGTTCCACCTCCGGGATCAGCGTCACGCGTTCGCCGTCGAATCGCGGCTCCTCGCGGTCGCCGCGCGCCGCGTGCGGCGCGAACAGCTCTTCGGCAATCCGCTCGCTGGTGTCGAGCACCGCGTCGAAGGTCTCGCGACCGTGCTCCGCGTAGCGCGGCAGCGCGGCGAGCGCTTCGGCGTCGAGCCAGTCATACAGCAGGAACGCGAGATCGCGTCGCGACATCAACAGGCTCATCGTGCTGCCTCCCAGGGTGCCGGCCGTGTCAGCCGAATGAAGGGTTGCGTGACTGCAAGTGCTGGCAGGAATTTAGCACGGTCGTTCGCAACCGACAACGGCGAACATCGGGGGCGGACATGCGCAAGCATCCGGCCGACCTTGCGGGCGGACCGGATGCCTGACGTCGACGCCGAACGCGCGGGAGCGAGCTACCGCGCGATCCGCCTCACGGCGACCGCAACGCCTGCAACCCGAGCGTGAGCGCGTTGAACGACATCTCCGCGGCGCCCATCGAGAAACTCGTCGTCTTCGCGGGCGCCCCGGGCGTACGCATCAGCGCATGAACGATCCGCTCGCTCGCATGACCGTCGCCGTAAGGATTGCTCGCACGCGACATTTCCTCGTACGCGCTCTCGCTGTCGAACAGCCGCGACGCCTCCCAGACGATCCTGTCCTGATCGGTACCGACGAGCCGCGCGGTGCCGGCCTGAATGGCTTCGGGCCGCTCGGTCGTCTCGCGCGTGACGAGCACCGGCTTGCCGAGCGCCGGCCCTTCTTCCTGAATGCCGCCCGAATCCGTAATGATGAAATGCGCACGCGACATCAGGAATACGAACGAAAGATATTCCTGCGGCTCGATCAGGTAAATATTGGGGATATCGCCGAGACGCGCGCGCGCCGGCTCCCGCACGTTCGGGTTCAGGTGCAGCGGATAGACGAACTGCGCATCGCGATAGCGGCTCGCCAGCGTGCATAGCGCTTCGCAGAAGTGCCGGAACGGTTCGCCGAAACTTTCCCGACGGTGGCCGGTGATCAGCACGACGCGCCGCGACGGTTCGAGAAACGGGAAGTACGCGGCGATCTTGTCCGACAGCGCGGCGGTGCGATCCAGCATGCGCTTGACCTCGTGCAACGCATCGATCACGGTATTGCCGGTCAGCGAGACCGCCCCGCCCGGCACGCCCTCGCTCAGCAGGTTGTCGCGTGCCTGCCCGGTCGGCGCGAAATGCCACGACGACACCGCATCGGTCACGCGGCGATTCAGTTCCTCCGGCCACGGCGACCAGATGTCGCCGCTGCGCAAGCCGGCCTCCACGTGACCGACCGGCAGATAGCGATAGAACGCCGCAAGGCTCACCGCGAGCGTGGTCGTCGTATCGCCGTGCACCAGCACGACGTCCGGCCGGAATTCGTCGAAGACCTTGCCGATCGCCTGAAGAATGCCGGTCGTCACGTCGGTCAGCGTCTGGCCTTGCCGCATCAGGTTCAGATCGTAGTCGGGCTTGATGTCGAACAGCGTCAGCACCTGGTCGAGCATTTCCCGATGCTGCGCGGTCACGCATACCCGGGCGTCGACATCCGCGTGCGCCTTCAACGCGCGCACCAGCGGTGCCATCTTGATGGCTTCCGGCCGAGTCCCGAACACAAGCAAGATCTTCTTCATCGTTATCCTCGTTTTTAGCCGCTTCGTGCCCGGCGATTCTGCACGTGGCGCGAAGCATGTATTCGGGCGGCGCATCCCGTACTCGCGCGCGATCGACACGCGGCGGTGTGGCGGGGCGAGCGTGCTGCCTCGTCGGCGCGGTCCGGGCCGCGCGAATCGTCGTACTACCGGCGTCCCGTTGCACTGAATCATTCACGTCATGAACGTTCCTCGCTGTGTCGAGCGTCGTCCTCCCACTACAGCAATATTCAAACCAACCGGCCTGCATCCCGGCCCGCTTCGCTCCACGGCAGGCGCGTGCAAACGGCGAGTTACGGAATGTTTCACAACTGCTACGGACGCTCGCAGCGCCGGATCGACGCGACAACGAGAAACAGCCGTACGCTCGCGCGATCCGTCTGACGACGTCGTCCGATGAATCGCGCACGCGTGTCGAGCGCCGATGACGACGCCATCGCGTGTCCCTTTCGATGCGCTTTGCGTCGCCTCGATTCGCCACTTTCGTCTGTGCAGTGCGCGGCACGCACTCGCGTGTCGGTCACCGTCGCGCGCGCGGGATTTCCCCGCCATCCGACGGTGCTTGCGTCACACGAATCGCGGGTGCGGGAAATGTTGCGCTTGTGTAACGCGGAGCCGAACCCGTCAAATACATCGGAGTCCGGTCTATTTGTCTCATGTGACGGCGGCGCCCGTTTCGACCTCTGGACCGATGCGCACACCACGAACGACACACGACGGCCAGTTATGCCGCGCCGCACCCCGGCAACGCGACCTCGGCAGGTTGGACGACCCCGGTCGCCGCGCGATCTGCTCGCTGCGTGCGACCGACCGCATAGGGTCGAATGCGGCGCCCGCACGCTGATTCGTCAGTGAATCAAAACGCGTCGACCATACGCCCGTCGCATCCGCTCCCCGTGCGCGGCCCCTTGCTGCGCGGGGCATCGCGGCAGATGGCTCACGCCTTGCTTGATGTCGGACAGGTGCGTCCCGAAGCACTGGCATGGCAGCAGACGAAAGGGGCGACAAAGCAACGAAGCCGGGAAGCGACGCGACGCATCCGTCCGGGGCAACCGATGACCGCCCCTATGCGACGAACGCGCCACCGCTTCCCATTGACATCCGCACGATCCACGGAGCGTCTTCGGCTCTCATCGGTCGTCGTTGCGGGCACGGGGACCAGGACATGAAGCAAACGCGGATGGCGTCATTCTGCGAGCAAGGCATCCTGCTGCTGATCGTGCTTGCCTGCTCGCTGATCGTGCGCGACACCGCATCGCAGGCGATCGCCGAGCCGGCCCGGTTCGGCGTGTCCGCCACGAACGTCGCAACCGCCGGGATCGCGATGGAGCGCATCGCGCTCGACAGCGCGACGCTCTCGCTCGCCGCACAGGCCTCGCCCGATCCCGATGCGTCGCTCGAGCTGCCGCCCGCCGCCACGCCTGGCATCACGTTCGATCCCGAGGCGCTGCTGATGCCGTGCGTCGCGTACCTGTGGCTGTTCACGCTATTGACGTGCGCGTATGCCGCACGGCATTACGTATTCAGTCTGGACCGACTGTTCAAGCCGCAACACGCGCCCTACCGGACGATGACACACGGCGACTGGCCGCGGCTCACGGTATTCGTCGCCGCGCACAACGAGGAAACCGTCATCGTCGATTGCCTGACGGCGCTGCTGGCGACGACCTATCCGCGCGACCGGCTGACGATCATCCCGGTCAACGACCGCTCGACCGACAACACGCGCGCATTGATCGACGAAGTCCGGGCACTCGCGCCCGAACTGATCCAGCCGTTTCACCGCGAGACCGGCAAGCCGGGCAAGGCAGCCGCGCTGAAGGATGCGCTGCGTTTCATCCGCGGCGACATCATGGTGGTATTCGACGCCGACTACCTGCCACGCCCTGGGCTGCTGAAGGAACTGGTCGCGCCGTTCTTCGATCCGGAAGTCGGCGCGGTGATGGGCCGCGTCGTGCCGCAGAACGCCGACAGCAACCTGCTCGCGCGGCTGCTCGATCTCGAACGCGCGGGCGGCTACCAGGTCAATCAGCAGGCCCGCAACAATCTCAACCTGGTGCCGCAGTACGGCGGCACGGTCGGCGGCATCCGCAAGGGCGCGCTCGACGCCGTGGGCGGCTGGTGCGACGACACGCTCGCCGAAGATACCGACATGACCTACCGCCTGCTGCTGAGCGACTGGCGCACGGTCTATCTGAACCACGCCGAATGTTATGAGGAAGTCCCGGAGCGCTGGGCCGTCCGCGCGCGGCAGCTGACGCGCTGGGCGAAGGGCCACAATCAGACGATGCTGCGCTATCTGGTCCCGGTGCTGCGCAATCCGCTGATCTCGCGTCGCTGCCGGCTCGACGGCGCACTGCTGCTTGGCGTGTTCGCAATGCCGGCGCTGCTCGCGCTCGCGTGGAGCGCCGCGCTCGCGCTCTACCTGTTCAACGGCGTCAACTCGACCGCGCTCGGCCTGCTCCTGTCGCTGTTCGCGCTGTTCTCGTTCAGCACCTTCGGCAACTTCGGCGTGTTCTTCGAGATCGTCGTCGCCGCTCGGCTCGACGGCCGCGCGACGCGCCTGCGGCTCGTGCCGGTCAACGTCGTCGGCTTTTGCGTGACGATTGCGGCGGTCGTCTCCGCACTCTGGGGGCTCGCGCTCGACGCCGCGTTCCGCCGCGAACTGAAATGGGACAAGACCGAGCGTTTTCGCCGGCAATTGAAACCGGAGCGATGAGCGATGACGACCTTCAATGTGATGGTGCCGGTGGCCGGCGTGCTCACCCTGCCGTTCCTGCCGATGCTGCATGAAATGATCCGGCGCAGCGACGTCGCGGCGCTGCCGATCGGCGACGGGCCGTTCGTCGATCAGGCGCTGCTCGCCGCGCGCTGGCACGACGCACTGCGCGCGCACGTGGCCGGCACGCCGCCGGCGGATGCATCGGCCGCGCCGCCGTGGCAAGCGCTCGGGCTGGCCGTCCAGCATGCGGACGCGATCCATGTCGAACGCGACGCGCATCGCGACGATGTGCTCTACGCCGATCGCGCGATCACGCTCGACGATGGCGCGCGCGCCGCTTACGCGTTCGCCGACGAGCACATCGACATCCGCGCCGGCGCGACGATCGGCACGCTCGCGCATGCGCCGCTGATCGACGTCGACGACGCGGTAATCCGTGGCGTCGTGGTCGGCGACACGGTGCGCCTGCGCGGCGCCGGCGGCTTCGCGTGCCTCTATGGCGAGCCGATCGTCTTCGGCGCGCCGCCCGGCGCGCGCCCCGCGGACACACCGGCCGCCCCGCGCCGCGCGATCTCGCTCACCCGCCACTTCGCGTCGCTGCCGCATCGCTTCCTGCACGGTCGTTACCTGCTGCCGTGCGACGTTCGCCTGCCCGCGCACACGGTCGTGCAAGGCAACCTGATCGTCGAAGGGACGCTCGTACTCGGCGAAGGCTGCGTGCTGCGCGGCAGCGTCAAGGCGCATCGCGTGGAACTCGAACGTCACGCCTTGCTGCACGGCGCGGTATTCGCGCGCGACGACGTGTTGCTCGCCAACGCGAGCTGCGTCGACGGCGTCGTGTCGGCCGGCGGCCTGCTGCGACTGACCGGTGCGCGCATCGGCGTCGCCGGACATCCGGTCAGTGCGTGTGCGCGCGACGTCTCGGTCGTCAATCACGCGTGCGTGCATGGCGATCTCGTTGCGTGGCGCAGCGGCTGGTTCCACACATCCCGTTAAGGAGCGCCCCATGTCCGATCGCCCCAGCCATCGCGGCCCGCGCGTGCCGGTTGCCACCCTCGCGATGCTGTGCGGCGTCGCCTTCGGCGCGCCCGCGGCGCTGGCGGAGCAGCCGGACGATGCCGCCGCCGTACCGGCCGTGCAGCCTCCGGACCCCGCGACCGTCATCACGCCACGGCCGCGCGACGAATCGATGTTCGTGCGCGTGGACGCCGAAGGCCTGCCGGACGGCATGGCACTCGCCGAGTTTACGCCCGAGGATACGAACCGGCCCCCGCTGCCCGATGCAGTCGTCACCCATGTCCAGGCGCCGCGGGAATCGCACACCGAATTGTCGCTCGGCTATTCGAGCGCACACCTGACGCACGGCTACGGCGACTGGTACGGCGTGCATCTGCGCGGCGTCTATCAGGATGGCGGGCGCACCGTGCTCGGCGAACTGGCGCAATTGCATCGTTTCGGCGAGAACACGCAACTCGGCGCGCTGACCTACGTGCAAGACCTCGGCCCCGACTGGTTCGGCGGGATCGGCTTTTCCGGCACCACGTCGGGCACGATCCTGCCGAGTGCGCGCGTCGACGTGTCACTCAACCGCAAGCTATTGTCCGATCGTTCGCTGATCGTGTCGCTCGGCGCCGGCTACGCATGGAACCGCAGCGGCCACCGCGATCAGCTCTATCACGCGGGCGTGATCTGGTATGCATTGCCGAAGTGGATTTTCGAGGCGGGCGCCAACTATACGGTCGATTCACCCGGATCGGTGAAGGCGCCCGCCTATTACGGCGCCGTCACCTACGGCGAGGTCGGCAAGAGCGTGATCGTGCTGCGCGGCGGAGTCGGCCGCGAAGCGTACCAGGTCACCGGGGCCGGCGCGCAGATCGCGGATTTCCGCAGCCACGAGATCACCGCGAAATGGCGCTACTGGTTCACACGCAAGTGGGGCACGCAACTCGAATTCGACTATTACCACAACCCGTACTACTCACGAATCGGCGGCGAGCTCAGCGTCTTCTATCGCTGGTAACCGGGCGGGCGCCATGCACACGCATCCCGTCCGTCCTCCCGTCGATCGTTCACTGCGCACCCACGCGCACCCGCAACGCTGGCTTGCGTCGATTGCGCTGCTGACGCCCGCGCTGTACGCGTCGCTGTGGTTCGGATTGCCGCTGGCCTGGCGCTACTGGCGGGCGGTCATGGCGTGGGGCGCGCAGCAGATCGATCCTGCGCTGCACGTGATCGTGATCGGCTATCCGAGCGACGCACCGCGCGTGCCGCTGCTGTCGATCGACGTCGCGGCCCGCATGCCGGGCGGCATGCTGCTGGCCGCCACCGCCGCGCTCTGTGCGATCGGCTTCGCCGCATCTTTCATCCGGCGGACGCGCTGGCTGCCCGTTGCATATCTGTTACGTATCGCGAGCTTCACCCAACTGCTGATTTGCGCGTACTTCTGGCTCGCGCCCGGCACGTTCCCGTATGTCCCGCGACTGCATCTGCGCGACATGTTCGTGCTGCATGGCGCGGCGATCGCGCTGATCCCGCTGGTGATGGCCGCGCTGTACTACCCGCTCGATTTCTCGCTGCCGCAGAAAGCCGGCGCGTCGCTGCTGGTGCTCGGCTACTTCGTGTTCGCGCTGCCGTTCGTGATGCTGCTGCATGCGACGATCATCCATCACGGCTCGCTGCTGTTCTTGCCGTTCTGCTATTTCCTGCTCGGCGGGCCACTGCTGATCGGCTTGCTGGTCACGCTCTATACCTACTGCGCAAGCTGGCCCGGCGCACTGACGCGCGATCGCGATTCCGTCTGCTGATAGCGCGTCCAAACGCGCCGTATCAGCGATGAAACGAATCCGTCGTGTTTTCGAACGCGCCGCCCGACCCGCATCGCAGGAAGCCCGCAGAACCGGGCTTCTCGCGCCAATGGCACGTTGTTCGCTTCTTTCAAACCGTCGCATCGAGTCCTCTCATCGGCGAACGCAGCGCGTCGGACCGGCGCATTTGCGCAATTCGGCCGCCGTCGACACGCACCGCTCGATACCCGACGAACCGGACAGCCGCACACACCTACGGGGCTGGATTGGTCGACCTGGCGGCACGCGCATCGCGGCTGCCGCACGCCCCCATTCCTTGAGCGAGGAGCACACCATGTTGGCAAAGTCAGGCAAGTTCTTGCGGATCCTGTTCGCGCTGTTCGCGCTCGCGTTCGCATTCAGTCCGGGCGGCGTTCAGGCGGCCTCCAACCAGCTTCTCCTGTTGGTGCCAGACGCGCTGACGCTGCCCGATTCGCGCGTGTCCGCATGGCTCGACAGTGCGCAGGAGGAAGGGCTGCAGATCAAGGTGATGACCGACAGCCAGTTCATGGCGGCCGGCGCATCGCTGTCGCAGTATCCGGGCCTGATCCTGCCCGACCAGGTGCATACGACGGCCGACGATACGCTCGTGACGGCGATCCAGAACTATGCGCTGAACGGTGGCAAGGTGATGCTCGTCTACGATTTCGGTGTGCTGAATTCGGCCGGTTTCTACGTCAGCCCGAAATCGCGCTTCAGCAGCATGGTCGGTGTGGACTATGTGCTGTATGACCAATATGGCGGCAACATGATCGGCCTCGGCAACGTGACCGGCATGAGCAGCTGGCTGCGCACGCTCCAGGTGCCTCCCGGCAAGTCGATGGCGTGGACCACGACTTCGTCGGCCACCACGACCGCGACTGCGCTCGCGTCGACGAGCACCGCCGGCACCTCGACGAATTCGACGTCGACGTCGGGCAGCGCCCTGTTTCTGGCCGCCAGCCCGTCGAATCCGGGCGGCCTCGCCAATTACAACCACGGGGCATGGTTCCAGTACACGACACCGTCCACGGGCAGCGGCGTGCTGAGCCAAACGCTTCCGAAGCTGACCGGCACCGTGACCGGCAAGCTGAAGAAAACCACGACATATACCGCCAACTCGCTCCTGAGCACGTCGACCGGCAAGAAAGCCAACACGCTCGCGTCGACGCTGGCCACCAGCACCGATACGCTCGAAGGCATCTCCGGCTACGTCTACGGCTTCCTCACCTATCCGAGCTTCGTCACGCAAGGCACGTACACCGGCACGACGATCCTGACCTCGCCGACCTTCGGGCTGGTGTCCGGCTACAACACCTACGGCAACGGCGGCGTGCTGTTCGTCAACCTGCCGCTCGCCTATCTCGACGGCCAGACCGACGGCATGCTGATTCACGGCTATCTGCATTATTTCGGTACGCAGATGCTGAACCTGCCGTCGTTGTCGCCGCTGCCGAAGGCGATCGCCGGGCTCGTGTTCAACTGGCACTTCTGCGCAGGCGACCAGATCCAGCCGGCGCTTTACCTGAAGAGCCTCGGCGTCTGGAACAACGGGCCGTTCTCGCTCGTCATCACGGCCGGCCCCGATGAAGCGACATTCGGCGACGGCAACGGCATCAATCTTGCCAACAACCCCACCGCGCAGAATCTCGTCAAGTATTTCCTAACCAAAGGCCAGCACGTCGGCAGCCACGGCGGCTGGATTCACGACTACTGGGGGGCGAATGCGAGCGAGACGAACGCGAGCACGTTCACGCAGTACCTGGTGATGAACCGCCAGGCCGTTCAGGCCGCGACGGGCTTGCCCGATGTCGAGTACGCGGCGCCGGAAGGCAACACGCCGACCTGGTCGGTCAACTGGCTCGAAAGCAACGGCTTCAACGGCTACTACTTCACCGGCCACACCGGCTCGGCGCCGACCCGCGCATACCGCAACGGCGCACTGCTGAACCCGGGCCTGTGGGCATACCCGGTGATGCCGTTCGGCAAGTACGCGACATTCGAAGAGTTCCAGCAGTACGCGGTGCCGACGAGCGACGTGAACAACTGGTACGCATCCCTGATGAACTTCGTCGTCGCGAACCGCACGAGCCGGCTGATCTATGCGCACCCGCTCGGCGCGTCGTCCTACACGTCGACGCTGTCCGCGATCTTCACGCAAGCCAACATGCTGAAACTCGCGGGTCAGTTCAAGTGGTACACGATGAGCGACATCACGATCTTCGACCGTGCACGCCTGAACGTCACATGGTCGGCCACGGACACGGGCAGCGGCTGGACATTCGCCGCCAGCCACCCGACCAGCCTCGCGAACATGACGTGGCTGCTGCCGAAGAAGGGCTTCGCACTGCCATCGATCACGCAAGGCAACGGCAACGTCGTCATCACCGATGCGACGTACTGGCTCGTAACCGCGAACGGCGGCACCAGTCTCACGTTCACCAGCGCCAAGGTGCACTGAGCCGCGACATCGACACACCCGCCGGCGCGCGACGCGGCCAACGCCGCGCCCGGCGGGATTTGCGCAGGACCACCGCGCAGGAGCCCCCCGATCATGAACCGGCCCGCGCTTTTCCCGGCCGCACGCGCACGCGTGGCGGCCGCCGCCCGGCTATGCCGCCTGTGGTGCGTCGCCTGCTGTGTCGCCGCATGCGGCGTCGCGCTGCATGCGAGCGCCGCCGAACTCCAGCTCAACGGGCTCTACCAACGCCCCGACGGCGCGATCACCGTGCGCCTGAACGGCGCCGGCATCGATCCTTATTTCGCGGCGAAGGCGCTGCTCGGCGCCGCCGATGCCGGGCTCGACGCCCATCAGGCCGCGCTCGCATGGATCGCGTGGCTGTTGCCGCGCCAGCGTCCGGACGGCGGTTTCGACCGTTACTGCATGAAGAGCGGCCAGTACAGCGCCTGCGCCGAAGCCGACGCCGACGACGCGATGATGGCGACCTGGATCGAACTGCTCGCCCGCTTCGCGCCGCCCGACGGCCTGCCTGCCGCATGGGAACTCAGCCTCGATCGCGCGGGTGCGCATCTGGACACGCTGCTCGGCAAGCCCACGGGCGTTTATCAGATCTCGTCGACGCTGCACGTCGCGCTGCTGATGGACAACGTCGAGGTACACAGCGCATTCCAGGCGCTCGCGGCGTATTACGTCCGGCATGCCGACTACACGCACGCCGGCCCGTGGAGCCAGCGCGCCGACCGGCTCGCGTCCGCGATCCTGAAGGTGTTCTGGCGCGGCATGCAGACCGGCTTTCGCGCGAGCACGCAGCGCATCAGCGACACGACGTTCTATCCGGCGAAAATCGCGCAGATCTTTCCCCTCCTGTCCGGTATTCAGGTTCCCGCGCAATCGAACGAAACGATCTATGCGCAGTGGATGCAGAAGTACGGAAAGACCTGGCTTCAACTCGCCGGCTCCGATTATCCGTGGGGCTTGATCGCGCTGGTCGCATTCAAGATGCACGACATGAACACGGTCGCGTGCTGGCATGCGCGATCGGGCCCGTACCGGCACGGCGCACACTGGAACGTACTGGAGGAGGCGCTTTACCTGGCATTCGAAAGCCGGATGGCCGACCCCGTCGCGCCCGCTCAATGCGGCTTCACGACGGCGGCGACAACGGAGACCGTGTCGCGCTGATCCGCGCGTGCGCACGGTCCGGGGACATCTACAGGGAAGGAGACGTGTCATGTGTGGCATCGTCGGCGCGGTCGCGCAACGGGATATCGTCCCGATTCTGATCGAAGGTTTGCGCCGCCTTGAATATCGCGGCTACGATTCATGCGGGGTGGCGACGGTCGTCGACGGTCAGGCGCGCCGCGAGCGCAGCATGTCGCGCGTCGCCGATCTCGACGCCCATGTGCGCAGCGCCGGCCTGACCGGCAACACCGGCATCGCGCACACGCGTTGGGCAACCCACGGCGCGCCTGCCACCTGCAACGCGCATCCGATCTTCTCGCGCGACGAAATCGCGTTGGTTCACAACGGCATCATCGAGAACCACGAAACGTTGCGCAAGCAACTTTCCGACGAACATTACGAGTTCGACGGTCAGACCGACACCGAAGTGGTCGCGCATCTGATCCACAGCAAGTATCGCGGCGACCTCCTCGCCGCCGTACGCGATGCGACCTCGCAGCTGCACGGCGCCTATGCGATCGCGGTGTTCAGCAAGCACGAGCCGCAGCGGCTGATCGGCGCGCGCGCCGGCTCGCCGCTCGTCGTCGGCGTGAAGGACGGCGAATGCTTTCTCGCGTCCGATGCGCTCGCGCTCGCCGGCATCACCGACCGCTTCATCTTTCTCGAGGAAGGCGACATCGTCGAACTGACCGCCGGCGGCGTGCGGGTGCTCGATCGCACCGGCGCGCCGATCGAACGGGCGATACAAACCGTTTCGTCCGCGCAGGGCGTGGTCGAGCTCGGGCCATACCGGCACTTCATGCAGAAGGAAATCTTCGAGCAGCCGCAGGCCGTGGCCGCGACCATTCCCGATGCCGGGCTGTTCGATCCCGCGGTATTCGGTCCGGACGCCGCGCGCGCGTTCGAGCAGATCGACAACGTGCTGATCCTCGCGTGCGGCACGAGCCATTATTCCGGCCTGACCGCACGCCGCTGGCTCGAGACGATCGCGCGCATCCCCGCGCAGGTCGAGATCGCGAGCGAATACCGTTACAGCGACGCGCTCGCGATGCCGAATACGCTGGTGGTCAGCGTGTCGCAATCCGGCGAGACCGCCGACACGCTCGCCGCGCTCAAGTATGCGCAGGCGCTCGGCCACGTCGACACGCTGGCGATCTGCAACGTGCCGACCAGCGCGATGATGCGCCAAACCGGCCTGCGCTTCCTGACGCGGGCCGGCCCGGAAATCGGCGTCGCATCGACCAAGGCGTTCACGACGCAGCTCGTCGCGCTGTTCATACTCGCCGTCACGCTCGGGCGGCTGCGCGGCTACGTCGACGACGCGCAGCTCGCGCGCTATACGATGCAGTTGCGGCGCCTGCCTGGCGCGCTCGAGGACGTGCTGGGGCTGGAGCCGCAGATCGCGCGCTGGGCGGCGGAATTCTCGCAGCATGAAAACGCGCTGTTTCTCGGGCGCGGGCTGCACTACCCGATCGCGCTCGAAGGCGCGCTGAAGCTGAAGGAAATCTCGTATATCCACGCGGAAGCGTATCCGGCCGGCGAGCTGAAGCACGGGCCGCTCGCGCTCGTCACGCATACGATGCCCGTCGCCACGATCGCCCCGAACGACGCGCTGCTCGAAAAGCTCAAGTCGAACATGCAGGAAGTGCGGGCCCGCGGCGGCCAGCTTTACGTATTCGCGGATGCCGATACGCGGATCGACAACGGCGAAGGCGTGTCGGTGCTGCGAATGCCGGATTACTACGGGTTGTTGTCGCCGATCCTGCACGTCGTGCCGTTGCAGTTGCTCGCGTATCACGCGGCGTGCCTGCGGGGCGCGGACATCGACAAACCGAGGAATCTGGCGAAATCGGTGACGGTCGAGTGACGAGAGGTTCCTTGACGCGGGCGGGCCCATGAAGGTCGTCAACCGATCAAACTGGCCCGCCCTGCACGATTCAAGCTAAATTCATGCGTCGACTCCCGAATACTTCCTACAATATCTAAACCATACGTCGTCCAGTCCCTGCTGGAAAAGCTGGCCGGGACCGCCTTCGCCGACAATCGGTAACGGCCGACCGGCGGACGACAACGGAAACCTACGGTGCAACGCAAGCCGAATCTCTCCGGGGGGCCGCAACGTGTCGACGCATGCCAGGAAGCCGCTGATATCGCTCGTCGTGCCTTTTCACGACGAGGAAGAAACGATCGACGCATTCTTTGCCGAAACGCTGCCCGTTCTCGAGTCGCTCGCCTCGGTGCGCTTCGAGATCGTCTGCATCAACGACGGCAGCCGCGATCGCACGCTGGACCGGCTGCTTTCGGTCGCCGCCGGCGACGCGCGCGTGCACGTCGTGGATCTCACACGCCGCTTCGGCAAGGAGGCGGCGCTCACTGCCGGCCTCGACGAAGCCGCCGGCGCGGCCGTGATCCTGATCGACGCCGACCTACAGGATCCGCCCGCGCTGATCCCCGCGATGCTCGAACGCTGGCACGCGGGCGCCGAGGTCGTCGCCGCGAAACGCACCGACCGCAGGTGCGATCCGCTGATGCAGCGCGTGGCAGCCGCGCTCTACTACCGCGTGCACAACCGGCTCTCCGAAGTCGGGATGCCGGAGAACGTCGGCGATTTCCGGCTGATGGATCGCGAGGTCGTCGACGCGCTGCGTGCGTTGCCGGAACGGCGGCGCTTCATGAAGGGCCTGTTCGCGTGGGTCGGCTTTCGCACCGAGATCGTCGAATACACGCGTGCGCCGCGCAGCGGCGGCCGCTCGAAATTCTCCGGATGGCGGCGCTGGAATTTCGCGCTCGAGGGCATCACGAGCTTCAGCACGGTGCCGCTACGCGTGTGGACCTACGTCGGCGTCACGTTCGCAATGCTGTCGCTCCTGTATGGCGCCTTCATCGTGGTGCGCACGCTGCTGTACGGCAATCCGGTGCACGGCTACCCGTCGCTGATTTCCGTCGTGCTGTTCGTCGGCGGCGTCCAGCTGATCGGCATCGGCGTGATCGGCGAATACCTCGGCCGGATCTATCACGAGTCCAAGCAACGCCCCGTCTATCTCGTGAGGCGGCGCTACCGTGCCGAGCGCGATGCCGCCGCGCGACCGGCATCGAAGCTGCTGCAGTTTCCGCTCAAGCGTGCGCACTCGGCGCGCCGCCGAGCCGCGACGCCGGCGGCCGACGGCATCGCGGCCCGCAAGCCGTCGTTCAAGTAAAACCGGGCCGCGTCAATTGGACCTCCCCCGGCAATCGGCACGCCTTCCGGAGCGGCCGGCCGTCGCATGGCTCACGTCGCGACGCGTCGTCCTGTACAGCACGCTGATGCTGGCGTTGTACGCGCTGTTCATTGCCATCTGGGTGACGGTCGTTCGTCATGCGTCCGGCAGCGGCAGCGTCCTGCCGCGTCCGGGCGCCGACTTCTCGGTGTTCTGGTCCGCCTCGTACCTCGGGCTGCACGGCGCGCCATCGCAGGCGTACGATTTCTCCGCATTCTCGCGGCTGACGTCCGGGCTGTTCCCGAACCTTCCCCGCGACGTCTTTGCGCCGTGGCTCTACCCGCCCACCTATCTGCTGCTCGTGACGCCGCTGGCGCTGCTCCCGTTCGCGCTCGGTTATCCGCTGTTCGTCGCGTTCGGCGTGTTCATGCTCGGCCTCGCCGCGTGGCGCGTATCCGGCCTGCGCGCGATTCCCGGCGCATCGCGCACCGGCACGCTTGCGCTGGCCGCCGCGCCATGCGTGTTCGTCACCGCGACGCTCGGGCAAAACGCGTTCCTGACCGCATCGTGTGCGGCGCTGGCCGTTTACTGGGCCGATCGGCGGCCGCTGTGGGCCGGCCTCTGCATCGCACTGCTGTCGATCAAGCCGCAGATGGCGATGCTGTTCCCGTTCGTGCTGGTCGCCGTGCGCGCATGGCGCACGATCACGTGGGCCGCGCTCGCGACCGCTGCGTTCGTCGCGCTGAGCATCCTGATCTGCGGCGTCGAGTCGCTGCGCCTGTTCGCCGGCAGCATGGGCCTCGCGCGCTCGATCGTCCTCGAGCACGGCATCGTGTTCTGGCTCGCGTCGCCGGCGCCGTTCGCGACGTTCCGCCTCGCGGGCGTGCCGCTCGGCGCCGCGTATGTCGCGCATGCGGGGATCGCCGCGATCGCGATCGCGGCCGCTTGCGTCGTATGGATGCAATCGCGCGATACCCGCGTGCGCGCGGCCGTGCTGGCGGTCGCGACGCTCGTGGCGAATCCGTACGTGTGGCACTACGAGCTCGCGTGGCTCGCCATCGCGATCGCCTGCATGCTGTCGATCGGCTGGCACGACGGCTGGCTGCGCGGCGAACAGGCCGCGATCGCGCTGATGTGGGCGCTGCCGATTGCCGAATACCTGAATCCGTGGCTGCAGCTGCCGCAGTTCGGCCCGGCCGTGACGCTCTTCGCGCTGCTGGTGCTGCTGCGCCGCGCGCGGCACGATGCCCGCAACCGTCACAACGCCAGCCGCGGCGGCACGTACACGCCGTAGTATGGCCCGACGCCCGTCGCGACGCCGGTCATCTTGACGCCGGCGACGAAGTGCCCCTGAATGTACTTGTAGGTGCCGCCCAGCGACACGTCGATGTGGAACGCCGCGAACGCGACGATCGGCACGTAGGTACTGCTCGACGTCTGCGTGACGACCGGCAGCACGACCGTCGCGCCGACCGGCACCGACGTATAAAGCGTCGCCTTCACGCCGGTCGCGAGATAGATGCTGTCGCCGATATTGAGCGTGGTCGGGTTGCCGCTCACCATCAGGCCGCTCATCGTCGTCGTGTCGGTCGCGGTCGACTGGAACGACGTCCACTGGCCGCCCATGCATAGCAAGCCATACGTCTGACCGTTCGTGATCGAAAACTCGTACGGCAACCCCGTGAGCGGATTGATCAGCGGCTGGTTGGTCAGCGGGTTCCAGTACTGGTTGTACACGCACTGATCGATCGCGATCGGAAAGAGCCCGCCCGCCGCGACGCCGCCCGGCGCGGCGAGCACCGCGATCGCGGTCGCGCCGCCGGATGCGCCGGGGATGCCCAGCAGCCCGCCGAGCAGCAGCGGAATCGAACCGCCGTTGACGCCCGGCGCGCGCGATACGGTCACCTGCACCGCCGGCACGTCGTAGGGGCCGGGCGTGATCGTGATCGGCTGCATCGACGCGGGCGTGCGCGTCACGTTCCAGTAGCCGGTCGTCACGGTGCCGCTCGCCAGCGGCGCGCCCGCCGCCGAATTCCGCGCGATCACGCCGTTCGCCGTCGGCGCGGCCTGCGACCAGTTCAGCGCCCCGCCGGTCGGCGACATCATCGCATCGGCCGCCGCGAGCGCGGCCGCATCCGCGGCATTCTGCAGCTGGTTGCGCACCGCGGCGACCCACGCGATGTCGATCGCCAGCGCACCGAACGACAACAGCGGAATCAGGAACATCAGGAAAAACAGCGCGACGGAGCCGCGTTCGCGCGCGGCGCCGATGCATCGCGTGCCGGGTGCGTCATTCATAGAGCATCACCGAGCTGGCCGAGATCGTCACCGGGCCGGTCAGCGCGCTGAACGCCGAACCGAGCACCAGCCCCGAATACGTGTAGGTCACCGTGACCGTCAGCGCGGTGCCCGACGTCGTGCCGTTCGCCTGCGTCACGGTCACGACCGGCGTGGTCGGCGTGCCGCCGGTGATCAGGCTGTTCTGCGTATAACTCAGCGCGACGTTGGCAATCTGCGTCGTGGTCAGCATCGGCACGCGCAGTACGACGCCGGCCCGCGCGGCTTCGCGACTCGCATTCGTGATCACGGCCTTGTCGCACAGAAGCAGGCTCGTGTCGATGATGCCGATCAGCACCATCAGCAGGAACGGCAGCATCAATACGAATTCGAGGGATACGACACCGCGCGCGTGGCGCGCGCCCATCGCCCCGCGTGTCATTTTGCGGCCCCCTCGGCGGGCGGAGCGGTACGCGGCTCGAGCGCGGCGCCCCTCAACGGCCGCGATGCATCGGCGACCGGGCGCGACGCGAGCCGCGCACGCACCGCCTGGTACACGCGCAGATTGTCGGTCACCGCCGACGCAGGCAGATCCGCGGACAGCAGCTTCTTCGCCGAATCGGTGTTGCCGAGCACGCCATACGCGAACGCGAGGTTCTGGCGCGCCTGCCACGGCGCGTCGGGCAACCCGGCCACGTCGAGCAGCACGTTCACGCCCTCGCGCGGACGATTGCTCAGCACGAGCGACAGCCCGAGGTCGATGCGCAGCCCCTGCGCGTCCGGATGGGCGCGCAACGCGTCCTGGTACACGGCCTGTGCGTCCTCGTGGCGGCCCTGCAGGTCGAGCACCGTGCCGAGCCCTTGCGCCGCAAGCGGCAGGTTCGGCTGGGCGGCGAGCAGGTCGCGATAGCGGCGGCCGGCCTCGTCGAGCCGCCGCTGCCGCAACGCGACGCGCGCGAGCCCGACCTGCGGCCCGAGTTCCGCGGGCGCTTGCTGCCGTGCCTGCTCGTAAAGGATGCGTGCGCGCTCCAGATCGCCGGCGCGATAGTTGACGTCGGCGAGCCCCAGTTGCGCCGCGAGCGAGTCGGGATGCCGCGCGAGCACCTTCCCGTACAGCGTCGACGCGAGATCGACGTTGCCGCCGGCAAGCGCGCTGTCGGCAATGCGCAATTCGGCCTGAGGGTCGTCGCTCCGGTGCGACAGCGCCGCCCTCGTCTGGATGCCCGGCGCGCAGCCGCCGGCGAGCAGCGGCAGCACGACCGCGAAAGCGAACGCGCGCATGGCGGAGCCTGTCATTTGAACACCTCGAGCAAACGGATGGCCGCCGGGCCTGCCGCGATCAGGCCGACCGTCGGCAGGATGAACAGCATCATGGGCAGCGTGATCTTCGGTGCGAGCTTCGCGGCCTGCTCCTCGAGCGCGACGATCTGCTCGGTGCGCTCGCTGCGCGACAGGGTCCTCAGCGCCTGCGTGATCGGTGTGCCGAACCGCTGCGATTGCGTGAGCGTCGTGGCGAGCGAACGCGCCGACGCGAAGTCGACACGGAGCGCGAAATGCGTGAGCGCTTCGGACACGTTGCCGCTCAGCGTCAGCTCGTCCGCGCATACCGTCAGCTCGTCCGCGAGCGGCGGGCAGATGCGATCGAGTTCGCGCGCGACGCGCCGCACGCCCGATACGAGGCTGTTGCCGGCCATCGTGCAGATCACGAGCAGGTCGAGCGCATCCGGAAAGCACGCGGCGATGATCCGCCGGCGGCGCCGGATCATCGCGCCGAGCACGTATTCCGGCACGATCACGCCGACCACGAACGCGGCGACCATCGCGACGGCCCGGATCACGAAGTATTCGCCGAAGCGCGGAATATACGGACTGAACACGATCGCGACGCCGGCGAACAGCACGCCGCAGCTGAGCTTGATGCCGATCATCGACGACACCGCGCGCCGCTCGCGAAAGCCCGCGCGCGTCAGCTGCAGCCCGAGCTTCGCGCGCTGCATCGGATCGAGCACGGGCAGCCGCTCGCCGAGCTGCGCAAGCCGTCGCGTCAGATCCTGACGCATGTCGCCCGGCTGCAGGCGCCCCGCTCCCAGCGACGGCGGCCGTTGTCCCGCGGCCTGCTGCACGCGCACGGCGATCCGCCGGCGCGTGCCGCCGCCCGGCTTCGCGAGCGCCGCCGCGACGCACGCGATCAGCAGCAACAGTTCGAGGCCGCGGGCGGCCAGCATCGACATCGTCATCGCGCGGTATCCAGTTTCGAGATCTTGTGAATCGTCACCAGTCCGATCGTCAGCAGCACCGCGGCGATCGTCAGCATCACGCGTCCGGCATGCGTGTCGAACAGCAGCATCACGTACGTGCGGTTCACGAGGAACAGCGCACCGATCATCACGAACGGCACCGCCGAGATGATCTTCGTCGTGATCCGCCCTTCGGCGGTCAGCGCGCGTGTCTTCAGACGGATGTCGCGGCGCGTGCGAATGATGCTCGACAACTCGTCGAGCGTCTCGCCGAGGCTGCCGCCCGTCTCGCGCTGCAGCAGCAGGTAGACGGTGAAGAACGAGAAGTCCGCGATCATCAGCCGGTCCGCCGCCTGCGTCAGCACGTCCTTCAGATCCGCGCCGACGCGCAGGCTGTCGCCCATCGTGCGGAAAGTCGAGCGCACCGGCTCGGCCGCGCTGTCGCCGACCGTGCTGATCGCCTGCGTGACCGGAATGCCCGCGCGCACCGCCCGCACGATCAGGTCGATCGCGTCGGGGAACGCCTCCAGAAAGCGCAGCCGGAAGCGCTCGACCAGCGCGCGGTAGCTCGCGCGCATCGCGATCAGCGGCAGTCCGACGTAAATCGCCGGATGCGTCACCTGCGGCAGCGCCACCAGCTTCACCGCGACGATCGCGGCGATGGCGCCGAGAATCGTGCTCGCGACGACGATCCGCAGCCCGCGCTCGCCGCCGACCGCGCGCACGCGCGTCACGTAGCGCTGCACCCATGCCCGCACGCGGGTTTGCCGGCGCGGCAGGTTGAACAGCGCGACACCGGCCCCGGCGGCCGCACCGGCGTCCCGGCCGGCCAGCGATGGCGCAATGCGCTGCAGCCGCGCGCGGATGCGCTGCTCCGGCGTCTGGCGCGCGCGGTCCAGTAACGCGGACAGCGCGAGCCCCACCGCGAGGATCACGGCGAAGGCGCCGAGCGCGAGCAGGTCCGCCGTCCTCATTGCCTGAATGCCTCGGAGAGCGCGTCCTCGACGCCGTAGTACGCGGCCCGGGGCGCGAAGGCCGGCCGCAGCGACGACGCCTCGAACACGCCCTTCACCGCATCGCGCGTCGTGTCGCCTTCCTGACGGAACGCGAACAGGTCCTGCGTGATCACGACTTCGCCTTCCATCCCGACGATCTCGGTGATCCGCGTCACGCGGCGCACGCCGTCGCGCATCCGCTCGACCTGCACGAACAGATGCACGGCGCTCGCGATCTGGCGCCGGATCGACAGCAGCTGCAGATTCGCGTTCGCCATCATGACCATGCTTTCGAGCCGGCTGATCGCGTCGCGCGGCGAGTTCGCATGGATCGTCGTCATCGAGCCGTCGTGGCCCGTGTTCATCGCCTGCAGCACGTCGAACGCCTCCGCGCCGCGGATCTCGCCGAGGATGATGCGATCCGGCCGCATCCGCAGCGCGTTGCGCACGAGATCGCGCTGCGAGATGCCGCCGAGCCCTTCCGTGTTCTCGGGCCGTGTCTCGAGACTCACCACGTGCGGCTGCAGCAGTTGCAGCTCGGCCGCGTCCTCGATCGTCACGATCCGCTCGTGCTCCTCGATGTGCTGCGACAGCGCGTTGAGCAGTGTCGTCTTGCCCGAGCCGGTGCCGCCCGAGATCACGATGTTCAGCCGGCACGTGCATGCGATCTTCAGTACCTGCAGCATCCCGTGCGAGATGTTGCCCTGATGTGCCATCCGCGCGAGCGTGATGTCGCGCTTCGCGAACTTGCGGATCGAGATCGACGCGCCGCGCATCGCGATCGGCGGCAGTACCACGTTCACGCGGCTGCCGTCGGCGAGACGCGCATCGACCATCGGGCTGCTCTCGTCGACGCGGCGCCCGACCGCCGCCGCGATCCGCTGCGCGACGCTCGTCACGTGCGCGTTGTCGCGAAACTTCAGCGACGTGAGTTCGAGCCGGCCCGCGCGCTCGACGTACACCTGGTCCGGGCCGTTGACGAGGATGTCGGACACGGTGTCGTCGGCGAGCAGCGGCTCGATCGGCCCGACGCCGAACATGTCGTTCAGGATCGCGTCGACGATCAGCACCTGCTCGCCCGCGGTGATCTTCAGGCGCTCGCGCTCGACCGTGTGCGCGGCCACCTGTTCGATGCCCGCCCGCACTTCGTCGCGCGTCTTCATCAGCGCGGCCGACATGTTCATCGACGCGAACACCGCGGTGCGGATCGCATCGAACTTGCCGGAGCGGATGAGGGCCTCCTGGGTATCGGCCGTCGCGGCCGCGCGCGCGGACGTGGACGCAGACACCGGCACCGGCGTCGGCACCGGGTTCGCGGCCGGACCCGGCGCGGGCGCGCCGTCGCGCGGCGCGACAGGAGAACCCGCCGGCACGGCGTCCGGCGTCGGCCGTTTGCGGGTACCGAACGTCACGATCCTTTCCTCCATTTGAAGAAGCGCGCATACCACGGCTCGGCGACGGCCATCGATTCGCCCGTGATGCCGTTCGCGAGCAGCCGGATCTCGTCCAGGAAGCCGCGCCGTTTCGAGCCTTCGATCGGCTCGCCCAGGTTCTCCGCGACCGCGAGCGCCTGCGCGTCGTGCGGCAGCTCGCGTAGCCGCACACCGCCGAACGCGTCCTCGAAATCCGACTGCGGGACGCGCCCCTTGACCGGCTCGAGCGGATTGTTCAGCACCATCGACAGCATCCGCTCGCCCGGCATTTCCTTCACGAAGCGTGCAAGCCGCGCGGCTTCGTACGCGGCATGCACCGACCGGTCGGCGACGATGTAGACGAGATCGGACACCGCCAGCGCATCCTCGAACAGCTTGCCGGCACGATAGCCCACGTCGAACAACACGTAATGGAAGCGGTCCTTCAACATGTCGACGAGCTGCGCGATCGCATCGTCGCGCAGCAGCGCGTCCTCGCCATACGCGAGTTCGGCCGAGAGCACGTGCAGGCGGTCGCCCTTGGTGACGAACATGCGGTCGAACAGCGCATCGTCGGGGCGCAGTTCCATGTTCAGCAATTCGATCAGCCCGTTGTTGCTCGACAGCCCGAGCATCGAGTTCGCGCTGCCGCCATGCAGGTTCAGATCGACGTAGGCCACGCGCCGCCGCTTCTCGCCCGCCAGGCAGCGCGCGAGGCTGATCGCGATCGTCGTCGTGCCGACGCCGCCGCGTGCGCCGACGAAGCTGACGATCTTGCCGGTGCGCACCTGCACGACCGCCTCCGTCGTGGTCAGCGCGCGCCGCATCAGCTCGACGGTCAGCGGCTTCACGATGTAGTCCTGCACGCCGATACCGAGCAGGTTGCGGAACAGCCCGACGTCGTTCTGCGTGCCGATCGCGACGACCCTCACCGACGGTTCGCACACGTCCGAGAGCCGCATCAGGTCCGACACCGGCAGCACCGAATCGGACACGTCGACGATCAGATGGCGCGGCGAGCGCTCGTGCTGCTGCAGCAACCGGATCGCGTCGTCGCAGTTGCCCGGCTGCACGTGGGCGCGCGTGATCGACAGGTCTTGCGCGACGCGGCGGATCACGTCCTCGCTGCCGGCATCGGACACGACGGCGACGAGATCCGCCGCTCCGGCGGAAGCGGCACGCTTGGCGTTCTGGCGGTCGAGGACGTTCATGGGTGGCATCGCGATCGCATCGGGAAGTGGATCAATGACCGGGCGAGCCGGTCGTCGTCAATGTCTTGCCCGGCGCGGGCTGCTTCACGCGATCCTCGACGTAGCGGCGCACCGCGTCGGCCGCGACTTGCGCATCGGCGCCGCCGTACGGCACGGGCGCGACGAGGTCCTCCGGCCGTGCGAGCATCGTCGCGAGATTCGTGTACGTCGCGCAGCCGAACGGCACGCCGGGCCGCCCGAACCCTGCATCGACGAGATGCGACGGCTGCATCAGCTTCGCGCAGTCGGGCGGCACCGCACGTACGCCGTCGAAGCCGATCGCGCGTGCGTCGGGCAGGTTGATCGGCGGCGGCGTCGACAGGCAGGCCGCGAGCGCCAGCGGCAACGATGCGGTGAACAGGGTTCGAATTAGCATGCGCGCGCCTCCGGTCAGTACACGAAGCCCGCAGCGCCGACGAGACGCGGCGTGTCGCCCGACAGCATGTCGAGCCCGAGATTGCGCTGAATCGCGAACTCGAGATCGCTGCTCGGCCGCGCGACGGTGTCGAGCGCCTGCTCGAGCTGGCCGGGCCCGGTCGGCTGCACGATGTACGGCGTCACGATCACGACGACCTCGGTCTTGTTGTCCTGGAAGTTCTTCGACGAAAACAACCGGCCGATGATCGGCAGCCGGCCGAGCCCCGGGATCTGCGACACGGTGTTGGCCGTCTGGCTCTGCAGCAGCCCGCCGATCGCGAAGCTCTGCCCGCTCGACAGCTCGACCGTCGTCTCCACGCGCCGCACGGAGAGCCCCGGCACCGTGACGCCGCCGGTCGTCACGCTGTTGCTCGGATCGACCTCGCTCACTTCGGGGCGCACCTTCAGGCTGATCCGGTTGTCGGCGAGCACGGTCGGCGTGAAGTCGAGCGACACGCCGAACGGCTTGAACTCGACCGTGATCGCGCCGGTCGTGGTGCCGGCCTGCGCGACCGGAATCGGGATTTCGCCGCCCGCGAGGAAGCTCGCGGTCTGGCCGGACATCGCGGTGAGATTCGGCTCCGCGAGCATCGTGATCAGCCCTTCCTGATCGAGCGCGTCGAGCACGACGTCGATCGACCAGCGTCCCGTATGGAAGCCGCCCAGCACCGAATACGCACCGCTCGGCGCCAGGTTGAACAGCTTGTTCGTCGGATCGAACAGCGTACGCCCGTTGAACAGCCCGCCGATGAAGTTGCCTGCCGCGCCGAGCGAACTCCAGTTGATGCCGAGCTGCTGCGTGATGTTGCGGCTCACTTCCGTCACGCGCACACGCAGGTTCACCTGAATCGGGCGCGACAGCGTGAGCCGGTTGACGATCTTTTCCTTGTCGCTCACATAAGGCGCGAGCGATTGCATCACCGCGTCCGCGTCGGCCGCGCTCGGCACCTTGCCCGACACCATCAGCGAGCCCGGCGCGCCGGACACCGACAGCTTCAACTGCGGAAACCGGCTGTCGAGCACCGTCTGCAGCGATGCGGTGTCGACTTGCACGATCACGGTCCTGCGCAGGATCGGCCGATGATTCGCGCCGAGCGCGATCAGCGTGGTCGTGCCGGCCTTCTTGCCGAACACGAATACGGTGCGCGGCGACGGCACCTGAATGTCCGCGATGCTCGGGTCCGCGACGAACATCGCGGTCGCCGGTTCCGGCAGCGACAGCATCTCGCCCTTGCCGGTCGCGATCGACAACGCCGCGCCGGCGTCCGCCGCCTGGGCGCGCTGCGCGAGCGCGGCGCCCGGCGCGACGACGCAGGCCAGGCACCAGAAAGCGATCCAACGAACCATGCGCACCATGCGTGTTCCCGTCAAATGCCGGCCGTCGGGCGGCCGGTTCCGAATCGACATCTCGTCATCGCGTCACTGCGCGGCCGCCGCCCGCGGCACTTGCGCCGTCGCGTCGGCGGCGGCATTGCCGGCCGCGGGCGCAGGCGGCATGCCCGGCCAGCCGGACGGCAGCGGCGGAATACCGGGCGTGCCGACACCGCCGCCGCCACTGCCGCGCGAGCCGTCGTCCACCGACGAACCGCGATAGATCACGACCGTGTTGCCCTGCGGGGCCGGCCGCGCGCCGGCGTCGGTCCGCGCGGACGGCGAGCGCGTCGCGTCGCGGAACGCGCGCGATACGTCGCCGGCCCACACCGGCGGCGTATCGGGCTCCTGTTCGTCGCCGCCCGCGGCCTCGCGGCGGTCGCTCGTTGCGAAGCTGCGCAGCGCGAGCGACAGTGAACCGAGGCGCGTCGCGACCAGCACGACCTGTGCGGTGCGCGGCGCGACCTCGAGCGTGACCGTCCGCGCGCGCACCGGCGCGTCGGGCGCGCTCGCAGCCGTCTTCGCGCGCTGGAATTCCGAGCCGACCGCGAGCACGCGCGCGCGGCGCACCACCGTCTCCGCTTCGAAGGTCCCGGGTGTCGTCGCGGACCCGCCGATCTGCTGCGTGAGCACGACGTCGACGAAGTCGCCCGGCTGAATCAGCCCTGCGTTGCCCGACACGTCGTCGACCGGTACCGAGATCGCGCGCATGCCCGGTTGCAGCGCGGCCGCGAGAAAGTCCGGCGCGCCGGCCGAAATCACGTTGTCCGCGCGAATCGGCGCACCGGCGTCGACCCGGTTGCGCAGCAGCGCGCCCTTGAGGTCCACGCCCGGCTGGGACTCGACGAACGCACCGGCCGGCACCTGCGCGCGCGGCATGCGCTTCCACGCGAGATCGTTGTCGCGCAGCAGCAGCCCTTCGGGCAGGTCGGCCGCCGCCACGCGCACGTTGACGTCGCTCGACGTGCCGGGCGCCGACGGCGTCGACGCGGAGACATAAAGCTGGCGCAGGATGAACGCACCGACGGCGGCAGCGATGATCAGCACGGCCATTCTCAGAGGTTTGGGCATGGCGGCGTGCGTTCCCGCTAGGTGAGAGAAACCGTGTGGGGAAACGGCGTCCAGACGGCCAGTGCGCCGCCGAACGCGAGCGCGATGCCGTACGGCACGCCGCGCATCTCGATCGCGCGCGCCGGCGCCATGCGACGACGCTGCCACGCAACGGCCGCGAGCACGGCAAGGCCGCATGCGGCGCCGCTCGCACCGACGATCATCAACACCGGGAACGCGAGCGCCGGGCCGGCCCACAGGAACACGGCCGCCGCCAGCTTCACGTCGCCGCCGCCGATCCAGCCGGCGTGACGCAGTCCGCCGAACAGCAGCAGCATCGCCACGGCGGTCGCCACGTGACCGGCGAGCTGCGCGAGCCCTTCGCGCGCGAGCGCGGCCGCGACGAAGTACAGCATGGCGAACGCGAGCACCGTGCGGTTCGACAGGCGCCGCGTGCGCACGTCCTGCAGCACGAGCGACATCAGCACGAGCGTCGCCGCCGACTGTACGAGATAGAGCATCGGAGAGCCGTCCATCGGCGCGCCCCGGCTGGATACGTCGTACCGCGGCGGATCCTTATGTTCGTCGGCGGCGCGCGGGTTCAGGGGGATCAGATCAGCGCGGTGACCTTGTTGATCAGCGACGTGAATATGGCCGGGAGGCCGCCGGTATTGCTGCTCAGGATCACCCCGACCGCCGCCAGCGCGACGACGACGATGCCGGCGAGAACCGCATATTCGAGCGAGCTGACGCCGCGTTCATCGCGCAGCAGGGATTTGACGTAGTGCAGCATGACAACCTCCGTGTGACGGGGTCGGTGATCGACCGTTGAATGTAAAGACGCGGCGTTGCTTCGATGGCGCGCACGGCGTTCGCCCATTCACGACTCATGCGGCAGCCCTGGCATCGGGCATTCGCATCCCCTCGAATCCGTTCGATCGCTGCAACGCGCGGCCGTCTGCAATGGAATCTGCCACCGCCGGCGCTCGCTTGTTGCGTAGCCGCATCGGCACGATGCGGATCAAGCCATTTCGTCTAGGGTATAGACAATTTTTTCGGTGTTTTCAAATAATTTAGCGTCGAAATGTATTTATGAAAATGCCTGTGAAAAAAAGCAAATCCGGATCTCGGTACTCCGGAAATTAATGCCGCCCCAACTCTGTGATCGTCGTCCAAATTAACAACTTTACTGCTTCGCGCGGAATGATGTTCCGGACCGTGCACAATTCATGCATTTATTCAATTTTCGATTACCGGGCGATCCCCCTGGCCGCCCGGGCATCGAATGCCGGTGGGCGTCCGGCGTCACGTCGAGCAACCCGGGCGCTGCCGCCGCTGCCGCACGCTCCCTATCGTACGGAGCGAGTGCCGCGGTTCGTTTTCCTTGCGCCGTGATGGTGATCGATTGACGATTTAGACCTCGAAATTTTCCCGCCAGCCGAAATTCATTCAGCGCTCGCACGGCATCTTTGGGCAATCAATTCGGGCGCACGACGTGCCGCACGAGTTTTGCGCATCGATTGCGGCATCACGACAAGAAACTATCCGGACAGATGCATCGCTTTATCCAGCTGCCTATTCCGCGACAGAAGAATCGGCTCGTCAAACCACCTGAAAATCGGCTCCCGGCGAGATCGCGCCACGCGTCGAAATTCGCGCGCGGCGCATCCCGGCCGCCGCTCAACCGCGATCGCGCGGTTCCGGCGCGTCGAGAAACCGCAGCGGAGACGCGCGCGTGCCGAGGCGGGCCACGCCAAGGTCTGCCCCACTCAGCGACGTGTGCTCGAACCGCTGGAACGACTCGGCAATGTGCTTGCGCAGCAGCGCGACGTCCCATGGCTTGATCAGCAGCTTCTGAACGGATCCGTTGCCGGACGCATCGACGATCGACGCCCCATCGCCGTAGCTGGACAGCAGGATGCGCACGATGTCCGGGTACAGTGCCTTGACACGCTGCAGCAGGTCGACTCCCGATACGCTCGGCATCCGGAAATCCGACACGATCACGCCGACGCGATGCTGGGCGAGCAGGTCGACCGCTTCGTCGGGATCGGTGGTGTCGAGAATCTCGTAGCCGTCGCGGCCGAGCGCCTGCCTGAGCATCTGCAGCACCGCACGGTCGTCGTCCACCAGCAGCAGCGTACGGTGCAGCAGCTCGCGCTGCCGGCAGTGCTCGGGGAGTTCCGAGCCGGCGGACAACATGTCGGCGATCGCGTCGCCGGTGACCGGATGGCTGAAGTAATAGCCCTGCATCGCATGACAGCGATGCCGGTTCAGGAACGACAGCTGTGCTTCCGTTTCCACTCCTTCGGCCACCGTCTCCATGTGCAGCGACTCCGCCATCGCGATGATCGAGCGCGTCAACGACGCGCCTTCCGCGCTGGTGGTGACGTCGCTGAGGAACGAACGGTCGATCTTGACGACGTCGATCGGCAAGTCCTTCAGGTACGACAGACTCGAATAGCCGGTGCCGAAGTCGTCCAGCGACAGCACGACGCCGAGCGTCTTCAGCTCGCGCAACGTTTGTGCGATCGCGTTGCAGTCCTGCATCAGCACGCTTTCGGTCAGCTCCAGTTCGAGCGAGTGCGGTTCGAGACCGGTTTCCGCGAGCGCCGTGCGCACCATCTCGGCCACGTCCTGCTGCCGGAACTGGCGTGCGGACAGATTGACGGCAATCCGAATCGGCGGATGCCCTTCCCGGCGCCACGCGACGGCCTGTGCGCACGCGGTACGCAACACCCATTCCCCGATCGGCAGAATCAGCCCGCTTTCTTCGGCGATCGGGATGAACCGGTCGGGCGGAATCACGCCGATCCCCGGACGTCGCCAGCGAATCAGCGCTTCGACGCCGCTGATCTGGCCGGTCTTGAGATCGACCTTCGGCTGGTAGTACAGCTCCAGTTCGCTGTTCGCGACGGCCTGATGCAGCGCGTTTTCGAGGATGGTCTGCTCTTCGACGCGGGCGCCCAGTTCGCGCGTATAGAAGCTGTAGCAGTTGCGCCCGTGTTCCTTTGCGCAATACAGCGCGGCATCGGCCGTCTTCAGCAGCGTCTCCGCGTCGGTCCCGTCCGTCGGGAAGAGGCTGACGCCGACGCTGGTCGTCACGTGCAGGTCATGCCCGTCGAGCACGAACGGCGCAATGAAGGTATCCAGGATCTTGCGGGCGATGACGTCCGCGTCCGACGGTGTCGGCAGGTTGACCAGCATCACGACGAATTCGTCGCCGCCGAGCCGCGCGACCGTGTCGCCGTCGCGCACGGAGCTTTTCAGGCGCGCGGCGACGACCCGCAGCAGTCCGTCGCCGACCGAGTGGCCGAAGCTGTCGTTGACGTGCTTGAAGCGGTCCAGGTCGAGCACCATCACCGCGATCAGCTGCCCGGTGCGCCGCGCCTGCGACATCGCCTGCTCCATCCGGTCGCCGAGCAGGTTGCGATTCGGCAGGCCGGTCAGCGCGTCGTGATTGGCCAGGTATTCGATGCGCCCCTGCTGCATCTTGCGTTCGGTGATGTCCTGGACGATGCCGCGCAGGATGATCGCGTGGTTCGGGTCGCGGCCGGACTCCGCCTGGTGCAGCACGCAGCGCTCGGTGCCGTCCGCATGGATCAGCCGATGCTCGAGCGAGAACGCGACGCCTTCGGTGCGAAGGCTCGTGTAGGACTGCACGAGCATCGGCTGCTCGTCGGGCGGAACCGCCTGCACGAGTCGTTCGAACGTGGGCGGCGTGTGTGCGGCGTCGAGCCCGAGAATCCGGTACAGCTCCGGCGACCAGTAGCCGTCCGTCCGCCCGGCCTGGTATTCCCAGTTGCCGAGGTGCGCAAGCGCCTGCGCATGCGTGAGGCTGACCTCCGTCGTCGCGAGCTTTTCGACCGCCGCGGCCGCGCGCAGCAGATAGCGGATCCGGTAGCCGAGCAGTTTCCACCGCATCGGCTTGGACACGAAATCGGTTGCGCCCGCATCGAACGCGCTGGCGATCGACGCGTCGTCGTCGTTGCCCGTGAGCATGACGATCGGCACGCGGCGCCCCTCCGGCAACGCACGCAACGCCCGGCAACAGTCGAAGCCGTCGCCGCCGGGCATTTCGACGTCGAGCAGCACGACGACCGGACGATGACGCAGGAACGCGTCGATGCCCTCCTGCGGCCCCGTCGCTTCCTCGACGCGAAAGCCTTCGGGTTCGAGCGTCTCCACGACCAGCATCCGCGTCATTGCGTCGTCATCGATGATCAGAATCGCCGGCACATCGGCATGTTCCTGGTTCACGACCGTCCTCCTGTTTTGCCGACGCGCGATCGCCGTGGCGATCGGCCGGCGTCCATTCAACCTTCGACGCGCTCCGCGATCAGCGCCGCGTGTGCGTGCCCGAATTCCGCGTCCGTACCGGCGACCAGTTCCGCCGCCGCGCGCACGTCGGCGGCGCGCGCCAGCCGCTCGATTTCGCGGCAACGCGCCGACAGCAGGTGCGCACCGACGTTCGCGCTGCTCGATTTCAGCGTATGGGCGGCCAGCTTCAGCGCGTCGGGATCGCCCGCTTCGACCGCCGCATGCATGTCGCGGATCAGCCGCGGCGCATCCGCCGTGAACTGGTCGATGATCCGCGTCAGGATATCCGGACGGCCCGGCCGCTGAAGCGCGCGCAATGCATCGAGCGCCTTGCGGTCGATCACGCTTGCGTCGTCGTCCGGATCGGCGGCGGCTTCGCCGCCCGCTTCCGGATTCGTTTCGACGCCGGCGCCCGTCGGTGCCGCATCGCTTCCGGATGCCGCCGCGCATGCCGCGCCGCCGACATGGCGCGCGAGCACCTGCAGCAGCGCATCGCGGCGGAACGGCTTGCCGAGATAGTCGTCCATGCCCGCGGCCAGGCAGCGCTCGCGATCGCCGCTGAGCGCATTGGCCGTCAACGCGATGACCGGCATACGCGGCGCACCGGCTTCGGCTTCGCGGCGGCGCAACTGCCGCGTCGCCTCGAAGCCGTCGAGCTTCGGCATCTGGCAGTCCATCAGAACGACGTCGAATACGTCGTCCGCCAGCAGTTTCAGTGCCTGCTCGCCGTCGTCGGCCACGGCGACCTGATAGGCGGTGTCCTCCAGCATCGCGAGCGCGATCTGCTGATTCACGACGTTGTCCTCCACCAGCAGCACACGCGCCGAGATCGCGCCGAGCGGTCGGCCCGGGTCCGCGCCGACGTCGTCGGATACCGGCTCGGCCGGCGTCAGCCGCGACGGCATCACGTGCATCGCCGACGCGATGGCCGTATAGAGGTCGGCGCCATGGAGCGGCTTCGTCAGCCGGGCGGCGATGCCGAGTTCGTGCGCGACCTGGATGCTGTCCATCATCTCGAACGCGGTCAGCGTGATGATCCTGAGCGCACGCAGCGACGGATCGTGACGGATGTGCTGCACGAGCGAGATACCGTCCATCCCCGGCATCCGCACGTCGACGATCGCGAGATCGAACGGAGCGCCTTCGGCGACCGCCGCGCGCAACTGCGACAGCGCGTCGTCGCCGCCGATCGCCGTGGCGACGCACAGCTGCCATTCGATCGCATGTTCGAGCAGCACGCTGCGATCGGTTTCGCTGTCGTCCACGATCAGCACCTTCAGGCCGGCGAGCGACGGTCTTGCATCCGCTGCGATGCCGACCTCGCCGGAAGCCGGCTCGAACCGGGTCGTCACGGTAAATACCGAGCCCTTGCCGGGCGTCGATTCGAGCGTGAGCGTGCCGCCCATCATCTCGGCCAGCTGGCGGGAAATCACGAGACCGAGCCCGGTTCCCCCGTATTTGCGCGCGATCGAGTTGTCGGCCTGCTGGAACGGCCGGAACAACTGCGCGGCCACCTGCGGGGCGATGCCGATGCCGCTGTCGGCGATCGCGAACACGATGCGGCCGTCGTCCGAATACGAGGCGCTGAGCTCAACATGCCCGTGCTCGGTGAACTTGATGGCATTGCCCAGCAGGTTCGTGAGCACCTGGCGCAACCGCACCGGGTCGCCGCGCATCCATTCCGGAACGGTGTCGCCGCGCTTGTACACGAGCGCAAGCTCCTTGCGTCGCGCGTTGGGCTCCAGCAGCGCGACGACGTCGTCGAGCAACTGATGCAGATTGAAATCGATGCGCTCCAGCCTCAGCTTGCCCGCCTCGATCTTCGAGAAATCCAGAATGTCGTCGATGAGGACGAGCAGCGTCTCGCCGGATCGATACACGGTGTCGACGAACTTGCGCTGCTTCGACGTCAGCCGCGTGCGCTGCAGCAGTTCGGTCATGCCGAGCACGCCGTTCATCGGCGTGCGGATCTCGTGGCTCATCCGCGCGAGGAACTCCGATTTCGCCGAATTCGCGGCTTCGGCCGTGGCGATCGCCGCCTGCAGATCGACGTCGCGGCGCTCGATTTCGTCGAGCATCATGTTGAAGCCGGCGATCAGCGCCGCGACTTCGTCGCTGCCTTTGTGCGCCATGCGCAACGACAGGTCGCTGCCGCTGCGAATGCGGGCCATCGTGCGCGTCAGTTTCGACAGCGGCCCGGAGATCGACGCACCGAGCCGATGGCTGATCACCAGCCCGCCGATCGCGAGCAGGAACGATACCCCCACGATCATTACGATCGCGGTTGCCACGGCCCGATAGACGTCCGAGACGATGCCGCGCTGCTGAAGATCGACACGCACGGCCTCCTGCTCCGTGTAGGCCGCGAGGCGATTGGCAGTCGTGTCGACGTCAGCGACGATGCCCTGCATGGCCATGTCGTTCGCCAGCATGTCGGACTTCACCGCCAGGATGCGGCGCGCGGAACCCGCCAGCGCCGTGGTCAGCCCGACGACATCCTGTGCACGCTTCGCGTTGCCCGGGCCGTCCGCGACGAGCGCATCGCGCAGCGCGCCGGCGGACGTGGTCAGCGCGCCGATGCTCCTTCGCAGCTCGTCGTCGGCGCGCTTCAGACGGTCGGCGCTGTCGCTTTGCGCGATCATGCGCAGGTCGAACGCCAATGCGTTGATGCCGCCGCTCACGACCGACGACAGCGACTCGACCCGCGCGGCGCGCCGCCGGAATTCGATCGCCTCGTCGAGGCGCTGTCGCGCCTTGACGATCTGCAACGCGAACGGATCCGCGACCTCCGCGAGCTTCGCGTCCAGCGCATCGAGCGACTGCAGCACCCGGTCCTCTTTCGCACGGTAGCGCGGTGCGACGGACGGCTCGGCGAACATGGCGCCGCGCAGCGCGACGAGGCCGTCGTGGCCATCGAGGATGTCGGCCGACACGCGCCCGAGCGCGCTCGTCACGCCCTGCGCGGTCGCGGCATCGAGATTCGGCGCCGCGATCGCGAGCGCATTGCGCGCGCCGTCGATCGACGCCTGCATGCGTTCGCGCAGCGGCGCGAGCCGGTAACGGTTCGGCGCGACGTCGACGCGGCCGGCGGCGGTGATGACGTCCTTGACGTTCATGCGTACCTGATCGAGCGCATGAATCGTCCGGTTGTATGCGGTATTGGCCGCGAGCGCGCCGCTCACCGCCGCATCGGCGTCGTTGTCCAGCCGCCCGGTTTCCTTGCCGATCTCGGTCAGCAACGTGGCGCCCCGTGTCTGCACGCGTTCGATCAGCCGGCGTTCGGCGACGAGTTGCGCATCGCCGCGCAGGCGCTTGTCGACGCCTTCGTTCATCGACCCGAGCATCGTCCGCAGGTCGGTGGACGGTTCGTCGATGCCGTGCCCGTCGATCGCGCGCACGGCGGCCGTGATGCCGGAGATCCGCTGCAATTGCGTTTCGATCTCCGACGACGACTGCTGCCGCTCCGACGCATCCTGGGCGTGCTCGAGCCGGCCGAACTCCACCGCGAGTTCCGCATACGCGCGCTGGAGTTCGTTGCTGCGCACCTGCAGCGGCAGCGATTCCGTCGTCAGCGTGCGCACGCCGGACGCGATGCCGTGCACCGCGATCAGGCTGGTCACGGAAATCGCCACCGCGCCCAGCAGCATCAGGCTGGTGCTGGTGACGAGCTTCGCCTTGATGTCCATGCAGCTCTCCAGGATCGGGATGGCCCGGCGGCCATCCGGCCGCTCATTGCGCCGGCACGGCGAGCGGCGTGACGCGGCCGTGCGCGATTTCGGTGAGGAATACGTCGTTCAGCGCCTGGTGATCGTCGGTGCCCAGGTTGGCCACCAGGCCGCCGAGGTCGAGGTGCCGGATCGATTCGAGCGCCTGCTTCAGCGTCGCCCGGGTCGGTGCCGGCCCCGCGCGGTCCAGCCCGATCAACGCGACCTTCGCGTCGAGGCAGCCCTCGATGTGCACCACGCCGATGTGCTCGTCCGGAAAGCGCTGCGCGATCAGCCGTGCGCAGTCCCGGACCACGGGACGCTCGCTTTGCGGCAGCGGCACGACCTGCGAAATCAGCATGCCGTTCCCTTCGTCGCCGATCAGGCGCAACAGGTCGTCGGTGCCGACGAACGACACCGCCGCGAGACGGGCCGCGAGGCCTTCGCGGTGCGCCGCACGAATGAATGCGGCGACCGGCGTATACGGGCCGACCATGATGACGACGTCCGGCCGCGCGTCGAGTACGGCCGCGAGCCCCGTATTGACCGCCGTCGTGCCACGCCGGAACGTGCCGGTGGCGACGACGTCGAGGCCATGGCGGTGCAGCGCGAGCTGCGTGCCCGCCAGCACCGCGAGCCCGAAGCCGTCGTCCTGGTAGAACACCGCGAAGCGCTTCGCGCGGTCGTGCGCGATCAAGTAATCGACCAGCGCGCGCGTTTCGTCGTCATAGCTCGCCCGGATGTTGAAGACCTCCGGAATGACCGGCCTGCGCAGCGCCATCGCGCCGCTGAACGTACCGACGAGCGGAATGCCGGCGTCCCGGATCATCGGCAGCACCGCGGTGGTCGTCGGCGTGCCGACATAGCCGAACAGCGCAAGGACGTTGCCCCGCTCGATCATTTCCAGCGTGTCGTCCACCGTCCGGTCGGGTTCGTAGCGATCGTCGGCGACGACGAGGTCGATTTTTCGGCCGCGCACGCCGCCGTGAGCATTGGCGTCGTCGAATACGGCTTGCGCGCCGATCAGCAGCCCGTGTCCGAGGCCCGCGGAATTGCCCGATTGCGCGTTGACCATGCCCAGGCGGATCGTGTCGCCGGTCACGCCGGGTTCCGCCGCGAAGCCGGCGTCCTGGCCGCTCAGTGCGGCGCCGCACGCGATCAGCGCCAGCGCCTGCCTGGCGCGGGGACGCGTGAGTGCGTGCAGTACGTTCGAAAGCCAGGTGCCGGAACACATCCGTGTGGCTGACACACTCTCGTCCATGTTGGGCTCCCGTTCGGCCCCCGATTGTTCTGATTTGATGGCGTGCCCCCGCCGCATGCCGCACCGCTGCCGTGGTGCGAGTCAATTAGTCATATATATAGGTGGCATACGTCGCGACTGCAAGGCGGAGGAGCGGAGCGGCGCAGTTTGGCGCAGGTTGTTCCGCTGCGGGGGCGGGATGCGAGTGGACGCGACCGCGCGGGATCGCCTTTCGGTGTTTCGGTATGGTTGTCAGTATGGTGATTGGTTGCGGAAATCGATGTGCGAGGGCCGGACGCCCGCGGCCTGTTACGAACGTTCGGCGGGGTGCAACGGGGGCCGAGACCGCGCGCGACGACTTCGAACTCGCCTTCGGGGTATCAGGAGTCTACGTGTCGGAGAAGTACCTTGGCTCATTGTCTTCAGAACTGAGCGGTCACCTGAAAACCGAGCGTCACACGTGCCGTCGGAAAACCTGACGGCTTGTAGACAGGCGTACCCGCGAAGAGATCGTACGCATAGGAGCCGAATCGCGTGCCGATATTCCCCTTCACGCCGATCACAGCACCCGCCAGTTGCGTGCCGACGAGTGCGATCGGCTGCGGCCCCCATACGCGGCCATAATCGAGCCCCGCATAGAGCGCCTGCCCCGTCTGCCCAATCGGCGCCTGTAGCTCGTTGCGCCAGTAGAAGCCGCGTGCGGAGGCCAGCATCGTTTCACCGTCGAAGCCGCGTACCGTGTAGCGACTGCCAATCGTCAAGTCGTCGATGTAGTACAGCGTGTTCCCGGTGTACTGGCCGTGGAGTGTGCCGACATAGCGGAATGGCTGCTTACCGATCGCAAAGGGCACCGACAGGTTCGCGTCGAGCGCTGCCATCTTGAAGCGATAGGTCGGCCCGCCCCCCGCCGCGAACGCATCGTCCTGAGCGCCCAACCCGCCGCCCCCTTGACGATATGCAAGCGAGCCGTCGAACTGCGCGCCGCCGAAATAGTGGCGGTCGGTCAGACCGAGTTCGATGATCGTGTTGTTACGGCGCTGCTGCGAAATCTCGGTATCCTCAATAAAGCTCTTACCAAAACGGCGGGATAGCCGGAAGTACGCGCCGAGCACGTCGCTCTTGCTGCGCGCCAGCACCCGAGCCAGCTTGAAGTCGACCGTCTTCGAGTTGCCGCTCGCGACGAACGTCTGATTCACGCCCGCGATCTGCTGGTAGTAGGTGTTCGTGTACGCCGATAGCGTGGCCGTCCAGTAACCCCACGGAATCGAATAGAAGCCATTCCAGCCGTGCGAGCCGAGCCGCTTGTCGCCGAACTCAAGGTCTTGGCTCACGCCGACGTTGAAGGTATCGTTCAGGCCGAGCGGGTTATCGATGCCGACCGACAGGTTGCCTTGCAGCTTGCCGGTGGCGCGCGTGCCGGAGTTGTCGATCGATGCGACGACGGTCCACGGCTTGCCGCGCTTCACGTCGAGCATGACGTCGCTTTCGCCGGGGAGGTCGCCTGGCACGATCTGCATCGAGACGTCCTGGCTCGACACGCGCTTCATCTGCTCCAGACCTTGCTCCAGGTCGCGCAGATTCAATACTTCACCATCGCCGGTCGGGAATGCAGTTTTCCATGTGCCGCGCAGCTTTTCATCTGAGAAACGGATGCGCCGGATCGTGCCGGGAATCAGCGACAGTTTCAGCGTACCGGTCGACAGATCTTGTTCGGGGACGAGCACGCGCGTGGTGACGTAGCCGCGCGCCAGAATTGCCTGAGATAGCCCCTTGACCAGCACGTCAACGCCTTGCTTGCCGACGCATTGCCCGGCGTAGTGGTTCAGCCAGTCGCGCGCAAACGCGAAGCGATCCATTGGCAGCGCCGACGCACCTTGTGCCTTCACTGCGTCGGGCAACGACGCGGGCACATCGAGCGTGAAGCGATCAATACGAAAGCACGGCGTTTCCGTGGGAAGCGTCGGATATGCTTCGATCTTCGGCACGTCAGAGCGCATCGAAGGCGCACGTACGGCCGCGTCACGTTGCTGCGCGTCGCGTTGCTGCTGCGCTTGTCGATCCTGCTCCGCGTTCGCCCTCGCCGCCGCCCCTTGGTCAGCAGGCGTGGGGACCTGCTGCGCCTGCACCCCGAGCGATACCAAGGCTATGACCGGCAAGGCTACTAACCGCTTTATCATATCCATCTAAATTTTTTTACAGTAATTATCGCGGCTTTCTATCCCAAACCGATCGAGTTTTCTTGAGGCTCACTTCCGTTAAATTCCGATGCGTGTAGAAATCCAGAAACATTTCCAGCGCCACCGATATATTGCGACACACCGTTCGATCATCCCACTCATGCCCCAAAAAGCTAGTGGTTCCTCGAAATGGTGCATCACCCGGCTCCCACCATTCGCGCCGTGCCGTTTTCTCAGTCGGCGGGGTTACAGGATCATAGACAAGCCGACATTCCCCAGGATGGGAATACATCGCCAGAGAATCTCCTAGCAAGAGTCTATCTACATCCTCGCGAACGGCGATCGTCAGCGTGACCGTTCCACCGAATTCAAATACACGTCGAATCCACTGCTGGACCTCCTCCCACGAGGCCTCCTCACTACTGAAGGAAGATAATTCTCCAGAATGTTTGCTTGCCGCTTTCAAACGAATAACATTTTTCAAAATTTCGCTCCTTGAGTTTCAACCAGCTTATTTCCGCTGCCTCTGACCCATTGCGAAATCGATCCATCGGCCCCGTTAACTACGGTGAGCTTACTTAGGCCGGCAGCGTCGGCCATCTTAACGAGATCAGATTGGCAATAGTCACACGGCGCCAACCCTCTAACTACAATCGTCATAGGTTGATCTTGCGTCAATCCCGCGTTATATGCTTGCTGAATGACACCGATCTCCGCGTGGGCCTCGCCGTAGATTCCGTTCGGGTCTCCAGGCGCTACCAACTTTGAAATAAGCGTAGGTTGACTCGGGTCAGAAAATCCAACTCCGCGTGCCGTCTGATTGACATCATAGAACGATCGCCCACCAATGCTTGCATCAGCCGTCACCTGAACCGGCGCGGATGCTCCGGGTAATGTCTTACCAATCAGAGGATCAATCGACTGAGCCTTCGCAAGATCGACCGCAAGAGGCTCAGCAGTGGCGGCATTCGCCGTTCCTCCCGATGTGACCGGCTTCGGTACATCCGCGATCGACTGCGAAACAACGTCCGACACCGCAGCCGCGACCCGCCCGGCAATCGCCTTAACAGCGCCGGTTGCTAATCCACCGCCCATCGTAGCAATAACGGCGTCCGCAACCGGATGGACTGATGCAATCGCATCGGGTGATGTCCCAGCTTGCTGAATCAAGTCATTCGCAAATCCAGCCACCTGTTGATTGGTCGGGCCGTTCGGATCAACGTAATATTGCGATCCGATCCCGGCCGTCTGTGGCGTTTGTCCCGGGGCGAATGCATGTGCTGTTCCCCCCGGTGTACCAAACAACGTCGAGTCATTGAATTGAGCGCTGGTCGACTGGAACGTCTTGACAGTGCTGCCATCCGCAACGATTGGACCGGTCGTCCCCGAAATCGTATAGCCGGACATCTGACTGATCGCCTTCTGAGCAATCGCCAGATTCTGCATAAACGTATCGAGAGCTTGCGAGTTACCAGACGCCTTTGCCGCCTGCACCAGCTGAATTTCATATTGCGTGAGCTGTGTCTGTGCCTGCGCGTCTACCTTCGCGCCTGCCGCCAACGTCAGCATGTTGGTCCAGTAGTCCGCCAGCGTCGCTTGATCAGCCGGTGTCTTGCCGTTCGCCGTCGCGATCCCCTTCGCCACAGTGGAAATCATGGTGCGTTCTTGCGGGTGCAGTTGGCGATTGAACAGATCCGCGCTCAACGCACCATTTGCGCCGCTCATCGCACCAGCCGAGCCGCCCAGCAAACCGCCCGCCGCCGCACCAGCCAGCCCCGATGCCGCATTCGCCAACAACGTGCCGCCCAGTGTATCGCCGAGCGCGTTCCCAACGGCGTTGCCTGCCATGTCACCGGCTACCGTGCCAGCGACCGCCCCGGCCACATTTCCACCGCCCATCGCCGCACCGATTGCGGCTATACCGGCGTGTGATGCGATCCGGGCTGCGCCATCGTTACCCCACAAAGCTTCCTGCTGTTGCGCCGCCGTGAAATCGGCCTGCGCCTGTGCCATCCCGGCTGTATCTCCGGCGGCACTAGCATTGGCATATGCCAGTCGGGCCTTCGTTTCGTCTGCAATTGCCTTGTTCTGCAGCGCGTTCGCGACATCCCCCACCACCTGCATCCCAACTTGGCCGACCGATTGCTGGACCGCCATGTCGTTCTGCACGTTCTGCGCATTGAACGTGTTCTGTACCGCACCGTTCGCATTCGCCGTGTCGCGGCTCAGCCCAGCAGTGCTGTCGTGTCCGGTACCCGTGTCACCGCGTACCGTGATCTTCCCAGGACTGACAGCCGCATAGGTCGTCCCCGACGCGTCGCTGCTCGTGCCAGCTGCCGAGAATCCGCTCGGCCCCAGGCCCTGCGAATTCAGCGCTCCCGTTGTGTTGCTAGCACCCTGCTTGACAGGCGTATTGAGATTCACGCCGCCCGGCGTGCTGTTCCCGAATCCACCGCTCGCGCTGACGCCCACCGTATCGCCCGAGTAAGACGCGTGGTTCTCCAGATTCGAATAGCCAAGCGTCTGCGTCGACAAGCTGTTCTTATCCGGCGTCGCCGTGCTGGCGATCACGCCACCGTCGAGCTGCGTATGGTTCCCAACGTTCACGTTATACCCGCCGGTACCCGCATAGATGCCGCTTTGCTGGTTCACCGACTGATAGTTCGCGTTGATGTTCTGCTGGCTCGCGCTCGCGCTACCGCTCACCGTCTGACCGTAGCAGAACGGCGGCACGCAAATGCTTGCCTGGAACCCGGCGCTCGATTGCTTGCTGTCGTAGGTGCTGGTGTCCTGCTGGCTCTGAACGTTCAGGTCGCGCCCGACACTCGCGTTGATCGTATTGCCCGACACCTCGGCTCCACGCAAGTTCGTATCGCGTCCGCTCGTAATCGACAGCGTATCGCTCGCGGTAATCTGTGTATCGCGATTCGTGACGCTATTACCGTTCGCATTGCCGTGCGCCGTGCTTGCACCCAGTTCAAGCGTAAAGCCATTCTGCTGTCCACCGAGAGCAGCACCCACGCCGATACTGCCGCCGCTGCTGCTATTGCTGCTCGACTGCTGGCTCGTATCCTTCGCGCTCGTCAGGTTGATGTCGCGCGCCGCGCTCAGCTCAACGTGCTGCGCGCTAATCTGCGTCCCGCTGGCATTGATGTCACCGTCGGTCGCAAAGCCATTTGCATCCTTGGCTCCGCTCCCCGTTGCAATCAGCGTTGCCTTACCGCCAGCGTGCAGCGTGCTCCCGTCGTTGGCGACCGAGCTCGATTGCGCTTCGCTGTGGCTGGTACCGCCGCCAATGCTGACCGTCGCCTTGACCAGTGCCTGATTCGTTGGCTGCCCGTTACTCAATGCACTACCAACTTGATATGCGTTGTATGCGGCAAGTCCGGCCTGTGCCTTGTCGAGCGCCGCCAATCGCGAGTCGCCGCCACGCGCCGGCTGGCCAAACGCCTGGTTCGCCTGCGCGATTGCATTGCCCACTGCGCCGCCAAGCGCAACACTGACGCCGAACTGACTCGAATCCTGACTCATGCGGCTCTGTGTCGCGTCCGTTCCCGGATCGAGATTCAAGTTCTTGCCGATCAGCGTCAAATCCTTACCCGCACTCAGGTCGGAGCCTGCCACCGTAATGTCCTGCTTCGCATCGAGCGTCACGTTGCCGTTGCCGCTCACAATCTGGCTGCGCATCGTGCTCTGCGTTTGCGACGACGTGTCCTGCACGCTATGGCTATTCGCCACACCGACCGAAAAACCGGTCGCCGTGCCGTTGCTACCGAGGCTGCCAACCTGGTGGCTACTCGATTCCTGGTGCGTCACGTTGGTTTCGAGCCCCGCCAGTACATTGATCGCGCCCTGCGTAGCGACGAGATCGACGCCCTGCGTTCCGCTGATGCCCGACCCGACGACGTTAATGTCGCCCGTCTTGCTCTTGATGACAACGCTATTGCCAGTGACCGACGACGCCGTTTGCTGGGTCATCGTCTGGCTGCCGTCCGAATTGCTCCGGCTCGCGTTGTACGGTGACGGACTGTTCCCGCCACTGTTGGCCGTGCCGCCGATCCAGCGAGCGACGTCTCCAAGGCTCGGCGTCGACAGTAGCGCGAGGCTCGTGCTGGAACTGCTCGACGACGTACTCTGCCGAAGTTGATCGGTCGACGCCTGCAACGTCACGTCGCGGTTGGCATCCAGCGTCGCCGTACCGCCAGCGCTGATCGCGGAGCCAATCACGGCAATATCGCCGTCCACGGTGTTCCCATTCGCATCTTTGTGCGCACCGCCGGTCGCTTTCACGGTCACGTTGCCGCCGCCACGCACCGTGCTTCCCGCATTCGTCAAACTCGACATGTCGGTCGTACTGCTGCTACGGCTCCGACCGTACGTCACCGAAATCGACGGCACATCGGCCGCACTTGCGCCGATTTCGGTCAGCACCGATTGGCCTCGCTGGAAACCGTTGCCCGAGGACGCATCCGCTTTCAGGTTGCGCATCGTATCAAACGGCGTACCAGTGACCGCCACCGTCAACCCGCTCGAACGCGCTTCTTGCTGATCATGCGATTGCGCACGGTCCTGTCCCGAGTCGATCGTGACGTTCTCGCCAGCAATGCTGATGTTACCCGTCGTGCCCTTGACGTCGTCCACCGCCTTGCCGGCGACCACATCGCTGCCGCCGATATGAACGTCCTTGCCAGCCGACACCTTCACGTTGCCTTCGACGCTGCCGACGGAGCTGCGTGATTGGCTTTGCGTCGTCGAAGTTGCGTTATATCGATCGCTCTTTTCGCTCGATCCGATCGTGATACCCAGACCACCCGAGCCGGACAGGCCCGAATGCTTCTCTTGGTGATACTCGTTGTCCTGATACGTGTTGGTTGCTGCAGTGATGTTGACATTGTCCTTGGCCGACAGTGCCACATCGTGCGTCCCGACAATGGAGCTACCGGTGACGTTGATGTCTTTCCCGCTTACGACCGTTACGCCATCGGCCGAGATCGTGCTGCCATTGGCATACGTGATGGTCTGATCAACCCGGTTTGTCGCGCTCGCATGACTTGCGACGCCACCGTGGTCGTGCGACTCGTCCATGTTCGACACATGGGTTTCGGTCGCCGCGCCGACGTTCACGTTGCCGACTGCCATCAGGCCCACGTTGCCCTGGTCAAGCGAGATCGTGCTTCCGATGACGTTGATGTCCTTGCCTGAAGCAACGTTCACGGTATTGCCGCTATGCACCGCCGTGCCAACCACGGTCTGGTCGGACGTGTGCAATGTTTCCGAATAGCTGCCGTGGTGGTCGCTACCCGAACCGTTGCTGTCGATCGTCGAGGTCGTGCTCGCCGCGCCAAGCGTGACATTCCCCTTGGCGGCGATCGTGCCCCCGTTGCCCAGGTTGATTTGCGCGCCGGCTGCGGTCAGATCGCCATTCACCCCGATCATCGACACGCCACCAATATTCACAGCGCTCCCAACCACACCGTTGATGTCGGTATTCGATACGCCATTCGCGCGCTGCACGATCTTGTGTTCGCCGACTTGCTGCGTACCGAGGTCGTAGTTCCCGCCAACAAGCAGGCCGAGATTCCCGCCAACTGTCAGCGCACCCGCATGCTGTTCAAGGTTGCCGCCGGCGATGATCGCCGCGTCGCCCTTGACGTCGAGTTGAGCAATCGGCCCAAGCGTCGTCTTGACGCTCGTCGCACCGTCGCGGCTTACCTGGGTGTCGGTATTCACCGCGCTATTGAGAACGAGATCACCGCCTGCGTTCAGGTTCAAGCTACCCGCCTTGACCTTCGCCGATGTGAGATCGACGTTGCCATCCGTCTTCAGCGACATAAGGCCGCCGCTTTGCAGCGCACCGAACGCGTTGTCGATCTGCTTGCCTTGAATCGACAACGAATTGTCCGCCTTCAGCGTGCCGCTGTTCGCGAAGTTCTGCGCGTCCTTCAGATCGATGTCGGTGGCGGTGATCAGCGGACCATTGACGTTCTGCTGGTTCGCCTGTGCCAGATACACGACCGGCACGAGCACTGACTGACCGTCGACCACGCGCGTTTCCATCATGATCACGTTACCGGTCAGCTTTGATACCTGCTCGGGAGACAAGCTCGCGCCCAGCGGCAGATTAAGCGACCTCTCCAACGATGCACCCGCCGCCATAAGCTGCTGATACATCGTCTGAAGATCCGTGTACGGACCCAATACCGCGCGGCCAGTCAGCGCCGTCACCTGATTGCGTACAAGCTGCTGTTCATAGAAGCCGTCACCCAAGCGCTTCGGAATGTGGGTGAGGTCAACCCCGATCTGACCGAAAAAGTAGTCGCTCGAAATGAAGTTCTTCTGGTTCGTGAACGCCGGATTCGTCTCGATCACGTAGCTCGCATTTGGCGACGGATTCGGCCGGTACAAGCCACCCTGTGGAATCGTCAGGTTATTCAGCACGTTCAACGCAGTCGCGCTTGCAATGATCCGATCGACCGGTGTTGAGGCGCCGCCATGCACCGGCGCCGCCGACTGGGCGCCCGCGCCCGCGATCGTTCCTCGAACGGCGCCACCAGTCGTTGCCGAAGCCGTTGCATTGCCATTGAGCGTGGCAGGCGTCACCGTCGCCCCCGAACCCGCCGCTGCGCCATTGAGCGAGACCGGCGTCAAACCCGCGACCGATTGACCGGGCAGCAGGCCAAGCGACGGAAGCGATGCGTTGCCTGCGGTATTGTTGATGCTCACGCCCGTGCCGGAAATCGTGCCATTCGAACCCAAGGTCGAATCGTAGGCCGGCAGACGGTAGGTCTTGACGTCTGCTGGCGCGACTTGGGTATAGCCGCCCGGCCGGCCCGTCACGAACGGGGCGTTGCCAAACGGCAATTGCCAGTTATATTCGCTGCTGTCGTAGTTGTTGTAGTGGTACTGGCCCGAGTACGTCACCGTCACGGTCGGCGCCTGCTGGCCCGTTGCCGCCCAACCGTTGCCGTCATAGTTTTGCGGCAAGTTGAGGTTGCCAACGGCCGTGATGCTGCTCCAGTAGTTTTGCAGGGTACCGGTCGATGTTGCGTTAAGACTGCCGCCCGACACGATTTGCGCAGTCGGGCTCAATGCCGTGACCGTGTTCCCCACAGCCGTTCCAGTATAGGTCGTGTAGAAGTACCCGCTGTTCCACTGGCCGCCGTGCGGCGGGTCAATGTACATACCGCCCGGCTGGGCGATCAAGGCGGCTGTTATGGCCGGTGTGAGGTTGGAGGGCCCGAGACCGGCGATCATCTGTCCCCCTCCCGCGCAATTCACCGCGAAGTACGATGCGCAACCTGACAGGCTAATGCCGTATTGCGCGAGGGCCGCCGGATCAACGTTACTCGTGCTTCCCGAGGTGCTCATCACACGACGCGTGCTCGTCACCTTGTCGGCGTGCAGTTCCATATCACCGCCGGACTGAATCAGAGCGGATACGTTATTGATCAGCGACGCGTTCGTATAATTGCCGCTCGCGTCCTTGCCGCCCGCGAGCACGACCTTACCCATCCCGAAAATCGCCGTCGTTGGCATCGAATCGGTCGCCGTCGCGTCGTCACGGTTTTCGATGTCGTGCGCGAGAATTTCAAGCTTGCCGTTGCTATCCGATGCGCCAATCAACGCCGTGGACCCAACGTTCGACACCGTGCCGGTTGCGTTGAGCGAGACGCTCCCTCCCACCAGCGAGCCGGTATTCGACAGATTGCTCGATTGCGTATGCAGCAGTCCACCGGCCGACAACGCGCCCGAATTGACGATATTGGCCGCGTTGATGTTCAGGCCATTGATGGTTTGGAAGCCCGCGTTGTTGGTGAACGTGCCGGGTAGCGCAAAGGTAAGATCGTTGCCGACGTTGAACTGCGTATCCGGCGTTGTCGTGTAATCGCCTTGCAGGTTCACGCGTACATCGTGCGCTGCGCTATACGCGCCGCCGCCTTGCAGTGTCGGAGCCGTGATCGTCAGGTCGTGCGTGGAGCTGATTTGCCCGTTCGTGTTCGTGATTGCGGCGCTCGCCGTCACGTCCACGTTGCCGCTCGAATTCGCAACGCTGCCGATTTGCCCGCCGCTGTTGTCCAAGGTCGCCCCTTGAACATGGAGGCTCGCGCCGCTCAACTGCCCGCCTTGCGTGTTCGAAATCGATGTCGCGCTGATCGTAACGTCGCCGTTACCGGTGATCGCGCCCATGCCCGACACGTTGCCCGCGCGGCTGTTCGTGATCTGGCTGCCGCCTCGCACGGTCATCGCGCCCGTGCCGAGGTCGGTAATGGCCCCGTCAGCGTTGTTGATCGAGCCGGAATGAACCGCGATCGTGCTCGTGTCGCCGGCCGTCGTCTGACCGGCCTGAACGTGCCCGGCCTGGTTCACCAGCGCGCCGCCATTCGTCAACGACAGAGACGCGCCCGCACGCACCAGCCCTTGTGCGTTGTTCACGTCGCCCGCAACCGTCGCCGTCACGCCGCCCTGTGCCGCGAGAATGCCGTTCGAGTTGTCCCAACTGCTCGCGTCGACAACCGCCTGCCCCTTGGTGACAATGGTCCCGCCTGCATTGTTCAGCCCCCTCGCGCCGTTACCCGGCGCGATGGTCAGCGTCCCGGTACCGGCATGCGTGATCGTGCCGCCTGCATTGTTCAATTGGCTAGCGGCCAGCGTCAGGTCCGTACTGTTCGTTTGAATCACGCCCGCTGCGGAGTTGTCGAGCGAGCCGCTGACGTTGACAGCCATGGCCGACAAGCCATATTGCGTGATCGTCCCGCCGTGGTTCGTCAAGTTCGGCGCGGTCAACGCAAGTTGGTTGGCTTCGAGCTTGCCCCTGCTGTTGTCGATCGTCGAATCGGCCGTCACGGACAGGTTGGACGCACTGACCGATCCGCTCTGGTTCGTCATCGAGCCCGTGTGGATCGACGCATTCGTGCTCGCGCCAATCTGACCGCCGTCGTTCGTCAGCGTGCTGCTGGAAATGCCAAGGTCCGCACGGGACTGCAACTTGCCGTTCGTATTGTTCAACGCGCTGCCGACCGTCGCCGTCAACCCGGATTTGCCGTTGATCAACCCCGATGTATTGTTCAGCGTGGCCGAATGCTCCACGACGCCACCGTTGCTTGCAATCGCTCCGCCAACGTTCGATACCGATCCCGTCGCGTTTCCAAGCGTCAGCGTGCCGCTGCCGGCATGCGTAATCGTGCCGCCATCGTTCACGAGTGATGCAGGCGAAAGCGTCAGGTCCGTACTGTTGGTTTGTAGCGTGCCGCCATTCGAATTGTCGAGCGTGCCGCTGACGTTGACAGCCATGGCCGACGACCCAAGTTGCGTGATCGTGCCGCCGTGGTTGGTGAGATTCGACGCGCTCAACGCGAGCTGATTCGCTTCGAGCGAACCGTCATTGTTGTCAAGCGTCGAGTCGGCCGTCACCGACAGGTTAGGCGCAACGATTGAACCGTTCAGGTTCGACATCGAGCCCGTGTGGATCGTCGCGCTCGCGCTTGCGCCGATTTGGCCACCGTCGTTCGTCAGTGTGCCGCTGGAAACAGCAAGGTCCGTACTGGACAATAGCTTGCCACGCGTGTTGTTCAATGCGCCGGCGATCGTCGCTGTCACCCCGGCCTGGCCATTGATCGCCCCCGACGTGTTGTTCAGCGAACCGCTTTGCGCGACGACTCGCCCGTTGCTCGCGATCGAGCCGCCGACGTTCGACATCGAACCAGTGCCGTTGCCAATCGTCAGCGTGCCGGTACCCGCATGCGTAATCGTGCCGCCATCGTTCACGAGCGAAGCCGGAGTCAGCGTAAGGTCGGTGCTGTTCGTCTGAATCACACCGGCTGCCGAGTTATCGAGCGTGCCGCTGACGTTGACAGCCATGGTCGACGAGCCATATTGCGTGATCGTGCCGCCATGGTTCGTCAGATTCGGTGTGGTCAACGCGAGCTGGTTGGCTTCGAGTTTGCCGCCGCTATTGTTAAGCGTCGAATCAGCCGTCACCGACACATTGGACGCGCTGACCGATCCACCCAGGTTCGTCATCGAACCCGTGTGGATCATCGCGTTCGTAGTCGCGCCGATCTTGCCGCCGTCGTTCGCGAGCGTGCCGCTAGCGATGCCAAGGTCCGTATTGGACAGCAGCTTGCCGTTCGTATTGTTCAGCACGCTACCGACCGTGGCCGACAAGCCAGCTTGGCCGCCGATCGAGCCGGACGTGTTGTTCAGCGTGGCCGATTGCGCCACCACGCGCCCGTTGCTCGCGATCGTACCGCCGACGTTCGACACTGATCCCGTGCCATTGCCGAGCGTAAGCGTGCCGGTGCCCGCATGCGTGATCTTGCCGCCGTCATTGACCAGCGACGCGGGAGCGAGCGTCAGGTCGCTACTGTTGGTTTGCAGCGTGCCGCCGCCGGAGTTATCGAGCGTGCCGGACACGTTCACGCCCATCGCGCCGGTGCCGATCTGCGTGATCGTGCCGCCGTGATTCACGAGATCGGTCGCGTTCAACGATACCTTGTCGGCCTTCACAGCGCCCGCGCTATTGTCGAGGGCTGTGCCGCTCAGTGCCGCCGTCTGAGCGACAATCGAGCCGCCGCTATTGATCAGGCGCGCACCCGCATCGACCGCCACATTTTGCGTAGCCTGCAAAGCGCCACTGCTATTGTCGATCGATTGTCCCGAGACATGCAGATTCGTATTGGACGTCATCGTCCCGCGGTTGGCCACGTTGCCGCCGCGCACGGTGACGTCGCCGTTGCCACCGATCACGCCGCCCTGCGCGCCGTTTGCAGTCGTGCCCGCTGCGTTGGTCAACTGGCCGCTGGTCGTCACGGAGAGGCTGTCGCTGTTGAGCGACGTAATCCGACCCGCCGTGTTGTCCAGCGACACACCGGCCACCGTCATGCCAGCCGCGCTTTGAACGGTGCCCCGGTTGTTCGCGATGGCGCCGCCACGCACGTCTGCCGTGCTTTCGGATACCAGTTCGCCGGACTGGTTGGCGATCTGGCCTGCGACGTTGACCGACAGCTGCCCCTGCGACGACACCTTGCCGCCCTGGTTCGACAGGTTGCCGCCGGTCAGCGTCGTGCTGTTGCCGCTCGACAGGCTGCCGTGATCGTTGATCATGGTGCCCAATGCATTCGCCTGAATGGCGCCTTGCGCGCTCGTCGTCGCGTTCGACAGATTCACGTCGGCGGCCGTCGCGTTCAGCGACAGATTGCCGTTCGCGGCGGTCTGGCTGCCGGCGAGATTCACACTGCCGCCGGTCAGCGATGCGTTACCGCCCGCCACATTCTGGCCGGTCGCGGACAGTTGGCCCGACGCACTCAGGTTCAAGTCACCGCTGTGCGCGACGGAACCGTCGTTGTTCACACCCGCGCCGAGCGTGCCAGTCGAGTTGACACCGCCGGCGTTGACCGTCGCATTCTGCTGGGCCGCGAGCGTCCCGCTGTTCGTCAGATCGGCCGCAGTGTTCGCCGACAACGATTGCTGCGCATACGTGGTGCCGCTATTCTGGATGCCGCCCGAGGCCGACATCGCGAGGTTGCCGCTTGCCGTGGTCTTGCCCGCGAGCACGAGCCGGCCGTCCGATTGCAACGTCAAATCGCCTGCCTGCGCCGCGATCGTCCCTGCGTTCGCGACACCAACGCCTGCGGAGTTGCCAACCAAAAACACCCTATTGGCATACATGCCGCCTAACTGAGCCACGTCAATCGCGACGGCAGGAGCGGGACCGTCACCGGCGATCTGCGTCGCGGCAAGCGTGTCGTGATTAACCTGGTTCGTACCGGCGATTACATTGAGGTTCTTCGCATAGATCGCGGCATTAGCCTGTACAGCACGGGCGATGATGTCGGTCTGATCCACCGTGGACGCATCGAGCCCCGCGCCTTGCACGGTCACGAGGCCGCGATTGACATTGAAGCCCGTCAACGACCCGTCCGCGCCAAATTGCGGCACGCCAGTTGTCAAGACCGCGCGCGAGGTATTGATGAACCCGCCACCGTCCACGACGATACCGGCAGGGTTGGCCAGCACGACCTCCGCACGGCTGCCCGCGATCTCCACATACCCCTTGATCTGACTAGCCGCGGTGCTGTTGACCTGGTTGACGATGATGCGCGCCGCCTGCCCCGCACTCAGGTTCGGGTTGCCGTTGATATAGCCGGCCTGCTGCGTGTTGACGATCGTCGACGCGTTGTTCAGGATCGCGCCGTTCTTCTGAACGTCGAACTGGTTATAGGTGTTCAGCGACACGCCGGCAGCGCTCGGCGTGTTGATGTTGACTTGCGGCAGGCCGTTGGGCGTCTGCACCACCGCGGGCGCGTGAGCCCCTCCGCCGACGATCTGCGCATTCGCCCAAATCGGATTCATGCCGGCCGCGACCAGTGCGCCGAATGCAGTCACCCGTAACGCGAACTTCGCTGCCGGATGCTCGCCGCCCCGCTTGGCAACGCGGCCAGCCTCGCCCGTATTTGTTTTCCCCGTCCTGCCGGCCGTCTCTTCGACTGCAACCAGCATACCGCGCACGCGGCTGTACACCAGCCGATATTGGTTCTTGTTCATTATTTTGGTCTACTCGCGATTTTTTTTCGATCCGCTCTCACGGCATCGAACATCGCTGGAATCTAACTGAAACGTAGAAAGTCAGCGTCAAAGAACGTTAATCGTTGCCCGGTTGAAACAGTTCGTTCGCGCCGAAGCTCCAACACGGGCGCTCGCCCCGCTACCCCGACCGTGGCAAGTTACATATTGCGTCGTCCGCAACTATGGGCGCCATTGTAATGGCAATCCGCGCGAATATTACCTCACCCATCACCTCAAAAATCCCTGACAGAATTGCGAGGGTGAATTGGCGCACAAACGATAATCAACTTTCTTTCAACCACATATCACCTTCCTGAGCCCGGCCAGCTATTGCCGCTCCGTCGATGCATTTCCGCGTCGGTGCACTTCGCTCAGGAGTTTCCGTGATCTCTGATCCCCCTACCTTTGTGCTGATCGGGCTGGACCTCGCGCTCGTCGCCATGTTCGCGGTGGGTTTCTATTGGCTCGCTATCAAGGACCGGCCGGCACGCCGACACGCACCTGTCGCTCCCTCGCCGTCTCACAGCGCAGCCGCCCCGCCTTCCGTCGACGTCGATGAATTTAACGAATGGGAAGCGTACGCGCCTTACCCCGATCACGTTGTCCACGCCGCACATGAAGCCAGCGCCGACTCGGTCGATAGCTATCCGCCGTTCGGCCGCCACGAAGATTCCGCCCTCACATCCTCTGCGATCGATGCTCGCCATGACCTGCACGACGCGATCGATTCGTTGATGGGCGAGCCCGCCAAGCCCGATCCGGCGCCGGCCAAGGCCGCCGCGCCCATGCGGCATAAAAAATGCCAAGGCTGGGAAAGTCTTGGCATCTGCTGTTACATCGATAGGTATTAGTGATCAGCTGACTACCCCTCCGCGCCTCGATCTTGTCGTGTGACGGGTTCGGCATTGCAGCGTACGACACCATTAAAGTGAGCGTTTGTCAGTGAGGGTAGCCCGTCCACATGGATTGTCGGCAATCCAGGTTGACTACAAAAACCTACATGCCGCCTACATGAGCATGCCAACTGAGGACGAGGAATGTAAAAATATCAGCTAACGTGCTGATTTGACTGGCCCGCCCTACACGATTCGAACGTGTGACCTACGGCTTAGAAGGCCGTTGCTCTATCCAACTGAGCTAAGGGCGGTCGGGGAGAAAAGACACGGTCCGACACGGGCCGCATTCGGCATCGGGCTTTTGAGCAACGAGCGGCAGCCACACCGCCCACAACAACACAACTCAAACCCCCGAAACGAAACGGGCCCGGCATGGAGCCGAGCCCGAAATTATACCCGATCATCGCGCCGGATCACGCAAGACCGGCGCCCGCGGCATCAAACCGGCTGCGGATGCAGCATGAACCAGCCGAGGCAGAACACGCCGGCGATCACGCAATACACGCCGAACGAGGCAAGCCGCCCGCGCCCTTCGAAATAGCGCATCAGGAACCGCACGCTCAGGTATGCGGCGATCGCCGTCAGCACGCCGCCGAGCAGCGCGTCGGCGAGCTGGTCGCGCGCATGGAACAGTTTCGGCAGTTCGAGCACGCCCGCGGCAAAGATGATCGGCGTGCCGAGCAGGAACGAGAATTCCGCCGCCTTCTCCGCCGTCAGCCCGGCCGCGTTGCCGGCGATCATCGTCAACCCGCTGCGCGAGAAGCCCGGAATCAGCGCGCCGATCTGCGCAAGGCCCACGAAGAACGCCTGCTTGAACGTCATCTTCTCGGGCGGTCGATGCGCGCGGCTACGCTGAATGCGATCGCCCAGCCACAGCAACACACCATTGACGATCAGCGCGATCGCGACGATCCGCAGATCGTGAAACACGCGTTCGATGCGCTTCTCGAGCAGCAGCCCGACGATGCCGGTCGGGATCGTACCGATGATCAGCGCCCACATCAGGTGCCCGTCGTCGTTCTTGCGGCCGCCGAGCTGCGCGAAGAAACCGCCGATCAGCGCGACCCAGCGCGCACGGAAGTACCACAGCAGCGCCAGCGCGGTGCCGAGGTGGAGCGCGACGAGGAAGGGCAACAGTTGCGGCGCGTGCTTGTCGATATGCATGCCGAACAGCGCCGGCACGAGCAGCGTATGGCCAAGGCTGCTGACGGGGAAGAGTTCGGTGACGCCCTGCAGGACGCTCAGGAATATCAGAAACCAGAGGCTCACGCGTCGGTCCTTTTAGTGAAGATTAAGCGGGAAGGAAGGCGGACGACGCGATGCGCGTCCTGAAAAACGCGCACCGATTATGCCGAGGCCGGATTACTGCGCCAAGGCATTTGGCAGGATATTGCGGCAATGCACACAAACGCTTGCAATTTGTAAGAATTCAGAAAGCAAAAAGCCCGCCATTTGCATGGCGGGCCTGTCGTCTTCGGCAGAAATTGCCGTCAGCGGCCGAGCTGATAGAAAAATAATACCGTGCTACCGGTAAACATGCCGAACAGTGCGATTCCCATTGCCATTGCCAGATCCATGGCCCCCTCCGCGAAGTGTCATGACCCGGCAACATCACCGGTTTAGAGGCATTATCCAGACCGTCGACAGTGTTAAAAACTCGCAATTTCCCGAGAAGGGTTTTCCCCGACCGCTCGCGGCCCGATAATGGAACGCACGTTGCTCCCGTCACCCGCCCAACCCGATTCGCCATGCCGATCTTCCAGCAACACGACATTCACGAACTTCACGCCGGCCCGTCGCTAGTCCGGGTCGCCCCGCAATTCGGCGGCCGCCTGCTGTCCTGGCACGTCGACGGCGAACCGGTGATCTTCTGGCCGGAAACCGCCGACTGGAGCAATCTCGCCCGTGTGCGGGGCGGCAATCCGCTGCTGTTCCCGTTCCTCGGCCGTCACCGCGTCGACGGTGAAATCGGCCGTTGGCGCGACGCCGACGGCGTGGTTCGCGATCTGCCGATGCACGGTTTCGCGCGCGATCTGCCGTTCGACGCGCATCCGTCGGCCGACGGCGCCGCGCTGACGATGACGCTCGACGCGAACGACGCGCTGCGCGCGAGTTACCCGTTCGATTTCCGGTTCGAGACGACCTACCGGCTCGCCGACGCGCATACGCTGGAAGTCGCGCTGACGACGACCAATCGCGGCGACACGCCGCTGCCCTATTACGCCGGCCACCATTTCTACTTCGCGCTGCCGCACGGCGAGCGGGCCGATACGCTGCTCGAGTTGCCGCCGACGCATCGTTGCCAGCAGCGCGCGGACGGCTCGATCAGCCCGGTCGAACCGGGCGAAGCCCGTTACCGCCTCGACGATCCGGACATCCTCGACCGCTTCCACTGCCTCGACGGCGAGCCGTCCGCGCCGGTGCGCATCGTGATGCCTGGCCGCGGCCGCACGATCGAGATCGCGCTGGACGTGCCGGGCTCGATCCCGTGGTACGCGGTCACGACGTGGACCGAAAAGCCGGATTCGGACTTCTATTGCGTCGAGCCATGGCTCGGCCTGCCCGATGCGATCCACAACGGCCTCGGGCTGCGCATGCTCGCGCCGGGCGCGACCGAAACGGCCGCGCTGCGGATCCGCGTTGCCCCGCTCGCCGGCTGATTCGGCACGCGTCGAACCGGGGTACTGCGGGCCGCCAGCGACCGAAACTGCGGTGCGCGGGTCGAACCCGTTAAAATCGGACGTTTTGTGTTGCCTGCCGCGTCACGCGCGGCGGGGTTTTGCGAGGTTCAATGTTCGGAACAACAACGAAGCGACTCTTCGCAGCCGCCTGCGCCGCCCTGCTCGTCGCGTGCGGCTCCGCGCCCGTCGGCCCCGGGTTCTACCGCGTCGAGCGTGGCGACACGCTCTACAAGATCGCGCGCGACAATCGCACGTCGGTACAGAGCATCGTGCGCTGGAACCAGATGACGAATCCCGATGCGATCGAAGTCGGACAGGTGCTGCGCGTCGCGCCGCCGCCCGGCACGGCCACCGCGTCGACGCCATCGACCACCGGCACCGGCAGCGCGGGCCGCGCGCGCCCGGCCCCTTCCGCGCCGGTCGAATCGGCCGTGAAACCGGCCACGAGCATTGCGCTGATCTGGCCGGCGGCCGGCAACGTGGTGCGCACGTTCGACGGCTCGAAATCGAAGGGCATCGACATCGCGAATTCGCCGGGCACGCCGGTGGTCGCGGCCGCACCGGGTGTCGTGGTCTATGCCGGTAACGGGCTGCGCGGCTACGGCAACCTGATCATTCTGAAGCACAACGCCGATTACCTGACGGCCTACGCGCACAACCGCGCGCTGCTGGTGAAGGAAGGCCAGTCGGTCACGCAAGGGCAATCGATCGCGGAGATGGGCAACAGCGACAGCGATCGCGTCGCGCTGCATTTCGAGTTGCGCTATGGCGGCCGCTCGATCGATCCGTCACGCTACCTGCCGGCGCGCTGAGCGCACGACAGACGACACGCGACGCCGGCACGCATCGCGTGCCGTCGCGGCGAAAACGGAAAAAATCGAGTCAGCGCTTGCGCAGACGTCCGGTGAAACGGCCGGACAACGGATCGACATGACGAGCAAACGCCACCAGCACACCGATTCCGATCAGGCTGAACCCCGCAGCTATCAGAAGCAAATCCATGGTCACACCACTGTTTTGTCTTGATCTTATGCGTCATTGTGGAATCGTGCACTGAGCCGAGGCGATTGGACGAGCCCGAACATTCCCTATCAGCAAACACCATTGTGGATTCGTCTGCGTGAAATCCTGATGTAAGCCGTTCACCCGACGCCACGCCGACACCCAGGAGACCATGCGATGCTGCCCGCCGCCGACCGCTACGACCACCTCCTCTCCCGCTTCCACTGGGACATTCCGGCGCGCTACAACATCGCCGTGGACGTATGCGACAAATGGGCAGACGGCAGCGGACGCCTCGCGCTGATCCACGAAACGGCGCAAGGCGACGTTTTCCGCATCACGTTCGACGACCTGAGGAATGCTTCTAACCGGCTCGCGAACAGCTTTGCGCGGGCCGGCTTGCGGCGCGGCGACCGGATCGGCATCTTTCTCGCGCAGGGCCCCGAAACGGCGATCGCCCATCTCGCCGCGTACAAGCTCGGCGCGATCGCAGTGCCGCTCTTCACGCTGTTCGGCGTCGATGCGCTCGAGTACCGGCTCGCGAACAGCGAGGCCGCCGCGCTCGTCACCGACGCGGCCGGCTACGCGAAGATCGCGCCGCTGCGGGCGCAACTGCCGGCGCTGCATACCGTCTACTGCATCGGCGACGATGCGCCCGACGCGCCGGGCGTGCTGCACTATGACGCGGCGCTCGCCGCCGAAGCACCGGAGTTCGTGCCGGCCGATACGGCCGTCGACGATCCGGCCGTGATCATCTATACGTCCGGCACGACGGGCAAGCCGAAAGGCGCGCTCCACGCGCATCGCGTGCTGCTCGGCCACCTGCCCGGCGTCGAGATGTCTCAGCAATGCTTCCCGCGCGACGCACGCCTGTTCTGGACGCCCGCCGACTGGGCATGGATCGGCGGGCTGCTCGACGTGCTGCTGCCGTCATGGCATCACGGCGTGCCGGTGCTCGCGCGCCGCTTCGAGAAATTCGACGGGGACGCGGCGTTTGCGCTGATGGCGCGGCACGGCGTCACCCATGCCTTCCTGCCGCCCACCGCACTGAAGCTGATGCGCGCCGTCGCGGCGCCGCGCGAACGCTACGCGCTGTCGCTGAAATCGGTCGCAAGCGGCGGCGAATCGCTCGGTACCGAACTGACGGCGTGGGGCCGCGACGCGCTCGGCGTGACGATCAACGAGTTCTATGGGCAAACCGAGTGCAACATGGTGCTGTCGTCGTGCGCGGCGTTGTTCGATGCGCAGCCCGGCGCGATCGGCAAGGCGGTGCCCGGCCATGCGGTCGCGATCGTCGACGCGGCGGGCGCGCCGCTGCCGCCCGGCGTCGAAGGCCGTATCGCGGTGCGCCGCCCCGATCCGGTGATGTTTCTCGAATACTGGCGCAACCCCGGCGCGACGCGCGACAAGTTCGCCGGCGACTACCTGCTCACCGGCGATACGGGCACGATCGACGCCGACGGTTTCGTGCGCTTCGTCGGCCGCGACGACGACGTGATCACGAGCGCCGGTTACCGGATCGGCCCGGGCCCGATCGAGGACTGCCTGCTCACGCATCCGGCGGTGCGGATGGCGGCCGTCGTCGGCGTGCCCGACACGACGCGCACCGAAATCGTCAAGGCGTTCGTCGTGCTGAATCCCGGCCACGTAGGCGACGCCGCGCTCGTCGGCGCGCTGCAGGAACACGTGCGCACGCGGCTCGCCGCGCACGAGTATCCGCGCGCGATCGCGTTCGTCGACAGCCTGCCGATGACCGCCACCGGCAAGATCGTGCGCCGCGCGCTGCGCGATGCGTGAGCGGCCTGCCCCCGCTCGGCCCGCCCGGCCGGATGGTTTATAGTGGCGCCACGCAGCTATTCCAGAAAACCGATGTCCTCTGATCAACACTCCGCCACGGGCGCGTCGCACAGCCCGCTCTACGCCAAACTCCTCGGCGAGACCGCCAAGATCGACTGGTGCGATCTCGAGCGCTTCTTCGCGCAGGGCAAGCTGCTGTCGATTGCGCGCGACCTCGATCTCGTCAGCGTCGCGGAAGCGGTCGCCAGCGACGATGCCGAACAGGTCACGCGCTGGCTGTCATCCGGACTCGTCGCGCGCATGCCGGCCGAGACCGCCGCCGACTACGCGGCGCGCAACCCGGAGCTGTGGGCGGTCGTCGTCTCGCCGTGGGTCTGCGTGCAGGAACGCGCCTGACGCGTCCGCCATGTCCGAATCCGCCTTACCGCACGGAGCCGGCGCCCCCGCGGCCGCCGTCACGCATCGGCGCGTCCTCGCGCTCGCGTTCCCGATCGTCATCGCGAACCTGACCCAGCCGGTCCTCGGCGCCGTCGACACGGCCGTCGCCGGCCACCTCGACGGGGCGCAATATCTCGGCGGCGTCGCGCTCGGCGGGCTGTTCTTCAATTTCGTGTTCTGGGGCTTCGGCTTTCTTCGGATGGGGACGACCGGCCTCGTCGCGCAAGCGCATGGCGCCGGCGACGCCCCAGGGATCCGCCTGAATCTGCTGCGCGCGCTGATCGTCGCGTTCGCGCTCGGCGCCGCGGTGCTCGCGCTGCAGGTGCCGCTGCTGTCGTTCGCGCTCTCCGTGCTCGGCGGCAGCGATGCCGTCCACGCGACGGCGCTCGCCTACAGCCACGCACGGATCTGGAGCGCGCCGTTCGCGCTCGCGAACTACGTGGTGCTCGGCTACCTGCTCGGCGTGCAGCGCGTTCGGCTCGCACTCGTCGCGCAAGTGTTCATCAATGCGGTGAACATCGGCGCCGTGCTGCTCTACGTGTACGGTTTCGGTTGGGGCATCGCCGGCATCGGCGCCGCGACCGCCACCGCGGACGCGTGCGGCTTCGCGCTCGGCGCGTGGATGCTGTGGCGGCTGCGGCCGCGCGGCCTTGCACCGCTCGCGGTACGCGCGCTTGCCGACCGCATCGCGCTCAAGCGGCTGATCATGCTCAATCGCGACATCTTCCTGCGCACGCTGTGCCTGCTCGGCGCGTTCGGGTGGTTCGCGCATCTCGGCGCGAAACAAGGCGACGCGACGCTCGCCGCGAATGCGCTGCTGCTGAATTTTCAGACTTTCATGGCGTATGGCCTCGACGGCTTCGCGCATGCGGCCGAGGCGCTCGTCGGCGCGGCGGCCGGCGCGCGCGATCGTCACGCATTCCGGCAGGCCGTGCGCGTCACGCTGTTCTGGTCGGCGCTCGGCGCGCTGCTGTTCGCGCTCGCTTACTGGGCGGCGGGCGGCTGGATCGTCGCGCGTCTGACCGATCAGGCCGAGATCCGCGCCGTCGCGCTGCGCTACCTGCCGTGGGCCGCGATCTCGCCGATCGTGTCGGTCTGGGGCTTCCTGCTCGACGGCGTGTTCATCGGCGCGACGCAGACGCAATCGTTGATGCGCGCGATGGCCGTGTCGTTGTCGATCTTCATCGTGGCCACGCTCGCCGCCGTCGGCACCTTCGGCAATCACGGCCTCTGGTTCGCGCTGCTGCTGTTCATGGCGGCGCGCGGCGCGACGCTCGCGCGCTACCTGCCGGCGCTGTTGCGGCGCATCGGCGCCGACCCGCAGGCCGCGTCCGCGGCCCGTGCGTGACAGTGGGCCGCGCGAGCGTTACTGCACGGGTTTCGGCGACGGCGCATCGAGCATCGACGGCGGCGTCATGTCGGTCGGCACGCCGTGATAGTCGGCCGGGTCCGCCGGCGGGTGGCCACGGCGCGCCTGGCGGGGATCGCTGCTGCAGGCGGCAAGAAGGGATGCGACCAGCACGGCCAGCATGAAACGGGTCATCAGGTAGGGCTCCGGAAGACGGCGCGCCCATCGCACGCCGGGACCGCGCCGAGTCTAGCGGAAATCCGGTTTCAGGGTTGCGCCGCGCATGTCCTACTATGTACGCATGGCGCTGTGCCGTTGAAAGGAGGCTGCCATGTCGTCGGAAGAAATTGCGGGCCTGATCGGCCTGTTCATCGGTGTGATGGTGCTGGTCGCGCTGTCGTACTTCGAGTCGCGCGAATACAAGCGCAGCCACGAAGGCGAAGGAATGATCCACCACTGGATGGCGGAACACCACCTGCTCGACTGGCGGCGCAAGCACTGAGCGCACCGGCTGCCGTGCGGCCCTCCTTCGGGCCGCCGCGAACGTGCCGCCCAGCGGCGCGGTGCTAGCTGCGTACCGCTGAAATTATCAGGGCCCGATACGCACACACGGACCGGATACACGAACGCCGTCGCGCGGCACCGGCCACGCGACGGCGTTCGCTTGCGCGCGCCGCGCCTCGGAAGGCGCGCCGCGATTCGGACCGCTCAACCCAGGAAGTGGCGGGCGTAGCGCGCGTTGATGTCCGACAGGCGGAACAGCGTCAGGAAATCCGCGCAGTTGAAGTCGGGATCCCAGGCCGGTGCACCGCAAATCTTCGCGCCGAGACGCAGGTAACCCTTGATCAGCGGCGGCGGCGCGACGACGGTGCCGGTCTGCAGTTCGTCGACCGGCAGCGCCGTGTGCGGGAACGCACGATACTCGGGTGCCGTCAGCGAACCTGCCGACAGCGACTGATACAGGTTCGCCGCGTAGTGACCGCCATCGGCCATCGACACGCTCGCGCAGCCGAGCATCGTCTCGTAGCCGTTCTGCATCATGTACGCGCCGAGGCCGCCCCACAGCGCCATGATGACGGCGCCGCTGCGGTAGTCGCTGTGCACGCACGAGCGACCGACCTCGACCATCTTGCCGCGCAGGTGCGTGAGGCGCGACAGGTCGAATTCGCCTTCGGCGTACAGGCGGCCGACACGCGCCGCCTGGTGCGGCGGCAGCACGCGGTACGTGCCGACGACTTTCAGCGTGTCGAGATCGCGAACCAGCAGGTGATCGCAATACGCGTCGAACGGATCGACGTCGAGACCGGAAGGGCCGCTGACTTGCGCGCCCATCTCTTCGGCGAACACGCTGTAGCGCAGGCGCTGGGCTTCGCGCAATTCGTCTTCCGTACGCGCCCATGCGGCGCGCAGGCGATACTCCGATGTGACGGTTTCACTGGCGCGCGGCAGGTGGCGCCGCGACGTGTCGAGGGGCAGCGAGGCAAAAGGGAGCGTAGGCGTCGGCAGTTCTCGCATTAGGCTTTCCTGATCGTAAGGAATAGGACGACATGCCCGCCAATGTAGTAATCGGCCGTGACCGTTATGTGGCACGACCGTGTCCTTTCAATGACGTGTCGCCGATTTGACTTTAGCAGAAAGCTTGCGAAACCGTATGATCAATCCCTTCAAACCAATTCAGACGGGCCTCACACCAGTTCGGGCGTCAGGAAGGCGCGCAGCACGGCCTGCCGGCTGCCGTCGCGCGTGCGGCTCGCCAGCCACACGATTCCGCCCTTCTTGACGCTCCAGCTGTCGTCGCCGCCGGCGATCAATTGCGCGGCGACGCTGCCGAGCGTCGGCTGGTGGCCGACGATCACGACCGTCGGCGCGATGCCTTCCGGCCAGCCGGCCGCCGCCAGCACGTCGTCGACGCTGCCGCCCGGCGCGAGTGCATCGACGGTGCGGTACTGGTCGGTCAGCGCCTCGACGGTCTGTACGGTGCGCGCCGCCGGGCTCGCGAGGATCACGGTATTCGTCTCGAGCCGGCCGCGCAGCCATTTGGCCATCGTTTGCGCGTCCTTGCGGCCGCGCACGGTCAGTTGGCGCGCGAGATCGCTCGTCGCGTAGTCTTCGGCCTCGGCATGGCGCCACAGAATCAGGTTCATCATGATGTTCTCCTTGCTCCGGCGAGCGGCCGCGCGCGCTTGCGTGCGGACCGGCCGATCATCACGAGAATTGTCGCAAATCCTGGCCGGTTCGCGGCCGCGGCATTTACCCGCATATCTTGATTGACCGAATCGGTCGTTCGACGTTATTATCTTTGGCTCGTCGGAGCGTAGCGCAGCCTGGTAGCGCATCTGATTTGGGATCAGAGGGTCGTAGGTTCGAATCCTATCGCTCCGACCAAGGAATCAAGGGGTTACGGTTGAACACCGTAGCCCCTTTTCCGTTTACGGGCACTTTTTACGGTCCTTGAATCGGCCGTCCATTTTCGGGGCTCGCGGCGATGCGGCCCGGACACGGTTCAACTGCCAAGCCCGCGCACGGAACTTGCTGGAACACGCGATAATACGTGTGAACAACCCGCAAACCGCGCATGAAAAACAACGTTCTCAAGCCAATCCTCTGCGCGTCGCTACTCGTGCTTGCCACCGCCGGCACCGCGTCGGCGAAAGCGCTCGACGACGCGCTCGACTGCCATTCGACCGGCCACAAGTTCGTCGCGCCGCTGCTCGCCGCCGGCGACATCCAGTCGGAGCCGATGCACGTCGAATCGAACTCGGTCAATGCATTCCGCACGAACCGCCCGCTGACGGCCTACGGCTTCGGCGTCTACGTCGTGCTCGGCTACCAGGCGAACGACCCGATCTTCCGGGCGGGCGACGGCACGCCGATCGGCGACTGGGCCTACGGGGTCGTCGTGCGCGGCACGAAGAGTTCGGTCGAGGAAGCGGTGCGCAAGGCCGGCAGCGACGCAACCGTCAAGCAGGCGTTCCCGTTCCTGACGGCGATCGTCTGCTCGTCGGACTGAGCGGACCGCCACACGAGTGCGGCCGCGCCTGACGGCGCGCCGCCGCGTATCGCCTCCAACCGGCGCCCCGAGCGTCTTGCGGGCCCGCTATCGACCTGTCACGCGCCGGTATACACCACGCGATACGGGATACCGACCTTCTCCCACTCCGCCGCCTCCTGGCTGAGACTGTAGTCGGTCAACGGGTTCTGCTCGACCCATGCGCCCGGCAGACGCACCTCATACCCGCCCTTCTTCATCCGCGAAACGGAAATGTCGGGTAGCCCCGCATCGGTCCGGCGCCGGCACAGCAGCGCCGCGAGCCGCAGGCAGAACAGCAGCGGCCATTCGACCTCGCGCGCCTGCGACAGTTTGCCGAGCTTGCCCGCATGGCCGAGCACGAGCGCGGCGAGCCGCGCCTGGTCGGTACGCGAAAAACCCGGCATGTCCGCGTTGCTCGCGATATAGGCCGAATGCTTGTGATACGCGCTGTGCGAGATCGACAGGCCGATCTCGTGCAACGCGGCCGCCCAGCCGAGGAACATCCGCCCTTCCTCGCGCGCTTCCTCGTCGTCTTCCTCGAGTTCGTCGTAGAAACGCCCCGCGAGCGCACCGATCCGCTCGGCCTGCGCACGATCGACGCCGTAGCGGCGCGTGAAGCCCTCGACGGTCACCGCACGCATGTCCTCGTGCTGCGTCCGGCCGAGCAGGTCGTACAGCACGCCGAGGCGCAGCGCGCCGTCGGTCGTATCGACGTAGTCGACGCCGAGTTCCTCGAACACCGCCAGCATGATCGCCAGGCCGCCCGCGAGCACCGGCACGCGGTCGGGCTTCAGCGCGACCAGCTTCAGCCGGTTGACGTTCTCCGACTTGATCAGCGCACGCTTGAGCCGCTCGAGGCCGCCGCGCGAAATGCCGTGGGTGATGCCGGGATCGTTGAAGCCGTTCGCCTCGACGAGCTCCGCGAGCGCGCGCGCGGTGCCGGACGAACCGATCGCCTGGTCCCAGCCGGCCTTCTTGTATTCGCTCGAAATGATCTGGATCTCGCGCTTGGCCGCGAGTTCGGCCTGCCGCATCGTGTATTCGTCGACGTTGCCGGCCGGAAAGAAGGTGCGGCTATGGCTCACGCAGCCGATATAGAGGCTCTCCATCACGATCGGCGTGTAGTGCGAGCCGATGATGAATTCGGTCGAGCCGCCGCCGATGTCGACGACGAGCCGCTTGCCGGCGCTCGCCGGCACCGAGTGCGCGGCGCCCGCATAGATGAGGCGCGCCTCTTCGCGGCCCGCGATCACTTCGATCGGGAACCCGAGCGCCGCCTCGGCCTCGCCGAGGAACTCGGCGGCGTTCTTCGCGACGCGCAGCGTGTTGGTCGCCACCGCGCGCACATGATCGGGATGGAAATCGCGCAGGCGCTCGCCGAACCGCTTGAGCGCCTCCCAGCCACGCTCCTGCGACGCGCGATCGAGCATCTTGTCGCTCGACAGGCCCGCGGCCAGCCGAACCGGCTCGCGCAGCGCATCGACGGGATAGATCTGGCTGCCCGCCGGCGTTTCCTCGACGCGCCCGACGATCAGCCGGAAGCTGTTCGAGCCGAGATCCACGGCAGCCAGCAAGTGGGGAGTTGTAACCATCAGAAGGGGGCTCCGTGCGCGTTCTTCCGCGGCAGCCGTTCCGGCAACCGCGCGGGATCAATCAAAGGCGACATTTTAAGCGTGGAACGCTTGCCGTTGCCACGCTTCACGGGCATGCACACTGCTCGATTCCATATAGCCGAAACATTTATGCGACGAAAGGGTTACGGCGTAGAATTTCCCGATATAAAACCATTACTGTCATCAGCACGTCATCGTACCGTGAGAGTTTCCGAGCGTCCTTTCGAATCATCGCCTGAATCACCCCCTACTCTGCCGATGTCCGTCCGTTACCCGCTTCTCAATCGTGAACTCGGCATCCTCGGTTTCAACGAGCGCGTGCTGGCCCAGGCGGCCGATCCGCAAGTCCCGTTGCTCGAGCGCCTGCGCTTCATCTGCATCACCAGCAGCAATCTCGACGAATTCTTCGAAGTCCGGATGGCCGGCCTGCAGGAGCAAATCCGCGACAACCCCGGCGCGCTGACGCCCGACGGCATGTCGTTACAGCACGCTTACGATCTCGTCGTCGAACGCGCGCAGCGGCTCGTTCATCGACAGTACACGATGCTGCACGAAACCGTGCTGCCGGCGCTCGAACAGGAAGGCATCTACTTCCACGCGAGCGACTCGTGGAACGACGAGCAGCTCGAATGGGCGCGCCACTACTTCCTCGACGAACTGCTGCCCGTGCTGACGCCGATCGGCCTCGATCCCGCCCACCCGTTCCCGCGCGTGCTGAACAAGAGCCTGAACTTCGTCGTCGAGCTCGAAGGCCGCGACGCGTTCGGCCGCCAGGCCGTGATGGGCATCGTGCAGGCGCCGCGCGCGCTGCCGCGCGTGGTGCGCATGCCGCATGCGCTGTCGGGTTTCGAGCACGGCTTCGTGCTGTTGAGCTCGTTCATGCAGCGCTTCGTCGGCGAACTCTTCCCGCAACTCGTCGTGAAGAGCTGCAACCAGTTCCGCATCACGCGCAACAGCGAGCTGTTCGTCGACGAAGACGAAATCACGAACCTGCGTGTCGCGCTGCAGGGCGAACTGCCCGCGCGCCATCTCGGCAACGCGGTACGCCTCGAAGTATCGGCCGACACGCCGCTGCACATCGTGCGACGCCTGCTCGAGGAAAGCGAACTCGGCGACAAGGACTGCTATCGCGTGGCCGGGTCCGTGAATCTCGTGCGCCTGATGCAGATTCCCGATCTCGTCGACCGACCCGACCTGAAGTTCGCGCCGTTCACCGCATCGACCCCTGCCGCCATCACCAACGCGCCGACGATGTTCGACGCGATCGACGCCGGCGACATCCTGCTGCATCACCCGTACGAGAGCTTCCAGCCCGTGCTCGAACTGCTGCAGCAGGCCGCGAAAGACCCGAGCGTCGTCGCGATCAAGCAGACGATCTACCGCACGGGCACCGTCTCGCCGCTGATGGACGCGCTGATGGAAGCCGCGCGCAACGGCAAGGAAGTGACCGTCGTCGTCGAGCTGCTCGCGCGCTTCGACGAGGAAACCAACATCAACTGGGCGTCGCAGCTCGAAGCCGTCGGCGCGCATGTCGTGTACGGCGTGGTCGGCCACAAGTGCCACGCGAAGATGATGCTGATCGTGCGACGCGTCGTGCAGAGCGGCAAGGCGACGCTGCGCCGCTACGTGCACCTCGGTACCGGCAACTACCATCCGCGCACCGCGCGCCTCTACACCGACTTCGGGTTGATGACGGCCGACCAGAAGATCTGCGAGGACGTTCATCACGTCTTCCAGCAACTGACCGGGATCGGCGGCGAACTGACGCTGCACGAGCTGTGGCAGTCGCCGTTCACGCTGCATCCGCGCATCATCGATTCGATCCGCGCGGAGATCGACAATGCGCAGGCCGGCAAGCGCGCGCGCATCGTCGCGAAAATGAACGCGCTGCTGGAGCCGTCGGTGATCGCCGCGCTGTACGAAGCGTCGCAGGCCGGCGTCAAGGTCGACCTCATCGTGCGCGGCGTGTGCGCGCTGAAGCCCGGCGTGCCGGGGCTGTCGGAAAACATCACGGTGCGCTCGATCGTCGGCCGCTTCCTCGAACACCACCGCATCTACTATTTCCACGCGGGCGGCGCCGAGGAAGTCTATCTGTCGAGCGCCGACTGGATGGACCGCAACCTGTTCCGCCGCGTCGAAGTCGCGTTCCCGGTCCGCGAGCGCAAGCTCAAGCGGCGCGTGATCGCCGAAGGGCTGTCGGTATGCCTCGGCGACAACCAGTCGGCATGGCAGATGCACAGCGACGGCCACTATCGCCGCCGCCGCACCGGCAAGACGATCCGCAACGCGCAGCTCGGGCTGCTCGCGAAGTTCTGCACGTGAGCCGTCGGCGCGATGCGGGTCGAGCGCCGCTTCGCCAAAAAAAGCAGCCCGCGGGCTGCTTTTTTTACGCCGGACCGCTACGCGATCATGCTTCGTAAGCGGCCGGACGGATCGCGATGATGCGCGAGCCCGGGAACCGCGCGGTGAACGTACTGCCGCGCCCTTCCTCGCTCTGCACGTACAGATGCGCGTCGTGCCGCTGCAGCACGTGCTTGACGATCGCAAGCCCGAGGCCCGTGCCGCCCGTATCGCGCGAACGGCTGCGGTCGACGCGGTAGAAGCGCTCGGTGAGCCGCGGCAGGTCCGCGGCCGGAATCCCGAAGCCGCTGTCGGTGACGGAAAACACGCCCTGCGCGCCCTCGCGCCGCCACGACACGACGATCTTGCCGCCGTCCGGCGTATAGCGGATCGCGTTCGTGACGAGATTCGCGAACGCGCTGAACAGCTCCGTCTGCGCCCCCGTGACGCCGAGCGTCTCGTCGATCGAGAACGCGATGTCGTGATGCCCGCTCGACAGCGTCTGCGCATCTTCCTTCAGATGATCGAACACCGCGCGCATGTCGATCGCGTGATCGACCGGCGGCCTGCTCTCGCCTTCCAGCTTCGCGAGCACCAGCAGGTCGGTCACGATGTGCCGCATCCGCGACGCCTGCTGCTCCATCATGTCGAGATAGCGCGCGCGATCCTCCTCGTTCAGCGGCAGCTCGCGCATCGTCTCGAGGAAGCCCGACAGCACGGTGAGCGGCGTCTTCAACTCGTGCGACACGTTCGCGACGAAGTCGCGCCGCATCGCGTCGGTGCGCTCGAGCTCGGTGATGTCCTGGGTGAGCAGCAGCTTGCGGTTCTCGCCGTACGGAAACACCTGCACGGCCAGCACGTTCTGCCGCGAGTCGCCCATGCCGCGCATCAACAGCGTCTCCTCGTAATGCTGCGCATTCAGGTAGCGGACGAAATCGGGATGGCGCACCAGGTTCGTGATGTGCTGGCGCAGGTCGCGCTTCGCATCGAGGCCGAAATGGACTTCGGCGATCGCGTTGCACCACTCGATCTGGTCGTGGTCGTCGAGCATCGCGACGCCGTTCGGCGATGCCTGGATCGCCTGGATGAAGCGCGAGTGCTGCTGTTCGACCTGGCGCACCTGCGCATGCCACTGCTTCGCGAGCTTGTGCAGCCGATAGTAGATCTCGCCCCAGATGCCCGGCGCGCTCGGCACTTCGCCGTAGACCGGCGCATCGAGCAGGCGCCACAGACGTTGCGTATGGAAGGTGCTGAAAAAGCCCTGCGCGACCAGCATCACGACCACGAACACGAGGCCCGCGGTCGGGCCGGCGAAGACGCCGACCAATACGCCGATCAGCACGAGCAGCACGAGCGACACCAGAAAGCGCGCCCAGATGATGTTCATGATTCAGCGTCCGAAAGAATGAACGGCACGCCGCGGCACACGGCATGCCCGAATACGTTACGCGTGCTTGGCGAGGCGGTAGCCGCTGCCGCGCACGGTTTCGATCATCGCATCGCAGCCGGCCGGTTTCAAGGCCGCGCGCAATCGTTTGATGTGCACGTCGACGGTGCGCTCCTCGACGAACACGTGGTCGCCCCACACCTGGTCGAGCAGCTGCGTGCGGCTGTGCACGCGCTCCGGATGCGTCATGAAGAAATGCAGCAGGCGGAACTCGGTCGGGCCGAGATCGAGCTTGATCTCGCTGCCGTCCCCGTGCGCGGCGACGCGATGCGTGGCCGGGTCGAGGCGCAGCCCGTTGATCGACACGACGTCCTCGGTCAGCTGCGGCGCGCGGCGGCGCAGCACGGCCTTGATGCGCGCCATCAATTCCTTCGGCGAGAACGGCTTCGTCACGTAGTCGTCCGCGCCGATCTCGAGGCCGAGCACCTTGTCCTGCTCGTCGCCGCGGGCGGTGAGCATGATGATCGGGATGTGTTTGGTCCGTTCGTTGTTGCGCAGGTCGCGCGCGAACGCGATACCGGACTTGCCCGGCAGCATCCAGTCGAGCAGCACGAGATCGGGCAGCACATCGCTGATCAGGTTCTGCGCCTGTTCGGCGTTGTACGCACGGATCGGGCAGTGACCGGCGTGCTGGAGATTCACCGAGATCAGTTCGGAAATCGCGGGCTCATCTTCAACGACGAGAATGTTGCTGGGCATCGGCACCTCTGTTCTTCCTATACGGAGTCGATTAACTGTTGGCTTCGCGATCGAGCGTGTCGCGCGGCTGGTGCCGCACGTCGGTGCCCTTCACGATGTAGATGATGAATTCGGCGATGTTCTTCGCGTGGTCGCCGATCCGTTCGATCGCCTTCGCGATGAACAGGTAGTCGAGGCCGACCGAGATCGTGCGCGGATCTTCCTGCATGTACGACACGAGCTTGCGCACGAACGCGCGGAATTCCATGTCGATTTCCTTGTCGTCCTTGACGATCTGCGCGGCGGCCACCGTATCGAGACGCGCGAACGCATCGAGCGCGCGGCGCAGGATCGACACGGCCATCTCGCCCGACACCTTGATCTCGGCGATGTTGACCGCACGCGCGGCCGGCTCGTCGACCAGGCGGCGCACGCGCTTCGCGATCTTCTCGGCCTCGTCGCCGGCGCGCTCGAGGTTCGTAATCGTTTTCGAAATCGACATCAAAAGGCGCAGGTCGCGCGCGGCCGGCTGCCTCCGCGCGATGATGTTGCCGCACTCCTGGTCGATGTCCACTTCCATCGCGTTCAGCGTTTCCTCGGCCGTGATCACCTTCTCGGCCGCATCGCGATCGAATTCGTTCAGCGCGTGCATCGCGCCGACGATCTGCGACTCCACGAGTCCGCCCATTTCCAGCACTTTCGACGACACGGCATTCAGGTCCGCATCGAACTGGCTCGACAGATGTTTATCCGACATGATTGTTGTTCTCCGTCATCAACCGAAGCGGCCGGTGATGTAGTCTTCCGTTTCCTTGCGCACCGGCTTGATGAAGATCTTTTCGGTCTCGCCGAACTCGATCAGCTCGCCCAGGTACATGTAGGCCGTGTAATCCGAGCAGCGTGCGGCCTGCTGCATGTTGTGCGTGACGATCACGACCGTGTAGTCGCTCTTCAGCTCCGCGATCAGCTCCTCGATGCGGCCCGTCGAGATCGGGTCGAGCGCCGAGCACGGTTCGTCGAGCAGCAGTACTTCCGGACGGATCGCGATACCGCGCGCGATGCACAGACGCTGCTGCTGGCCGCCCGACAGCCCGTAGCCGCTCTGGCCCAGCTTGTCCTTCACTTCGTTCCACAGCGCGGCCTTCGTGAGCGCCCATTCGACGCGGTCGTCCATTTCCGAACGCGTGAGCTTTTCGAACATCTTCACGCCGAACGCGATGTTGTCGTAGATCGACATCGGGAACGGGGTCGGCTTCTGGAACACCATGCCGATCCGCGCGCGCAGCAGCGAGATGTCGCGCTTCGTCGTCAGCAGGTTCTCGCCGTCCATCAGGATTTCGCCTTCGGCGCGCTGCTCCGGATAGAGCGCGAACATCTTGTTGAACGTGCGCAAGAGCGTCGACTTGCCGCAGCCCGACGGGCCGATGAACGCCGTCACCTTCCCTTCGGGAATGCGCAGGTTGATGTTCTTCAGCGCGTGGAACTTGTTGTAGAAGAAGTTGAGGTTGTTGACCTCGATCTTCGCGTTCAGCGGCGCGAGCGGACGGCCATTCGCCGCATCTTGCGTGCCGGCGGGCGCAGCGGTGCGCTCGACGGGATTCAGGTGGCTTTCTGCCATATTCATCGGATTGCTCCGCCGTTACTTTTTCGAGAAGATCGAGCGCGCCAGGACGTTCAGTCCGAGCACCCCGAGCGTAATCAGGAACACGCCCGCCCATGCAAGCGATTGCCATTCCGCGAACGGGCTCATCGCGAACTTGTAGATCGTGACCGGCAGGTTCGCCATCGGCTGGCTCATGTCCCACGAGAAGAACTGGTTCGACAGCGCGGTGAACAGCAGCGGCGCCGTTTCGCCGGCGATCCGCGCGATCGCGAGCAGCACGCCCGTCACGATCCCGCCGACCGACGCGCGCAGCGTGATCTTCAGCACCATGCGCCACTTCGGCGTGCCGAGCGCGACAGCCGCTTCGCGCAGCGCATTCGGCACGAGCTTCAGCATGTTCTCGGTCGTGCGGATCACGATCGGGATCTGCAGCAGCGCGAGTGCGATCACGCCGGCCCAACCCGAGAAGCGCCCCGACTTCGCGACGACGATCGCATACACGAACAGGCCGATGACGATCGACGGCGCCGACAGCAGGATGTCGTTGATGAAGCGGATCGTGCTCGCGAGCAGGTTCTTCTGGCCGTATTCGGCGAGATAGACGCCCGCGAGGATGCCGATCGGCGTACCGACCAGCGTGCCGAAGCCGCACAACAACAGGCTGCCGACGATCGCGTTCGCGAGACCGCCGCCTTCCGTGTTCGGCGCCGGCGTCGATTCGGTGAACAGTTGCAGCGACAGGCCGCCGATGCCGAGGTGCACCGTCGTGTAGAGAATCCACACGAGCCACAGCAGGCCGAAGGCCATCGCGCCGAGCGACGCGGTGAGCGCGATCGCGTTGACGGCCTTGCGCTTGCGCTGCAGGCGGTTGCGCATCGCGTCGAGCGCGGCGCCGGACGGCCCCGGGAAATTCATGATGGGCTCGCTCATTTCTTGCCCTCTCCCTTCTCGAGACGAAGCAGCAGCAGTTTGGAGATGGACAGCACGATGAACGTGATCACGAACAGGATCAGACCGAGTTCCATCAGCGCGGACGTATGCAGACCCGGCTGCGCTTCCGCGAATTCGTTCGCGAGCGCCGACGTGATGCTGTTGCCCGGCGCGAACAGCGACACGCTGTCGAGCAGGTTGGTGTTGCCGATCACGAAGGTCACGGCCATCGTTTCGCCGAGTGCGCGGCCGAGGCCGAGCATCACGCCGCCGATCACGCCGGTCTTCGTGTAGGGCAGCACGACCTTCCACATCACTTCCCAGGTCGTGCAGCCGATTCCGTATGCCGATTCCTTCAGCAGCACCGGCGTGACCTCGAACACGTCGCGCATCACCGACGCGATGTACGGGATGATCATGATCGCGAGGATCACGCCGGCCGCGAGGATGCCGATGCCGATCGGCGCGCCGGACGTCAGCGGGCCGAGCACCCACACGTCCTTGAGCAGGCGGCCGAGCGGTTTCTGGAAGTATTCGGCGAAGATCGGCGCGAACACGAGCAGCCCCCACATGCCGTACACGATCGACGGAATCGCGGCGAGCAGCTCGATCGCGATGCCGAGCGGACGACGCAGCCACACGGGCGCGAGCTCGGTGAGGAACAGCGCGATGCCGAAACTGACCGGCACCGCGATGACGAGTGCGATGAGCGACGTCACGATCGTGCCGTAGATCGGCACGAGCGCGCCGTAGATGTCCGAGTTCGGATCCCACTCGGATTGCCACAGGAAGCCGAGGCCGAACTTCTGGATGGTCGGCAGCGACGCAATGATCAGGGAAACGATGATCCCGCCCAGCAGCAGCAGGGTCACGATCGCGGCGAGCCGTGCAAGGCCGCCGAACAGGATATCCCCGAGACGGCTCGGCGCGCGCTGCTGCGCACTGTCGGGCGATCGGGAGGACGTGTACGAAATATCAGACATGGGTGCCTGCTTTTGATTGCCGGGCGCCGTAACGCCCGGCTTTACCGCACACACTGCCCGACCGGCACGGCCGGGCAGCGAACCGCTGGATGGCTTACTCGGCGGCGACCGGCTTGCCCGAGGCGTCCGTCACCTTCGTCTTCCACTGCTTGCGGATTTCCGTCTCGACCGTCGCCGGCAGCGAGATGTAGTCGAGGCTGTCGGCAGCCTTCTCGCCGTTCTTGAACGCCCAGCTGAAGAACTTCAGCGTTTCCGCGCCCTGCTCCGGCTTGTCCTGCTTCGCGTGCAGCAGCACGAACGTCGCGCCGACGACCGGCCACGCTTCCTTGCCCGGCTGGTTCGTCAGGATCTGGTAGAACGACTTCGACCAGTTCGCGCCTGCTGCTGCTGCCTTGAACGTTTCCGTCTTCGGCTCGACCACCGTGCCCGTCGAATTCTTCAGCGCAGTGTAGGTCATGTTGTTCTTCTTCGCGTACGCCCACTCGACGTAGCCGATCGCGCCCGGCAGGCGCTGCACGAAGGCCGCGACGCCGTCGTTGCCCTTGCCGCCCGTGCCCGTCGGCCAGTTGACCGTCGTGCCTTCGCCGATCTTCGACTTCCACTCGTCGTTGACCTTCGACAGGTAGTTCGTCCAGATGAAGCTCGTGCCCGAACCGTCAGCGCGGCGGACCACGGCGATGTCCGTATCCGGCAGCTTGACCTTCGGGTTCAGCGCGGCGATCGCCGGGTCGTTCCACTTCTTGATCTTGCCGAGGTAGATGTCGCCGAGCACCGGGCCCGACAGCGTCAGTTCGCCGGCCTTCACGCCCGGCACGTTGACGACCGGCACCACGCCGCCGACCACCGTCGGGAACTGGAACAGGCCTTCCTTCGCGAGCTCTTCATCCTTCAGCGGCGCGTCCGAACCGGCAAAATCGACCGTCTTCGCGACGATCTGCTTCAGGCCGCCCGACGAGCCGATGCCCTGGTAGTTGACCTTCGAACCGCCGGACTGCTGATAGTCGGCAGCCCATTTCGTATAGATCGGCATCGCGAACGTGCTACCTGCGCCCGTGATGTCGGCAGCGTGGGCGGCGACGGCGAAAAGCGCGCCAGCCAGGCCGGCAATCGCGGTTTGCATCAATTTCATGAGACCTCCAGTGTGTGAGCGGATGACTACGGCACCGCGAAGGTTAGGGGCTGCTCATGACGGTAATGTGACAATCGATGAAACTGGCGTGACAGTAACATGACTGGTTGAAAGGGAGTATCGGGCGGTGCGTCGGGGCGCGGGAGCGGCGCCGGCGGCAAGAATTGCCGGGCTCGGAGGGGAAGGGATGAACGCCCTTTTCCAAGGGCGTGCGGGGTGCATCGTAGCGCTGTGTCAGCCGGACGGGAAGCCCGGTGCGGCGGCGGGCATGACTTCGGGGTCGGATGGCCGATTCGAGCGGAACAGTGCGTTTGTCGAACGTCGCTTCTATTAGGTAGGCAAACCTTTGCGTCTGACAAAACGACGGCGCCCGAGGGCGCCGCACGCACATTCGCCAGGGAGCCGGCGCGCGGCCGTTCGGACCGCCGCGCGCCACCTTGTCTAGATCAGGCTGTCGCCGCGCGCACCGCGTCGGCGATCGTCTCCGCATGGCGCACCGCATCGGCTGCCTGCTGCGCTTCGACCATCACGCGCAGCACGGGCTCCGTGCCCGATGCGCGGATCAGCACGCGGCCGCTGCCGGCGAGCTCGGCTTCGGCTGCATCGATCGCGGCGCGAATCGAGGCGCTGCCCTTCCAGTTGGCGCCCGGCTTCATCCGCACGTTGATCAGTTTCTGCGGGAACAGCGTGACGCCGTCGAGCATTTGCGCGAGGGTGCGGCCGCTGCGCTTCAGCGCGGCCAGCACGAGCAGCGCCGACACGATGCCGTCGCCGGTCGAGTGACGGTCGAGCGACAGGATATGCCCCGACCCTTCCGCGCCGAGCTGCCAGCCATGCTCGCGCAACTGCTCGAGCACGTAGCGGTCGCCGACCGCCGCACGCACGAATTTCACGCCCTCGCGCTGCAGCGCGACTTCGACGGCGAGGTTCGTCATCAGCGTGCCGACCGCGCCGTCAACCTTGCCGTCGGTCGCGATCCGGTCCTTCACGAGCACGTACAGCAGCTCGTCGCCGTTGTACAGGCGGCCGGTCGCGTCTACGACCTGCAGGCGATCCGCGTCGCCGTCGAGCGCGATGCCGAGATCGGCGTGGTTCGCCCGCACCGCACGCACCAGCGCGTCCGGCGCGGTCGCGCCGACACCGTCGTTGATGTTGAAGCCGTTCGGCGCGACGCCGATGGGAATGACGTCCGCGCCGAGTTCGTGGAACACGTGCGGCGCAACCTGGTACGCGGCGCCGTGCGCGCAATCGATCACGAGCTTCAGCCCGCGCAGGTCGAACGCGGCCGGGAACGTGCTCTTGCAGAACTCGATGTAGCGGCCGCCTGCGTCGTCGAGGCGGCGCGCCTTGCCGAGCCCGTCCGACGGCGCGCATTCGAGCGGCTTGTCGAGCCACGCCTCGATCGCGGCTTCGGTATCGTCGGGCAGCTTGTTGCCGTCAGCCGAGAAAAACTTGATCCCGTTGTCGTGATACGGATTGTGCGACGCGCTGATCACGACACCGGCCGACAGACGCAGCGCACGCGTCAGATACGCGACGCCGGGCGTCGGCATCGGGCCGGCCAGCATCACGTCGACGCCGGCCGCCGAGAATCCGGCCTCGAGCGCGGCTTCGAGCATGTAGCCCGATACGCGTGTGTCCTTGCCGATCAGCACGGTCGGACGCGAGCCTGCCGTGACGTCGGCCGAGCCGGCCAGTACCTTGCCGGCCGCATAGCCGAGACGCAATACGAAATCCGGTGTGATGGGCGCGTCGCCCACCGTGCCGCGAATGCCGTCCGTGCCGAAATATCGACGTCCCATGGAATTCTTCCTCCTTCGTCTTTCTGACTTGCTTATCGTTGCCGCGCGGCTGCGCGCACGGCATTCCATACTTTCAGCGCATCGACCGTCGCCGCGACGTCGTGCACGCGCACGATCGCGGCGCCGCGCGTAACCGCGCACACCGCGGCTGCCACGCTCGCCGCGACACGCTCCATCGGCGGCTTGCCGCCGATCACCGCGCCGAGCATCGACTTGCGCGACATGCCGGCGAGAATCGGATAAGCGCGCCCGTCGGGTCGCGCGGGCGCCGTGTCCGGCAACGCGGCCAGCAGCGCATAGTTGTCGTCGACGACCGCCTTGCCGAACCCGAAGCCGGGATCGACGCAGATGCGCTCCGCCGCCACCCCGGCGTCGCGCAGCGCCTGGGCGCGGGCCGCGAGAAAATCGCGCACGTCGGTCACGACGTCGCCGTAGTCGGGCTCGCCGACCTGCATCGTCTGCGGCTCGCCGAGCATGTGCATCGCGCACAAGCCGCTATTGCCGTCGCGCACCGCATCGATCGCGCCCGGCTGGCGGAACCCCCAGATGTCGTTGATCAGGTCCGCGCCGGCGGCCAGCGCCGCGCGCATCACGGCCGGCTTGTAGGTATCGATCGACAGCGGCACGTTCAGCGGCCGCAGCGCCTCGACGAGCGGAATCACGCGCGCGAGCTCCTCGTCGAGCGGCACGGGCGGCGCGCCGGGGCGCGTCGATTCGCCGCCGATGTCGAGCAGGTCCGCACCGTCGGCAATCATCCGCTCGGCCTGGCGCAGCGCATCGTCGCGCGCGAGGAAGCGGCCGCCGTCGGAAAACGAGTCGGGCGTGGCGTTGAGGATGCCCATCACGAGCGGGCGTTCGAACGTCAGTTCGAAGCGGCCGCATCGGAGCGGCGCGGGAATGAACGGGGACACTGCGGAATCGGACACGAGCAACGGACGTGGATGAATGCAAAACGGGCCGGTGTGAAGCCACACCAGCCCGTGAACGGCGCTAAAGCGGAGGTTATGCCGCCGGCGTAGCCGGCGCCGGCGCGCTGCCGGGCTTGACCTCGGCGCTGCCGCCGCCCGACGAATCGCCGCCGACAGCCGGCGAGCTCTTCGGCGAGCGCGGCGGACGGCCTTCCATGATGTCGTTGATCTGATCGGCGTCGATCGTCTCCCACTCCATCAGCGCGGCCGTCATCGCCTCGACCTTGTCGCGGTTATCTTCGAGCAGCCGGCGCGCGAGGTTGTACTGATCGTCCAGCACCCGGCGGATTTCCGAGTCGACCTTCTGCTGCGTCGCTTCCGAGATCGTGCGCGTGAAGCCGCGGCCGAACGGCGACGCATCGTTCTCGTCGTCGACGTAGACCATCGGCCCGAGTGCGTCGGTCATGCCGAAACGGGCCACCATCGCACGCGCCGTCTGCGTGGCCTTGTTGAAGTCGTCCGATGCGCCGGTGCTGACCAGATTCATGAACAGCTCTTCGGCAACGCGGCCACCGAACAGGATCGCGAGGCGGTCCAGCAGGTAATCCTTCGAATACGTCTCGTTGTCATGCTCCGGCAACTGCCAGGTGACGCCCAGTGCGCGACCGCGCGGGATGATCGTGACCTTGTGCACCGGGTCGGCCTTCGGCAGCAGCTTCGCGACCACCGCGTGGCCCGACTCGTGGTAGGCGGTTGCGCGCTTCGCTTCCTCGCGGATCACCGCCGACTTGCGCTCCGGACCCATGAAGATCTTGTCCTTCGCATCCTCGAAATCCTGCATCTCGACGATGCGCTTGCCGCGACGTGCGGCGAACAGCGCCGCCTCGTTCACGAGGTTCGCGAGATCGGCGCCCGAGAAGCCCGGCGTGCCGCGTGCGATGACTGCCGCGTCGACGTCGTTCGCGATCGGCACCTTGCGCAGGTGCACGCGCATGATCTGCTCGCGACCGCGGATGTCCGGCAGGCCGACATAAACCTGGCGGTCGAAACGGCCCGGACGCAGCAGCGCCTTGTCGAGCACGTCGGAACGGTTGGTCGCGGCGATCACGATCACGCCCGAGTTCGCCTCGAAGCCGTCCATCTCGACGAGCATCTGGTTCAGCGTCTGTTCGCGCTCGTCGTTGCCGCCGCCCATGCCGGCGCCGCGATGACGGCCGACCGCGTCGATTTCGTCGATGAACACGATGCACGGCGCGTGCTTCTTCGCCTGCTCGAACATGTCGCGCACACGGGCCGCGCCGACGCCGACGAACATTTCGACGAAGTCCGAACCCGAGATGCTGAAGAACGGCACCTTCGCTTCACCCGCGATCGCGCGGGCGAGCAGCGTCTTGCCGGTACCCGGAGGGCCGACCAGCAGCACGCCGCGCGGAATGCGGCCGCCCAGTTTCTGGAATTTCTGCGGATCGCGCAGGAAGTCGACGAGCTCGGACACTTCTTCCTTCGCTTCGTCGCAGCCCGCGACGTCGGAGAAGTTCACCGCGTTGTTGTTCTCGTCGATCAGCCGCGCACGCGATTTCCCGAACGAGAATGCGCCGCCTTTGCCGCCCCCCTGCATCTGCCTCATCATGTAGAACCAGAACACGATGATCAGGATCGTCGGCCCGAGGTAGTACAGCGCGGACATCAGCGCGTTCGGCTCGTCGTCGGCCTTGCCGCTGACCTGCACGCCGTACTTCATCAGATCGCCGACCATCCAGATGTCGCCGGGCGACACGATCTGGTATTTCTGGCCATCGGCCGGAGTGACGGTGAGGTTGCGCCCCTGAACGATGACGTTCTTGACCTTGCCGCTCTTGGCGTCGTCCATGAACTGCGAATAGGACACGCCTTCCTGAACGCGGGGCTTGTCGAACTGCTTGAACACCGTAAACAGCACCAGTGCGATCACCAGCCACACCGCTGCCTTCGAAAACATATTGTTGTTCAAAGCACCACTCCTTCACTCGTAGACGAGCGCCTACATTTTCCTTGCGGCGCCCCTCGGTCATTCTAATCCAGTCCGACCACCCTCGCCATAAGCATTGACAACCGCTGCGATAGCGCGTCGCTTGTCTGGCAAGGGCCGGAGCCCGTTTGCGGCTCCGCGCTGCGCATCAGCGCGGATGCTTCAGCTGCCGACCCAAAATGAACGTTTCGGACGATTTGTCGCGGGATGCCTTGGGCTTGCGCGGCGCGACAACCTTAAACTGCTGTTTGAATTTCTCGACGATCTGGCTGTAGCCGCTGCCGTGAAAGCACTTCACGAGCAGCGCACCATCCGGCTTCAGATGATTCTGCGCGAATTCGAGCGCCAGATCGCAGAGATGCTCGATGCGCGCCGCGTCCGCCGAGGCCACGCCAGAGAGGTTGGGGGCCATGTCCGAAATAACAAGGTCCACCGCGCGGCCTTCGAGCACTTCTTCGAGCTGGCGGAGGATGTCGTCCTCGCGGAAATCGCCCTGCAGGAAGTGGACGTCGGCGATCGGCTCCATCGGCAGGAGGTCGAGCGCAACGATCGTGCCGTCGATGCCGCCCTCGCGCTCCGCGTCGCGCTTCTTGCCCTGCGCGAGCTTGTTGCGGGCATACTGGCTCCAGCTGCCCGGCGTGGCGCCGAGATCGACGATCACCTGGCCCGGACGGATCAGCTTGTCCTGCTCGTCGATTTCCTTCAGCTTGTACGCGGCGCGCGCGCGATAGCCCTCCCGCTGCGCCATTTTGACGTACGGGTCGTTGATGTGGTCGTGCAGCCAGTTCTGGTTGAAGCGGTTTTTTGCCATTCGAGAGAGAGATTGCTGCTATTTGCTTCGTGAAGCCGCGCTTTTAGCGGATAATACGCGTCTTCTTCGCGCGGCTGCGGCCCCTTTTCAGGCCCAAGCCGCGATTTTACGTGGTTTCGGCGCACGTCTGACGCGGTAACTTTCCGCGATCGCTTTTCAGCCAGCGCGCCCTTATTAAGATTTCGACATTTCCATGCCCGCCCTTTCGCTTTCTCCCGCCGAGCGCTCCGCGCTGCGCTCCCAGGCCCATGCGCTCAAGCCAGTCGTGCTGATCGGCGCCGAAGGGCTGACCGACGCCGTGCTGAAGGAAATCAAGGTGCACCTCGACGCGCACCAGTTGATCAAGATCCGCGTGTTCGGCGACGAACGCGACGCACGCGTCGCCATCTACGACGAGATCTGCGACCGCCTGAGCGCGGCGCCGATCCAGCACATCGGCAAGCTGCTGGTGATCTGGAAACCCGAGGCCGCGGTTGCCCCGACCCGCGGCCGTCGTGCCGGTGCGCTGCCGAGCGCGGCCGAAGTCGTCGACGACCGCAAGGGCCGCGCACCGCGCACCGTCAAGGTCGTCAAGGTGTCGCCGAACGCGAGCCCCGTGCGCCGCCCGAAGCCGACGAAGGTCGTCGTGCGCGGCAACGAGCGCGTGACCGCGGGCGGTACCGTGAAGCGTGCGAAAAAGCGCCAGGCCAGCACCAAGCGGCCGTTCCAGGACAAGTAAAACGCCCGTGCGGCACGGATTCCCGTGCCGCCTGCCCGGCGCGTCGCTCAGGCGTCGCGCGCCGGCAGACGCCAGATCAGCATCAGCCCCAGCACGCTCTCGACAAGATAGAACACGCTCGAGACGCCGTGCAGCATCCCGAAGCGGCTCGCATACGGCGAATTCGCGATATCGGTGCCCGCATCCATCGCGGCTACGCGCAGCGCGTTCATGAACGGTTGCAGCGCGAAATACCCGACCAGCACGCACACGACCATCGCGGCGACGATCCAGCGCACGCGGCGATATTCGCTGCTGCCGCGCCGCACCTGCTGGTTCGACAACGCGAGCAGCAGCACGCCGCACACGACGCCGAGGATCGCCTCGATACGGAACAGCTGGGCGGCGACCGAACCGGCCGTCATCCGCTCCAGCGTCTTGAACAATACGGGGGCGACCGCATACCCGATCGTCAGCAGGCTGCCGACCCATACGGCCGACAGCAGACGGAACACGCGATGCGGCATCACGTCGCCCCGCTTCAGACGTAGCTGACCGAGATGATTTCGTACTCGCGCACGCCGCTCGGCGCCTGCACGGCCGCGACGTCGCCTTCGGACTTGCCGATCAGCGCACGCGCGATCGGCGAGCTGACCGAGATCAGGCCGTGATCGATATCGGCTTCGTCGTCGCCGACGATTTGATACTTGACGGTATCGCCCGACTCGAGATCCTCGAGTTCGACCGTCGCGGCGAACACCACGCGGCCGTCGGCGTCGAGCACCGTGGGATCGATGATTTGCGCGGCGGACAGCTTGGATTCGAGTTCCGCGATACGACCCTCGATGAAGCCCTGTTTTTCCTTTGCGGCATCGTATTCGGCGTTTTCGGACAGGTCGCCCTGTGCGCGGGCCTCCGCGATCGCGTTGATCACGGCCGGCCGCTCGACGGACTTGAGGCGCTGCAATTCATCGCGCAGTTGCTCTGCGCCACGCTTTGTCAACGGAATGGTGCTCATAAACGGCTCAATCGCTAAAAACGGCTATAAAAAAAATCACCGCGATTAAGCGCGCTTCCGATGCACTGGAAACACCGCCTAATCGCGGCACGTGTTGCTTCGACAGGTAACTGAACGCTTAGTTTAGGCGAGCGTGAAGACCTTGTAAATCATAGACTTCCAGATCCTTCAGGTAGCGCAAGCCCTCGACGGCCGCGCGCGCGCCCGACATCGTCGTGTAGTACGTGACCTTGTGCGCCTGCGCGCTCATGCGGATCGAACGCGAATCGGCGATCGCCTGGCGCGTCTCGTCGACCGTCGTGAACACGAGTGCGATCTCGCCGTTCTTGATCATGTCGACGATGTGCGGACGGCCGTCCTTCACCTTGTTCACGACCTTCACCGGCACGCCGGCCGCTTCGATCGCGGCAGCCGTGCCCTTGGTGGCGACGATCGGGTAGCCGAGGTCGTGCAGCATGCGCGCGACTTCGACGGCCTTCGGTTTGTCCGCGTCCATCACGGTCAGCAGCACCGTGCCCGACTCCGGCAGGCGCGAACCGGCCGCGAGCTGCGACTTGAACAGCGCTTCGCCGAACGTCTGGCCGACGCCCATCACTTCGCCGGTCGAACGCATTTCAGGCCCGAGGACCGGATCGACGGTCGGGAACTTGACGAACGGGAACACCGCTTCCTTCACGCTGAAGTACGGCGGCTCGACTTCCTTCGTCACGCCCTGCTGCGCGAGCTTCTGGCCGACCATCGCGCGCGCCGCGATCTTCGCGAGCGGCAGGCTGGTCGCCTTCGACACGTACGGCACCGTGCGCGACGCGCGCGGGTTCACTTCCAGCACGTAGATGACGTCCTGCTTCGAACCGTCCGCCTGCGGTACCTGCTGGATCGCGAACTGCACGTTCATCAGGCCGACCACGTTCAGTGCCCTCGCCATCGCGCCCGTCTGGCGCTTCAGCTCGGCCACGGTTTCCTTCGACAGCGAATACGGCGGCAGCGAGCACGCCGAGTCGCCCGAGTGAACGCCCGCCTGCTCGATGTGCTCCATCACGCCGCCGATGAACACGGCTTCCCCGTCGCAGATGCAGTCGACGTCGCACTCGATCGCGTCGTTCAGGAAGCGGTCGAGCAGCACCGGCGAATCGTTCGACACCTTCACGGCCTCGCGCATGTAGCGCTCGAGGTCGCGCGGCTCGTGGACGATTTCCATCGCGCGGCCGCCGAGCACGTACGACGGACGCACGACCAGCGGGTAGCCGATTTCGTCGGCCAGCGCGAGCGCTTCATCCTCGGCGCGGGCGGTGCGGTTCGGCGGCTGGCGCAGGCCGAGGTCCTGCAGCAGCTTCTGGAAGCGTTCGCGGTCTTCGGCCGCGTCGATCATGTCCGGCGACGTACCGACGATCGGCACGCCGTGCGCCTCGAGGTCGAGCGCGAGCTTCAGCGGCGTCTGGCCGCCGTACTGGACGATCACGCCGACCGGCTTTTCCTTGTCGACGATCTCGAGCACGTCCTCGAGCGTCAGCGGCTCGAAGTACAGGCGATCGGACGTGTCGTAGTCGGTCGACACCGTTTCCGGGTTGCAGTTGACCATGATCGTTTCATAGCCGTCCTCGCGCATCGCGAGCGCCGCGTGCACGCAGCAGTAGTCGAACTCGATACCCTGGCCGATCCGGTTCGGGCCGCCGCCCAGCACCATGATCTTCTTGTTCGTGGTCGGCTGCGCCTCGCACTCTTCCTCGTAGGTCGAGTACATGTAGGCCGTTTTCGTCGCGAACTCGGCCGCGCACGTGTCGACGCGCTTGTAGACCGGGCGCACGTTCAGTTCCACGCGGCGCTTGCGGACGTCTTCCGGCGTCGCGCCGAGCAGCTTCGCGAGGCGGCGGTCGGAGAAGCCGCTCTGCTTCAGGTAGCGCAACTCGTCGAACGTCAGCGACGCGAGCGTGCGGCCGCCGAGCGCCTTTTCCTTCAGGATGATCTGCTCGATCTGCTCGAGGAACCACGGGTCGATCGCGGTTTCCGCGAAGATTTCCTCGGCCGTCATCCCGATGCGGAACGCATCGCCGACGTACCAGATGCGGTCCGGGCCCGGCTCGTGGATCTCGATCGCGATTTCGTCGCGATTGGTCGACTTCTCGTCGAGGCCGTCGACTCCGACTTCGAGGCCGCGCAGCGCCTTCTGGAACGATTCCTGGAACGTGCGGCCGATCGCCATCACTTCGCCGACCGACTTCATCTGCGTGGTCAGGCGCGAATCGGCCTCGCGGAACTTCTCGAACGCGAAACGCGGGATCTTCGTGACGACGTAGTCGATCGTCGGCTCGAACGACGCCGGCGTCTGGCCGCCGGTGATTTCGTTCTTCAACTCGTCGAGCGTGTAGCCGACCGCCAGCTTCGCGGCGACCTTCGCGATCGGGAAGCCGGTGGCCTTCGACGCGAGCGCCGACGAACGCGACACGCGCGGGTTCATCTCGATGACGACCATGCGGCCGTCCTTCGGGTTGATCGAGAACTGCACGTTCGAGCCGCCCGTGTCGACGCCGATCTCGCGCAGCACCGCGAGCGATGCGTTACGCAGGATCTGGTACTCCTTGTCGGTGAGCGTCTGCGCGGGCGCGACCGTGATCGAGTCGCCGGTGTGCACGCCCATCGGGTCGAGGTTTTCGATCGAGCAGACGATGATGCAGTTGTCGGCGCGGTCGCGCACGACTTCCATCTCGTATTCCTTCCAGCCGAGCAGCGACTCTTCGATCAGCAGCTCGCGCGTGGGCGACAGGTCGAGACCGCGCTTGCAGATTTCCTCGAACTCTTCGCGGTTGTACGCGATGCCGCCGCCCGAGCCGCCAAGCGTGAACGACGGGCGGATCACGATCGGGTAGCCGCTGCCGCCCGTCTCCGCCATGATCTCGGCGTGCACCTTGGTCGCTTCTTCCATCGAATGCGCGATGCCCGACTTCGCGGAGCCGAGACCGATCTTGGTCATCGCTTCCTTGAACTTCTGGCGGTCTTCGGCCTTGTCGATCGCTTCCGGCGACGCGCCGATCAGCTCGACGCCGAACTTCTCGAGCACGCCGTGGTAGTGCAGGTCGAGCGCGCAGTTCAACGCGGTCTGGCCGCCCATCGTCGGCAGGATCGCGTCCGGGCGCTCCTTCTCGATGATGCGCGCGACGACTTCCCACGTGATCGGCTCGATGTAGGTCACGTCGGCCGTGTTCGGGTCGGTCATGATCGTCGCCGGGTTGCTGTTGACGAGAACGACCTTGTAGCCCTCCTCACGCAACGCCTTGCAAGCCTGCGCGCCCGAATAGTCGAACTCGCACGCCTGGCCGATGATGATCGGGCCGGCGCCGATGATGAGGATGCTCTTGATGTCTGTGCGTTTTGGCATGGCTTGTGAATTCAATAAGTAATCGTTGTCGTGGGTCGGCCGGCGGCGCTCAGCTCATGGTCGCGAGCGCAAGCTTCACCGAGAAACCGATGAACAGGCCGCCCACGCTGCTCGCCGCGCCTGCCGCGAGCTTGCGGCGGCGGCGGAAATGCTCGGCGAGCCGCGCCCCCGCGAAGATCAGCGTGCTCAGGTACAGGAAGCTCGCGCATTGCGCGATCGCCCCGAGCACGACGAACGACAGCGCGGGATGCGGAAATGCCGGGTCGACGAACTGGATGAAGAACGAGATGAAGAACAGGATCGCCTTCGGATTCAGCAGGCTCACGATCAGCGCCTTGCGGAACGGCTTGTCGAAAGACTGCTCGCCGTCGACCGTACGCGGCGCGTCGGCCGGCGCATGGGCCGGCGTGCGCAGCTTTTGCCACGCGCTGCGCAGCATGCCGGCGCCGATGTAGAGCAGATACGCGGCGCCGCCGTACTTGACGACGGAGAACAGCAGCGGATTCGCCTTCAGCAGCGACGCGACGCCCGCGGCGGACAGCACCATCAGTACGGTATCGCCGACGAACACGCCGCAGGCCGCGCGATAGCCGGCCTTCACGCCGCGCTGCGCGGCGAGCGACAGCACGTACATCGAGTTCGGCCCCGGCAGCAGGATGATGAAGATCACGCCGAACACGTAGGTCCAGATATCCGTGATGCCGAGTGCGTGGCCGAACATGATGTGAATCTCCCGTCCTTCGGTTGCGTCGTTGACGTTAAGCGTTGCGCTGCTTCGCCGCGTCCATCAGCGCGGTGAAACGGTCGAACAGGTAGCCGATGTCGTGCGGGCCGGGCGACGCTTCCGGGTGGCCCTGGAAGCAGAACGCCGGCTTGTCGGTCAGCTCGAAGCCCTGCAGCGTGCCGTCGAACAGCGATACGTGCGTCACGCGCGCGTTGGCCGGCAGCGAATCGGCATCGACCGCGAAGCCGTGGTTCTGCGACGTGATCACGACTCGGCCGTCGCCGAGATCCTTCACCGGATGGTTCGCGCCGTGGTGGCCCGTTTTCATCTTGAGCGTCTTCGCGCCGACCGCGAGGCCCATGATCTGGTGGCCGAGGCAGATGCCGAAGGTCGGCACGCCGCGCTCGATGAATTCCTTCGTGGCCGCGATCGCGTAATCGCACGGCTCCGGATCGCCGGGGCCGTTCGACAGGAAGACGCCGTCCGGATTCAGCGCGAGCGCATCGGCCGCACTGGCCTGGGCGGGCAGCACCGTCACGTGGCAGCCGCGCTGCGCGAGCATGCGCAGGATGTTGTACTTGACGCCGAAGTCGTACGCGACGACGCGATACTTCGGCGATTCCTGCATGCCGTAGCCGCCTTCGAGACGCCATTCCGTCTGCTTCCATTCGAACGGCTTCGTGGTCGACACGACCTTCGCGAGATCCATGCCGGCGAGGCCCTCGAACGAGCGCGCGAGCTCGATCGCCTTCGCTTCGTCGTCGGAGCCCGTCAGGATGCAGCCGCTCTGCGCGCCCTTGTCGCGCAGGATGCGGGTCAGCTTGCGGGTGTCGATGCCGGCGATCGCGACGACGCCTTCGTCGCGCAGGTAGTCGCCGAGCGTGCGGTCCATGCGGAAGTTCGATGCGAGCGTCGGCAGATCGCGGATGATCAGGCCAGCGGCATGGACTTTCGTGGCTTCGACGTCTTCGGCATTGACGCCGACGTTGCCGATATGCGGATAGGTGAGCGTGACGATCTGGCGCGAGTAGCTCGGATCAGTCAGGATTTCCTGATAGCCGGTGATCGCGGTATTGAACACGACTTCGCCGATCGTATGGCCTTCGGCCCCGATCGAATAACCACGAAAGACCGTGCCGTCGGCGAGTGCAAGCAAGGCGGGAGAAAAAGACGGCAACACGGGAGGCTCCTTGGGGAACACCCTGCTGCCGACCTGTTTACCCTGCCGCGCGAGCGCCGCGCTGCGTGGGCGCGCGTGGTCGCTAGCTGGACGCGGCCTGCGTTGTCGAGACGCGAGCCCGGCGCGTGGCGCACGAGGCTTCGCGGCATCGCCCGGCAGGCGGCGTGCGGCGGATGAACGGGATGAATGAGGTAGGCGCTAGGGTGCGAGGTTGATCAGCACAAACTTTCAAATTATAGCCTGAAAATGGGCCTATCTTCAATTGCCATGGCCGTCCGACCGCGCGTGCGCCGCGCCCGGCGGCGCAACGCGACGTGCTGCGGCCCCGTTTTCGCGGCCGCCCTACCCGCCAGCGTACCGCCGGATCAGTGCGCTTGGCCAGTGCCGCGCGCGGGCCACGCGTACCAGACCGCGCTCGCGAGCTGCAGCGCGAGCAGCACGCCCCACGCGGTGAAGTGCGCGGCCGCCGGATAACGGCCGTCGACCGCCGGCCAGTGCGACAGCACGGCGCCGACGCCGATCTGGAACGCGAAGATCAGCAGGAAGATCACGAGCGTGAGCGTCGTGTTCGCGCGGCCGATCAGATGGGCGGGAAAATGGCCGGCCATCACCGCGTAGGTCAGGATGCCCACGCCGCCGAACATTCCGTAGGCGGCCCACAGCACGGCCGGCGGCAACGGCACGCGCGCGACGATCGCGAGCTGCGTCGCGACGAACAGCGCCATGCCGATACCGCACGTTGCGTAGACCGACACGCCGCGCCGCTCGAGCACGCGCGCCGCCGCGCCGAAGCCGACGCAGCCGGCCATCATCGCGAAGCCGAGCACCGACACGAGACGCGCGGCATGCGGCGCATCGAACCCGCCGACGTCGCGCAGATACGGGCCGACCCACAGCGACTGCATCGCATAGAACACGCCCTGCGTGACGACGGAGAACGACGAGATCTTCCAGAACGCGCGGCTGCTCAGGATGTGCCACGTACCCTTGAACTGGCTGACGAGGCCGCCCTGATGGCGCGCCTGCTGCGCGTCGGGCGCCCCGAAGCCGATCGATGCCGCCACGACCACCGTCAGCGCCGCAAGGCCGACACAGATCGTGCGCCAGCTCGTCCAGCCGAGCAGCCAGGTCAGCGGCGAGCCGACCATCACGCCGCCGAGGCCGCCCACGGCCATCACGAGACCGTTGACGAGCGGCAGCCGGGCGACCGGGAAATGCTGCGCGAGCGCCTTGAACGCCGCGCCGAGACACACCGATACGCCGACGCCGATCAGCAGCCGGCCGACCATCATCGTGCCGATGCCGTGCGCCGCGCCGAACACGGCCGCGCCGGCCGCCGCGAACAGCAGCATGCCGGCCGTCACGCGGCGCGGGCCGAAGTGGTCGAGCATGACGCCGGCCGGAATCTGCGCCCCCGCGAAGCCGAGGAAATAGAGGCTGGTGAGCAGGCCGAGATCGGCGGCCGACAGCCCGAGCTCGTGCGTGACGAACGGCGCGAAGCCCAGATTGACGCCGCGAAACACATACGACACGAAATACCCGACCGAAAACAGCGCGAGCACCCTCACCTGCACCGACGACATCGCTTCCCCTTGTCACATGAAGACGCGCGACGCAGCGCCGCCGCGTCGCGCACAAACGAAAACGCCGTCACCTCGGTGACGGCGTTTCGCCGAATTCGTCGGATGATAGCGCAACCGTGGGGGCCTCACCGGCCGCCACGCTGCGCGGCAGCCGCGCTTACTTCTTCTTGCCCTTGTGCGCGGCGGTCTTGGCCGGCGCGGCTTTCGCGGGAGCGGCCTTCGCCGGCTTCGCCGACGATTTGGCGGCACCGCGCTTGCCGCCGTGCGACTTGCCGCCCACCGCCAGGCTCGCGCGCTCGATGTGCGCACCGCCCGCCGACGTCGCGATCCGCTCCGGACCGGGTTCCGCCGGCACCGCACGGCCGACCGGCACGTGCAGCACGAGCGCCTGGCCCGGCATCGCGAGATCGCGGTGCGTACGGTTCCACGCCTTCAACTGGCCGACCGACACGCCGTAGCGGCCGGCGATCGCCGCCATCGACTGCTTGCGGCGCACGCGAATCAGCATCTTGCGGGTATCGGGGACGTCCGGCTCCATCGCGAGCGCGCCGTTTTCGGCGACGTCGGCGCTGATGTCCTCGTCGTCGTCATCGCCGCGCGGCACGACGATCGTCGAGCCCGGCTTCAGGCGCATGCCGGCCGGAATCTTGTTGACCGACATCAGCGTATCGGCGTCGACGCCGATCTTCTCGGCGATCGCGGCCGGGCGTGCACGCTCGCTGACCGTGTAGGTGGTCCACGACGACAGCTGGCCGTTGTAGGCTTTCAGGTTCTTCTCGAACGCGGACGCATTGTCGAACGGCAGCAGGATCTGCGGCTCGGTCGCGCCGAGAATCACCGGCTTCGAGAACGACGGGTTCAGCGAGCGGAACTCGTCGAGCGGCAGGTTCGCGAGCTTCGCGGCCACCGCCACGTCGATGTCGCGCGACGTCGTGACCGTCACGAAATACGGGTGGTTCGGGATATCGGGCAGCGACAGGCCGTACTGCTGCGGGCTCGCGATGATGTTCTTCACCGCCTGCAGCTTCGGCACGTAGTTGCGCGTCTCGTTCGGCATGCGCAGGCTCTGGTAGTCGGTCGGCAGGCCGGCCGCCTGGTTGCGCGCGATCGCGCGCTGCACGTTGCCTTCGCCCCAGTTGTACGCGGCCAGCGCCAGATACCAGTCGCCGAACATGTCGTGCAGGCGGGACAGGTAGTCGAGCGCGGCGCTCGTCGACGCGAGCACGTCACGGCGCTCGTCCTGCCACATGTTGCGCTTCAGGTTGTACGTACGGCCGGTGCCGGGCATGAACTGCCACATGCCGGCCGCTTTCGCGACCGACAGCGCCTGCGGGTTGTACGCGGACTCGATGAACGGCAGCAGCGCGAGCTCGGTCGGCATGTGACGCGCCTCGAGCTCCTCGACGATGTGATACAGGTACTTCTGCGAGCGCTCGGTCATGCGCTGCACGTAATCGGGCCGCTGCGTATACCAGGTCGTCTGCATGTCGACGAGATCGCTCTGCAGGTCGGGCATCTGGAAGCCGCGACGGATGCGCGCCCAGAGATCGGAGTCTGCACTGGTCAGGTCGCCGACGGATTGCTTGTCGACGTCGACAGTTTCTTTGGCGGTGGCTGATTTACGGAGGTAGTTGGACGTCGCCTGCGAATCGGCGGCGTTGTTGGCGACAGGGGGCTGGCTCGCACAAGCGGCGAGTAACAGCACCACCATCGCACTCAATATAAGTCGCATGAAAATCTCGGCTTCCGACGGCTGGAAATTGCAGGCGATACTACGGAAGTGCGTGCTTCACGTCAATAAAAACACCGAAAACTCAGCGAAATCCTACATTTGGAGCAATTTTTACAGACACCGCTTGAGCTTTTGGAGTCCTCCGGAAAACGTCATCGAAACCGGTTTTTCCATTCGCGCATCAGCGTGAACGCCGCCAGACGATCCGTCACCGTTTCGTGCAGCTCGGCCTCGAGCGTCGCATGGATCGCCGCGCTGTCGGCCCGCATGAACGGGTTAACGGCACGCTCGTGGGCGATCGTAGTGGGCAGCGTCGGCACGCCGCGCGCACGCAGCGCCTGCGCGTCGTCGCGCCACGCGGCGAGCGCCGCATTGCCGGGCTCGCACGCGAGCGCGAAGCGGATGTTCGACAGCGTGTATTCGTGTGCACAATGCACGCGCGTGTCGCCCGGCAGTGCCGCGAGCGCGTCGAGCGACGCGAGCATCTGCGCGGGCGTGCCTTCGAACAGGCGGCCGCAACCGCACGAGAACAGCGTGTCGCCGCAGAATACGTGCGGCACCGCATTGCGCTGCCCGGCCTGCTGAAAATATGCAATGTGGCCACGCGTATGACCCGGCACGTCGAGCACGTCGAATGCGACGGCCGGCGCGTCGAGCACCACGCGATCGCCGCCCGAAAGCGGCTGCGCGACCACGTCGATCGCTTCGGCCGCGGGGCCGTAAACGGTGAGCGGAGCATCGGCCGGTTGGCTATTTCGCAGCGCCTCGACACCGCCGACGTGGTCGGCATGGTGGTGCGTGAGTAAAATAGCGGTCAACCGCCAGCCTCGTTCGGCAAGAACCCGGCGTACGGGCGCGGCTTCACCCGGATCGACGGCGATCGCATCGCGGCCGTCCGAGACGAGCCAGATATAGTTGTCTTCGAATGCCGGAACCGGCACGTATTCCAGCTCGTTCATGGGCGCGCAATCATCGTTATGTCTGACCGTCAAATTATAGACTGGCCTGCCTGGACCGACTCGCCGCCCGGCCGCTACGTGCTGGGCTGGGAACAGGCGCAGCTCGACCGGATCGTGTCCGACGTCTTCGGCTTCCACGCGCTGCAGCTCGGCCTGCCGCAGCTCGATGCGCTGCGCGAGAACCGCATGCCGTATCGCGGCCTCGTGCTCGACCCGGCGAGCGGCGCGAGCGCGCCGTATCAGTATCCGTGGGCGCGCAAAGCGCACACGGGGGCCCACGCGCCTGCCGATCGCAGCACGACCTGGTGCGACCTGCTCGACCTGCCGTTCGAGTCGCAGAGCGTCGACCTGATCGTGATGCCGCACACGCTCGAATTCACGTCCGACCCGCACCGCCTGCTGCGCGAGGCCGAGCGCGTGCTGATGCCGGAAGGCCAGCTCGTGATCACCGGCTTCAATTCGCTCAGCCTGTGGGGCATGCGGCAGTCGTTCGGGCGCATGGCGAACCGCCCGTTCGTGCCGGCCACGCGCGACCAGATCGCGTTCATCCGGCTCAAGGACTGGATCAAGCTGCTCGGCTTCGACCTCGAACGCGGCCGCTTCGGCTGCTACCGGCCGCCGCTCGCCACCGACCAGTGGCTGGCCCGCTACGGCTTCATGGAGGCCGCCGGCGACCGCTGGTGGCCGATCTTCGGCGCCGTCTACATGGTGACGGCCGTCAAGCGCGTGCGCGGCATGCGCCTCGTCGGCCAGATCAAGATGAAGAAGCCCGTGCTCGCACCGGGCCTGACGCCGGCGGCCTCCCCGACCACCCACCAAGAACGTTCATGACAACCGACACCATCGACATCTATACCGACGGCGCCTGCAAGGGCAACCCCGGCCCCGGCGGCTGGGGCGCACTGCTGCGCTACGGCGATCAGGAAAAGGAACTGTTCGGCGGCGAGCCGAACACGACCAACAACCGCATGGAGCTGATGGGCGTGATCGCCGCGCTCGAAGCGCTCAAGCGGCCGTGCCGGGTGATCGTGCATACCGACTCGCAATACGTGCAGAAAGGCATCAGCGAGTGGATCCACGGGTGGAAGAAGAAAGGCTGGGTCACCGCGGCGAAGACGCCCGTGAAGAACGCCGACCTGTGGAAGCGGCTCGACGCGCTCGTCGTGCAGCACGAGATCGAGTGGCGTTGGGTCAAGGGCCACGCGGGCCATCCCGAGAACGAGCGGGCCGACGCGCTCGCGAACCGCGGCGTCGAATCGCTGGCCGCCTGAACGCCGGCCGCCCTCTCCTGTTTTCCTTGCTTTTCCCGACATGCGCCAGATCATTCTCGATACCGAAACCACCGGCCTGAACGCCCGCACGGGCGACCGCCTCATCGAAATCGGCTGCGTCGAGCTGCTGAACCGGCGGCTCACCGGCAATAACCTGCACTTCTACGTGAACCCCGAGCGCGACAGCGATCCGGGCGCACTGGCGGTGCACGGCCTCACGACCGAATTCCTCAGCGACAAGCCGAAATTCGCGGAAGTCGCCGACCAGATCCGCGACTTCGTGAAGGACGCCGAGCTGATCATCCACAACGCGCCCTTCGACCTCGGCTTCCTCGACGCCGAATTCGCGCGGCTCGGCCTGCCGCCGTTCAGCGAGCATTGCGGCGGCGTGATCGACACGCTGGTGCAGGCCAAGCAGATGTTCCCCGGCAAGCGCAATTCGCTCGACGCGCTGTGCGACCGTTTCGGCATCAGCAACGCGCACCGCACGCTGCACGGCGCACTGCTCGACTCGGAACTGCTCGCCGAGGTGTATCTGGCGATGACGCGCGGTCAGGACAGCCTCGTGATCGACATGCTCGACGACGCGGGCGCCGACGGCGGCACCGCGAACGGCAAGCGCGTGTCGCTCGCCGCGCTCGATCTGGCCGTGGTGGCCGCGAGCGACGACGAGCTTGCCGCGCACCAGGCTCAGCTCGACGAGCTCGACAAGTCGGTCAAGGGCGCCTGCGTGTGGCGCCGGTCCGCCGATACGGACACCGCCGAAGCAGCCTGACGCATGCGGCCCGCGCCGCGGCCGCGCTCACGCGCGCGGCTGCAGCGCGATGACGGCCATCCCGCCGAGCGCGAGCACCGCGCCGGCCACGTCCCAGCGGGTCAGCGCGACGCCGTCGACCACCCGCAGCCAGATCAGCGCCACCGCTATGTACACGCCGCCGTACGCGGCGTAAGTGCGCCCCGCCGCGCTCGGGTGGAGCGTCAGCAGCCACGCGAACAGCGCGAGCGACACCGCGGCCGGCACCAGCAGCCAGGCCGGGCGCCCGGCCTTCAGCACGAGCCACGGCAGATAGCAGCCGACGATTTCGGCCAGCGCGGTAGCGGCGAACAGCGCCGCGATCCTCATCAGTTCGGTCATCCGGTTCCTCGCGAATTCAGCCCCGTCGCGGCGGGCGGCACGGCCGCGCCGCGCGCCGCCGATCATACCCGAGCGGGCCGCGCCGGATGCCCCGCCAGACGGGCGAGTCCGGGCAATTTGCACGATCATCCGTCATCGTGCTATCATGTCGCCTGTTTCAACATTCAATCTCTGTCTTTTCGATTTTGAGGGAAGTCCGTCCGCACGATGCTGGCCGGCGCCTCGATCGAAATGCATCCACAGGAAAGCCCGCCCGACAGGCCCGCTTTTCTCGTTTCGTTGCCCCTCCGGGGCGTTGCCGGAACGTCGGACCCTCGTCCGCACCGGCATCTGCCGCCTGCATCACGCGGCCCATTCTTCATGAGCGCACTGTCGCGACGGCCCATCGGGCCCGCGTCGAAGCAGCCCCTCGGCCCTTTGCTGCCCCTTGCGCAGTAAGTGCTTGATGGTCTGCCCCGACGCGCCGCACGCGACCCCGCGCTCGCCGGCAAACCGTGTCGGACGGCCCGCCCGTTCCGGCGCTGTCAAAGGAGTGCATGACCTTGACCGCAACACACGTCAGCCCGACCGCTGTCTCTTCCTCCGCTTCGTCGTCCGCCGAAGCCCCGCTCGCCGTGGACGACATCACCGTCGTCGACCAGAGCCTGCTCAAGCGCGCCGTCAGCGCGATGGCCATCGGCAATGCGATGGAATGGTTCGACTTCGGCGTCTACAGCTATATCGCCGTCACGCTCGGCAAGGTGTTCTTCCCGTCCAGCAGCCCGTCCGCGCAGTTGCTCGCCACCTTCGGCACGTTCGCGGCCGCGTTCCTCGTGCGCCCGCTCGGCGGCATGGTGTTCGGCCCGCTCGGCGATCGCATCGGCCGTCAGCGCGTGCTCGCCGCCACGATGATCATGATGGCCGCCGGCACCTTCGCGATCGGCCTGATCCCGAGCTATGCGTCGATCGGCATCATGGCGCCCGTGCTGCTGCTCGTCGCCCGCCTCGTGCAGGGCTTCTCGACCGGCGGCGAATACGGCGGCGCCGCCACCTTCATCGCCGAGTTCTCGACCGACAAGCGCCGCGGCTTCATGGGCAGCTTCCTCGAATTCGGCACGCTGATCGGCTATGTGCTGGGCGCGGGCGTCGTCGCGCTGCTCACCGCGTCGCTGTCGCAGGAAGCGCTGCTGTCGTGGGGCTGGCGCGTGCCGTTCCTGATCGCCGGCCCGCTCGGCCTGATCGGTCTCTACATCCGGATGAAGCTCGAGGAAACGCCCGCGTTCAAGCGCCAGGCCGAAGAGCGCGAAGCGCAGGACAAGGCCGTGCCGAAGGCGCGCTTCCGTGAAACGCTGATGCGCAACTGGCGTGCGCTGCTGCTGTGCGTCGGCCTCGTGCTGATCTTCAACGTGACCGATTACATGGTGCTGTCGTACCTGCCGAGCTTCATGTCGTCGACGCTGCATTTCGACGAATCGCACAGCCTCGTGCTCGTGCTGATCGTGATGGTGCTGATGATGCCGATGACGCTGTACGCCGGCCGCCTGTCGGACAAGGTCGGCCGCAAGCCGGTGATGCTCGCCGGCTGCGTCGGCCTGCTGGTGCTGTCGGTTCCGTCGCTGATGCTGATCCATGCGGGCACCACGGCGTCGGTGTTCGGCGGCCTGCTGATCCTCGGCGTGCTGCTGTCGTGCTTCACCGGCGTGATGCCGTCGGCGCTGCCCGCGCTGTTCCCGACCGAGATCCGTTACGGCGCGCTCGCGATCGGCTTCAACGTGTCGGTGTCGCTGTTCGGCGGCACGACGCCCCTCGTCACCGCGTGGCTCGTCGAGGTCACGCATAACCTGATGATGCCGGCGTACTACATGATGGGCGCCGCGTTGATCGGCGTCGTGTCGGTCGTCGCGCTCGCCGAAACCGCGCGCCAGCCGCTGAAGGGCTCGCCGCCGGCCGTCGCGACGCGCCGCGAAGCGCATCAGCTCGTGCGCCAGTTGCGCGAAGACGACGACGAGTCGGAAATCTACGGCGTCGCGACTCCCGCACGCGCGTGAGCGTCGCCCAATGAAAAAGCCCCGGCCGAAGCCGGGGCCCGATCGAACCCGATCCGCCCGACCGGCTTGCGCCGGCCGGGCTTTTTTTCATCCGCGTGCCGCGAACGTGCTCATGCGTGCGCTTCGCAGTGACGGCAGAAGATCAGTGCGCGCGACCGCGATACGGCCGCCTGTGCGCCGCGCGCCGCGACGATCAGCCCGACCTGGCCGAGATTGAAATCGCGCTCGACCATCAACTGCGTCAGCGCGGCAAGCGGCAACAACACGGACGGGTGGTACAGGCTCGATTCGATCAGGGCTTTCATCATCGGCTCCATCTAGCAATGCGTGATTCGATGGAGTGGATTCTAGGGATCGGTCGCCTCCGGATAAACAGCGCGAATGCGAAGTCACTTGTCAGCCGTCGAGAACAATCGGCAGCGGCTTGCCGGACAAGGGTCAGCGGCGTCCGACATCGATGTGCGACGGCCCGGCGGGCCGCCGCGAAGCCGAGGGCCCGTTCACGCTGATAACGGGCGTGCGCTGGCCCTAGCCAAGCGGCGTTTCGGCGAAGGCCGGCAGCGCTTCCGCCCGCGCGGAATGCGCGGCGAGCGCCGGATAACGGGCCGGATCGATCCGGGCGAGCGCCGGGTAATCGGCGGCCATGAACTGCGTGAAGCGCCACGCCACCGCGACCGTCACGTCGGATTGCAGCAGCCGCGCGCCGCCGAACCAGCCGTTCGCGGCCGCGACCAGCGGCTCCAGTGCGCCGTATGCGGCTTCGAGCTGGCTCAGCACGCGTTCGACCCACGGTTCGTGCTGCTTGTCCGACGGCCGCAGCGCCTGCTCGTAGACGACCTGCACGGTTTTCTCGGCGGCGGCCAGCGCGAACCCGATCGGCACCAGCGCGCGCAGCCGGGCATCGACGGCGGCGGGCAACAGGCGCCGCTCCGGCGCGGCCAGGTGGTCGAGATAGTCGACGATCAGCGACGAATCGATCAGGGTCGCGCCGCCGTCGGTCACGAGCGTCGGCGCCTTGACGACCGGGTTGACCGTCCTGAACCGCTCGACCTGACGAAACACCGAGATCGACTCGTGTTCGAACGGCAGGTCGAGCAGCTTCGCCGAAATGGCGACGCGGCGCACGAACGGGGAATCCAGCATGCCGATCAGCTTCATCGCAAACGCTCCGCTTCGAGGGAATGGGACCGACGACTGTAGCAGCGTCGCGCGGCAGCGCCTAGCGTGCCCGTGCGCCTGACGCGCATCGGCCAGCCGCGCATCGGGCTCGCACTGCCCGTCCACTGTGACCATAATGCAGATTCACGCTCGTTCCGCCCCAGGGTCCGCCATGTGGTATGCCGTCGTCGAGCAGCAGCGGGAATGGATGCGCGCATGGCGCGCGGCGACGCGATACGCGTTCGATGCGTGGCCTGCGGCGTCGCTGCCGCATGCCGCGTCGTCGTGCTACGACGACCTGTTCGAACCGCTGCTCGGGCCGCAGAGCGCCCCGCCGGGCTTCGACCTCGCGTGGCCGGGCGTCAGCGAGCAGGTCGTCACGCACACGCCGTTTTGCGACTTGCGGCGCTTCGCGCATGCCGACGCGCGCCGCACGGTATTGCTGTGCGCGCCGCTCGTCGGGCACGCGGCCGTGATGATGCGGGAAACCGTCGAAACGCTGCTCGCCGATGGCAACGTCTGCGTGACCGACTGGTGCAATGCGCGCGACGTGCCGCTCGCGGCCGGCCGTTTCGGGCTCGACGAGTACGTCGCGATGCTCGACGGCTTCGTCGACACCCTCCAGCGCGACGATCGGCCGCTGCACGTCGTCGCCGTGTGCCAGGCCACCGTACCGGCGCTCGGCGCACTCGCGCTGCGTGCCGCTCGGGGCCTCGCGCCGCCCGCGAGTATCACGCTGATCGGCGGCCCGCTCGACGCGCGGCTGAATCCGAGCGCGCTCGGCACCGCGGCCGCCGCCCATTCGCTCGACTGGTGCCGGCGCCACCTGATCGACATCGTGCCGCCCGGCTTCGCGGGGCATGGCCGCCACGTGTTCCCGACCTATCTGCAACAGGGCGAGATCGCGCTCCTGTATCCGCAGCGCTTCCTGACGCTGGTCGAAACCTATGCGCTGGCCGCATCGCGTTTCGACATGGCCGGGCTCGCCGGCGCCCGCCGGGCGCTGCGCGAATACACGGCGCTGCTCGACATGCCGGCCGACTATTTTCTCGACACGGTCGACGTCGTGTTCCAGCGCATGCTGCTCGCGACCGGCGCGTGGCATATGCACGGCCGGCGCGTTGAACCCGCCGCGCTGCGCGACGTCGCGCTGCTGACCATCGAAGGCGCCCGCGACACGGTCACGGGCGCCGGGCAGACGCATGCGGCGCTCGGCCTGTGCAGCGGGCTCGCGGCCGACGAGCGCCATCGCGTCGACATCGACGATTGTGATCACTACGGGTTGTTTACGGGGCCACGCTGGCACGGCAACGTCCATCCGGCGCTGCAGCGCGTGTTCGCGCTGGCGGAAACCCGCCGGCCGCGCTCGCGCCGGATCCGTCGGACGTGACGCCGCGTCAGGAGCACGCCGCATCGAGCAGCGCGCGCACTTCAGCGTCGCTCGTCTGCTCGAAGCGCGCGTAGAACTGGCTGATCCCGAGGAACCGGGACGGCTGCGACACCGTGACGAACGCGTCCGACAGGCCGTCGAACGCGTGCGCGGCGCCCGCCGGCGCGACCGGCACCGCCGCGACGATGCGCGCCGGGTGGCGCTCGCGCAGCGCCTGCAGCGCGACGCGCATCGACGCGCCGGTCGCGACACCGTCGTCGACGACGATCGCGATGCGTCCGTCCACCGCGCGCGGCGGCACCGCGCCGCGGTACAGCGCTTCGCGGCGTTGCAGTTCGGCCGTCTCGCGCGCGATCACGTCGGCGAGCTGCGCATCGGATACGTCCATCGCGCGGATCACCGAACGTTGCAGATGAATCGCGCCGCCCGTCGCGATCGCGCCCATCGCGAGCTCGGGGTCGAACGGCACACCGAGCTTGCGCACGACCAGCACGTCGAGCGGCGCGCGCAGCGCGCACGCGACCGGATACGCGACGGGCACGCCGCCGCGCGGCAACGCGAGCACGACTACATCGCTTCGCCCCGCGTATTCGCGCAACGCGTCGGCCAGTTGGCGGCCGGCATCGGCGCGATCGGCAAAACTGCTTTCGGTCACGATCGGCTCCCTGCCGTTGCGCCGGGTGCGCAACCCGCGCCGGCGCCTGTCAACGAGGATGGTTCATCGTTCGCGCCGATGCAAGCAGGGTCACACCGGCGCGCACCGCGCCGTAGGAAGGGTCAGAGGCCGCCGGCCTGCCGGTACAGCCGCCAGAACGACTGCGCGTAGGACTGCGCGAGTTCGGGCGCGCGCCGGAACACGTTCACCGTGTCGGCCTGCTCGGCCGCGCCGTCGGACAGGGTCGTCAACGCGACGCTGTCGTCGACGATCGCGAAGCGCGACGCGGGGCCGCCGTGCCGGGAATCGATCGCGACGTCGATCCCCGCGGATTTCAGATAGCCGGCGCCGCTGTACCTGCCCGCACGCGGCGGGCGCACCAGCACGACGCGCACTTCGATCCCGCGCGCGCGGGCCGAGCGCAGCGCGCTCGCGACAGCGGGCGGCACCTGCGTATAGCCGGCCAGCAGCACGCGGCGCTGCGCCTGTTCGATCAGATCGACGGTCGCGTCGGCCGCCGCGTTGTCATACGAAAAGTACGTGCCGACCGATGCGGCGTCGGACGGAATCTGGCTGGCGTGGACGCTCGTCGCGCAGCAGAACGCGGCGAGCAGGAAGGCGGCTGGTCTCATGGCGGGCGCCATTGTAGCGACGCCAATTCGCGTGGCAAGGGGCGGCTGCGACGCTGCTGCGCCGGCGCAACACCCGGTGCGAAACCGGTGCCCGGCGACCGTGTTTTCAGCCGAGTTTCAGCCCCGCCGATCAGCCGGCCGCGACGCGCGCGAGCCAGCTCGTCACGCCTTCGACGGAACGAAAATCCGCAAGGCTGCGCGCCGGCAGCGCGGGATACGCGCCAGCGGCCATCTCGGCCAGCGCGCGTCCGGGGCCGAGCTCGAGAAACGCGGTTGCGCCGGCCTCCACGCACGCGGCGAGACAGGCCGCCCACTCGACCGGCTCGGCGATCTGCCGCGCGAGCTTGTCGAGGCCCGTGTCGGCATCGAGCACCGACGCGCCGTCGATCCCCGAAAACAGCCGCGTGCCGGGCAACGGCCGGCGCACGGGCGTCGCGGCCAACGTCGCGCGGAACGCCGGCACGGCCGCCGCGAGCCGGCGCGTGTGCGACGCGATCCGCACGCAGACGGGCGCGACGCGCAGCGCGCCGGCGCGCGTCGCGTCGTCGGCCACGGCATCGACATCGGCGTGCCGCCCCGCGACCACGAACGCATCGCCGGGGTTCGCGATCGCGATGGCCGCGTCGCGACCATCGCACAACCGCGCGAGCTGCGGGCGCGTCAGGCCGCGCACGAACACCATCCGCTCGTCGCCGCCGCTCGCGGCGTCCATCTCGCGTGCCCGCGCGGCGGCCAGATCGAGCGCATCGTGCGGGTCGATCATCCCCGCGACGCTCCACGAGCCGACCTCGCCGACGCTGTAGCCCGCGACGCAGCGCCGGCGCGGCCACGCCGCGTCGAGCAGCGCCGCCGCCGCGAGCGCCTGGACCGTGCAGAGGATCTGCGCGGCACGGTTTTCCCGCAGCGCGTCGGGCCCGGCCTGCCGGACCCACGCGCGCGGATCGTCGCCGAGCAGCCGGCCCGCATGCACGAACAGTGCGTCGGCCCGCGGCGCCGCCCCGGTCAGGTCGAACATGTCGGCGCGTTGCGCGCCCTGCCCCGAGCACAGGATGGCCAGCGTCATCGCGCGTCCCCTTCGGCTTCGAGCGCATCGACGAATACGCTCATCGCGAGCAGGTCGGCCGCGCCGCCCGGGCTCAGCCGGCGCGCGACGAACGCACGATGCGCGGCCGCCGCGCGCAGCCGCCAGTCGCGCGCCCGAACGCCGCCGCGCGCGACGAACGCGCGGGCCGTCGCGCGGGCGAAATCGAGGCCGTCCTGCCCGCCCCGATGCAGCAGATTCGTATCGTCGAGCGCGGCGATCAGCGCGAAGCACGCGGCGACCCGCGCGGCTTCCGGATCGTCCGGCCGGTCGCGGCGGGCGCGGCGCAGCGCGGGCAGCCCGACCGCGTACACGGATGGGAAGCCGTCGGCCGCCTCGCGACGCGCCCCGCCGACACCGTAGCGGCGGCTGGCGCGCTCGCCGTGGCTGTCCGGCAAACGCGGGCCGCTGAGGATCTCGACGCCCCAGCGACCGGACACGAACGCACCGAGCGTGGTCCCGGCCGGCAGCGCGCCCGGCAGCGCGCGCCGGCCGGCGGCCGCGCACAGCAGCCCGAGCCCGAAGATCGCGCCGCGATGCGTATTGACGCCGCCGGTCGCGGCGAGCATCGCGTGTTCGGCACGCAGGCCGATCTTGCGCAGCACGGCCATGTCGGCGTCGCGCGCGCCCGCGTCGGCGAGTTCCGCGAAGTACGGCCGCAGCACGGCGGCGCTGCGCGCGAACGTCGCGGCATCCATGTCCGCGTGACTGCCGGTGTCGACGTGACTGACGAGGCCCGGCTTCGGATAGGTGTCGATCTCGAGCACGAGACTGCGCTCGGCCAGCGCGGCGATGCGTTCGGCATCGGACGGCGCGGCGACGCGGCAGGCAGCCCGGGCGTTCATCGCGCGCCTCCGGTGAATGCGTCGGCGCGCATCAATTCGACGGTCATCGCGGTCTTCACCGCGACGTCGGGCGAGCGCGCGTGCAGTTCGCGCCAGTTGACGCCCGCGCCGTCGTCGCGCAGCAGTTCGCCGTCGATGCGCATCGGCGCGCGCGCGTCGATCGCCGCGAGACCGTCGAGCAACGGCGCGAACGATGCGGAATCGGGCAGCGGGAATACGATGTCGAGATCGGACGATGCGCTCAGGTAAGCCTCGCCGGTCAGCGCCTGCCACGCGAGGCTGCCGAACACGCGGCCCTGCACGCCGCAGCGCGCGCCGAGCGCATCGAGCTCGCGCAGCGGCGCCTGCCAGGCTGCCGGCGCGGCGGCGAGCACGTCCGTCAATGTCGGCAGCGGACCGACCGTCGCGAGCGCGTCGGCGGCCGCGTTCAGCGCGATGCGCCGCTTGCCCGCCGACGGCGGCAGCGGCAGGCCGAGCGGCACGCGGCCGGCATCGGCTTCATCCGGCGACGCACGACGCACGATCAGCGGCCAGCCGCGTCCGGCCCATGCGCGCACGAGCGGATCGCCCGCGAGCGCGGGGTCGCGGGCGAATGCCGCGCCCCACCCGGCCGCCGTCAGCGTGACGAGCGTGTGGCGGCGCAGCGGCAGCTCAGCGTGCGGCACGCGCGAGCGCCTCGACGCGACCGGCGACGTCGGTCGCGACCGGCCGGCCGCGCGCCGCGCGCCGGTCGATGCGGTCGGCCGGCTTGCCGAGCCATTCGCCGACCTGCGCGTCGAGCGCGCGCGACGGATCGAGCACGGCGTCGACGGCGCCCATCTTCACGAGGTTGTCGAGCCCCGGCGCGAACACCGGTGTCGAACGCGCCATCTCCTTCAGCACGTCGAGCGGCAGCTTGGTCACGCGCGACATCGACGGCAGGTCCATCACCTCCGGCTCGGCGCCCGGCACCGCGAGCAGCGTGCGCGTCGCGAGCGCGGTCGCGATGAATGCGCCGGCGGCCGTGTGGCCGTACAGCACGCCGATCGTCCGGTGCCCGGCGAGATCCGCGTGCATCAGGCACTTCGCGAGATGCGACAGCCCTTCGTTCAGGCCGAGCAATTCGTCGCGCTTGCTCATCCGCTGGCTGTCGCTGTCGACCAGCACGAGGATCGGCGTGTCGCCGCCGCGCGCGACCGTGTCGAGCACGCGCGACGCGAGCGTCAGCGCCTCGTCGATGCCGAACGGCAAGCGATCGGCAACGCCGATCACGTCGACGCACGTGCCGGCCAGCTCCGCGTGGCCCGTCAGCAGCCCGCCATCACGCGCAATCGAATGGCCCGCGGGAAACAGCGAGTTCAGTACTTCATCGAGCGTCATGCTGGGACTCCTGCAGTTGATCGGCGAGCGTCGCGAATGCATCGTCGGACATGCCCGGGATTGCTTCCGGCGTGTCGGCCCCGAGCGTGCGCCACACGTCGAGCGCGTCCTTGCAGGCGCCGAACCGTTCGACCCGCGCTTCGAGGCGCGCCTGCTCCGCGCGCAGCATCGCCGCATCGAACGCCGGTGCGCGGCCGATCAGCTCGAGCGCGGCCGCGCGGAACGCGTCCGGCGTATCGGCCACGTAACGATCGGCGCCGCCGATCAAGCGCCGGTGCTTGCCGCCCATCGTGCGCCAGATCAGCGCGCGATCCTTCGAGTCGAATTCCTCGACGCCGCGATTGGTCTCGATCACTTCGGGGCCCGACACGCTGATGCGCCCCTGCTCCGACACCGCGAGCGCCGAACAGCACGCGGCGAGCAGGCCACCGCCGCCGTAGCAGCCCGCGCGCCCGCCGATCAGCCCGATCACCGGCACGCCGGCCGCACGCGCTTCGACGAGCGCGCGCATGATCTCGGCGATCGCGAGCTCGCCCGCGTTCGCTTCCTGCAGCCGCACGCCGCCCGTATCGAACAGGATCAGCACCGGCTTGCCGACTTCGCGCGCGGCGCGCAGCAATCCGGTGAGCTTCGCGCCGTGCACTTCGCCGAACGCACCGCCCATGAAGCGGCCCTCCTGCGCGGCGACCAGCACCGGCCGGCCGTCGAGCCGGCCGTGGCCGACCACCATCCCGTCGTCGAACTGCCGCGGCAGATCGAACAGCGGCAGGTGCGGGCTCGTCACGCGCTCGGCCGGCCCCAGGAATTCGCTGAAACTGCCCTTGTCGAGCAGCCCGTCGATGCGCTGCCGCGCCGATGCTTCGTACCAGCTGGCCGCGTTCGCGACGAACGCCGGCGCGTCGTGGATCGCGTCGCTCATCATGCGTCTCCCTCGATCGCGCGCACGGCCTGCGCGAGCCGCAGCGACACCATGTCGGGGCGCGCGCCGCCGTCGTTGATCGACAGCCTCAGGCCGCCCGGCGTGCGCCGTTCGACGAAATCCGACACGACCGCCTGCCAGACCGCGCCGAAACCGACGGCCGCGGTGCGGACGTCGATCTCGCATTCGTTGCCCGGCAGCACGCGCTCGACCAGCACCTCGAGGTTGCCGGACGCGACCACGCCGACGAGCGCCGCGGCCTGCTCGCCCTTCGCGCGTTCGCGCGCGGTGAAGCGATAGTTCAACTGTTCCATGCCGTCTTCCTCACCAGTTGCGGAACCGGGCCGGCGGCGCATAGAGCCCGCCCGACCAGTGCACCAGATCCTTGATCGAACGCGCGGCGAGCCAGCGGCGGTCGGCGTCGAGCGGATCGATGCCGAGATCCTCCGGGCGGCGGATCACGCCGCGCTCGCGCAGCCGCTCGACCATCTTCCGGTCCCGGCCGCGGCCGACGTCCGTATAGCCCGCGACGCCGCGGATCGCGTGCTCGCGTTCGTCCTTGTCGCGGCACATCAGCAGGTTCGCGATTCCTTCCTCGGTGACGATGTGCGTGACGTCGTCGCCGTAGACCATGATCGGCGCGAGGTCGAGCTGCAGCTTGTCGGCGAGCTTCAGCGCGTCGAGCTTCTCGACGAACATCGGCACGTTCTTGTCGCCGAACGTCTCGCCGATCTGGACGACCAGCTTTCGGCCGCGCCGCAGCGCCGCCGGCGTGTCGGGGTCGGCTTGCGCGCCGGCCTTCAGCCACGGCTCGCTCGGATGGCGGCGGCCGCGCGCGTCGCTGCCCATGTTCGGCGCGCCGCCGAAGCCGGCGATCCGCTCGGCCGTGACCGTCGACGAATGGCCCGCCAGGTCGATCTGCAACGTCGAGCCGATGAACATGTCGCACGCATAGAGGCCGGCCGTCTGACAGAACGCGCGGTTCGAGCGCAGCGAGCCGTCGGGGCCCGTGAACCACACGTCTGAGCGCGCGCGGATGTAGTCGTCCATCCCGACTTCGGAGCCGAAGCAATGGATCTGCTCGACCCAGCCCGATTCGATCGCGGGAATCAGCGTCGGGTGCGGATTGAGCGCCCAGTGCGTGCAGACCTTGCCCTTCAGCCCGAGCTTCTCGCCGTAGGTCGGCAGCAGCAGCTCGATCGCGGCCGTGTTGAAGCCGATCCCGTGGTTCAGGCGCTTGATCCCGTACGGCTCGTAGATGCCCTTGATCGCGAGCATCGCGGTCAGGATCTGCGTTTCGGTGATCGCGGCCGGATCGCGCGTGAACAGCGGCTCGACGTAGAACGGCCGGCCTGCCTCGACGACGAAATGCACGCGGTCGCCCGGGATGTCGACGCGCGGCACCTTGTCGACGATGCGGTCGACCTGAGCGATCACGACGCCGTCCTTGAACGCGGTGGCCTCGACGACGGTCGGCGTGTCCTCGGTGTTCGGACCCGTGTACAGGTTGCCGTCGCGATCGGCGCTCACGGCCGCGATCAGCGCGACCTGCGGCGTGAGGTCGATGAAGTAGCGGGCGAACAGTTCGAGATAGGTATGCACCGCGCCGAGCGCGATCTTGCCGCCGAACAGCAGCTTCGCGATCCGCTGCGACTGCGGGCCCGAATACGCGAAATCGAGACGCTTCGCGATCCCGCGCTCGAACACGTCGAGATGCTCGGGCAGCACGACACCCGACTGCACCATGTGCAGGTCGTGGATCCTCGCGCTGTCGACGTCGGCGAGCGCCGTCGCGAGCAGGTCGGCCTGCTTCTGGTTGTCGCCTTCGAGGCAGACGCGGTCGCCGGGCCGCAGCACGGCTTCGAGCAACGCGACGGTGTCGCGCGCATCGACCCGCTTGCCCTGCGCGTAAGCCGCGCCGGCCGCGAGGCGTGCATCGCGCGCCTGCCGCGCGTGATTCCATCCCGTCATGAACAGTTCTCCGCTTCGATGGTTCAGCGGCATTCTAAGCCTGGCGCCGCCGCCGATTGATGATGTTGCAGAATGCGACTCAGAGGACGCCGCGATGGATGCGGCCCGCGCGCGGGCCGCGTCGCGTTCCCCTAGGCGCCGACCAGCGCGCGCGTCGTGAAGAACAGCAGCGAGGGCCCGAGCAGGCAGCCGACGCCGGTATGGAACGTCGCGACCAGCGCGCCGTACGGGACGAGCCGGCGATCGGTCGCGGCGAGCCCCGCGCTCACGCCGCTGACGGTGCCGGCCAGCCCGCCGAAGATCATCGCGGAACGCGGCGTCTTCAGGCCCATGAAGTTGGCCGCGACCGGCGTGCCGACCATCACGATGATCGCCTTGACGAGCCCCGTCGCGATGCTGAGCGCGATCACGTCGGAGCTCGCGCCGATCGCCGCACCCGTGACGGGCCCGACGATGTAGGTGACGGCGCCCGCGCCGATGGTCGTCATGCTGACCGCGTCGGTATAGCCGAACGCGCGCGCGATGCACGCGCCGACGATGAACGGCAGCACGGTGCCGAGCAGCAGCGACACGACGCCGACGAGCCCGGCCTTGCGCGCCTCGGTCGGCTGCACTTCGAACGCGGTCGCGACGATCGCGAAATCGCGCAGCATCGCGCCGCCCATCAGGCCGATGCCGGCGAACAGCTTGACGTCGGCCAACCCCTTCTCGCCACCGGTGAATGCGCCGCCGACGTACGCGAGCACGAGACCGATGACGATCGCGATCGCCGAGCCGTGCACGCGGCCGAACGTGAGCTTGCGCGACGCGATCGACGACAGCCACATGATCAGGCCGACCAGCGCGAACGACGCGACGAGCCCGTTGTGGGCGACGGTTTTTTCGAGCATCTGCAGCATGGCGGCCTCCGTTATTGTTCTTCGAATTGCGGCACGCCCGCGAAGGCCGTGTCGTCGCGCCCCGTGCGAGCGAGTACCGCGATGCAGCATGCGCAGATCGCGACCGCGCCGACGGCGGCCAGCAGCGCGACCGGGCCGCCCTTCAGCGCGGCCACGACGTTCTGGTTCGCGGCCATCGCGACGACGACCGGGATGTACATCGCGCCCCAGAAACCGACGCCCGCCTCGGTCTCCTTCGGCAGCCAGCCGCGCCGGTGCAGCCACAGGCGCAGGCAGATCAGCAGCAGCATCGCGATACCGACGCCGCCGACGTTGGTCTTCACGCCGATCGCACTGCCGAGCAGGTCGCCGAGAAACAGTCCGGCCAGGTGGCAGAACGCCAGCAGCGCGGTTCCGTAGATGATCATGAGTCGTCTCCAGTCTCTTCGTGACGGGCGCCTGACGCGTGCGGGAGCCAGGCCCGCACGCCGATCCCGGGCGGACTGTGTGTCTCCTGCGGCGGTGCGCCGCGGCCCGGCGGCTCGTCGTGCGAGCGCGTTCTCGGGGTCGATGGGATGATGCGGTTTCGGGCCGGACGCCGGATGGCTTAGACTGACCGATGCAACCGGCGGCGCGACACGGGCTACGCGTCCGGTGCCCCCCGTTCGCGGAGGTCGCACTGGCGCGTGATCCGATACTAGCGCCGCAAAATCCGGCCATTTATGAAGTTGTCGAAATCGATTCAGTGGATTTAGCAATGCGTCCGTTACCGCCCGAGTTGCTGCGCAGCTTCGTCGCCGTCGCCCAGTCCGGCAGTTTCACCGCCGCGTCCGAGCGCGTGAACCTGTCGCAGTCGACCGTCAGCCAGCATATCCGCCGCCTGGAGGAGCTGCTCGACCGGCCGCTGTTCGAGCGCGACACGCGCAACGTGCGCCTGTCGCAGCACGGCGACGCGCTGTTCCGCTACGCGGTGCGCATTCTCGAACTGATGGACGAGGCCGTCACGTCGGTATGCGGGCCGCCGCTGTCGGGCAAGGTGCGGCTCGCGATGTCGGAGGATTTCGCGTCGGCGCACCTGACGGCCGCGCTCGCGAGCTTCGTGCAGCGCAACCCGGACGTCGAACTCGCGATCTCGACCGGGCTGTCGGGCGACCTGTTCGATGCGCTGGACGAAGGCCGGCACGATCTCGTGTTCGCGAAACGCATCGCCGGCAGCCGGCGCGGCCGCGTGATCCGCAGCGAACCGCTGTACTGGTGCACCGGCCCCGATTCGCGGATCACCGGCCACGAAGCCGTGCTGCCGCTCGCGATGCATCCGGAACCGAGCGTGTCGCGCCGCCGCGTGCTCGAATCGCTCGAGGCCGTCGGGCGTCCTTACCGGATCGCCGTCGTGAGCAGCAGCATCGCGGTGTTGCGTGCGGCCGCGAGCGCGGGGCTCGGCGTCAGCGCATTTGCCGGCTACGTGATCCCGGCCGGGCTCGCGCGGCTCGAGGCGGGGCTGCCGGAACTCGGCGAACTCGAATACGTGATCGATCGTCCGGCGGCCGCGTCGCGCTCGACGCTCGCGCTGGAAGCCACGCTGATCGCGGCGGCAGCCGAGTTGTAACGGCGTCGCGCGCACTGCGCGCGGTCGCGCCCGTACCTGACAGCTTTGCCCGGCACGCGTCATCGTCCGCGCAGCACCCGCTCGCGACAATGGGACCCATCGGAACGCACCGCGCATCGCCGCGCGCCTCCGGTACCCCGTCCCCTTGCTCGGAGCCCGCCATGAAGAACGTCCTGCGATTCGCCGTCGCGACCGCTGCAGCCGTGCTGCTGTCCCCCGCCTTTGCCCAGACCGACGCGTCGGCCCCCGCACAGGGCCTGACACGCGCGGAAGTCGTCGACCAGCTCAGGCAGGCCTATCTCGACGGCGAACTGCCGACGAACGACGGCAACTACCCGCCGAACGCCGCGACCCGCGCGCGCAACCGCGAACTCGTGCAGGCCGTGAACCCCGCGTGGCTGGCCCATGTGCCGCCCGCCGGCCAGGCGACGTCGCAGCAGTGAGCGGCGCCGCCGCCGCGCGCGATCGGATCGGGATCAGGGCAGGAAGCTGCGGCGCCGCGCGTCGATCAGTTCGACGAGCAACCGGTCGCGCTCCGCGGCCAGTTCCTGCATCGAGCGCTCGCCCTGGATCGCGCGCAACTCGTCGTTCAGCTTGCGATCGACTTCCGGATCGAACGACGGCGTGCCGAGGTCGTCCCACCAGCTCGTGATCGGCCCCGACAGGTGCTCGAGGAAGTGCGCGATCCCGCCCGCGCCGCCGCCGAGGTGATAGGTCAGGCACTGCCCCATCAGCCCCCAGCGCAGGCCGGGGCCCCACGCGACGGCCTTGTCCGCATCGGCGACGCTCACGACGCCTTCACCGACGAGGTGATACACCTCGCGAAACAGCGCGGCCGCGAGCCGATTCGCGACGTGGCCGGTCATCTCCTTGTTCAGGACGATCGTCTGCTTGCCGAGCCCGTCGTAGAAATGCTTCACGCGCGCGATCACGTCCTGGCCGGTCGCGTCGCCGCCGACCAGCTCGACGAGCGGGATCAGGTGCGGCGGATTGAACGGATGCGCGATCAGGCAGCGCTCCGGATGCTTCGCGCACGCGGTCTGGATATCGGACATCTTCAGGCCCGACGAACTCGACGCGATCGGCACGTGCGCGGGCAGCACGTCGTCCATCTGGCGATAGAGCGCGCGCTTCAGGTCGAGTCGCTCGGGGCCGTTCTCCTGCACGAAGTCGACGCCGTCCAGCGCGCGCACGAGATCGGCGTCGAACGACAGCCGCGCGGCAAGTTCGGCGGCCCGTTCGCCGAGAAACGCGGCGAGCGCGTCGCGCAGCCGCGCATCGGCCTGCGGGGCCGGGTCGGTCGCGACGACGTCGAAGCCCTGCGTCAGGTAGAAAGCGGCCCAGCTCGCGCCGATCACGCCGGCGCCGACGATCGCGATACGTCGAATGTCCATGGTTGTCCCGTGTGGTTGGTCTGCGGATATGCCGCGGCGATTGTCGCATCGAATTCCGCGCGCATGCGTCGACGCGGATTGCGCGATCCCTCTTGAAATGCGTGACGGCGGCCACTAATTAAGCGTCGTCGGGCAGTGCCTCATGCAACGCACCGCCCCCGTATCGACCCAGTGGAGCCACCCGTCGCGCCCGCCGCAGGCGTCGCGCCGTCACGTCTCCCGCGTTCCCTGTTCAGGAGGACCAACATGAGCGGTATCCATCACGGCTATGACCTGTTCGACGAATTCGCCCGCGTGCAACGGCAGGTGGCGAGCCTGCTCGGCGAACGCCCGTCCGGCATCCGGGCGGGGCGCCCCGGCGCCTTTCCCGCACTCAACGTCGGCGCCACCGACGATGCGATCGAGATCGTCGCATTCGCGCCCGGCATGGCCGCGACCGACTTCGACGTATCGATCGACAAGGATCTGCTGACGATCAGCGGCGAGCGCAAACCGGCGCCGCGCGAAGGCGACGACGTGCGCACGTATGCGCAGGAGCGCTTTCACGGCGCGTTCCGCCGCGTGGTCGAATTGCCGCGCGATGCGGACCCCGACCAGGTCAGCGCCCGTTACGAAAACGGCTGCCTGCTGATTCGCGTCGGTCGGCGCGAAGCATCGAAGCCGCGTGCGATCACCATTCAGTAACCTTCAGGATACCGACATGTACACGAATCCGACCCTGGCCGAACGCCATCCGAGCACCGTTCACGCTGCCGCAGCCGAAGCCGCCCGCCGGCCGGCGATCACCCCGTCCGTCGATATCGTCGAGGACCGGAGCGGCGTCACGCTGCGGGCCGACCTGCCCGGCGTGCCGCGCGAGAACCTCGACGTGAAGGTGCACGACAATACGCTGACGATCGAAGCCGCGACGCACATCGACACGCCGGACGACCTGCGCATCCGGCACGCTGAAGTGCGCGCGACGCGCTATGCGCGATCCTTCGTGCTGAGCGCCGACCTCGACACGTCGCGGATCGACGCGAACCTGCGCGACGGCGTGCTGACGCTGACGATTCCGCGCCGCGAGGAAACGCGTCCGCGCCGCATCGACGTGACGGCCGGCAATGCGTAAATGTCGATGCGCGCCCTGACGCGACGCGCGTGAAAAAGCCCCGCACCGGCACGCTGCCGGGCGGGGCTTTTTGCATCGGGCCGCGCGCACTCAGGCACGCGGCCCGCGGGTTCAATCGAAATCGAACAGGTCGAACACCGACTTCTTGCGACGCTGGCCGTCGTGCCGGTAACGCTCGTCGTGCGAGCGGCCGTCGCGCCCCCAGCCGTCGTCGCGGCCGCGCGGCGCGTGCGCATCGTGTTGCGCCGGTGCGGGGTCGCGGCGAGCCGGCGCGTCGCCGGTTTCGCGGGCGATCAGCTTGTCGAGTTCGCCGCGATCGAGCCACACGCCGCGGCAGGTCGGACAGTAGTCGATCTCGATCGACTGGCGCTCGGCCATCAGCAGGTCGGGCGTCTTGCAGACAGGACATTTCATCGCATTGCTCCTTTCCGTTCGAATTTCATTCGGATTCCACATGAGGCGCGCGAGCCGGCCGCCGCGGCGGCCGGCGTCACGCATGCCGCATCAGTCGCGTGCCACGTGCGCCGCCCGCTTCGCCTTCGCGCGCCGCGCCAGCATGTTCATGCCCTCGACGAACGCCGAGAACGCCATCGCCGCATAGATGTAACCCTTCGGCACGTGCGAACCGAACCCTTCGGCGATCAGCGTCATGCCGATCACGACCAGGAACGACAGCGCGAGCATCACGATCGTCGGGTTGCGGTCGATGAAGCGTGCGAGCGGCTGCGCGGCGAACAGCATCACGGTCACGGCGACGATCACGGCGACGAACATGATCGGGATGTGCTCGGTCATGCCGATCGCGGTCACGATGCTGTCGATCGAGAACACGATGTCGAGCATCACGATCTGGCCGATCGCGGCCCACACCGTCAGGCCGGCCGCGCCGGCGGCCCCGCCCGCGCCGTCGCCGTCGTGCGACACGTGGTGATGGATCTCGGTGGTCGCCTTCCACACGAGGAACAGGCCGCCCGCCAGCAGGATCATGTCGCGCCACGAGAATGCATGGTCGAACAGCGTGAACACGGGTTCGGTCAGGCTCGCGATCCACGCGACGCTGCCGAGCAACGCGAGGCGCATCACCAGCGCGAGCGCGATGCCGAGGCGCTGGGTACGCGCGCGCTGCGCTTCGGGCAGCTTGTTGCTGAGGATCGAGATGAAGATCAGGTTGTCGATGCCGAGCACGACTTCCATCACGACGAGCGTCAGAAGCGCGGCCCAGACGGCAGGGTCGGCGGCAAGCGTCAGCAGGTAGTCCATGGGATGGGCCGATACGAAAGTGGAAAGCCAGATGATATGCCGCCCCATACTTCGAAAAAATCAGAGAGAATCTGACTTTAGGTTCGGTTTTTACGATATATTCCCCTCCGATGCTGAATTTTCGACATCTGTACTATTTCTGGGTCGTCGTGAAGGAAGGCGGCTTCGCGCGGGCGGCCGGCCGGCTCGACATGGCCGTGCAGACGATCAGCGCCCAGGTGCGCGAGCTCGAGAAATCGCTCGGGCACCAGTTGCTGCGACCGGCCGGACGCGGCGTGACGATGACCGACGCCGGGCAGGCCGCCTTCGCACGCGCGGAAGTCATCTTCGAGATGGGGCGGCTGATTCCCGACGACGTGCGCGCGGCCGCCAGCCGGCCGACCGTGCGGCTCGCGGTCGGCCTCGCGGACGGCATCTCCAAACTCGCCGCGCACGCGATCCTGGCCCCCGTGCTCGACACGCCCACGCTGCGGCTGCTGTGCCACGAGGGCGAGCACGACGCGCTGCTCGCGGAACTCGCGCTGCATCATCTGGATCTCGTGCTGGCCGGCCAAGGTGCGCCGTCCGGGTCGAACCTGCGCGTGACGAGCGAGCGCCTCGTCGCGTCGCCGGTCGACTGGTACGGGCCCGCGGCGCTCGTCACGCCGGCCGCGCGGCAGCGCTTTCCGCAGTGCCTGGCCGACCTGCCGGTGCTGCTGCCGACCGCGCATTCGGCCTTGCGCGCGCGCCTCGACCTGTGGCTGGAAGGCGAACGGATCGTGCCGCGCGTGGCCGGCGAGTTCGAGGACAGCGCGCTGATGGCCGTGTTCGCGGCGCGCGGCCTCGGCGTGTTTCCGCTGAGCGAACTCGGCGCGAACGATGCGTCGCTGCTGCGCGGGCTCAGGCGGCTCGGGCGGGCGGGCGACGTGACCGAGGAGATCCACGCGATCCGCTCGCGGCGCGGCGAACATCATCCGCTGACGTCGCGATTGCTGGCCGCGGCGCGCGGCGCGCCGGCCGTCTGAAGCGAGCGCGACATCAAACGAAACTATAATGACGCCCCGGCCATACGAGATGCGCGCGCGCCGATCCTGGCACCACCCTTGCGCCGCCTCTCGCCGAGCCTTCTGAAAGACGCCATGCACAACCGATTTCGCCTGTTTTCCGTTTCGTGCGCGCTCGCGGCCGCGGCCGTGCTGACGGCATGCTCGTCGCCGCCCAAGCCGATCTACCAGCAGGAACAGTTCGACGCGACCAGCAGCCCGTATGCGCATACGTTCCACTCGAAAGCCGACGCGGCCTGCGAGGCCGCGCGGCGCGCGTTGCTGAGCCAGGGCTACGTGGTGTCGTCGTCGCGCAACGACGCGGTCGACGGCAGCAAGAATTTCCAGCCGAGCAACGACATGCACGTCGTGATCGAGTTTCACGTCGTGTGCGCGGATGCGAATGCGGACGGCTCGTCGAGCATCGCGTACGTGAACGCGGTGCAGGACCGCTATACGCTGAAGAAATCGAATACGTCGGCCAGCGTCGGCCTCAGCGTGTTCGGCTCGCTGTCGCTGCCGATCGGGTCGAGCGACGATGCGCTCGTCAAGACCGCGAGCGAGACGATTCCCGCCGGCGTGTTCTATGAGCGCTTCTTCAATCTCGTCGATCATTTCCTGAAGATCGACCCGGCGCGCCGCGACCGCGCGACCGTGAAGGCCGCCGAGAAGGAGCACGTCGCGCCGCTGCCCGAGCCCGCGCCGACGCCGCAGGGCGAACCGCTGAAGATGACGACGCCGGTCGTGCCGACGCCGCCCGCGGCGCCGGTGCCGCTGTCGGCGCCGGGTGTCGCGCCGGGGTCGGGCGCGAATGCCGTGCCTGCTGCGGCGGCGTCGGCCGTCGCGGCACCGGCCGCGATGCGCGCTGCCGCGCCGGCGGCGGCGTCCGGGTCGGTGCCGGCTTCGGGAGCGGCGCCCGCGGCGGCGTCCGCACCTATGCCGGCTTCGGCGGCCGGTCCGGCACCCGCGTCGGCGCCCGCTCCCGCGTCGGCGCCCATGCCGGCACCTTCGTCGACCTCCGGTTCGACGGCCGCGCCGGTCTCCGCGCCCGCGTCTGCTTCGGGTCCGGCAGCAGCGCCGACCACCGCCGCTCCGTCATCGACCGTCCCCGCGCCTTCGTCGGCGGCATCGGCACCCGCGTCGGCATCGGCGCCGTCAAGCGCATCGCCTGCGCCGGCGGCTGCCGCCGCCCCGGTCGCATCGTCCGCGTCGTCCACCGCGAGCGCACCAGCCGCGCACTGATTGCGCATCCGTATGCGTCGCGCGCGGCCGAATGCGCCGCAACGCGACGGTACGCCCCTTCCACGTCATTCCCGGAAGCCGTTCACGCCCATGCGGCTGTACGCCGGCTGCGCGTCGCCGCGCGAGATTGACCGAAAGGCTGACGGAAAGGCAACGTCGACGCGTCGCGATTGGCCACACGCGAACCAAGCCCGCAGTCACCACACGCGAAAATCGCGGGCGACCCGCCGTCGCGCGACTGCGCTGCGTGCCGGCTCCCTCGCCTACCGCAACGTCGCGCGCAGCGTCTGCAGATGCTCGACGGTAGTGGTCACGCCACCGCAGACGATCACCGCGACATCCGCTGCCGACGCGAGCACCGGCACCGGCCGCTCCAGCGCGGCCAGCGCAGCGCCGCACGCAGGCTCGACGACGATCCTGTGTTCGTCGAGAAACCGCAGCGACGCAGCCACCGCGTCGGCATCGGACACGACGACCGGATGAATCGCGTGGCGTGTCGCCCATTCGACTGCCGCGTCGCACGGCCGCTTCGCGCCGAGCGTCGTCGCGATGCTCGCGATTGCCGCCAGTTCGACCGGACGCCCCTGCGCAAGCGAGCGCGCATAGCAGTCGGCGCCCTCCGTCTCGGCCGCGACGACCGGCACGTCGTGCCAGCCGTTGCGCGCGAGCCCTTCGAGCACGCCGCACAGCAGACCGCCGCCGCCGACCGCAAGCACGATCGCATCGGGCTTCGGGCCCTCCGCCGCCATCTCGTCGATCATCGTCGCGTGGCCCTGCCACAGCACGCGATCGTCGAACGGATGCACGAACGCGTCGTGCTCGCCGAGCGCCGACTGCGCGAACGCATTCGCTTCCGCCCAGCTCGCGCCGTGCACCAAGAGTTCCGCACCTTCGACGCGGATCAGCTCGCGCGCCCGGGCCGATGTGCTTTCGGGCACGACGACGCGCACCGGCACGCCAAGCTCGCGGCCGCAATACGCGACCGCGATGCCCGCGTTGCCGCCCGACGACGACACGAACCGCCGGGCCCCCGCCGCATGGCGTGCTTCGCAGACGGCGCCGATGCCGCGCAGCTTGAACGAGCCGGACGGCTGCAGCGCTTCGAGCTTCAGCCGGATGATTCTGCCGAGCCGACGGGACGCGATCGGCGAGTGGATATAAGGGGTCGGGATATGAAGCGGCATGGGACTGAACGCAAGGAGGGCGGAGGAAACGCACGCGACTCGCGACGACGCGCATGCGGCAATGACGGTCATCGTACGGCAGGCCCGTCATGCTTTCCAATACCATCGAATGGCGTTTGCTATGCTTCGCAGGCATACCCATCTACCGAACCGGACACCGCATGCGCCAGATCGAACTGCGTCACCTGCGCTACTTCGTCGCCGTCGCACAGGCCGGCAGCGTGATGGCCGGCGCCCGCGCGGCCGGCATCGTGCAGCCCGCGCTGTCGCGGCAGATCCGCGAGCTCGAGGACGCGATCGGTACGCCGCTGCTGATCCGTCGCGCAACGGGCGTCACGCTCACGGCGGCCGGCACGAGCTTCCTGCACGATGCGACCGGCCTGCTCGCCATGCTGCAGGACAGCCGCGAGCGCGCGTTGCGCAGCGCGGCCGGCCAGCTCGGCGAACTGCGGCTCGGCGCGCTGCCGAACTGCCTGCCGTTGCCGGTCGTCGCGAACGTCCTCAAGGCGTTTCGCGATGCGTGCCCGGACGTGAAACTGTCGATCGCGCCGATGTTGTCGGCCGAACAGGCGAGCGCGCTGATGCGCGGCCAGCTCGACGCCGGGATCATGGCGTGGCGTCGCGAGGAAGCGCCGCACCTGACGGGCGTACGGCTGTTGAGCGATCGTTTCGTGCTGGCGATGCCCGCGCCGCCGGGCGGCCGCTTCGTCGCGCCGCGCACGCTGGCCGAAGTCGGGAACGAGCCGTTCGTCTGGTTCGATGCGCAGCGCTCGGCCGCGCACCACCGGTTCCTGATGACGCAGTGCCAGCAGGCCGGCTTCACGCCGCGCATCGCGCAGGTCGGCAGCGACATCCCGACGCTGATCGGTCTCGTCGCGGCCGGGATGGGCTGCGCGTTCGTGCCGGAAAGCGCGTCGCCGACCTGCCCGCGCACGGTCCGGCTCGTCGCGCTCGACGAACTCGCGAGCCGCTTCGACATCGAGTTCGTGTTCGACGGCGCGGCGGCGGCACCGTCGCCCGTCGTCGCGCGGTTTCTCGCGGCGGTCCGCGATGCGGCGGGCGAATCGGGCTGAATGGATGCGGACGCATCGGCGCGCGGTCGGACGACGCGACTTGCAGCGCCGGCGGACGGACGGGATTCCCGTTTCCGTCATCCCGGCGTTTCCGCGGTTGTCGCGCACTAAACGACACCGTCGTGCCACCGAAAAATCTTTCAGAACGCCGACGGACGGCACCATGACATCGCAATTTTCAAATTGACACCAAAAACGGCCGTTTAACGCCGATTCGAATCGTCATGGCCCGAAATATACTGCGCCCGCATCCAACCCCTCGTGCCAAAGAGAGGATGCGTTTCCGCCCCGGCCACGGTCCCCCTGTGGTCGGGGCTTTTTTGCTGTCGAGCCTTGCAGTGAAAGGCTTTCCAGCCATTGTGCGACGCCGGCCGCAGGCGCTCGCCCATCGCCGGCCGATGCGCCCTGACAGGCCACTCGCGTGTCATCTCACGGCCGCCGGACGAATTTGCGAGCGTCGCGCAGGCGACCATACATCGGCCGCGAAGCGTCAGCGAGCCGCGACTATCTGCCCGAAAGCCGCGATTTCACTCATGACGGAAAGCTTTCGAACCCTCCCCGTCGTTCGCCTGTCCCGCCGAAGCACTGCTCATGGGTCGCGCCACCCGTCGCCCGCGCGCTGCATTGTTGACATGAAATCAAGATAATTTCGTCCGGATGCGGCTTTTTCCGCAAAAGTAATGCAGGCACACTTCGCGCTGTCCTCAACGGCTTCGTGCCGTCGTTCCCCGATTACAGGAGCTCACCGCGTGAACCCCACGACTTCCTCCCCGTCCCGCGGCGGCGCCGCGCTGCCGCTGCTCGCGCTCGCCGCCGGCGCATTCGGCATCGGCACGACCGAGTTCTCGCCGATGGGTCTACTGCCCGTGATCGCCGACGGCGTGCACGTGTCGATCCCGCAAGCCGGCATGCTGATCAGCGCGTATGCGATCGGCGTGATGGTCGGCGCGCCGCTGATGACGCTGCTGCTCGCGCGCTGGTCGCGCCGCTCCGCGCTGATCGCGCTGATGTCGATCTTCACGATCGGCAATCTGCTGTCGGCCGTCGCACCGGACTACACGACGCTGCTGCTCGCGCGTCTCGTGACGAGTCTGAACCACGGCGCGTTCTTCGGGCTCGGCTCGGTGGTCGCGGCGAGCCTCGTGCCGCGCGAAAAGCAGGCCAGCGCGGTCGCGACGATGTTCATGGGCCTGACGATCGCGAACGTCGGCGGCGTGCCGGCCGCGACCTGGCTCGGCCACATCATCGGCTGGCGCATGTCGTTCGCGGCGACCGCGGGCCTCGGCCTGATCGCGATCGCCGGCCTGTTCGCCGCGCTGCCGAAGGGGGAAGCCGGCACGATCCCCGACCTGCGTGCCGAACTCTCCGTGCTGACGCGGCCCGTCGTGCTCGGCGCGCTCGGGACGACGGTGCTCGGCGCCGGCGCGATGTTCACGCTCTATACGTACGTCGCACCGACGCTCGAACACCTGACGGGCGCAACGCCCGGCTTCGTGACCGCGATGCTCGTGCTGATCGGCGTCGGCTTCTCGATCGGCAACATCGCGGGCGGCCGGCTGGCCGACCGCTCGCTCGACGGCACGCTGATCGGCTTCCTGTTGCTGCTGATCGCGACGATGGCCGCGTTCCCGCTGCTCGCCGCCACGCATGCGGGCGCCGGCGTCACGCTGCTGGTCTGGGGGATCGCAACGTTCGCGGTCGTGCCGCCGCTGCAGATGCGCGTGATGCGCGCGGCCCATGAGGCGCCGGGCCTCGCGTCGGCCGTCAACATCGGCGCGTTCAACCTCGGCAACGCGGTGGGCGCCGCCGCCGGCGGCGCGGCGATCTCGGCCGGGTTCGGCTACGCGGCGGTGCCGATCGTCGGCGCGCTGATCGCCGCCGCCGGACTCGCGCTCGTCATGCTGCAGGTCACGCAGCGCCGCCGCACGCCGGCCGCCGCGAATTCGTGAGCGCGGAACGAGTCCGGACTGCCCGGGCTCGTTGCGCATGCATTTTTACGGCCGCGCAATGCGGCCGCTTTCTTTTTCAGCGTATGGTCCGATTCCGACGGCTCGGTCAGCGCCCCGCGGCAAACCCGCCGAAAAACGCGCGCGCGTTCGCATCGAGACTCTCGAGGTGATAGCCGCCCTCCTGCACGATCACCGTCGGCAATCCGAGCGCGCCGATCGCGCCGCCGAGCCGGCCGAACCCGTCGGTCGTGACCGCGACCTGCGATTGCGGATCGTCCTTGTAGATGTCGAAGCCGAGCGCGAGCACGAGCGCATCGGGCTGGAACCGCGCGAGCGCGTGCAGCGCGTCGTCGAGCCGCTCGAAGAACGCCGACTCCGGCGAGCCGTGCGGCATCGGCAGGTTGAGGTTGAAGCCGTCGCCGGCGCCCGCCCCCGTCTCTTCCTCGTAACCTGCAACGACCGGGTAGAAGTTAGTCGGGTCGCCGTGAATCGATACGTACAACACATCGTCGCGGCCATAGAAAATCTCCTGCACGCCCTGCCCATGATGCATGTCGGTATCGAGGATCGCGACGCGGCGATGGCGACCCAGCAGCGCCTGCGCGGCAATCGCCGCGTTGTTCAGGTAGCAGAAGCCGCCGGCCGCATCGCGACGCGCGTGATGGCCGGGCGGCCGGCACAGCGCGTAGGCCTCGCGTGCGCCGTCGTTGACGTCGGCCGCCGCGGCCAGCGCGCCCTGCGCGGACCAGTACGCCGCGCGCCACGTGTTCGCGCCCACCGGGCAACTGCCGTCGGCGAGATAGCGCGCGGCTTTCGCGAGCACGCCGCGCAGCGGGTTCGGATCGCGCACGAACACGTTCGACATCACTTCGTCGCCCCAGTCGTCGGGCATCCGCTTCCAGTCGCGGTGCGCCTCCTCGAGAAAGCGCAGGTAGTTCATGTCGTGCACGGCCGCGATCGGCGCGGTGCCGCGGTCGGCCGGCTCCCGCACGTCGAAGTCGAGCGACCGGACGGCCCGGACGAGCCGCGCCGCGCGTTCGGGCACTTCCTGCGGCTCGCGCATCTGGCCGCGCGACAGATAGCTGCGCGGATGGTGCAGCAGTTGTTCGGGATGGAAATAGGTTTTCATGGTGGTCCTCGTCGATTCGCCGTATCAGGCGCCGTGCGTCGCAGCCGGCGCTTCGACGCGCGTCGCGATGCCCGCGCGCGCCAGCACCGCATGGAGCAGCACGTTCGTGCCGCGCGTCACGTCGTCGGGCAATGCATCCTCGGCTTCGTTGTGCGACAGGCCGTCGACGCACGGAATGAACACCATCGCGGTCGGGAAGCGGCGTGCGAGCAGGATCGCGTCGTGGCCGGCGCCGCTCACGATCCGCTCGTGCGTGTAGCCGAACGCGACAGCCGCCTGCGCGACCAGCCCGACGCAATCGCGGTCGAACGGCGTCGCCGGGCTGCGCCAGCAGGTATCGATCGCCACCTGCACGCCACGCGCGGCGGCGACGCGGGCGCATGCGTCGCGCAGGTCGCGCTCCATCGCATCGACTTCGGCATCGTCGTGATGACGCAGGTCGACCGTAAACGTCAGGTCGCCGGCAATCGTGTTGCGCGATGCGTTGCGAATCCCGACCTGCCCGATCGTCGCGAGCCCGCGTGGCGCGTAGCCGGCGACGATCCGTTCGAGTTCGAGCGCGATCTGCGCGCTCGCGAAATACGCGTCCTTGCGATACGGCATAGGCGTCGTGCCCGCGTGCGCGGCCACGCCCGTGACCGACACGTCGAGCCAGCGGATCGCCTGCCCGCCCGTGACGATGCCGATCGTCGTGCCGTTCGCCTCGAGCACCGGCCCCTGTTCGATGTGCGCCTCGAAATACGCGTCGACCGCGCCGCCCGTTGCGCGCGTGCCGCGATAGCCGCACGCGTCGAGCGCCGCGCCGAGCGTGACGCCGTCCGCGTCCTGCTTCGCGAGTGCGTCGTCGAGCGGCAACGCGCCCGTGAATACGGCCGAACCGAGCATCGCCGGCGCGAAGCGCGCGCCTTCCTCGTTGGTCCACGACACGATCTCGAGCGGCTTGTCGGTCGCGATGCCCGCGTCGTTCAGCGTGCGCACGAGTTCGAGCGCGGCGAGCACGCCGTAGACGCCGTCGAAGCGGCCGCCTTCGGGCTGCGTATCGAGATGGCTGCCGATCAGCACCGGCGCGGCGCGCGCATCGGCGCCGTCGCGCCGGGCGAACAGGTTGCCGACTGCGTCGACGCTCACCGTCAGCCCCGCGTCGCGGCACCATTGCGCGAACAGGTCGCGCCCGCGCCGGTCGTCATCGGTGAGCGCGAGGCGCCGCACGCCGCCGCGCGGGGTTGCGCCGACGCGCGCCATGTCGGCCAGGCTCTGCCACAGTCGGGCGCCGTCGATTTCCAGCAGGTCGTTCATATGCATTCCAGATCGATTCGTTCGTTGAGGTTCAATGCGAGCCGAGCGCTTCGGCGGCGGCCGGCTGCGCGGCGCGGCGCGCATCGAGCGCGACGATGCAAAGCAGCGAAATACCGGCGAGACACGTATAGAACACCGCGAGCGGCCACCACTGCCCCGTGAAGCGATGCGCGAGCCACGTGCCGACGAGCGGCGTCAGGCCGCCCGCGAGGGCGCCGCAAATCTGGTAAGCGAGCGAGATCGCCGAATAACGCACGTGTGCGGGAAACACGTCGCTGACGAAGCCCGCGATCACCGAATAGAAGCCGGCCATGCAGACGACGGCGAGCGCGATGCCGGCGATCAGCGACGCGGACGTGCCGCCCTGCACGAGCATGAACATCGGATACGGCGACATCATTGCGAGCAGCGCCGCGAGTTTCAGGAAGCGCGCGCCGCCGATGCGCTCGGCGATCCAGGCGGCGAGCGGCTGCGCGAAGAACTGGATGATCGCCACCGCGAACAGGCTGTCGAGGATCAACGAGCGCGATACGCCGACGTACTGCGTCGTGTACGCGATCATGAACGTGTTCGTGAAATAGACGCCCGCGATGCCGATCGTGTTCGCGCCGATGCAGAGCAGCACGAGTCCCGACGCGGAACGGAGCACTTCCGCGACCGGCAGCTTCACCGTGCGGTTGGCTTCCTTGACACGCGCGAATTCCGGCGACTCGTTCACGCCGAGCCGGATCAGGATGCCGACCACGAGCAGGACCGAACTCGCGAGAAACGGCAGGCGCCAGCCCCAGGCGAGGAAGTCGGCCTTGTCCATCGACGTGACCGCGCGGAACGCGATCAGCGACAGGATCAGCCCGGCCGGGCTGCCGAGTTGCGCGAACGACGCGAAGAACGTGCGGCGCCCCTGCGGCGCATGCTCGCCCGCCATCAGCACCGCGCCGCCCCATTCGCCGCCGACCGCGATCCCCTGCACGACGCGCAGCGCAACGAGCAGCACCGGCGCGAGGATGCCGACCTTCGAATAATCGGGCAGCAGCCCGACGCAGACGGTCGCGACGCCCATCATCATCAGCGTCGTCATCAGCGCCTTCTTGCGGCCGATGCGATCGCCGAGATGGCCGAAGATCACGCCGCCGAGCGGGCGCGCGAAGAAGCCGACCGCGAACGTCGCGAACGACGCCATCGTGCTGACGAACGGGTCGTGCGACGGGAAATAGAGTTCGCCGAATACGAGCGCGGCAGCGGTCGCGTAGATGTAGAAGTCGTACCACTCGATCATCGTGCCGATGAACGCGGCCGTCGCGGCACGTGCCGGCTGGCGGGCGGAAGGAAGGGACTGGGTCATGCGGGCTCCTGACGCGCGCCGCGGCAGGGCGACGCGCAATATCGTGGACGGCCGTCTGTCGCGGCCTCGCGCCGCACGCTGCGGCGCCCCTCCTTTATCGGCGACCGCAAATCATTAGTCAAATTTCAAGTTATTATTCGCTGTATAAATTCAACTAATGCCTGCCCTGACGCCTCGCCCGGAGACCCGATGCGCCCCGACCTCGCCCCGTTCCTGAACGACCGCCTCGACTGGAACCTGCTGCGCACCTACCTGGTGATCATGCAGGAGCGCAGCGTGAGCCGCGCGGCTGCGCGCCTGCACGTCACGCAGCCGGCCGTCAGCCAGGCGCTGCGGCGGCTCGAGGAGACGCTCGAGCGCCGGCTGATCGAGCGGCGCGGCGCGCACTTCGCGCCGACGCCGGCCGGCGAAGCCGTGTACCGGATCGCGAGCGACATCTACGGCGGCATCTCGCGCCTCGAGACCGAAATCGACGACAGCACGGCCGACCTGACCGGCTCGATCCGGCTGCTGACGGTGAGCCGTATCGAATCGCCCGTCTACGACGAGTTCCTCGCGGATTTCCATCGTGCGTATCCGCGTATCGATCTGCAGATCGAAGTGATGCGCTCGTCGGACATTCTCTCTTCACTGCTGCAGAAGACGGCCACCGCCGGGCTCGGCCTGTGCCGCACGCCGCACGACAAGCTGGAGATGCGCTGCTTCCTGCGCCAGCGTTATGCGATCTACTGCGGCCGCCATCACCGGCTGTTCGGGCAGACGCAGTTGCGGATGGACGACCTGCTCGCGGAGAATTTCGTGTCGTTCACGAGCGACCAGATCGGCGACAGCCTGTCGCCGCTCACCGTGTTCCGCGACCAGAAGGGCTTCACGGGGCGCATCGTCGCGTCGTCGCCGAGCCTCGAGGAAGTGCGGCGGCTGATCTTCGCGGGCTACGGGATCGGCTGCCTGCCCGAGCACATCGTGCGCGACGACATCGCGCAACAACGGCTGTGGCGCTTACCGCCCGACGAAGGGCTCGTCGACGTCGACGTGTTCCTGCTGTGGCATCGCGATCGCAAGATGAATGCGGCCGAGCACGCGTTTCTCGACGCGATGGAGCGCTGCATGCAGCGCTACTCGCTCGCGGAGCGGCTCGGGAAATGACGGCGCGTGTGCGCCGGGCGCATGCGCCGGGCACACGCGGCCCGACGCATCGCGTGCGTCAGAAGCGATGCACGATGCCGAGTTGCACGCCGCGCGCATTGGCGCCCGGGTACGCGAGCGGCAGGCCGGGGTTCGCCGCACCGGCGAGCGTGTAGCCGCCCTGGTTGCGATTGCGCAGGTACGACAGCGCGCCGTAGAAGCTCGTGCGCTTCGACAGGTCGTATTCGTACATCAGCCCGAGCTGGTCCGCATTGTTGCCTTGCGACGACTGGTCGTGCAGGTACGCGTAACCGAGCGCGACGGTGTTCGCAGGATTGAACTGGTATTTGACCGACAAGCCGTACACGCGCGAATCGATCCCGAGGTCGGCCCACTTCACCGCGGAAAAACCGCCATACACGGTGGCCTTGCCGATCGCGTACGACGCGCCGGCCATGATCGTGCGATCGGTCGTGGTCGCCGCGGCGTTCTTCAACCACTGGCCCGCGACGAATGCGCCGAACGGGCCATGCTCGTAGGTCAGGTCGAACTGCTGGCTGGAGCCGGCCGAGCGTACGCCGCCCGCATCGCCGAAGCCGAAGTACAGTCCGCCCTGGAAACCGGCGATCTCGGGGATCTGGTATGACAGCGTGTTGCTCGTGCGGAATGCGAATATGGTCAGGTTGTCCATGCCGGACGCCTGCGTGACGCCGCCGAACGCGTCCTGTCCGCCCTGGTCGTTGAACAGCGGCGAATTCTGCCGGCCCGCGCGGACCTTGCCCCACTGCCCCGCGACACCAACCCACGCCTGCCGATTGAACAACGTGCCGGCACTCGCGAGCGAGCCGTCGTTCGGGTTGAAGCCGTTTTCCAGCGCGAACTCGATCTTCTGCCCGCCGCCGATATCCTCGCCGCCCTTCAGCCCGAACCGGCTGCCCCACTGGCCGCCCGAATTGATCGCCGCCGTATAGCCGTTGCCCGTATTCACGTACTGCGCGAATTCGTCGATCACGCCGTACAGCGTGACGCCGTCCTGCGCGAGCGCGGTGCCCGACGCGGCGAGGCATGCGGCCGCCACCGTCATGCGAAGACCGGCATGCAGCGGCCGCGCCCGGGAATCGCCATCGCGGGTTTTCATTTCGTTAGTCATACTATTCAATGGATAGAGAATGAAGCGATACCGGGCGCAGCAGTCGCTACCGCACCGGTATCGCATGAAAGGGAATGTGGGGGAGCCCGGCGCAGGCGGCGCCCGGCTCGACGCTCAGGCCGGCGACCTGCCGGCCCGATGCGCGAGACGTGTCGTCAGTGGTGCGCTTCGCCGCGTTCGAGCGGCAGGATCAGGCGCTCGGGAATGCTGCGTCGCGACGCGCGGGCGCCGACGTAGTACAGCACGGCCGGCACGACGAGGCCGAGAATCCACGAGATGTCGGTGCCGCCGAGCGCATCGACGAGCGGCCCCGTGTAGATGTGCGTCGACATGAACGGCAGTTGCACCAGGATGCCGACCACGTAGATCGTGATGGCCATCACGTTCCAGCGGCCGTAGCGGCCATCCGGATCGGACAGCGCCGGCACGTCGTAGCGCGAGCGCGTGAAGCAGTAGTAGTCGACCAGGTTGATCGCGCTCCACGGCGTGAAGAACGCGAGCAGGAACAGGATGAACGCGGTGAATTCCTTCAGGAACGAATGACGGCCCGCGAGCGCGATCAGCGTCGACACACAGATCATCCCGAAGATGTATACGAGGCGGCTCTTCGACGATACCGCGCCCTTGCCGCGAAAACCGCTGACGATCGTCGCCATCGACATGAAGCTGCCGTACGCGTTGAGCGCCGTCACCGTCACCTTGCCGAACGCGATGCTGAAATACAGCAACGCGGCCACGGCGCCCGTCGAGCCCAGGCCGACGATGTACGACACTTCATGGTGCGCGAACTGGCTGCCGGCGAGCGCGGCCGCGAACACGCCGAACACCATCGCCGCCTGGGCGCCGATCACCGAGCCGAGGCCGACCGCGAGAAACGTCGCGACCGACGACGTCGAGCGCGGCAGGTAGCGCGAATAGTCGGCCACGTACGGGCCGAACGCGATTTGCCACGATGCGGACAGCGACATCGACAACAGGAAGCTCGCGAGCGAGAAATGCTTGTTCGCGAGCAGTGCACCGATGTCGTGGTTCGCGAACAGTTGCGTGAACATGTAGACGAACGCGACGATGCCGACCACGCTCGCGATCCGGCCGACGAAGTGGATCGCGCGATAGCCGAACACGGTCAGCACGACGATCACGGCCGCGAACAGCAGGATGCCGGCCGCGTCGTCGACGTGCAGCAGTTGCGCGACCGCCTGCCCGGCCAGCACCGAGCCGCTTGCGGAAAAGCCGATGTACATCAGGCACACGAGCACGATCGGAATCATCGCGCCGTACACGCCGAACTGCACGCGGCTCGAGATCATCTGCGGCAGGCCGAGCTGCGGCCCCTGCGCACCGTGCAGCGCCATCACGGCGCCGCCGACGAGCTGGCCGAGCAGCAGCGCGACCAGCGACCAGAACACGTCGCCGCCGAGCACGACCGCGAGCGCGCCCGTGACGATGGCCGTGATCTGCATGTTGGCCGACAGCCACAACGTGAACTGGCTCAGCAGGCCGCCGTGGCGCTCGGCGTCGGGAATGAAGTCGATCGAGCGAACCTCGATCAGTCCGCCGGCTTTTCCACTGGAATTCGTTGACACGGGTCAATCTCCAAAATACTCAGGACCACACATGGTTTGAACGAGACAGGAAGCTGCGAGCCGCCCTTTCGGCTCTAGGGATGCGGGGCGCCGTGGATCGCCGGCATGCGCCACGCACGCACGGTCTGCACGCTGGCGCGCAACAGGCACGACGTGTGCCGACGTTGCCAGCGGATGATCTTGTATATACAACTTGCGAGATATCGGTGATTACCCGGTATCGATCGACTCTCGAAATCGTCCGCACAATCGGGACGTGTTCGATCGGCTTCACTGCAAGCAAACTGTTGGGGTGATGAAAGATCAGCGTAGGCGGGGCGAGGCCGGATCGCGGGCAGTCATCGTCGCTTTCTTCGCGCCGCCGGATGCCGGCGAGACAACACGGTCGGCAACCGGCGGCGACGATGCAAGCGATGTCTTCATCGCAAGTCGGCACGGGTGGAAGTCCTGCCATTGCTCTGCATGACGAAGCAGCCTTGCGAATCTGACGCGCACCGGCATCCGGCCCACGCACGCCGCCATGCACGCTGCACGCCCCTTCGTCCTCGGGCAGGATCGCGAGCACGACGCTTTCGCCCGAATCGGCGTCGCCGAAGCAGTAACCGACCATGCGTTCGCTCGCGCGACAGATCACCGAACAGTTCGACGGGCTTGACGGCTTCGCAAGCCAATAGCCGGCGCATGCCGCGTGGCGGCGCAGCGCCATCCGAGCCACCCGGTGCCCCCGGTTCAGACGAGCCGCTCCGATGCGACGACCTGCACACCCGGCCGCGCATCGATCGCGGCGTCGAGCAATGCGCGCGCAATCCGCGGCGCGGGATTCACGCGCCACTTCGCCGGCAGCACCGGCCCGGCGGCGCTCAGCGCGAACACGAACAGCCGTTCGCCGAACCTGAACTCGTCACGACTGCCGCCGATCAGGCCCGGTCGCACGTACGTGAGCGAATCGAACCCGACGCCGGCGAGCGCCTGTTCGACCTCGCCCTTCACGCGGTTGTAGAAGATGCGCGACGCGGCATCCGCGCCGAGTGCGGAATTCAGCACGTAGGTGGGCGTGCCGTGCCGGTGCGCGAGCCGCGCGACCGCGAGCGGATAATCATGATCGACGCGCCGGAACGCCGCCTGTGAACCGGCGGCCCGCATCGTGGTGCCGAGCGTGCAGATCACCGCATCCGCGCGCCACCAGTCGGCCGCGTCGGGCAAATGGTCGAAATCGACTTCCAGCGCGCGCATCTTCGGGTGCGGCGATAACGGCCGGCGGGCAAGGACGATCACCTGATCGACCCGCGCATCGGCCAGCGCGACTTCGAGGACGTGGCGCCCGACGAGTCCGGTCGCGCCGACGAGCAGCAGTTTCATGTCCGGTTCTTCCGTGTGGAGCCTGCGTTGGCGGGCCCGAGGCGGCCCGGTTTCCGGCTATCGACATGATCGTCGGTCGACGCGGCGGCGGCAACCCTTCGCACATCTCGCAAAATTACGGCCTCGTCGGGCGCCGCGCCGGGCGTTCGATGCACGGCACGGCTACGCCATTGCATCGCGCCCGCTCGGCGAACGTCCGCGCCGTTTTTCGTCGTAGAGGGAACGGGATCGGATTGCCGGCGCACCGGCACGCAACGGTAAATTGAGCAACGCTTCGGAAGGCGGTATGCGATGACGATGCCACGCGCACGATCGCGGGCCGCATGTGATCTCGGTGTGACCTCGACGGAACCGGGGAGCAAGCGGCGTCGGCTTGCCGAATCGGATCGGACGAAACGCAATGCAATCTGGACAACTGGATAAGCACGCGGAATGTCGGCATCACATCACTATGGATACCGAATGAAACCTCGTGAATGACGCCGGATGCTGCAAGCGCCACCGATGCATGCGTCACGCACCGGCGGCGCCCCGTCAGGCTTGCACGTCAGATATGCAGCGCGTGTCCGAGCGCACGCAGCGCAGCCTCCTGAAGCGCTTCGCCGAGCGTCGGGTGCGCGTGGATCGTGCCGCCGATATCTTCCAGCCGCGCCCCCATCTCCAGCGACTGCGAGAACGCCGCGGCCAGCTCCGATACGCCGCGCCCGACCGCCTGCCAGCCAACGATCAGGTGATCGTCGCGACGCGCGACGACGCGCACGAACCCGTCGGTCGCCTGCAACGTCATCGCACGCCCGTTCGCGGCGAACGGGAACGATGCGCTCAGACAATCGACGCCGGCCGCGTGTGCATCGTCCGGCGACCAGCCGGCCGTCACGATCTCGGGATCGGTGAAGCACACGGCCGGAATCGACGCGGGCGTGAACCGGCGACGCCGGCCGGCGATCAGCTCGGCCACCATTTCGCCTTGCGCCATCGCGCGATGCGCGAGCATCGGTTCGCCGGCGACGTCGCCGATCGCCCACACGTTGCGCATCGAGGTCCGGCATTCGTCGTCGATCCGCAGCGCGCGGCCGTTGCGATCCAGCAGCAACGACTCGAGCCCGAAACCGTCGACGCGCGGCCGGCGGCCGACGGCAACCAGCACGCGATCGGCCGGCAGCGTCTGCGCGGCGCCGTCGGCCGCCTGCACGCGCACCGCGCCGTGCTCGTCCAGTCCGAGCACCTTGTGGCCGAGCCACAGCCGCACGCCGAGGCGCGCGAGCGAATCGGCAACCGGCCGCACGAGTTCGGCATCGTACGCAGGCAGCACGCGCTCGGCCGCTTCGACGACGCTGACGTCGACACCGAGCTTGCGATAGACGATCCCGAGTTCGAGCCCGATGTAGCCGGCCCCGACCACGACCAGCCGCTTCGGCAGCGTCGCGGGCGACAGCGCGTCGGTGGACGACACGACATGCCCGCCGAACGGCATCGACGGCAGTTCGACCGGTTCGGAACCGGTCGCGAGCAACAGGTGTTCGCAACCGATCCGCACCGCATGGCCACCGCTGACGACTTCGACGGTCTTGCCGTCGATCACGCGCGCTTCGCCGTGCAGCACGCGCACGCCGTTCTTCTTGAGCAGCGCGCCGACGCCGCGCGTCAGCCGGTCGACGATGCCGTCCTTCCACGCGACGCTTTTCGCGATGTCGATCTCCGGCGTGCGCACGCGGATCCCGAGCGCGCCTTCACCGGCATGACCGCAGGCCTGTTCGAACGCGTCGGCCACGTGGATCAACGCCTTCGACGGAATGCAGCCGATGTTCAGGCACGTCCCGCCGAGCCGGTCGCGTTCGACCAGCACGGTCGGAATGCCGAGCTGGCCGGCGCGGATCGCGGCGACGTAGCCGCCCGGGCCGCCGCCGATGACGAGCAGTGTGGTGTGTTCGTTCTTCATCGGCTCACTCCACGAACAGCAGTGCCGGGCGTTCGAGCACCGCGCGCACGGCCTGGATGAATTCGGCCGCGTCCGCGCCGTCGACGACGCGATGGTCGAACGACGACGACAGGTTCATCATCTTGCGCGCGACGACCGCGCCGTCGCGAATCATCGGCCGCTCGACGATCCGGTTCACCCCGACGATGCCGACTTCCGGATGATTGATCACCGGCGTCGACACGATGCCGCCGAGCGCGCCGAGGCTCGAGATCGTGATCGTCGACCCGCTCAACTCGTCGCGCTGCGCGCGATTCGCGCGCACCGCGTCGGCGAGCCGTGCGATTTCCGTCGAGATCGACCACACGTCGCGCGCTTCCGCATGGCGCAGTACGGGCACCGTGAGGCCGTTGTCCGTCTGCGTCGCGACGCCCATGTGCACCGCGCCGTAGCGCGTGACGACCCCCGCTTCGTCGTCGAACCGCGCGTTGATCTGCGGGAAGTCGCGCAGCGCGATCACCATCGCGCGGATCAGCAGCGGCAGCGGCGTGAGCTTGCCGCGCGTGTCGCCGTGGCGGCGGTTCAGTTCCGTGCGCAACGATTCGAGCTCGGTGACGTCGATTTCCTCGACGTAGCTGAAATGCGGGATGCGGCGCTTCGCTTCCTGCATCTTGCGCGCGATCGCGCGCCGCAAACCGATCACCGGCACGTCGGTTTCGTCGTGGCGTTCGTCGTAGCCACGCGGTTGCGACCCGTGCGCGGTGCCGCCGCCGGTGCGCGCATACGCATCGAGATCCGCATGCAGGATCCGCCCGGCTTCACCGGTGCCGCGCACGTAGCGCAGCTCGATGCCCATGTCCCACGCGCGCTGACGCACCGCCGGCGACGCGAGCGGCCGTTCGCCGGGCGCGAGTGCCGCGCGCGGCGGCGCGGCCGGTTCGTCGCGACGCGGTTTCGCCGGTGCGCGAGGCGCCGCGGGCTGCGCAGGCAACTCGGTCGGCTCGGCAGGTTCGGCCGGCGCGTCGGCCGCCGGCTTCGACGGCGCCGTCGCGACCGGTGCGGTTGCTACCTTCGTTTCTCGCACCGGTGCCGCGGCCTTCAGGTTGCCGTCGCCTTCGACTTCCAGCCGAATCAGCTCGCTGCCGACCGCCATCATCTCGCCGATCCGGCCGCCCAGTTCCATTACCTTGCCCGTCACCGGCGACGGAATCTCGACCGCCGCCTTGTCGGTCATCACGTCGGCGAGCGGCTGGTCTTCCTTGATCGTCTGCCCGACTTCCACATGCCAGGCCACCAGCTCGACCTCGGCGATCCCTTCGCCGATATCCGGCATCTTGATGACATGAATCCCCATCTCACGCCTCCATCACGCGTCGCAACGCTTCACCGACCCGGGTCGGGCCCGGAAAGTACGCCCATTCCTGCGCATGCGGATACGGCGTGTCCCAACCCGTCGTGCGCTCGACCGGCGCCTCGAGGTGGTAGAAGCAGTGTTCCTGGACCAGCGACACGAGCTCCGCGCCATAGCCGCAGGTGCGCGTCGCCTCGTGCACGACGACGCAGCGCCCGGTCTTGCGCACCGACGCGACGATCGTGTCGAGATCGAGCGGCCACAGCGTGCGCAGGTCGATTACTTCCGCGTCGATGCCCGTCTCCTCGGCGGCGGCCAGCGACACGTGCACCGTCGTGCCGTACGTCAGCACCGTCACGTCGTTGCCGGGCCGCACGACGGCGGCCGTATCGAGCGGCACCGTGTAGTAGCCTTCGGGCACCGCGCTCGCGGGATGCTTGAGCCACGACGTGACGGGCCGTTCGTGATGACCGTCGAACGGCCCGTTGTACAACCGTTTCGGTTCGAGGAAGATCACCGGATCGTCGTTCTCGATCGATGCGATCAGCAACCCTTTCGCGTCGTACGGATTCGACGGCATCACCGTGCGCAGCCCGCACACCTGCGTGAACATCGCCTCCGGGCTCTGACTGTGCGTCTGCCCGCCGTAGATCCCGCCGCCGCACGGCATCCGGATCGTCATCGGCGCGGTGAACTGGCCGGCCGAGCGGTAGCGCAGCCGCGCGCCTTCCGACACGATCTGGTCGGACGCCGGATAGAAATAGTCGGCGAACTGGATCTCGCAGACGGGGCGCAATCCGTACGCGCCCATCCCGACCGCCACGCCGACGATCCCGCCTTCCGAGATCGGCGCATCGAACACGCGCGACTTGCCGTATTTGTTCTGCAGTCCTTCGGTACAGCGGAACACGCCGCCGAAATAGCCGACGTCCTGCCCGAACACGACGACATCGCCGTCGCGCCCGAGCATCACGTCCATCGCGGAGCGCAGCGCCTGGATCATCGTCATCGGCTGCGTCGCCGTTCGTGTCTCGTGTTGCGCCATGATCACGCTCCCAGTTCCTGGCGCTGACGGCGCAGGTGCGCGGGCAGCTCCTTGTACACGTCGTCGAACATCGAGGCCGGCGACGGAATCCGGTCGTCGGCCAGCGTTCCGTACTTCTCCGCTTCCTTCTGCGCGGCGACCACCTCGGCCTCGAGCTCGGCCGTCAACGCGTCTTGCGCGCTGTCCGACCAGATGCCCTTCACGATGAGGTGGCGCTTGAAACGCTCGATCGGATCGCCGAGCGGGAAATGGGACCAGTCGTCGCTCGGCCGGTACTTGGTCGGATCGTCCGACGTCGAATGCGCGCCCGCGCGGTAGGTCACCCACTCGATCAGCGTCGGGCCGAGATTGCGGCGCGCGCGTTCGGCCGCCCAGCTCGATGCCGCGTAGATCGCGAGGAAGTCGTTGCCGTCCACGCGCAGCGACGCGATCCCGCAGCCGACGCCGCGCCCGGCGAAGGTCGTGCCCTCGCCGCCCGCGATCGCCTGGAACGTCGAGATCGCCCACTGGTTGTTGACGACGTTCAGCACGACCGGCGCGCGGTACACGTGCGCGAACGTGAGCGCGGTGTGGAAATCGGCTTCGGCCGTCGCGCCGTCGCCGATCCACGCGGACGCGATCTTCGTATCGCCCTTGATCGCCGACGCCATCGCCCAGCCGACCGCCTGGATGAACTGCGTCGCAAGGTTGCCGGAAATCGAGAAGAAGCCCGCCTCGCGATCCGAGTACATCACCGGGAGCTGGCGGCCCTTGAGCGGATCGCCTTCGTTCGACATCCGCTGGCAGATCATCCGATCGAGCGACACGTCGCGTGCGATCAGGATGCTCTGCTGCCGGTAGGTCGGAAAGCACATGTCGCCGTCGCGCAGCGCCATCGCGTGCGCGGTGCCGATCGCCTCTTCGCCGAGGCTCAACATGTAGAAGGAGATTTTCTTCTGGCGCTGCGCGATCATCATGCGCGCGTCGAAAATGCGGGTCTTGAGCATCGCGCGCAGCCCTGCGATCAGCCGCGCATCGTCGAGATCGGGCGCCCACGGGCCGACGGCCCTGCCGCTGTCGTCGAGCACGCGCACGAGGCTGCGGGCGAGATCGGCGGTGTCCGCCGCGGCAACGTCGATCGGCGGGCGGCGGACGGCGCCGGCCGGCGATAGATGCAGATAGGAAAAGTCCGTCTTGCAGCCCGGGCGCCCGGTGGGCTCCGGCACATGCAGACGCAATGGCTCTGACAGGCTCATCGTGTCGTCTCCACGCTCGATTGTGTCTCACGCTGTTTGGGAACGCGCGGGCCGGTTGCCGGCCCGCGCGCGAGCTGACGCGCGGATAAGCACGTCAACCTCGGAAATCTATGCCTTGCAGCGGCGCGCGTCGATGCCCAAGCCGCTCGTTCGTGGTGAGCAGATTTGCCATGGCGAATCGCGGCGGCGCGTGAGGTCCGGCCGGCGGAGTCGGCGCGGCACGGGTTTGCTGCGGTGCAGGGTCGCCGGCTGGGCGGCGATCGCGCGTCGGGAAGGATGGATCGGCGCGTCCCGATCATGTGAGGGTACGAAGCAAAAGACCCCGTGAAGTCCTGGATCTTCACGGGGTCTCTTCGAGTTCGGGCGCGCGCGCGCCCGATTGCGACTACTGCAACGCGCGATCGATCACGCGTCTGGACGGAACAGGTCGAAGCGGCTGTCGGGCTTCACGTGCACGTAGGCCGACGGGCCGCCCGCGCGAAGAATGATGCCCGCGCCGAACGTGTCGAAAATGCCGTCCTTCAGCAGGTCATGGCGGATATGGACGGCGACGACCTCGCCCAGCACCAGCGTGGCCGGCGTCTCGGTGCCGCGATGATCGCGCAGCCGGATCACGTCGGTCACCCTGCATTCGAAGTTCACGCCGCTTTCCGCGACGCGCGGCACATCGACGAGGCGCGACGGCGCCGCGGTCAAGCCGCCGAGTTCGAATTCGTTCACGTCGTACGGCACGGCGGCGCAGGTCTGGTTCATCCGCTCGGCGAGATCGCGCGTCGCGAGGTTCCACACGAACTCGCCGGTCTCCTGCACGTTGCGCACGCTGTCCTTCGCGGCGGTGCTCGAAAAGCCGATGATCGGCGGGCGATAGTTGAACGCGTTGAAGAAACTGTACGGTGCGAGGTTGAGCGTGCCGTCGCTGCCGCGGGATGAAATCCAGCCGATCGGGCGCGGGCCGATGATCGCGTTCAACGGATCGTGCGGCAGGCCGTGGCCTTGCGACGGTTCGTAATAGTGATGGGTCGAGTCGGTCATGACGGGGGGCTTGCGAGAGGCGAACTGCGTTGGAATTCGTCGGTAAGACGCGTGCCAAGTATCACATGGCGTCGTTTTCGTCGCAGTGACGCGCATCGCATGCCGCGCGGGCGTGCCGCTGCATGTGCGTGCGCCAAACAAAAAAACCCGCGAGCGCTGCAGTTCTCGCGGGTTTTTTACACCTTCGTCGAATCGAATCGCGTCAACGCAATCGATGGTGCCGGGGACCGGACTCGAACCGGCAAGCCAATTAAGGCGGCGGATTTTCGTCACACTGCTTCTTTCAAAGCCGGCGTCGCGTGCGCGAACCGTTCGTGCGCTGGACTATGCCTTCACCGTCGCGCGCGGGCATGACCGCTGCCCGTGTGCCTTAGGCGCCCCCCGTCTAGTCTCTACACCTTCCTCGCGGATGCCGCGAGGCTTGGCTCGGCGTTGCCTCGATGTGCACACATCAGGGGTTTCGCCGAATTTGAAGGGTTCTGCACCGACCGTTTCCGGCCGGGCACTCAATCGTTTAAGTCCGCTATGTTTACCAATTTCATCACCCCGGCAAGAGGGCGGACGCGATTCTACCATTGCTTGGCGCATGCGTTCCCCTATTCCGCCGGGCCGAGCGACCGTCATCGCACCGCTTCCTGCCGCGCATTCGACACCGATACGACACGGCCGACGATTTCGTCCCGCGCCGCCCCCTCCCCCGATACAATCGACCGCGCGCCGTCCGACAGCCTCAACCGTCTGACGTTTGTGTCGTGCTTTTCGCGAAACAAGCGTCGCGTGCGTCATCGCGAAGTCACAAACGTTTTCGATAATTCCCCGGCCGAAAACGTTTACATCGCATGACTTCATGACCTCGACCATCAAGGACGTCGCCGCCCTCGCGGGCTTCTCGATCGCCACCGTTTCGCGTGCGATCAACGCGCCGCATACCGTCAGCCCCGCCACGCTGCAGACGATCCGCACCGCAATCGATACGCTGCAGTTCCGTCCGAGCCCGCTCGGCCGGCAACTGCGCGGCGAGCGCACGCGGCTCGTCGGCGTCGTCGTGCCGACGCTGTCGAACCCGGTGTTCGCCGACTGCCTGCAAGGCATCGACGCGCTCGCGACCGCGGCCGGTTTCAAGCTGATCCTGATGACGACCGAATACGACGCGGCGCGCGAGCGTCATGCGATCGAAACGCTGCGCGAGCAGCGCGTCGAAGGGCTGATCCTCACCGTCGCCGATGCGGATACGCATCCGCTGCTCGACATGCTCGACCGCGACGGCCCTCATTACGTGCTGATGCACAACGACACGCAGCGCCGTCCATCGGTGTCGGTCGACAACCGCCGCGCCGCCTATGACGGCGTGCAGCTGCTGACCGCGCACGGTCATCGCCGCGTGCTGATGCTGGCCGGTTCGCTCGCGGCGTCGGATCGCGCGCGCCAGCGTCATCTCGGTTATGCACAGGCACTCGAGGAAATCGGCGTGGCGCCGCTGCCGCCCGTCGAAGTCGACTTCAACGCGCCCGAGCTGCCCGATGCGGTGCTCGCGCACCTCACCGCGCACGCCACGCGTCCGACCGCCCTCTTCTGCAGCAACGACCTGCTCGCGATGGTCGTGATGCGCGGCCTGCGCCGCGCGGGTTTCTCGATTCCCGACGACCTGTCGGTGCTCGGCTTCGACGGGATCGCGATCGGCGAGCTGCTCGCGCCGCCGCTCGCGAGCGTCGCGACACCGAACCGCGATATCGGCCGCCACGCATGGCAGCGTCTCGTCGAATCCATCGGTGGCGCGACGATCGACCGCACGTCGATGATCCTGCCGCATGCGGTGCGCGACGGCGCGACGGTTGCGGCGCCGGCCGTCGAGCTGCACGTGCGCAACGCGTGATCGCAGGCCGCCGCCACGCACACCGATACCACACCACCCCAGCGCTACACCCACTCGCCCGGAGACTCACCGTGTCCTTTCGCCTGACCTCGCTGCTGCGCGCGCTTGCCGCGCCGCTCGCCTGCGCCGCGCTCGTCGCCGCCACCCCCGTGGCCCACGCCGACGAAACGGCGATCTGCTACAACTGCCCGCCCGAATGGGCCGACTGGGCCGCGCAGATCGCGGCGATCAAGCAGAAGACCGGCATCCGCGTGCCGTTCGACAACAAGAACTCGGGCCAGTCGATCGCACAGTTGATCGCCGAGCAGAAGAGCCCGGTCGCCGACGTCGTCTACCTCGGCGTGTCGTCGGCGTTCCAGGCGAAGGACAAGGGCGTGATCGCGCCGTACAAGCCCGCGCACTGGAACGACATCCCCGCGAACCTGAAGGACCCGCAAGGCTACTGGTTCGCGATTCACTCGGGCACGCTCGGCTTCTTCGTGAACAAGGACGCGCTCGACGGCAAGCCGGTGCCGCGTTCGTGGGCCGATCTGCTGAAGCCTGAATACAAGGGCATGGTCGGCTATCTCGATCCGTCGAGCGCGTTCGTCGGCTACGCGGGCGCGGTCGCCGTCAACCAGGCGCTCGGCGGCAGCCTCGACAATTTCAAGCCGGCGCTCGACTGGTTCCGCAAGCTGAAGGCGAACGCACCGATCGTACCGAAGCAGACCGCGTATGCACGCGTGCTGTCCGGCGAAATTCCGATCCTGCTCGACTACGACTTCGATGCGTATCGCGCGAAATACAAGGACAACGCGAACGTCGAGTTCGTGATTCCGAAGGAAGGCACGATCGTGGTGCCGTACGTGATGAGCCTCGTGAAGGGCGCCCCGCACGACGCGAACGGCAAGAAGGTGCTCGACTTCGTGCTGTCGGACGAAGGCCAGAAGCTGTGGGCCAATGCCTACCTGCGCCCGGTGCGGGCGCAGGCGCTCGGCGCCGACGTCGCCGCGAAATTCCTGCCGGCGAGCGAATACGCGCGGGCGAAGTCGGTCGACTTCGGCAAGATGGCAACCGGCCAGCAGGCGTTCGGCCAGCAATACCTGCAGGTCATGCAGTAAGCCGCGGGACGCAATCGATGCTCGACCTGACTTTTCCGCTGCGCTGGCGCGTCGCGCTCGTCGCGCCGGCGCTGGCGGTATTCGCCGCGTTCTGGCTGCTGCCGATGGCGGCGCTCGTGCAGGTGTCCGCCGACGGCGCCTTCTTCCCGCACTACGCGGCGCTGCTCGGCAACGCGCGTTACATGAAGAGCCTCGGCGAGACGGTTGCGCTGTCCGCGGGCGTCACGCTCGCGACGCTCGCGCTGTCGACCATTTCGGGCCTGCTGCTCGCGCGCCGCGAATTCGCCGGCAAGCGCGTGCTGCTCGCGCTGCTCACGTTTCCGCTCGCGTTCCCGGGCGTCGTCGTCGGCTTCATGGTGATCATGCTCGCGGGGCGCCAGGGGCTGATCGGCATGCTGTCGACGAAGCTCACCGGCGACAAGTGGGTCTTCGCCTATTCGGTGGCGGGCCTGTTCATCGGCTACCTGTACTTCTCGATTCCGCGCGTGATCGTCACCGTGATCGCGGCCGCGTCGAAGCTCGACGCGTCGCTCGAGGAAGCCGCGCGTTCGCTCGGCGCGTCGCCCTGGCGCATCTTCGTCGACATCGTGCTGCCCGCGCTCGCCCCGGGCCTGATCGCGGCCGGCGCGATCTGCTTCGCGACCGCGATGGGCGCGTTCGGCACCGCGTTCACGCTCGCCACCGATCTGAACGTGCTGCCGATGACGATCTATACCAAATTCACGCTGAACGCGAACATCGCGACGGCGGCCGGCCTGTCGATCGCGCTCGGCATCGTCACCTGGGCCGTGCTCGCGCTCGCGCGCCGCTTCACCGGCCACACCGCCGCTGCCGCGGCCTGAGGATTCCAGCATGCAATCGCTTTCCGGCTCTTCCGCGCCGTCGCCGACCCCGGCTCCCTTGCAAACGACGCACGCCGCGCGGCATGCGCCGCGCGCAGCCGGTGCGCGTGCGATCGCCGCGCTGCAATGGGGCGTCACGCTGCTGCTGTGCGCGTTCCTGATCGTGCCCGTCGTGATGTCGGTGCTGGCGGGGCTGACCGTCAACTATTTCCGCGGCCTGTCGAGCGGCCTCACGCTGCGCTGGCTCGAACAAGTGTGGCAGCAGTATCGCGGCTCGGTCGCGCTGTCGCTCTACGTCGCGTTCGCGACGCTCGCGATCGTGCTCGCCGTCGGCGTGCCGGCCGGCTATGCGCTCGCGCGCAGCAAGAGCCGCATCGCACGTGCGATCGAGGAAGCGCTCGTGCTGCCGGTCGCGCTGCCGGGGCTGGCTTCGGCGCTCGCGCTGCTGGTCGTGTACGGCGGCTTCACCGCGTTCCGGATGAGCCTGTGGTTCATCGTCGTCGGTCACGTCGTGTTCACGCTGCCGTTCATGGTGCGCGCGGTGGCGGCCGTCGCGGCCGGCGCCGACCTGCGCACGCTCGAGGAAGGCGCGGCGAGCCTCGGCGCGTCGTTCGTCACGCGTTTCGTCACGATCGTGCTGCCGAACCTGCGGCCCGGAATCGTCGCCGGCGCGCTCGCGGTGCTCACGCTGTCGATCGGCGAATTCAATCTCACGTGGATGTTGCACACGCCCGACACCAAGACGCTGCCGGTCGGGCTCGCCGATACGTATGCGTCGCTGCGCCTCGAAGTCGGCAGCGCATACACGATCCTGTTCCTGCTGATGACGCTGCCGCTGCTCGTCGCGATGCAGTGGCTCGGCGTCGATCCGTCCGGTACGCGCGCGCTGAAGAAGCGCCCGCGCTGAATCTCTTGCAGACATGAAACTCGATTCCACTCCCATCACCCTGACCGGCTGCGCGAAGACGTTCCGCGGCACACGCGTGCTCGAACCGCTCGACCTGTCGATCGGCGCCGGGGAAACGCTCGTGCTGCTCGGACCGTCGGGCTGCGGCAAGACGACCACGCTGCGCCTGATCGCGGGCCTCGACACGCCGGACGCCGGCGGCAGGATCGCATTCGGCAACGACGACGTCACCCTGCTTCCGATCGAGCGCCGGCAAGTCGGCATGGTGTTCCAGAACTACGCGCTGTTTCCGAACCTGACGGTGCGCGGCAACGTCGGCTACGGGCTGAAGATCCGCAAGACCGAACCGCGCGCGTTGCGCGAACGCGTCGACGAACTGCTCGCGATGATGCGGCTCGATGCGCATGCGGACAAACCGGTCGATCAACTGTCGGGCGGCCAGCGTCAGCGCGTCGCACTGGCGCGCGCGCTCGCGGTGCGGCCGCGCGTGCTGCTGCTCGACGAACCGCTGACCGCGCTCGACGCGAAGCTGCGCGACGTGCTGCGCCGCGACATGAACACGCTGCTGCGCACGCTCGGCGTGACGACCGTCTACGTGACGCACGACCAGGCGGAAGCGATGGAGCTCGGCGACCGGATCGTCGTGATGGGCGCGGGCCGCATCGAGCAGATCGGCACGCCGCGCGAGATCTACTACCACCCCGCGAACCGGACGGTCGCGCAATTCATCGGCACGCTGAACCGGCTGGCCGGCCAGTGGCGCGACGGCGCGCTTGCGACGACGGGCGGCGCGATCGTCACGCCGCATGCGGCCGACGAATGGTTCTTCCGCCCCGAGGACGCGCAGCTCGCCGATCCCGCGCATGCGCCGCTGCGCGGCGCGGTCGGCGCGTGCGCATTCCTCGGCGAGCGCACGCGGCTCACGATCGAGCATGCGGCACCCGACGCGCTGGTGATCGACGTGCCGGGCCGCATCGCGCTCGCACGCGGTACGGCGGTCGGCCTCACGATCGCGCCGGAAGGCCTGATCGCGCTCGGCGCGTAAGGCGTCGATCGGGCATCATTCACGCAGCACCCCACGGCGGCGCACGCCGCCGGGACAACAACCAGACGATTCCGAGGAACGACGATGCTGCTTGCTCAAATCAGCGATCTCCACATCAAGCGCCCGGGCCAGCTCGCGTACCGGCGCGTCGACACGGCGGCCGCGCTCGCCCGCTGCGTCGCGAAGCTGAACGCGCTCGTGCCGCGCCCCGACGCCGTGCTCGTCACGGGCGATCTGACCGACTTCGGCCACGACGAAGAGTACGGCAACCTGCGCGGGCTGCTCGCGGCGCTCGAGATTCCGTACTACCTGATGATCGGCAACCACGACGACCGCGCCGGATTGCGCCGCGCGTTCGCCGATCGCGCCGAGCTGCAGGACGGCGAATTCGTGCAGTACGCGCTCGACGTCGGCGCGGTGCGCGTGCTCGCGCTCGATTCGCAAGTGCCGGGTGCGAGCCACGGCGACCTGTGCGACGCGCGGCTCGCCTGGCTCGCCGCGCAGCTCGACGCCGCGCGCGACCGCCCGGTGATCGTCGCACTGCATCACCCGCCGTTCGCGTCGGGCATCGGCCACATGGACAGGCTGCGTCTCGCGCCCGCCGCCGCCGCGAAACTCGATGCGCTGCTGCGCGGTCATCCGAACGTCGAGCGCGTGCTGTGCGGCCACGTGCACCGCACGATGTTCACGCGCTTCGGCGGCACGCTCGCGTGCGCGGTGCCGTCGCCCGCGCACCAGGTCGCATTCGACCTGCGGGACGATGCGCCGTCCGCATTCCGGCTCGAACCGCCGGCGTTCGCGGTCCATCGTCATGCGCCCGATACGGGGATGACGTCGCATCACGTCTATGTGGACGAAGGGGCGGGGCCGTATCCGTTCTATGAGCCGACCGGCGAGCTGGTCGACTGACGGCGTGAAGCGCGTGCCGTGACGGGCCGCGGCCGGCCCATCGTGCCGGGTTGCCGGGTTGCCGCCGGCAGGATTCACGTCGCTCCGGTATGATCGGCAGCCTCGACCGGCGCCCGGCCCGCCGGCGCACCCGACGCGTGCGCCGCCTGCCGCGCCACCCCACTCCGTGCCCGCCGTCATGTCCACGACCTCCACCGACCGTCCGACCGATGCCGCCTCGCCCCACTACTCGCGCAGCCTGCTGTTGCTGCTCGCGACGATCGCGGGCGTATCGGTCGCGAACATCTACTACAACCAGCCGCTGCTCGACAGCTTCCGCTCGGCCTTTCCGGACGGCGCATCGTGGATCGGCGCGGTACCGACCGCGACGCAGCTCGGCTATGCGGCCGGCATGTTCCTGCTCGCGCCGCTCGGCGACCGCTTCGATCGCCGCGGGCTGATCCTGCTGCAGATCGCGGGGCTGTCGATCGCGCTGATCGTGGCGGCCGCCGCGCCGTCGCTGGCCGTGCTCGCGGCCGCGAGCCTCGCGATCGGCATCCTCGCGACCATCGCGCAGCAGGCCGTGCCGTTCGCCGCCGAAATCGCGCCGCCGGCCGAACGCGGCCACGCGGTCGGCACCGTCATGAGCGGCCTGCTGCTCGGCATCCTGCTCGCGCGTACCGCCGCCGGCTTCGTCGCCGAGTATTTCGGCTGGCGCGCGGTGTTCGCCGCATCGGTCGCGGCGCTCGTCGCGCTCGCCGTCGTGATCGTGCTGCGGCTGCCACGCAGCTCGCCGACGTCGACGCTGTCGTACGGCAAGCTGCTCGGCTCGATGTGGCACCTGGCCGTCGAACTGCGCGGGCTGCGCGAGGCGTCGCTGACGGGCGCCGCGCTGTTCGCGGCGTTCAGCGCGTTCTGGCCGGTGCTCACGCTGCTGCTCGCGGGCGCGCCGTTCCATCTCGGCCCGCAGGCAGCCGGCCTGTTCGGGATCGTCGGGGCCGCGGGCGCGCTCGCCGCGCCGTATGCGGGCCGCTTCGCGGACCAACGCGGCCCGCGCTCGATCATCTCGCTCGCGATCGCGCTGCTCGCGCTGTCGTTCGTGATCTTCGCGCTGTCGGGTTCGAGCCTCGTCGGGCTCGTGATCGGCGTGATCGTGCTCGACGTGGGCGTACAGGCCGCGCAGATCTCGAACCAGTCGCGCATCTATGCGCTGAAGCCCGACGCGCGCAGCCGCGTCAACACGGTGTACATGGTGTGCTATTTCATCGGCGGCGCGCTCGGCTCGTCGGCCGGCGTCGCCGCATGGCGCGCGTTCGGCTGGACCGGCATGTGCGCGGCCGGCCTGCTGTTTACCGCGCTCGCCGGCTGGTTCCACCATCGCGGCGGCCGGCGCGGCTGAGCGCGACCGGCCACCGCGGCGTCACGCGTCGGTGCGCGAGGCGGCCGGCTCGGCGGCGGCGGGCGGCGGCGCGAACGCCGGAGCCGGGTCGATCACCGCGCCGGGATCCATCACCGCCGCGGGCGTCGGCACCGCGAGCGGGACAGCGGAAGGCGCGAGGATCGGCGCCGCATCCGGCGTGGCGATCTGCTCGGCGACGACGGAAGCGTCCGCCGCAATGGCCTGCCCAGCCGCGACGGCCGAAGCACTGCTGGCCGTGGCTGCCGCCGCGGGCCGGCGCGCCGGATCGAACACGAACGACAACCCGACGCTGCCGAGGATCGCGACCGTCGCGACCACGGTCGCCATCGTCACCGGTTCGCCCAGCAGCAACGCGCCGAGCGCGACCGCGACGATCGGATTCACGTACATGCAACTGCTCGCGGTGATCGGGCTCGTGTGGCGGATCAGGTAGCCGTACGCAACGTACGCGGCCATCGTGCAGAACACCATCAGGTACACGAACGCGAACACGGGCCCGACGGCCAGCTGTTCGACGCGTTCGCCGAGCAGCCACGCGACGATCGTCGACATCAGCCCGCCGAGGCCGATCTGCAGCGACGTCGACAGAAACAGGTCGGACGGCAGCTTGAGCCGCGTCGCGAGATGCGCGCCGCCCGCCCAGAACAGTGCGCCGGCCAGCACGCAGATGGTGCCGAGCGCCGAGTTCGCCGCGGCCGCGCCGCCCGAATTCAGCACGACGATGCCGACCATCCCGAGCGCGACGGCCGCCCATTCGCCCTTCGTCACCGGCCGCCCGGCGACCGCCGCGATCACGGTCGCGAACAACGGCACCGTGGCCACCATCACCGCGGCCGAACCGCTGCTGACCGTGCGCATGCCGAGCGCGATCGTGCCGGACGACAACGCGACGAGCATCGTGCCGACGATCGCCGAGTTGCGAATTTCCAGCAGCGTCGGCCATTCGGGCTTGCGCCGCAGCGCGAAGATGAACAGGCCGACCCCGCCGAGCAGGTTGCGCAGCCCCGACAGCAGCAGCGGCGGGAACGACTGCAGCGCGAAATGCAGCCCGCTGTAGGTCGAGCCCCAGACGAAATAGATGAAGACGAGCGCGAGCGCCACGCGCCCGCCGCGGCTTTGCGGCAGGCGGATCCGGAACGAAAGGCGGGCGAGGAAATCGAGGAGTCGGTCGAGCGGCGTCATCGCGCGACCCGCCCGCACGTCACGCCGCGTGCTCCGCTGAAAAACGCCGGCGATGCCGGCAAACGGCCCTGACGGGACCGGGAAGGCAGAGCGAACGTGCGGAACGACATGGCAGTGCGAACGGCGACGAAAGAGAACCGGCGAGCGGCGGCAAAGGGGCAAAAAAAACGTGCGCAACCGCTTCGGCTGCACACGCTCGGCATTATGGCATCAAGGATTCGAAAGCATCGCCGGACATGTCTGAAAGCATATCGACTGATGTTTCGGCGCGACACTCGATGTGTCACCTTCAACGAGGGGTCCGGGTCGCTTCAGGGGGCCGGATCGATGCGGACCACCGCGCCGCTTTCGTCGGCCGACAGCACGGTGATGCGTCTCTCGGACAACGTATCGACGAGCGACTTGCCCGGCATCAGCGGCGCGTCCTTCATGCCGTCCTTGCTGCCCGGTGTCGCGTCGACGAGCGTGTTCTGAATGGCGCCGCCCGGATAGCGGACGATCCGCACTGTCACGCCGTTGACGAACGGCGACGTGTCGGGCCAGTCCTCGAACGTGCCCTTCGCGCCCGCCGGCCGGCGGAATTCGAGCAGCAGGACGGAACCGTCCGAGCGCGGCAGACGATAGCCCTGCTTACCCGGCAGCGCGCTCCACAGCGGCGCGAGGCGATACGTACCCGGCTTGGAGAGCAGCGGCACATCGCCTTCGCCGAGCCATCCGGCGAACAGCTGATAATCGACGGGATAGATCCGCCGCCCGCCGCCGCCCACCGTGTCGGTCGGGTCGTCGGTGCCCCCCTTCGCGCAGCCGTCGCCGAGCATCACCGCACCGCCCTCCGTCGGACAGTTCTGCAGCGAATCAGGATGCCCGGCGCCGAGCCCGTGGCCGAATTCGTGTGTCCACATCCAGTATGCGTGCCCGGAGCCGTTCGACAGAATCCATTGCCCGGGCCGGGCCGCGAGCCCCGCGAATTTGCACTCGCTCGAGCGCGGATAATCGACGAACAAATAATCGTACTCGGCGGAATCGACACCTCGCGCCAGCGCGGCGGCCCTCGCCTGAGCGAGGATGGCGCCCGACTGGCAACCGGCCGGGAACTCACCGAGATCGACGTTGGCCAGCATCTTGCCTCTCAACGTCAGCTTGCCGTGCGACGCCAGTTTGACGTAGTGCGCGAGCGATGCGAAATCGTCGCCGTCACCGAAGACCGCCTTGCGCGCCGGTTCGGCGGGATTCGCTTGCTGGCCGGTGAAATGCGCGGACAGCAGCAGTACCCGGTGCTCCCCCGTCACGATGCGTATCGGCGACGGCAGTTCGCCGTCATAGGTCCAGCGCGCGACGGGCTGCTCGACGGCCGGCAACATCGCGACGGTGCCGTTCATCGCTTGCAGCGTTGCGCCGCCGCTGATATCCACCCAGTGCTTGTTCTGCATCGTGAAAGCGCCACTCTGGTCGACGTTGGCCCGCCATAGCCGCGTCGTCGGATAATCGTTACCGCCGCACGGCGACAGGTTGACGGGCCCCTGGCTCCACGGAGCCGCGCGCAGGCAGACGTCCCGGCCTTGCGCGTCGGCCAGCACGTTTTTCACCTGGAAATAGCTGCTCGTGGCGCGCACCATGCGCCAGCGCTGCTCGTCCGTGCCCTTGCAGGACTGGAAACCGACGTATGTACCGTTGCTGGTCGACATCGCCAGGCAACGATTGTCGCCCATGGCCAGATTCCTGATCGCAAAGCCCGTGTCGAGTGCGATGGGCGGCTCAGGTGCCGGCGCGGGCGGTTCAGGCGACGGCGCCGGCCCGGTCCCGTCGGGCGGAGCGGGCGACGGCGGCGGTTCGATCGTCCCGGGCGGAGCGGGCGACGGCGGCGGTTCGATCGCACCGGGCGGAGGAGGCAACGGCACGCCGATCTCGGGCGCAACGGGCGGCTGCGGATACGACGGATCGAGCGGCGCGCCCGGTTCATCGGATATCGCCGCACCGTCGGCCACGACCTCCGCCGGCGGCTTGACTTCCTGCTCCTGCAAAGCGACAACGGGGCTTTCGGAATCACCCCCTCCGCAAGCCGACAACGTCAGCCCTGCAAGCACGCAGAGCGCGCCCCACGACGCACCACGCCGTAACACGACAAGATTCATATCGATGCTTCATCACGAATTAAATTGAGAAGGAGATCCGCGAACGAAGCATCCAGCCGGGCCAGCGCCCGGCCTTCAATTCGTAGAACATAGGAACAGGATGGTTCTCGCTGCATCCCCGAAGCGGATCCGTCGATGCATGCCGCGACAAGCAGCGCGGCACCGGCACCTCGCGCCAACGCGCGACTACCGTTGGACAGATGTTACGGTTCGACACGATCCACCAACAATGAGACGAGTACGAAATCCATGAAGCCTGCAACGCCTGCGACTGCACCAATGCCTGCGGCAACGCACCCGCGCCGCATCATGTCGTGCCCGTCGCGCATATCACGGCGAGCCGCCGGGCGTCACGAGCCGCCGAACCAGTTGTAGCCCTGATCGACCCAGTAGCCGCCCGGGAACGTATCGGTCACGAAGATTTCCATGATGTGCTTCGGGTTCTTGTAGCCGAGCTTGGTCGGCATCCGCAGCTTCATCGGGAAACCGTATTCCGGCGGCAGCCGGCGGCCGTCGTAGTCGAACGCGAGCAGCGTCTGCGGATGCAGCGCGGTCGGCATGTCGATGCTTTCGTAGTAATCGTCCGCACATTTGAAGCCGACGTATTTCGCACCGGTATCGGCCCCCGCGCGTGCGAGAAACGCGCCGAACGGCGTGCCGCCCCAGCGGCCGATCGCACTCCACCCTTCCACGCAGATATGCCGCGTAATCTGTTCCGCGTGCGGCAGCGCCCGAAGCTCGTCGAGCGTCCACACGCGCTTGCCCGTCACGCGGCCCGACAGCACGAGCCGATACGTCGATTCGTCGACGTGCGGCACGTCGTCGATCCCGTAATACGCATTGAACGGAAACGGCCGCGTGATGTCGGCTTCGGTGTAGGTCGGCGCGAGCCGTTCACCGCTAAACAGCCAGGCCTGCACGCGATCGTTCATGCGCGACACTTTCTCGAGGAACGTGTTGACCGACGCGTCGTCCTGCAGCGTGCAGCCGGTCAGCATCGTCAGGCCGCCCAGCGTCAGGATGCGCCGATTGAAGAGCCGCCGCGACGGCATCTCGAGTTCCCGGCGCACGTCGAGTTCGAGCGATTTCCGGTCGAGCGCCCAGCGCGGCTCGCTGCGGTTTTTTTCGGATTCCGACATGATGATTTCCTTCGCCCGCGACGCGCGGGTCAGTGGCCGCGCAGCATTGCGAGCAGCGAGCGCGGCACCAGCAACGCCATCGCGACGTGGACGGCCACGAATGCGACCAGCAGCGACATCGCCCAGAAGTGCACGATGCGCGCGTTGTCGTACCCGCCGAACAGCTCGCGCAGCAGCGGAAACTGCACGGACTTCCAGATCGTGAGGCCCGACAGCACCAATACGACGAGATCGACGATCGCGGTCAGGTACGCGGCACGCTGCACCGCGTTGTAGACGCTCAGGTCGGCGTGCGACAGCCGGCCGCCGAGTGCGGCGCGCACGTCGCGCCATACGGACGCCGGCGTAACCGGCAGCATCTTGCGCGCGAAGCGCCCCGTCGCGACCGACATCGCGAGATAGAACAACCCGTTGCCGACCAGCAGCCACATCGCCGCGAAATGCCATTGCAGCGCGCCGCCGAGCCAGCCGCCGAGCGTGATGCCGTGCGCGAACGTGAACGGCGGATAGATCGGCGACGCATCGTAGATGCGCCAGCCGGACAGCGCCATGAGGACCGCCGCGAGCGCGTTGAGCCAGTGGCTCGCGCGCACCCACCGCGGATGGATCGTCGGCGCGGGCGGCGGCACGCTCGCTCGATCCGTGACAGGAACCGTTTGCATGATGAACACTCCCGGGATGATGCGGCGGGACGCGAGGCGCGCCGGTAACCGGCCGGTCGCGCCCCGCACTCATTCGTCAGTTCGACGGGCTCATGGCGTCCTTCTTCATCGCGTCGTCCTTCTTCATCGCGTCGTGGCCCATCGCGTCCTTCTTCATCGCATGCTTCTTCATGCCGTCCTTCTTCATCGCGCCGTCCTTCGCCATCGCGTCGTGGCCCATCGCGTCCTTCGACATCGACATGCCGTCCTTCGACATTGCGTCGTTCTGCGCGTAGGCGCCCGTTGCGATCGTGGCAAGTGCGGCGACACAGGCGGCGAGGAATACGTTTTTCATGACATTTCTCCGATACATACATGGGTTTGGGAGCCGAATAGACGGAGGACGCCGCCGGAAATGACAGCAATGTCGAAAAATTTTTTTAAGCCTGCAACAAGGGATGGAAATGCTGCACTGCTCGCCCCTGCTGTTCGGGACGACGTGGCGGGCCGACGGCAGCGCTTGCTGCGGCGCACCGCGCGCGCGTGGGCGGCGGCGATCCGCCCGCCGCACGGGGGCATCGGCTTCACCCCCGGTTGAAACCGCCGCCAAGCCGGTGTATCGTGTGCCCTTGCTAACGCGGGGGTCCTGCAATGCGTTCGGTCAAACAACCGGCATTGCGGGTGAGAAATACCCTTTGAACCTGATCTGGATAATGCCAGCGCAGGGAAGCGTACGGATTTCGCCGCCATCCTTCTGACGAAATCCGCCGCCTCACCAAGCCTCGTCTCCTGCTTAGCTCGAGCCCCACATTCGTCAAGGGCTCCGGGCAAGCGCCGACGCGCCTGTCCGGCGCTCACACAGGAGATTGCATGAACGCCAATCCGAAGTTTCTGTCTGCCGACGCCCACGTCGACGCCGCTGCCGTCGCGCCGCTGCCCAATTCGCGAAAGGTTTATGTAACCGGCTCGCAGCCCGACATTCGCGTGCCGATGCGCGAAATCACGCAGGCCGACACGCCGACCGGCTTCGGCGGCGAGAAGAATCCGCCGATCTATGTGTACGACACGTCGGGCCCCTACACCGATCCGGACGCGAAGATCGACATCCGCGCGGGCCTGCCCGCGCTGCGCCAGCGCTGGATCGAGGCGCGCGGCGACACCGAGGTGCTCCCCGGCCTGTCGAGCCAGTACGGCCTCGAGCGCGCGGCCGATCCGGCCACGGCCGAGCTGCGTTTCCCGGGCCTGCACCGCAACCCGCGCCGCGCGCAGCCCGGCAAGAACGTCACGCAGATGCACTACGCGCGTCAGGGCATCATCACGCCGGAAATGGAATACATCGCGATCCGCGAGAACCAGCGCCGCGCCGAGTACATCGAGAGCCTGAAGTCGAGCGGCCCGAACGGCGCGAAGCTCGCCGCGATGATGGGCCGCCAGCATCCGGGCCAGGCGTTCGGCGCCGCGGCCTTCGGCGCGAACGCGCTGGCCGAGATCACGCCGGAATTCGTGCGCGACGAAATCGCGCGCGGCCGCGCGATCATCCCCGCGAACATCAACCACCCGGAATCCGAGCCGATGATCATCGGCCGCAACTTCCTCGTGAAGATCAACGCGAACATCGGCAATTCGGCCGTCACGTCGTCGATCGGCGAGGAAGTCGACAAGATGACGTGGGCGATCCGCTGGGGCGGCGACACGGTGATGGACCTGTCGACCGGCAAGCACATTCATGAAACGCGCGAGTGGATCATCCGCAACAGCCCCGTGCCGATCGGCACGGTGCCGATCTACCAGGCGCTCGAAAAGGTCAACGGCAAGGCCGAGGACCTGACCTGGGAAATCTTCCGCGACACGCTGATCGAACAGGCCGAGCAAGGCGTCGACTACTTCACGATCCACGCGGGCGTGCGCCTGCAATACGTGCCGCTCACCGCGAACCGGATGACGGGCATCGTGTCGCGCGGCGGCTCGATCATGGCGAAGTGGTGCCTCGCGCATCACAAGGAAAGCTTCCTGTACGAACACTTCGAAGACATCTGCGAGATCATGAAGGCGTACGACGTGAGCTTCTCGCTCGGCGACGGCCTGCGCCCCGGCTCGATCTACGACGCGAACGACGAAGCGCAACTCGGCGAACTGAAGACGCTCGGCGAACTCACGCAGATCGCGTGGAAGCACGACGTGCAGGTGATGATCGAAGGCCCCGGCCACGTGCCGATGCAGTTGATCAAGGAGAACATGGATCTGCAGCTCGACTGGTGCAAGGAAGCGCCGTTCTACACGCTCGGGCCGCTGACCACCGACATCGCGCCGGGTTACGACCACATCACGTCGGGCATCGGCGCCGCGATGATCGGCTGGTTCGGCACCGCGATGCTGTGCTACGTGACGCCGAAGGAACACCTCGGCCTGCCGAACAAGGACGACGTGAAGGAAGGCATCATCACGTACAAGCTCGCCGCGCACGCCGCCGACCTCGCCAAGGGTCACCCGGGCGCCCAGGTGCGCGACAACGCGCTGTCGAAAGCGCGTTTCGAGTTCCGCTGGGAAGACCAGTTCAACATCGGTCTCGACCCGGACAAGGCACGTGAATTCCACGACGAGACGCTGCCGAAGGATTCGGCCAAGGTCGCGCACTTCTGCTCGATGTGCGGCCCGCATTTCTGCTCGATGAAGATCACGCAGGACGTGCGCGAATTCGCGGCCCAGCAGGGCGTGTCGGAAACCGAGGCGCTGAAGAAAGGGATGGAGGTCAAGGCGGTCGAGTTCGTGAAGACCGGCGCCGAGATCTACCACCGTCAGTAAGCGCGCGCCGCGAGCCTCACCGGCTCGCATCGCGATGCACGCAGCCCGCTTTCGAGCGGGCTTTTTTGCGCATGTCGCGTGCCTGCGGGCCCATGCGAAACAATTGATTACGAAACCGCGCGAGCCTTAACAAGTCCTTACAGCAGCGTCGCGGGACGGCGCGTAGATTGGGGATATGCGTGGCCGGCAGCCGGTCGCGCGCCTTCCGTTCACTACCACAAGGACAACGATCATGAACTCGATTCGGCGTTTTGGGGTATGCGCTCTGCTCGTCGCGACAGTAGCCAGCCTGTCGGCCTGCGATTCGATGTCGCGGCGCCAGCGCGATACGGCAATCGGTGCGGGTGTCGGCGGCGTCGCCGGCGCGGCGATCGGCGGCAACGCGCTGTCGACGCTGGGCGGCGCGGCGGCCGGCGGCATCATCGGTAACCAGGTCGGCAAGTAAGCAGTCCGACATCGGCCGGCTGGGTGTCGTCCAGCCATCGGCCGGTCGGTTCAACGGCGTTTCCGCACCGCGGAAGCGCCGTTTTCGCATGCGGCGCCGTAACCGGCGCGGCCGCCCTCCGGAAATGATCGGTTACCGTTTCTCATACCGTGTCATCGGTACTCGGCCTAAGCTTCAAGCATCTGCCGATGGCCGGCTCCGCCGGAGACACATCATGAACAGGACCTTCGTCGCCGCGGCGCTTGCCTGCACGACGCTCGCCGGCTGCTATTACCCGTACGGCTACTATCCGGGCGGCTATTACACGGCGGCGCCGGTGCCGGTACAGCCCGCACCCGTATATGTCGATCCGGGCCCCGCCTACTACTATCCGGCACCGGCGTACGCGCCCGCATGGGGCAGTTATTGGGGGCCGGCGCTGTCGCTCAATTTCGGCTTCGGCGGACGCGGCGGCTGGCGTCATCACTGATCGGCCGCGCCGCGCGCGGCCGGCCGTCCGCCGCCGGCGCAAACGGTGCGATTCCCGTTTGTTGTCGTTTCATCCGATCATGAAACGACGGTGCGGTAACGCGGTGTAAGATTCGTCGCATCCCGTCCCCCGCCCTCGCCGATCGATGTCGCCCAAGAACGCTTTCCTGCTGACCGTGCTCGCTGCCCTCTGGGGCGCATCCTTCCTGTTCATCCGGATCGGCGTGGTCGATTTCGGCGTCGCGCCGCTGATGGCGCTGCGCGTGGGCATCGGCGCGCTGTTTCTCGCGGGCTTCGCGCTCACGCGCTTCAAACCCGGCGATCTGGCCGCCCGGCTGCGCCGTCATGCGTGGCCGCTGTTCGTCGTCGGCGCACTGAATTCGGGCATCCCGTTCTGTCTGTTCGCGTTCGCCGAGCTGACGCTGTCGGCCGGCGTGACGTCGGTGATCAACGCGACGACGCCGCTGTGGGGCGCGCTCGTCGCTTATCTGTGGCTGAAGGACAAGCTGTCGCTGCCGCGCGCCCTCGGCCTCGTCATCGGGTTTGCCGGCGTGCTCACGCTCGTGTGGAACCAGATCGCGAACGCGCACGGCGACGCGGGCGCCAGCGCGACCGCGCTCGCCGCGGCGGCCGCGCTCGGCGCGACGCTGCTGTACGGCATCGCGGCCAACTACACGAAACGCAAGCTCAGCGGCGTCGATCCGCTCGTCAACGCAGCCGGCAGCATGATCGGCTCGACCGTCCTGCTGCTGCCGTTCGCGATCGCGACGTGGCCGGCCGCGCCGGTCGGCGCGCACGCATGGGGCGCGGTGCTCGCCCTCGGCATCGCGTGCACGGGCATTGCGTATTTCATCTTCTTCTACCTGATCGCGCATATCGGGCCCGCCCGCGCGATCACCGTGACGTTCGTGATCCCCGTGTTCGGGCTGCTGTGGGGCGCGCTGTTCCTCGGCGAACACGTGTCGGTCGTGATGATCGAAGGCTGCGCGATCGTGCTCGTCGGCACCGCGCTCGCAACCGGCGCGATCAAGCGGATTCCCGGCGTCCGACCGCGCGGCGGCGAGGCGGCCTGACGATCGACGCGCCCGGCGCGCACGAACCGTCGTCCGCCGCGCGGCAATGCCGATGGTGGCGCGACGCGGGTGTGCCGACGCGCCGCCGATCGCACCGCGGCGCGCGGGCATTCGACTCATTCAACTCATTCGTCTGACGGCGGCGGCCGGCCGCCGGGATTTCCCGCATCAGCCTGCGCATCGGGCGGCAGCGACGCACGGTCATGCCGCCGCGCTGTCGCGGGATTGTCATCCGCCACTGCCGCGCGCTTCGTTTCGCGGCGGTCATGCACCGTACGGATGCACGCGGCGCCGGTCGCCGCGCCGCGGTGCGCGGGCCGCAATCGCGGTGTACCGTTCGCGTCTGGAGTTACCCTGATACGCGCGCCGCGGCAATCCCGTTACACTCGGAAAACTCATCCGCAGAAGGCGGTCTCGATGCCCCACGTTCTTTCGCGCCCGCCTGCGCATGCGGCTGCATCGGCGTGGTGGTGCGCCGCCGTCCCGCCGCCCGCTTCCGGGCACCGTTGACATGAAGTCCACCCGCGACCGGTCGCTCGAGGCCCTGCTCGAACGCCTCACGCCGACGCCCCACGGCTGGCTCGCCACCTATCGCACCACGACATTGCGCAGCGTGTTCCAGCCCGTGCTGTCGATCACGCACAAGCGCGTCGTCGGCTACGAGGCGCTGCTGCGCGTCGTCGACGGGAACGGCACGCTGGTGTCGCCCACCGCCCTCTTCGACAAGACGCGCGGCGACGCCGACGCGCTGCTGCTCGACCGGCTCGCGCGCTGCCTGCACACGGCCAACTTCGTCGCGCAGGGCATCGGCGACGGCTGGCTGTTCCTGAACGTGACGCCGCGCGTGCTCGACACGGGCCTCGTGCAGCGCGAGTTCGTCGAGGCGCTGTGCCGGCATTTCGCGCTGCCCCCGAACCGGATCGTGCTGGAAGTGGTCGAACAGCCGGCGCGCGACGAAGCCGCGCTTGCCCGCACGATCGACATGATCCAGCATCGCGATTTCCTGATCGCGATCGACGATTTCGGCACGGGGTTCTCGAACTTCGACCGCGTGTGGCGGGCCCGGCCCGACATCGTGAAGCTCGACCGCTCGCTCGTCGAGCGTTCGACCGCCTCGGCCGACGATCGCCGCATCATGCATCACCTCGTGTCGATGCTGCACCAGGCCGGCGCGATGGTGCTGGCCGAAGGCGTCGAAAACGACGACGCGCTGCAGGCGCTGATGGAAGCCGACATCGATTTCGTGCAGGGTTTCCAGTTCGGTCAGCCCGATGCATCGATCGCGCACGCGAGCGCGGCCGCGCCCGCGATGCTCGATGCCGCGTGGCGGCGCTTCATCGCCCGCCGGCACATGCCGGTGGTCGCTCAGCAGCCGGGCTTCGACGCGATCGAACGGCTCGTGCTCAGCGGCGCGGCCGCGTTCTCGGCGAGCGGCAACCTGCAGGACGCCGCGCAACGCGTGTTCGCGGTGCCGGCCGCGCGTCGCGTGTTCGTCACGGACGAGACCGGCGAACAGTTCCTGCCGTCGATCGGCGCGCCGCTCGACGACAGCCAGGCGAGCGTGACCCGCCTCTCGCCGCTATTCCCGGAAACCCACAGCAACTGGTCGCGGCGCCCGTATTTTCAGCGCGCGATCGCCGCCCCCGGGCGCGTCGCGCTGATGGGCCCGCACTTCTCGCTGACGGAGGGCCGCGACTGCTATACGGCCGCCGTCGCGATCCGCGCGCAGAGCCGGCTCGTCGTGTTCTGCGTCGACTTCGTGCTCGACAGTGCGGAAACCGTGATGCGATAGCCGGCGCGCACGGCGGACGGCCGCGTACGACGGGCGTCTGCCTTCATTCGTCAGTCGACCACCTTCCCGCGCCCCGACTTCACCACGCTGCGACGCGACTTGTGCTCGAGCCGCCGCTCCTTCGACGCCCGCGTGGGCCGCGTCGCGACCCGGGCACGCGGCGTATACGCGACGCTGCCGATCAGCGTATCGAGCCGCGCGAGGGCGGCCTCGCGGTTCTTCTCCTGCGTCCGATATTCCTGCGACTTGATCACGACGATGCCGTCGCGCGTGATGCGCTGGTCGGACAACGCGAGAAGCCTCTCCTTGAGGACGGGCGGCAGCGACGACGCGTGGATGTCGAAGCGCAGATGAATCGCGCTCGACACCTTGTTCACGTTCTGGCCGCCCGCGCCCTGCGCGCGCACGGCCGTCCATTCGATCTCGGCCGGATCGAGCGTGTAGCGAATCATCATCGCGAAGCCTCCGTGCGGCGCCGGGCGAGCGCCTCGTCGACGCGGGCCGCGAGCCCCGAATCGCGCTGCGTGCGCGTCGCCACCGCCTGCGCCAGCACGCGTCGCGGCCCGATCACCTGCACGCGCGTGCGTGCGCGCGTGACGGCCGTATAGACCAGCTCGCGCGTGAGCACTCGACCGAACGACGCGGGCAGCACGAGCGCGGCTTCGTCGAATTCCGAGCCCTGTGATTTGTGCACCGTCAGCGCGAACGCCGTTTCGTGCGGCGGCAGCGCGGCCGGCGACACCGCGCGCGCGGTGCCGTCCGCGCGCCGGAACCACACGCGCAGCACGCCGTGCGCGTCGGGCAGCGCAATGCCGATGTCGCCGTTGAACAGCCCCAGCGCATAGTCGTTGCGCGTGACCATGATCGGCCGCCCGGTAAACCAGTGCGCGCCGACCGCGAGCGGCACGCGCGCCGCATGCCGCACATGCGCGGCCACCAGCGCATTGACGTGTTCCGCCCCACGCGAGCCGCTGCGGGTCGCGCACAGGATCCGGAACCGGTTGAGCGCGTCGAACAGCGGTAGCGGATCGGGCGCCGGCGCGGCCAGCGCGTCGCGCAGTGCATCGAGGTATGCGCCGAAACGCCGTGCGAGCCGCTCGACCGTCGCCGACGCCAGCGTGTCGCCCGCATCGTCGTGAAACGACGCGGCTGCCGAGTCGTCGGCGGGCAGCGCATCGAGCGCCGCCTGCACGTCGCCGCGGCGGATCGCGAGCGACAGCCGCCCGATCGGCGAATCGAGACCGAAGCGGTAATTGCGTTCGAGCCACACGACGCAGTCCGCGAGCGGTGCCGGAGCGGGCGTGCCCGCGGACGCGGCAGCGGCTTCGCCGGCCAATGGCGATGCGGCCGCCGTCGCCGACGCAAGCGCCGCATCGCCCGCGTCGAACGGCGCCAGCTCGACGGTATCGAGCCAAGCGAGTTCGTCGGCCTCGATCCAGGCCGGCGCATTGCCCGGTGCGACGGTATCGACGGGTGCCGACTCGGCTGACGGCGACGGCGCGAAGCCGGCCGACGATACTTCGTCATCCTGCGGTTCGTCGTCGAAGAGCGACGCCTGTCGCGCATCGACTTTCGGCCGAGGCGCCGATTTGCGCGAAACGGGCGCCGATGCCGATGGCGACGCCGCGGCCCGTGCGGACGCGGAAACCGGATGCGCGCGCGCAAGCGCTGCCGGCGCGGCTTCGTCCGGCACCGGCAACGCCGCGACGAACGCCGCCTCGTCGATGCCCAGCGCCCGCGCGATGCGCGTGCGGGCCGCAGCGGTGAACGCCGGCCGCGCGCTCAGCTCCGCGAACACGGCGCCGGCCTCGACCGCGGCCAGTTGATCCTTGTCGCCCAGCAACACGAGCCGCGCGCCCGGCGCGAGCGCGTCGAGCAGATGCGCGGCGAGCGCGACGTCGATCATCGACGCCTCGTCGACGACGATCAGATCGTACGGCAACGGATTGTCGCGATGATGCCGGAAGCCGGCCGCCCCGCCGCCGCCCAGCAGCCGATGCAGCGTGTACGACGTGTCGGGCAGGCGCGCCGCGAGTTCGGGCGGCAGATCGCCGGCGCGCGCGTGCAGCGCCTCCTGCATCCGCTGCGCGGCCTTGCCGGTCGGTGCGGCCAGCGCGATGCGCAGCCCCGGGTGCGCATCGAGCAGACAGGCCAGCACGCCGACGACGGTCGTCGTCTTGCCCGTGCCCGGCCCTCCGCTGACAATCGTCACGCGGCCGGTCAGGGCGACGATCGCCGCCACGCGCTGCCAGTCGACTTCGCCGGTGGCCGGCCCGAAGTAACGGGCGAGACTGTCGCGCACCCGGTCGGGCGACAGGCCTTCGTCCGGCGCGGCGACACCGGCCTGTGCGACGAGCGCATCGGCGAGCCGCCGTTCGTAGTCGAAATAGCGCGACAGGTACAGGTGATCGAGCCGATCGACGATCAGCGGCCGTTCGTCGCCGCGCGCGAGCGTGCCGAACGCGACCACGCCGCTCGCGGCCAGCGCCGCGCGCACCTCTTCGAGCGGCGCTTCGTAACGCTGCGCGAGCGCGCCAAGCGCGACGCACACGTGGCCGCCGGCTGTCGCACGGCTCGTCGCGAACGCGGCGCGCGCCGCCCAGCGCGCCGACGCGGACGGCGCACCGGCACGTCGCGCGAGGTCGCCCATGCGGCGCGCGAAGCCTTCCGCGAGCGCGATGCCGAAATCGGCCGGCTCGGGCAGCCGCGCGACGAGGCCGCCGGTGAATTCGAGCATGTCGTCGGTCGCGGTCATGCGCGGCCCCCTTCCATCATCCGGTCGAGTGCGTCGACGAGCGCGCGCGCGGGCCGCCGCGCATGCACGCCCGCCGGCTCGCCGCCGCTGCGCCAGCCGGGCCGCACGCCGCGCACGAACAGGTACAGGTAACCGGCGATGTGCGTGTCGTAGTCGTAATCGGGCAGCCGGCCGCGCAGGTAGCGATGCAGCGCGACCGTATAAAGCAGCGCCTGCAGGTGATACGCGTGATCGGCCATCGCGACGTCGAGCGCGCGCGGGCCATAGGCATCCGGCGTCGTGCCGAGGTGGTTCGACTTCCAGTCGACGATCCAGAAACGGCCGTCGTGTTCGACGATCATGTCGATGAACCCCTTGATGAAACCGGCTAGCGTGCCCGCCTCCAGTGCAACGTCCGGATAGCCGTGCGCGACCAGCAGCCGGCGCAGCGCCGTCAGGTCGAGCGACGGCGCCGGGAACAGGAAGCCCATTTCGTCGAGCCGCTTGGCCGGATCGAGATCGGCGAGCCGCATGCCCGGCACGAGCTCGGTGTGCACGACGTCGTCGACGAGCCGCACCATCATCGCCGGCAGACGCGTCGCAAGCTCCGGCTCGGCCTCGACCGGCCGGTCGTGCAGCGCGCCGAGCGCGGCCTGGTGCCACGATTCGGGCTCCGCGAACCGGCTGAGCTCGAACAGGCGGTGCAGGCATTCGCCGGCCGCCGCACCGCGCGGGAACACGAGGATGTCGTCGTCCGGCGGGGCGGCCACCACCGTATCGGCCAGTATCGGTTCGCCGTCCGGCGTCAGCGCGGCAAGCGCATCGTGATCGGGCCGCAGTTCGTCGTCGGGCACGGCCGCGACGCCCGCCTCCTCGCGCGCCATCGACGCGGTCAACGAGCTGAAGCTCGCCATCCGCCACGCATCGCGCAGTATGCGCGTCGCATGGCGCGCCGCGAGCGTCTGCGACGCGTCGTGCCCGGCCGCGAGACGCTCGCGGCGCGCAGGCACGGGCAGCGGCGCGACGCTCACGGGGCCGCCCGCAAGCGCGCGCCATGCAGCATCGAGCGCGGCTTCGTCGGGCGGCTCGTCGAGCCACGCATCGAACGCATGGCCGGCACCGGCGACGAGCCAGTTGAGCACGCTGCGCCGCGCTTCGCGCGTCGAGCGCGACGACAGGTAAGGCCCGGCGACGACATAGCAGCGATACACCGCGCGCGTGAGCGCCACGTAGACGAGCCGCGCGCGTTCCGCGGCCTGCTCGCGCAGCGCCTGCCGCGCCGCGTGCGCCGACGCCTCGTCGTCGCATCCGTAATGCAGCACCGCATCGCCCGCGTCGTCGTGATACTCGCGCGCATCGGGCAGCGCGGACGAAGGCGGCTCGCGCAGCCCGCCGTCGTTCAGGAACGGACAGAACACGATCGCGTATTCGAGCCCCTTCGACTTGTGCACCGTGACGATCTGCACGAGGTTGCGATCGGATTCGAGCCGCAGTTGCGCTTCCTCGCCGCCGCCGTCGAGCCGTTGCGCGGCGAGCCAGCGCAGCGTCGGCGCGATGCCGGGCTGCGCGGAGGCCCGCGCCTGCGTCAACTCGGCCAGATGGTTGATGTCGGTCACTCGGCGCTCGCCGTCCGCACCGGTCATCAGCCGTTCGGCGATCCGCAGCTCGCGCGTGAAGGTGCGCCACATCACCGCGAAACCGCGTTCGCGCCACAGCAACCGATACCGCGAGAAGCGCTCGACCCAGCTCATCGCGTCGGCACTGTCGGCCGCCGACGCACCGGGTTGCGCATCGCCGTCGCCCTGCTCCATGCGCCACAGCGCGCCGGCATCGAGCCCGAACCAGTCGGACGCGAGCGCCGCGCGCAGACGCCGCAGGTCGCCCGGCGCATCGATCGCCGCCAGCACGCGCTCGAGTTGCTCGGCGTCGCCGGTCGAGAACACCGACGCCTGCGCCAGCTCGACGCTGCCGATGCCCCATGTCGCGAGCACGCGCTTCACGAGGCTACCCTGCCTGTGGGTCTGCACGAGCACCGCGATGTTGCCGGGCGACAACGGCGCGTCTCCCAACCGCACGCGCGACTCGCGCGCGCCGCGCATCAGCCGCGCGATCTCGGCCGCGCAAGCCTGCGCAGCCTGCGCTTGCGCATCCCGCTTGAGCAACGTGCCTTCGCCGCCCGGCAGCGCCCACACCCGGAAATCGCCGGCCGGGCCCGGATCGGTTTCGTCGACGAACGGCGCACGCACGCGCGTACCGGCGCGCACCGCGTAATAGTCGAGCCCGTCGAGCACGAATGCGCGCGGATTCGACATGAAGAAGCGGTTGCACGCATCGACGATCGCGGGCGTCGAGCGCTGGTTGACCGCGAGCGTGTAGCACGCGCTCGCCCGTGCCCGCGCGGCGAGATAGGTATGCAGATCGGCCGCGCGGAAACTGTAGATCGCCTGCTTCGGATCGCCGACGAGGAACAGCGGGCCGGCCGGCGCGAAGATCCGGTCGAAGATCGCGAACTGCAGCGGATCGGTGTCCTGGAACTCGTCGATCAGCGCGGCCGGATAGCGTGCACGCAGCGTTTCGGCGAGCCACGGATGCGCGTGCAGCGCGTGATACAGGTTCGCGAGCAAATCGTCGAACGACACGACGCGCCGCGTGCGCTTGCGCTCGGCCAGTTCGCCCGGCGCCATGTCGAGCCATTCGGCGATCAGCGCAAGCCAGCGCGCACGCTGGGCGGCCTCGGCAGCGGCCACGGCCGCTTCGAGGGCGTCGGCCACCTCGAAGAACGCGTGTGCGGGCGTCGCACCGCCTTTTTTCGTCGCCTTCGTCAGCGCGGTTTGCGTGAGCTTCAGTGCGGCTTTCGGCAGCGCGGCCGTCGCGTCGCCCTGCTCGAAATGCACCGCCCACGCGGCGAGCGCATCAGCGACCGCGTCGGGCTTGTGCGAACGTTGATTGAGCGCGGGCTGCGCGGCGTGCAGCAGCGCATCGATCGCCTCGCGCTCGGCCGCCCACATGCGCGCGGCTTCCGCGAAGCATTCGGCCGCGGCCGCTTCGGCCGATTCGTCCGGCTCGGTCACGCCGTCCCAGCGCAGCGCGGCAAGCGGCTTCTTCAGCCGGCGTGCGAGCTGCGCATCGAGCGCGGCCGGGCCGGCCCCCGATTCGACGAGCCAGGTCGCGAAGCCCGGCCAGCGCGCGGCCGCCGGTTCGACGCGCGTGCGCCAGAAATCCGCGGCGAGTTCGAAGCGCAGCGACGCATCGTCGGCCTCCATGTCGAACGCGAACGGCATCGCGGCCGCGAACGGCGCTTCCTGCAGCGCGCGCTGGCAGAATGCGTGGATCGTATGGATCGCGGCCTGGTCGAACGCGCGCAGCGCGCGCCGGATCCGCTTCGCAGCCGTCTCGGGATCGAGCGCGCCGTCGTCGCCGAGCGTGGTCTCCCACAGACGCGCGATGAACGGATCGCCGCCGTCGTCGCCCGTGTCGAGCGCGTGCGCCAGCTGCGCGAGCCGGCTGCGAATCCGTTCGTGCAGTTCGGCCGTCGCCGCTTTCGTGAAGGTCACGACGAGGATTTCGTCCGCGCCGAGATCCTTTTCGAGCAGCAGGCGCACATACAGCGCGCAGATGTTCCAGGTCTTGCCGGTGCCGGCCGACGCCTCGATCTGGTTGACACCGTCGAGCGGGCACGCGAACACGTCGAGTTCGAGCGCCTGCTGCGACTGCGACACGGCGCTCATGCGACCTCCTTCAGATGCTCGACGAGCGGCTCGAACACGAGCCGCGCGAGCGTGCCGAACGGCTCGTCGAGCGACGGATGCGCGCCGCGCCAGGCGATCGCGATGGCCGGATCGTCGGCTTCGCTCACGACCCGCTCGTTGATCCACACGCTCGCGGCCTTGGCCTCGCCGTCGGACACCCGCGCCCATGCACTGCGCGGGAAAAAACGCAGCGGCATGCGCCGCCCCGCGCGGAACAGCGCGGCCAGCGGCGCGAGCCGTTCGAGCGGCGCCGAGACGGGCGTCAGTTCGAACGCACCGCCGCTGCCGAACCACAGCGTGCGGCGCGGGCCGCCGGGCTCGATCGCACAGTAGACGAGATGCGCGAGCCACGCGGAGAGGTAATCGCGCGCACTCGGCCGCGCATAGCGATAGGTGACCTGCCCGGCCGGCGTCAGCCGATTCAGCGTGCCATGCAATTCGAGCGGCGCGCCCACCGCGTCGGCCGCCAGCATTGCGTCGTCGGCGCCGAACAGCGCCTGCTCGGTATCGGGCCACTTCGGCACGACAGTGAGCGAGAACGGCCGCCGCTCGATGCCGTCGGCCAGCGCACGGCGGACGTTCGACGCAAGTTGCGTCATCGAGCCGAGCGCCTGATCGCGCCATACCGCGCCCGTCGCGCCGCCGGGCAGTTCGGGGCTCGCATCCGCAATGCGCAGCGCGTGATCGTGCACGCCGCCGCCGCCCGCTTCGATCAGGAGCGGCAGCACGCGCTCGGCAAGCGCGTCGCTGCCGGCAAAATCCAGTGCGAACGGCTCGGTATCGAGCAGTTCGGCCTGCGCATCGGCCAGCACGATGCCGAGCCGGCCGCGCAGCAACGCACGCGCCGGATGGCGCCAGAAACGTTCGAATTCGCTGAACGCGACGGGCTCGACCGGCTCCGCCGGCAGCGGCTGCGCGAAGAAAGGCTGCTCGCGCGGCCCGTCGCGCGACGCTTCGGCGGCCAGCAGCGACGCGAGCGTCGCCCGCTCGGCGTCATACGAAACGAGGTGGCTGCCCGGCTGGAAATACGCGGCCGCGAACGGTTGCAGTGGATGCTCGACGATGAACGCGCGGCGCGCGGCATCGACCGCGTCCGGTGCGGCGCCGGGCCCGGCCGTGACGTCCGCGAGATGATCGAGCAGTTCGTCGACGAGCGCCGCGGGCGGCAACGGCGCATTGTCGCGAATGCTGCGGCCCGTATAGGCGATCAGCAACCGGTCGCGTGCGGCGAGCAACAGGTCGAGAAACAGATTGCGCTCGTCGTCGCGGCGCTGCCGGTCGCCCAGCTTCGGCAGCACGGCCATCAGGTCGAATTCGTCCGCGCGCGCGAGGCTCGGCAGCACGCCGTCGTCCATCCCGAGCAGGCAGACGACGCGATACGGCAGCCCGCGCAAGCTCGTCAGCGACGAGAACGTGACGCCGCCCCACGGCACGCCGCCGCGGGCCGGATCGTCGAGCGCCGCGGTGAGCCCCGCGCGGACGACGGCCGCCGGCAGCGCCTCGTCGGGCGCCCCCTCCGTCATCGCGGCCAGCATCGCGTCGAGTGCGTCGCGCACGCCGGCCAGCGCATCCGCAAACGCGGCGCCCGAGTCGAAGAAGCGCGCGAGCGTATCGGCAAACAGTTCGCTCCAGCCGCGCGGCGTGTGCGACTCCGCGAGGCGCCGCGCGAAGCCGTCGAGATCGTCGGTAAACCGGGCGAGCCGGCCGAGCAGTTCGGCCTCGCTGCCCGTGGCCGCCTCGATCGGCAGCCACGCACCGATCGGCGCCGACCCTTCGGGCATCGCATAGCCGAGAAAGAGCCGCGCGAGCGCATCGGAGAACGTATGGCGCGGCGCGGGCACGGCCACGTCGTCGCTCGCGAGCGGCGACAGCCCGCGCCGCGCGCCGGCGGCGGCGAGCCAGGTCTGCACCGTTTCGAGCGCGGCCGCGTCGATGTCGTAGCGCGCGGCCACCGCATCCACGCGCAGCCATTCCACCAGTTCCGGCGCGCCGACCTGCCGCTCCGGCAGCGCGAGCCAGTCGAGCAGCACGCGCGCGACCGGATTCGCCTGCGACGGCGGCAGACCGGTGATCCGGTAAGGCACCCGCGCACCACCGCCGCCGGCCGTGCCGAACACCGCATCGATCAACGGCCCGGCCGCGGCGAGATCGGCCACCGCGACGAGCACGTCGGACGGCTGCAGGCTCGCATCGGCGTCGAACCACGCAAGCAGCCGGTCGTGCAGCACCTCGAGCTGGCGCGCGAGGCTGTGGCACACATGCACCTCGATCCCGCGCTCGACCGGCGTGTCGCCGGTTTCGGCCTCCGGCTGCAGTTCGAGGATCGCGTTCTGCACGCGCGCCAGCCAGGTGGGCGCGGGATTCTCGACGAAACGCGACGCATCGCCCGACGCGGCGCTTTCGGTCAGTTCGTGCAGCATGTGCAATTGCGCCTGCGTCTGCCTGCCCCATTCGGCGAGCAGCGGATGGCCGACCTCCTGATAGTCGCGCCGCCCGGCCGCATCGAGCGCCTCGGCATGCGCGGCGGTCACGATGTCGAACCAGAACTCGCGGCACGGGTTCAGCGCGTAGACGCGCACGTCGATCCAGCGCGACAGTTCGCGCAACAGCGCGACGTGCAGCGGCGGCATCGTCGGCAGCGCGAACACGCTGACCGATTCGGGCCAGTCGGCGCGCGCGAGCGCCTCGGCATCGAGATGGCGCGCCTCGACGAGGAAGCGGTGCGCCGGCGGCGTGCCGCTGTCGCTCAGCTCGGCGAGCAACGCGCGCCACAACGCGGCCTGCCAGCGCTCGTCGTCGCGTGCGGCGTCGCTGATCCCGCGCGGCGCGCCGTCGCCCGCGAGCACCGATTCGCCGGCCTGCCACGCGGCCAGCCATTCGGGGCGATAGGTCAGGTAGTGATCGAGCACGGCCGCGACGCGATGAGCCAGTTCGTAGCGCATCGCATCGTCGGAGGCCGACAGATACGCGGCCAGCCGCGGCGACGCGAGCCACGGCGCACCGTCGGCCTGCGCGAACAGCCGGTAGCAGCGCCACACGAGCCGGTCCGGCGCGAACGGCGAGCGCGCGGGCACCGTCAGCACGCGGCCGATCTGCGCCCACAGCCACTGCGCGAGATACGTGAACTCGACGTTCGCGCACACGCCATTGCGCGCGGCGATGTCGAGCTCGAGGCGGCGACGCAGCGCCGCGCTCGGCACGATGACCTGTTGCGGCGCCCACGGGCCGCTGCGGGCCGGGAACGCGGCCAGATCCTCGAGCAGCGCGTCGGCCAGCGTTTCGTGACGGTTCGAATAGAAAAGATGGAGCATGAAGCGGGCGTCGGAACCTCGCACCGGCGGGAGCCGGCGAACAGGATCACCAAGGATAGCAAATGGGCCGCCGCCGCGAACCTCGGCCGGAAAGCCAGCTTTTGCGAGCCGCGAAATACGATAGACTCGTCGCCAGTCAATACGCCGCCCCCGGGCGTCTTCGTCTGCCATTCAGCCCATCGATGCGCTATTCGGTCGAAATCAGAAAGTTTTTCTACAGCCAGTACTTTTTCGGCGGCCTGCGGATCGCGGTCGGCGTGTCGCTGCCGGCCGTGTTGTGCCTGATCGTGTTTCACAACCGGGAGCTCGGCTTCACGATCTCGACCGGCGCGCTCGGCGCGTGCGTCGTCGACATGCCGGGCCCGCTCAAGTACAAGCACAACGAAATGCTCGCGTGCAGCGTGATCGGCTTCCTGGCCGCGCTCGCCACGGGCCTCGCGACACCGAACATCTTCGCGCTGTGGCTCACGATCGTGCCGCTCACGTTCGTGCTGTCGCTGATCGTCGTCTACGGCAACCGCTGGCCGCAGATCAGCTTCGCGACGCTGTTCATGATGGTGATGACGCTCGAGGAGAAATTCACGCCGCTGCAGGCGTTCGTCAACGCCGGCTGGATTCTCGCCGGCGGCCTCTGGTACACGTACTGGGCCACGCTCGTGTCGCAATGGCAGGCGCGCCGGATCGAGCAGCAGGCGCTGGCCGAAAGCCTGTTCGCCTGCGCCGACTACCTGCTCGCGCGCGCGCAGTTCTACGATCTCGACGCCGATCTCGACGAGTGCTACCGCAATCTGGTTGCAAAGCAGATCACCGCGGTCGAAACGCAGGAAACCGCACGCGACATCGTGCTGCGCAACCTGCCGAAGCTGCGGCGAGGCAAGCTCGATCCCGGCCGCACGACGATGTACAACCTGTTCATCAACAGCGTCGACCTGCACGAGCTGTTCGTCGGCGCACACACCGACTACCCGCTGATGCGCAACACGTTCGGCGGCTCGGATCTGATCATTTTCTACCGCGACCTGATCCGCAAGGCGGCCGCCGATCTCGAGGAGATCGGCCTCGCGGTGCTCGAGAACCGCGCGCCGCATTCGCACGTCAGCGTCAAGGCCGAACTGCGCGCGATCGAGTACGAGATCGAGCTGATGCGCAAGAAGAACTTCGCGGCCACCAACGCGGAGGCGTATGCGGCCGTGCTCGCGACGTTCCGGCGCATCTGGAGCGCGACGCGCATGATCGACCGCATGCGCCGCAACCTGTCGGGCCACGCCGATCCGCAGCAAACCGAACTGAAGATCGACAAGGCGCTCACGCGCTTCCTGCAGCGCCGCCGGATGTCGCCGCTGCTGATCTTCTCGAACCTGAACATGCGCTCGCCGAGCTTCCGGCATGCGCTGCGCGTGACGATCGCCGTGGCGGTCGGCTTCTGGCTCGGCCGGCTGCTGCCGCTCACGAACGCGTACTGGATCGTGATGACCACCATCATCATCCTGAAGCCCGGCTACTCGCTGACCAAGCAGCGCAACGCGCAGCGGATCATCGGCACGCTGATCGGCTGCGCGGCGAGCATCGCGCTGATCTATACGGTGAAGGAGCCGCACCTGCTGATCGCGATCATGTTCGGGTCGATGGTGATGAGCTACAGCCTGCTGCTGTTCAACTATGCGGCGAGCGTCGTGTTCACGTCGTCGTACGTGCTGCTGATGTTCCATCTGCTCGCGCCGGGCAGCATGCGGATCATCGGCGAACGCGCGATCGACACGGTCGTCGGCTGCATGATCGCGATCGCCGCGAGCCGGCTGTTCCCGTACTGGGAATACCGGCTGATGGGCAAGCAGGTCGCCGACATGCTCACGGCGAGCCGCAAGTATTTCGAGGCCGTCTGGCGCGCCGGGCGCGGCATGTCGTCGCCGCCCGTGCCGGCCGCCGACGGTGCGGCCGTCGTTGCGGGCGTAGCCGCGGCGATCGAGACGCCTGCTGCCAGCCTCGACGACGACTACCGCTACCGCCTCGCGCGCAAGGACGTGAACATCGCGTTCGCGAACCTCGGGCAGGCGTTCCAGCGGATGATGATCGAGCCGAAGGCGCACCAGCGCTTCGTGCCCGAGTTGAACGACCTGCTCGTGCAGACGCACGTGCTCGGCGCGCAGATCACGGCCGCCGCGCCGCTGATCCGCAGCGCCTGCGCGGCCGATGGCGGCCTCGTCCACGACGACGCATTGCAGCGCGGCCTCGCCGCCGTGCTCGACAATCTCGAGAAGGCCGAAGCCGGCGAGCCACCGCCGGCCGACCAGCTCGAAACGTCCAAGCAGATCACGCGCGATCTCGATGCGATGGTCGTGTCCGCGGAAAAATCCGATGCTGTCGGCGCCGAACTCACGCACGACCTGAAGGTGCTCGCGCACCAGTGCAAGCAGATGCTCGCGTCGTCGCTGCTGATCCGCAAGGATGCGAGCGTGATCCGCCTGCCCGCCTGACCTCCGCCAGTCCGCGCCGGCAGGCCGGCCCGCGCACGTCGCGGCTCGGCCGCCGGCGCGCTCCTGCTCGACGACTACCCCGAAGCATGCCCCACCCGCTCCACGCGGCCCGTGCCAGCGGCGCGCGAGCGCCCCACGCCCCATTCCGCTCGCCGCGCCAGTCAGGGAATACCCGATTCCGGTCACCGGGCCCGGCTTGTTATCATTCGTTCACATTCAAGTTGTATAGACAACTTGAGCCAATCGGGCCAGCCTCGCTCGCCCGGTTCGTCGCATAACGATATCGGAGACTCGATGAAAAACTTGCAGCGCCACCTGAGCGCGCGGCACATCCGCTTTCTCGCGCTGGGCTCGGCGATCGGCACGGGCCTGTTCTACGGTTCGGCGTCCGCGATCCAGCTCGCGGGCCCGGCCGTGATCCTCGCGTACCTCCTCGGCGGCGCGGCCGTCTACATGGTGATGCGCGCGCTCGGCGAAATGGCCGTGCGCGACCCCGTCGCGGGCTCGTTCGGCCACTACGCGACCGAGAACCTCGGCCCGTTCGCGGGCTTCGTCACCGGCTGGACCTACACGCTCGAAATGGTGATCGTCGCGATCGCCGACATCACCGCGTTCGGCATCTACATGGGCTTCTGGTTTCCGGACGTCCCGCAATGGATCTGGGTGCTCGGCGTCGTCGCGATCATCTGCGGCCTCAACCTGTGCCACGTGAAGGTATTCGGCGAGCTCGAATTCTGGCTGTCGATCATCAAGGTCGGCGCGATCGTCGCGATGATCGGCGGCGGCATCGCGATCCTGCTGACCGGCATGCGCTTCGGTCATTCGGCCGACGTGCCGACGTTCGCGAACCTGTGGAACCACGGCGGCTTCTTGCCGAACGGAATCGGCGGGCTGATCGCGTCGCTGTCGGTCGTGATCTTCGCGTATGGCGGGATCGAGGTGATCGGGATGAGCGCCGGCGAGGCGAAGGACCCGGAGCGCGTGATTCCGCGTGCGATCAACGCGGTGCCCGCGCGCATCCTGCTGTTCTACGTGCTGACGATGGTGGTGCTGATGTCGATCGGCCCGTGGACCAGCGTCGGCGGCGACGGCAGCCCGTTCGTGCAGATCTTCTCGACGCTCGGCGTCAAGTCCGCCGCGACGATCCTGAACCTCGTCGTGATCAGCGCGGCGATCTCGGCGATCAACAGCGACATCTTCGGCGCGGGCCGGATGATGTTCGGGATGGCGCGCCAGGGTCAGGCGCCGCGCGTGCTGATGACGACGTCGCGCCACGGCGTGCCGTGGGTCACGGTGCTCGTGATGGCCGGCGCGCTGCTGGTCGGCGTGCTGCTCAACTACCTGATGCCGAAGGACGTGTTCCTGGTGGTCGCCGCGATCGCGACGTTCGCGACCGTGTGGGTCTGGCTGATGATCCTGCTGTCGCAGGTGGCGATGCGTCGCCGCCTGTCGAGCGCCGAAGTCGCCGCGCTGAAGTTCAAGGTGCCGCTGTGGCCCGTTGCGCCGGCGCTGACGATCGCGTTCATGGGCTTCGTGATCGTGATGCTCGGCTGGTTCGACGATACGCGCGTCGCGCTGTATGTCGGCGCGGCATGGCTCGCGCTGCTCGCGGGCGTGTTCTACGCACGGATCCGCCCGAAATTCGCCCCCGCGTCACGTTGACGCACGGCTGACCTGCCCATGCGGCGCGCCGGTTCCGGCGCGCCTTCTGCTATCCGGTTGCGCGGCGCCCGTCGCGCCGGAAGCCGCGGAGCGACTCCGTTCGCCTGCCCCGCGCGCGACCCGAGCGGGCCGCGCACCGGCACGTCAGTGCGACGCCGCGCTCGCGGCCTCGGCCGGATGGGCCTCGTCGTACGCGTGCTTCTGCGAAATCGCGTTGTACAGGATCGTCCCGATCACGAGCAGCACGGCCACGACGATCAGGATGCTCACGTTGCGGACAGGGTTCTTCTTGCGCTGATCGTTCATGGTCGGGGCGATTCCGTCTAATTCGTCGAAGCGGGCATTCTACGCGCTTGCGCCCGCGCTGCACCGCCCCGTTTCCAATCCCCTCCCCCGTCTTCCCGGCCGCTTGCCGCAAGCTTTCATTTGATAATCATTCCCATTTCGATTTAGAATCCAGAGTCTTTCGATTTGTAATGTTCCGGATCGCTCGGGCGGCAGGCGCGCCCCGGAACGCTCCCTCGTCCACCTGCCCCACCGGAGTCTTCATGTCGAATCCGCGCACCCGCCTGCTGCCGCTCGCCGGCGCCCTCGCCCTGGCCGCGGCCGCCTTCGCGCCGCTTGCCCAAGCGGCCGAGGAAGTGAGCCTGTACACCACCCGCGAGCCGAAGCTGATCCAGCCGCTCATCGACGCGTTCACGAAGCAGAGCGGCGTCAAGGTCAACACGGTGTTCGTGAAGGACGGCCTGCTCGAGCGCGTGAAGGCGGAAGGCGCGCAGTCGCCGGCAGACGTGCTGATGACGGTCGACGTCGGCAACCTGCTCGACCTCGTCGACGGCGGCGTCACGCAACCGGTGCGCTCGAAGACCCTCGACGACGCGATTCCCGCGAACCTGCGCGGCACGAATGGCGACTGGTACGCGCTGTCGCTGCGCGACCGCGTGCTGTACGTCGAAAAGGACCTGAAGGTCGATGCGTTCCGCTACGAGGATCTCGCCGATCCGAAATGGAAGGGCAAGGTCTGCATCCGGTCGGGCCAGCATCCGTACAACACGGCGCTCGTCGCGGCGATGATCGCGCACGACGGCGAGGCCGCGACCGAGCAATGGTTGCGCGGCGTGAAGGCGAACCTCGCACGCAAGGCGACCGGCGGCGACCGCGACGTCGCGCGCGACATCCTCGGTGGAATCTGCGACGTCGGCCTCGCGAACGCTTACTACGTCGGCCACATGAAGAGTGCGGAGCCGGGCAGCGATGCGCGCAAATGGGGCGACGCGATCAAGGTCGTGCGCCCGACGTTCGCGAACGCGAAGAGCGGCGGCACGCACGTGAACATCAGCGGCGCGACAGTGGCGAAGCATGCGCCGCACAAGGCCAATGCGGTGAAGCTGCTCGAGTACCTGGTATCGCCGGAAGCGCAGGCGCTGTACGCGCAGGCGAACTACGAATACCCGGTGCGCGCGAACGTGAAGCTCGACCCGGTGATCGCGAGCTTCGGCACGCTGAAGGTCGACCCGCTGCCGCTCGCGGAGATCGCGAAGCATCGCAAGCAGGCGAGCCAGCTGGTCGACAAGGTCGGCTTTGACAACTGACGCATCGCCTGCCCGCGCCTACCGCGCGCCGCGTCGATCGCGGCCGCGGCCGCGCGCGGGCAGCCTGTGGCTGCTCGCGGCGCTGGCGATCGCCGCGGCGGTCGCGGCGCCGCTCGCGGTGCTCGTGGCCGCCGCGTTCGACGCCGATCTCGCGCACTGGCGGCATCTCGCCGAATTCGTGCTGCCGCAGGCGCTCGTCAATACGCTGCTGCTGCTCGCCGGCGTCGGCACGATCGTGTCGCTCGTCGGCACGGGCTGTGCATGGCTCGTCACCGCCTACGATTTTCCCGGCCGCCGGATCCTGACCTGGGCGCTGCTGCTGCCGCTCGCGGTGCCCACCTACATCGTCGCATTCGCGTATCTCGACCTGCTGCATCCGATCGGCCCCGTGCAGGGTGCGATTCGCTGGCTGCTCGGCTTCGACAGCCCGCGCCAGTTCCGCCTGCCCGATCTGCGCTCGCTGCCCGGCGCGATCTTCGTGCTCGGCTTCGTGCTGTATCCGTACGTCTATCTGAGCACGCGCGCGATGTTCGTCACGCAGTCCGCGAGCCTGCTCGAGGCCGCGCGCACGCTCGGCGCCGGCCGCCTCGCGACGTTCTGGCGCATCGTGGTGCCGCTTGCCCGGCCCGCGATCGCGGTCGGCGTGAGTCTCGCGCTGCTCGAAACGCTGAACGATATCGGCGCGTCGGAATTTCTCGGCGTGCAGACGCTGACCGTGTCCGTCTATACGACGTGGATCACGCGCTCCGATCTCGCCGGCGCCGCGCAGATCGCGCTTGCGATGCTCGCGATCGTCGTCGGCATGATCGCGCTCGAACGCTATGGGCGCCGCCGCCAGCGCTACGCGCATGGTCGGCGCATGCGGCCGATCGCGCCGCGCCGCCTGACCGGCGCGGCCGCGCTGGGCGCCGCGATGCTCGGCTGGCTGCCCGTCCTGCTCGGCTTCGGTGCGCCGGCCGCCTATCTCGCGGTCGAGACCGGCAAGCGGCTGCACCTCGTCGGCGGCGTGTCCGCGCAACTGATGACGGGGCTCGCGAACACGCTGACGATCGCGACCGCCGCCACCGTCGCGACGCTCGCGTGCGGGCTCGTCGTCGCGTGGGCCGCCCGCGCGCAGCGCGACAGCGCGCGGGCGGGCCCTGCGCGCCTGTGCGCGCGGATCGCGAGCCTCGGCTACGCGGTGCCGGGCACCGTGCTCGCGATTGGTCTGCTGATTCCGTTCGCGGCGGCCGACCGGCTGTTCGGCGCGGCGCTCGGCCGCGACGGGCTGCTGCTGATGGGCTCGGCGACCGCGCTCGTGATCGCCTATACCGTGCGATTCCTCGCGATCCCGGCAGGCGGCATCGAGGCCGGCCTCGCGCGCATTCCGCCGTCGCTCGAACAGGCCGCGCGCTCGCTCGGCGAGACGGCCGGCGGCACGTTGCGCCGCGTCCACCTGCCGCTGCTGCGGCCCGCGCTCACGACGAGCGCGCTGCTGGTGTTCGTCGACGCGATGAAGGAGCTGCCGGCCACGCTGCTGCTGCGCCCGTTGAACTTCGACACGCTCGCGACCTGGCTGTATGCGGAAGCCGCGCGCGGCACCTATGAAGAAGGCGCGGTCGCCGCGCTCGCGATCGTGCTGGCCGGGCTCGTGCCCGTGATCCTGCTCGCTCGCACCCGCCACAAGATCGGAGCCTGACACCGTGAACCTGCTCGAACTCGACGACCTCTGCGTCGCCTACGACACGCCGCACGGCCGCCGCACCGTGGTCGACGGCCTGAGCCTCGCGCTGCCGCGCGGCGACATCGGCTGCCTGCTCGGCGCGTCCGGCTGCGGCAAGACCACCGTCCTGCGCGCGATCGCCGGTTTCGAGCCGGTGCGCATGGGGCGCATCGTGCTGGATGGCGTGCCCGTCGCGGCGCCGTCGCTCGATCTGCCGCCCGAGCGACGGCGCATCGGCATGATGTTCCAGGATTACGCGCTGTTCCCGCACCTGAGCACGGCCGACAACGTCGCGTTCGGCCTGCGGCGCATGCCGAAGACCGAGCGGCGCCTGCGCGTCGCGCAGATGCTCGAACTCGTCGGCCTCGCCGATTCCGGCGACGCGTATCCGCATGAACTGTCGGGCGGCCAGCAGCAGCGCGTCGCCCTCGCGCGCGCACTCGCGCCGTCGCCGGAACTGCTGCTGCTCGACGAACCGTTCTCGAATCTCGACGTCGATACGCGCGAGCGGCTCGCGTTCGAGCTGCGCGACATCCTGAAGCAGACGGGCCACACCGCGATCCTCGTCACGCACAATCAGGCGGAAGCATTCGCGATCGCCGACCGGATCGGCGTGATGAAGGACGGCCAGCTCGCGCAATGGGATACGCCGTACGCGCTGCACCATCATCCGGCCAGCCCGTTCGTCGCGGATTTCGTACGCCGCGACGCACTGGCCGACGAGCGCGCACGCGCGCTCGCGCGCGGCCGCTGAAGCCGCGCCGCCGGCGCGACGGCGTGCCCGTCAGGCGGGCTCGGCCAGATCGCGCACGGGCAGCGCGGTCGAATACTTGATCTGCTCCATCGCGAACGACGAACTGACGTCGAACAGCGGCACCGTGCGAATCAGTTGCTTGTAGACGCGGTCGTAGTCGTCGATCCCGGCCACGACGACTCGCAGCAGGTAATCGGTCTCGCCGCTCATCCGGTAGACCTCGACCACTTCCGGCATGTCGCGCACCGCCTGCGTGAAACGCTGCGCCCATTCCTCCGTGTGCTGGTTCGTGCGGATCGCGACGAACACGGTCGTGCCGACCCCGAGCTTGCGCGGATCGCACAGCGCGACCTGCGCGCGAATCGCGCCGGTTTCCTTCAGCCGCTGCACGCGCTTCCAGCACGGCGTCTGCGACAGATTCACGCGCTGTGCCAGCTCCGCGATCGGCAGCGTGGCATCCGCCTGCAGCAGCTCCAGCAGCTTGCGATCGATGGCGTCCATTTCTCCATTCCCTCGTCGATAGAAATTTATTCTATTCATCCTGCCCAACGGGGAACAATATGAAAACTGCCTCGTTGCGTCGACCGGTGTAAATACCGATCCGTCGTGCACACGACGCTTTCGCCGCGCACTCGCCGCGCCAAATGAAACAGGCGACGCCACCCGGGAGGGCGGAATCGCCTGAAATTGCCGCGCGTCGCGGCTTGCACGTCGCGCGCCGGCCGGCGCTTACCCGCCGCCGGTCGTCATGCCGCTCAATACGCGACCGTCGCGATCTCGCGCACGAAGCTGTCCTGCTCGAGGGCGTCGACGAACGCAGCCGCGTAGTCTTCCGCCGAGATCTTGCTGTTGCCTTGCGCGTCCGCGATCAGCTTGCCGACGCCCGTGCGGAACGCGCCCGTGCGCTCGCCCGGCGCGATCAGCGCGGCCGGCGCGAAGAAGGTCCAGTCGAGATCGGCGACCGTCTTCAGGTAGTCGAGCGCGTCGCGGTGCGCGAGCGCGACCGCCTTGTACGCGTCCGGGAAACCGTCGGTGTCGACGAGCTGCTTGCCCGGCGCGACTTCGAGCGAACCGGCGCCGCCCACCACGACGAGCCGCTTCAAACCGGCCTGACGCGTGCCGGCGACCAGCGCCTTCGCGACCGCGACGACCTGCGCCGCATCTTCCTGCTTCGGGCCGTACGCGCTTGCGACGACGTCATGGCCCGGCAGCGCGGCCGCGATGCTGGCGGCGTCGAACAGGTCGGCTGCCTTCGCGGTGATGCCGTCGCCGGATGCGCCCGGACGGCGCGACAGCGCCGTGACGCGGTGGCCGCGCCGCACGGCTTCCGCCGCGATGCGCGAGCCGATCATGCCGGTGGCGCCGAACAGCGCGATATTCAACGAACGTTGCGTCATATCGATTCTCCAGAAATAAAAATATGTAACACAGTTAATTACATATAAGGCCGAAAAAAACGGGGCGAAGCCCCCGTTGCGCCGATCGCCACGCATGCGCGCCGCCCGGCTTCCTGCTCTGCCCGCTGCCGGTCGCCCGCTGCCGGTCGCCCGCCGTCGATCACCCGCCGGCGCGCGCCGCCCGTTGCGTGCGCTGTTCCAGGTCCAGCATGTCGGCCGTCACGTCGACCAGCGTGCGCGTGGCAAGCGAAGCCTCCATCGCGCGCTGCGCGTCGCCGATATAGCCGGTCAGCACGCCCTGGATGTGCCGCCCGACGAGACACGCCGGATTCGGCGCCTCGCGGTGCAGCGCGAACAGTTGCGCATCGTCGACCGCGCGATACACGTCGAGCAGCGTGATCTCGGCAGGCTCGCGCGCCAGCAGCGCACCGCCGCCCGCACCGAGCTGCGACGTGGTCAGCCCCGCTGCCGCCAGCATCGACAACAACCGGCGAATCAGCGCCGGATTCGTATTCACGCTGCCCGCGATGATGTCGGACGACAACGGCACGCCTTCCTGCATCGACAGCAAGGCGAGCACGTGAACGGCAAACGCGAACCGGCTGCTGGTATTCATTCGTGACTCACTCGGCGACGCCGGCCCGACCCGCAACCGGCGACATGTGTAACCATCATAATTACATTTTGAGGATCGTGCAAGCCCGCGTCATTCGCCGCTCGCGGGCTTCGCCCCCGAGGCGTTCTGCTGGCTCCACTGCTGGAGTTTCTTGCCGGCTTCGGCGATCTTCGCGCCCGCTTCGGAAGCCGCATGCGCGACGACGGCGGACGCCGCCGCATCGATCTGCGCCTGCGCGGCCGACGCGAGGCCGCTTGCGGACAACGGCGGCACGGCCGACGCCGCGGATGCGAGGCCCGCCTTCGCCGCGTTGATCTGTTGATTGACGGTGCTCGCCACCTGGTCGAGCGCCTTGGCGGCATTGTTCGCCGCATCGGCGGCCGCGCTCGCGGCCGTATCGGGTTGCGCGGCCGGCGTGCCGGACTTCTCGCAACCCGCGAGCAACAGCAGCGCACCGGCGGCTACCGCCGCCAGCACGGACCCGGGCACGCGACGCGCCCGCGATGTCTTCATGTTCATCAGCAATCTCCGGTCGCGCGTTGCGCGACCTCGTGGTTGGACCGGTGTCGATGATACCGCCTGTGGAACAGGCTCAATGACGACCCACCATTAAAAATCCCTTTCAATTTCGGACTCGTCTGATTCAATCGCAGGCGCCACGCCTCTAAAGTGGGCACGCTGCAATTCGCTTCGTCCGTGCCCCTTTTCCTCGTCATGGCTTTCCTCGTCGACTGGCTCATCGCCCTGGCCGCGCTGCTCGCCGCCACCCTGTTCCTGTGCCTGCGCGCGCCGTCGGCGCGCCGCCTCGCCGAATCCGGGCGTCCGCGCCGCATCGCATGCGCGCGCCTGCTCACGCAGGCCGTGATCGGTTTCTGGACCGCCGCGCTGATCGTCGCACAAGGCATCCTTGGCACCGACGGCGACGGTCAGTCCGTCGCGGGCTTCGCGGCGCTCGCGGTCGCTGCGCTCGGGCTCGCGACCGTCGCCGCCTACTGGTCGGCGTGCGCGCTGCGGCTGCGCCGGCCCCCCGCGCTGTTCGCGCGCCACTGACGCGCCAGATCGGTGCACGGCAACGTATCGCCGCGCACCGCTTCATTCGTCGCACGCACCGGTTCGGCACGCGACGCACCACACGCGTGCGTCGGGCATGGTCCTCCATGGGCATCCGTCACGCCCTGGTTCCGTGCACGATTCACCGGAATGCCGCATCGCGCCGTATCCGAGCACCAATTCCACGCAGTCGTTCACCAGATTGGCTCGATACTTGCATTCCTTGCCCGTTTTTTGCGCAAGGAAGCTAGAGCATGGATGGTCTGAAATCCGGCGTCGACACACTGTTCCTGTTGATCGGCGCCGTCATGGTGCTCGCGATGCACGCGGGCTTTGCATTTCTCGAGCTCGGCACGGTCCGCAAGAAGAACCAGGTCAACGCGCTCGTGAAGATCCTGGTCGACTTCTCGGTGTCGACGCTTGCGTATTTCTTCATCGGCTACACGATCGCGTACGGCGTCGAATTCTTCGACGACATCGGCACGCTGTCGCAGCACAACGGCTATGCGCTCGTGCGCTTCTTCTTCCTGCTGACCTTCGCGGCGGCGATCCCGGCGATCGTGTCCGGCGGCATCGCCGAGCGCGCGAAGTTCAACCCGCAGCTCGTCGCGACGCTGATCATCGTCGGCTTCATCTATCCGTTCTTCGAAGGGATCGCCTGGAACGAACGATTCGGCGTGCAGGCCTGGCTCACGCATGCGTTCGGTGCGCCGTTCCACGACTTCGCGGGCTCGGTCGTCGTGCATGCGTTCGGCGGCTGGGTCGCACTGCCGGCCGTGCTGCTGCTCGGCGCGCGCCACGGCCGCTATGCGAAGGACGGCCGGATCGCCGCGCACCCGCCGTCGAACATCCCGTTTCTCGCGCTCGGCGCATGGGTGCTCGCGGTCGGCTGGTTCGGCTTCAACGTGATGAGCGCGCAGACGCTCGACAAGATCAGCGGCCTCGTCGCGGTGAACTCGCTGATGGCGATGGTCGGCGGCACGCTCGCGGCGTGGATGGCCGGCCGCAACGACCCGGGCTTCACCTACAACGGACCGCTCGCGGGCCTCGTCGCGGTATGTGCGGGCTCCGACGTGATGCACCCGATCGGCGCGCTCGTCACGGGCGCCGCGGCCGGTGCGCTGTTCGTCGCGATGTTCACCTGCGTGCAGAACCGCTGGCGCATCGACGATGTGCTCGGCGTCTGGCCGCTGCACGGGATGTGCGGCGCGCTCGGCGGTCTCGCGGCCGGCGTGTTCGGGCTGCCCGCGCTCGGCGGTCTCGGCGGCGTGTCGTTCCTGTCGCAGCTCGTCGGCACGCTCGGCGGCATCGCGATCGCGACCGCGGGCGGCACGCTCGTCTACGGCGCGTTGAAGGCGACCGTGGGCCTGCGTCTCGATCGCGAAGCCGAATTCGACGGCGCCGACCTGTCGATCCACCGCATCTCGGCCACACCCGAGCGCGATTGAGCGCGAGCGAGCATCCGAGGGGCATCCAGCGGGCCGCCTGACGGAGGCCCGACGCATCATTACGTTTTCAATTCAAAAAACTTTCATCTAGCATCCCTACACTTCGGTCCAGATTTCAACTTGCCTTCGCGAAGCTTGCTGCTCGCCTGTGTCGCGAAGGCCATTCTTCCAACAACCGAAACTGGACTCCACATGCCCGCGTTGCCCAATGCTGCCCGTCGTCAGGCCCTGAAGATCCTCGCCGGCGCGCCGATGCTCCCCCTTTCCGGCCTCGCGCTGCCGGCCCTGCTGACGGGTTGCGGCGGCGACGACGATCCCGCGTCGACGCCGGCCCCGGTCGCCGCCGCCTATACGTCGGCGGCATTCTCGGCGATGGCCGCGCCGACGCTCGACAACGCGGCCGCGATGGCCACGACGACGGTCGGCTCGACGCTGTCGGTGTCATTCTCGGACGGCTCGTCGCGCAATTTCAAGCTCGCGTACCGGCCGTTCTTCGTGACGGGCGACATGGTGCCGGACGGCAACGGCGGCACGACGCTCGCGGGCGGCTACTACGACATCAACAATCAGCCGATCGTCGACCGCTCGGTGGCCGGCAAGGAGCGCCAGTTCTATTCCGACTGCCCGGACGGCAGCTCGCTGCTGACGCTGAAGAACGCGAACGTGCCCGGCGTGAAAGGCAACGCGGTGTTCGCGGTCGTGCAGTTCGAATACGCGACGCGCGACCAGGCCAGCGCGTCGCAGTACGGCCAGCTGCCGTCGCCGATCGCCGTGCTCACGCTCGACCAGGACCCGGCCACCGGCGCGCTGAAGGTCGTGAAGTACCACAACGTCGATACGTCGAAGGCGCACGGCCTGTGGATCACTTGCGGCGCGAGCCTGTCGCCGTGGGGCACGCACCTGTCGAGCGAGGAATACGAGCCGGATGCGACGAAGGTCGCGACCGACGCGCAGTTCAAGGCGTTCAGCAAGAACACGTTCGGCGACGAGACGAAGGCGAACCCCTACCACTACGGCCACCTGCCCGAGATCACCGTGAACCCGGACGGCACCGGCACCGTGAAGAAGCACTACTGCCTCGGTCGCATCTCGCACGAGCTGATCCAGGTGATGCCGGACCAGCGCACCGTGATGATGGGCGACGACGCCACCAACGGCGGCCTGTTCATGTTCGTCGCCGACAAGGCGGCCGACCTGTCGGCCGGCACGCTGTACGTCGCGAAGTGGACGCAGACGTCGTCGGCCGGCGCGGGCACCGCGACGCTCACGTGGATCAGGATCGGCCACGCGACCAGCAGCGAAATCGAAACGCTCGCGAACACGCTGAAGGCATCGGACATCATGGACCTGGTGACCACCGATCCGAATGACGCGAGCTACACGAAGATCCACTTCGGCGGCAAGTTCAACTGGATGCGCGTGAAGCCGGGGATGGAAAAGGCGGCCGCGTTCCTCGAGACGCACCGCTACGCGGCGCTGCTCGGCGGCAGCATGGCGTTCACGAAGCTCGAAGGCACGACCGTGAACGCGAAGGACAAGATCGTCTACACGGCGATGTCGCGGATCGAAACGTCGATGGTCAAGGGCAACGCGGTGTCGCGCGACGTCGCGGTCGACAAGAAGATCGCCGCGGGCGCCGTCTACGCGCTGAACCTGAAGGCCGGCCAGCGCGACACGACGGGCGGCGCGATCGACAGCGAATGGGTGCCGGTCGACATGGGCGCGCCGGCCGCGCTGGTCGGCGAGGATCTCGCCGCGGCCGACGCGCTCGGCAACCTCGCGAACCCGGACAAGATCGCGAACCCGGACAACCTGAAGTTCTCCGAAAAGCTGCGCACGCTGTTCATCGGCGAAGACTCGGGGATGCACGTGAACAACTTCCTGTGGGCCTACAACGTCGACACGAAGTCGCTCGCGCGCGTGCTGTCGTGCCCGGCCGGCGCCGAATCGACGGGCCTGCACGCCGTCGACGAGATCAACGGCTGGACGTACATCATGAGCAACTTCCAGCATGCGGGCGATTGGGAATCGCCGCTGCACGACAAGGTCAAGCCGACGCTCGACCCGCTCGTGCGCGCGAACTACAAGGATCGCTTCGGCGCCAGCGTCGGCTACCTGACGGCCGAGCAGACCAGCATCAAGCTCGCGAAGGGCTGACGGGCCGCGCGCGAGGGGGCGTTGCTCCTTGCAGGGCGCCTGGCCGGGCGCCCTTGCCCAGGCTTCTTTTCTTCATCACCGTTCATTCGTCGGCGCTCCACGCCGCCTTCTGCGCGATGCCCGTTGCGGGCGTCGCGCTTTTTTTTGCGCTGCGATGCGCCGCGTGTACAACCGTGCCGGATGACGAGCGGCACACCTATTCGAAACCTCGGCCTGCAGCCATGGGTCGCTACGGCGATGCGCACAGATCGCATAGACAACCGTATCGGACGGGCGACCGCAACGTTCTTTCACGTTCTGTCAATCGCAGCTTCCCACTGCCATCCTCCGTCCCTTTTCGTGACACGAACGCTTCATTCCAACATCCGTTCAGGCTTTGAACCGTCACTACAGCCTCCAGCCCCGTGGAGGAATGCCCGTCGGACGATCTTCACCCCCAAAAATGACAATGATACCCATTCTCGTTTGCATTACGATGCAAATCGGATGGCCATCCGCTTGCATTTCTGCTTCTTCTTTGAACAGGAGTACAGATAGTGAAAGAACTTACTCAAAGTGAAATCAACCGCGTATCCGGCGCCGGCCTGACCGGCACCGTAGCAGGCGGCGTTGCAGGGCAAATCGCCGGTCAGGCATACGGAGCGGAGGTCGGTGCCGCGGCCGGCGCGGCCGTTGGGTCGGTGATTCCCGGAGTTGGAACGCTCGGGGGTGCATTGATTGGCGGCGCATTCGGTCTGACCTACGGCGGACTCACCGGCAGCCTGGCCGGCGCTTACATTTTCAATGGCGTCCAGGAGCATGGACTGGCGTTCCTTTTCCCGAACGGGCTGCCTCGATGGGCGAAATTCGAGGACTTGTGGAGATTGTCCGACGCCGTCGGTTCGTACCGCTAACTTGAAATCCGGACGGCCCCGAGTCGTCCGGCATCGGGAAAACAGTCATGCTTTCGTCCATCGCCTTTCACCGCTCGTATCTGGCTGCCAACGTCCCCGCATGGCTCGTCCATGTCGCCATGTTCTGGTTCTTCGCTGAAGACTATGTCGCAGACTATATGTTCGGCAGCGTCGTCGGAATGACGTGCGTCGCCATGTATTGCCATTTTTCGAGGGCGCACCAAGAGCGCATCGACGCCATCCCTTACTACTCGCGGGCGTTGCTGGTGTCGGCGTCTGCAATATCGATCGGCACCTGCTCGATCGGCCTGATCTCGAAGCTCAACGGCGGCGCAGCAACCTGTTCCTTCGCGCTTCCGATCATGCTCGGGAGAGTCGGCTACGACTACTTGCGCAAGATTCGATTCAAAGACCGCCATCGCTGAGCGCATGGCGTCGCACGCTCGCACGGTCACTGCAGCAGACGAGCGATAATACGGCTTTGACACATCACGGCGGGCATACGAATCGGGACGGAGAGGTCAGGCAGCTTGATCGCCACCTTCCCGGATCACCAAGCATGCGGACTGCGAGCGACGGACCGAAGGAAATGGGGCGCTCCCTCCGGTGTCGAAAGCAGCTCGCGATTTGTGATCCAGTCTTCCCTCTTGCACTCGGTTTGCCCTCATGCAGCTGCGCGTCGCTTCGTTTGCCATAATCGAGCTATGGCGGGGTGCGGGAGTGCCTTATGCAGGGTGCAAAAAAAAAGCGCCACGGAGACCGTGGCGCTAAAAAAGTTCTAGCCATTCCGAGGGCCGTGCTAGAACCTGAGAGACTGCGCGAAACATCGTTGCCGGTTAAACTCTTGAAACGATGTTTCGAAAACGTGAGACATTCTTTCCGTTTCCGCCCGACAAGTCAAGCGGTATTTGCACCGGCTCATGCACTTTCCGGTCATGCTCATTTGAGCGTTTTCCCAATAAACCAAGGGTGAACCCGTAAAATCTCATCCAATGACCGGTTCGCCCACGGAACATGCATCTTTTGACAATAGTCCTACAATACCAACAAAATTGAAATCGAGTTTCGGAATTAGAGAGAATCCCTCGTGTCGACAACTGTAACCTCTCCCGCGTCGCGGGACCGTGAATCGTCGCCCGACGAGATCACCGCCCTCGCCCGCGGTCTCGCCGTGCTGCGCCGCATCGCGGCTGCCGACGCCCCCGTCAGCAACCGCGAACTGACCGAATTGACCGGCATCCCGAAGCCGACCGTCTCGCGCATCACCGCGACGCTCGTCAGCGCCGGCTTCCTGTTCCAGTTGCCCGACAGCGAGCGCTTCGTGCTGACCGCGTCGGTACTCGAACTCAGCCACGGCTTCCTGCGCAACTTCGACATCCGCGCGCGCTCCCGGCCGTTCATGATCGAGCTGGCCGAACGCACGTCGCTGTCCGTGCACCTCGCGGTGCGCGACCGGCTCGACATGGTCGCGATCGACGTGATCCGCCCGCGCTCGGCCGTGCTCGTCACGCGCCTCGAAATCGGCTCGCGGATGGACATCGCACGTACCGCCGTGGGTCGCGCGTATCTCGCCGCGCTCGAGGACGACGAGCGCCGCCAGTTGCTCGAGTCGCTGCGCACCACCGCCGGCGACGACTGGCCGCACGTGTCCGCGCGCCTGACGCCCGCGCTCGACGAAGCGATGCGCGACGGCCACGCGATCGCGATCGGCGAATGGCGCGAAGGCCTGAACGCGGTCGCGGCCGGTTTCGTCGGCCCGTCGGGCCAGCGCTATTCGGTGAATTGCGGCGGCGCGTCGCACCAGTGTCCGCCCGAATGGTTGCAGGAACATGTAGTGCCCGCGCTGCAGGAATGCATCAAGAAAATCACCCGCGAAATCGGCGGCGCGCCGGCCCGGCGCGTCGGGCTGTAATCGTTTCGTCATCGCCGTGTCGCGTTGTGTAACGACCGTAACCCGTTGAAAGATAGATCGCTGGACTGTAACGGGGACGGCACGTAGGATCATGCCCATCGTCGCGCCGCATTCGCGGTGCGCACCGCTCTTTTCCCGCGTGGATCGGCGGGGCCCCGGACCGAGCCGGGCCGCCCCGTCGCGTCACCCGCACGCCCACGCGCAGCCGAGCAGCCCGATTTCCGGCCCGCCGCGCCGTCTTCCTGACAGAACACGATGGATAACGAACAAAAGCCCACGCCCCCTTCGAAAGACCCCGCACCCACCGTCGCACGGCGCCCGCGCCGCACGCTGCTGATCGGGACCGTCGCGGTCGTCGTCATCGGCGGCCTGTTGTGGTGGCACCCGTGGAACCGCACGCCGGCGGCAGGCAGCACGGCGAAAAGCGCGGGTGCCAGCGCCGCTGCGGGCAGCCACCGCGGCCGCGGCGGCCCTGCTGCGATGGCCAACGTGCCGCAGCCGGTGCAGGTCGCCACCGCGACGCAGGGCGAGATGCCGATCGTGCTATCCGCCCTCGGCACCGTCACGCCGCTCGCGAACGTGACGGTGAAGACGCAGTTGTCGGGCTACCTGCAGTCGGTGTCGTTCCAGGAAGGCCAGATCGTCAGGAAGGGCGACGTGCTCGCCCAGATCGACCCGCGCCCGTACCAGGTTGCTCTCGAGAACGCCGAAGGCACGCATGCCCGCGATGCGGCGCTGCTCGCGACGGCCCGTCTCGACCTGAAGCGCTACCAGACGCTGCTGTCGCAGGACTCGATCGCGTCGCAAACCGTCGATACGCAGGCGTCGCTCGTCAAGCAGTACGAAGGCGCGGTGAAGACCGACCAGGCCGCGATCGATTCCGCGAAACTCAATCTCACGTATGCGCGCATCACGGCGCCGGTCTCCGGCCGCGTCGGCCTGCGCCAGGTCGACCCGGGCAACTACGTGACGCCGGGCGACGCCAACGGCCTCGTCGTGATCACGCAGTTGCAGCCGATGAGCGTGATCTTCACGACGTCGGAAGACAACCTGCCGCAGATCCTCAAGCAGGTGAACGCGGGCCAGAAGCTGTCGGTCACCGCCTACAACCGCAACAACACGGTGCCGCTCGAGACGGGCTCGCTCGCCACGTTCGACAACCAGATCGACACGAGCACCGGCACGGTCAAGCTGCGCGCGAGCTTCGATAACAAGGAAGGCATGCTGTTCCCGAATCAGTTCGTGAACACGCGGCTGCTCGTCGACGTGATGCGCAACGCGACGATCGTGCCGACCTCCGCCGTGCTGACGGGCTCGATCGGCCAGTTCGTCTACGTCGTGAAACCCGACAACACCGTGACGGTGCGCAAGGTCACGATCGGCCCGGTCGACGGCGAACGCACGAGCATCGTCAGCGGCGTCGCGCTCGGCGAGCGCGTGGTGACCGACGGCTCGGATCGCCTGCGCGAAGGCTCGAAGATCTCGATTCCGGCCGACAAGCCGAAAGGCGCGTCGGGCGCGCACGGCGCTGGTGCGGCGTCGGGCGCGGCGGGTGCCTCGGGCGCGTCGGGTGCCGGCGGTCATCGCGGCGGACACAAGCTCGGCGCGTCGCAGGCAGCGACCCCCGCGGCCCAGTAACGCCCGGGCCGCTCGATGAATCCATCCCGCCTCTTCATTCTCCGGCCGGTCGGCACCGCTCTCCTGATGGCGGCGATCATGCTGGCCGGTCTCGTCGCGCTGCGGTTCCTGCCGCTCGCCGCGCTGCCCGAGGTCGACTACCCGACGATCCAGGTCCAGACCTTCTACCCGGGCGCGAGCCCGGAAGTGATGACGTCGTCGGTCACCGCGCCGCTCGAACGCCAGTTCGGGCAGATGCCGTCGCTGAACCAGATGTCGTCGCAAAGCTCGGCCGGCGCGTCGGTGATCACGCTGCAGTTCTCGCTCGACCTGCCGCTCGACATCGCCGAACAGGAAGTGCAGGCCGCGATCAACGCGGCCGGCAACCTGCTGCCGTCCGACCTGCCTGCCCCGCCGATCTACGCGAAGGTGAACCCGGCCGATGCGCCGGTGCTGACGCTCGCCGTCAAGTCGAAGACGCTGCCGCTCACGCAGGTGCAGGACCTGGCCGACACGCGCCTCGCGATGAAGATCTCGCAGATCGCCGGCGTCGGCCTCGTCAGTCTGTCGGGCGGCAACCGGCCGGCCGTGCGGATCCAGGCGAACCCGACCGCGCTCGCGAAGTACGGGATGAACCTCGACGATCTGCGCACGACGATCTCGAACCTGAACGTCAACACGCCGAAGGGCAACTTCGACGGCCCGACGCGCGCGTACACGATCAACGCGAACGATCAGCTGACGAGCGCCGACCAGTACAACAGCGCGGTCGTCGCGTACAAGAGCGGCCGCCCGGTGATGCTGACCGACGTCGCGACGGTCGTCGCCGGCTCGGAGAACACCAAGCTCGGCGCGTGGGTGAATTCGGACCCCGCGATCATCCTGAACGTGCAGCGCCAGCCGGGCGCGAACGTGATCGCGACCGTCGACGCGATCAAGGCGCAGTTGCCGAAGCTGCAGGAAACGCTGCCGGCCGCGCTCGACGTCGAGATCGTCACCGATCGCACGACGATGATCCGCGCGGCCGTGCGCGACGTGCAGTTCGAGCTGCTGCTCGCGGTCGGGCTCGTCGTGCTGGTGATGTACCTGTTCCTCGCGAACGTCTACGCGACGATCATCCCGAGCCTGTCGGTGCCGCTGTCGCTGATCGGCACGCTCGCGGTGATGTACATGGCCGGCTTCTCGCTGAACAACCTGTCGCTGATGGCACTCACCATCGCGACCGGCTTCGTCGTCGACGATGCGATCGTGATGATCGAGAACATCTCGCGCTACGTCGAGGAAGGCGAATCGGGGCTCGAGGCCGCGCTGAAGGGCTCGCGGCAGATCGGCTTCACGATCATCTCGCTGACGGTCTCGCTGATCGCGGTACTGATCCCGCTGCTGTTCATGGGCGACGTGGTCGGCCGGCTGTTCCATGAATTCGCGATCACGCTGGCGGTGACGATCGTGATCTCGGCGATCGTGTCGCTCACGCTCGTGCCGATGATGTGCGCGAAGCTGCTGCGCCATTCGCCGCCGCCGGAGAGCCATCGCTTCGAGGCGCGCGTGCACCGGTCGATCGACTGGGTGATCGCGCGCTACGCGGTCGCGCTCGAATGGGTGCTGAACCGCCAGCGCTCGACGCTCGTCGTCGCGCTGCTGACGCTCGGGCTGACCGCCCTGCTCTACGTGTACGTACCGAAGGGTTTCTTCCCCGCGCAGGACACCGGCGTGATCCAGGCGATCACGCAGGCGCCGCAGTCGATCTCGTACGGTGCGATGGCCGAACGCCAGCAGGCGCTCGCGGCCGAGATCCTGAAGGATCCGAACGTCGACAGCCTCACGTCGTTCATCGGCGTCGACGGCAGCAACATCACGCTGAACAGCGGCCGGATGCTGATCAACCTGAAGGCACGCGACCAACGCACCGAAACCGCCGCGCAGATCATCCGCGACCTGCAGCAGCGCGTCGCGAACATCACCGGCATTTCGCTGTTCATGCAGCCGGTGCAGGATCTGACGATCGACTCGACGGTCAGCCCGACGCAGTACCAGTTCATGCTGACGAGCCCGAACGCCGGCGAATTCGCGACCTGGGTGCCGAAACTCGTCGCGCGGCTGCAGCAGGAGCCGTCGCTCGCCGACGTCGCGACCGACCTGCAGAGCAACGGGCAGTCGGTGTACATCGAGATCGACCGCCCGAGCGCCGCGCGCTTCGGCATCACGCCGGCGACCGTCGACAACGCGCTGTACGACGCGTTCGGCCAGCGCATCGTGTCGACGATCTTCACGCAGTCGAACCAGTACCGCGTGATTCTCGAGTCGGAGCCGAAGGAGCAGCACTACGCGCAATCGCTGAACGACATCTACCTGCCGTCGGCCGGCGGCGGCCAGGTGCCGCTGGCGTCGATCGCGTCGTTCCACGAGCGGCCGTCGCCGCTGCTGGTCGCGCACCTGTCGCAGTTCCCCTCGACGACGATCTCGTTCAACCTCGCGCCGGGTGCGTCGCTCGGCGAAGCGGTCAAGGCGATCGAGGCCGCCGAGAAGGACATCGGCCTGCCCGGCTCGTTCCAGACGCGCTTCCAGGGCGCGGCGCTCGCGTTCCAGGCGTCGCTGTCGAACCAGCTGTTCCTGATCCTCGCGGCGGTCGTCACGATGTACATCGTGCTCGGCGTGCTGTACGAGAGCTACATCCATCCGATCACGATCCTGTCGACGCTGCCGTCGGCCGGCGTCGGCGCGCTGCTCGCGCTGATGATCACCGGGCACGACCTCGACATCATCGGGATCATCGGCATCGTGCTGCTGATCGGCATCGTGAAGAAGAACGCGATCATGATGATCGACTTCGCGCTCGAGGCCGAACGCGTCGAAGGCAAGCCGCCGCGCGAGGCGATCTACCAGGCGTGCCTGCTGCGCTTCCGGCCGATCCTGATGACGACGCTCGCCGCGCTGCTCGGCGCGGTGCCGCTGATCGTCGGCGCCGGCGCGGGCTCCGAGCTGCGCCAGCCGCTCGGGATCGCGATCGCCGGCGGCCTGATCGTGTCGCAGGTGCTGACGCTGTTCACGACGCCCGTGATCTACCTCGGCTTCGACTCGCTCGCGCGCCGCGTGCGCGGCTGGTTCGAACGCCGCGGCCCCGATGCCGGCACGCGCACGGATGCGTAAATGAAACGACCCCCACGCTCACTTCGTTCGCTGCCCCCCAAGGGGGCGGTCGGCACCCTTGGGGCGGCCCAGCGAGTGCCGACATGAACCTGTCGCGCCCCTTCATCACCCGCCCCGTCGCGACGACGCTGCTCGCGCTCGGGGTCGCGCTCGCGGGCCTGTTCGCGTTCATCAAGCTGCCGGTGTCGCCGCTGCCGCAGGTCGACTTCCCGACGATCTCGGTGCAGGCGTCGCTGCCGGGCGCCAGCCCGGAAACGGTCGCGACCAGCGTGACGAGCCCGCTCGAACGGCACCTCGGATCGATCGCGGACGTCTCCGAAATGACGTCGACGAGCACGGTCGGCAACGCGCGGATCATCCTGCAGTTCGGCCTGAACCGCGACATCGACGGCGCCGCGCGCGACGTGCAGGCCGCGATCAACGCGGCGCGCGCCGACCTGCCCGCCGCGCTGAAGAGCAATCCGACCTACCGCAAGGTCAACCCGGCCGATTCGCCGATCATGGTCGTGTCGCTGACCTCGGAGACGGCGTCGCCGGCAAAGGTGTACGACTCCGCGTCGACGGTGCTGCAGCAGTCGCTGTCGCAGATCGACGGGATCGGCCAGGTCACCGTGAGCGGCTCCGCGAACCCGGCCGTGCGCGTCGAGCTCGAACCGCAGTCGCTGTTTCACTACGGGATCGGCCTCGAGGACGTGCGCGCGGCGCTGGCTTCCGCGAACGCCAACGCGCCGAAGGGCGCGATCGAGTTCGGCCCGCAGCGCTTCCAGCTCTATACGAACGACCAGGCGTCGCAGGCGTCGCAATACCGCGACCTCGTCGTCGCCTACCGCAACGGCTCGGCCGTGCGGCTGTCCGATCTGTCCGACGTCGTCGATTCGGTCGAGGATCTGCGCAACCTCGGCCTGTCGAACGGCAAGCGCGCGGTGCTCGTGATCCTCTATCGCTCGCCCGGCGCGAACATCATCGAGACGCTCGATCGCGTGCGCGCGGCGCTGCCGCAGCTCACCGCGTCGCTGCCGGCCGACATCACGGTCACGCCGGTGCTCGACCGCTCGACCACCATCCGCGCGTCGCTGAAGGACACCGAACACACGCTGCTGATCGCGATCAGCCTCGTCGTGATGGTCGTGTTCCTGTTCCTGCGCAACTGGCGCGCGACGCTGATCCCGAGCGTCGCGGTGCCGATCTCGATCATCGGCACGTTCGGCGCGATGTACCTGCTCGGCTTCTCGATCGACAACCTGTCGCTGATGGCGCTGATCGTCGCGACCGGCTTCGTCGTCGACGACGCGATCGTCGTGCTCGAGAACATCTCGCGGCACATCGAGAACGGCAAGTCGCGGATGCAGGCCGCGTTCGACGGCGCGCGCGAAGTCGGCTTCACGGTGCTGTCGATGAGCATCTCGCTCGTCGCGGTATTCCTGCCGATCCTGCTGATGGGCGGGATCGTCGGGCGCCTGTTCCGCGAGTTCGCGCTGACGCTGTCGCTCGCGATCGCCGTGTCGCTCGCGGTGTCGCTCACGGTCACGCCGATGATGTGCGCGCGCCTGCTGCCCGACAAGCACGACCCGCACGACGAGGGCCGCTTCGGGCGCTTCCTCGAACGCGGCTTCGCGCGCATGCAGCGCGGCTACGAGCGCTCGCTGTCGTGGGCGCTGCGCCGGCCGCTGCTGATCCTGCTGACGCTGTTCGCGACGATTGCGCTGAACGTCTACCTGTACGTCGTCGTGCCGAAGGGCTTCTTCCCGCAGCAGGACACCGGGCTGATGATCGGCGGCATTCGGGCCGACCAGTCCACGTCGTTCCAGGCGATGAAGCTGAAGTTCTCCGAGATGATGCGGATCGTGCAGGCCAACCCCAACGTGAAGAGCGTCGCGGGCTTCACCGGCGGCACGCAGACCAACTCCGGCTTCATGTTCGTCACGCTGAAGGACCGCACCGAACGCAAGCTGTCGGCCGACCAGGTGATCCAGCAGCTGCGCCCGCGGCTGGCGGACGTGGCAGGCGCGACCACGTTCCTGCAGGCCGCGCAGGACATTCGCGTGGGCGGCCGGCAGAGCAACGCGCAGTACCAGTTCACGCTGCTCGGCGATTCGAGCGCCGACCTGTACAAGTGGGGGCCGATCCTGACCGAGGCGCTGCAGAAGCGCTCCGAGCTGACCGACGTGAACTCCGACCAGCAGCAAGGCGGCATGGAGGCCATGGTGACGATCGACCGCGCGACGGCCGCGCGATTCGGCATCAAGCCCGCGCAGATCGACAACACGCTGTACGACGCGTTCGGCCAGCGCCAGGTCTCGACGATCTACAACCCGCTGAACCAGTACCACGTCGTAATGGAAGTCGCGCCGAAGTACTGGCAGAGCCCGGAGATGCTGAACCAGGTGTGGATCAGCACGTCCGGCGGCAGCGCGAACGGATCGCAGACCACCAACGCGGCCGCCGGCACCTTCGTCGCGACCGCGGCCGGCACGTCGAGCGCCGGCACGGCCACGCAGAGCGCCGCGGCGATCGCGTCCGATTCCGCGCGCAACCAGGCGCTCAACTCGATCGCGGCGAGCGGCAAGTCGAGCGCGTCGTCGGGCGCGTCGGTGTCGACGTCGAAGTCGACGATGATCCCGCTGTCGGCGGTCGCGACGTTCGGGCCGAGCACGACGCCGCTGTCGGTCAACCACCAGGGGCTGTTCGTCGCGACGACGATCTCGTTCAACCTGCCGCCGGGCGTGTCGCTGTCGCAGGCGACGCAGGTGATCTATCAGACGATGGCGCAGATCGGGGTCCCGCCGACGATCGTCGGCAGCTTCCAGGGCACCGCGCAGGCGTTCCAGCAGTCGATGAACGATCAGCCGATCCTGATCCTCGCGGCGCTCCTGGCCGTCTACATCGTGCTCGGGATCCTGTACGAGAGCTACATCCATCCGATCACGATCCTGTCGACGCTGCCGTCGGCCGGCGTCGGCGCGCTGCTCGCGCTGCTGCTGTTCAAGACCGAGTTCAGCATCATCGCGCTGATCGGCGTGATCCTGCTGATCGGCATCGTGAAGAAGAACGCGATCATGATGGTCGACTTCGCGATCGACCAGACGCGCAACAACGGGAAGTCGTCGTTCGACGCGATCCACGAGGCGTGCCTGCTGCGCTTCCGGCCGATCATGATGACGACGATGGCGGCGCTGCTCGGCGCGCTGCCGCTCGCGTTCGGCAGCGGCGACGGCGCCGAGCTGCGCGCGCCGCTCGGGATCGCGATCGCCGGCGGCCTGATCGTGTCGCAGGTGCTGACGCTCTATACGACGCCGGTCGTCTACCTGTACATGGACCGGCTGCGCGTGTGGACCGAGAAGCGCCGCAACCGCCGCGGCAATACCGGCGGGCCAGCGGTCGCCGGGGAGTGATGGCAGCGGCCGCCGGTCAGGCGGCCGCTTTCCTTTCCGCGCTTGAACACCGGCGGCAATCGGCTATCGTGAGTCCATGCCCACCGCCGTGCCCTTCCCGGGGACACACCATGAACGTCCAGCTCAACCACACGATCGTCTGGTGTCGAGACAAGCGCGTCTCGAGCCGCTTCCTCACCGAACTTCTGGAATTGCCGCCGCCGACGCCGTTCGGCGCGATGCTGGTCGTCGCGCTCGACAACGGCGTGTCGCTCGATTTTTACGAAAAGGCGGGGGAGATCACGGCGCAGCATTACGCGTTCCTGACCGACGAAGCCGGCTTCGATCGCGTGTACGCGCGCATTCGGGAGCGCCGGCTGCCGCACTGGGCCGATCCGGCGAAGCGGCAAGCCGACGATATCTACCGCCACAACGGCGGACGCGGCGTGTACTTCGACGATCCGGACGGTCACTTCCTCGAAGTGATGACGCAGCCGTACGTGCTGAACGGCTAGCGTGGCAGGCCGGCCGGCGTTGCGCCGGCCGGTACCGCGCAGCGCGGGTGCCGACCTGTTTCGGACGACACCCGGCCGGCTGCCGTGACTCGTTACTCGGCGGCAGCCGTCGTCTTGCGCGGACGACGCGCGCGCGGTGCCGCCTTGCGGGCCGGCTTCTTCGGCTTGGCGGCGGCCGATGCTTCGGCAGTCCCCTCGGAAGTCGCTTCGACCGGCGTCACGTCGTGCGAGGGCTGCGCGGCCTCGTCCCGAGCGCCGGAAGCACGACGCGCCGGCTCGGCGGGCGCGGCCGCCGCGTGCCGCTCGTCATGCGCCGCGTCGCGATGCGGTTCGTCCGCATGCTGGTCGTGCGCGTGCGCATCGCCGCCATGCGTCGCGTCGCCCTGCGCGGCGGCGTCCGGCTTGCCGGCCGCGTGGCGACCGGCGCCCTTCGCGGCCGCGCCCTTCTTCGCGCCGGTCTTCTTTGCCGTGCTCTTGCGCGCACGCTTGCGGCCATCCTTCGCGTCACCATGCGCGTCGGCCACGTCCGGCGTGTCGTGTGTTTCGTGTGTTTCGGCCGGCGCCGCGTCGGCAACCGCGGCGAACTCCGCGTCTTCCACGTCGACCTGCACGCTTTCGTGAACGGCCGCTTCCGCCCGCTGCCCGCGACGGCGCGCGCCGCGGCCGGCCGGCGCCGACTCCGCCGGGCGCGTGCCGTGATGGGCGCCGTGGTACGCCGCGCCGCCCTCACCGCCCGTCGCGGCGTGCTCGGCGGCAGTCGGCTGGAACTGGCGGGAACGCGACACGAACGCACCCGATTTGTCGTCGCGCCCCACTTCGAGCAGGCCGCGCGCCTGCGCCTCGTCGAGCAGGTTGCCGAACGCGCGGAACCCGTAGTACGACTCGTTGAAGTCCGGCTTGCGGCGCTTGATCGCGCTCTTGAGCACCGACGCCCAGATCTTGCCGACGTCGTCGCGCTCCGACGCGAGCGCGTCGAACGTCTCGACCGCCAGCGCGATCGCCTCCGTCTTGCGCGCGTCCATGTCGTGCTTGCGCGACGGCTCGTCGGGCCGCTTCGCGCCGCCGTTGCTCGCGCGCTGCTGCTGTTCGCGCTTAGCGAGCGCACGCTGCTGCTCGCGCACCAGATCGTCGTAGAAGATGAATTCGTCGCAGTTCGCGACCAGCAGATCCGACGTCGAATTCTTCACGCCGACGCCGATCACCTTCTTCGCGTTCTCGCGCAGCTTCGACACGAGCGGCGAAAAATCCGAATCGCCGCTGATGATCACGAACGTATCGACGTGCGACTTCGTGTAGCAGAGGTCGAGCGCGTCCACGACGAGCCGGATGTCGGCCGAATTCTTGCCCGACTGGCGCACGTGCGGAATCTCGATCAGCTCGAAGCTGGCTTCGTGCATCGACGCCTTGAAGCCCTTGTAGCGATCCCAGTCGCAATAGGCCTTCTTCACGACGATGCTGCCTTTCAGCAGCAGCCGCTCCAGCACGGGCTTGATGTCGAATTTCTCGTACTTCGCGTCGCGCACGCCGAGCGCGACGTTCTCGAAGTCGCAGAACACGGCCATGCTCACATTGTCCAAGGGTAATGCCATGTGTACTCCAACCAGTGGGCCGCCGCGTTATGCACACGTAGCGGCGAAAAATGCATCGCGCACATGATAGCCGGTCGGCGCGTCATTCCCGCATCCGTGTGAATGAATGCACGCCGCTACACGTGCCGGTACGCCTGAAACCAGTACGCCCGCGCCGGTACGCCCGCGCCGGTATGCCCCTTATTACGCGCCCGCCGCCGGGCCGATTCGACATTACACTTGAGTTATCGATCGTCCGTCCCTATCTGGATGGATGACGCATCGAGCAAGGAGCGGTTTCATGACGACGAAGGTACTGCTGATTGGCGCGACCGGCCGGACGGGCCAGGCCTGCGCGGATCTGCTGCTCAAGCAGCCGGAGTTCGAGGTCACGGCGCTCGTGCGCCGGCACGGCTATGCGCTGGCGGGCGCACGGGTCGTCGAGGCCGATCTGACGAACGATTTCTCGCACGCATTCCAGGGCATCACGCACGTGATCTACGCGGCAGGCTCGGCCGAATCGGAGGGCGCGACCGAAGAGGAACAGGTCGATCGCGACGCGGTCGCCCGCGCGGCCGACTATGCACTCGCCTACAACGCGCAGAAGCTCGTGGTGGTCAGCTCGCTGTCCGCGTACCGGCCCGAGCACGGGCCGGACGCGCTGCACCACTATTCGCAGATGAAGCGCGAAGGCGACGATCGCGTGATCGCGTCGGGCGTCGACTACGTGATCCTGCGTCCGGGCCCGCTCACGGACGACCCGGGCGTCGGCAAGATCGCGCTGACCGACACATGGCTCGAACCCGCTCCGCCCGTCTCGCGCCAGGACGTGGCATGGGCCGCGATCGAGGCGATCAAGCTCGGCATCTCGCGCAAGGTCGTCGGCTTCGTCGGCGGCAGCGTGCCGATCGAACAGGCGCTGCGCGCGTAACGGGCAGTCGTGCGCCGGCAGGCGGCGCATGCCCGTCCCTACGGCCCGCACGACGGGCCGTTCTCACGTGAGGGGCCGCCGCTTACTGCTTCGGATGCGCGTCGGCCCACGCCTTCACGGCGGCGAGCGTGTTCTCGACGTGCTTGTCGGGCGACAGGCTCGTGTATTCGTAGAGAATCTTCCCTTCCGGCGAAATCACGTAGGACACGCGGTTCGCGCGGTCGAGCGCCGGCAGCTTCGCATCGTATTCGCGGATGATCTTCGCGTCCGGGTCGGCCGCCACCGGGAACTTGCTCCGGCACTCGCTCACCGAGAACTTCGTCAGCGTGTCGATGTTGTCGGCCGATACGCCGATCACCGTCGCGCCGTAAGCCTTGTAACGATCGACCGCGTCCGCGAACGCATGCGCCTCGATCGTGCAGCCCTTCGTGAACGCCGCCGGATAGAAATACAGCACGACCGGCCCCTGCTTCAGTGCGTCCGCGAGCGAGTACGTGTAAGTCTTGCCGCCCAGCGACGCCTGCGTCGTGAAATCGGGCGCCGCGGCGCCCGGCTTCAGTTCCGCCTGCGCCAGCAGCGCATGGCCGGCCACCAGCGCCGCCATGGCGCCCAGCAACAGTTTTCGCTTCATCTGCGTCCTCATTTCTTATAAAGTCAGCCCGATGTGGGCCACGTGGGGCGTTCGCCTGCCGAACACCCGCGTCGATGATCCGGACCCGCGGCAGCGCCGCCCGCGGCCGGCCCGTTAAAGATTCCGCACAGTCTGCCGTTATTCCTTCCGGACAACCGGTTCCAGCCCTTCACGTCAGCGAGAAACATGGAAGCCAACAGGAAACAGACGTCACGCAAGGGCTCCTGGCGCAGCGCCTTGCATACGCTGCGCCGCTTCGCCCGGTCGGGTGGCGCGCTGATGCCCGCGCGCGCCGTCGCGCCGCGCCGCGACGATTCCGTGCGCAACTGGCTGGAACAGACGGTCGGCACGGTGGATTTCCTCGCCCATGTCGACCGCGAACTGCGCTTTCTGTACGTGTCCGACGCCAGCCTGCGCTTCATCGGCTACCACCGCGACTACCTGCATACGCTGACGCTGCGCGACCTGATCGCCGAACAGGATACCCCGGCGCTCGAAGGCCTGCTCGCTCGCGCCGCGCGTTCCGGCCAGGTCGAGAAGGCGACGATGTGCATCGTCAAGTCGCTCACCTACCCGCTGGACGTCGAGGTCCGCGCGTTCAAGAGCCGCCACCACGGCGTCGACGGCTTCGCGATCGCGGCGTTCGACGTGTCGTCGTGGCGCGCGCTCGAGGCACGCCTGACGTACGAAATGCATCACGACCCGATGACGGGGCTCGACAACCTGTCCGCGCTCGTGCCGGCGCTGATGCGCGCGCAGCAGACCGCCGACGAGGACGGCACCTGCGCGGCGCTGCTGCTGCTCGACCTCGACGACTACCAGCGGATCAACCGCGCGCTCGGCTACGACGCGGGCGACCTGCTGCTGCGCGAGACCGCGCAGCGGCTGAAAGCGCTCGTCACGCCGAACGAGCAGCTCGCGCGCGTCGCGAGCGACAAGTTCGCGGTCGTGCTGAGCGCACCGGACCGCCCGCAGGCGAGCCACGCCGCCGATGCGCTCGCGCGCCGGCTGCAGGCCGCGGTGCGCGAGCCCTACGTGTTCCAGGGGCAGACCGTGCACCTGTCCGCGAGCATCGGCATCGCGCTCTATCCCGACGAACGTGCCGCGCCGCATCGGGCGCAGCATCACAGCCCGCTGCTGCGCCGCGCCGACCACGCGCTCGCGCAGGCGAAGGCATCGGGCGGCAACGCACTCGCGTTCCACGCGCCCGTCGACGATCCGGCCGACGCCGAACGGCTCAAGCTCGAAGCCGACCTGTACGACGGCGTGCGCAACGGCGAGTTTTCGCTGCATTTCCAGCCGATCACGCGCAGCCAGTCGGGCGCGGTGGTCGGCGTCGAGGCGCTGATCCGCTGGCGCCATCCGGTGCACGGCCTCGTGCCGCCGGCCACCTTCATCCCGCTCGCCGAATCCATCGGCCTGATCAACTACCTCGGCAACTGGGTGCTCAAGGCCGCGTGCATGCAGCTCGTCGCGTGGGACGGCCAGGGGCTCGCGCTGCAATACGTGGCGGTCAACGTGTCGCCGCAGCAGTTCCGCGACCCGCGCTTCACGCAGAGCGTGCGCGAGGCGATCGCGCTGACCGGCATCGATCCGCGCCGTATCGTGCTCGAAATCACCGAAAGCCTGCTGATGCACGATCCCGCGCACGCGAAAATGCTGCTCGAGGAGCTGACCGGCCTCGGCATCCGCTTCGCGATCGACGATTTCGGCACCGGCTATTCGAGCCTCGCCTATCTGCAGCGCTTCCCGCTCGCGAAGCTGAAGATCGACCGCAGTTTCGTCGAGAACCTGCTGACGTCGCGCAACGACCGCGCGATCGTGTCGGCAGTGGTCGGCCTCGCGCAAACACTGGATCTCGAGCTCGTCGCCGAAGGCGTCGAGACCGAGGCGCAGCGCGCGCTGCTGACGGAAATGGGCTGCAATCACATCCAGGGCTGGCTCGTCTGCCAGGCGCTGCCGTCCGAGGAGCTCGCGCGGCGCTTCGAGGCGCAGCAACTGCACCTGCACGCCGCCGCCTGACGCGCGCGGCGAACCGAACAGATCCGTATGTCAATCACCGAACACCTGCCCCGCACCGCGCTGCTCGACAAGCTGTGGGCCCGGATGAACGAACGGGGCGATTTCCCGCTGCTGTCGGAATCGCTGCGCGCGACGATGGCCGCGATGAAGAACGACGACCTCGACTTCACCGCGCTCGTGCGCGTCGTGCTGTCGGACTTCGCGCTCACGCAGAAAGTGCTGCGCCTCGCGAACTCCGCGATGTACATGGCGTTCGGCGGCAACATCACCACCGTGACCCGCGCACTGATGGTGCTCGGCATGGACGCCGTCGGCCATCTCGTCGTCGGGCTCAAGCTCGTCGACCATTTCCATCAGAGCACGCCGCGTCGCATCGACGCGAAGCTGGAGCTGAACCGCGCGCTGCTGTCCGGCTGCGTCGCACGCAAGCTCACCGAGCGCGCCGAACTGCGCGCGGGCGAGGAAGCCGTCGTCTGCACGCTGATGCGCCAGGTCGGCAAGCTGCTGGTGGTCTGCTATCTCGACAGCGAATGGGACCGCATCCGCCGCCGCGCCGCCGAGCTGAACGGCGACGAATCGGCCGCCTGCGCCGATGTGCTCGGCGTCGGCTTCGACGAGATCGGCCTCGAAGCGGCCGCGCGCTGGCGGCTACCGGACGAGATCCGCGCGGGGATGGCCGACGACGACGGTCACGCGACCTGTGCCGACGCGTTCGACGATGATGACGGCGGTGGTTGCTGCCCGGCGATCTCCGCAGGCGACGGGCCGGCCGACCGCGGCCCGACCGACCGCATCCGCTGGCTGCGCGCGGTGAGCCGCTGCTCGACCGACGTCGCAAGTGCGCTCGCGATGCCCGCGGGCCCGCAGCGCGACGCGCGTGTCGCGGCGCTCGCGCAGCACTGCAGCCCCACACTCGGCATGGAACCCGCGGCGCTCGTCGAGATCGCCGAGCGCCTCGCGCGCGAGGAAGCGAGCGACACCATGATGCGCGAGATCGTCGAGCTGCGCGCGAACGCCGATGCGATCGCGCGCGCGCAGGCCGAGCCCGAGGCATGCCTCGAAGCCGGCCTCGCGGACCTACGCGCGCTGCCGTCCGAGCACGTGCTGACGCCGGTGCTCGCGCTCGCGTCGGAAAGCCTGCTGGCCGGCCTCGCCTTCACGCGCACCGTGATGTTCGTGCGTCACGACGACGGCACGTTCGCCGCGCGTCTCGGCTTCGGTCCCGGTGTCGACACGGCGCTCGACCGGCTGCGCTTCGACGAACGCTTCGAGCCGGACGTGTTTCATCTCGCGATCTCGAACTCGGTCGGCATCTTCATCGAACAGGCGCAGGAGCCGAAGATGATGAAGCGCCTGCCCGCGTGGTATCTCGACGCGTTCGACGACGCGCGCGCGTTCGTGCTGCTGCCCGTGCGCGTCGGCGCGACGAGCGTCGCGCTGCTGTACGGCGACTGGGCCGGCGCGCAGCCCGCGCGCAAGATCTCGCAGCAGGAGATGGCCGTGCTCAACGAACTCGCGCGCGAACTGGGGCGGTTCTTTCCCGCGCCGCCCGGCTGACGCCCGGCCCACCGCCGTTTCCGCTCCACGAAAGCAAACCGGCCGCATCAGCGGCCGGTTCTTTACCATCGTGCGCGTACGAAACGCTTACTTGAGCGTGACGGGCACGCTGAAGTACTTCTTCGCGAGGGTGTCGATCGTGCCGTCGGCCTTCAGTTCCTTCAGCGCCTGATCGAGCGCGGTCTTCAGCGCCGCATCGTTCTTGCGCAGGCCGAAGCCGACGCCCGAGCCGAGGATCTCGGTATCGCTGACCGTGCCGCCCGCGAACGCGAAGCCCTGGCCTTGCGGCTTCGTCAGGAAGCCTTTCGAGCCGGCTTCCGAATCCTGGAAGGTCGCGTCGAGACGGCCCGACTTCAGGTCGGCGTACGCCAGATCCTGCGTCTGGTACGGCACGACTTCAACGCCGGCCGGCGCCCACTTCTTCTTCGCGTACGCTTCCTGGATCGTGCCCTGCAGCACGCCGACGCGCTTGCCCTTCAGCGATTGCGGGGTCGGCAGCAGGCCGCTGCCCTGCTTCGCGATCAGCTGGTTCGGAATCGTGTAGATCGGATCGGTGAACGCGATCGCGTGCTTGCGCTGGTCGGTGATCGTCATGTCCGAGTTGATCGCGTCGAACTTGCGCGCCTGCAGCGCCGGGATCAGGCCGTCGAAGTCGTTCTCGACCCACACGCACTTCGTCTTCAGCTTCGCGCACACCGCGTTGCCGATGTCGATGTCGAAGCCGGTCAGCTTGCCGTCGGGCGTCTTGTATTCGAACGGTGCGTACGAGGCCTCGACGCCGAACCGGATCTCCTTCAGATCCGCGGCAAACGCGCTGCCTGCCGCCACGGCCGATGCCGCCACCACCGCATGCGCGGCCACTTTACGCCAATCCAACTTCATCAGGTGTTCTCCTCGATACTCGAATGTTCCGGAACTACGGGCGCATGCATCATTGCAGGGTCGGATGCCCCCGGCAATTCCGATGCCGCGCCGTGATGCGGCGCAACAGCCGCAAGGCCGCGATTGTACCAATCCGCGCGGCCCGATATGGCGAAGCGGCTGCCGATGCGCGATGCTGCGCTGCGTGCCCGGCGGCCGCCACGCGGCCTGTCGAACTTGCAAGACGGTGTCGCAAATACGCAAGCGCGACGTGCGCGGCACCTGCGCGGCGTGCATGCGTCATCGCAAAAATGAATGGACCGCGGGACGACGCGCGGGCCGCGAGTCGCCGCGGCGCGCACGCGTGCGCATCGATCAGACGAGTGCGGCCAGCGTGTCGCGCGTCGTATCGATGACGAGCAGGCCCGCGCGCAAGCCCGGCTTCACGGTCGGGTTCGGGAACACGATGCGTTCCTCGTCGTGCTTCACCGTGTAGCGGTAGTCGCCGTCCTGCGCGAGCACGGTGCCGCGCGGGAACGCGGTGAAGTTCGCGACGTCGGCCGCGACGAACAGCTCGAGCGCGTCGCTCTGCTTCGTGATCTGGTCGATCACCGTGAAGACGCGCGGCAGCGACGGCTGGCCGCCCCCGGCATCGACATCGCGCGAGGCACCCGACACGAGCTTGCGCACCGCGCGGTCGGCCGGCGCGAACCGGGTCAGGTCGTTCTCGCCGAACGGCCGCACCTTGCCGAGCTCCAGCGTGCACGCGAGCGCGCCGCAATGCTCGGCCGTGAAATGCGAATACGTGTTGCCTTTCGCCGTATGCAGCAGCACGGCCGCGATGCGTGCGTCGCCGAGCCATTCGACCATGGCGCGCGTGGGCGGCGTGCCCGTGTGCGGCAGCAGCGCGAATTGCTCGAACACCGATGCGCGAATCGCCGTGTGCATGTCGATGTGCCAGCGTGCGCTGCCGGCCGGCGCCGCCGCGAAGAATGCGGACGCCGCCGCTTCGAGTTGCGCGGCGCGCGGCGCTTCGCGGCTCGCGGGCGCCTGCGCGTGACGACCGCTGAACAGCCGGTTCAGATCGTCGTCGAGATAGCGATCGCCCGCGCGCATCGCCGGCACGTTGCCGAGCACGACGAGCAGCCGGCACGCGAGCGGCAGCGCGCCCGACGCCAGATCGCGCACCAGCATCGACAGCAGTTCGATCGGCGCGGTTTCGTCGCCGTGCACGCCGGCCGACACGAGCACGCTCGCGCGCGCCGCGGCGTCGGCGGCTGCCGGTTCGAATGCGAGCAGCCCGTCGCCGAGCCATTGCCAGCGCACCGCGCCGCTTGCGCAGGCACCGTCCTTGTCGACCGGCGCACCACCGGCCAGCGTGAACGCGAGGAAGTCGTCGAGCAGCGCGGCGGCCGGCATTCGTGCCTCAGCGCTGGAAGTCATACAGCGAACCGACGCGCAGGATCTGCGTGAGCGCGTCGAGCGCCGTGCGCGACTCGTCGAGCAGCGCCGGATCGGCGAGGTCTTCCGGTGCGAGGCGATCGCGATAGTGCTTGTCGATCCACGCGTCGAGCGACGCGAACAGCGTATCGTTGATCCACACGTTCGACGTGACGGCCGCGCGCTCCGCTTCGGTCAGCACGACGCGCAGGCGCAGGCACGCGGGGCCGCCGCCGTTCTTCATGCTTTCGCGCAGGTCGAACACGAGCACGTCGTGAATCGGGCCGTTGCCGGCCGCGAGCTGGTCGAGATAGGCGGCGACCCTCACGTTCTCGCGGCATTCCTGCGGCACGACGAGCACCTGCGAACCGTCCGCGCGCGACAGCAGCTGACTGTTGAACAGGTACGACGTCACCGCATCGTTCACGCTCACGGCCGCGTCCGGCACCTCGATCACGTTCAGGCGTGCGCCGCGCGCGTCGAGCGCGGCGGTCAACGTGTCGTAGATCGCCTGCTTGTTGACGAACGCGCGCTCGTGCGTGAACAGCGTCTCGCGGTTGCCGACCGAGATCACGTCGTTGTGGAACACGCCCGCATCGATCACGTCCGGATCCTGCTGCGCGTAGACCGTCGCTTCCTCGGCGAGCCCGTGACGATGCGCGACCGCGCGGCTCGCCTCGAAGGTCTGACGGGCCGGGAAGCGCTTCGGCTCGGGGCCGCGGCGGTATTCGGCACGGCCGTACACGAAGAACTCGATACCCGGCTTGCCGTATTCGGCGCAAAAACGCGTGTGGTTCGCCGCGCCTTCGTCGCCGAGCGCCGGCGTGCCCGTCAGCGCTTCATGCACCGCGAAGTGCGCGGGGTCCGCAAACAGCGTCGACAGCGTGCGGCGCGTCGCTTCGTGCTCGATCGCGCGATGCAGCTTGCTGCACAGGTTCGCCGGCGTGAAGTGCACGCGGCCGTCGCTCGTATCCGCCGACGGGCTGACGGTGGCCGCGTTCGCGGTCCACATCGCCGACGCCGAGCTCGCCGCGGCGAGCAGTTCGGGCGCCTGCTTCGCGGCCTTCGCGATCACGTCGGCGTCCTTGCCGGAGAAGCCGAGCTCGCGCAGCAGGCGCAGCGACGGCCGCTCCTGCGGCGGCAGCACGCCTTGTGCGAAGCCGAGATCCGCGAGCTGCTTCATCTTGCGCAGCCCTTGCTTTGCGGCGGCCTTCGGGTTCGCGGCCGACTTCTCGTTGTTCAGCGACGCCACGTTGCCGAACGACAGCCCGGCGTAGTTGTGGGTCGGGCCGACGAGTCCGTCGAAATTGGCTTCTTGTGCGTTCATCGTCGCTCCCTCGATCAGAAATGGAGGCCCGGCGACAGGCTCGCGGGCAAAGTCAGTTGCGTGCTTTCCACCGACGCCATCGGATACGCGCAATAGTCGGCCGCGTAGTACGCGCTCGGGCGATGGTTGCCCGAGCGGCCCGTGCCGCCGAACGGCGCGGCGGACGACGCACCGTTGGTCGGCCGGTTCCAGTTGACGATCCCGGCGCGGATCGTGCGGCGGAAGTGCTCCCACACCTTCGCGTCGTCGGCCAGCAGGCCCGCGGACAGGCCGAACGCCGTGTCGTTCGCGCGCTCGATCGCGTCGTCGAACGTCGCATAGCGGACGATCTGCGCGAGCGGGCCGAAATGTTCCTCGTCGGGCAGATTCGCGACGCCCGTCACGTCGACGATCGCCGCGTTCACGAAGCCGAGGCGCGGATCGCGCTGCGTCATCGCGACGATCGGCTTCGCGCCCTGCTCGATCAGGCGCGACTGCGCGTCGACCAGCTTCGCGGCCGCGCGCGCCGAGATCACCGCGCCCATGAACGGCTGCGGATCGGCGTCGAACACGTCGGCGGTGATCTTCGACGTGACGTCGGCGAAGCGCGCGAGGAAGCGGTCGCCGAACGCGCCCTGCGGCACGAAGATGCGGCGCGCGCACGTGCAGCGCTGGCCGGCCGACAGGAACGCCGACTGGATCGTATGATGCACGGCCGCGTCGATGTCCTCGACTTCGCCGATCACGAGCGGGTTGTTGCCGCCCATCTCGAGCGCGAGCACGATTTCCGGACGGCCGCCGAACTGCTTGTGCAGCAGCGTGCCGGTATCCGAGCTGCCGGTGAAGAACAGTCCGTCGATCTGCCGATGGTTCGCGAGCGCGATGCCGGTATCCTTCTCGCCCTGCACGAGGTTCAGCACGCCGGCCGGCAGCCCGGCTTCCTTCCACACTTCGACCGTCGCACGCGCGACGCCCGGTGCGAGCTCCGACGGCTTGAACACGACCGTGTTGCCGGCAATCAGCGCCGGCACGATATGACCGTTCGGCAAGTGGCCGGGGAAGTTGTACGGGCCGAACACCGCGACGACGCCGTGCGGCCGGTGACGCAGCACCGCGACGCCGTCGGCCATGTCCTGGCGCTTCTCGCCGGTGCGTTCCTGGTATGCCTGGATCGAGATGCCGACCTTCGCGGCCATCGATGCGACCTCGGTGCGCGCTTCCCACAGCGGCTTGCCCGTCTCGCGGCCGATCGCGGTCGCGATCGCTTCCTTGCGTTCGGTGAGCAAGGCGGCGAAGCGCTTGGCGATCTCGCAGCGGGCTTCGAAGTCGAGCGCCGACCAGCCGGCGAACGCGCGGCGCGCGCTCGCGACCGCACGGTCGACGTCCGCCGCCGACGCACTTTCGCCCTGCCAAGCGATCGCGTCGGTGCCCGGGTTGCGCGAAGCGAAGACGGGGCCCGAGCCTGCGACCCAGGCGCCGTCGATGAAGAGTTCCGTCATGATTCGTTTATCCCTGTTTGACTTTGAGCGGCAGCACGCGAACCGGATCGCCGGCCTTCACGTCGAGCGCGACGGCATCGTCGGCCGACAGCACGAACGCGCCGTTCGCGACCACGCCCGGCGCGACGCCGACGCGGAAATCCCCGAGCGACGTGTTCGACACGAGCGACTTCGGCGGATGGCCGCCCTGCGCGTCATCGGTTGCATCCGGCACGCCGATCGCGACCGGCACGACGACGCTCTCGCGCACCGTGCGCAGGTCGTTGACGTGGCATTCGAGCACGGGGCCCGCATCGAAGATGTCGACGTGGTTCTGGTAGCGCAGCCCTTCCGCTTCGAGCATCTTGCGGGCCGGCAGCGTGTCGCGGTGCGTGAGGCCGACCGCGTCCTGCGCGTCCTGCGGCAGCAGGTCGACGTACACCGGGTAGCGCGGCATCAATTCCGCGAGGAACGCCTTGCGGCCGTGCGAGCTGAGGTAATCGGCCGCGTTGAAATCGATCTGGTAGAAGTGCGAACCGACCGCGCGCCAGAACGGCGACGTGCCGTCTTCGTCGAAGTGGCCGCGCAGTTCCGCGCAGATGCGTTCCGGAAAGCGGTCGCGGAACTGCGCGATGAACATGAAGCGCGAACGCGACAGCAGGCCGCCGACGCCGCCCGTGCGATAGCGCGGGCTCAGGAACAGCGAGCACACTTCCGCGTAGCCCGTCAGGTCGTGCGAGATGTTCAGCGCGGACATTTTCGTCCACACGCCGAGCTCCTGACTCGCATGCACGACCGTGCTCACGCGATAGTTGTAGAACGGCTGCTCGAGGCCGACCTGCGTTTCGATCCCGCACACGCCCGCGATGTCGCCCGTCTTCGATTCTTCCATCACGAAGAAGTAGCCGGCTTCACCGGGTGCCGCCCGGCCTTCGAGCGTGCGGCGCGAGCGTTCGATGCGCGCGGCGAGCGCGTCGCGGTCGGGCTTGAACGTGGTCAGGCCCGGCCCGGTTTCCTGCGCGAGCGACACGAGCGCGTCGACGTCGCCCGTTTGTACGACCCGAACGACGATCATGCTGCCTCTCCCGTCAAATCTTCATCGCTGCGGCGATGCAGCGGCACGCAGCGCACGACATCGCCTTCCTTCACATCGAGCGCCGCGCGCACGTCGCCGGCCAGCGGCGCCTGCGCGCCACGCGAGTCGGCCGTGTCGCCCGGCAGGTCGGCCAGCACGCAGCGGAACGATTCGCCGCTGCCCGTCGACACCATGTACGCGACGTCGCCCTGCTGATGCGCGGCCTCGCGCACGACGCGTTCCGAGCCGTGCTTCACGCACGCGGTGCGGTCGACCTGCGCGGTCAGCACCGGGCCGGCGTCGAAGATGTCGACGAAGCGGTCGGGCTCGAAACCTTCCTCGAGATGGATGTCGTACGCGAGCAATGCCGTTTCGTTCGGCTCGCCGAGCACGCGCTGCGCGGCTTCCGGCAGCAGCGGCACGTAGAGCGGATAGGCCGGCATCACTTCCGCGATGAACGTGCGGCTGCGGCCGCCCGATGCGATGTCGACGTCGGTGAAGTCGCGGCCGAAGAACTTGCGGCCCACCGCTTCCCAGAACGGCGATCCGCCGGTGCCGTCGCTCACGCCGAGCAGCAGCGTGAACACTTCCGGCGTGAATCGGCGGCGGTTCGCGGCGATGTACATCATCCGGGCGCGCGAGATCAGGTGCGCGGCCGCGTCGCCGCGCAGCGACGGATCGACGTAAAAGCCCGCGAGCCGGCTCTTGCCGGTCAACTCGTGCGACATCGTGAGCGCGTGGATCTTGCGGTTCACGTGCAGCTCGCGCGACGCGTGGATCAGTGCGTCGTTGCGGAACGCGTAGAACGGCTCCGAGTAGCCGGCCGCGGCCACGATGCTCGCCGTGCCGAGCAGTTTGCCGGTCGACGAATCCTCGAGCACGAAGAGATAGAACTCCTCGCCGGCGAAGTCGACGTCCGCGCGAAACGAATCCTCGGAGAGCGCCACACGCGCTTCGAGCGCCGCGCGGTCGTGCGGCAGCGAGTGCAGGACCGGTTGCGCGGTGCGCGCCATGTGCGCGAGCGCATCGAGATCCGTGAGTTTGCCGGGGCGAACAAATAGCATCGTCGTTCCTGTCTGCGATGGGGGCGCCGATCAGCGCGCGGTGGCTTCCTGTGCGGCGAGCACTTGTTCGACTGCCTTCTCGAAGCGCTTCATGCCTTCGTCGAGCAGGTCCAACGGGATCACCAGCGACGGGACGAAGCGCAGCACGTTCGGGCCGGCGATCAGCATGATCAGGCCTTGCTCGGCTGCCGCGTTGACGAAGTCCTTTGCGCGGCCGTCGAATGCGGCGGTGAGTTCCGCGCCGACCAGGAGGCCCTTGCCGCGGATGTCCTTGAAGATCCCGAAACGCGCGTTGATGCGTTCGAGCGCGCCCTTCAGGCGCACACTGCGTTCGCGCACGCCTTCGAGCAGTGCCGGTTCGCCGATCAGTTCGACGACCTTGTCCGCGATCGCCGACGCGAGCGGGTTGCCGCCGTACGTCGTACCGTGCACACCGACCTTGAAGTGCGCGGCCAGCTCGTTCGTCGTCAGCATCGCGCCGATCGGGAAGCCGTTGCCGAGCGCTTTCGCGGTCGTGAGGATGTCCGGCGTGACGCCCGTGTCCATGTAGGCGTAGAACTGGCCCGTGCGGCCCACGCCCGTTTGCACTTCATCGAAGATCAGCAGTGCGTCGTTGGCGTCGCACGCTTCGCGCAGTGCCTTCAGGAACGCCGGATCGGCCGGGATCACGCCGCCCTCGCCCTGCACCGGCTCGACGATCACGGCACAGGTTTTCGGGCCAATCGCGGCCTTCGCGGCTTCGATGTCGTTGAACGGCAGGTGCTTGATGCCTTCCGGCACGGGGCCGAAGCCTTCCGAGTATTTCGGCTGGCCGCCGACGCTGACCGTGAAGAACGTGCGGCCGTGGAACGACTGCACGAACGACACGATTTCGAATTTGTCGGCGCCGTGGCGATCGAATGCGACGCGGCGCGCGAGTTTCAGCGCGGCTTCGTTCGCTTCCGCGCCCGAGTTCGCGAAGAATGCGCGATCGGCGAAGGTCAGCGATTCGAGGCGTTTCGCGAGGCGCAGCACCGGCTCGTTCGTGTAGCCGTTGCCGATGTGCCAGAGCTTGCGGCCTTGTTCGTCCAGCACCTTCAGCAGTTCCGGATGGCCGTGACCGAGCGACGTCACGGCGATGCCGCACGCGAAATCCACGTACTCGCGGCCGGCCGTGTCCCACACGCGGGAGCCCTCTGCGCGATCCGGCACGAACGGGGCGGGGGAAAATACCGGCACCATCACTTCGTCGAATGTCTGGCGGGTCACGGTCGAGGTCGTCATGGTCGTTCCTTTCGGTTTCGTAAGAGGGTTCAACAGGATCAAGTTTAGGTAAGGGTGACGCAAGCGTCTTGCGGAATTGCGACGGGTTCTATCGGAAGGTTTTGGTTTTTGCCCTTCTCGGGGGGAGTTGCTGCCGCTTGGCGGTATTTTGGGGCTTTTGCTGGTTTGGCGGTCCGCTTGCGTTTTTCGTGAAATGCCCGTAATCGTGTCGGTCTATTAGCGTCGCGGGCCTGTCAGGAATTTTGTGTTTAAGGCATAACATGCTCCCAAGGAGAGTGTATGCCTCGCAAACCGAAAGCCCAGCCGGCAGTTCTGCCGGCGATTCCGGCCGAGCTGCTTGAACAGTTCGGCAACGGTCCGATGACGGCTGAAGCCATCAATGCCGCGACGCTGGCGCTCAAGAAGGCGCTGATCGAGCGTGCGTTGGGCGGCGAGATGAACCATCATCTCGGCTACCCTGCCGGAGCTGCCAAGCCGGCCAACGTCACGAATCAGCGCAACGGCAAAGGGGCCAAGACGGTTCTGACCGAAGACGGGCCGATCCGCATCGAGGTGCCGCGTGACCGCGACGGCAGCTTCGAACCCATCCTGATTCCCAAGCACGAACGGCGCTTCACCGGCTTCGACGACAAGATCGTCGCCATGTATGCCCGAGGCATGACCGTACGCGAGATCCAGGGCTTTCTGCTGGAACAGTACGGTACCGAGGTCTCGCCCGACTTCATCAGCTCCGTGACCGACGAGGTCATGGCCGAAGTGACGGCCTGGCAGGCCCGACCGCTCGAGCCGATGTATCCGGTCGTGTTTTTCGACGCACTGCGGGTCAAGATTCGTGAAGACGCCGTCGTACGCAACAAGGCGGTGTACCTGGCGCTGGGCGTGCTGCCCGACGGCACCCGGGAGATCCTGGGCCTGTGGATCGAGAATACCGAGGGTGCCAAATTCTGGATGAAGGTGTTCAACGATCTGAAGACGCGCGGCGTTCACGACATCCTGATCGCGGTCACTGATGGTCTTAAGGGCATGCCCGAAGCGCTGGCGGTAGTGTTTCCGGCCACGACGCTGCAAACCTGCATCGTCCATCTAATCCGCAACAGCCTCGATTACGCCAGTTGGAAAGACCGCCGCGGATTGGCCGCCGCGATCAAACCGATCTACGCCGCTCCCAGCGCGGAAGCCGCTCAGGCCGAACTCGATGCGTTTGCGGATGGTCCGTGGGGTCAGAAATTCCCGACCGTCAGTAGCGCGTGGCGCAACGCCTGGGATCGCGTGATCCCGTTCTTTGCGTTTCCGCCGGGTGTGCGCAAGATCATCTACACGACATCTACACGACAAACGCGATTGAAAATATCAACTCGCAACTGCGCAAGATCATCAAGACCCGTGGTCACTTCCCGACCGACGAGGCCGCCACCAAACTCATCTGGCTGGCCTTGCGCAACATCACCGCGAATTGGGGAAGCGCTGCTCATGACTGGAAGACGGCCATGAACCAATTCGCTATCCTTTACGCAGATCGATTCGTTCGGCCTTCCGTGTAATTACTCCACCCGCCTTGAACACGGAAATCCTGACACCCCCAGCGTCGCCCCTGCGCGGGGCAGCGGTCACTTTTCTTTGTCTTGCCAAAGAAAAGTAACCAAAAGAAAGGCGCCCGAAAACGCATGACCTCCCGGTGCCATCGCCACCAGAGTGGTCCGCACAAAAGTGTCCGCGCCAGTCACGAACCCGGAGTGGTTCGAGCAATGGTTCCGACACCACTCACCACACCACGGAGCGGTATACCGCCCGCTAGCTCCGTCCTCGCTTCGCTCGGCCGACAGGTCCATCCCCACCCATGCCGGCATCGCCCATCCTTGCAAGGAACCGACCCGCAGGAAATTTGCTGCGCCCGCGAGAAAATTGGGGGCCGCAAACACGTCGCTATCGCGAGAACACCGATGTCGAACGATCCGGCCACACAAATATCGAGAGCAGAAAAAGTGCCTGGCAGTCGACTGATCGTGGAGAGGCGCGAACGCCCCGCCCGCTCGGAAGTACTTTGCAGCCGAGCGTAGCGAGGATGGAGCTAGCGGGCGGTATACCGCTCCGTGGTGTAGTGAGTGGTGTCGGAACCATTGCTCGAACCACTCCGGGTTCGTGACTGGCGCGGACACTTTTGTGCGGACCACTCTGGTGGCGATGGCACCGGGAGGTCATGCGTTTTCGGGCGCCTTTCTTTTGGTTACTTTTCTTTGGCAAGACAAAGAAAAGTGACCGCTGCCCCGCGCAGGGGCGACGCTAATAGACCGACACGATCGCGGGTATTTCGCGAAGAACGCAAGCGGACCGCCAAACAAACCAAAACCAAAACCAAACCAAAACCAACCTCAATCCTTCCCCCGCTCGACGAGCGCCCCTCCCCGAGGTTCACTGCCCCCGCCGGTCTGCTTTTCGAGCCAGGCTCGCCGATCCTCCCGCGGCGTGACGCCAAATCTTTCGCGATAGGCATTAGAAAAATGCGCAGCAGAAGAAAACCCACAGGCGAGCGACACTTGAACGACGGACTTACTAGTCCGCTGCAACTGCGTCCTCGCCTTGAGCAACCGAAGATTGAGGTAATACTTGGAGGGCATCGCCCCGAGATACTGCCGAAAGAGCCGCTCCAACTGTCGGCGCGACACGCCGACCAACCCGGCGATCTCATCGGTCGTCAACGGATCCTCGACATTGGCCTCCATCAACAGCAACGCGTCATTCAACCGAGGATGCCGCTCGCCCGGCGCCGTAACGAAAGGAATCCGCTGCCGCTCCTCGCCGCTGCGCAGCGCCCCGACCCCGAGCGCATCGGCGATCCGCTCCGCGAGGTCCGCCCCATGTTCCCGGCCAATCATGGCCAGCATGAAATCGACGGTCGCCTGCCCACCGGCACAGGTCGCTCGATCGCGATCGATCTCGAAGATCTGCTGCGTGACGATCGACCGCTCGAACTGCTCGGCGAACTGCTGATACGTCTCCCAGTTCACGCTCACGCGATACCCGGAAAGCTGCCCCGCCATCGCGAGCCACCACACGCCGTGGTGAATGCCGGTCACCACGGGCGTGCGCTGCCCGACCCGAGCGAGACTCGCGAGAAACAACCGGTAATCGGCAAACTGCTGGAACCGCTCCGACACCACGATCAACCAGTCGCACGCAATCGCATCGTTGAACGCCGCATCGGCATGCCATTGCGCGCCGCCCGCGAGCGGCACCGGCCGCCCGTCCCACGAACACACCTGCCAGCGGTACAAAAGCCGCCCGTCGATCTCGTTCGCGAGATTCAGCGCATCGACGATCGGACCCACACCCGACATCGACACGGGCGGCAATGCAACGATCGCCACCTGCATCGTGCGGGTGGCGCCTGCGGGACGGGACACCGGTACCACGGCTGAAACCTGCCCCGTCGCGTTACTTGAGGCTGCCCGACAGGAACTGCTTGAGCCGCTCGCTCTGCGGGCGCACCAGCACTTCCTTCGGATCGCCCTCTTCCTCGGTCCGCCCCTGATGCAGGAACATCACGTGGTTCGACACGTTGCGCGCGAATCCCATCTCGTGCGTGACGACGATCATCGTGCGGCCTTCCTCGGCCAGCTTCTGCATCACCTTCAGCACTTCGCCCACGAGTTCCGGATCGAGCGCGGAGGTCGGCTCGTCGAACAGCATCACGTCCGGATGCATCGCGAGCGCACGCGCGATCGCCACGCGCTGCTGCTGGCCGCCGGACAGATGCGACGGATACTGCTTCTCGACGCGCGGCGCGAGGCCGACTTTCTCGAGATACGCGCGCGCACGCTCCTCGGCGTCCTTCTTCGAAATGCCGAGCACGTGCACGGGCGCTTCCATCACGTTCTCGAGCACGTTCATGTGCGCCCACAAGTTGAAATGCTGGAACACCATCGCGAGCTTCGTGCGAATGCGCTGCAGCTGCTTGTGATCGGCGACTTCGAGCGCGCCGGCGCGGTCGGTCTTCGTGCGCACGGCCTCGCCGTCGACGACGATCTGCCCCGCATTCGGCCGCTCGAGGAAATTGATGCAGCGCAGGAACGTGCTCTTGCCCGAGCCGCTCGCGCCGATGATGCTGATGACGTCACCGGCCTTCGCGTTCAGTGACACGCCCTTGAGCACCTCGTTGTCGCCATAGCGCTTGTGGATGTCGAGCGCCGCAAGCTTGGTGGCAGCGCTCGTTTGAGTGATCTCGGCCAACTGGCTCTCCTCGAGTGAATTCAATGACGGGCGGCCGCGAGATACGCAAGCCAGTGGCGCTCCGCGCGGCGAAACGCCGCGACGAGTGCGAAAGATACCGCAAGATAGAGCAGCGCGGCGATCCCGAACGACTGGAACGCCATGTAGGTCGCGGAATTGGCATCGCGCGCGACCTTCAGGATGTCCGGCACGGTCGCCGTGAACGCGACGGTCGTCGCGTGCAGCATCAGGATCACCTCGTTGCTGTACAGCGGCAGCGCGCGGCGCAGCGCCGACGGCAGGATCACGCGGCGGTACATCGTGAACGGCGTCATCCCGTACGCGCGCGCCGCCTCGACCTCGCCGTGCGGGATCGCCCGGATCGCACCGGCGAAGATCTCGGTGGTGTACGCGCAGGTATTCAGCGCGAACGCGAGGATCGCGCAATTGAAACCGCTGCGGAAAAACGCGTCGAGCAGCGAGTGCGAGCGCACGAACTCGAGGCTGTACATGCCCGTGTACATCAGCAGCAACTGCACGTAGAGCGGCGTGCCGCGGAACACGTACGTGTAGAACCGCACGGGCATCGACACCCACTTCTTCTTCGACACGCGCGCGACCGCGAGCGGCACCGCGCACACGAAGCCGAACGAAATCGACGCAACGAGCAGCCACAGCGTCACCGCGAGGCCGGACAGGCGCTGGCCGTCCCAGAAAAGGAACGCCTTGCCGAATTCCTGGAGGATCTCGATCATAGTTCTGCGTGCCGCACGCCCATGGAATAACGCTTCTCGAGCTGGATCAGCACGAGGTTGGAGACGGTCGTGATCGCGAGATAGATCAGCGCCGCGACGAGGATGAAGAAGAACATGTTGAACGTGCTCTTGCCGGCGTCCTGCGCGGCCTTCACGACGTCCGCGAGACCGATGATCGACACCAGCGCGGTCGCCTTCACGAGCACCTGCCAGTTGTTGCCGATGCCGGGCAGCGCAAAGCGCATCATCTGCGGAAACATGATCCGCGCGAACACGCGCGCGCCGCTCATCCCGTAAGCCGCGCCGGCTTCGAGCTGGCCGCGCGGCACCGACAGGAACGCGCCGCGAAACGTCTCGGTGAAGTACGCGCCGTAGATGAAGCCGAGCGTCAGCACGCCGGCCACGAATGGATCGATGTCGATCTGGTTCCAGCCGACGAGGTCGGTGAACTGGTTCAGCCAGATCTGGATGCTGTAGAACAGCAGCAGCATCAGCACGAGATCGGGCACCGAGCGGATCAGCGTCGTATAACCGGTCGCGATCGCTCGCAGCACCCGGTTGTGCGACAGCTTCGCCACCGCGCCGATCAGCCCCAGCGCCACCGCGGTGGCGAGCGACAGCACCGACAGCTCGATGGTCTGCACGGTGCCGGCCCAGAGGACAGGACCAAAGCCGTAAAGGAACACGCGCGTCTCCAGAATTGAATGAATGCCGACGCGTATGCGTGTCCCGCGCCGGGCTGACGCGGATAGTCGCAAGCGAAATTGATTGCCTCAAATCACCGTGCGCGCGGTTGCTGCGCCGCAGCAATTCGTCCCGCCATTTGTGTGTACGGCCTACGCCACTGTTTCAAAAGGGAAAAAACCGCTCCCTGACAGTCTCATGACACGCCGGGAAGCGGGCTTTTTGCAATTTTCCGGTCGCTTTTTCGATATAGCCGCGAACCGGCCATCGAGCCGAATGGGCATGTCCGGACACACGCCACACAATCGCTCGCTCATGCCCGCGACGCGATGCGCGCCAATTCGATGTCAGCCGCGGCGACGCGCTATTTTCGCATCTACAAAAACCTCTTGCCACCTCATGTTTTCGCATCCACAATTAGTCGAAATTCCGTTCATTTTCGACGATGCCAAGGATCTGTCGAACCGACTGAAACACGGCATATCGCTGCGAATGGCCGAATTCGCCGAGTGGGAAGCAGCGCGCGTGTGGCCGGACGTCCGTCGCGATTACGGCGAGGCACGCTGGATCTGTCTGGTGCCGATCGGCACGCGCCTTCACACGGCGATCGTCGTCCCGCGCGGCCGCGCGCTGCGTATCGTCAGCCTGCGAAAAGCCAACAACCGAGAGATGATTCGATATGAAGAAGGCGGTTAAATTCATACGCAACACGCCCGAGGAAGAAGCAGCGATCGCACGCGGCATCGCCGCCGATCCGGATGCCCATGAACTCAGCGACGAAGAAATCGATGCGATGGAGCCGTTCGTCGAGGTCGTCGCGAAGAAGTTCGGGCGCCCGAAGCTCGAGCACCCGAAGGAGCAGGTCAGCATCCGCTACGACGCCGACATCCTCGCCGCGTTTCGGGCGGACGGCCCCGGCTGGCAGACGCGCATGAACGACGCGTTGCGCGACTGGCTGAAAAAGCGCCGCGCGTGAACGTCACCGCCCTTTCAGGATGTCGGAGCGCGAAGTCGTATAGACGAGCCCGTCCGGGCCGAAATGGACGTTGAAGAACGCGTCGGTGTTGACGCCGTCCTCGAGCCAGCGCCAGCTCCAGACCGTCTCGGGCTTCAGCGGATATTGCGCGATGTCGCCGGGCTTGCCGAGCAGGCGTCGCACCTCGTCCTCGTTCATCCCCGGGCGTACTTTCGCGAAATTCTCGGCGGTCAGCACCTGCGTCGCGCCCGTATAGCGCCCGTTCGCATCGAGGTCGACGAACCAGGTCTGGTTGCCCATCGGGCCGCGCGGATATTCGAGACGCTTCGAGCCGTCAGTGAACGTGCGCTCGGTCTCGGGCTTGCCCATCGTGCCGCGCACATCGGCCTCGGTCGATTCGCCGACCTTCAGCCCCTTCAGCAGCAGCGGCGCGGGCTTGATCGCGTTGAAGAAGTCCCTGATACGTTGCACGTTGAACTCGCCTTGCTTGTCGTCGCAGCCAGTCAGCACCAGCGCGGCGGCCAGCATCGTTACTGAAAGCAGCCGGAAACGGAAGATCATCGGAAGGAATGCGCGTGGAGAAAACACGCGGCAAGGATACCCGCGCGGCGCCAAAAGCGCGAGACGGGCCGCGCGGCCCGTCTCGTGTTCAATGCGTCGTTTCGGTTTCGGTCCGGGTTTCGGACGCCCGGTTCGCCGGCGGCGGCGTGCGCGGCCCGGCCGGCGGCACGCCCAGACGGCGGCGCGTGCGCATCAGCTCGGCAAGCTGCCACGAGCCGAGCGCGAGGCAACCGAACAGCACCTCGCGGCCGCGCTTGACCACCGCGAGCGACAGCGCCGCCTCGCGGTCGACGCCGAACATCTGCGCGAGCAGCACGACGGTCGCTTCCTGCACGCCGAGCCCGCCCGGCACCATGAACGCCGCATGCCGCACCGCCTGCGTCATCGCCTCGATCGCGATCGCGCCGCCGATCGACACCGGGTGGCCGAGCAGCGCGAGCGCCCAGTAGATCTCGAGCGCGCCGAGCACGTAGCCGGCCAGTTGCCAGAAGAAGGTGCTGAACAGCAGGCCCGTGCGCGACATCAGCGAATCGATGTCGGCGTCGAGTCGGCGACCGTCGACGCCCTGCAGCAGCCGGTGCGAATCGCCGAGCAGGCGGCCCGCGAAACGCTCGATCGCATGGAAGATACCGCCGCGCCGCATCAGCACCACGCCGAGCACCGGCAACGGCAGCGTCAGCAACAGCGCGAGGCCGATCGTGCCGCCGCCCATGTTGTCGGTCGTCGCGAGCAGCAGCACGAGGCCGAGCGCCGCGAACGCATACTGCACGACGATCGTCACGAGCACCTCGACGATCACCGACGCAGTCACACGGCTCGCGTCGGGCACCTGCCAGCGCGCGAGCCGGATGCCGACGATCTCGCCGCCGATCCCGACCACGGGCAGCAGCCGGTTCACGGCCTCGCGCACAGTCGCGATCCACCAAAGGAACGGCAGCGAGCCGCGCCGGTCGAGCAGCAGGTGCCACCCGTACGCATCGAGCAGCAGCGGAAGCGCGTGGAACGGCACCAGCCACAGCAGCGCGTAGCCGGCGCGCGCAAGCATCTGCGATACGTCGCCGATGCCTTCGTGCAGCCCCAGCGCGAGCAGGATGCCGATGCCGATCGGCCAGCCGAGCCACTTGATCCACTTGATCCACTTGCTCATGACAGCTGCGCTCCCGGTGCGCGCGACGCGTGCGCGCCGCGCCGTGCCGCGGGCTCGCCGAACACGTCGGCAAAGCCGCCGGTCGCGACGCCCGCCGCCTTCAGCGCGGCGGCGACGCGCGGCGACAGCAGCGCATCCAGTTCGTCGGCCGGACGGTAGCCGGCCATCGTCGGCGTGATCGGGCCGTCGCCGGCTTCGGCCGGATGGCAGTAGATCTCGCCGACGCCCGGCGGGAGCTTCGCGAGCGCGTCGAGCAGCACGGCCTCGTCCATCGCGCCCGTATGCTCGATGCCGACCACGTAGTCGTTGTGCGCGAGCCCGGCCCGGTCGAGCCGCGCGCGCACCAGCGCGATCCACGGCTTGAGCAGCGCGGGCGCGCTGGTTTCGTACGGCAGCCGCACCGCGCGCAGCCCGTAGTCGCGGCCGATCTCGACGATCATCGACAGCACGGTCGGATGCAGATGGAAATGCTTGTGCGCGTTCACGTGATCGAGCGGCAGGCCGCTCGCCGCGAACGCATCGAATTGCGCACGGATTTCGCGGCGCAGTTGCGCACGAACGTGCGGCAGGAAGAAGAAGCGACAGCCGTCCTTCGCCATCGCGTCGCCGAATCGCCCGTCGGGGCCGACGAGCGCGGGAATGTCATGCGCGGGCAGCGTGGCCGGCCCGTCCGCGAGCACCAGATGCATGCCGACCGCGAGCGACGGCAGTCGCCGCGCGCGTTCGATCGCATCCTGCGCCGCGGGCGCACCCACCATCAGGCTGGCGGCGTTCAGCACGCCGTCGCGGTGCGCACGCTCGACCGCCGCGTTGACGCGCGGATGCAGCCCGAAGTCGTCCGCGGTGAAGATCAGCGCCCTCGCCGCCCGCTGCGTCGCCACGAATCAGGCCTCGTGCGCGCGCAGGAAGCGGAAGAACTCGACACCTTCGCGCAAGCGACGCTTCATCATGTCCCAGCTCGTCAGCATCTCGCGCACGATCTCCCAGATCTTCGACGGACGGAAGTAGAACTGGCGATAGAACTGCTCGAGGTGGTGATAGATCTCGTCGCGCGACAGATGCGCGTAGCCGATCGCCGCGAGCTGCACGCCTTCCTTGCTCACCAGGTTGATGGTCTTGTTCTCTTCCATCCAGCCGTTTTCCACGGCCTGCTTGTAGAGCGTCGTGCCCGGATACGGGGCGGCGAGCGAGACCTGGATCGTGTGCGGATTGATTTCCTTCGCGTACTCGATCGTCTTCTTGATGGTTTCCTGCGTCTCGCCCGGCAGGCCGAGAATGAAGGTGCCGTGGATCTTGATGCCGAGCTTCTTGCAGTCCGCGCTGAAGCGGCGCGCGAAATCGGTGCGCACGCCCTTCTTGATGTTCACGAGGATCTGGTCGTCGCCCGATTCGAAGCCGACCAGCAGCAGGCGCAGGCCGTTTTCCTTCATGATCTTCAGCGACTTGTACGGCACGTTGGCCTTCGCGTTGCACGACCACGTCATGCCGAGCTTGCCCAGGCCAACGGCGATGGCTTCGGCGCGCGGCAGGTCGTCGGTGAAGGTGTCGTCGTCGAACATCAGCTCCTTCACTTCCGGCATGTTGTCGCGGATCCACTTCGCTTCCGCGAGCACGTTCTCGACCGAGCGCGTGCGGTAGCGATGGCCGCTGACCGTCTGCGGCCACAGGCAGAACGTGCAGCGCGACTTGCAGCCGCGGCCCGTGTAGATCGATACGTACGGATAGTTCAGGTAGCCGATGAAGTAGTTGTCGATCTTCAGGTCGCGCTTGTAGACGGGCGCGACGAACGGCAGTTCGTCCATGTTCTCGAGGATCGGACGCGCTTCGTTGTGCTCGATCGAGCCGTCCTTCGCGCGCCAGCTCAAGCCCTGGATCTCGGGGAACGGCTTGCCTTCGGCGATTTCCTTGCAGGTGTAGTCGAATTCCTCGCGACACACGAAGTCGATCGCGTCGCTCGCCGTGAGCGAGTTGTGCGGATCGACCATCACCTTCGCGCCCACCATGCCGACCAGCATCGTCGGCTTCATCTTCTTGAGATCCTGCGCGAACATCGCATCGGTCGGGAACGACGGCGTGCTCGTGTGAATGATCACGAGATCGTAGTCGTTGGCGATTTTCAGCGTCTCGTCGACCGACAGGCCGTCGGCCGGCGCATCGACGACGCGGCTGCCCGGCACGAGGGCGGCCGGCTGCGCGAGCCAGGTCGGATACCAGAAGGAACGGATTTCGCGCTTCGCCTGATAGCGCGAGCCGGCTCCGCCGTCGAAGCCGTCATACGAAGGGGCCTGCAAGAACAGCGTTTTCATGAATGCTCCGGTAGCCTGCATAGTTCGTTTCGTTACAACGAATCAGTCAAAAAACCGCGGCCGCCATGCCGGCGCCCGCCTCTCTGTCATGTCGCGCCGCGCGGCTTCGCCTGCGACGCGCTCGGCCCGCGGGCCGGTTCGATCGACGGCCCTAGCGGCCGTCCACTGCTTCCACGGCCGCCGTCGCGCGTTCGCCGCCGACGACCGTCATTCTCGCGCCGCGCCACACGACGTGCGTGCCGAACGCGGCCGCGAGCCACTCGAGCGCGAGCAGCGTGTCGCGCACCGCGACGAGCGGCAGGTCGCGCCAGAACGCGCGCCAGCCGTCCTCGCCGCGCGCATGCAGCACGAGCCGCCCGAATGCGCCGACCGCGGCCGCGCCGCCCGCCAGCCAGCCGGCGAAGGTGCCGTCGAGGCGCAATGCGAGTGCCGCGCCGATCGCGAGCCACGGCACGGTAAACGTAATGAACAGGAACGCGAAGCCGGCCGGGTTCAGCGAACGAATCGTGCGCAGCCAGCGCGTCTCGCGGTGCCAGAGCGGCCCGAACGACGGTTCGATCACGTCGGTCGCGACCTCGACCTCCGACAGCACGGTGCGCCGCCCGAGGCGGCGCGGCAGCTCGGCCAGCCAGAAATCGTCGGCCAGCTCGTCCTTCAGCGCGAAGAGACCGCCGATCCGGTCGAGCGTGTCGCGCGTGAGCGCGAGCGTCGCGCCGAAGCCGAAGCGGCTCGAGCGGCCGAGGTGCGTGATCCGCACCGACGGCGCGAACCAGGCATCGACGAACTGCGCGCCGATCCGCGTCCAGAAGCCGCCGACGCTGCGCGCATGATACAGGCACGTGACGACCCCGACCGACGCGTCGGCGAGCGGCGCCGTCACGCGCTCCAGATAGTCGGGCTGCACCGCGATGTCGCTGTCCGCGATCACGATGCGGCCGTATTTCGCGCGCGCGGCGAGATTGATCAGGTTGCTGACCTTCAGGTTCTTGCCATGCACGCGCGCGTCGATCACGAGCGTGATGTCGCACTCCGGATGATCGGCGCGCAGCCGCTCGACGATGGCGATAGCCGGATCGGCGGACGATGCGACGCCGAACAGCACCTCATGGCGAGGATGGCGCTGCACGCAGAAGGTCGCGAGATTTTCGTACAGGTGCGGCTCGGCGCCGCACAGCGGCTTGAGCACGCTGACCGGCTCGAAGCCGTCGCGCGCCGCCGTGCGCGGCGTGCGCGGCCGCGGCGCGAAGGCCGCGACGAGCGCATAGCCGGCCGCGGCCAGCGTGAACGCGATCAGGAGCCAGTCGAGCAGCGTTGCGGTGGGCGTCATGCGCGACGCCTCCCGGCGACCTGGGCGCCATGGCGAACGCTCGAACGTGATTGAGCGTGATGCGGTTTTCCGACAACGACGAACGCGGGCACGACCCGACTCCTTGTTCCAGCAGCGTCTGTAATGGGGAGGCACGACCCGTGGTTCGGGTTCGGCCATGCCCGGCTTCGCGTGGCGTATCCCCGCGCAGCGCCAGGACGGCATGCGGGAAGACTCGAATGGCTCCATCGGCACAACATGGGCAGGCGCCGGATTTTAGCAGTCCGCGCCGCCCTGCGCTCGGCGCTACGAGAAACGGACTAGTGCGATTCCGGCAAAGCTGAGCGGTCGACGAACCCGATCGGTCCGGCCACGTTCACGTTAGCGTAAGCACTTTGCAGGCGTATTGCAGTCTTGAAAATCAAACGTTTCGTGCAAATTTGTATGTCGATGCGGTTTCATTTCCAATCGCCGTAAAGTTTGGTAATTAATCAGTGATTAGATTGATTTTTGCAACGATCGCCGCAAGCAACCCTGCACCCCTGTAAGGCGCATGGGTATCCGCGCGCCGCCAGCACGTTCCGGAACCCTTTGGCAAAATCCTTGGCGTTTGTTGCGTAAGCGCATCACCACGCCACCCCGTTTCGAAGGCCTTCCGATGACACCTTTTTCCGTACTCGATCTCGCCCCCATTCCGGCCGGCGCCGACGCCTCGCAAGCGTTCCGTAATACCGTCGATCTCGCGCAGCATGCGGAGCGCTGGGGCTACCGGCGCTACTGGCTGGCCGAGCATCACAACATGCCGGGGATCGCGAGTGCGGCCACCTCCGTCGTGATCGGCCACGTCGCGGGCGCCACGCAGACGATCCGGGTCGGCTCGGGCGGCATCATGCTGCCAAACCATGCGCCGCTCGTGATCGCCGAGCAGTTCGGCACGCTCGCGTCGCTGTATCCGGGGCGCATCGACCTCGGTCTCGGCCGCGCGCCCGGCACCGACCAGACCACGTCGCGCGCGCTGCGCCGCGACCTGATCGGCAGCGCGGACTCGTTTCCGGACGACGTCGCGGAGCTGCAGCGCTACTTCGCGGAGCCGGTACCCGGCCAGCGCGTGCGGGCGGTGCCCGGCGCAGGGCTCGACGTGCCGGTGTGGCTGCTCGGCTCCAGCCTGTTCAGCGCGCAGCTCGCAGCGATGCTCGGGCTGCCGTTCGCGTTCGCGTCGCACTTCGCGCCGGATTATTTGATGCGCGCGCTCGAGATCTATCGCGCGCAGTACCGGCCGTCGGCCGCATGGCCGAAGCCGCATGCGATGGTCGGCGTCAACGTGTTCGCGGCCGAGACCGACGACGAGGCACGGCGCCTGTTCACGTCGCTGCAGCAGCAGTTCATCAACCTGCGGCGCGGCACGCCGGGCAAGCTGCCGCCGCCCGTCGACGTGCTCGAGGCGAACGAGCTCGAACTCGCGACCGTCGCGCACTCGCTGTCGTTCGCGGCAGTCGGCTCGCGCGACACGGTGCGCGACAAGCTGCGCGAGCGCATCGCGCAGACGGGTGCCGACGAGCTGATCGTCACCGCGCAGATCTACGATCACGCCGCGCGGCTGCGCTCGTTCGAACTGACCGCGCAGATCCGCGACGAACTCGCGAACGAGACAAGCTGACGGCGCGACCGCGCCGCCGGCCGCCTGCCCCGCACCCGCATCACTGCGGGTGCACGGCCTCGAGCCCGTCGAGCAGCGCCTTGTGGAAAGCGTCCGGATCCTGGATCTGCGGCGCGTGTCCGAGCGCCGGGAATTCGACGAGCTGCGCGCCGGGAATCGCGGCCTGCGTGCGCTTCGCGAGCTCCGGATAGCGGCCGAGCTTCGCGTGCACGTCGGGCGGCGCGACGTCCTTGCCGATCGCGGTCGTATCCTTGTCGCCGATCATCAGCAGCGTCGGCACGCGGATTGCGCCGAATTCGTAGACCACCGGCTGCGTGAGGATCATGTCGTAGATCAGCGCGGAGTTCCACGCGACCGCGTCGCGGCCGGCGCCGCGATACATCCCGGCGAGCATCTGCACCCAGCGCTCGTACGACGGCGACCACTTGCCCGCGTAGTACGTGCCCTGCTCGTAGCGGCGGATGCCGTCGGCCGTGGTCTTCAGTTCGCGCGCATACCAGTAGTCGACCGACAGCGGCGGCACGCCGAGCGCCTTCCAGTCCTCGAGGCCGATCGGGTTCACGAGCACGAGCTGGTCGGTCGCCTTCGGATACATCAGCGCGTAGCGGATCGCGAGCATCCCGCCCGTCGAGTGGCCCAGGATCGTCGCCGACTTCACGCCGACCGATTCGAGCAGCGCGTGCGTGTTGCGCGCGAGTTGCTGGAAGCTGTACTGGTAGCGTTCGGGCTTCGACGACTTGCAGAAGCCGATCTGGTCCGGCGCGATCACGCGATAGCCGGCGCGGCTCAGCACGCCGATCGTGTCCTCCCAGGTCGCCGCGCAGAAGTTCTTGCCGTGCAGCAGCACGACGGTGCGGCCGTTCGGGTGCGCAGGCTGCACGTCGAGGTACGCCATCTCGAGGGTTTCGCGCTGCGACACGAACGCGTACTCGTGCACGGGCGCCGGATACGCGAATCCTTCCAGGCGCGGGCCGTACACGGGCCCGTCGTTGGCGGCGGGCGTCGCGGCGGCGGCCGCAAAGGGCATCGCGCATGCGGCGGCGGCACTCGCGCCGAGCACGGCGGCGCGCGCGACGGACAACATCTTGCAAATCGAAAGCATGGCGATCACGGTGATTGGGGACGCGCGCGGGCAGCCGGGCTGCAGCCGTGCTGCGTCGCGCCCCGCGATTCTACGCGCTCGCGTGACGACGGCGCGCAACACTCCGGGGCCGCGCGACTTCCGCGCGTATGACGAACTCGGGTATCGTGTGACGTGACCCTGAAACGCGGGCAGGCGAATTCCCATGAAAAACGTCCTCAGCATTCAGTCGCACGTCATCTACGGCCATGCCGGCAACAGTGCGGCCGTGTTCCCGATGCAGCGTCTCGGCATCAACGTCTGGCCGCTCAACACCGTCCAGCTGTCGAATCACATGCAGTACGGCCACTGGGCCGGCAGCGCGATCGATGCCGCGAAGATGGAACAGCTCGTCGACGGCGTCGCCGCCATCGGCGCGCTCAAGCGTTGCGACGCGGTGCTGTCCGGCTTCCTCGGCTCGCCGCCGCAGGCGCGCGCGGCGGTCGAGATCGTGCGCTCGGTGAAGGCGATGAATCCGAACGCGTGGTACTTCTGCGATCCGGCGATGGGCCAGACGGGCGGCATCCGGCCCGAGCCCGGCGTCGAGGAATTCATCGTCCAGGAAGTGCCCGCGCTCGCAGACGGCATGTCGCCGAACCACACCGAACTGCAGAAGCTCGCCGGGCGGCGCATCGAGACCGTCGCCGAAGCCGTCGACGCGTGCCGGGCGCTGATCCGCCGCGGCCCGAAGATCATCCTCGTCAAGCACCTGCACGACCGCAACAGCCCGGCCGACCGTTTCAACATGCTCGCCGTCACCGAAACCGAAGCGTGGATCGGCCAGCGGCCGCTGTATGCGTTTCCGCGCCATCCGGTCGGCGTCGGCGACCTGACCAGCGCGATCTTCGTAGCGTGCCGGCTGCGCGGCGACTCGGTGCGCGCCGCGTTCGAGCACACGCTCGCGGCCGTGCATGCGGTCGTGAAGGCCACCTACGACGCCCGCCGCTACGAACTCGAACTCGTCGCCGCGCAGGACGAAATCGCGCGGCCGAGCGAATGGTTCGGCGCGTGGGTGACCGACGCCTGATGCCTGATGCCTGACGCGTGCGCATCGCCATCCTGGCCGCTGCCGTCCTCTGCCGTCCTGGCCTTCCCTCTCCCGCCCCGCTATCCCGCTATTCCGCTATCCCGCTATCCCGCTATCCCGCTATCCCGCTATCCCGCTATTCCGCTATCCCGCTATCCCGCTATTCCGCTATTCCGCTATTCCGCTATCCCGCTATTCCGCTATTCCGCTATTCCGCTATTCCGCTATTCCGCTATTCCGCTATTCCGCTATTCCGCTATTCCGCTATCCCGCTGCCCCGCTATCCCGCTATCCCGCTGCCCCGCTGTCCCGCCGCTCCCCGCTCCTCCGGCGTGCCACGCGCCGCCCCCCCCGGCCGGCCGCCGCTTCCACGCAGTTCGTGCGGCGACGCACCGCCGGCCGCGATCCGATCCATGCGTGCAAACGTTTCCGGACTTCACATGAATGACACCGATTCCTCGCTATGCTCGCGGCGGCACGAACCGGCGCAGCCGCATCCTGCGACCCGGCGCGCGCCGTTCCCGCAGGTCCCGCCAATCGGCTCCCCCTTTAACGCACGATAACGACCATGACCCGATCGAACCGTCGTGACTTCCTGCGCGTCGCCGCCGGCACTGCCGGCGCCGCCGCGCTGAACCTGTTTCCGCCCGTGATCCGCGATGCGCTCGCGATTCCCGCGAACCGCCGCACCGGCACGATCCGCGACATCGAACACATCGTGATCCTGATGCAGGAGAACCGTTCGTTCGACCACTACTTCGGCACGATGCGCGGTGTCCGTGGCTTCGGTGACCCGCGCCCGCTGCGTCTCGCGAACGGCAAGTCGGTGTTTCACCAGCCGGTCGGCCCGGCCGAACTGCTGCCGTTCCACCCGGGCGCCGACAAGCTCGGCCTGCAGTTCCTGCAGGATCTGCCGCACGGCTGGCAGGACATGCACGCCGCCTGGAACAAGGGCCGCTACGACCAGTGGGTGCCGAACAAGGGCACCACGACGATGGCGTACCTGAAGCGCGACGACATCCCGTTCCACTACCAGCTCGCCGACGCGTTCACGATCTGCGACGCCTACCACTGCGCGATCCCCAGCTCGACCGACCCGAACCGCTACTACATGTGGACGGGCTACGTCGGCAACGACGGCACGGGCGGCGGCCCGGTGCTCGGCAACGACGAAAAGGGCTACGGCTGGACGACCTATCCGGAAGTGCTCGAACAGGCCGGCGTGTCGTGGAAGATCTACCAGGACGTCGGCACGGGGCTCGACGCGAACGGCTCGTGGGGCTGGACGCAAAACCCGTACATCGGCAACTACGGCGACAACTCGCTGCTCTACTTCAACCAGTACCGCACCGCGCTGCCCGGCACGCCGCTGTACGACAAGGCGCGCACCGGCACCAACATCAGCGCCGGCGGCACGCTGTTCGACGTGCTGCAGCAGGACGTGAAGAACGGCACGCTGCCGCAGGTGTCGTGGATCTGCGCACCGGAAGCGTATTCCGAGCATCCGAACTGGCCCGCCAACTACGGCGCGTGGTACATCGAGCAGGTGCTGAAGGCGCTCGTGTCGAATCCCGACGTGTGGAGCAAGACCGCGCTCTTCATCACGTACGACGAAAACGACGGCTTCTTCGATCACGTACCGCCGCCGTTCGCCCCGCAGTCGCGCGACAACGGCCTGTCGACGGTCGCGACGACCAACGAGGCATTCCCCGGCGACGCATCGCACATGGCCGGCCCGTACGGCCTGGGGCCGCGCGTGCCGATGCTCGTCGTGTCGCCGTGGACCAAGGGCGGCTGGGTCTGCTCGCAGACCTTCGATCACACGTCGCTGCTGCAATTCATCGAGGCGCGGTTCGGCGCGCAGTATCCGGTCACGGCCGCCAACGTGTCGCCGTGGCGTCGCACGGTGTGCGGCGACCTGACGTCGGCATTCGAGTTCGCGACCGCGGACGCCGCATGGCCGACGCTGCCCGACACGAGCGGCTACGCGCCGCCCGACCGCGTGCGCCATCCCGACTACATCCCGGTCCCGCCGGCGCTGCAGAAGCTGCCGAAACAGGAGGCCGGGCTGCGTCCGGCGCGTGCGCTGCCGTACGAGTTGTTCGTGCACGGCCGCGTCGAAGCCGCGAACGGCCAGTTCCGGCTGACCTTCGCGAACACGGGCCGGGCAGGCGCGGCGTTCCAGGTCCAGTCGCGCAATCGCGTCGACGGCCCGTGGGCATACACGGTCGAAGCCGGCAAACGCGTCGCCGATACGTGGAACGCCGCCGCGTCGCTCGGCCTGTACGACCTCGACGTGTACGGCCCGAACGGCTTCTACTGCCATTTCCGCGGCCCGTTCGCGACCGGCGTCGGCAGCGCGAACGTGAACCCCGAGGTGATCTACGGCTACGACGTCGCGAACGGCAACATCACGCTGCGCCTGATGAACCGCGGCCACAAGGCCGTGCGGCTCAAGGTCACGAACGCGTACGGCCACGGTCACGCGCGCACGTTCGACCTCGCGCCGGGCGCGCACGTCGACGATTACTGGGACCTGCGCGGCAGCAACGGCTGGTACGACCTGACCGTCAGCGACGGCCGGCTGCTCGGCTTCCTGCGCCGCTTCGCGGGCCACGTCGAAACGGGCCGCCCGAGCACCAGCGACCCGCTGATCCGCACGACCGCATCGCACGACGACGCGGAAGCCGCATCGGACGCCCTGTCCGACTGACGCCGACCCGACACGGCGCGGCCCCGGCGGGCCGCGCCGCTGCGTTTGCCCCCGCTCCGCCCCCCTTCCTCCCCCGCCCGTTCCGTTCGCGACGGGAAACTCCCGATACCGGCCACCCGCGCACGCGCGGAAGCTATGCGCAAATCCGCATCGAATGCGCGGCAAATTTCCAAGACCCGTGCATATCGGCGACCTATATATCGAGGCAATCGGGGCTCTTCGCGGAGCCTGACGGGAGATGTTTCCGAGGATCACGATGCCGACCTCCCCGCCCGATTCGGAGAAGCGGTCGAACCGCCCGCCCGTCGCACGCGCCCGGCCCGCCCGAACGCGTGCGGTACCCACTCGCAGGTGTCGAACAAGAGGAACAACATGAAATTCCGTCATTCCCTGCTGTCGGTGTCGATTGCATCCGCGCTTGCCCTCCTCTCGCAACAGGCCGCCCAGGCTGCCGACGCAACCGACGTGAAGGTCGGCTTCGCCGCGCCGCTCACGGGCGTGAACGCCGGCTACGGCAAGGATCTGCAAAACGGCGTACAGCTCGCGCTCGACGACGCGGTCGCGCAGAAGGTGCAGATCGCCGGCAAGCCTGCCCACTTCAATCTCGTCGTGCAGGACGACCAGGCCGACCCGCGCATCGGCGTGCAGGCCGCGCAGGCGCTGGTCGACCAGAACGTGTCGGTCGTGGTCGGTCACTTCAACTCGGGGACGACGATCCCTGCGTCGGTGGTCTACGACAAGGCCGGCGTTCCGGTGATCGACCCGGCCGCGACCAACCCGACGCTCACGTCGCGCGGGCTCGCGAACATGTTCATGGTGATCGCGACCGACGGCCAGAATGCCGGCAATGCGGGCAAGTACGCGGTCGACGTGACGAAGGCGAAGCGCATCGCGATCATCGACGACCGCACCGCGTTCGGCCAGGGCGAGGCCGACGAATTCGAGAAGGCCGTGAAAGCCGCCGGCGGCAACCTCATCGGGCGCGAGTTCACCAGCAACCAGGCGGTCGATTTCCGTGCGCAGATCACGAGCCTGAAGGGCAAGAACCCCGACCTGATCTTCTTCGGCGGCCTCGATTCGCTCGCCGCGAACTTCATCAAGCAGATGCGGCAGCTCGGGCTGAACGCGCAGTTCGTCGGCGGCGGCGGCGTGAAGGACAACGAGTTCATCAAGATCGCGGGGCCGGCCGCCGAAGGCGCGATGGCGTGGGAATACGGCCGGCCGCTCGACGAGTTGCCGCAGGGGAAGGATTTCGAGGCGCGCTTCAAGAAGCGCTTCGGCGTCGACGTGCTGTCGTATGCTCAATTCGGCTACGACGCCGCATGGGCGGCGATCAAGGCGATGCAGGCGGCCGGTTCGACCGACCCGAAGGCCTATCGCCCGGCGCTCAAGAAAATCGACTTCGAAGGCGTGACCGGCCGTATCTCGTTCGCGAACGACGGCTCGCTGAAGAGCGGGATGTCGACGCTGTACCAGGTGAAGAACGGCGCGTGGAAGACGATCGTGACGAAGGGAGGCTGATCGACGAGGCAAGCGGCCGGCGGCGTCAACGCCGTCTGGCCGCGGAGATCGAGGTGGTCATACCGATCTTGTATGACGACTGATGTTGAAGCGATGCGGCCGGGCTCGCAGCCGCGCGAGCCCCACGACGCAACGGTCAGCCGGCTTCGGCCTCGGCTGCCTCGTGCGCGCGGCGCAGCCGCTCGCGGCTGTTCGTGAGGTGCGTGCGCATCGCGGCGCGGGCGGCTTCCGGGTCGTGGCGCGCGATCGCCTCGTAGATGTCCTCGTGCTCGTGGTTCAGCCGGCCGACGTAGCGCTCGAGGTCGTCGCCGGCAAAGCGCGCCGAATTCACCCGCGTGCGCGGGATGATCGAGGTGCCGAGCTGCGTCATGATGTCGACGAAATAGCGGTTGCCGGTGGATTGCGCGATCTGCAGGTGGAACTGGAAGTCGAGCTGCGCGGTGTCGCGGCCGCCGCCCGCGCCCGTCGCGATCGCGTCGAGCGCGCGCCGCAGCGCGGCGAGGTCGGTATCGTTCGCACGCTGCGCGGCGAGGCTCGCGCACTCGCTTTCGAGGCTGATGCGCAATTCCAGCACCGCGAGCACGTCGCGCAGCGTCGTGATCGTCGCGGGATCGATGCCGAGCGTCTGGCGGCGCGACGGCTCCAGCACGAAGCTGCCGATGCCGTGGCGCGTCTCGACGAGGCCGCTCGCCTGCATCCGCGAGATTGCTTCGCGCACGACCGTGCGGCTCACGCCCTGCGCCGCCATGACTTCGGTTTCGGTCGGCAGCTTGTCGCCGGGACGCAGCGTGCCGTTTTCGATCTGCGCGGTCAGCGCGTCGACGACATCTTGTGCGAGGCTGCGTGCGCGACGGCGCGGCGCTGCGGGAAGCGTAGGCACGGACATGTGGCCGGTTCCTTTTTGAATGATCGTAATGTGAGCCGAGGGTTTACGCGGGGTTTGAGCGAAAGCCGATGATTCATTATACTGCGTCACAAGTCATCCGACGACTGATGATCGGCGCACGGATCTCCTGTCGACTCAGGTCGGCTGTTCAGCACCGCCCGGTCCCGTGCGTGACGATCGACCCGCGTTCGCGTTCTGCGCTCCGCCGGCCGGTTGTCGCTCCCACCCCTCTTTCGGGTTGCGTCGACATGCGGGGCTTGCGCGCCGCGCACGTCGGTTGTCGAATGATCGCACCTCCCGCCGCGCGCGGCAAAGCTTTTGCCGCACGGCACCGCTCACTCTTTCGCCATCGCCGCCCATGAACGCCGTCACTGCCTCGCCTTCCCACGACACGCCGCGCATCGTCGACCTGCAAGCGATTCCGGTCGCCGGCCACGACAGCATGCTGCTCAACCTGAGCGGCGCGCACGGCCCGTTCTTCACTCGCAACCTCCTGATCCTGAAGGACAGCGCGGGCCGCACGGGCGTCGGCGAAGTGCCCGGCGGCGAAAGCATCCGCCGTACGCTCGACGACGCGCGCGCGCTCGTCGTCGGCCAGCCGGTCGGCAACTATCACGCGGTGCTCAACGACGTGCGGCGTACCTTCGCCGACCGCGACGCGAGCGGCCGCGGGCTGCAGACCTTCGACCTGCGCACGACGATCCATGCGGTCACCGCGCTCGAAGCCGCACTGCTCGACCTGCTCGGCCAGCATCTGGGCGTACCGGTCGCCGCGCTGCTCGGCGAAGGCCAGCAGCGCGAGCGCGTCGAGATGCTCGGCTACCTGTTCTACGTCGGCGATCGCACGAAGACCGCGCTCCCCTATCGAGACGGCCGCGGCGCGACCGACGACTGGACGCGCGTGCGCGACGAAGCCGCGCTGACGCCCGAAGCCGTCGTGCGGCTCGCCGAAGCCGCGCATGCGCGCTACGGCTTCAACGACTTCAAGCTGAAGGGCGGCGTATTCGACGGGGCAAGCGAGATCGAAGCCGTGACGGCGCTCGCCGAGCGCTTCCCCGACGCGCGCGTGACGCTCGATCCGAACGGCGCATGGTCGCTCGACGAGGCCGTGCGGCTGTGCCGCGACCAGCATCACGTGCTCGCGTATGCGGAAGATCCGTGCGGCGCGGAGAACGGATACTCGGGCCGCGAGGTGATGGCCGAATTCCGCCGCGCGACGGGGCTGCCGACGGCGACCAACATGATCGCGACCGACTGGCGGCAGATGGGCCATGCGGTGCAGTTGCACGCCGTCGACATTCCGCTCGCCGATCCGCACTTCTGGACGATGCAGGGGTCGGTGCGGGTCGCGCAGATGTGCCGCGACTGGGGCCTCACGTGGGGTTCGCATTCGAACAACCACTTCGACGTGTCGCTCGCGATGTTCACGCACGTCGCGGCCGCGGCGCCGGGCCAGGTCACCGCGATCGATACGCACTGGATCTGGCAGGACGGCGAACGGCTGACGCGCGAGCCGCTGAAGATCGAGAACGGGCTGGTGGAAGTGCCGAAGCGGCCGGGGCTCGGCATCGACATCGACATGGATGCGGTCGCGCTCGCGCACGAGCTGTACAAGCAGCACGGCCTCGGCGCCCGCGACGACGCGGCGGCGATGCAGTATCTGATCCCGGGCTGGACGTTCAACAACAAGCGCCCGTGCCTCGTGCGCTGAGTGCAGCGCGAGCCGGGCGGCGAAACCGCCCGGTCGGACGGGAATCGGCAGGCATGATGCGGTGCGCGGCCGGTCCGGCTGGCGCCGGGCTTGAAACGCCTCGCGGGTGGAACGGGATCCGGATGGTTGTCGCCATGCCGGACCTGAGTGGCCGCACTTGGCTGGGCAGCCTTAGTTGGGCGCCCTAACCGGGCGTCCCTAGCCGGGCGCCCCTATCCCCCGCGCCATCCCCGACGCGGCGAACACGATGACGATCACCAGCAGCGCCTGCCAGTGGCCGATCCGCACATAAGTGCGCGCACGGCCGATATCGGGCATCTGCTGCCGCCGCGCGGCGACACGCCAGCGGATCAGCCCCAGCATCGGCGCGATCTCGAGCAGCAGGATCAGCACGAGCGCAGTCATCTTCAGGTGAAAGAGCGGTTCGTGCAGGTAGTACGCGGTCCCTTTCTCGAAACCGCCGAACGCGCGCGCAAGGCCCGTCGCGATCAGCACGAGCGCGGACAGCCCCCAGACCGCATCGGCCTTGAACACGCCGGGCAAATCGGCCGCCTGCGCCGAAGCGACGAGCCGGCGCAACGCGCGGTTACGCCCCGCGATCGCGGCAAACGCGACGCCGAACGCACTCAGGTGAATGGCAGCCAGCAACCAACGGACGATCATCGCGCCTCCTTGTCGCCCGCAACCGCTGCGGGCCCTATCAGACGATCTGCTTGAGCGCCGCGTCGAGCGCGAGCACCGCGACCCGATCGCCTTCGGTCGCGAGCGGCGTGCGCATCACGATCTGCCGGTTATGGCCGACAGCCGCCGGCGAATCCCACAGCAGTTCCACCTTCGGTCGATTGAACAGGCTGCCGCGGCGCGGCGGCACGACCGCCGGCTGCGCGCCCTGCTCGCCCGCGGCGGGTGCCGCGCGGCCGGGCCAGCGCACCGACAGTTCGCGCGCGTCGTACTGGCCCACCTTGCGGCTTTCCATCCAGACGATCGCGGTGCGCGTCAGCACGTCGAGCGAAATCGCATACCGGCCGACCGCGAAGCGGCGCGCGGCCACGTTGGTCCGCCACAGCGGCCGCGGCCGGCAGATCCATACGATCGCCGCGTACAGCGCCGGCGCGGCGACGAGCCAGCCGTTGGTCGCCGTCACCGCATGCAGCGCACGGCGCCAGCCGGCCGCCCACGTGAACGCGCCGATCGACCACACGGCGAACAGGAGACCGATCAGCGCGAACACGCGCAGCGCCTGGCGCAGCCACTGCGGCAGCGGATGGAACGGCCGCTCGGCCCGTGCGGCGGCGCCCGGCAGCGCGAGCAGCAGGAAGATCAGGATGAGGTAGATGAATGCCCACGGCGACGACACCATCGCCGACAGCGACGAGCGATAACCCATCTGGGACATCGAGAACAGCCAGCGCGCGAGCAGCACGAGACCGATCGCGCGCAACGCGAAGATCACGCCGGCGCCGGGGGCCGGCGCTGCGCGCGTGGTTTTCGTTCTCGCCAAGACTGCTCTCCTCTGGATATTCGTACTGGGCCGGATTTCACGGCACGGCCATTATAGGGACATTACCGTCTGGACAGATGGCCGGATGGCGTGCCGGGCCGCTTCGGAGGCCGTTCGCAGCGCCGGGCGCGGCGAGAATACAACAGATCCGCGCCGCAGATGTGACAACGCCCCGCCGGAAAACCCGGACGGGGCGTCGTGACGGCCGCGCGCCGCCATGCGGCGGCGGCCCGCGATCAGCTTGCGTTGACTTCGCGGAGCACCGTACGGCGCTTCTGGCGCAGCAGTTCCTCGTAGCCCTTCACGTAGTTCTGCGCCATCACCTTCGACGAGAAACGGGCTTCGAACGCGGCGCGAACCTTCTCGCGCGGCAGCGTATCGAGGCGCTTGAGCGCGGCGACGGCCGACAGCTCGTCTTCGACGACGAAGCCCGACACGCCGTTGTCGATCACTTCCGGTACCGAGCCGCGCTTGAACGCGATCACCGGCGTGCCGCAGGCCATCGCCTCGATCATCACCAGGCCGAAAGGCTCCGGCCAGTCGATCGGGAACAGCAGCGCGTGCGCGTTGCCGAGGAATTCGGACTTTTCGGACTCGCTGATTTCGCCGATGTACTCGACGTGCGGCAGCGCGAACAGCGGCTTGATCTTCTCTTCGTAGTACGCGCGGTCGGCCTTGTCGAGCTTCGCGGCGATCTTGATCGGCAGGCCGGCCTGCTCGGCGATGCGGATTGCCGTGTCGACGCGCTTCTCCGGCGAGATGCGGCCGAGGAACGCGAGGTAGCTCGGCTTCACGTTCGGGATCGGCGTCAGCAGGTTTTCCGGCAGGCCGTGGTAGACGGTCGACAGCCAGTTCGCCTGCGGCAGCGGGATGCGCTGGTTGTCGGAGATCGACACGACCGGCACGTCGCTGAATGCATTGAAGATCGGCTGCAGTTCCGGCAGGTCGAGACGGCCGTGCATCGTCGTCAGATGCGGGACCGGCTGGCGCGAGAACAGCGAGAACGGGTAGTAATCGATGTGGCAGTGCAGGACGTCGAACTCTTCCGCGCGACGGCGCACCTGCTCGAGGAGCAGCATGTGCGGGGCCATCACGTCGCGGATCGTCGGGTCGAGGCGCAGCGCCTGCGGCCAGCACGCTTCGAGCTTCGCGGAAGTTTGCGAATCGCCGCTCGCGAAGAGCGTGACGTCATGCCCCATCTCGACAAGTGCTTCGGTGAGGTAGGACACCACCCGCTCGGTGCCGCCGTACAGTTTCGGGGGCACCGCTTCGTGCAACGGAGCGATTTGGGCGATTCGCATGCGTAACTCCTAAAAAATCGGCAAAAAACCAGGTATGGGTCGGCAACCTGCCGGCGGTCCGGGCTGGATGCATGTCGTCCGAACATCGGACGAATCAGCCTGCCGGGAGCGTCGAAACCCGCGCTGCTCAAGGAGCGTCGGCGACGAGACAGGCATAGAACGTTTGAAACGAAGACCCGTTGACAGGGGTTCGTAAAAAAACCTGGAATCGAACCCGGAGCCGATTATCTAGGGTTAATCCCGATACGGCGCGCGACATTTCAAACACTTTACTTTGTTACAAAGGCGCAACACTTTGCAACCCGCGGACTCGGGCGTCCGTTCTAGAGTGGAAGGCCCTTTTGGCGATCCTTGTCACCCGCAGCTGCCGGCAGCGTGATTCCGGTACACGAGGCAGGACGGGATGCCGGATTTTATCTCAAAATCGATCGCGAGCCTCTGGCCAAGGCAAGATTCGCGCAGCGCGACGCAGGCCTTGTTTACAATGCCGGATTATTCAGTCCGGGCGAACGCCGGCCTGCGATCCAGCCGCCACGCTCAATCACCGAATCACCGCACGGATATTTTGGACTCTCTCACCCCCGCCCAGCGCAACGCCCATAACGCGAAGCTGTCGAGCTACGCGCATCGGCCGATCGCGTTCCTGTTCCGCTACATCCGCCTCCACCCCGCCGCGCACCTGATCGTGCTCTGTAGCGTGCTGGCCGCCGTCGGCTGCGCGCTCGGCTCGCAATATGCGATCAAGCACCTGATCGACGTGCTGGCAACCGGACGCCATCACCCGGGCCCGCTGTGGAGCGCATTCGCGCTGCTCGTCGGGCTGATCGCGGCCGACAACCTGCTGTGGCGCGTCGGCGGCTGGGTCGCCGCGCACACGTTCGTCGCGGTTACCGGCGATCTGCGGCGCGACCTGTTCCAGTACCTGATCGGCCATTCGCCGACGTATTACTCGGAGAAGCAGCCGGGCACGCTCGCCAGCCGCATCACGGCCACGTCGAACGCGGTCTACACCTCGGAAAACACGATGGCGTGGAACGTGCTGCCGCCGTGCATCGCGGTGATGGGCGCGATCCTGATGATCATCGTCGTCAATCCGCTGATGGCGGCCGGCCTGCTCGGCTGCTCGGCCGTGCTGTCCGTGATCCTGTTCAAGCTCGCCGGCCGCGGCTCGGCGCGCCACCACGCGTTCGCGGCGAAGGCCGCGGCGGTCGACGGCGAGCTCGTCGACGTGATCGGCAACATGGGCCTCGTGCGCGCGTTCGGGATGACCCTGCGCGAACAGAAGCGCTTCGGCGCGACGGTCAAGGCCGAGATGGACGCACGTCAGCAGAGCCTGTTCTATCTCGAGAAGCTGCGGCTGCTGCATGCGGTGATCACCGCGATGCTGTCCGCCGGCCTGCTCGGATGGGCGCTGTGGCTGTGGGACCAGGGCCGCGCGACGTCGGGCGACATCGTGCTCGTCAGCTCGCTCGGTTTCACGATCCTGCACGGCACGCGCGATCTCGCGGTCGCGCTCGTCGACGTCACCCAGCACGTCGCACGCCTGTCCGAAGCAGTGAAGACGCTGCTCGAACCGCACGGAATGCCGGACAGCTCGGACGCGCAGCCGCTGTCGGCCACGGGCGGTCGCGTCGACTTCGAGCGCGTGACGTTCGCGTACCCGCACCGCCGCGCGATCCTCGACCACTTCGACCTTCATATCGAGCCGGGCCAGCGCGTCGGTCTGATCGGCAAGTCGGGCGCCGGCAAGTCGACCGTACTCGCGCTGCTGCAGCGCTTCTACGACACGCAGGACGGCGTCGTGAAGGTCGACGGCCAGGACGTGAAGGGAATCACGCAGGACAGCCTGCGCCACGCGATCGCGCTGGTGCCGCAGGACATCTCGCTGCTGCACCGGACGATCTACGACAACATCGCGTACGGCCGCCCCGACGCGACCCGCGACGAAGTGCTCGCCGCAGCGCGCGACGCACGCTGCGCGGAGTTCATCGAGGCGATGCCGGAAGGCTATGACACGATCGTCGGCGACCGCGGCGTCAAGCTGTCGGGCGGCCAGCGCCAGCGCATCGCGATCGCGCGCGCGATCCTGAAGGATGCGCCGATCCTGCTGCTCGACGAAGCGACGTCGGCGCTCGACAGCGCGTCCGAGGAAGCGATCCAGAGCGCGCTCGACCGCCTGATGGTCGGCCGCACGGTGATCGCGATCGCGCACCGCCTGTCGACGCTGCGCAACTTCGACCGCATCATCGTGATGAACAACGGCAAGGTGATCGACGACGGCCCGCCCGACGTGCTGCGCAGCCGCCCGGGCCTGTATCGCGACCTGCTCGCGAAGCAGCACGGCCGCCATCATGCGCCCACCGACGGCAACACGCAGACCGGCGAACGCGTGGCCTGACGCGCCGGCATCGAGCCGACAAAAAAGCCGCCGTGCGTCTCGCACGGCGGCTTTTTCAATTGCAGCGGCGGCAATGGAGCGGATCAGGCCTGCTGCAGATCGCGCAGGAAATTGTCCCGCCACACCGATACGTTGTTCTCGCGAAGCTGCGCGATCATGTCCGCGTAGCGCGCGCGCCGCTCGGCGAGCGGCATCGTCAGCGCCTGCGACAGCGCATCGGCCATGCCGTCGATATCGATCGGGTTGACGATCAGCGCGCCCGTGAGCTCTCGCGCGGCGCCCGCGAAGCGCGACAGCACCAGCACGCCCGGATCGTCCGGATTCTGCGCGGACACGTACTCCTTGGCAACGAGGTTCATCCCGTCGCGCAGCGGCGTCACGAAACCCACGCGCGCGAGCCGGTACAGCGCGGCCAGCACCTGGCGGTCGTACTGACGGTGAATGTAGAGGATCGGCGCCCAGTCGAGCTCCGCGTAGCGCCCGTTGATACGCCCCGACTCCGCTTCCAGCTGCAGGCGGATGTCCTGGTATGCGCGCAGGTCCGCACGCGTCGATGGCGCGATCTGCAGGAACGACACGCGGTTGCGGATCGACGCCTGGTGCTCGAGCAGCTTCTCGAACGCACGGAATCGTTCGACGAGCCCCTTCGAATAATCGAGCCGGTCGACGCTCATGATCAGTTGCCGCCCGCGCAGCGACGTCGCGAGCGTACGCACCGCCTTGCCGTGCTCGCCCGCCTGCGCGAGCGACGCGATCTCGTCCGGATACACGCCGATCGGATAGGCGGCCGCGCGCAGCGTCTGGCCGAACGCGCGCACGCGCACCGTGGGTCCGTCGTGCTCGATCTCGCCGCCCCCCTCGAACTCGACGTAGTCGCAGAACGCGCGCAGATCGGGCTCGGTCTGGAAGCCGAGCAGATCGAACGCGCACAGCGACTCGACGAGCTCGCGGTGCGGCGGCACGTTGACGAGCACCTGCGCGGCCGGAAACGGGATGTGCAGGAAGAAGCCGATGCGGTTCTTCACGCCGGCGTCGCGCAGCGCGCGCGCGAACGGAATCAGGTGATAGTCGTGTACCCAGATCACGTCGTCGTCCTGCAGCAGCGGCACGAGCTGCTGCGCGAGCCAGACGTTGACGCGGCGATAGCCGTCGAATTCGTGGCGATCGTACTGGATCAGGTCCGCGCGGTAATGGAACGCGGGCCACAGCGTCGCGTTCGAGAACCCGCGGTAATACTGGTCGTAATCGCGGCGCGACAGCCCGACGGTCGCGAACGTCACGGGCCCGCGCTCCTCGATGCGGATCTGCGGCTGCGGTGCGCCGGACGCGACCACTTCGCCGCTCCAGCCGAACCACATGCCGCCGGTTTCCTTCAGCGCGTCATAGACGCCGATCGCGAGGCCGCCCGCCGCCGGTTCGCCTTCCGAAATCGGTGCGACGCGGTTTGAAACGATGATGAGCCGGCTCATGCGTGAGGCTGCCCCGCGCCGAGCCAGCATGCGATCCGCTCATGCAGTGCGTCGACCGAATCGAGCCGCATGCGCGCGGACGTCTCGCCCGCACCGACCTTGATCGACAGGCCGCCGCGCGCGTTGACCACCGCGAAGCCCTTCTCGTCGGTCAGGTCGTCGCCCGCGAACAGCGGCACGCGGCCCGCAAAGGGCGGCTCGTCGAGGAATGCGGCCAGCGCGCGGCCCTTGTCGACGCCCTTCGGCTTGATTTCGAACACCATCTTGCCGGGTTGCAGCACGTACGCGTCCGCATAGTCGGCGACGAGGCGCTCGGCCGCTTCACGCGCCACCGCCTCGCGCTCGGGCGCATTGCGAAAGTGCAGCGCGACGGCCGCACCCTTGATCTCGAGCAGCATGCCCGGATGGCGGTCGACCACGCCCGCGAGCTCGCGCTCGATGCGCAGCAGGCGTTCGTCGTTGAAGCCGATGCGCTGCGTGTCGCCGTTCGCATCGCGGCGCTCCGCGCCGTGCAGGCCGGCGATCGGCATGCCGGGCATCTTCAGGAACGTGTCGAGGTTGTCGATGCCGCGCCCGGACACGATCGCGACCGCGCCGTGCGAACGGCGCGACAACTCGTCGAGCAGCGTCAGCAGCGACGGCGGAACGTGAATGCCGTCGGGCGTCGGCGCCAGCTCGACGAGCGTGCCGTCGAAGTCGAAGAAGAACGCGGTATCGGTCAGGGACAGGGAAGCCGGAACGGATTGCATCGATTCGATAATTTGAGGGGCGGCCGGCAAATGCCGGCCGCCGCTGCGCGAATGGAGTTGTGCGCATCTTACCGCGCCTGCGCCCCCGGATGGGCGAAACCGGGGCAGCGCGGACATCGCGCCGCCCGCCGCGTCAACTGCGACATATTGCCCCGCTCGTCCGTCCCGTACCGGTTTCGAAAGGACGCAGGCGCGCGAATTGCGCTACAGTCGCAACCGCTTCCCGCGCGACGCCGCCATACGGGCAATTTCGGACATTCCCGTAGAATGTTTTTTAATTTGGGGTTGCGCGTTCCATATGGAAACAGTCCCTAAGATGCCGTCTGCCCGTCCCACGCCGCACCGGCGCCTCTCCCGCCTCATCCGCACGGCCGCGGCCCTCGCCGCCGCCGTGGCGCTCGCCGCGTGCACGCACGACGAGCCGCGCTGGAACCTGACCAACGTCACCGGCCACCTGCCCGACCTGTCGTTCAAGCTGACGGGCGGCGACGGCCATCCCGTCGATGCCGATGCGTTTCGCGGCCGCGTCGCGCTCGTCTACTTCGGCTACACGCACTGCCCCGATGTCTGCCCCGAAACCCTGGCGCGACTGATGGAAGTGCTGGCGAAGCTCGGTCCGCGGGCGGACGACGTGCGCATCCTGTTCGTATCGGTCGATCCCGCGCGCGACACGCCGCAGGCGATGCAGTCCTATGTCGCCGCCTTCGACGCCGCGCATGCGCGCGGCCTGACCGGCACCGACGGCCAGATCGAGTCGCTCGCGAAGCGCTATCGCGTCGCGTACCAGATGGAAAAACGCGATCCGTCCGGCGGCTACGAAGTGACGCACAGCTCGGCCGTCTACATCTTCGACGCGACCGGCCGCGCGCGCCTGCTCGCGACCGATCGCGATTCGCCCGACGCCATCGCCGCCGATGTGCGCCGGATCATCGACACTGCCTCCACGACCTGAATTCCGCCATGAACACGAAAACGCCCCTCAAGACGTTCGCCCTCGTCGCCGCGCTGTGCGCCGGCGCCCACGCCTATGCCGCCGGGGCGATCAGCGCGCAGAACGCCTGGGTCCGCTGGCTGCCGAACAAGCTGCCCGCGGGCGGCTACGTGACGCTCGTGAACACCGGCGACAAGCCGATCGACCTCGTCGACGTCGACAGCCCCGACTACGGGATGGCGATGCTGCACCAGACGGTATCGAACGGCTCGACGCAGAAGATGGAGATGGTCGACAAGCTGACGATCCCCGCGCGCGGCAAGGTCGACATCGCGCCGGGCGGCTATCACTTCATGCTCGAGGAGCCGAAGCACGCGATCAAGCCGGGCGACACCGTGCACCTGCGCCTGAAGTTCTCCGACGGCGAAACGGTCGATGCGCCGTTCGCCGTGAAATCGCCGGCCCAGGCGAAGTGATGCACGCGCGATGAACCTCCTGTACTGGCTCGATCCGTGGGAACCGTCGCCGACCGTGGTCATCGCGGTGCTGGCGGCCGCCGTGCTGTTCGCGCGCGGCGCGAAGAAGGCGAAGGTGTCGCCGCTGCGGCAGTTCTCGTTCTGGTTCGGGCTGACGGCGCTCTACGTCGCGCTGCATACGCGGCTCGACTACTTCTTCGAGCACGAATTCTTCATGCACCGCGCGCAGCACCTCGTGCTGCATCACCTCGGGCCGTTCTTCATCGCGCTGTCCTATCCGGGCGCGGCGATCCGCGCGGGCATTCCGTTCCGCTGGCGGCAGCGCTTCGTGCGCCCCGCGCTCGCATGGGCGCCCGTGCGCGCGACGCTCGACGTGGTGTTCCATCCGGTCGTCGCGGTCGTGCTGTTCGTCGGGCTGATCTATTTCTGGCTGCTGTCGCCGATCCACTTCGTCGCGATGCTCGACTGGCGTCTCTATCGCGTGATGAACTGGAGCATGGTGATCGACGGGCTGCTGTTCTGGTGGCTCGTCGTCGATCCGCGTCCCGCGCCGCCCGCGCGGCTGTCGCCGGGCCGCCGGATCCTGATCGTCGTCGCGGCGATCCCGCCGCAGATCGCGCTCGGCGCGCTGATCTTCTTCACGCCGCACGAGCTGTATCCGATCTACTCGATCTGCGGCCGCGCGTTCACGTGGCTGAGCCCGCTGCGCGACCAGCAGATCGGCGGCCTGCTCCTATGGATTCCCGGCTCGATGATGAGCGTGATCGGCGCGCTGATCGCGCTGCGGCACTGGCTGCGGCTGTCCGCGCGCGGGCGCCTGATCGGCGAACGGGTCGCGCAGCGCGCGGACGAACCGCCCGTCGCACGCGGCGCGCACTGACGGCCGCGCAGCGCGGCGCGCGTCACGCGCGCGCGCTGCTCATCCAGACGTGCGGGATGCCGTCCTCGTCGTGCACGTCCGAACTCGGCGTGAAGCCGAATGCCCCGTAGAAACGCTGCAAGTGAGCCTGTGCATGCAGGCTCACCGGCGTATCCGGCCACTGCGCGCGGATATGCTCGAGCGCGCGCGACAGCAGCCCGTTGCCGAGCCCCGCGCCGCGAAACGCGGCGGTCGTCAGCACGCGGCCGATGCGCACGTCGGTGTGCTGCGCGTCCGGCAGCAGCACGCGCAGATAGCCGGCCACGCGGCCGACCGGATCGAAGGCCGCCAAGTGCCACGCGGCCTGGTCCGCATCGTCGATGTCGCGATACACGCAGTTCTGTTCGACGACGAATACGGCGCTGCGCGCTTCGAGGATCGAATAGACTTCGCGCGCCGTCAGCGCGTCGAAGGATTTCCAGCGCCAGTCGAGATCGGCGGTGCTCGGGGATGCGGCGGGGGCGGATGCGTTCATGTGCGGTCCTGATTCGGGCGCGCCGACTAGCGCGCGGCAACCGTCGATTATGCCTTGAAGCGCGCATCGCGCGCGACCGCCTGCCCACGCGCGAAAAAAAGGCCCCGCATCGCGCGGGGCCTGCTCGTCATGCCGTCATGCCGGCATCTGGCCGAAGCGGCCGCTGTTGAAGTCGTCGATCGCGGTACGAATCTCCGCTTGCGAGTTCATCACGAACGGACCGTAGCCGACGACCGGCTCGTCGATCGGCTCGCCGCTCAGGATCAGCAGCTTCGCGTCGCCGTTCGCTTCGATCTCGACGTCGCTGCCATCGCGGCCCAGTTGCACGAACTGCGCTTCGCGGGCCACCGTCTCGCCGTTCACCTGCACGGTGCCGCTCAGTACGACCACCGCGAGCGTACGCCCGTCGGCGACCGGGAACCGCGCATGGCCGCCTGCCACGAGCCGCACGTCCCACACGTCGATCGGCGTGTGCGTGCGGGCCGGGCCGCGCCGCCCGTCGAGTTCACCGGCGACGATCCGCGCCCGCCCCGCGCCGTCCGGCAGCTCGACCACCGGGATATCCGCGTTCAGCAGCGTCTGGTAGCCGGGCGCGCCCATCTTGTCCGCGGCGGGCAGGTTCACCCACAGCTGCACCATCTCGAGCGGGCCGCCCTGCTTCGTGAACGCCTCCGAATGGAATTCCTCGTGCAGGATCCCGCTCGCGGCCGTCATCCACTGCACGTCGCCCGGGCCGATCGTGCCGCCCGCGCCGGTCGAGTCGCGGTGCGCGACTTCGCCGTCATAGACGATCGTCACCGTTTCGAACCCGCGGTGCGGATGCTGGCCGACACCGCGCGGCACGGTCGTCGGTTCGAACGTCGCCGGGCCCGCGTAGTCGAGCAGCAGGAACGGGCTCAGATGCGTGCCATGAGACTGGTAGCTGAACATCGAACGCACCGGGAAACCGTCGCCGACCCAATGACCGCGCGGCGCACTGTACACACCCTGGATCTTCTTCATTGCCCTTCTCCATATTGCGGCGAAACCCGTGTTTCGCATCCTTGAATGACAATATAGAGATGGAACGATCGATCCGGTAGACTGCCGAAATCGCACTCAGCGTTCCATTTCATGAACGATAAAGCGCGGGATCTGAACGATCTCTACTACTTCGTGCAGGTCGTCGAACACGGCGGCTTCGCGCCGGCCGGGCGCGCGCTGGACATGCCGAAATCGAAGCTGAGCCGCCGCATCGCGCTGCTCGAGGCGCGGCTCGGGATGCGGCTGATCCAGCGTTCGACGCGCCGCTTCACGGTCACCGACGTCGGCCAGACCTATTACGCGCATTGCCGCGCGATGCTCGTCGAGGCCGACGCCGCCGACGAGGCGATCGCGCTGCTGCACGAGGAGCCACGCGGCATCGTGCGTGTCAGTTGCCCGATCGTGCTGCTCGATTCGCTGGTCGGCACGATGATCGCCGCGTTCATGGCCGCGTGCCCGCGCGTCGAGATCCACCTGGAAGCCACGAACCGGCGCGTCGACGTGGTCGGCGAAGGGATCGACGTCGCGATCCGCGTGCGCCCGCCGCCGCTCGAGGACAGCGATCTCGCGCTGCGCGTGCTCGCCGAGCGCGGCCAGTGCCTCGTCGCGAGCCCCACGCTGCTGCGCGAGCACGGTGTACCGGCCGTTCCCGCCGATCTCGCGCGCCTGCCGAGCCTCGATCACGGCGTGCCGCAGTCCACGCACGTGTGGCGGCTGCGCGGGCCCGACGGCGCGCACGCGGAAATCCATCACCAGCCGCGCTTCGTGACGGGCGGCATGCTCGCGCTGCGCGCGGCGGCCGTCGCAAGCGTCGGCGTCGTGCAATTGCCGACGATGATGGTGCGCGACGAGGTTTCGCGCGGTGAACTGGTCACGGTGCTGCCCGACTGGGCGCCCCGCCGCGAAATCGTGCACGCGGTGTTCGCGTCGCGTCGCGGCCTGCTGCCCGCGGTACGGGCGCTGCTCGACTTTCTGGCCGAGCGGTTCGCCGAACTCGAACCTGACTGAGCGCGCCGCATCGCGCACGACCACGCGCTGCAGACCGCGCGCGCGTGCCGTAGACTGCGGTACGCGCAGTGCGCATTTTTCAACCCCTATCGCTTTCCCGCCATGTTCACGCTGTCCAACGACTCTACCGCCTCCAAGGCCGATCAATACGCGACGCTCGTCGAGCAGGCACGCGCGCTCGTCGAATCCGAACGCGACCTGACCGCGAACGCGGCGAATTTCTCCGCGCTCGTCTATCACTCGCTCGATCGCCTGAACTGGGCCGGCTTCTACTTCTTCGACGGCACCGAGCTCGTGGTGGGGCCGTTCCAGGGCAAGCCCGCGTGCGTGCGGATCGCGCTCGGCAAGGGTGTGTGCGGCACCGCCGCGCAGACGCGCGAGACGCAGGTCGTGCGCGACGTGCACGACTTCCCCGGCCATATCGCGTGCGATGCGGCGTCGGAATCGGAAATCGTCGTGCCGCTGGTGGCCGGCGACGGCACGCTGATCGGCGTATGGGACGTCGACAGCCCGGTCGCCGCGCGCTTCGACGACGAAGACCGCCGGGGCATGGAAGCGCTGTGCCGCGTGTTCGTCGAACACGCTTGGCAGAAGGCGCGCGGTTAAGCGTCGCGCCACAGCGCCGGCCGTCCCAAGCGAAACGGGCCCCGCGAAGGGGCCCGTTTCATCGCAACACCGCGCCGCCGTATGCAGCGCACTGCCGCCGTCAGGCCGCGTGCGTGCCGGAAAGCGCCGCGAATGTTTGCGGCTTCGCATCCTCGGTCAGCACCTCGAAGCCCGTTTCCGTCACCACGACCATGTGCTCCCATTGCGCGGACAGCGAATGGTCCTTCGTAACGACCGTCCAGCCGTCGGCCAGCACGTGCGTATCGCGCTTGCCCGCGTTCAGCATCGGCTCGATCGTGAAGATCATCCCCGGCCGCAGCGGCAGGCCGGTACCCGGGCGACCGTAATGCAGCACCTGCGGTTCGTCGTGATAGACGTCGCCGATGCCGTGCCCGCAATACTCGCGCACTACGCTGAACCCTTCGCGATGGGCGACCTGCTGAATCGCATAGCCGACGTCGCCGAGCGTCGCGCCGGGGCGCACCGCGCGGATGCCGGCATGCATCGCCTCGTAGGTCGCCGCGACGAGCCGCCGTGCGAGTTCGTTCGGTTCGCCGACGAAATACATGCGGCTCGTATCGCCGAACCAGCCGTCCTTGATTACCGCGATGTCGAGGTTCACGATGTCGCCGTCGCGCATCGGCCGCGACGTCGGAATGCCGTGGCAGACCACATGGTTGACCGACGTGCACAGCGTCTTCGGATAGCCGTGGTAGCCGATGTTCGCGGGAATCGCGCCCAACTCGTCGACGATGTATTCGCGGCAGCGCGCATCCAGCTCGTCGGTGGTGACGCCCGGCTTCACGTGCTCGGTGATCATCGTCAGCACCTGCGACGCGAGCTTCGCGGCTTCGCGCGACTTGGCGATTTCCGCGGCGTCGCGGATCGGGATTTCGCGTTTCGCCATTACGCCACCTGCTCGATGTGCTGCGCGACCGGTTCCGCCGGCCCCACGTCGCCGCCACGCGCCTCTGCCTCGATCAACATCTTGCAGATATCGCCGTAGGACAGCGCCGGATTGAGTTCCGCCAGCATCCCGACGCGCAGCCAGTGTTCGGCCTGCGCGTTGATCGAACGGCTCAGCGCCGTGCTCGTCGAGCGCAGCCGTTCATGCATGTGCTCGGAAATCTTGATGATGCCCATATATCCCCAATTAAACGAAACGTAGCTGTTTCGCATATTACGCCGTGCACGACGACGGGGCAAGCCGGTGTGTGCTGCGTCTCGTCCGATCGCACCCGGGAAATACCGTTGACATTGAATTCCAGTTTGCTGGAAAATAAATCCATCATGAAAGAATCAGCGACTACCACGACCGACGATACCGGTATCAACGAGCGCATTGCCCGGCGCGTGCGCGACCTGCGCACCGTTCGAGGCTACACGCTCGACGCGCTGGCCGCGCGTTCCGGCGTCAGCCGTTCGATGATCTCGCTCATCGAACGCGCGTCGGCCAGCCCGACGGCCGTCGTGCTCGACAAGCTCGCGGCCGGCCTCGGCGTGTCGCTGGCGGGGCTTTTCGGCGGCGACCGGGACGACGCGCCCGCGCAGCCGCTGGCCCGCCGCGCGCAGCAGGCCGAATGGCGCGACCCGGCATCCGGCTATGTGCGGCGCAACCTGTCGCCGGCCGGCTGGCCGTCGCCGATCCAGCTCGTCGAGGTCGATTTCCCGCCCGGTGCGCGCGTCGCGTACGACAGCGGCGGGCGCGAAAGCGCGCTGCATCAGCAGGTATGGATCATCAGCGGGCGCGTCGACGTCACGTTGGGCGATGCGCTTCACGAACTGCGCGAAGGTGACTGCCTGGCCATGCGGCTCGACCAGCCGCTGATCTTCAGCAATCCGTCGTCGCATGCCGCGCGCTATGTCGTCGCGATTTGCGATGCATCCGCCGCCGTGCGGAGCGCGTGATGCGCGCGTCGCGTGCGCAACCGATTTAGAGCCAACAGGAAGGAACCCGTATGAACTCCCCGACACAGCGCGACGACGTGCGCCTGATCGATTGCAGCGAGGCCGAACACGCAGCCGCCATTCTCGAGATCCTGAACGACGCGATCGTGAACTCGACGGCACTGTACGACTACCGGCCGCGTCCGCCGGAAGCGATGGTCGCGTGGTTCGCGACGAAGCGCGCGGGCGGCTTTCCGGTCTTCGGCGCCGTCGACGCGGCGGGCACACTGCTCGGCTTCGCGAGCTGGGGTACGTTCCGCGCGTTCCCGGCGTTCAAGTACACGGTCGAACACAGTGTGTACGTGCGCAACGATCAGCGCGGTCGCGGGCTCGGCGAACTGTTGCTGCGCGAAGTGGTGCGGCGTGCGCGCGAAGCGCAGGTACACGTGCTGGTCGGCTGCATCGACGCGACCAATGCCGGAAGCATCGCACTGCATACGAAACTGGGATTCGTGCACTCGGGCACGATCGCCGAGGCGGGATTCAAGTTCGGCCGCTGGCTCGATGCGGCGTTCTATCAGTTGAAGCTCGAGACGCCGGTGCAGCCGGTGGATGGGTGATTGCTTTGCGGGCGGCGCGTGCATCGGGTGCGACGGCCGTAAAGCGGCGCCGGAAAAAGAAAAAGCCCTGATTTCTCAGGGCTTTTTCTCTTCTTACTTGGAGGCGCGAGCCGGAGTCGAACCGGCCTAAACGGCTTTGCAGGCCGCTGCATAACCGCTTTGCTATCGCGCCAAAAGCGGACTGTCCGGATGCCGTGAGGCAAGCGACAGATTTTTATTCGAGGACCGGAAGTCCATCAAATAAAAAGGGAAGCGTGGCTTCCCCATTACCTGGAGCGGGAGACGAGTCTCGAACTCGCGACCTCAACCTTGGCAAGGTTGCGCTCTACCAACTGAGCTACTCCCGCATTGTCCTGCACCTGCAGCGCTTCGCCGTACCACACGCTGCCAGAAAAAATCTGGAGCGGGAGACGAGTCTCGAACTCGCGACCTCAACCTTGGCAAGGTTGCGCTCTACCAACTGAGCTACTCCCGCATATGTCCTGCATCCCGCAGCGCTTTGCCGTACCACACGCTGCCAGAAAAATCTGGAGCGGGAGACGAGTCTCGAACTCGCGACCTCAACCTTGGCAAGGTTGCGCTCTACCAACTGAGCTACTCCCGCGCATTGCTGCGCTACTGCGTCCCCGTCACACATTTACTTCGTCGTGCAGCGGAGAAGCGAGATTATGTCGAAGGCACATTCGTGTGTCAAGGGCTTTTCCAGCCCTTTTTACAAAAACCGCCCCCACATGCGACGCGGATCACGCGCCGCCGCGCTCGCGAATCTGCGGCCATGCGAGCTTCATGTAGTACAGCATCGACCAGATGGTCAGCACCGCGGCGAGATACATCAGCCACTCGCCCCACACGCGCGTATCGATCGTCACGACGCCGAGCGGCAGCGGCCCGTAGAACAGCAGCATCGGAATCGCGACCATCTGGCACGCGGTCTTGAATTTGCCGAGCTGGTTCACCGCGACGCTCTTCGATGCGCCGATCTGCGCCATCCATTCGCGCAGCGCCGAAATCGCGATCTCGCGACCGACGATCACGAGCGCGATCGCCGCGTCGACCCGCGAAATCTGCACGAGGATCAGCAGCGCGGCCGTCACCATCAGCTTGTCCGCTACCGGGTCGAGAAACGCGCCGAACGACGACGTCTGGTTCCACTTGCGGGCGAGGAAGCCGTCGAACCAGTCGGTCAGCGCGGCGAGGATGAAGATCGCCGCCGCCGCGAGATTGCGGTGCGCGCCGCCCATCACCGTGTCCGGCAGATAGAACACGCCGACGACGAGCGGAATCAGCACGATCCGTACCCACGTCAGGAAAATCGGGAAATTGAACGGCATGGCATGCGGGACAGTAAAGGATTCGCAATTGTGCCGTGTCGACCGGCCTGCCACAAGAACGCTGGCAATGCAGCCGGCCGCACGGGCTCGTCAATGAAGCTGCTTGTAGATCTGCTCGGCGAGCGCGTGCGAAATACCTTCGACGCTCGCCAGTTCCTCGACACTCGCGGCCACCACGCCGCGCAACCCGCCGAAGCGCGCGAGCAGCCGCTGCCGGCGCTTCGCGCCGATGCCCTCGAGTTCCTCGAGCCGCGACGTCTGGCGCGCCTTCGCCCGCTTCGCCCGCATGCCGGTGATCGCGAAACGGTGCGCCTCGTCGCGGATCTGTGCGACGAGCATCAGCGCGGCGCTCTCCTTGCCGAGTTCGAGCGGCGCGCGACCGTCCGCGAACACGAGCGTCTCGAGGCCCACCTTGCGCCCCTCGCCTTTCGCGACGCCGACCAGCATCGACGTGTCGAGGCCGAGCTCGGTGAACACCTGCCGCGCGATCTCGACCTGCCCCTTGCCGCCGTCGATCAGCACGATGTTCGGCAGCAGACTCGATGCCTCGGCCTGGCGCGTCGACTCGCCGTCGATGCCGGCCGCTTCGTCGGCGGCCGCCGCCTGCGCGGCCTGTTCCACCATCTTCTCGTAGCGGCGCGTGAGCACCTGCCGCATCGCCGCGTAATCGTCGCCCGGCGTGATGCCCGTGATGTTGTAGCGGCGATATTCGCTCGATTGCATCTTGTGATGGTGATAGACGACGCACGACGCCTGCGTCGCCTCGCCCATCGTATGGCTGATGTCGAAGCATTCGATCCGCAGCGTCGCGAGATCGTCGCTGTCGTAGCTGAGCGTGTCCGCCAGCGCACGCGTGCGCGCCTGTTGCGAGCCCTGCTCGGACAGCAGCCGCGCGAGCGCGAGCCGCGCATTCTGCTCGGCCATCGACAGCCACGCGCGCCGCTGCCCCTGCGGCTGCCGCACGAGCGACACCTTGTGGCCGGCCTGCTCGGACAGCAGTTCCAGCAGGTCGCGGCTCGCGGGCGCATGGCTGACGACGAGCACGGGCGGTACGCGGTTGCCGAGATAGTGCTGCGCGATGAACGCATCGAGCACCTCGGCCTCTACCGACGCCGACGCCGACGCCGACGCCGACGCCGACACCGTGCCGCGCGCGCCGCCGGACTCTTCCACCGGCTGATCGGGCACCGTGTCGGGCGCCGCATCGACCGCCTCCGCCGGCTCGGCCTCTTCACCGAGACCGCCTTCGGCGAGCGTCAGCGCACTTTCGACGTGTGTCGGGAAATACGCTTTGTCCCCGAGGTGCCGGCCGCCGCGCACCATCGCGAGGTTCACGCACACGCGGCCGCCCTGCGCGACGACGGCCAGGACGTCGACGTCGCTGTCGCCGCCGACCTCGATCGCCTGCTGGTGCAGCACCGTCGCGAGCGAGCTCATCTGGTTGCGCACGGCCGCCGCCTGCTCGAATTTCAGCTCGGCCGCGAACGCGTGCATCTTCTGCTCGAGCTCCTTCATCACTTCGGACTGCCGGCCGAGCAGGAACCGCGCGGCGTTCGACACGTCGACCGCGTAATCCTCGTCGGAGATCGCGCCGACGCACGGCGCCGTGCAGCGTCCGATCTGGTGCAGCAGGCACGGCCGCGTGCGGTTGTTGAAAACCGAATCCTCGCAGGTGCGCAACTGGAACACGCGCTGCAGGATCTGGATGCTCTCCCGCACGGCCCACGCGCTCGGGAACGGCCCGAAATACTGGTTCTGCTTGTCGACCGAGCCGCGGTAGTAGGCCATCCGCGGAAAGCGGTGCGCGGTGAGCTTCAGGTACGGATACGATTTGTCGTCGCGAAACAGGATGTTGTAACGCGGCGCGAGCGCCTTGATCAGGTTGTTCTCGAGCAGCAGCGCTTCGGCTTCCGAGCGCGTGACGGTCGTTTCGATGCGCGCGATGCGCGTGACCATCATCGCGATGCGCGGCGACAGTTGCGTCTTGGTGAAATAGCTCGACACGCGCTTTTTCAGGTCGCGCGCCTTGCCGACGTAGAGGACGGCGCCCGCCGTGTCGTAATAGCGATAGACACCCGGCATGTGCGGCAACTGCGCAAGGATCTTCTTCGGTTCGAACGGAATATCGGAGGCTTCTGGGGATGTCATGCGTGATCCGGGCGCCTTGTAACGCGGAACGGGTCTATTAGAATCGCCAGTTTAGAGCATTCACCGGCCCGCTTCGATGCCACGCCTTTCCGCTGCCCCCTTCTCCGCCGTACCGCTCGCGCCGGGCGAACCGATCGCCTGCGACCTCTTCTGCACGGTGATCGACAATTTCGGCGACATCGGCGTGTGCTGGCGCGTCGCGCGCCAGCTCGCGCACGAGCACGGCTGGCAGGTCCGCCTGTTCGTCGACGACCTGCAGACGTTCGCGCGCCTGCTGCCGCAGATCGATCCCGACGCGGCGCGGCAGACGGTCGACGCGATCGTGATCGAGCACTGGCATGCGGAAGTCGGCGACGCGCTGGATATCGCCGACGTCGTGATCGAGGCGTTCGCGTGCGAGCTGCCCGGCGCGTATCTCGCGGCGATGGCGCGGCGCGCGCGGCGCCCCGTGTGGATCAACCTCGAATACCTGAGCGCCGAGGACTGGGTCGCCGATTTCCATTTGCGGCCGTCGCCGCATCCGCGCTACCCGCTGCTGAAGACGTTCTTCTTCCCGGGCCTGTCGGCCGGCACGGGCGGCGTGCCGAAGGAGCGCGACCTCGACGCGCGCCGTACGGCTTTCGACACCGATCCGGCAGCGCGCGCCGCGTGGTGGCAGCGCGCGACCGGCGGTGCGCCGCCGGCGCCCGGCACGACGGTCGTCAGCCTGTTCGCGTACGAGAACCCGGCCGTCGACGCGCTGCTCGCGCAGTGGCGCGACGGCCCGTCCCCGGTCGTCGCGCTCGTGCCGGTTGGGCGCCTGTCGCCCGCCGTCGCGCGTTTTTTCGGGGTCGAATCGTTCGCCGCGGGCGCACAGGCGCGCAGCGGTAACCTGAGCGCCCATGGCCTCGCGTTCGTTCCGCAGGCCGACTACGACCCACTGCTGTGGATCGCCGATTTCAATTTCGTGCGCGGCGAGGATTCGTTCGTCCGCGCGCAGTGGGCGCGCAAGCCGTTCGCGTGGCACATCTACCCGCAGGCCGACGACGTGCACCTGCCGAAGCTCGACGCCGCGCTCGCGCACCTATCGGCCGGTCTCGCCGATGCACCGCGGGCGGCGCTGGAGCGGTTCTGGCATGCATGGAACGGCGCCGGCACGCCCGACTGGACCGATTTCTGGCAGCACCGCGCCGCGCTGGACGCCAATGCGACCCGCTGGGCCGACGCGCTCGCGGCCGTCGGCGATCTCGCCGGAAAGCTGGCGGAATACGCAAAATCTCAGTTAAAATAAGCGGTTATCCGACGGCTGACCATGCAAGCGCTCGCGTTTGAGCTTTGGGGCGCCTGCCGGAACGCATCTGCTTGGCGCCTCACCCGTTGTGCACCGCTCAGGCACCTATTTATTTGATTTGATCAGGACAGTTTTTTATGAAAACCGCACAGGAACTCCGCGTAGGCAACGTCGTGCAGATCGGCAGCGAAGCATGGGTCATCGCAAAGGCGGAATACAACAAGTCGGGTCGTAACTCGGCCGTCGTCAAGATGAAGATGAAGAACCTGCTGTCGAACGCAGGTCAGGAATCGGTCTACAAGGCTGACGACAAGTTCGAAGTCGTCGTGCTCGACCGCAAGGAAGTGACGTACTCGTACTTCGCCGATCCGATGTACGTGTTCATGGACGCCGACTACAACCAGTACGAAGTCGAAGCCGAAATGATGGGCGAAGCGCTGAACTACCTCGAAGACGGCATGGCTTGCGAAGTCGTGTTCTACAACGAGAAGGCCATCTCGGTCGAACTGCCGACGGTCCTCGTTCGCGAAATCACCTACACGGAACCGGCCGTCAAGGGCGACACGTCGTCGGGCAAGGTGCTGAAGAACGCGAAGCTGGCGACCGGCTTCGAACTGCAAGTGCCGCTGTTCTGCAACACCGGCGACAAGATCGAAATCGATACGCGCACGAACGAATACCGCAGCCGCGCGTAATCGTCAGCGATAGCCGCATCGAACAAAGCGCCCTTCGGGGCGCTTTTTGTTTGTCCGGCGCCAACAGCTGCCACAAGTTGGAGCCATAAGCAGCACAAAAGCCACCGGTAAAGATATTCAATTTGTATCATCGGTAACTGTTTTATAGCGGCGGAGAAATAATGCGCGTGGCGCGTTCGGCGGGGCATAAAATCAATCTTTAATCCGACATGCGGCTGCGGTCCGCTGGCCGACAGCCCGCCTCTCTTGACTCGACTCGCGTCCACCATGCCACACGCCCTGATTGTCGAAGACGATCCCAACAGCCTGTCAGGCCTCACCGCACTGCTCGCCGCAGACGGCTTCTCGGTCGACACGGCCACGTCGCTCGCCGAAGCGCGCACGGCGCTCGGCCGCTCGATTCCCGACGTCGTGCTCGTCGACCTGAACCTGCCGGACGGCAGCGGCTTCGACCTGCTCCAGCACCTGCCGCAGCAACAGCCGAACGGCTCGCTGCCGGTGATCGTGCTGACGGGCAACGCGACGGTCGAGAGCGCCATCGAGGGCCTGCGCCACGGCATCTGGGACTACCTGCTGAAGCCGATCAACATTCCGCGCCTGCGCAGCCTGCTCGCGCGGATCCCCCGCCCGTACGAACTGATCGACGAAGTGCAGTCGCTGCGCGCGTCGCTGCGCCATCTCGGCCGCTTCGGCGCGCTGGTGGGCCGCAGCGACGCGATGCAGCACGTGTACGACATGATCGAACACAATGCCCGCACCGAAACGGCCGTGTTGTTCTCGGGCGAAGCCGGCACCGGCAAGAAGCTGGCGGCGCGCACGCTGCACGAACTGAGCCGGCGCCGCAAGGGGCCGTTCGTCTCGTTCGACTGCCGCATGCTCGCGCAGGCCGGCCGGCACGGCGCCTCGCTCGACAGCGTGCTGTTCGGCCATGAACGCGGTGCGTTCGACGGCGCCGAGCGCCGCGAATCGGGCCTGTTCGAGCAGGCCGGCGGCGGCACGCTGTTCCTCGACGAAATCACCGCGCTGCCGCTCGTGCTGCAGGAAGCGCTGCTGCACGCGCTCGATTCGCAGAACTTCATGCGGATCGGCGGCACGAGCTCGATCACCAGCGATTTCCGGCTGATCGCGGCCACGCGCCGTCCGGCGCGCGAAGCGGTGGCGAACGGCACGCTGCGCGAGGATCTGTGGCTGCGCCTCGACGCGGCGTCGATCACGATGCCGCCGCTGCGCGAGCGCGACGGCGACGCGCTCGCGATCGCGGACGCGCAGATCGACGAACTGAACCGCGAAGCGCGCGCAACCGGCCGCAGCACGACCGACAAGCGGGCGGCGCCGGGCTTCGTGCGCGAATGCCTGTCCTACGAATGGCCGGGCAACGTGCGCGAGCTGCAGGAACGCGTGCGCTTCGCGTACGACGCGTCGGGCGACTTCATCGAGACGCTGCGCGCGGGCGAGCCCAGCTTCTCCGCCGGCGCCGCGCTGAACGGCAGCAGTGTGCAGATCAAGGTCGGCACGCCGCTGTCCGACGTCGAGGATCTGCTGATCCGCGCGACGCTCGACGCGGTCGGCGGTACGCGCCACCGTGCGGCCACGCTACTCGGCATCAGTCCGAAGACGCTGTACAACAAGCTGCAGCGGATGAAGGTGAACTAAACGGGCGGCCCTGAATACGGGCGCTGGTCGGATTCGACCGTTAGTTGCGTACAAGTCCGTTCCAGCGACTACCCGAATCGGGCTGTCGCAATCCGTAAAAAAAGCCGCGCTTGTTGCGCGGCTTTTCGTTTGGAGCGACCGAAACGGCGCGACTCGCGCCGTCCCTGCCCGCTTACGCCAGCGCGCTGCTCAACAGCGCCTGCGCCTGCAGATACTCGGGCTGCGCGATCAGCTTCTCCCACTTGAGCGCCTTGCCACGCGCGCGCATCCGCTTGATGCGCCGCACCGACTCGGCCGAGGCCCGCGCCTTCAATCCGTTCAGCACGACTTCGGCCGCGTCCGGCTGGTTGCAGACGAGCACCATGTCGCAACCGGCGGCGAGCGCGGCATCGGCTGCCTGCGTGAGCGTGCCGCCTTCGCGAGCCGCTTCCATCGACAGGTCGTCGCTGAAGATCGCGCCCGTGAAGCCGAGCTTCCCGCGCAGGATGTCCTGCAACCATACGCGCGAGAACCCGGCCGGCCGCTTGTCGACCTGCGTGTAGATCACGTGCGCCGGAATCACCGCGGCCAGCGACAGCCCGAGCCAGTCGTACGGCGCGACGTCCTGCTCGAGGATCGCCTCGAGCGTGCGGTCGTCGGTCGGCAACGCGACGTGCGAATCGGCCTCCGCGAAGCCGTGCCCGGGGAAATGCTTGCCGCAGTTCGCCATGCCCGCGAGCGACAGCCCGTGGTTCAGGCTCTTCGCGAGCAGCGTGACGACGCGCGGGTCGCGATGGAACGCGCGATCGCCGATCACCTTCGAGTGCCCGTAGTCGAGATCGAGCACGGGCGTGAAGCTCATGTCGATCCCGCACGCGCGCAATTCGGCAGCCAGGATGTAGCCGACGGCGGTCGCGACCTTCGTCGCGAGCAGCACGTCGCGATCCCACAGTTCGCCGAGGCGGCGCATCGCGGGCAGCACCGTGAAGCCGTCGGTGCGGAACCGCTGCACACGTCCGCCTTCGTGATCGACGGCGATCAGGATGTCTTCGCGCACCGCGCGGATCGAGTCGGTCAGCGCGGTCAGTTGTGCACGATTCTGGAAGTGCCGCGCGAACAGGATCACGCCGCCGGTATTCGGATGCGCGAGGCGCCGCGCATCGTCGCGCGACAGGGTCGTGCCGACGACGTCGAGCATGACCGGGCCGGGAGTCGTTTTCATCGAATCGGGAATTCCGTCAGGAGGAGGTTCGGGAAACAGGTGCGGGGGCAGGCGCGGCGTCCGTTTCGGCGACCACGAACGACACCGCGTAGTCGCGTTCGTCGCTGACCGTCACGCGCGCCGTGATGCCGCGCGCGGCCAGCCATTCGGCCAGCTCGCCCGATGCGACCACGTACGGCTCGCCGCTTGGATGGTTGAGCGTCTGCAGTGCGCGCCACGTCATCGGCCAGTGCATGCCGAGCCCGATCGCCTTCGAGAACGCTTCCTTCGCGGAGAAGCGCGTCGCGAGAAACGCGATGCCGCGCGCCTCGGAGCGGGCGCGCCGGGCGTGGAACACGCGCAGTTCGTCGGGGCCGAGCACTTTCTCGGCAAACCGGCCGCCCGTGCGTTCGAGCACGGCCGCGACGCGGCTCACCTGCGCGATGTCGGTACCGATACCGTAGATCGCCATGTCAGTCTCCGCCGGGGTGGCCCGGCAAGGCCAGATCAAGTGTGTCGCAAACGGCGTGCGGGGCGCGGCGGCATCGCATCGTCAGCGCGCGCCGCCATGCAGCGCGGCGACGCGTGCGGCCACCATGATCGCCTTCATCTCGCGCACCGCATTGTCCCAGCCCGCGAAGATGGCATGCGCGACGATCGCGTGACCGATGTTCAGTTCGACGATGCCGTCGATCGCGGCAATCTGCTGCACGTTCGTGTAGTGCAGCCCGTGCCCCGCATTGACCTTCAGGCCAAGCTGCGCGCCGGCCTGCACGCCCGCGACGATACGCTCGTATTCGCGCTGCTGCTCCGCTTCGTCGTGCGCTTCGGCGTAGCGGCCCGTATGCAGCTCGATCACCGGCGCGCCCGCTTCGTGCGCGGCGCGGATCTGCGTGTCGTCCGGGTCGATGAACAGCGACACGCGCACGCCCACGTCGGCGAGTTGCTTGCACGCCGCGCGCACGGCCTCGAAGTGGCCGGCGACGTCGAGACCGCCTTCGGTCGTCAGTTCCGCGCGCTTCTCCGGCACGAGGCACGCATCGTGCGGACGCACTTCGCACGCGATGTCGAGCATCTCGGCCGTCACCGCGCATTCGAGGTTCATGCGCGTTTTCAGCAGCGGGCGCAGCTCGCGCACGTCGGCGTCGACGATGTGACGACGATCCTCGCGCAGGTGCAGCGTGATCGCGTCCGCGCCCGCCTCTTCGGCGGCGAGCGCCGCGCGGATCGGATCGGGATAGCGCGTGCCGCGCACATTGCGCAGCGTCGCGACGTGGTCGATGTTCACACCGAGGTCGATGGCGGTGGGCGTTGTCAGGAAGAAGCTCATAGGTTTTGCAGGTCGATCAGGATCTGGCGCGTGGCGAGCGGCGTACCGCCGAGATAGGTGTTCAGCAGGAAGCGCATCAGCGTCTTGCTCTGCGCAACCGTCTGGGCTCGATGGTAATCGTCCTGCTCCATGTCGAGCAACGTCTGCCCGGTGACGACCGGCCAGTGCGACGGCACGTCGTCGTCCGCATTGCGCACGCCGCGCTCGGGATCGAACACGTACCGGCGCTCGGGTTCGACCGCGCGGCGCGCGGCCGTGCGGTTCAGCGCCATCGCATAGCCGGTCTCGCGCAGCAGCACGCGCTCGAACGAGCGCAGCACCTGCACCGCCGGCTCGCCGTGCGCGAGGCGCGTGAGGGTCAGCACGTAATGATTGAACAGCGGCGGCTGGGGATCCTCGCGCGCGCAGAATTTCACGAGCAGCTCGTTCGCATAGAAACCGCACAACAGCCCGTCGCCGCCGAGCGGCAGCATTCCGCCGACCCACTCGGCGCCCGTCAGCGTGCGCACCTCGGATTTGCCGGACCACGACAGCAGCAGCGGCTGGAAGGTCTGCAATACGCCGCGCAACGCCGAGTGCGGGCGCTTCGCGCCCTTCGCGACGAGCGCGAGCCGGCCGTGGTCGCGCGTCAGCACGTCGACGATCAGGCTCGTTTCCCGGTATGGATAGCTGTGCAGCACGAACGCCGGCTGTTCGGCGACGCGGAAATCGGACGTGCGAGACGTCGCGCGCCGCGCCTTGCGCGGCGGTTCGGGCGGTGCCGGCAGCGGCGCGTCGTTCGCGCCGGCCGTCACCGCGTCTTCGGTCGACGTCAGTGCGTCATTCGTACCCATAGGCACGCAGCCCCGCCTCGTTGTCGGCCCAACCGCTCTTCACCTTCACGAAGGTCTCGAGGTACACGGGGCCGTCGAACAGCTTCTCCATGTCCATCCGCGCCTCGGTGCTGATCTGCTTGAGCTTCTCGCCTTTCTTGCCGATCACCATCGCCTTGTGCGAATCGCGCTCGACGAGGATCGTCGCGAAGATGCGCTTCAGGCGGCCCTCCTCCTCGAACTTGTCGATCAGCACGGTGCTCGTGTACGGCAGTTCGTCGCCGGTCCAGCGGAATACCTTCTCGCGCAGGATTTCGGCCGCGAGAAAGCGCGAGCTGCGATCGGTCAGTTCGTCCTCGCCGTAGATCGGCTCGCCTTCCGGCAGGTACGGCTTGATCGTGTCCAGCAGGCGCTTGATGTCTTCCGGCCGCTGCGCCGACAGCGGCACGAGCTCGGTGAATTCGCGCAGCCCGCTCACCTTCTGCATGAACGGGAACAGCGACGCCTTGTCGTTCACGCGGTCGATCTTGTTCGCGATCAACAGCGTCGGCATGCCGGGCGGGATCAGGTCGAGCACCTTCTGGTCGTCGGGCCCGAAGCGGCCAGCCTCGATCACGAACAGGATCACGTCGACCGACGTCAGCGTCGACGTGACCGCGCGGTTCAGCGAACGGTTCAGCGCGGTGCTGTGACGGGTCTGGAAGCCGGGCGTGTCGACGAACACGAATTGCGCGTCGTCGAACGTGTTGATGCCGGTGATACGGTGGCGGGTCGTCTGCGCCTTGCGCGACGTGATGCTGATCTTCTGGCCGACGAGTGCGTTCATCAACGTCGACTTGCCGACGTTCGGGCGGCCCACGATCGCGATCATGCCGCAACGGAAACCGGTAGGAGCGGGAGTGTTCATATCGTTTGGGAGACAGGTTCGGAAACGGCCGCGCGGCGCGCGGCACGATCGATGGGCAATTCAGTGGTCGGCATCGGCCACGCGCGCCTGCGCGGCAGCAAGACTCGCGCCGCCAGGCGGCGTCTCGGCGTCGGGCGCCGCGGCATCGCGTGCGCGCGCCGGCGGGCGCGCGGCCGAGTCGACACTCGCGGAGGGCTTGTCGGCCGACGACGATGCCGAATCGGCTGCGTGGCCGGCCGGCTTGTCGGCTGCGCGCGGCGCGGCCTCGGCGGGTTTTTCGGCAGCCTTGTCGGGCCGCTCGGCCGGTTTGTCGGCAACCTTGTCGGTGGCCGGCTTCGCCGCCCGCTCGCCCTTGTCCGCTGCCGGCTCGACATGCGCCGCGCGAATCGCGGCCATCGGCGCGACGGCCGGCTCGGCGCCCGTGGCCGTAGCCGCAGCGGTCGCAGCCGGCACCGCGCCAGCCGCCCTGGCCTCGCGCGCCGCCGCACGCTCCTTCCGCTCCGGCGAGCGCAGGTCGAGCGCTTCCTGCACGCCCTTCACGCCCGGCACGATCTCGGGTTCGACGTGCTTGGACCCGCGTGCGTTTTTCGAGCGCTTCGGCTTCGCGGCCAGCATCGGCGCGGCCGCCATCACTTCGTCGAGCGCCTTCTTCGCGGCGGCCTGCTCGGCCGCGCGCCGGCTGGCGCCGGAACCCGATACCTTCACGTCCAGCTTCGGCACCGTGCACTCGACCTCGAACTGCTGATTGTGCGCCGCACCATGCGTCGCGACGACCGTATAGGTCGGCAGCGCGATCTTGTGCCCCTGCAGGTATTCCTGCAGCAGCGTCTTCGCGTCCTTGCCGAGCGTGCGCGGATCGATGTGATCGAGAATCGGGATATAGAGCCGCTTGATGACCCCTTGGGCGGCTTCGAAGCCGCCATCGAGGAACACGGCCCCGATGATGGCTTCGAACGCGTCCGCGAGGATCGACGGGCGACGGAATCCCCCGCTGCGCAACTCGCCCTCGCCCAGCCGCAGGCCGTCCGAGATATTCAGGGCCTGAGCAATTTCGTACAGCGACTGCTGTTTGACGAGATTGGCGCGTACGCGCGACAGGTCACCTTCGTCCAGCTTGCTGAAACGCTGGAACAAAAGGGCGGCCACCGCGCAATTCAGAACGGAATCGCCGAGAAACTCGAGCCGTTCGTTGTGCGTGGCGCTGTGACTGCGATGGGTCAAAGCCTGGCGCAACAATTCCGCATTGCGAAATTCGTAGCGCAGCCGGCTTTCCAACTGGGATAGGGGCATGTGCAGGAGTATAACGCGGGCGCCCGGTCGGGCCGAAACGGCACGGCCGGACACGAAAAGGCGTGACGAGGCGGTGTTACCGCCGGTTCTTAAAGTAGTTCGGCAATACGCGACGCGGCCCGTGCGTCGCGTATTGCGTGTGAAGCGAATGCGGTCAGTTGAAGGAACCGATGCGCTTCAGGTCGCTGAAGTTCATCCAGATGAAGAACGCGCGGCCGACGATGTTCTGGTCCGGCACGAAACCCCAGTAGCGGCTGTCCGCGCTGTTGTCGCGGTTGTCGCCCATCATGAAGTAGTGACCGGGCGGCACCTTGCAGATCACGCCGCGGCTGTTGTACGTGCAGTTGTCGCGATACGGATAGTCGTATGCGCCCATCACGAACGGCGGCACGGCCGGGTTGTTGAGGATCGCGTTCTTCTTGTTGCCGATCGTTTCCTCGAACTGCTTCGCGTAATTCTGGCGCTCGTCGTCGAAGAAATCGGGCAGCGGCGCTTCGGGCACCGGCTGGCCGTTGATCGTCAGTTGCTTGTCCTGGTACGCGACCGTGTCGCCCGGCAGGCCGATCACGCGCTTGATGTAGTCGACCGACTCGTCCTTCGGATAGCGGAACACGACGACGTCGCCGCGCGACAGCGGGCTGCCCTGCGTGATCTTCGTGTTCGTGACCGGCAGCCGCAGCCCGTACTCGAACTTGTTGACGAGGATGAAGTCGCCGACGAGCAGCGTCGGCACCATCGAGCCCGACGGAATCTTGAACGGCTCGACGACGAACGAACGCACGACGAACACGGCCAGGATCACCGGGAAGAAGCTCGCCGTGTACTCGAGCCACCACGGCTGACGCAGCTTTTCGTCACGCAGCTTCGAACGCGTCTGCACGGCGTTTTCGTCCGCGAAACGCTTGTCGATGCGCGCCTGCTGGCGATCGAACTCCTCGATCGCCGAGTCGGCCGCCTTGCGACGCCGCGGCAGGAACACCAGTTTGTCCAGCACCCACGCTACGCCCGTCACGACGACGAGCACAAAAAGAATCAGCGCAAAATTCATAAAAGGATCAGTCCTGTTATTTGTCTTCGACGCGCAAGATCGCGAGGAACGCCTCCTGCGGGATCTCGACCGACCCCACCTGCTTCATGCGCTTCTTACCCGCCTTCTGCTTTTCGAGCAGCTTCTTCTTCCGCGTGATGTCGCCGCCGTAGCACTTCGCCAGCACGTTCTTGCGCAGCGCCTTGATGTTCTCGCGCGCGATGATGTGCGCGCCGATCGTGGCCTGGATCGCCACGTCGTACATCTGGCGCGGAATGATCTCGCGCATCTTCGCGGCCACTTCGCGGCCGCGGTACTGCGACTGCGAACGGTGAACGATGACCGACAGCGCATCGACCTTGTCGCCGTTGATCAGCATGTCGACCTTCACGACGTCGGCCGGACGGTATTCCTTGAACTCGTAGTCCATGGAAGCGTAGCCGCGCGACACCGACTTCAGCCGATCGAAGAAATCGAGCACGATCTCGGCCATCGGAATCTCGTAGGTCAGTTGAACCTGTCGACCGTGGTACTGCATGTTGATCTGCGAGCCGCGCTTCTGCTCGCACAGCGTGATCACCGAGCCGACGTAGTCCTGCGGCATGTACAGGTTCACCGTGACGATCGGCTCGCGGATCTCCTCGATCTTCGGCGGCTCCGGCATCTTCGCCGGATTCTCGACCTTGATGATCGAGCCGCCGCTCATCACGACCTCGTAGACGACCGTCGGCGCGGTCGTGATGAGATCCATGTCGAACTCGCGCTCGAGACGCTCCTGCACGATTTCCATGTGCAGCAGGCCGAGGAAGCCGCAGCGGAAGCCGAAGCCGAGTGCCTGCGACACTTCCGGCTCGTACTGCAGCGATGCGTCGTTGAGCTTCAGCTTTTCGAGCGATTCGCGCAGCGCATCGTACTGGTTCGCCTCGACCGGATAGAGCCCCGCGAACACCTGCGGCTTCACTTCCTTGAAGCCCGGCAGCGCCTCGGCGGCAGCCTTGGCCGCGTGCGTGACGGTATCGCCGACCTTCGCGGCCGTCAGCTCCTTGATGCCGGCGATGATGAAGCCCACCTGCCCGGCCGACAGCGATTCGAGATTGCGCGACTTCGGCGTGAACACGCCGACGTGCTCGACCGGATACTGCGCACCGGTCGCCATCATCTTGATCTTGTCCTTCGGGCGCAGCGTGCCGTTGACGATGCGCACCAGCATCACGACGCCGACGTAGTTGTCGAACCACGAATCGATGATGAGCGCCTGCAGCGGCGCGGCCGGATCGCCCTTCGGCGGCGGCACTTTCGCGATCAGCGCTTCGAGCACGTCCTCGACGCCGAGGCCCGTCTTCGCGCTGCAGCGCGTCGCGTCGGCCGCATCGATGCCGATCACGTCCTCGATCTCCTCGATCGCGTTCTCGGGGTTCGCGGCCGGCAGGTCGATCTTGTTCAGCACGGGCACGACCTCGACGCCGAGCTCGATCGCCGTGTAGCAGTTCGCGACCGTCTGCGCCTCGACGCCCTGGCTGGCGTCGACGACCAGCAGCGCGCCTTCGCACGCGGACAGCGAACGGCTGACCTCGTACGAGAAGTCGACGTGCCCCGGCGTGTCGATCAGGTTCAGGTTGTAGACCTTGCCGTCGCGCGCGCGATAGGACAACGCGGCAGTCTGCGCCTTGATCGTGATGCCGCGCTCGCGCTCGATATCCATCGAGTCGAGCACCTGCGCCTCCATTTCACGGTCGGCGAGGCCGCCGCATACCTGGATGATGCGATCCGCGAGCGTCGACTTGCCATGGTCGATGTGGGCGATGATCGAGAAATTGCGAATATGATCCATTCAGTGCCGATCAAGCGAAAAAGGCGCGCTCACGACTGCGGAGCACGCCTTGTAAGTCGGTGAAAAAACGGCTTATTTTAGCCGAAAAGGCTTACGCCGGGCGGGATTTCGGACGCCCCGTCACGCGGGGGCCCGACGGAGCCGCCCGCCGGATCATGCCCCGTGCGAAGCGGCGCCGGCCGGCGGGGACCAGGTTCAGCCCCGAGCCGCCAGCGCGTCGCGCACCCGCGCGTCGTCGAACCGGTGGCGGCACACTTCCGCGCCGTCCAGCAGCAGCACGGGCACGTCCTCGTCGTAACGCGCGACGAGCGCCGCGTCGGTGTCGATGTCGACGTAGTCGACCGCGACGCCGAATTCGGCCGCCACCGGCGCCAGTGCGTCGCGCATGTCGTCGCACAGGTGGCACCAGCCGCGGCCGTAGAGCGTGAACATCGGCGCGTTACTTCTGGCGCGGCCGCACGGGCACGAACTGCGTGTTGTCGCCACGCCGCACGAGCACCGCGACCGCCTTCTGCGGATCGAGCTGCGCGGTCACGTCGGCGAACTGCTTCGCGTTCGTGATGTCGGTGTCGCCCACACGCAGCACGATGTCGCCGCGCTGCAGGCCTGCACGGGCGGCCGGGCCGTCGACGCCGTCGATCTGCACGCCGTTCTTCAACTTCAGCGTCTTCATCTGCTCCGCCGTCAGGTCGCTGACCGTCAGGCCGAGCGAATTGGTCTGGCGCGGCTTCTGCGGCGCGTTCTTGCGCTGCTCGGCCTTCGCCGTCGACTCGGTCGGCGTCTCGGCGATCGTGATCGGCAGATCGCGTGCCTGACCCTTGCGCCATACGCTGACCGTCGCCTTCGTGCCGGGCTTCGTGTCGCCGACCATGCGCGGCAGATCCGACGCCGCCTCGACCGGACGGCCGTTGAACTTCAGGATAATGTCGCCCGGCTGGATGCCGGCCTTGTCGGCCGGGCCGCCCGGCTCGACGCTGCTGACGAGTGCGCCTTCGGCCTTCGGCAGCCCGATCGAGTCGGCCACGTCCTTCGTCACCTCGCCGATCGCCACCGCGATCCGGCCGCGCGTGACCTTGCCCGTCGCCTTCAGCTGGTCGGCCACGCGCATCGCCTCGTCGATCGGAATCGCGAACGAAATGCCCATGAAGCCGCCGGTCCGGCTGTAGATCTGCGAGTTGATGCCGATCACCTCGCCCTGCATGTTGATCAGCGGGCCGCCCGAGTTGCCGGGGTTCACGGCGACGTCGGTCTGGATGAACGGCAGGTAGTCGCCCGTGTTGCGGCTCTTCGAGCTGACGATGCCGGCCGTGACCGTGTTGTCGAGGCCGAACGGCGAGCCGATCGCGACGACCCACTCGCCGACGCGCACCTTGTTCGAATCGCCGATCGCGACGACCGGCAGGTTCGACGCCTGGATCTTGACGACCGCGACGTCGGTGCGATCGTCGACGCCGATCAGCTTCGCCTTGAATTCGCGCTTGTCGGTCAGCGTCACGTAGATGGTGTCCGCATCGTCGACGACGTGCGCATTGGTCATCACGTAACCGTCGGCCGACACGATGAAGCCCGAGCCGACGCCGCGGTTCTGCTCGGTGTCGGGCGGATTGTCCGGCGCCGGCGCATTCTTCGGGTTGCTGCCGTTGCCACCGTTGCCGCCGTTGCCGGGCGCCTGCGGCAGCGGAATGCCGAAGAAGCGCCGGAAGAATTCCGACATGTCGCCGTTGTCGAAGCCCGGCGGGAGCATGCCGCGCGGGCCGCTCGTCGGCACGTTGGCGGTGGTCCGGATGTTCACGACGGCCGGCCCGACCTTTTCGACCAGATCGGCAAAGTCGGGCAGGCTGGCAGCGGGAGCCGTCACTGCGAATGCGGTATGCGGCACGAGCGGCAGGCAGGCAGACAGCGCCGCCGCCGCGAGCCATTTGCGCAGCGTGAGTTTCATCATGTCGGGAGCCGTAGCGTTACTTGGAAGCCTTGTATTCTATGGCAGACGCGAACTGCTGCAACGTAGCCGGCGGCACTTCGCCGAGCACGGTGATCCAGTAGTCGCCGCGGCGCTTCACGAGAACGTGCGTCGCGCCGGTGCTGCCCGCGCCTTCCTTGCGCGTATTCTTTTCGGCCGGCTCGATGAAAACCGAGATCGTCGCGAGGCCGTCGGTGAAGACGGCCTGATCGACCGGGATCGGCGGATCGCCCGCGTCGCGCGCGGCCATCGGCCGGCGCACTTCACGGATTTTCTGGAAGCCGGCGACGCTCGGCGCAAGCTGCCAGCCCTGCGCCTCCATGTCGACCGTCGCGACCGGCGGGCGCACGACCGTCCAGCCGCTCAGGTTGCGCATGCCGGCTGCAATCGCGGCCTTGTCGCCGCTTGCGCCGCCCGTCTGCAATTGCGAGAACGCGATCTGTTCGAGCACGTGATCGTTCGCGTCGAGCGTCTGCGAACGCAGCAACAGCCCCGTGCGCGCATCGGCCCACAGCTTGTACGTGAAACGGTACGCATCCTTCGGCACGAGCTCGACGACCTGCGCGTCGATTCCGGCCACACGGTCCTTGCCGAGCGACTTCGCGTCGTACACGGACATCACGTGCTCGCCGCTCGCGCCGAGCAGCGCGGGGAACGAGTCGCGCGTCTGACGGCGCTCGACCACGCACAGCTTGCGCTCGGGCACGAACGTGTACAGCTCGTCGTTGTGCCGCAGCAGCTTGCGCGGCTTGCCGTCGAGCGTCTCGATCCGCTCGAACTCGCCGTCGCGGGACGACACGTGCGCGATGCGCGACGACTGCACATACCCGCCGCGCTGGTAGACGAACGTACCTTCGTAGCTCTGTTGCTGCGCCGCCTGCTGCACGCGGTCGAGCCAGTCCGCGGCGCCCTTGCGGGTCGCGACGGGATCGTCCGGTTGCTGGGCGCTGGCGGGAAGGGATTGAACGGACAACAGGGCGGCTGCGCAAAGCAGGAGGGCCGGCAGCCGCTTCCATCCGGAGATGGCGTGATTCAACTGCAATGTCCGCATCGGGTTTATTGGCCTGGCGTGGTGGTCACGGCGGCGCGGATCAGCGGCATCGGACCCGTGACGACGGGCTGCTGGGCGAATTGCTGGTGCGCTTCAAGGTATTGGTCGAGGCTGGCGTCGCGAATGATGTTGACGTCCTGCAGGCCCGGCTGGGCCGATGCCTGCGCAACCGTCACGCGCTGCAGGTTGCCGTTCTGCGGCGCGCCGACCGATGCGACCTGGACGGCGCCCGGGGCACCGGCCGTCTGCATCTGCGGGACGACGATCCACGTCAGCGTGGCGGCCGCGGCGGCCACCGCGAACGCGGGCACGACGCGGCGGCGCAGCGACAGCAGCTTGCGTGCGACCGGCGCGGCCGCCGGCGCCAGCAGATGCGGCTCGCTTTCGAGCGCAGCCGACATGCGCGCGGTGAACGCGACGCTCAGCGCGGGCGGCAGCGCGAGCTCGTCCGAGCGCAGCGCATCGCCGATCAGGTGGTAATGGGCCCACACGGCGCGATCCGCGCGGTCGAGCTCAGCCAGAAACTGCCCGTGATCCGGGCCATCGAACATTTCGCCGTCGACCAGCGCGGAAAGGCGCTCGCCGCGCGAGCACGCTTGCGATTGCGTATTGACCGACCCCATGATGCTCCCCATCTTGCACACCCCGTCGTGAATTCACGACTCTATCCGTAACTAGACCCCGACCCGCGTCGTTCCGCCCGTCGCGCTTACCAGCGCTTGCCTTCGGGCGTATCGAGCAGCGGACGCAATTTGGCAGCGATTGCCTCGCGCGCGCGGAAGATTCGCGACCGGACCGTCCCGATCGGACAGCCCATCATTTCCGCGATCTCTTCGTAGCTCAGGCCCTCGATCTCGCGCAGCGTGATTGCCTGGCGCAGTTCTTCGGGCAGCAGAGCCATTGCAGCGTTGACCGTTTCGGCAATCTGCTTGCTCATCAACATCGACTCAGGCGTGTTGATATCCCTTAGTTGGTCTGCGTCGGAGAAAGTTTCCGCTTCCTCCGCATCGGCCTCGGTCGAGGTCGGCGCCCGGCGGCCTTGCGTCGCAAGGTAGTTCTTCGCCGTGTTCACGGCAATTCGGTACAACCACGTATAGAACGCCGATTCGCCGCGGAATTGCGGCAGCGCACGATACGCCTTGATGAACGCGTCCTGGGCCACATCCTCGACCTCGGCGGGATCCCGCACGAGGCGCGAAATCAACCGAATGATCTTGCGGTGGTATTTGGAGACCAGGAGTTCGAACGCCGCCTTGTCGCCCTTCTGTACGCGCTCGACCAGAGCCTGATCGATTTCTTTTTCACTCACCTGACAAATCCGTTAACTAGGGATGCAACGCGGAGCGTTATTGTAGCGTTCCGGCGCAGGACGCTGGTTACGGCCGGTAACCGCGCCGCCGTCATGCCCGCCCCGCCGCGCCTGCCGTCCTCGCCAGCACCGACAGCGCGCTGAACGATGCGGCATCGAGCGCATCGGCCGGAATCAGCAGCGGCCGGGCCCGCCGGACGCCCTGCCCGACCGACAGCACCAGCAGCAGGCTGCTCCAGTGCGCGTGGCCCGTCACCCGGCCGCGGGCCAGCAACCGCCCGGTGCGGCCAAACGCCGCAATCTCCCCGAACGCATCGATCCGCAGCTCGGCCGGCAGCCGGCGGGCGCAGGCCCGCGCCGCCCATACGGCCAGCAGTGCCGCCGTCGCGGCCGACACGCCCGTGCCGGCGGCAGCGCCCGCGCGCGGCGCCCAGAACAGGTACGCCGACGCGGCAGCCGACGCGACGAACATGGCCAGCACGAGATACGACACGGCCGAGGCCCGCAACGCAAAGCGCTGCGGACGCCCGGCCGGAGCATCGAATGGACTCGTCAAGTGATTCGACGTCAGACGCGCTTGAACACCAGCGTGCCGTTGGTACCGCCGAAGCCGAAGTTGTTCTTCACGGCAACGTCGATCTTCATGTCACGCGCGGTGTTCGCGCAGTAATCGAGATCGCACTCGGGGTCCTGGTTGAAGATGTTGATGGTCGGCGGCGACACGTTGTTGTGCAGCGCCAGCACCGAGAACACCGATTCGAGGCCGCCCGCGCCACCCAGCAGGTGGCCCGTCATCGACTTCGTCGAGTTCACGACGAGCTTGTACGCGTGCTCGCCGAAGGCCGCCTTCACCGCGTCGGACTCGTTCTTGTCGCCCAGCGGCGTCGACGTGCCGTGCGCGTTCAGGTACTGGACCTCGTCCGCGTTCAGGCCGGCGTCGCGCAGCGCCGCGACCATGCAGCGGCGCGGGCCGTCCATGTTCGGCGCGGTCATGTGGTACGCGTCGCCCGTCATGCCGAAGCCCGCGACTTCCGCGTAGATCTTCGCGCCGCGCGCCTTCGCCGCCTCGTACTCTTCCAGCACCATCACACCCGAGCCCTCGCCCAGCACGAAGCCGTCGCGGTCCTTGTCCCACGGACGCGACGCGGCAGCCGGATCGTCGTTGCGGGTCGACAGCGCGCGCGCTGCCGCGAAACCGCCGATGCCGAGCGGCGACACCGTCGATTCGGCGCCGCCCGCGACCATCACGTCGGCGTCGCCGGCCTGGATCAGGCGCGCGGCGAGGCCGATGCTGTGCAGGCCGGTCGTGCAGGCCGTCACGGCCGCGAGGTTCGGGCCCTTCAGGCCGAACATGATGCTCAGGTGACCCGAGATCATGTTGATGATCGAACCCGGCACGAAGAACGGCGAAATCCGGCGCGCGCCGCGATCGACGTAGGTCTGGTGCGTATCTTCGATCATCGGCAGGCCGCCGATGCCGGAGCCGACCAGCACGCCGATGCGTTCCGCGTTGGCTTCGTTCACTTCCAGCCCGCTGTCCCGGATGGCCTGGACGCCGGCGGCGATGCCGTAATGGATGAACGTATCCATGTTCCGGGCTTCCTTCGCCGGGATGTATTCCTCGGCGCTGAAACCCTTCACTTCGCCCGCGAAATGGCAGGCGAGGTTCGACGCATCGAACTTCGTGACGGTGGCGATACCGGACTTGCCGGCGACGAGATTGGCCCAGCCGTCGGCAACACTATTGCCAACAGGCGAAATCAGCCCCAGGCCTGTAACGACAACACGACGGCGGCTCACGGTAACCTCTTTTCCATTATTGGATGACAAAAACAAAAGCCACAGTGGCCACAGGAACCAGCCCTGCGAGCCCTGTGGCTGTTAGTCCATCCGGCGCGAAGCCGGCAGGATGGCGCGTCAATCGCGAAGATCGCGGCGACGTGGCGGACAAGCGCGAAAGGCGCTTACGCCTTGACGTTTGCGCGAGCGTAGTCGATCGCTTGCTGAACGGTCGTGATCTTCTCTGCTTCTTCGTCCGGGATTTCCATGCCGAACTCGTCTTCGAGCGCCATCACCAGTTCGACCGTGTCGAGCGAGTCGGCGCCCAGGTCGTTCACGAACGAAGCTTCGTTCTTGATCTCGGCTTCCGCGACGCCCAGTTGTTCAGCGACGATCTTCTTGACACGTTGTTCGATGTTGTCCATTACCCCTCCGAGGGAAAGTTCAGATTTACAAGTGCGCGCATTTTATCAGGTTTGCTGACGCCAAAACGCGCGTTGGCTTGATGGTCGATCAAGCGCCGATCCGCCTGAAAAACGGGATACGGCGCGGATGGTAAACGAAAATCGTTACGACATGTACATGCCGCCGTTCACGTGCAGCGTCGTGCCGGTGATGTAACCGGCCTGCGGCGATGCGAGGAACGCGACGGCATGGGCGATGTCCTCCGGGCTGCCGAGGCGGCCGAGCGGAATCTGGGTCTTGAGCGCGGCCTGCTGTTCTTCCGGCAGCGTCTTCGTCATGTCGGTGTCGATGAAGCCCGGCGCCACGCAGTTCACCGTGATGCCGCGGCTGCCGATTTCGCGCGCGAGCGCACGCGTCATGCCCGCGACGCCGGCCTTCGCGGCCGCGTAGTTGACCTGACCCGGATTGCCGGCCGAGCCGACCACCGACGTGATGTTGATGATACGGCCGCCGCGCGCCTTCATCATCGGGCGCAGCACCGCACGCGACAGACGGAACACCGACTTCAGGTTGGTGTCGATCACCGCGTCCCAGTCCTCGTCCTTCATCCGCATCGCGAGCTGGTCCTGCGTGATGCCCGCGTTGTTGACGAGCACGTTCAGCGCGCCGAATTCCTTCACGGTCGCGTCGATCAGCGCCTCGGCGGCGGCTGCGTCGTTGACGTTCAGCACCGCACCGCGGCCCGTGACGCCCGCTTCCGCGAACGCCGCGGTGATCGCGGCGGCGCCCGATTCGCTCGTCGCCGTGCCGATCACCGTCGCGCCCAGGCGCGCGAGCTCGAGCGCGATCGAACGGCCGATGCCGCGCGACGCGCCGGTCACGATCGCCACCTGTTTATCGAGAGTCTTGTCCATGAATCGAATATCCGTTGCTTGGGAAAAGGCGCCGCGTCAGGCGGTCACCAGCTTGAGCGCTTCGTCGAGCGAAGCCGGATCGAACACCGACGCACCCGTCAGGTTGGCGTCGATGCGCTTCGTCAGGCCGGCGAGCACCTTGCCCGGACCGCATTCGATCACGTGCGTGACGCCCGTGCCCGCGATGTGCCGCACGCACTCGACCCAGCGCACCGGGCCCGCGGCCTGGCGCACCAGCGCATCCTTGATCGCGGCCGGATCGCCGACCACGGCGACGTCGATGTTGTTGATGACCGGAATCTGCGGCGCCTTCACGTCGACGTTTGCGAGATAGTCGCGCAATTGGTCCGACGCCGGCTTGAGCAGCGACGAATGGAACGGCGCCGACACCGGCAGCGGCAGCGCACGCTTCGCGCCCTTCGCCTTCGCGATTTCGCACGCCTTTTCGACCGCGGCCTTGCTGCCTGCGATCACGACCTGCGCGGGCGCATTGAAGTTCACCGCTTCGACGACGCCCGCTTCCGCGGCTTCGGCGCACACCGCGCGCACCGTGTCGTCGTCGAGGCCCAGGATCGCGGCCATGCCGCCCTGGCCGACCGGCACGGCCGTCTGCATCGCCTGCGCGCGAAAGCGCACGAGCGGCACCGCGTCCTTGAACGCGAGCGCGCCGGCCGCGACGAGCGCCGTGTATTCACCGAGGCTGTGGCCGGCGACGATCGACGGCGCCGGACCGCCTGCCTGCTGCCACGCGCGGTAGCACGCGTACGCCGCGGTCAGCATCACGGGCTGCGTGTTGGCGGTCAGATTCAGCTCTTCGGCCGGACCTTCGGCGATCAGCTTGCCGAGATCCTGATTGAGTGCATCGGACGCTTCCTGGAGCGTCTCGCGTACAACGGCCAGATCGGCGAATGCGTTGAGCATGCCGATCGCCTGCGAGCCCTGCCCCGGAAAAACGAATGCAAATTTCATATCGTCCCCAATTGAATCGATTCGGACGGCGCGCACGAACGGCGCGCCGACGGGATCCGCGCGCGGCAATCGCGCGCCGCGGATCAGAAGCGGAAGACCGACGCGCCCCAGGTGAAGCCGCCGCCGACGCCTTCGATCAGCACGTGCTGGCCACGCTGGATGCGGCCGTCGCGCACCGCGACGTCGAGCGCCAGCGGGATCGACGCGGCCGACGTATTGCCGTGCTGGTCGACCGTCACGACCATGCGCTCCTGCGGCAGGCCGAGCTTGCGGCAGGTGCTGGTCATGATGCGGATGTTGGCCTGGTGCGGAATCAGCCAGTCGATTTGCTCGGGCGCGAGATTCGCCTTCGCGAGCGCTTCGATCGCGACCTTTTCGAGCACGTTGACCGCGAGCTTGAACACGGCCTGCCCGTCCATGTGCAGGAACGCGCTGCCGTCGATCACGCCGCGATTGACGTTGCCCGGCGTGCACAGGATGTTCGAGTAGCTGCCGTCCGCGTGCAACGCGCTGCCGAGCACGCCCGGCTCTTCCGATGCGGACAGGATCACCGCGCCCGCGCCGTCGCCGAACAGCACGCAGGTCGTGCGGTCCTTGAAGTCGAGAATGCGCGAGAACGTCTCCGCGCCGATCACGAGCGCCGTACGGTGCTGGCCGCTGCGGATGAAGCTGTCGGCCGTCGCCATCGCATACGCGAAGCCCGAACACACGGCCTGCACGTCGAATGCCGCGCCGCCGTTCTTGATGCCGAGCTTGTTCTGCAGCAGGCACGCGGTGCTCGGGAACACGAAATCGGGGGTCGAAGTCGCGACGATGATCAGGTCGATCGACTGCGGATCGACACCGGCCGCTTCGATCGCACGACGCGACGCCTCGAGCGCGAGATCGCTCGTCGTGACGTCCGGTGCGGCGAAATGGCGCGCGTGGATGCCCGTGCGCGCCACGATCCATTCATCGCTCGTCTCGATGCCTTCCTTCGCGAGACGATCGGTCAACTGCTGGTTGGTGACGCGGTCGGGCGGCAGGTAGCTGCCCGTGCCGAGCACGCGGGAATAGAGAGTCGATTGGGCCATTTATGCTTTAGAGGATTGCGCAGCGGAAGGTTCGGCGTGATGGCCTGCGGCCGGGCTTGCATGGCCCGCGCCGCCCGCGTCGTGCTCGCCATCGCCGAGCGACACTGAATTATCCGCCATCGCGCGCGTGAGGCGCTCCAGCACCCCGTTTTTGACGGCATCATACCCGCGTTTGATCGCCCACTCAAACGCGTAGGCGTCGGCCGAACCGTGACTCTTGATCACGAGGCTCTTCAGCCCCAGCAACGCCGCGCCGTTGTACTGGCGATGGTCGACGCGCTTCTTGAAACGCATCAGCACGGGCAGCGCGAGCAGCGCCATCAGCTTCGACATCAGCGAACGGCCGAACTCCTCGCGGATGATGTCCGACAGCATCTGCGCGAGCCCTTCGGACGTCTTCAGCGCGACGTTGCCGACGAAGCCGTCGCAGACGATCACGTCGACGGTGCCCTTGTAGATGTCGTTGCCTTCCACGTTGCCGCGGAAATTGAGCGTGCTGGCGCGCAGCAGCTCGCCTGCGCGCTTGATCGTCTCGTTGCCCTTGATGACCTCCTCGCCGATGTTCAGCAGGCCGATCGTCGGGCGCTCCTTGCCTTCGAGGGCGGCCACGAGCGCGTGCCCCATCTCCGCGAACTGCAGCAGATGCTGCGGCTCGCAGTCGACGTTCGCGCCGAGGTCCAGCATCATCGTGTAGCCGGTCGGGTTCGGCAGCGCGAACGCGATCGCGGGCCGCTCGATGCCGGGCAGCGTCTTGAGTACGTAACGGGAAACGGCCATCAGCGCGCCGGTATTGCCGGCCGAAATGCAGGCCTGCGCCGCGCCTTCCTTGACGTGGTTGAGCGCCACGCGCATCGAAGAATCCTTCTTCTTGCGCAGCGCCACTTCGACAGGGTCGTCCATCGCCACGATTTCGGTGGCGGGCACGATGGTCAACGCGGGATCGTCGAGGGCTTTCAGCTTCTTCAGCTGAGCGCGAATCGCGCTTTCGATGCCGACGAGCATCAGGTGCGCATCGGGATGCGCGCGGACGAACTTGACTGCCGCGGGAACGGTCACGGACGGGCCGTGGTCGCCTCCCATGCAATCGATTGTGAGCTTTACGGTCATGGAATGCGACGAATTTCAGGCACAAAAAAGCGGCAGTTGAATGCCGCCTTTTTGTTGAGCCAGGAAAGTGTCAAGCGAACCAGTTGTCACGCGAACGGCGAACGTAGCGCGCAACGCGTGACTTGACGCTTAGTCGTTCTTCGTCTTGACGACTTTCTTGCCGCGATAGTAGCCGTTCGGGCTGACGTGGTGACGCAGGTGCACTTCACCCGTGCTCGGCTCGACTGCCAGCGGCGCTGCCGTCAGGAAATCGTGCGAACGATGCATGCCGCGCTTCGACGGCGACTTCTTGTTTTGCTGGACTGCCATGACTAACTCCTAAATAATTTTCCGGATTCTAACACAGCCCGATCCGGCGCTTAACTACCCTGGCCCAAAGCCCTTACGCCTTCCCGCGCCACAACTGCTTAATGTTTCTTGGTGCCGTCACCGTCCTTCTTCAACGCTTGCAGCGCTGCGAACGGATTCGGCCGTTTGCCTTCGTCCCCGGCTTCGTCGGACTCTTCGTCCGCCTCTTCCACGGGACCGCTCGCGCCCGACACGAGGCTTTCGTGAACTGCCGGGCAAACCTCGTGCTTGGGCACGAGCGGCAACGAAAGCAGCAATTCCTCTTCGATCAAGTCGACGAGATCGAACTGGCGTGAGCCCACGATCACATCGGCTTCATCGTCGTCGAGCGGAAATTCCTCGGCTTCTTCTTCGGTCGCGACGACCCGGTACGTCATGTCGACGTCGAACGTCTGGTCGTACGGCGTCACGCAGCGCTGGCACGTGAGCCACGCATGGCCGTGCACCGCGAGGCGCAGATACGGCTGCTGCCCGTCGGCGCCGTCGTCCTGCAACTCCTTCTGCGTGAACCCTTCCGCCTGCCACGTGAAGACCGTGTCGCGATCCGGCGCGTCCGTCGGCACTTCGTTTAACATGCGCGGCAGCTGCGAGAGGCGCACCGCCCCGGCTGCCTGCCGCCCGCTGCGGGCGAACTCGAACAGGTCGACCGCATGCGGATCGAGGGCCGCTGCAGGTTTGCCAGAAGAAGTGTTCATGTGCGCTCCTGCCTACAGGCTGACTTGCGGGATCCGGCTTGGCACCGCTCGCGTACGGCTCATCGAAGGATGACGTACTTTACTTCCGAAGACCCGGCAGGCGCCACCACAACGAAAGCCTGCCGACGAAAAGCGGGAAAGCATACCTGTTTTACCTTTTGCGGTCAATCACTTAAGCTTGCGTCCGCGCAACGCCGCGCCACACCTGACGACTCACCGACCCAACCGACCATGCCGGATACCGTTTGCCGCCCGCCGCGGCTGATTCTTGCCTCCAGTTCCCGCTACCGCCGCGCGCTCCTCGAGCGCCTCGGCGTACCGTTCGACGTCGTGTCGCCCGACCTCGACGAAACCCCGCTCGCCGGCGAAACGCCGGCCGCGACCGCGCTGCGTCTCGCCGGCGCGAAAGCGCGCGCCGTGGCCGCGACGATCGACGCGCCGGACGGCGTGCTCGTGATCGGGTCGGACCAGGTCGCGACCTTCGACGGGCACCAGATCGGCAAGCCCGGCACGCATGAGCGCGCGCTCGCGCAACTCGTGTCGATGCAGGGCCGTGAAGTCGAATTCCACACCGCACTCTGCCTGTACGACAGCCGTACGGACGATGCGCAGCTCGAGGACATCGTCACGCACGTGCGCTTCCGTTCGCTGCCCGAAGCCGAGCTCGACGCCTACCTGCGCGCGGAAACGCCGTACGACGTGGCCGGCAGCGCGAAATCCGAAGGGCTCGGCATCGCCCTGCTCGACGCGATCGATTCGGACGACCCGACCGCGCTCGTCGGCCTGCCGCTGATCGCCCTCACGCGGATGCTGCGCGCCGCCGACTACCCGCTGTTTGCAATCACCCGAGGAGACCGCGCATGACCGCCGGCACGCTTTATCTTGTCCCGAACACGCTCGGCGAAGGCGACGAATCGATGCTCGCCGCCGTGCTGCCCGCCGCCGTGCAGGCGCGCGCCGGCACGCTCGGCTATTACATCGGCGAAAACGCGAAAACGACCCGCGCGTTTCTGAAGAAGATCGGCACGACGCGCCCGATCCAGGAAATCGAGATCAGCGAGCTGAACGTCAATACGCCGGGCGGCGCCATCGACCGGCTGCTCGCGCCCGTGCTGGCCGGCGCGGACGCCGGCCTCGTGTCGGAGGCCGGCTGTCCTGCCGTCGCCGACCCCGGCGCGCTGCTGGTGCGCCGCGCGCACGAGCGCGGCGTGAAGGTCGTGCCGCTCGTCGGGCCGAGTTCGATCCTGCTCGCGCTGATGGCGTCGGGCCTAAACGGCCAGAGTTTCGCGTTCAACGGCTACCTGCCGGTCGATGCGGCCGCGCGCGCGAAGCGTCTGCGCGAACTCGAGCAACTGTCGCGCAAGGCGCGCCAGACGCAGATCTTCATCGAAACGCCGTACCGAAATCACGCGATGCTCGACACGCTGGTCGCGACCTGCGCGCCGTCGACGCAGATCTGCGTCGCGGCCGACCTGACCCTACCGACCGAGACGATCGCGAGTCGCACGGTGATGGACTGGAAAAAGGCGCCTGCGCCGAATCTGCACAAGCGCCCCGCGATCTTCTTGCTGCTAGCGAACTGATGCCGCGACCGGCGATCGGCTGACCGATGAAAGTGAAAGGCGGGCCATTTCGGCCCGCCGATTGCCGCCGTCAGCCGTCAGCGCAGGCTGACCGACGCGCCGCCGGCAGTCAGCGCCTTCATCGCGGCGCCCCCGACGGCCGCGCCGAACTTGCGCGCGACCCGATTCGTCAGGCTTTCCTTCACCGTGTAGTCGACCAGATCCGGCGCCTTCAGCACGTCGCGCGCGACCGTGTCGGTCGTGCCGTAGCCGTCGGCGAGCCCGAGCTCGACGCTCTTCTCGCCGGTCCAGAACAGGCCCGAGAACATGTCGGGCGTCTCGTGCAGCCGCTTGCCGCGGCCATCCTTCACGGCCTTGATGAACTGCGCATGCACCTGGTCGAGCAGCGCCTGCGCGTGCGCGTCCATCTTCGGCGTTTCCGGCGAGAACGGATCGTAGAAGCCCTTGTTTTCGCCCGACGTATGCAGGCGCCGCTCGACCCCGAGCTTGCCCATCAGCCCGGTGAAGCCGAACCCGTCCATCAGCACGCCGATCGACCCGACGATGCTCGCCTTGTCGACGAAGATCTTGTCGGCCGCGGACGCGATGTAATAACCGCCCGACGCGCACATGTCGGTCACGACGACGTACAGCGGCTTGTCCGGATACTTGCCGCGCAACCGCCGGATCTCGTCGTAGACCATGCCGGCCTGCACCGGGCTGCCGCCCGGGCTGTTGATCCGCAGCACGACGCCGGCCGTGCCGTCGTCGTCGAACGCGGCGTCGAGCGCCGTGTTGATGTCGTCGGCGTTCGCGTTGACGCCGGCCGCGATCTCGCCGTCGATCGTCACGAGCGCCGTATGCCGCCCGCTCGACGAGAACTTCGAATCGCTCGAGAAATCGATCAGCGCGAACGCGAGCAGCACGAACACGCCGAGAAACGCGAAGCGGAAGAAGATCTTCCAGCGCCGTGCCGCGCGCTGCTCCTTGACGGCCGCGAGCGCGATCCGCTCGAGCGCCGCGCGCTCCCAGCTCGGTTCACGGTTGTCGGGACGGGAGGAGGAATCCGGGGAATTCGGTTGGTCGGCCATGCAGTGGTGTCGTCAGTCGGTCGTGGCGGGAGTGGCAGGATGCAGATCGGCATCGGGCACCCAGAATACCGCACGGCCGTCGGGCGTGTCGCGCTCGTCGACCTCGACCGGGCGCAGGCGGCCGCCGCGGCACGGGCCGCCGACGCACTTGCCGGTATCCGGCGCGTAGATCGCGCCGTGCGTCGCGCACATCAGATAGAGGCCCGACGACTCGAAGAACTGCCCTTCGGCCCAGTCGAGCTCCATCGGCACGTGCGCGCAGCGGTTCAGGTAGCCGTAGGCGCGGCCGTCGTAGCGCACGAAGAATACGACGGCCTGCTCGCCGCGCAGCGTCGCGTCGACGCGCACGCCGGCGCCGCCGTCGGTCAGCGCGTCCGATGCGCACACGCGCACGGCCTGCGACGCCGCGCTCACGCGTGCTCCCGCAGCCATGCGGCCAGCGCGCCGACGTCCGGCGCGACGAAGCGCGGCGTGAGCGCCGCCAGCGCATCGGCCGTGTGCGCGCCGTACGCCACGCCCACGCCGGCCGCGCCGGCACTGGCGGCCATCTGCAGGTCGTGCGTGGTGTCGCCGATCATCACGGTGCGCGCCAAGTCCTGCCCCAATTCACGCGACAACTCGTGCAGCATCGCCGGATGCGGCTTCGAGAACGTTTCGTCCGCGCAGCGCGTCGCATCGAACCAGCTCGTCAGCTTCGACTGGTCGAGCACGCGGTTCAGCCCGACGCGCCCCTTGCCGGTCGCCACGGCGAGCAGGTACCCGGTGTCGCGCAGCTCGGCGAGCAACTCGCGCACGCCGGCGAACAGCGCGATGCGCTGGTCGTCGAGCAGATAGTGATAGCGGTAGCGCTCGGCGAGCCGCGTGTAGTCGGACGGATCGAGGGTCGGAGCGGCGATCTGCAACGCATCGCGCAGGCCGAGGCCGATCACGTAACGGGAAGCCTCGTCGGACGGCGTGGGCAGGCCGAGATCGCGGCATGCGGCCTGGATGCTGTGCGCGATGTGCGCAGTCGAATCCATCAGCGTGCCGTCCCAGTCGAAGACGATCAGGTCAAATTGCTGTCGAGCCATGCGGTTCAGGCGGTATCGCGCAATGCGCTGAGTTGATCGAGAAAGCGCCTGCATTCGGCGGGCAGCGGCGCATCGAACTGCAGCGCCTCGCCGGTCAGCGGATGAGCGAGCCGCAGCCGGTGCGCATGCAGGAACATCCGTTTCAGCGACGGCTGCGCGTTCGCGCGCGCCAGCGCCTTGTTCAGTGCGAAATCGCCGTACTTGGCGTCGCCGGCGATCGGCAGGCCGAGATGCGCAAGGTGCACCCGGATCTGATGGGTCCGACCCGTTTTGAGTTCCGCTTCGACGAGCACATAGTCGGACCAGCGATCGACGAGGTTGAACACCGTATGCGACGCCAGCCCGTCGTCCTGCACGCGCACGCGGCGCTCCCCTTCCGGGGTCGAATACTTGAATAGCGGCGCCTTCACCGCGCGGCGCCGGCCCCAGTCGGGCTGCCATTCGCCGTGAGCGCACGCGAAGTAGCGCTTGTCCATCCGGTTCTCGCGGATCTGCTCGTGCAGGCCCACCAGCGCCGTGCGCTTCTTCGCGAGCATCAGGATCCCGGACGTCTCGCGGTCGAGCCGGTGCACCAGTTCGAGGAATTTCGCACGCGGACGCGCCTGGCGCATCTGCTCGATCACGCCGAATGCGACGCCGCTGCCCCCGTGGACCGCGACCCCGGCCGGCTTGTCGATGACGAGCATCGCGTCGTCCTCGTACAGCACGTCGAAATTCGCGGGCGGCACGACCGGCGTGTCGGCGCGCGCGAGGTCGGCCGCCGCCACGCGCACCGGCGGCACGCGAACGAGGTCGCCCAGTGCCAGCCGGTACTGCGCGTCGATCCGGCCCTTGTTGACGCGCACTTCGCCGCTGCGGAGGATCCGATAAATATGGCTTTTCGGCACGCCTTTACAGACGCGCAACAGGAAATTGTCGATCCGCTGACCGGCCGAGTTTTCGTCGATCTCGATCATCGATACCTGGCCGCTTGCGACCGAATTCTGGGATATTTTGCCTAACTCATTCATACTGAATATAATTTTGCCCAGCCTGACGTTGTGGGTGGCCTGATCGGCCGGCCCCGGCTGAATTGGGCAAGGCGCAAGCGCAAACTGCTATTTTACTTGCGCCGGGGGTCCGCTGCTCGCCCCTAATCAAAGAGAAGCAGCAAGTTGCACGCACGGCGCCGCCCGTCGGCAAGGATCGCGCCCACAGGCGGATTCGGTCGGCAAGGCGCCGCGGTAACGGAAAGTTGGTTGAAAAGAATTTGATCGGTAGCCCGACGGCGCGAAGTGTGTCCGCAGGCTGCCGGTTGCGAAAATTACGGCGTTGCGCCTGATTTGGCCCCGCGAAGCGTGCGGGGCTTGGCGACGTCAAACCAGGGAAGTACACCCCAAGCGGGAAAGTCGGGCTGGATTCGATACTCCCCGCTGCGGCCCAAGCCGCAGCATCTGCCGCCCGTCGGCGCGCGCGACGCATTGCGCGCGCCCGTGGCAATGCCCGGATCAGGCTTAGCGCGCTTTTGCAGCGTGCGGTGTGTGAACGCCGTGCTTTGAAGCCGTATTCGCAGGTGCCCTATGGCCGCCGGCCCCGTCTTTCGGGCCCAAGCGCCTCTTCAGGCAATTCTCCCCGCCAGCGTTCCCGCTCCAGCGTGCTCGTGACAACACAACAAGGTGCGGCCTGTCGTCGTTCCCGCCCTCGCGCCTGACAACCGCGAGGCGTCGGCAGCGGAGCCGCCTGGAGTCGTTCATGAAACGCATGCTGTTCAATGCGACGCAGCAGGAGGAGCTGCGCGTCGCCATCGTCGATGGGCAAAAGCTCATCGACATCGACATCGAAACCGCCGGGCGCGAACAGCGCAAAGGCAATATCTACAAAGGTGTCATCACCCGTATCGAGCCGTCGCTCGAAGCGTGCTTCGTCAACTACGGCGAAGACCGCCACGGCTTCCTGCCGTTCAAGGAAGTCGCCCGCCAGTACTTCAAGGATGGCATCGACATGCGCTCCGCGCGCATTCAGGATGCCCTGCGCGAAGGCCAGGAGCTGATCGTCCAGGTCGAGAAGGAAGAGCGTGGCAACAAGGGCGCCGCCCTCACCACCTTCATCTCGCTCGCCGGCCGTTACCTCGTGCTGATGCCGAACAACCCGCGCGGCGGCGGCGTGTCGCGCCGGATCGAAGGCGACGAGCGCCAGGAACTGCGCGAAACGATGGCGCAACTGCAGATTCCGGACGGCATGAGCATGATCGCCCGTACCGCGGGCATCGGCCGCAGCGCCGAGGAACTGCAGTGGGACCTGAACTACCTGCTGCAACTGTGGCGCGCGATCGAGGCCGCCTCGCAAAGCGGCAACGCCGGCCAGCCGATGCTGATCTATCTGGAATCGAGCCTCGTGATCCGCGCGATCCGGGACTATTTCCAGCCCGATATCGGCGAAATCTTGATCGACACGAACGAAATCCATGATCAGGCCCGTGCCTTCATGGACATCGTGATGCCGGACAATGTCGCGAAAGTGAAGCGCTATCACGACGACGTGCCGCTGTTCTCGCGCTTCCAGATCGAGCATCAGATCGAAACCGCGTACTCGCGCACGGTCCCGCTGCCGTCCGGCGGCGCGATCGTGATCGACCACACCGAAGCGCTCGTCGCGATCGACGTGAACTCGGCACGCGCGACCAAGGGCGCGGACATCGAGGAAACGGCGACCCGCACGAACCTCGAAGCGGCCGACGAAGTCGCCCGCCAGCTGCGCCTGCGCGACCTCGGCGGCCTGATCGTGATCGATTTCATCGACATGGAATCGGCGAAGAGCCAGCGTGAAGTCGAGCAACGCCTGAAGGACGCGCTCAAGCACGACCGTGCGCGCGTCCAGATGGGCAAGATCTCCCGCTTCGGCCTGATGGAGCTGTCGCGCCAGCGCCTGCGTCCGGCGCTCTCGGAAGGCAGCCACGTGACGTGCCCGCGCTGCAACGGCACCGGCCACATCCGCGATACCGAATCGTCCGCGCTGCAGGTCCTGCGGATCATTCAGGAAGAAGCGATGAAGGAAAACACCGCGGCGATCCACTGCCAGGTGCCGGTCGAGGTGACCGCCTTCCTGCTGAACGAAAAGCGTCAGGAAATCAACAAGATCGAGTCGCGCTTCAAGGTCGGCATCGTGCTGATCCCGAACAAGCACCTCGATACGCCGCACTACAAGCTCGAGCGCCTGCGTCACGACGACGCACGCCTCGACGATCCGCGCGCGTCCTGGAAGATGGCCGAGGAAGCGGCCCGCGAGCTCGAGTCGGAAACCGGCTACAGCAAGCGTGCGGCCGAAGTGAAGCCGAAGCAGGAAGCCGCGGTCAAGGGCATCACGCCCGAGCGTCCGGCGCCGAGCGCGCCGCAGCGTCCGGTCGAGCCGGTTGCGGCCCCCGCGCCCGCCCCCGTCGCCGCGGCAAGCGGCGGCTTCATCGGCTGGCTGAAAGGTCTGTTCGGCGTGTCGCAGGCACCGGCGCCCGCACCGGTCGCACCGGCCCCGGCGAAGGAGCAGGCAGCCCGTCCGGCTCGCGAGCGCACCGAAAAGACCGAGCAGCGCGGCGGCGATCGCAATCGCAACCGCCGCAGCGGCGCCCAGCAGGCGCAGGGCGGCCGCGACCAGGCAGCCGCAGGCCGTGGCCAGCCGCAACGCCAGGAACGCGAAGGCAAGGAAGTGCGCGAACCGCGTGAAGGCCGTGAGCCGCGCGAGGGTCGTGAACTGCGTGAAGGCCGGGAAAACCGCGAAGGTCGCGAAAACCGTGAGGGTCGCGAGGGCCGTGGCCCGCGCGAACCGCGCGAAGGTCGCGAGCCGCGTGAAGGCCGTGAGCCGCGCGAACCGCGCGAAAACCGCGAACCGCGCGAGCGTATCGAGCAGCCGGAAGGCGTCGAAGCCACCGGCCGTGGCGAGCGCCAGGAGCGCGGCGAGCGTCGCGAGCGCGGCGAACGCCGCAAGCCGACCCAGCATGCGGCCACGCTCGAAACCGTCACCCGCGGCGAAAACCATCCGGAATCGGAAGCCGACAAGGCTGTTGCGGAAGCCCTGCCCGGCGCGGAACTGGGAGCCGATGCGGAAGCCAGCGCACGTGACGGCGAAGAACGTCGCCGTCGCCGTCGCGGCCGCCGCGGCGGTCGTCGCGAGCGCGAGGAAGATGGCGCAGTCGACCAGACCGAGCAAGGCGCCGAAGGCGAAAGCGAAGTCGCAGCGCAAGCCGTGACGCCGAACGCGCCGGTCGCAGCCGAACCGGCCCACACGGCCGCACCGGCAGTCGTCGCGGCCGTGGCAAGTGCGGTCGCCGTGGAAGCCGTCGCCGAGCAGCATGCCGCACCGGCCGCTGTCGAAGCGCAGCCGGCGCCGGCACATGCCGAAGCGGCTCCGGCCGCCCCGGTCGAGCCCGTCGTCGCCGTCCAGGCAGCAGAACCGGCACCGGTCGCACCGGCGGTCGCGGAAGCGGGCCCGGCGCCGGTCGCGGTGTCGCCGACCGATGCGTTCGAAGTGCCGGCAGCCGCTCCGGCCGCTGTCGAGGCTCCGCAAGCCGCGCCCGTCGAGCCAGCCGCACCGGCCGTCGCGATCGAAGCCGCTCCGGCGGCGATCGAGGCGCCTGTCGAGGCAGCACCGGCCGAGGCCGTCGCTGCACCGGCACCGGCCCCGACACCGGCTCCCGCCCCCGCGCAACCGGCAGCCGCGCCCGCTTCGGCGAGCCTGGATGTCGTGCTGGAGCAGGCCGGTCTCGTCTGGGTGAACACGGACGCCGACAAGTTCGCGGCCGCGCAGGAAGCCGCGTCGCGACTCCCGCGCCCGGCCCGCGTGCCGCGCGAACGCAAGGTGCTGCCGCCGGCCGATACGGCCCCGATGCAGCAGGTCGAAACGACGCACCACTGAACGGCGCATCGCACGACCAGGAAAAGCCCGCCTCCGGCGGGCTTTTTTTATGTCCGCGCTGCGGGTTTCCGCCCACCGGCCCCGCCGGCCGGTTGCGGCTAAAATAGCAGTCTGGTTCGCACTTCTTCCAACATGTCCCGACGCATCATTCCTCTCGCCAACGTCAGCGGGATGCCGGACGTCTCCGGCGTCGCGCATGCCCCCGACGGCACGCTGGCCGACACGTTCGCCAGGCCGCTGCGCGACCTGCGCATTTCGGTGACGGATCGCTGCAATTTCCGCTGCGTGTACTGCATGCCGCGCGCGGTCTTCGACAAGGACTACCCGTTCCTGCCGCACAGCGCGCTGCTCACCCACGAGGAAATCGAGCGCGTGGCGCGCGTCTTCGTCGCCCACGGCGTCGAGAAGATCCGCATCACGGGCGGCGAGCCGCTGCTGCGCAAGAACCTCGAATTCCTGATCGAGCGGCTCGCGCGTCTGACGACGCACGTCGGCCGCCCGCTCGACCTGACGCTGACGACCAACGGCTCGCTGCTCGCGCGCAAGGCGCGCGCGCTGAAGGACGCCGGGCTCACGCGCGTCACGGTCAGCCTCGATGCGCTCGACGATACGCTGTTCAAGCGCATGAACGATGCCGAGTTCGCGAGCGCCGACGTGCTCGACGGCATCTTCGCCGCGCAGGCCGCGGGCCTCGCGCCGGTCAAGGTCAACATGGTCGTGAAGCGCGACACCAACGACAGCGAGATCCTGCCGATGGCCGAGCGGTTCCGCGGCACCGGCGTGATCCTGCGTTTCATCGAATACATGGATGTCGGCACGTCGAACGGCTGGAACATGACCGAGGTGCTGCCGTCGGCGGAGGTCGTCGCGCGTATCGCCGAACGTTTCCCGCTCGTGCCGCTCGAGCCTCACACGGCGGCAGAAACCGCGCAGCGCTGGGGCTATGCGGACGGCAGCGGCGAGATCGGCGTGATCTCGAGCGTCACGCAGGCCTTCTGCGGCGACTGCACGCGCGCGCGGCTGTCGACCGAAGGCAAGCTGTACCTGTGCCTGTTCGCGTCGACGGGCCACGACCTGCGCGCGCTCGTGCGCGGCGGCGCGAGCGATGCCGAGATCGCGACCGCGATCGCCCGCATCTGGCAGGCACGCACCGACCGCTATTCGCAGCTGCGCGGCAGCGCATCGTCCGACGCCGCGCCCGACGGCGCCGGCAAGCGCGTCGAGATGTCGTATATCGGCGGCTGACGCACGCCGCTCTTCGCGCCCACGCACGATGCCCGCTCCCGCCACTCCGTCGATCGCCGGCCTGCTGCTCGCAGGCGGGCGCGCCACCCGCATGGATGGCGTCGACAAGGGCCTGCAACTGCTCGACGGTACGCCGCTCGCGCTGCACGTGCTGCGCCGGCTGTCGCCGCAGGTCGACGAGACGCTGATCAGCGCGAATCGCCATGCCGATCGCTATGCCGAACTCGGTGCGCCGTTCGACGCACGCATCGTCGCCGACGAAACGCCCGACTTCCCCGGGCCGCTCGCGGGCCTGCTTGCCGGCATGCGCGCGGCGCGCGCGCCGCTGCTCGCATGCTCGCCATGCGATACGCCCTATCTGCCCGCCGACCTCGTCGCGCGGCTGCATGCGGCGCTCGACGCGCAGCAGGCCGACATCGCGATGGCGATCACCGTCGACGCGCAGCAGATGCGCTCGCCGCAGCCGACGTTCGCGCTACTGCGCACGTCGCTGGCCGACGACCTGGCCGCCCGGCTCGCGGCCGGCGACCGCAAGGTGCGTGCGTGGTACGCACGCCACACGACCGTCGAAGTCGAGTTTCGCGACGAGCGTGCGTTTTACAATGCCAACTCCTGGCAGGAACTCGCCGCGCTGGCCCGTCGCTGACGGCGCCGTGCCGTTCCCGCCCGGCGCCCGCCACACGCGAAACCCGCGCCCAGGCACCCTCCTCGCGCCACCGGCCACGAACCCGATACGCCTCGCGGCGCAGTCCGACTGATGATCACGCAATCCTCGCCCGCTTCCCGAACCGCACCCGACCCCGATGCCCCGCTGTCGCTCGCCGACGCGCAGGCGCTCGCGTGCCGTTTCGCTGCGCCGGTCGACGCGTGCGACACGGTGACGCTGCGCGATGCGCTCGACCGCGTGCTCGCGGCCGACGTGAGCGCGCCGTTCGACATTCCCGCGTACGACAACTCGGCAATGGACGGTTATGCGTTCGACGGCAGCAGCGCGGCACTCGCGTCGGCGCAGGGCGAGGTCGCGATGACGATCGCCGGCACCGCGTTCGCCGGCCATCCGTTCGACGGCGCCGTGGCGGCCCGTGCATGCGTGCGCATCATGACGGGCGCGCCGATGCCGGCCGGATGCGACACGGTGATTCCGCAGGAACGCGTGCGCGTCGATGGCGACACGATCCACTTCGCCGCGCACGACGTCGCGCGCGGCGCGAACTGCCGCAAGGCCGGAGAGAATCTCGCGCGCGGCGCCTGCGCGCTCGCCGCGGGCCGTACCCTGCGGCCATCGGATCTCGGCCTGCTCGCGTCGTTCGGCGTCACCGACGTCACGGTGCGCCGGCGCGTGCGCGTCGCCGTGTTCTCGACTGGCGACGAGCTGCGCGAGCCCGGCGAACCGCTCGGCCGCGGCGCGCTGTACGACAGCAATCGCGGAATGCTGATCGCGATGCTCGAACGGCTGCACGTGGACACGATCGATCTTGGGATCGTCCGCGACGACCCCGCCGCGCTCGAAGCCGCATTGCGCGAGGCCATCGCCGCGCAGGCCGATGCGGTCATCACGTCGGGCGGCGTGTCGGTCGGCGAAGCCGACTTCACGCGCGACGTGATGGCGCGGCTCGGCGACGTGACGTTCGCGAGTCTCGCGCTGCGGCCCGGCCGGCCGCTCGCGTGCGGCACGCTCGCACGCGAAGGGGACAGCGCCGGCCACGCGCTGTTCTTCGGGCTGCCCGGCAATCCGGTCGCATCCGCCGTGACGTTTTACGCGATCGTGCGCCCCGCACTGCTGACGCTGGCCGGCGCACGGACGCCGCCGCCGGCCATGTACACGGCGCTCAGCACGCAGCCGTTGAAGACGCGTCCCGGTCGCACCGAATACCTGCGCGGCATCGCGACGCGCGCCGCCGACGGCCAATGGCACGTCGCGCCGGCCGGATCGCAAAGCTCCGCATCGCTGAGCGGTCTCGCAGCCGCCAACTGTTTCATCGTCCTGGGTCACGATACCGCGGCAGTCGACGCGGGCGCCCCGGTCGACATCCTGCCGCTCGACGGCCTGATCTGAATTCCAATCGGTATATCACTACGGGGGCAATCCGCACATGAAGAAACAAATCTCGTCGATCGCCGCGGGGCAGACCGCCAAGGCGCTGATCCTCGTCTACCTGACGTTCAGCGTGCCGATCGTGCTGCTCGGCATTCTCGTCGCCTATATCCGCTACGGGATGGTCGAGTTGAGCACGATCCTGAGCGCGCTGCTGCTGAACGCGATCCTCGGTTTCGTGCTGCTGTGGATCGCGTGCCATGCGTACAACTGGGTCGCGTCGCGCTTCGGTGGTATCGAGATCGTGCTGTCCGATCCGCCGGAGGAAGCGTGAGCGGCGCGCCGCTGATCCGCGCGGCCGACACGCGCGACGTCGGCGCGATCCTCGCGCTGATGCGCGAGCTGGCCGAATTCGAGAAGCTCACCCACCTGTTCGTCGCGACCGAAGCCGATCTCGCCGACGCGCTGTTCGGCGAGCACCCTGCCGCCGAGGCACGGGTGGCCGAGCAGGACGGCGCGATCGTCGCGTATGCGCTGTTCTTCCACAACTATTCGACGTTCCTCGGCCGCCGCGGGCTCTATCTCGAGGATCTGTACGTGCAGCCGTCGCAGCGCGGCACGGGCCTGGGCACCGCGATGCTGTGTCATCTCGCGGCGCTCGCCGTCGAGCGCCGTTGCGCGCGCTTCGAATGGTCGGTCCTCGACTGGAACCAGCCGGCGATCGATTTCTACGAGAAGATGGGCGCAACCGTGCTGCCGGAATGGCGCATCGTTCGCGTGACGGGCGACGCGCTGGACACGCTCGCCGCGCATTGAGCGCGAGCCGGCCGCGCCGGCGATCGCTGCAAAGGAAAACGGGCGCCGCGGCGCCCGTTTTTTCCGTCCGGCGGCTGCCGGCAGCGCGCATCACGCGTCGTCCGCATCGGCGCCTTCGGCCCCTTCCGCGCCGAGCAGGCCGGCCGCCGCATCGCCCGGCAGCGCCTCGACCTGCTTCAGCTTGCGGCTCATCACGCGCGTGCGCTGCTCGGCAGACTCGATCGAGCGCGTGACCGTTTCGAGCTGCGCCTTCGTGCGTGCGAGCACGTCGCCGAACTTGCCGAACTCGGTCTTGACCGCGCCGAGCACCTGCCACACCTCGCTCGAGCGCTGCTCGATCGCGAGCGTGCGGAACCCCATCTGCAGGCTGTTCAGCAGCGCGGTGAGCGTGGTCGGCCCGGCGACCGTCACGCGATAGTCGCGCTGCAGCAGGTCGGTCAGCCCCGGGCGGCGCAGGATCTCCGCATAGAGCCCCTCGGTCGGCAGGAACAGCAGCGCGAAATCGGTCGTGTGCGGCGGCGCGACGTACTTCTCGGCGATCGTGCGCGCTTCCATCCGCACCCGTGCCTCGAGCGCACGCGCCGCCTCCTCGACCGCCACCGCATCGGCGCGTTCCTGGGCGTCGATTAATCGCTCGTAGTCCTCGCGCGGGAATTTCGCGTCGATCGGCAGCCACACCGGCGGCGCGTCGCCCGTGCCGGCAGCGCGGCCCGGCAGCCGGATCGCGAATTCGACGCGCTCGGTACTCTTCGGCACCGTCGCGACGTTCTTCGCGTACTGGTCCGACGTCAGCACCTGTTCCAGCAGCGCCTCGAGCTGCACTTCGCCCCAGGTGCCGCGCGTCTTCACGTTGGTCAGCACCTTCTTCAGATCGCCGACGCCGGCCGCGAGCGTCTGCATCTCGCCGAGCCCGCGATGCACCTGTTCGAGCCGGTCCGACACGAGCTTGAACGATTCGCCGAGCCGCTGCTCGAGCGTCGCGTGCAGTTTCTCGTCGACGGTGCGGCGCATCTCCTCGAGCTTCGCCGCGTTGTTCGTCTCGATTTCCTTCAGCCGCTGTTCGAGCGTCGCACGCACCTCGCCCATCCGGCGGTCGTTCGCCTCGGTCAGTTGCGTGAGCTGCCGGTTCAACGTATCGCCGAACAGCCGCAGCGCGCCCGTCTGTTCCTCGCGCGCCTGCTGGGCCTGGCGCTGCACGCTCTCGCGCATCGCATCGAACTGCTGCGCATTGCCGGCGACGAGCTTGCCGAGCTGCTGCGCGAACCCCTCGATCTGGTTGTTCTGCACGGTCGCCACGCTCGTCAGTTGCGCGGCGAGCGTCTGCTGCAACTGGGCAAAGCTGCCGGCCAGCTCGGTACGCGACCCGCGTGCGTTTTCGACGATCTCGCCGCGCAATTCGCGTTCGAGCCGCTCGACCGCGCGCGCCTGCGCATGCGCGGCATCCTCGATCTGGTCGCCGAGCACGGCCGCGTCGTCGTGGCGGCCGCCGCCGCGCACGAGCGCGACGATCGCCACCGCGAGCGCGACGGCCAGCACGACGACCGCAGCAAGCAACAACGTCATCGTCATGCGCGCGGCTTCCCGATCACGTCAGGGTTGATCGGATTCGGCGGCTGCCCCGCACGCGGCCCCTCGCCCAGCGCGGCGATCAGGTTGTCGGCGGCGAGATTCGCCATCGCGCGGCGGGTCTTTTCGGTCGCGCTCGCGATATGCGGCGTCAGCACGACGTTCGGCACCTCGAGCAGCGCCGGATGCACGCTCGGCTCGCCCTCGTACACGTCGAGGCCGGCCGCGGCGATCGTCCCGTCGCGCAGCGCGGCGGCCAGTGCCGCATCGTCGACGATCCCGCCGCGCGCGATGTTGGTCAGCGTCGCCGTGGGTTTCATCTTCGCGAGCTCGGCCGCGCCGATCGTGTGATGGTTCTCTTTCGTGTACGGCAGCACGAGCACGACATGATCGGCACGCGCGAGCAGCGCATCCTTCGACACGTATTCGGCATTCAGCTCGGCTTCGATCTCGGGCGCGACCCGCGACCGGTTGTGATAGATCACCCGCATCCCGAAGCCGCGCGCGCGGCGCGCGAGCGCCTGGCCGATGCGGCCCATCCCGACGACGCCGAGCGTCGAGCCATGGATGTCGGTGCCCAGGAAGCCGTCGTACGCCCACTTTTGCCAGTGACCGGCGCGCAGCCAGTGTTCGGATTCGGCGATCCGGCGCGCGGCGGCCATCATCAGCGCCCAGCCGAAATCGGCGGTCGACTCGTTCAGCACGTCGGGCGTGTTGGTACCGAGCACGTTCGCCGCGTTGAATGCGGCCATGTCGAAGTTGTTGTAGCCGACCGCCATGTTCGCCACGACGCGCAGGCGCGGCGCGGCAGCGAGCGTTGCCGCGCCGACCGGGTCGCCGGCCGTCAGCGCGCCGTCCTTGTCGGCCAGACGCGCGGCGAGCGCGTCGGGCGCGAGCGCGTCGCCGTCGTTCCAGTCGACTTCGAAATACTGCTTGAGCCGTTCGATCACGTCCGGAAAGATCGGACGCGCGACCAGGATCTTCTGCATCGCCATCTCCGCATGCCGCGGACGGCTCGTGGCGCCGTGCGCCGCCGGGACCGCCCGCTCGGGGTTGAAAATCGTCAGCTTACGCCGGGAAGAAAAGCCACGACGTCAGCAGGAATACCGGTATCAGCACGACGAGCGCCCAGCCGAGGTACGCGAAGAAGCTCGGCATCTTCACGCCGCGCGATTCGGCGATCGCCTTCACCATGAAGTTCGGCGCGTTGCCGATATAGCTGTTCGCGCCCATGAACACCGCGCCGGCGGAAATCGCGGCGAGCGTCGACGCGCCGGTCGTCATCAACGCCTGCGCATCGCCGCCGGCGAGGTTGAAGAACACGAGATAGGTCGGCGCATTGTCGAGGAACGACGACAGGATGCCCGTCGCCCAGAAGTACATCGCGTCGATCGGCTTGCCGTCGGGCCCCGTGACGAGATGGACGATCTGCGCGAACGCGCCGTCCGCACCCGCGCGCAGGATCACGATCACCGGCGCGATCGTCACGAAGATGCCGGCGAACAGCTTCGCGACTTCCTCGATCGGCGCCCAGTTGAACGCGTTGCCCTCGCGCGCGGAACGCGGCGTCAGCGCGAGCGACGCGAGCGTCACCACCACGAGCGCGACGTCGCGCACGAGATTCTGCAACGCCACGTGCGTGCCCCACACGTCGAACGAAATGCCCGGCTTCCACACGCCGCTCATCAGCACGAGCGCGATCACGGCCGCCAGCAGCACGAAGTTGATCTTGCCGTCGATCGACAGCGCCGCGCCGTCGGGCGTCGGATCGAGCGCGGCCGGCCGCTCCTCGCCGCCCTTCCGGTAGAAGTACGTATCGAGCGCGAAGAACAGCGTCAGCAGCACCACGCAGATGAACAGCATCGGCAGCGCGAGATGCGTGGTCGTCCAGAAGAAGCTCACGCCGTTCAGGAAGCCGAGGAACAGCGGCGGATCGCCGAGCGGCGACAGCGATCCGCCCGCGTTCGCGACGAGGAAGATGAAGAAGATCACGACGTGCACGACGTGCTTGCGGTTGTCGTTGGCGCGCAGGAGCGGCCGGATCAACAGCATCGCGGCGCCCGTCGTGCCCATCACGCTCGCGAGCAGCGTGCCGAGCGCGAGAATCGCGGTATTCAGTTTCGGCGAACCATGCAGATTGCCGTTCACGCAGATGCCGCCCGCGACCGTATAGAGCGCGGTGAGCAGCACGATGAACGGAATGTATTCCTCGAGCAGCGCATGCACGAGCGTGCCGAACGCGGTGCCGGCGCCGAACGCGACCGCGAACGGCACCAGGAACACGATCGCCCAGCCGGCGGCGATCTTGCCGAAGTGGTGATGCCAGAACACGGGCGCGACGAGCGGGAACAGCGCGATGGACAGCAGGATCCCGGCGAACGGGATACCCCAGAGCGCGGACAGCGTGGCACCGTCGAGCGTGGCGGCCGATGCGAGCGCGGGAGCGGCGCCAAGCGCGATTCCCGACGCCATGCCCGCCCAGGCGGCGTGTCGTTTCATGCGGAACTTCCTTGTGCGAGTGAGGGTGAATGCAGCGGGCGCGTCATGCGCCCCGTACGACGATCGCATGCACGCGGTATGGGCCGTGCGCACCCAGAATGATCGTTTGCTCGATGTCGCCCGTGCGCGACGGGCCCGACACGAAATTGACCGCGCGCGGCAGTTCGCCGCGCTCCGCGCGAATCAGCGCGAACGCGTCTTCATGACCGGCGACGATGCGCGACGCCGGCACGATCGCGATGTGGGTTTCTGGCAGCAGGCCGGCCGATGCGTAAGTGTCGGGGCCGGACAGCAATACCAGCGACCCCGTTTCGGCGGTCGCGCAAAAGCAGCCGGTCAGGCCGACGAGATCGCCGTCACGCGGCTTGCGGCACTCGACCGACAGGCCGGCGGCGGCCCAGTCGAGATCGGCCAGCGTGCGCCACGCGACGGCCTGCGTCGGCAGACCGTGAGCGGCAAGATAGCGGGCAGCGGCGGCAGGCGCATCGGCGAGCGTCGCGACTTCGTCGACCGTGGTCGACAGGCGCCCCGCTTCGTCGACGAAAGCGGCGACAAGGTCGGCCGGCGCCGGCGGGCGCGGGCCTTGCGGATGACGGGCGAGATAGTCGGCGACGCCGTCGCGCTCCGCTGCATCGGGTTCGGCCGCGCGCCCCTGCGCCGCGCGAATGCGCGCGAGGATCTGGCGACGGGCAGCGGAAGTGTCCATGAACGGTCCTCGTGACGTTGGCGTGCAATACGTCGGATTATACCGGCCACCCCTACTGCCACACCCTCGGCCGAACGGCCGGCGCCTACTTCGACGCGTCTTCCTCGACCGGCTGCGCGATGCCGAACACCTGGCGCAGGTACGCGAGATACGCCTTGTCGTCGCACATGCTCTTGCCCGGCGAATCCGACAGCTTCGCGACCGGCTGACCGTTGCAGCGAACCATCTTGATCACGATCTGCAGCGGCACGTAGCCGAGATCGTTGGTGAGGTTGGTGCCGACGCCGAACGCAAGCTTGCAGCGGCCGCGGAACCGTTCGTACAGCTGCATGACCTTCGGAATGTCGAGCGCGTCCGAGAACACGAGCACCTTGGTGCGCGGGTCGCACCGGTTCGTCTCGTAATGGCGCAGCATCCGCTCGCCCCAGTCGAACGGATCGCCCGAATCGTGGCGCGCGCCGTCGAACAGCTTGCAGAAATACATGTCGAAGTCGTTCAGGAACGCGTCCATGCCGTAGACGTCCGACAGCGCGATCCCGAGGTCGCCGCGATATTCCTTCGCCCACATCTCGAAGCCGTAGATCTGCGAATCGCGCAGCCGCGGGCCGAGCGCCTGGCACGCCTGCAGGTATTCGTGCGCCATCGTGCCGAGCGGCGTGATGTCGTGCTTCATCGCGTACAGCACGTTGCTCGTGCCCGCGAACTGCGGGCCGAGCCCGTCGCGCAGCGTGAGCGCGACTTCCTCGTGCCAGACCTTCGAGAAGCGCCGGCGCGTGCCGTAGTCGGCGATCTTGCAGTCGGCGAATTCGGGTTTCGCGCCGAGCAGCTTGATCTTCTCGCGCAACCTTTCGCGGCCTTCGCGATAGTCGGGCTCGCGCTGCGTGTTGCGGAAATAGACTTCGTTGACGATCGCGAGCACCGGGATCTCGAACAGGATCGTATGCAGCCACGGCCCCTCGATCACGATGTCGATCTCGCCGTTGCCCTTCGGCGACGGCGTGATCGAGATGTACTTCTCGTTCAGGTGGAACAGCGCGAGGAAGTCGACGAAGTCGCTCTTGATGAAGCGCATCCGCCGCAGGTAGTCGAGTTCGACGTCGGAAAAGCGCAGCGAGCACAGGCCGCGCACCTCGTCGCGAATCTCGTCGATGTACGGCACGAGATCGACGCCGGGCGTGCGGCACCGGAAACGGTATTCGACGTTTGCAGCGGGAAAGTGATGCAGGACGACCTGCATCATCGTGAACTTGTAGAGATCCGTGTCGAGCAGCGAAGTGATGATCATGATGACGGCAGCGCCAATATCGTGACCGGGCCCCGACGCACCGCGCCGCCCGGTCTGTCGGTCATGTTACCCGAATGCGGGCCGGACCATCGTGAAACCGCCCCGCCGCGATGCCGCATCGCGCTCGTGCCAGGCGCGCCGGTATCCGCGTTGCGCACCCCCATAAACTAATCACGAAACGATATAAGCCGGATAGCCGACCACGTCATGCGGGTTTTGCGCTTCAGTTACAATGCCGCTTTTGGCGCAAACGCCACCCCCATATATACCGCCGAGCAGGAGCGTTTTAATGACTCACGTTGTGACCGAAGGCTGCATCAAGTGCAAATACACGGATTGCGTGGATGTGTGCCCGGTGGATTGCTTCCGTGAAGGTCCCAACTTTCTCGCCATCGATCCGGACGAGTGCATCGACTGCGCCGTGTGCGTCGCCGAATGCCCGACCAATGCGATCTATGCCGAAGAAGACGTTCCGGGCGACCAGCAGCAGTTCACCGAACTGAACGCCGAGCTGGCGAAGAACTGGCCGTCGATCACGAAGACCAAGCCGGCACCGGCCGACGCGGACGAGTGGAAGGACGTGCAGGACAAGTTGCACCTGCTCGAGCGCTGATCGCACGGCGGCGACTGCAAAAAAATTTATGCGTCGCGGCTCCAAGGTATTGACAGGTTAGCGAACGCTCCATACAATCTCGTTTCTCTGCTGTTGTTGTTTGTTCCCCGATAGCTCAGTCGGTAGAGCGCCGGACTGTTAATCCGTAGGTCCCTGGTTCGAGCCCAGGTCGGGGAGCCAAAAACGCAAAGGCCCGTTGAAAGTGGACGGGTTTTTTGTTGGACCAGACCAGACAACACGCAGATGTACCGATTTATTCCCCGATAGCTCAGTCGGTAGAGCGCCGGACTGTTAATCCGTAGGTCCCTGGTTCGAGCCCAGGTCGGGGAGCCAAATAGCAAAGGCCCGTCATTCGACGGGCCTTTTGTTTTTCCGGTCGCCGTTCCGCCTTCTGCTTTTCGTGGCGCGGCCATGCGCATGCTAGAGTCTCTGTCCCGCATTCGCATCCGGTTCCGTCGATGAAGCATCGCCTCCCGCGCTCCGCCCCCCTCGCCCTCCTGCTCTCCGCATTCGCCGCCGCACCGTTCGCGCACGCGGAGGAAGTCGGCAGCGTCAATACCCATTTCCGCGTCACGGGCTCCGATCGCGTGGTCGTCGAGGCCTATGACGATCCGATCGTCAACGGCGTGACCTGCTACGTGTCGCGCGCCCGCACCGGCGGGATCAAGGGCACGCTCGGCGTCGCCGAGGATCCGAGCGAAGCATCGATCGCCTGTCGGCAGGTCGGCCCGATCAGCTTCAAGGAACCGCTCAAGCAGCAGACCGACGTGTTCAGCGAACGCATGTCGTTCATCTTCAAGACGCTGCACGTCGTGCGCGTGGTCGACAAGAAACGCAACACGATCGTCTACCTGACCTACAGCGACCGCATCGTCAGCGGCAGCCCGAAGAACGCCGTCACCGCGGTGCCGATGCCGGCCGGCACGACGATTCCGGTCAAGTAAGCCCGCACCCGCCGGGCGCGCGAGCGATACACTGTCGGTTCGACCGCTCCCGTCGCCCGATCATGTCCGCCACCCGCCTTCCCGATTCCGCGCGCTACTGGCGCACGCCGCTCGTGCCGGACGCGGATCTCCTCACGGCCACCTATCGCGATCACACGTTCGCGCCCCACTGGCACGACGCGTACACGATCCCCGTGATTCTCGAAGGCGCGGAACGCTTCACCTATTGCGGCACGGGCCATGTCGCCGAAACGGGCACCGTGCCCGTGATCAATCCCGGCGAAGTCCATACGGGGTCGCGTGCCGCCGACGAGGGCTGGTGCTATCGCGTCAGCTACATGCCGGTCGAATTCATCCGCGAACTCGCCAGTTCGATCGCGGGCCGCCCGCAGGATGCGCCGTGGTTTGCCCCCGACGTGATTCGCGACGCCGATCTCGCGGCCCGGCTCACGCTCGCGCACCGGATGCTGGAAGCCGGTAGCGAGCGCGCCCTGTCGTCGCAGGCGCCGGGGTCGCCAGCCGACGCGCCGGCGGCCGGCGACCCGGTGGCCGGTGCTCCCGCCACCGGCGTGCCGCGCATCTACGATCCGCTCGCCGCCGAAACCGCGATGCTCGACGCGCTGTCGACGCTGATCGCGCGCCACGCCGACGTGCGGCCGCAGCCGGCGCCGCTCGCGGCCGACGAACCGCGCGTCGATGCGATGCGCGAGCGGCTCGCCGCCGACCTGACGTGCACGGTGACGCTCGACGACGTCGCGCAGGCGGCCGGCCTGTCGCCGTTTCACGCGGCGCGCCTGTTCACCCGTACGGCCGGCATGCCGCCGCATGCGTGGCGCAACCAGCTGCGGCTGCAGCGTGCACTGGCGCCGCTGCGCGCGGGCGTGCCCGTCGCCGATGTCGCGGCGGCCAGCGGCTTCGTCGACCAGAGCCACTTCACGCGGCATTTCAAACGGATGTTCGGCGTGCCGCCCGGGCGCTGGCAGGCAAGCTGACGCGCGGCTTCCCGCAGCCGCCGGCCGCGCCGCGACCCGCGCCGGCCGACACGCGAACCGGCACCGCTCCCGCGGGCGCAAGAACATACAAGCCGGCTCGCCGCCGGCCCGCTATCCTCCACGTCATGGAGGAGCGCTTCTTGAACACGACACCCGCATCGCCCCCGCGCCGCCCGCTCAACGAATGGCTCGACGGCGCACGCGACACGATTCCGATGATGATCGGCGCGGCGCCGTTCGGCGTGATCTTCGGCACGCTCGTCGGCGGCGGCCCGCTCGCCGCATGGCACGGCGCGCTGATGTCGCTCGCGGTGTTCGCGGGCTCCGCGCAGTTCATCGCGCTCGGCCTGATCGCCGGCAGCGCGGGTTTCGCCGTCGTGCTCGCCACGACCCTGATCGTGAACCTGCGCCATCTGCTGTACAGCGCGACGCTCGCGCCTTATGTCGCACACCTGCCGCTGCGCTGGCGCGCGACGCTCGGCGCGTTGATGACCGACGAGGTGTTCGCGGTCGCCTACGGACACTACCGGCACTACCCGCCCGGCACGATCGGCCCCCACTACTTTTTCGGTTCCGGGCTCGCGATGTACCTGAACTGGCAGGCCTGGACGCTCGCGGGCATCGGCTTCGGCACTGCATTCCCGGGCCTGCAGTCGCTCGGCCTCGATTTCGCGATGGCGGCGACCTTCATCGCGATCGTCGTCCCGCAGCTCGGCACGCTGCGCTACTTCTCGGCGGCCGCCACGGCCGGCACGCTCGCGTACTTCTGGCAGGGCTGGCCGTACAAGCTCGGGCTGCTCGGCGCGGTCGCCGCCGGCGTCGCGATCGGCGTCGTGCTCACGCTGCTGCACGATCGCACGCGCGCCGGCTCCCGCTCGGAGGCTGCATCGTGAGTTACGCGCTGCTGATCCTCGGAATGGCCGTCATCACGTATGCAATCCGCTCGACGCTGTTCCTGTTCGGCGAGCGGCTGACCTTCCCGCCGCTCGTGCGGACCGCGCTCGGCTTCGTGCCGGTCACCGTGCTGACCGCGATCATCGTACCGATGACGGTCTCGCCGCACGGCGGCTCGGCCGAGCTGACCTGGCGGAACCCGCAGCTCGTCGGCGCGCTCGCGGCCGTGTTCGTGTCGGCCGCGACCCGCCGCCCGCTCGTGACGATCGCCGCCGGGCTCGTGGTGTTCTTCCTGTGGCAAGGGGTCGTACTGCCGCACTGGCTGCCCGCCTGAGCGCAGGCTCCGTCGCGCGCGCTCAAGTTTTCGCCCGGCGCGCCGATATAGGAGATGAAGACCCGCCACCGGCCCCGGCGCGCATCGGTCAGTCGACGCTGCGCCCCGTCCCCGGTGCGCCGTGCCGGCGCCGGCTTGCGCGGGCCGCCATCGAGACGATTCATGGGCCAGATCACCCTTTCCCTCAAGGACGACACGCTCGAGTCCCTGCGCAAGGACTACGACGCGTTCGTCCGCGTGTCGCTGAAACTCGACCCGCAATTCGCGACGCCGTCGTTCGAGGATTTCCTGCGCGCGAAGCTGCTCGACAACATGGTGCCGCTGACCGAGCACGCCGTGCAGCGGATGCTGCAGGGCGGCCAGTACGCGTGGGCCAAGCGCGCGCTCGACAAGGAATTTCCGGACGTCGTCGCGATCCTGATGCGGCAGGCCGGCGAATTCGGCTTCGGCTTCGCGTCGCGCTCCGAATGGACCCCCGACGAACTCGCGAAGGCATGCCGCGACTGGGCGAAGGCGATCGTCGCCGAAGCACAGGGCGATCCGTCGCTGATCGACCCGCTCGCGTCGCAGATCAAGAGCGCGGCGCAGGACATCCAGACGCTCGAGGAACTGATGCAGACGCCTGCGTGGCGGCTCGCGGAATCGCTGCGGCAGCGGATCTACGAGGCCAAGCTCGCGTGCGAGATGAGCGTCGGCAGCACCGCGCGCGACAAGCTCGGCGAACTGCGCGGGCTGCTGCGGCTCGGGCTCGCGCACGGCTCGTTCCAGAAGCAGGAAGCGCAACAGATCATGGAATACCTGCGGCTGCTGAAGCCGGAGATCTTCGTCGAGGAACCGTACGACGTCTTCGCGCGCCTCGCCGCGTGGCTTCGCGGCGTGTTCACGCCGGCCGCCATACGGCCGGCCCAGGGACAAGGGCAAGGTCAGCGCCGGCCCTGACCGCGCGCTCGTCCCGCGCATCGTATTCCCCCACGAAAACGGCCCGGTCGCGCGAAGCGAATCGGGCCGTCTGACGATCGCCGTCGCGACGCGCCGTTCGAGGCGAGCGTCGCGACGGCGTCGGGCACCGCTTACTGCGTGGCGCCCTGGGCCGATGCACCGCCCTGCGCGCCGACCGATGCGCCGCCTTCGGTCGCCTCGTCGGCCTTCGCCTTGGCCGAGCCCGCATGGCCCTTGGCCGACTTCGCCGCATGCTTCGTGTGCTTCTTGGCCGAATGGACGGCCGACGACGTCGTATCCTTCGCGCCATCGGCTGCCGCGCCGACTGCATCGGTCGCACCGCCCGTCGCATTGCCCGACATGTTCGCACCGGCACCGCCCTGCGCGCCCGCACCGACACCTGCCGCCGGCGTTTGCGCCTGTACGCCGGCACCGGCCGCGCCTTGCGCCGTCGTGCCCGTCTGGGCGAATGCGGCCGAAGTGGCGAACGCCGTCAGCGCGGCACCGATCAGGATCGTATGAATCTTGGACATGGCAATTCTCCTCGAGAAGTTGTGCGCCCGGACCGCAGCGATGCGGTCCGTCGCGTCCCCGCCGCAACACGCAGCAGGTACGACAGAAGACCGGCGGCCCGCACGGCCGGTTCGCGAATCTCTCAGACTGTTACCCACCGTTTCATTTGCTGACGAATCGCTCACAGTCCTTTACATCCGCCGCCGGCCGCCCGCGCTCGCGTGCAGGCGCGCGGTGCCGTATGATGCGGAGCGTTTCCTCCCGCGCGTTGCGCACCTTCCTCGTCATGCCCAATCTGGATTTCACGCTGACCGGCGAATACGTCGAGCTGCACAACCTTCTCAAGATCACCGGCCTCGCGGACAGCGGCGGCACCGCGAAGCTGATCGTCGCGTCCGGCGCCGTGAAAGTCGACGGCGCGATCGAGCTTCGCAAGACCTGCAAGATCCGCGCGGGCCAGGTCGTGCTGCTCGGCGACACGCGCATCGCGGTACGCGAGGCCTAGCGCCCGCGGGGTTCCCCCTGCCCGCGACATGGCCATCGGCGCACGCGTTCGACACGGTACGAATAAAGCCGTAAGCTAACCGTCTCTCAAAATAAATACATATAGCGCGGGCCCGCACCCGCGCGAGCGCCCATTCCATGTCGCATTCCGGTCTTACGAGGACGGCCGCCGCGCCGCCGTCCCTGTCCAGTCATGCCGCCGATACCGCGCGCCTCGCCGCGCCGCTCGCGATCGCGCAACTTTCCCAGATGGCGATGAGCGTCACCGACACGGTGCTGCTCGGTTCGCTCGGCCCCGATTCGCTCGCGGCGGGCGGGCTCGGCGCGAACTACTTCTTCGTCATCGTGACGATCCTGCAAGGCGTGCTGTCGTCGGTCAGCGTGAGCGTCGCGCATGCGCGCGGCGCCCAGGCCGAGGATCGCGTGCCGCACATCTACTGGACGGGCTTCGCGCTGTCCGTGCTGCTCGCGATTCCGGCGATCGTCGCGCTGTCGCTCGCCGAACCGATCCTGCTGATGTTCCACGAGCCGCCGCTGCTCGCGCATCACGTCGGCGAATACACGGGCATCCTGCGCTTCGCGGCGCTCGGCAGCCTGATCGGCGTCGGACTGATGCGCGCGTTCCTGCCGGCGATCGGCGCGGCGCGCCGGCTCTTGTGGGTGTCGATCGGCGGTGTCGGCGTCAACGGCGTCCTGAACTACGGGCTGATCCACGGCGCATTCGGGCTGCCGCGCCTCGGCTTTCTCGGTTCGGCCGTCGCGACGACGATCACGATCTGGCTCACCGCGCTCGCGCTGATCTGGCTGCTGCACGGCCGGCAGCGCTTCCGCCATTTCGTGACCGCGGCGCGCCCGAAGCTGCCGGTGATGGGCGAGTTGATCGGCATCGGCTGGCCGGTCGCAATCACGTACGGGGTCGAATCGACGCTGTTCCTCGGCACCGGCCTCACGGTCGGCGTGCTGGGCGCGACGTCGCTCGCCGCACACCAGATCGCGCTGAACGTCGCGTCGGTGTCGTTCATGGTGCCGCTCGCGATCGGCCAGGCGGCCAATGTTCGCGTCGGCTACTGGATCGGCGCGGGCTCGCCCCTCGCCGCGCGGCACGCGGGCTTCGTCGCGCTCGCGCTCGGCGTCGGCTTCATGTCGCTGTCGGGCCTCGTGATGATCGTCGCGCCGCATACGATCGTCGGCCTGTACCTGCACCTCGACGACCCGGCCAACGCAGCCACGGTGTCGCTCGCCGCGTCGCTGCTCGGCATCGCCGCGGTGTTCCAGATCGTCGACGGCATGCAGACCGTCGCGTCGGGTGCGCTGCGCGGCCTGAAGGACACGCGCATCCCGATGCTCGCCGCGACCTTCGGCTACTGGGGCATCGGTTTCCCGACCGGCTACTGGTTCGCGTTCCACGCGGGCCTGGGCGCGCGCGGCCTGTGGTGGGGGCTCGCGGCCGGGCTCGCGAGTGTCGCCGCGCTGATGGCATGGCGCTTTCACCGCAAGACCACCTCGCTCATCGCGACGGCGCGCTAAGGCCTGTTCACGCTGATAACGGGCTTGCGCCGGCCCCAGAACGAATTTCTCCAAACAGGGGAACGTGCGCTAGGCGCGACACGACGCAAAATCGCGGCCGGCGCTATGCTTGTCGGTCGAACCCATCGAGACGCCGCGCAAGCGGCGCGGCTGCCCCACGATACGTCTGATTACGTCTGACGCCGCGCGACGACGCGCGGCCTTTCCCCTTTTCAGGAGGAGTGCATCATGAATGAAGCAGTTCGGATGGAACGCGACACGTTCGGCGAGATCGCCGTGCCGGCCGACCGGCTCTGGGGCGCGCAGACCGAGCGCTCGCTGCAGAATTTCCGGATCTCGACCGAGAAACAGTCGCCCGAGCTGATCCACGCGCTGGCGATCGTCAAGCGCGCCGCGGCGGCCGTCAACCAGTCGCTCGGCGTGCTCGCCGACGACAAGGCGCACGCGATCATCGAAGCCGCCGACGAGATCATCGCCGGCAAGCATCCGCGCGAATTCCCGCTCGCGGTGTGGCAGACGGGCTCCGGCACGCAGACCAACATGAACCTCAACGAGGTGATCGCGAACCGCGCGAGCGAACTGCTGGGCGGCGAGCGCGGCGAAGCGCGCAAGGTTCATCCGAACGACGACGTGAACCGCGGCCAGTCGTCGAACGACGTGTTCCCGACCGCGATGCACGTCGCGGCCGCGTATGCGATCGTCAATCACCTGCTGCCGGCGTTGCGCACGCTGCGCGCGACGCTCGACGCGAAGTCGAAGGCATTCGCCGACATCGTGAAGATCGGCCGCACGCACCTGCAGGACGCCACGCCGCTCACGCTCGGCCAGGAGTTCTCCGGCTACGTCGCGCAGCTCGACCAGGGCATCCGTCACGTCGAATCGACGCTGCCGCACCTGTACGAACTCGCGCTCGGCGGCACCGCGGTCGGCACGGGGCTGAACGCGCATCCGGAGTTCGCGGTGCGCGTGGCCGACGAGATCGGCCGGCTCGCGAAGCTGCCGTTCGTGACGGCGCCGAGCAAGTTCGAGGTGATGGCCGCCGCCGACGCACTGGTCTTCGCGCACGGCGCGCTGAAGACGGTCGCGGCAAGCCTGATGAAGATCGCGAACGACGTGCGCTGGCTCGCGAGCGGGCCGCGCTGCGGGCTCGGCGAGCTGTCGATTCCGGAAAACGAGCCGGGCAGTTCGATCATGCCGGGCAAGGTGAACCCGACGCAGTCGGAAGCCGTGACGATGCTCTGCTGCCAGGTGTTCGGCAACGACGTCGCGGTCAACGTCGGCGGCGCGAGCGGCAATTTCGAGTTGAACGTATTCCGGCCGATGATCGCGCACAACGTGCTGCAGTCGGTGCGCCTCCTCGCCGACGGCGCGCAGAGCTTCAACGATCACTGTGCGGTGGGCATCGAGCCGAACCGCTCGCGGATCGACCTGTTGCTGAACGAATCGCTGATGCTCGTGACGGCGCTCAATCCGCACATCGGCTACGACAAGTCCGCGCAGATCGCGAAGAAGGCGCACAAGGAAGGCACGACGCTGAAGGCGGCCGCGCTCGCGCTCGGCTACCTGACGGAGGCGGAATTCGATGCGTGGGTGCGCCCCGAGCAGATGATCGGGACGCGGTAACGGCAGGACGACGGGCGCGGCGCGGGAGCGCGGCGCCCGCGGCACTCAGACGGCGCCCTTCGCGACTTCTTCCGGCTTCATCTCGACGATCTTGTCGAGCGCGGCCCGCACGTCGGCCGCGTATTTCGCCAGCACCCGCTGCTCGTCGGTTTCGGGCACGAACGGCGGCACCGGCACCGGGTTGCCGTTCTCGTCGACCGCGACGAACACGACGAGGCAATCGGTCGTCTGGCGCAGCACGCCGCCCTTGGGATCGCCGGCGTGCACCGACACATGGATGTGCATGCTGGTACGGCCCGTCGCGACGACACGCGCCTTCAGCTCGACCAGATTGCCCACCAGGATCGGACGCTGGAAACGGATGTTGCCGACGCTGACCGTCACGCAATAGCGGCTCGACCAGACGGCCGCGCACGCATACGCGACCTCGTCGATCCACTTCATCAGCGCGCCGCCATGTACCTTGCCGCCGAAGTTCACGGACGAAGGCTCGGCAAGGAAGCGGAATACGGTTTCGGTGCGGTCGAGGGCGGCCGGCACGGGGGACGGTTGGGGCATTGTTGTGGCTCCAGGCGGCAGGGGCGCTGTAATCGGGCCATTATACGTGCACTGCGGCAACGCGCCGCGGCAAGCCCCGTGTGGCGGGGCTCCGGCGGCCACGCCGGCGCGCGAGCGGATCGACGCCGGTCAGCGTCGCACCGTGACGCCCTGGTCGATCGTCCCGTACATCTCGATACTGCCGCCGCGCTCGCCGGTCGCGCCCGCGCCGCCCTGCGCACAGGCCGCACACACGAGCGCGGCCGCCAACACACAGAAAATCGTCTTCATCGTTGCGTCGCATCCCATGCGGCGGCCCGCTGCCGCCGCGTCCGGCCATTCTACGCGTGGCCTGCAACGGCCTGCGGTCCGGTCCGCGCAGGAGCGCCGCCGCTGCATCCGACATTTCATCGAGAAGCGAAACATCGAATGCGCGCACGGACTACACTGCTCCTCATCCCGCTCGACGAGAGACACGACGATGACCGATCAAGACGACCACCATTTTCCGGGCCTGAGCCGCATCGGCGCGCTGATCGCCGATCCCGGCCGCGCCGCGATGCTATGGGTGCTGATGGATGGCAGCGCGCGACCGGCCGGCGAACTGACGATGATCGCGGGGCTGTCGCCGTCCGCGGCCAGCGCGCACCTCTCGCGCCTGACCGAAGGCGGCCTGCTCGCCCTCGACGTGCGCGGCCGACACCGCTACTACCGCATCGCGTCGGCCGACATCGCGGCCTCGCTCGAAGCGCTGGCGAACGTCGCACGCGCGGCCGCGCCGCATCGCCCGGTCCCGCCGCCGTCGCGCACGGTGCCGGCCGAACTGCGCTATGCACGCACCTGCTACGACCACATGGCCGGCGAGCTCGCGGTACGTATCTTCGACGGCCTCACCGCGCGCCGCTGGCTGGTCGCGAACGGCGATGCGATCGAGACCACCGAGCTCGGCACGCAGGCGCTCGCGCAATGGGGCATCGACGTCGCGAAGCAACGCACGCGCCGGCGCCGCTTCGCGTGCGGCTGTCTCGACTGGAGCGAACGGCGCTCGCATCTCGGCGGCGCACTGGGCGCGGCGCTGCTCGAAAGCTTCTGCGCGCAAGGCTGGATCGAACGCGCTGCCCGACCGCGCGTGCTGCGCGTCACGGTGCCCGGACAGCAGGTTTTCGACGAGTGGCTTACGTCCGCTTGACGCCGGCATTGCAGCTGCACGACAACGGCGCGCGACGGACAGGTTTTGTTACATCGCGTGCCATTCGACTTACAAAACACCGTGCCTTGAAACAGGCCAAGCGGATATTGTGAACTCGACGGCACGAATCGACGCGCCGCGATCACAACGATGACGCTCACCATGGCCACCCAGTTCACGCTCAAACGCGCCGCCCGCTACACGCTGCTCGCGTTCGTCGCGCTGGCGGCGCTGCCGCCCGCCTTCGCGCAATCGGCCGATGCGCCGCCGAATATGGCCGCGGCACGGCAATCGGGCGGCGATCCGCCCGGCCGCGTCGCGCGGCTCAACTACCTGTCGGGCGCCGTGACGACCGAACCGGCCGGCACCGATACCTGGTCGTACGCGGCGGTGAACCGGCCGCTGACGACCGGCGATCAGCTCTGGAACGATGCCGGCGCGCGCTCGGAACTGCACATCGGTTCGACCGCGGTGCGGCTCGGCGAATCGACGAGTCTGTCGGTGCTGAACCTCGACGACACGACGACGCAATTGAAGGTGGGGCTCGGCACCGTGTCGACGCACGTGCGCGACTTGCCGGCCGGCGGATCGTACGAAATCGACACGCCGAACCTCGCGCTCGGCATCGCCGGCCCCGGCGACTATCGCGTCGATGTCGCGCCGAACGGCGCGAGCACGACGGTGACGGTACGTAGCGGGAGCGCGACCGTCTACGGCAGCAACGGGCAGTATCCGCTGTCGCCGGGGCAGCAGGTGGTGTTCACCGGCACCGACCTGCAGGTCGCGCAGCAATCGGCCGCGCCGGGCCCCGACGCGCTCGACCAGTGGGCCGCCAGCCGCGACGCGGCCGAAGCGCGCTCGGTGTCGGCCCGCTACGTGTCCCGCGACATTCCCGGCTACCAGGATCTCGACGCGAACGGCACGTGGCGCGAAACCCCGAATTACGGCGCGGTATGGGTGCCGAACGACACGCCGGCCGATTGGGCGCCGTATCACGACGGCCACTGGATCTGGCAGGCGCCGTGGGGCTGGACCTGGGTCGACGACGCGCCGTGGGGCTTCGCGCCGTATCACTACGGCCGGTGGGCGTACGTGGACGACAACTGGGCATGGGTGCCCGGCCCGATGGTCGTCAGCCAGCCGCCCGCCTATGCGCCGGCACTCGTCGCGTTCGTGGGCGGCGGGGGCGGCGGCGGTTCCGACTGGAGCGTCGCGCTCACGGTGGGCGGCGTCGCCGCGGCCGGCTGCGCATGGTTCGCGCTTGGCCCGGGCGAACCGTGGCATCCGGGCTGGGGCGGCTGGAGCCCGCACTACTACGACCGCGTCAACCGCAACATCGTGGTGAACAACGTCAACGTGAACAAGACGGTGAACGTGACGAACATCACCAATATCACCAACATCAACAAGACGTACGTGAACTTCCGTGCGCCGCACGCGATCACGGCCGTGCCGGCCTCCGCGTTCGTGCACGGACAGCCGGTCGCGCACTTCTCGCAGCACGTCGATCCGCAGCAATGGCGCAACGCGCACGTCACGCCGGGCACGCCCGGCATCGCGCCGGTGCGCCAGAGCTTCACCGGCGGCCTGCGCAATGCCAGCTACCGTCCACCGGCGGCGATCGCGCAGCACCCGTACGTCGCGACGCGCAATCCGGCCGTGCCGCCCGCGTATCGCGACCAGGCCGCTGCCCACCTCGCGCAGCAAGGCGGGCGCGTACCGGGTGCGGGCGCGCCCGTCGTGAAGACGAACGTGCCGGCCGACTATACGGCTCGTCCGGTCCGCGTTCCGGGCAAGCCGCCGGGCAGCGGCGCATGGGCAATGCACAACGTGCAGCTCGTGAATCCGCACGGCCCCGTCGTGCAGCCGACTCGCGCGCCGCACGAAGGCCAGCCGGCCGGCGAGCAGGCCGCGCGGCCGGGCGCGCCGACGCCGGGCATGCCGAATGGCGTGCGGCCGCCGAACGGCGAAAACCCGAACGCACCGCGTTTGGCCAACGGCGGCACGCCGCCGGCACCCGGCAACCCGATGCCGCATCAGGCGTTCGCGCCCGGCAACGGCGTCCCGCATCCGCCGGGCGCGAACAACGTGCCGGCAGGGACCGCCGACGCGCACGCGGCCAACGCGCCGTCGCCCGCATGGATGCAGCCGCACACGCCGATGGCGCGTCAACGCCCCGATTCGCCCACCGCACTGCACGCGGCAGGAGGGAATGCGCTGCCACCCGTGCGCAGCGCCGCGGCGCCGCATCCGGACGGCGTGCCGGCACCGCAAGGCGTACAGCCCGGCGGCCGCAACGAAGCGCCGCGCGCGCTGCCGCAACCGCCGATCGGCAATACCGCGCAGATTCAGCAACCGCGTCCGCGCCCCGATTTCCAGGCGCCGGCCCGACAGCTGCAACCGGAACGGGCAGCCCCCGCGCCGCAGCCGCGCCCGGACTTCGCTCAACCGGCGCCGCATCGCGAGGTCGCGCCGCCGCGTGTGAACGAGTACCGTCCGCCGGCGCCCGCGGTGCACGACATGCCGCGTCCGCAGCCGCAGGCGCCCCGCATGGAGCCGCGACCGCAGCCGGCGCCGCGCATGGAGCCGCGCCCGTCGATGCCCGCTCCCCGGATGGAACCACGGCCTCAGCCAGCCCCGCACGTCGAGGCGCCGCATCCGAGTAACCCGCCGCCGCAGGGCGGCCACGAGGAACGGCATCGCCAGTAAGTGCAGCAAAGATGAAACAAAAAAAGCTCGACCGGCCAATACCGGTCGAGCCTTTTTTGCGAGGTGCGGATCGATGAAACCGGCCGGCCCCGGCCGCGCGATCAGACCGCCATCGGCGCGGTCAGCGGCTCGTGGTGGCGGTAGCCGACGAGCGAGAAATCGGACGGCTCGACCAGTTCCAGCCATTCGGGCGCATAGACGCCCGTCTTCGCGTACTCGGGCACGCGCTCGGCAATCTCGAGCCGCGGGCTTTCGTACGGCTCGCGCGTGAGCTGCTGCTGCAGCATGTCGAGCTGGTTCTCGTAGATGTGGGCGTCGCCGATGAAATACGTGAACCAGCGCGGCGTGTAGCCCGTCAGCCGGCCGACGAGCGACAGCAGCGCTGCCCCTTCCGTCAGGTTGAACGGCGTGCCGAGGCCGACGTCGTTGCTGCGGATGTACAAGCACAGCGAGATCTCGCGCTTCGTCGCGTTCGGCAGGAACTGGTACAGCAGATGGCACGCGGGCAGCGCGATCTGGTCGAGCACGGCCGGATTCCACGCGTGAAACAGGATGCGGCGATCGGACGGGTTTTCCATGATCGTGTCCAGGCACTGGCGCAGCTGGTCGATCGCCTTGTACAGCAGCACCTTCGGCGCGCCGTCTTCGTCGAAACGCGTGACGATCCGGAAGCCGCGGCGCGTCGCATCGGCGATCTGCGCGTCGGCGCTCGCATCGAGCACCTTGTAGCCCGGCCACTGGCGCCATTGCACGCCGTACACGTCGCCGAGATCGTCGACGCCCTGGCGATACGGGTTCGCGAGCCATTGCGCGTTCTCGTTCGCGTTCGCATCCCACACCTTGCAGCCGAGCGCGCGGAAATCGGCCGCGCTGCGCGACGCGCGCAGAAAGCCGACCAGCTCGCCGATCGCGGACTTGAACGCGAGCTTCTTGGTCGTCACGGCCGGGAAGCCTTGCTGCAGGTCGAAGCGCAGCATCGCGCCCGGCATGCTGATGGTGCGGATCCCCGTGCGGTTCTCCTGCCAGGCGCCGGTATCGAGAATGGTACGAACGAGATCGAGATACTGTTTCATGCGGGTTCCTTCGGCCGCGAGGGGCGACCGTACCCGCCGATTTTAGCAAGCGTGGCGCGGAAGCTCCGGCAACGGCGCCGAAAACCCTGCCAGCGTGTCGCTGCGATCGCGCATGCCGTGCGCGCACATCAGCCGGTAGAGCGTGACGCGCGATACGCCGAGTTCGCGCGCGGCATCCGCAAAACGGCCGCGATGGCGCAGCAGCGCCTGCTCGATCGCCTGCCGTTCGGCCGCCTCGCGCGCCTCCAGCAGCGACACCGGCGCGAGCGCCGCATAGTCGTTCAGTTCGAGATCGGTCGCGGTGATCATCCGGCCTTCCGACATGACGATCGCGCGGCGCACGCGGTTGATCAGCTCGCGCACGTTGCCCGGCCACGAATAGCCGTACAGCGACGCGACCGCATCCGGGGAAAAGCCGCGCAGGCGACGATGCGCATCGCCCTTGAAGCGCTCGAGCATGTGGCGCGCGAGCACCTCGATGTCCTTGCCGCGCGCGCGCAGCGGCGGCTCCTCGATCTTCAGCACGCACAGCCGATGAAACAGGTCCTCGCGGAAGCGCCCTTCGCGCAGCGCCGCTTCCATGTCCACGTGCGTTGCGCAGATCACGCGTACGTCGACCGGCACCGACACGTGCGCGCCGAGCCGCTCGATCTTGCCTTCCTGCAGGAAGCGCAACAGGCTCGCCTGGCTTTCGAGCGGCAGATCGCCGATCTCGTCGAGAAACAGCGTGCCGCCGTTGGCGGCCTCGACGCGGCCGATCTTGCGCTGGTTCGCGCCGGTGAACGCGCCGCGTTCGTAGCCGAACAGTTCGGCCTGCAGCAGCGTCGACGGTATCGCCCCGCAATTGATCGCGATGAACGGCGCCTGCGTGCGCGACGAACGCTCGTGAATCGCGACCGCCGTCAACTCCTTGCCCGTGCCCGACTCGCCGGAGATGAACACCGGTGCGTCGGTCGCCGCGACACGGCGGATCGTCTTGAAGAGCCCGAGCATCGCGTCGCAGGTGCCGACCATCTCGCCTTCGCTGCGCCCGGCGCCGACGGGCGGCGCAACGGGATCGGTCAGTGCGACCATGCCGTGCGCATGGCCGACGGTCTCGACGATCCGCGTCGTTTCGTACGGCATCGTCACGTAGTCGAAGCAATAGTCGCGAATCAGATGGCGCAGCGTCGCGTCCTGCAACTGGCCGCGCCGCGTCGCCGCGATCCAGCCGATGTGCTGGATGCTCAGGCAGGATTCGAGTTCGCGCAGGTCCGACGGCTTGAAGCCCGGCGAGAAATCGAGCAGGCCGGCGGTTGCCACGCCGTGCTGCACGACGCGCCGCACATCGCGCACCGTCTCGGCCAAATCGACGCGCCAGCCGCATTCATCGAAATGGCCGCGCAACGCGTCGTTCGGTTCGCGCGAATAGTAGATCACGTGCCGCTGATCGGCTCCCATATGCTCACCCCGTTCATCAACCGTCTAACGATTGGCGCACACGTCAGATCGCGTGCAAAAGGATCGAATCGGGTCAGCCAGAGGTGGCTCGATTCGCCATGCCGATGCGCGGCAACGACACACAGCCTCGCATGATGGCGCTTATCTCGCGTCCAGTAATTTTGTGATCAAGACAACCTGGTTATAGGCACCGAATACGACAAACCCGTTTCAGTGCCGATGGCGATACGGCCGAATCGCCCACGAGGTCGATGCAGATCAATCATCTGCACATAGCACACGCGCAGGAAGGGTTTCGTCATCGACACACGCGCCGATTGTCATCCTTGAAGTGTGTCGATTGAATCAGCAGTATTCCCGAGCCCCATCGTTTCAGGCCTGAAACATTTTCAAGCGTTTTCGGTCACCATTCGCAACGCTCGAGCGCGAATCGCAATGGCGGCAACGGTCCCGGTACGGTGGCATGTATTTCGCTGAACACGTACACGATCGGAGACAGTCGCCATGCGAAAACCTCTTTTACTTTCTTTCGTGCCGATGATGCTCGTGCTCTCGGCGGCCGGCCCGCCTGCTCCGGCATGCGCGGACGAAGGCACGCAGGCGGCTCGCGCCATATTGCTCGCCGAAAACACGCCGGGCACGCAGCACGGCAACGGGTTCGGTATCGTGACCGTGTCGGCGCCGCAACCGCTGCCGGCCGCCAAAGCCTCCGTGACGCTGTGGGACGAGATCCCGTCGCCGCCCCAGTTGCCGATGCCGCTGCCGGCACCGCAACCCGGCGACATCCGGCATGCGATGGAAGGCAACGTGCGAGGCAATACGCATCCCTGATCATTCGCCGCTTCAATTCAATCAGGATGACGTATCGAACTGACGAGCCGGTCGAGCGGGATGCCATCGAGCGGAACCGGTATCGCCGATCTCGCGACATAAAACGTTTTTGTGCTCCGTCCCCCGGCGGGCACGCTTTTTATTCGGACGGCCGTCGCGACGCGGGGCATCACGCGTCGCGACGCACGACGCCGGAAACGCCGATGCCCGTGGGGCGGGCGGAATCCGGCACACGCCGCCGTTCCGGTAAAATCGGCCCCATTCCGTTTTCCCTCTTCCCCGACCTTCATGACGACGTTGACCCTGATCGTCGCGCGCGCCCGCAACGGCATCATCGGCCGCGACAACCAGTTGCCCTGGAAACTTCCCGAGGATCTCGCGTTCTTCAAGCGCACGACGATGGGCGCGCCGATCGTGATGGGCCGCAAGACCCACGAATCGATCGGCCGGCCGCTGCCCGGCCGCCGCAATATCGTCGTCACGCGCGACGCCGCACGCCGTTTCGACGGCTGCGACACGGTCACGTCGCTCGCCGACGCACTGGCGCTCGCCGCGCGCGACGGGGCGCCGGAGGTATTCCTGATCGGCGGTGCGCAACTCTACGCGGAAGGTCTCACGCTCGCCGACAAGCTGGTCGTCACCGAGATCGACGCCGACTTCGACGGCGACGCGGCGTTCCCGGCGCCCGACGCCGCGCACTGGCAGGAGATTTCGCGCGATGCGCATCAGGCTGCCGCGCCGAACACGTTCGGCTATGCGTTCGTCGTCTACACACGCAAGCGCGGCTGACGTCTTCTTCCGCACGATGAAAAAAGCCCGACCGGCTCGCGCCGGTCGGGCTTTGCGTTTCCTGGCGGCCTGCGCCGCGTGCGGCTTACTGCCCTGCGATCGTCATCTGCTCGATCAGCACCGAGCCGGTTTCCTTCGTCCCGCGCACGATCGAATCCGCGCCGATCGCGACGATATGGCGGAACATCTCCTGCAGCGTGCTGGCAACGGTGATTTCCTCGACCGGATACTGGATCACGCCGTTCTCCACCCAGAAACCGGCCGCGCCGCGCGAATAGTCGCCCGTCACGTAATTCACGCCCTGCCCCATCAGCTCGGTCAGCAGCAGGCCAGTGCCGAGCTTCTTCAGCATCGCGTCGAAGTCGTCGTCTGCCCGCGTGCTCGAGCTGCGCAGCGCGAGGTTGTGCGAGCCGCCCGCGTTGCCGGTGGTTTGCGTGCCGAGCTTGCGTGCCGAATAGGTCGACAGGAAATAGCCTTCGACGACACCGTCCTTCACGACGCTGCGCGCACGCGTGCGCACGCCCTCCTCGTCGAACGGCGCACTGCCCATCGCGCGCGGCACGTGCGGATCCTCGACGACCTGGATGTGCGGCGCGAACACCGGCTTGCCGAGGCTGTCGACGAGGAACGACGTCTTGCGATACAGCGCGCCGCCGCTCACGGCCTGCACGAATGCGCCGAGCAGGCCGGCCGCGAGCGGCGCCTCGAACAGCACGGGCACCTTGCGCGTGTCGAGACGGCGCGCGCCCATCCGCGCGAGCGCACGTTCGGCCGCGTAACGGCCCACCGCTTCGGGCGCGGCGAGATCGATCGCGCTGCGCTTCGACGAATACCAGTCGTCGCGCTGCATGTGGCGGCCGCTGCCCGCGATCGGCGCGCATGCGATGTAGTGGCGCGAGTACGGATAGCCGGCAAGGAAGCCGCGCGACGTCGCGAGCACGAACTGCGAGTGCTGCGCCGACACGCTCGCGCCTTCCGAATTGCGAATTTGCGGGCTGACCGCAAACGCGGCGTCTTCCGCGCGGCGGGCCAGCTCGACGGCGTCGTCGGCCGTCAGCGCCCACGGGTGGTACAGATCGAGGTCGCGCGGGTCGGTTTCGAGCAGTTCGGCTTCGGCGAGGCCGGCCGCTTCGTCCTCGGCCGTGAAGCGTGCGATGTTGTAGGCGGCGGCGACGGTATCCTTGATCGCGGCCGGCGAGAAGTCCGACGTGCTCGCGTTGCCGCGCTTCTTGCCGATGAACACGGTGACGCCGACCATCTTGTCGCGGTTGTGCTCGATCGTTTCGACTTCGCCGCGGCGCACCGACACCGACAGGCCGTCGCCCTCGGAGATTTCGGTCGCGGCGTCCGTCGCGCCGAGCGCCTTCGCATGGCGAAGGATGTCCGATGCGATTTCTTTGAGCTGGTCCTGCGTGTGCGGGAAATAGCGCGCTTGTACGTCGAGATTGGCTGCCATCGTCTTGGTATCCGGTGGCGGGCGGGCGCCCGCATGGTCAAAATGTTGCGTATCCCGCGATCATAGCAAGGTCCGGGGCCGGGCACAGACAAGCTTGGGGTATCCGCGCCGCGATACAATGCGGCCCATGACACGCAAAACCCGAATCCAGCCGATCGAGCATGCCGTCGAAGCCGACGACAACGGCTACGATCGCCCCAGCAAATCCCAGTTGAAGCGCGAGATGCACGAGTTGCAGGTGCTCGGCCAGGCGCTCGTCGACCTGCCGAAAGACGCACTGAAGCGCATGCCGATGCCTGAAAGTCTCTCGGACGCCGTGCGCGAGGCGCGCCGGATCACCGATCACGAAGGCAAGCGCCGCCAGCTCCAGTACGTCGGCCGCGTGATGCGCACGCTGACCGACGACGAAACGGCCGCGCTGCGCACCGCGCTCGACGCGCAACGCGGCGTGAACAAGGCCGCGACGGCCCGCCTGCACTGGATCGAGCGCACGCGCGACCAGTTGCTCGCCAACGACGACGCGCTGACCGAATTCCTGCGCCAGCACCCGGACGCCGACATCCAGGAAGGCCGCACGCTGATCCGCAACGCGCGCAAGGAAGCCCAGCAAGGCAAGCCGCCACGCTATTTCCGCGAGCTGTTCCAGTGGATCAAGACCGCGAGCGGCACGCCCGGCGGCGATGACGAAGCGGCCGACGACGCCGAAGACGACCATGACGACGAAGCGTAATCATCCGGACGAGCTCGTGGTCGGCCTCGTGTCGATCAGCGACCGCGCGAGTACGGGCGTCTACGAGGACAAGGGCATTCCGGCGCTGCAGGAATGGCTCGCCGGCGCACTCGTCTCGCCGTGGCGCGCCGAAACGCGCCTGATCCAGGACGACGCGCCGACGATTTCGGCCACGCTGGCCGAACTGGTCGACGTCGCCGGCTGCGACCTCGTGCTGACGACGGGCGGCACCGGTCCCGCACGCCGCGACGTGACGCCGGAAGCCACGCTGGCCGTGGCGACGAAGGAAATGCCGGGATTCGGCGAACAGATGCGGCAGATCAGCCTGAATTTCGTGCCGACCGCGATCCTGTCGCGGCAGGTCGCGGTGATCCGCGAAACGGCCGACCATGCGGCGCTGATCATCAACCTGCCCGGCCAGCCGAAGTCGATCCGCGAAACGCTGGAAGGGCTGCGCGATGCCGACGGCAAGTCGACCGTGCCCGGCATCTTCGCCGCGGTGCCCTACTGCATCGACCTGATCGGCGGCCCGTATATCGAGACCGACGCCGCGGTGGTGGCGGCGTTCCGGCCGAAAAGCGCCCGGCGCTGAACGTGGGTCGAGCGCCGCGCGCGTGCCGGTCCGCTCAGGCGGCCGGCACGGAATCGCCTGCCGGCGCCGATGCGGCCGGAATCAGGAAATGCTCGCGATAGTATTTCAGCTCGTCGATCGACTCGTGGATGTCGGCGAGCGCGGTGTGCATCGCCCGCTTCTGGAAACCCTTGTAGATGGCCGGCTGCCAGCGGCGGCACAGCTCCTTGAGCGTGCTGACGTCGAGATTGCGGTAGTGGAAGAACCGCTCGAATTCCGGCATCCAGCGCGCCATGAAGCGGCGGTCCTGGCAAATCGAGTTGCCGCACATCGGCGACTTGCCCGGCGACACGTACTGCGCGAGGAACGCCTGCAGTTGCGCGGCGGCTTGCGCCTCGGTCACGGTCGATGCGCGCACGCGCTCGATCAGCCCCGAGCGGCCGTGCGTCGACTTGTTCCAGTCGTCCATCTTCGCGAGCGTCTCGTCGCTCTGGTGAATCGCGAACACCGGGCCCTCGACGGCAACGTCGAGCGTGGAATTGGTCACGACGACCGCGATCTCGATGATGCGGTCGTTATCCGGGTCGAGGCCCGTCATCTCCATGTCGAGCCAGACGAGGTTCAACTCGTTGCGCACGAGCGCGGGCTGGCTGGCGGAAGCGGCGGTGTCGGTCATGATTCATCCTGGAAAATGGCGGACCGGGCGCGCCGATGCGGCGCTGCCCGGGCGGCCGGCATCGCATCAGCGGGGCCGGTCCGCAAGAACATATAATTCTCGCATAGAACCCTTTGGCGCCTTCGATGTCACCCTTTTCGTTCACCCTGCTGTTCGCGATCGCCGTACTCGCGATGGTCGTCACCAAGCTGTGGCTCGCGTCGCGGCAGATCCGCTTCGTCGCCGCGCACCGCAACGGCGTGCCCGCGCAATTCAGCGCCACCATCCCGCTGACCGCCCACCAGCGCGCGGCCGACTACACGGTCGAGCGCACCCGGCTGACGATGATCGAGATCGTCGTCAGCGCGGCCGTGCTGGTCGGCCTCACGCTGCTCGGCGGCGTCGGTGCGCTCGACACGCTGCTGACCGGCTGGCTCGGCCGCGGCTACGGGCAGCAGGTCGCGCTGGTCGCCGCGGTGCTCGTGATCACGGGCGTGATCGACGTCCCGTTCGAGTATTACCGCCAGTTCGGGATCGAGCAGCGTTTCGGCTTCAACCGGATGACGAAGCGGCTGTTCTTCACCGACATGCTGAAGAATTCGCTGCTCGGCGCCGCGCTCGGCCTGCCGCTGCTGTTCGTCGTGCTGTGGCTGATGAACCAGGCCGGCAGCCTGTGGTGGCTGTGGACCTGGATCGTGTGGGTCGCGTTCCAGATGCTCGTGCTGCTGATCTACCCGACCTTCATCGCGCCGCTCTTCAACAAGTTCGAGCCGCTGAAGGACGACGCGCTGCGCTCGCGCATCGAGTCGCTGATGAAGCGCTGCGGCTTCGCGGCGAAGGGCCTGTTCGTCATGGACGGCAGCCGCCGCTCGGCGCACGGCAACGCGTACTTCACGGGCTTCGGCGCGTCCAAGCGGATCGTGTTCTTCGACACGCTGCTCGCGCGCCTGTCCGGCCAGGAAATCGAAGCCGTGCTCGCGCACGAGCTCGGCCACTTCAAGCGCCGCCACGTGATGAAGCGGATGCTCGTGTCGTTCGTGCTGAGCCTCGTGCTGCTCGCGCTGCTCGGCTGGCTCGCCCAACGCACGTGGTTCTATACGGGGCTCGGCGTCGCGCCGTCGCTCGACACCAGCAACGCGGGCGCCGCGCTCGTCCTGTTCTTCCTCGCGATTCCGGTATTCCTGTTCTTCGCGACGCCGTTCAGCAGCCTCACGTCGCGCAAGCACGAATTCGAGGCCGACGCGTTCGCGGCCAGCCAGACCGACGCGCAGGATCTCGTCAGCGCGCTCGTGAAACTCTATGAAGACAACGCGTCGACGCTGACGCCCGACCCCGTCTACACGGCCTTCTACTACTCGCATCCGCCTGCGTCGCAGCGGATCGACCGCCTGCTGCAGCACGCATGAGCCGGCCGACCTCCCGCAAGCCGGCCCCGCGCGCATCGGGCGCGCAACGGGCCGAAGGCCGCGTGATCGCGGCGCACGGCCGCCACTACATCGTCGCCCCCGACGAGGGCGGCCCGATGCTGCAATGCTTCGCGCGCGGCAAGAAGAGCGACATCGCGGTCGGCGACCGCGTCGCGTACGAACTCGCGTCGGCCGACCAGGGCGTGATCGTGGAGATCGGCGAACGGCGCAACCTGCTGTACCGCTCCGACCAGTTCAAATCGAAGCTGTTCGCGGCGAACCTCGACCAGTTGCTGATCGTGCTCGCGACCGAGCCCTATTTCAGCGAGGATCTGCTCGGCCGTGCGCTGATCGCCGCCGAAGCGAACGAGCTGAAGCCGCTCGTCGTGCTGAACAAGATCGACGTGGAGGCCGCGCTGCCGGTCGCGCGCGAACGCCTCGCGCCGTACCGCGCGCTCGGCTACGAGGTGCTCGAGCTGTCGGTGAAAGGCGCGCCGGACGACGCGCGCGCGCAACTGATGCCGCACCTCGCCGGACATTCGACGATCCTGCTCGGCCAGTCGGGGATGGGCAAGTCGACGCTCGTGAACCTGCTCGTGCCCGACGCCGAAGCCGCGACCCGCGAGATTTCGGCCGCGCTCAACAGCGGCCGCCACACGACGACGTTCACGCGGCTGTACCCGCTGGAAGGCGGCGGTGCGCTGATCGATTCGCCGGGCTTCCAGGAATTCGGCCTCTACCACCTGACCGAAGGCCGCCTCGAGCGCGCGTTTCCGGAATTCCGGCCGCTGCTCGCGGACTGTCGTTTCTATAATTGTCATCATCTGCACGAGCCGGGCTGCGCGATCCTCGAGGCCGTCGCCGACGGCCGCATCGCGCCGTCCCGGCACGCGCTGTACGCGCAGCTCGTGCACGAGGCGAGCCAGGTCGTCCGCTGATCGCGCGACGTATGCGACGGCCGGCCGGCGTCAGGCAGGCCTTCATCGACAGGAGCGGCGATGCGTTTCAAGGCACCCGATCTCGCGACCGCGCAGCATTGGGCCAACGTGCTCCGGGTGGCCGGTATCGGTTGCGAGCTGCACAACTGCTACGCGACCGGCGCGCTCGGCGGCCTGCCCGCCGATGCGTGCACGCCCGAACTGTGGCTCGAAGACGAACGCGACGACGCGCTCGCGCGCCGGCTCCTCGATGCCGCGTCGCACGGCCCGTCGGCCGGCGCGGCACCCTGGCGCTGCCGGCAGTGCGGCGAAGCGCTCGAAGCGCAATTCACCGCCTGCTGGCAATGCGGCGCCGTGCGCGACCCGCGCGACGACTGAACGCACTGCGTCGACGCAGAAACGAAAAGGCCGGCAACAAGCCGGCCTTTTCGTTTCATCGGGCGCCGGGCTGGCGCGTCACGATACCCAGACCGCCAGCGTGAGCATCAACAGCAGGATCATCCACAGGATCACTGCTCGCCACACGAGGCCCACCGCCGACTGCAGCGTGCGCGGCGTGCAATCGTCACCGACCGTCAACGGACCGCTGTCGCCGACCGCCAGCGCATCGAGGCTCGACGGCTCCGCGAGCGGCCCGGCGAGACGCGCGCCGAGCGCCCCGCTGCCGGCGGCCAGCAGCACGCCGTCGTTCGGGTCGGGCCACTGGCGCGTATGGTTGCGCCACGCGTAGATCGCATCCTCGAAATTGCCGACGATCGCGAAGCCGAGCGCCGTCAGCCGGGACGGAATCCAGTCGATCACGAAGAACGCGCGCTGCGCGAACGTCGAGAAGGCAGCCGTGCGGTCGTCGCCCGGCGTCGACCAGCTGCGCGCGAGGTATTCGGAAATCCGGTACAGCACGGCGCCGGCCGGGCCGACCGGCAGCACGTACCAGAAGAACACGCCGAAGACGTGACGATGCGATGCGACGACCGCGTGGATCAGCGTATGACGGACGATTTCGCCGACCGGCATGTCGACCGTGTCGATACCCGTCCACTCGTGCAGGATTTCGCGCGCGCGCGGCACGTCGTCGTTGTTGAGCGCGAGATGGATATCGGTGAAGTAGTGGCTGAACTGGCGGAAGCCGAGCGTGAAATATACGACGGCGACGTTCCACAGGAACGCGAGCACGAAGCTCACCTTGTACAGCAGGAAATAGATCAGCGCGACGATCAGCACCCACGGCAGCACGACCGCGAGCCAGGCGAGAAGCCCGTGCTTCTGCTTGCCGGCGTCGAGGCCATGTGCGACGGTTTCCGCATGAAACTGGAACAGTGCGAACACCGGATTGCTCGGCGACAACGCGCGGACCTGTTCGATGATGAGAGCGAGGAGAACCGAAAAGAAAGTCATGCGTGGCGCCGTCTTCGGAGTTATGTCATTTTTTGCATAACGATAGCACAGCGTCAGCCGCGCATGGCTGCCGGCGCGGTCGGCGGGCAGCCGGTCGCGCGCGCCGGCCGGCGCGCCCGCCTAGCCGGCAGCCAAGAAGCGATACAGATTGCGAAACATGGCGGCAGTTGCGCCCCAGATGAAGTAATGCCCGTCCGGTTTGTCATTCGGGTAGGGCATGGCAAAAAAACGACGCTCGCCGCCTTCCCAGCGGAACACGCGCACCTGATGGTTCGCGGGATTCATCACGAACGCGAGCGGCACCTCGAAAATCTCGGCGACTTCGAACGTATCGGCCTGCACGGTGAACGGCGGATGCACGAGGCTGACCACCGGCGTCACGCAGAAACCCGTGCCGGTCAGGTAGTCGGGCAGCGCACCGAGAATCTCGACGCGTTCGGCGGCGAGCCCGATCTCCTCCTTCGCCTCGCGCAACGCGGTGGCGGTCGCGTCGCGGTCGAACGGCTCGCGACGACCGCCGGGAAAGCTGATCTGTCCGGCGTGGTCGTTCAGGTGATCGGCGCGCTGCGTCAGCAGTACGGTGAGGCCCGACTCGCGGACGACGAGCGGCACGAGGACGGCCGCGCTACGTGGATCGACGCCTTCCTGCAGCCTCGCCTCGCCGGGCTCGACGCTCCATTCGAGCGTGCGCGCGAACCGTTCGCGCAGGCCGGACGGCGTCATCAGGCGGGAATCGATGACCGGCAGGCCGGCACCGGTGCCTTCGACCGGCAATACTTCGGGATCGATGATGGGGCGGCGATTCAATGGGGCTCTCGGGTTCGTGTCGTATCGAGCATATTGTCGCGCCAGAATGAAAAAAGCACCCGGTCGGGTGCTTTTTCCTTACAGCTCTTACTCTTGGGAAGCTGCTGCGGCGCGATCCTTCGACACCAGCTTTTCCTTGATACGAGCCGACTTGCCCGAACGCTCGCGCAGGTAGTACAGCTTCGCACGACGCACATCACCGCGACGCTTCACGACGATGCTTGCCAGCAGCGGCGAGTACGTCTGGAACGTACGCTCGACGCCTTCGCCCGACGAGATCTTGCGGACGATGAAGTTCGAGTTCAGACCACGATTGCGAATCGCGATCACGACGCCTTCGTAAGCCTGAACGCGCTTGCGGGTACCTTCAACCACATTCACGTTCACGATCACCGTGTCGCCCGGGGCGAAATCGGGGATCGTCTTGCCGGCGAGCGCGCGCTCGATTTCTTCCTGCTCAAGTTTTGCGATCAGATTCATTACTGACTCCTTATGCCATCGTGTCGGCGTTTACACCCGCCTGCTTCCAGGCCCGGCCCCGATAGAGGATGGATTCACATCAGGCGCCGCACACGCATGTACGGCACCGCCAATTCCCGCTCGCGCAGCCGCCTCAGGAGGCGTCCTTCGCTTCGCGTGCGAGGTTCGCGAGCCACGCCTCGTCGGCGCGGCTCAACAACTTCTCGCGGCGCGCCCGGACAATCAGGTCCGGCCGCTTCCGCAACGTATTCCTCAATGCTTCCTGGCGCCGCCACCGCTCGATCTCGGCATGATGCCCGCCGAGCAGCACGTCCGGCACGCGCACGCCGTCGTATTCCTCGGGGCGCGTGTAGTGCGGACAATCGAGCAGGCCATCGGCGAAGCTGTCCTGCACGGCCGACAGCGAATCGTTCAGCACGCCGGGCAGCAACCGCACGACCGCATCCATCATCGCCATCGCCGGCAGTTCGCCGCCCGACAGCACGAAATCGCCGAGGCTGATTTCCTCGTCGACGCAACGGTCGAGCAGGCGCTGATCGATCGCTTCGTAACGACCGCACAGCACGACGACGCCCGGCTCCTGCGCCATGCGCACCGCACGATCATGCGTGAGCGGCGCGCCTTGCGGCGACATCATCACGACGCGCGTGCTTGCGATACCCTGCTCCGCCTGCGCCGCTTTCGCGGCGTCGATCGCAGCTTCGAGCGGCCTGGCCAGCATCACCATGCCCGGACCGCCGCCGTACGGACGATCGTCGACCGTGCGGTAGTTGTCCGTCGTGAAATCACGCGGGTTCCAGGTGCGCAGCCCGAAGCGCCCCTGCTTGACGGCCCGACTGGTGATTCCCCAGTCGGTCAGTGCGCGGAACATCTCGGGAAAGAGCGTGACGACGTCGAACTGCACCGCGCTCTCGGTAACCTGGTTCATTTCAGTAATCGGCTTCCCAGTCGACGACGATGCGACGCGCCGCCTGATCCACCGTTTTGACGTAGACGCCGACGAACGGAATCAACCGCTCGTCGGTGGTCGGCTGACCGTCTTTGCCGGTTGCCGGATATTCGACACGCATGATCGAATGCACGCCGTTGTCGATCATCCCGCTCACCTTCCCGAGCGCCACCGATTGCTCGTTGACGACTTCGAGACCGATCAGGTCGACCCAATAGAATTCGTCCGCGGCCAGTGCCGGGAAATCTTCCCGGCGCACGAACACGCGAAAGCCGCGCATGGACAGCGCAGCATCGCGGTCGCTGACGCCCGCGGGTTGCGCAACGACAGTGTCGCTGTGCGTCTTCGACTGCATGATGCGGACGGAAAGCCGCTCCGCACCGCGTTCCAGCCACCAGCGACGCGCGTTGAGCAGCGCGTCGCCACCGCGACCGGCATCGGCATGCGTCGCCACCTTGACCCAGCCTTTCAGGCCGTAGGCGTCGACCACCGCCCCGACCTCGACGGCATCGTCGGGCCAGGCCTGCGTCGCTTCGGGACTGCCTTGTTCGGCAGCCTGACCGGCGTTCGCGACCGTGTCGCGCTCGACCGGCTTGCGGACGAATGCGCCGAACGACGCACGCCCGCGCCTTGCATTACCGGAATCGTGACCCGCCATCAATGCACCTCACAGCCGGCACGACCGGCACACCGTGCCATGTTAGGCAGCCGGTTGCGCCTTTTGCGCTTCCTTCACGAGACGCTGGACGGTCGGCGACAGTTGCGCGCCAACACCTTGCCAGTACGTCAGGCGATCCTGAGCGATACGCAGCGATTCGCCCTTCGTGGCGACCGGGTTGTAGAAGCCGACGCGCTCGATGAAGCGGCCGTCACGACGGTTGCGCGAATCGGTAGCAACGATGTTGTAGAACGGGCGCTTCTTCGAGCCGCCACGAGCCAGACGGATGATAACCATATGATGTCCTTCGGAAAACCGGGTTCGAAACTACTGAAACACGCGATTATAGCCGGAAACCAGAGGTACAACAAACACTTACGCGTAAAAATCCGCGGACGGCCCGTCCGCCGGGCCTACAATCGTCGTGTCCAGGCTTGCTCCCGACCGTCATGCCGCACCTTCACGCCACCCCGATGCGCCGCGTGCAGCGCCAATTGGCGGCGCTGCTTGCCGGCCTTGCCTGCGTCGCCTGGCTTGCGTCCGCGCCGGCGTTTGCCGCGTCGCTGCCGGTGAACGAACTCGTCGTGCCGCCCGGCTTCCATGTGAGCGTGCTGACCGACGCCGTACCGGCCGCACGCGAAATGGCGTGGTCGCCGCGCGGCATCCTGTATGTCGGCACGCGGGAGGGCCGCGTCCATGCGTTCGCGATGCAAGAGGGCTGGATCACCGCGCACCACGTAATCGCGTCCGGGCTCGACATGCCCGTCGGCGTCGCCTATCGCGACGGCGCCCTCTATATATCCGCCGTCTCGCGCATCCTGCGTCTCGACCACATCGACGACCGGCTCGCCAGACCACCCGCGCCCGTCGTCGTGACCGATGCGCTGCCGACCGACCACCATCACGGCTGGAAATTCATCGCTTTCGGCCCCGACGGCAAACTGTACGTGCCGGTTGGCGCGCCGTGCAACGCCTGCCTCGCCGATCGCGGCCGCTACGCGATCATCGCGCGGATGAACGCCGACGGCGGCGAGCGTGAAGTGGTCGCTCGCGGCATACGCAATACGGTCGGCTTTGCGTGGCACCCTGATTCGGGCGAGCTGTGGTTCACCGACAACGGACGCGACCTGATGGGCGACGACGTACCCGACGACAAGCTGAACCGCGCGCCGCGCACCGGCCTCGACTTCGGCTTCCCATACTGCCACGGCGGCGATACGCCCGACCCCGAATTCGGCGCCGCCGACGCTTGCCGCCATTATGTGCCGCCCGTCCTCAAACTCGGCGCGCACGTCGCGGCCCTCGGGATGCGCTTCTATACCGGACCGATGTTTCCGGCGCCGTATCGCAATAATGTCTTCATTGCCGAACACGGCTCATGGAATCGCAGCACGAAGGTCGGCTACCGCGTGATGCGCGTGGTCGCATCGGCGGACGGCAGCCATGCACGCCAGACCCCGTTCGTGACGGGCTGGTTGCGGCCCGACGGCACCGTATGGGGACGTCCGGCCGATGTATTGCCGCTGCCGGACGGCTCGCTGCTCGTCAGCGACGATTACGCGGGCGCGATCTACCGCGTGACCTATGCGGCACCTTGACGCAGGCGAGGGGTGACCGGGCCCGACCGGGCATCGTAGAATGCGTGCCGGGCCGCGCGCCCGCGCCGGCCTGCCGGCCCCGCCCATGCCAACGACGATACGCCGCCATCCATGTCCAGCAGCACCGCATCGCCCCGCCGCTTCCGCTCCAAGACGCTCACCGCCGCCCTCGCGTTCCTGCTCGGATCGCTCGGCGCGCACCGCTTCTATCTGTACGGTTTTCGCGACGTGTACGGCTGGGCCCACCTGCTCGCGACGATCGTCGGCATCCCGGGCTTCCTCCTGCTCGCCGCAACCCAGCGTAGCGCCGGCCTCGGCTGGTGGCTCGCGCTCCCCGGCGCCATCTCGCTGCTGGCGGCGTTCCTCGCCGCACTCGTCTACGGGCTGCGCCCCGACGAAAAATGGGATGCGCAATTCAACGCGGACACCGGCAAGCACAGCCAGTCGGGCTGGACCGTGATCTTCGTCGTGATCTTCTCGCTGCTGATCGGCGCGTTCCTGTTGATGACCGCACTCGCGCTGTCGTTCCAGACGTACTTCGAATCGCAGGTCGAGGCAGCCAAGCAGATTTCGCAGTAAGCACGACCCATACGGTCGATCCGGCACACCGGCGACCGCGTTGCTCGCCGGTCAGAACAGGTTCAACTGCATGTCGTCGCGCGGCTTCGCGCCGGCGGCACGAACCGCAACACGCGGCGCCGGCACCGCAGCGGCAGGCGCACCGCTGAACCGCGACAGATCGAGGATGCCGTTCGTGCGTTCGTTCAACCCGAGCCGCTTGACGGCCTGACGGAAGCGCTGCCGCAACAGGTCGGCCCAGATCCCCTCGCCCTTCATCCGTTTCGAGAAATCCGAGTCGTAATCCTTGCCGCCGCGCATGTCGCGCACGCGGTTCATCACGCGCTCCGCACGGTCGGGAAAATGCGCGGCAAGCCAGTGCTTGAACAAGGGCGCGACCTCCCACGGCAACCTCAGGATGATGTAGCTCGCGTGCGTGGCACCGGCTTCCGCACAGGCCTCCAGCACGCGCTCCATGTCGGGCTCGGTCACGAACGGAATCACCGGTGCAATGCTCACGCCGACCGGCACGCCCGCATCCCGCAGCGCGCGGATCGTGCGCAACCGCCGCGCCGGCGTGGCCGCACGCGGCTCGAGCGTGCGTGCGAGCTCGGCATCGAGCGTCGTGATCGTGACCGCCGCCATTACCTGCCCGCGTTCGGCCATCGGCGCGAGCAGGTCGAGATCGCGCTCGATCAGCGACGATTTCGTGATCGCCGCGAACGGCAGCCCGCGATCGTGCATCACCTGGATCACGCTGCGCGTAATGCGCAGGTCGCGCTCGACCGGCTGGTACGCGTCGGTGTTGACGCCGAGCGCGATCGGCTCCGGCACGTAGCGCTTGCGCGAAATCTCGCGCTCGAGCAGTTCGGCTGCGTTCACCTTCGCGTAGATGCGGCTTTCGAAATCGAGCCCCGGCGACAGCCCGAGGTAGCTGTGCGTCGGCCGCGCGAAGCAGTAGATACAACCGTGCTCGCAGCCGCGATACGGATTGAGCGACACGCTGAACGGAATATCGGGCGACTGATTGTGCGTCAGGATGCTCTTCGCCCTCTCCTCGAAGACCTGCGTACGCAGCGGTGTGGGGAAATCGGCATCGTCGGACTCGTGCGTCCAGCCGTCGTCCACCGCTTCGCGCTGCGCGAGTTCATACCGCCCCTGCAGATTGTCGACCGCGCCGCGCCCCTTGCGGGGCACGGGCGGCGCTACCGGAAATTCGTTGTCGGACCGATCGTCCATGTGCCCACCCATTCGCCTGCGCCCAATACTGTACATTTATACAGTATTGGGCGCAGCATGCCAAGGGCGGGATAAAGGGCCCGACAACGGCGCCGGCGCGTCAGTCGCCGACGGCGATCGTCAGCGTTTCCTTGATTTCTTCCATCACGACATAGCTCTTCGACTGCACGGCGCCGGGCAACTGCAGCAGGATGTCGCCGAGCAGCTTCCGGTAGTCGGCCATCTCGCCGATCCGCGCCTTGATCAGGTAGTCGAAATCGCCGGAGACGAGATGGCATTCGAGCACCTCGTCGATCTTCATCACTTCCCGGCGGAATTGCTCGAACATGTTGCCGCCCTTGTGGCCGAGCGTGATCTCGACGAACACCAGCAGCGCGGCCCCCAATTGCCCCGGGTCGACCCGCGCGTGATAGCCGGTGATCACGCCGTCGCGCTCCATGCGCCGCACGCGCTCGATGCACGGCGTGACGGTCAGCCCGACCTGTTCCGCGAGGTCCTTCATCGCCATCCGGCCGTCGTCCTGGAGCAGTTTCAGGATGCGCCGGTCGAGCTTGTCGAGCGAGCGTACTGGCTGACGTTGCGTTCTCATTTGTTTATGCTGAAAACCAGAAAAATACGATAACAAAAACTGCACATTCGACAATACCATAGCTCAAAAAACTAGATCAGCTAGAGGTTACACGGAGCCGCGGGTGCGCCGGCCTCGACCTGGTCCCTTCCATCTGGAGCAGCTATGCGAGTCGTCATTCTGGGCAGCGGTGTAGTGGGCGTGGCAAGCGCGTATTACCTTGCGCGCGCCGGCCATGAAGTCACTGTGATCGACCGGGAAGCCGGCCCGGCGCAGGAGACGAGCTTCGCGAACGCAGGCCAGATCTCGCCCGGCTATGCCGCGCCGTGGGCCGCGCCCGGCGTGCCGCTGAAGGCCGTCAAATGGATGTTCGAAAAGCACGCGCCGCTCGCGATTCGCCTCGACGGCACGCGCTTCCAGCTCCAGTGGATGTATCAGATGCTGCGCAACTGCACGGCCGAGCGCTATGCGATCAACAAGGGCCGCATGGTCCGTCTCGCCGAATACAGCCGCGACTGCCTGCAGGCGCTGCGTGCCGATACCGGCATCCAGTACGAAGGCCGCACGGGCGGCACGCTGCAACTGTTCCGCACGCAGCAGCAACTCGACGGCGCGGCGAAGGACATCGCCGTGCTGCAGGAAGCGAACGTGCCGTTCGAACTGCTGTCGCCGGCCGAACTGAAAAATGCCGAACCGGCGCTCGCCGCCGTCTCGCACAAGCTGACGGGCGGCCTGCGCCTGCCGGGTGACGAAACGGGCGATTGCCAGCTGTTCACGACGCGCCTCGCCGCGCTTGCCGAATCGATCGGCGTCAAGTTCCGTTACAACACGCCGATCGATGCGCTCGCGATCGCGGGCGGCAAGATCGCCGGCGTGCAGTGCGGCAGCGAGACGGTGCGTGCCGACGCGTACGTCGTCGCGCTCGGCTCGTACTCGACCGGCTTCATCTCGAACCTGATGAAGATTCCCGTCTATCCGCTCAAGGGCTATTCGATCACCGCGCCGATCGTCAACGAAGCCGCCGCGCCCGTGTCGACCGTGCTCGACGAGACCTACAAGATCGCGATCACGCGCTTCGACCAGCGCATCCGCGTCGGCGGCATGGCGGAAATCGTCGGCTTCGACAAGAAGCTGCGTGCGGCGCGACGCGAAACGCTCGAGATGTGCGTGAACGATCTGTTCCCGGGCGGCGGCGACACGTCGAAGGCCACGTTCTGGACGGGCCTGCGCCCGATGACGCCGGACGGCACGCCGATCGTCGGCCGCACGCCGGTGTCGAACCTGTTCCTGAACACCGGCCACGGCACGCTCGGCTGGACGATGTCGTGCGGCTCGGGCCAACTGCTCGCGGACCTGATCTCGGGCAGGATGCCCGCGATCCAGGCCGACGACCTGTCGGTGCATCGTTACCTGAAGGACGTGCCCGGCCAGACGCGCCCGGCATACGCGTAAATCGGAGCGGCCCGCGGCGATGCGGGCCGCTTGCATCAGCGAGAAAGGCGCCCGAGGGCGCCTTTCCCGTTTCGGCGACTGCGACTGCGCGAGTGTCGACTCGGCTGGAGGCTTCAGTCGACGTGCGCGTCCTGTCGTCGCGCGGCGGTCAAAATCGACGTTCGTAGTCGTGCATGCGCGACGATACGTTCCGCACGGCACGGTACGATCCGGCCTCTTCCAGACGAACGACGCTCGCTCCTCTTCCGCGACGACACAACAAAAAAGGGGCGCTCGTCGCGCCCCTCTTCTCGTGTGCTTACCGCTGAAGCGTCACGCCGCGTCAGCCGAGCTCGGTCACGAGTTCCGGCACGAGCGCGAACAGGTCGCCGACGAGGCCGTAATCGGCCACGCTGAAGATCGGCGCTTCCGGATCCTTGTTGATCGCGACGATCACCTTCGAATCCTTCATGCCGGCCAGATGCTGGATCGCACCCGAGATGCCGACCGCGATGTACAGCTGCGGCGCGACGATCTTGCCGGTCTGGCCGACCTGGTAGTCGTTCGGCACGTAGCCGGCGTCGACTGCCGCGCGCGATGCGCCGAGCGCGGCCGACAGCTTGTCCGCCAGCGGCTCCAGCACCTTCGTGTAGTTCTCGCCGCTACCCAGACCGCGGCCGCCCGACACGATGATGCTCGCCGACGTCAGTTCCGGACGGTCCAGCTTCGTCACTTCACGGCTTACGAATTGCGACTTGCCGGCGTCGGCCGCCGCTTCGATCTTCTCGACCGCTGCGCCGCCGCCTTCGGCCGCGACCGGATCGAAGCCCGTCGCACGCACCGTGATGACCTTGATCGGGTCGCTCGACTGTACCGTCGCGATTGCGTTGCCCGCATAGATCGGACGCTCGAACGTGTCGGCCGAATCGACCGCCGTGATGTCCGAGATCTGCGCGACGTCGAGCTTCGTGGCGATACGCGGCGCAATGTTCTTGCCGTAGGCCGTCGCCGGCGCGAGGATGTGCGAGTAGTCCTTCGCGATGTTCAGCGCGGTCGCCTCGACGTTTTCCGCGAGGCCCTCGGCCAGTTGCGGCGCGTCGGCCAGCAGCACCTTCGACACACCCGCGATCTTCGCTGCCGCGTCGGCCGCCGCTTGCGCGTTGTGGCCCGCGACCAGCACGTGGATGTCGCCGCCAATCTTCGCAGCCGCCGCCACCGTGTTCAGCGTCGCGGCCTTGACCGACGCGTTGTCGTGTTCTGCAATCACCAGAATCGTCATTTCTTTGCGCTCCTTCTTACAGCACCTTGGCTTCGGTCTTCAGCTTCTCAATCAGCGTCTTCACGTCCGGCACCTTCACGCCGGCCGCGCGCTTCGGCGGCTCGACCACCTTCAGCGTCTTCAGACGCGGCGCGACGTCCACGCCCAGGTCTTCCGGCTTCACGGTTTCCAGCGGCTTCTTCTTCGCCTTCATGATGTTCGGCAGCGTCACGTAGCGCGGCTCGTTCAGGCGCAGGTCGGTCGTCACGACCGCCGGCAGCGTCAGCGACAGCGTTTCCGCGCCGCCGTCGACTTCGCGCGCAACGGTTGCCTTGCCGTCGGCCACCGTCACCTTCGACGCGAACGTCGCTTGCGGCAGACTGGCCAGCGCGGCCAGCATCTGGCCCGTCTGGTTCGAATCGTCGTCGATCGCCTGCTTGCCGAGGATCACCAGTTGCGGCTGTTCCTTGTCGACCAGCGCCTTCAGGATCTTCGCGACGGCCAGCGGCTCGACGCCGTCGTTCGACTCGACGAGGATCGCGCGGTCCGCGCCGATCGCCAGCGCCGTGCGCAGCGTTTCCTGCGCTTGCGTCACGCCCACCGACACCGCGATCACTTCGGTCGCGACGCCTGCTTCCTTCAGCCGCACGGCTTCTTCCACCGCGATTTCGTCGAACGGGTTCATCGACATCTTCACGTTCGCGATGTCGACGCCCGTGTTGTCCGACTTCACGCGGACCTTCACGTTGTAATCGACCACTCTTTTCACTGGCACCAGGATTTTCATGCACACGCTCCAAAGTTACGAATACGACCAGAGGCCATTTTATAGTGAGGCCTCGTGACTGCGCGGCCAGGCGGATCCAACCATCATGGTTGTCGAGGATACCGCTTCTTGGCGACGCGCCAATGATAGCGAACGGTCGTTCTATTTTAAAAGAGAAAAAACCCGGACGCAAAGCCCGGGTTTTCGATCATCGACTCTAATCCCGCCGGGCGTCCGTGCTGCGCCCGTTACCAGGCAGCAATGACCGCGCCGCCGAACTTGCCTTCGATGAACTGCTTCACGTCGGCCGAGTGATACGCGGCAATCAGCTTGGCGACCCACGGCTTGTTCCGGTCCGCTTCGCGGATCGCGAGGATGTTCGCGTACGGGCCGTTCGGGCCCTCGATCGCGATCGCGTCCTGCTTCGGTTTCAACCCCGCTTCCATCGCGTAGTTGGTATTGATCGCGGCCGCGTCGACGTCGCCGAGCGAGCGCGGGATCTGCGCCGCGTCGAGTTCGACGATCTTCAGCTTGCGCGGATTGTCGACGATATCGAGCGGCGTCGCCTTCAGCCCCGCATCCGCGCGCAGCTTCAGCAGCCCCTGCTTCTGCAGCAACAGCAGCGCGCGGCCGCCGTTGGTCGGATCGTTCGGCACCGCGACGCGTGCGCCCGGCTTCAGTTCGGCGAGCGACTTCAGGCGCTTCGAATAGATGCCCATCGGGAACGTGACGGTGTCCGCGACTTTGATCAGCTTGTAGCCGCGATCCTTCACCTGCGCCTGCAGATACGGATCGTGCTGGTAGCTGTTCGCGTCGAGGTCGCCCGACGCGAGCGCGGCGTTCGGCTGCACGTAATCGGAGAATTCGACGATGCGAATCTCCAGGCCGTTCTTCGCCGCGACCTTCTTCACCACTTCCATGATCTGCGCGTGCGGGCCGCCCGTCACACCCACCTTGATGGTTTCGGCCTGGGCATGGGCGCCCGCGAACAGCGCGGCCGCGCCCAGCGCCGCCGCGAACTTCAGCATGAAGCGTCGTTGCATCGTGTCTTCCCCTGTCGATCGGTTTGGTCTTATTTGTGGCTCAGCCGGCGCACCAGCCAGTCGCCGAACGATTGCACGATCTGCACGAACACGATCAGGATCGCGACGACCGTCCACATCACTTCCGGCAGATAGCGCTGGTAGCCGTAGCGGATCCCGAGATCGCCGAGCCCGCCGCCGCCGATCGCGCCCGCCATCGCCGAATAGCCGACGAGCGACACGAACGTGATCGTCAGGCCCGCGACGACGCCCGGCAGCGATTCGGGCAACAGCACCTTGAATACGATCTGCGACGTGGTCGCGCCCATCGACTGCGCGGCCTCGATCAGCCCGCGGTCGACCTCGCGCAGCGCCGTTTCGACGAGACGTGCGATGAACGGCGCGGCCGCGAGCGTCAGCGGCACGACCGCCGCGGCCGTGCCGATCGACGAACCGGTGACGAGCCGCGTGAACGGAATCACCGCGACCAGCAGGATGATGAACGGCGTCGAGCGGACCGCGTTCACGATGCCGCCGAGCACGCGATTCACCGCCAGGTTCTGCAGCACGCCCTGGCGGTCGGTCAGGTAGAGCAGCACGCCGAGCGGCAGGCCGACGAGCGCGCCGACCGCTCCGGAGATGCCGACCATGATCAGCGTCTCCCAGAACGACTGCACGAACATATCGAACATCTCACTCAACATACGAAAGCTCCTCTACCACCACACCTTGCTCGCGCAGGAACGCCAGCGCCTGCCCGACCTTGCCCGGCTCGCCGCCCGCGAGCACCGCGAGCGAACCGAATGCCTGCCCCTGAATCTCGTCGATCTGGCCGTGCAGGATGTTGAAATCGAGTTCGTACCGGCGGATCGTCTCCGACAGGATCGGCTGGTCGACACCCGAGCCCGTGAACGCGAGCCGCAGCAGATGCCCGCTGCCCGTCTTCAGCCGCTCGGCCACGCGCGCCTTCATGGCAGGCGGCAGTTCCTGCGCGATCACGTCGCCGATCAGCGCGCGCGTCACTTCGTGATGCGGCTGCAGGAACACGTCGATCACACGGCCTTCCTCGACCACGCGCCCCGCGTCGAGCACCGCGACGCGATCGCAGACCTGCTTGATCACTTCCATCTGGTGCGTGATCAGCACGATCGTCAGGCCGAGCTCGCGGTTGATGCGCTTCAGCAGATCGAGGATCGAACGCGTGGTTTCGGGATCGAGCGCGGACGTCGCTTCGTCCGACAGCAGCACCTTCGGCTGGCTCGCCAGCGCACGGGCGATGCCGACGCGCTGCTTCTGGCCGCCGCTGATCTGCGCCGGATAGCGATCCTTCTGCGCGGACAGCCCGACCAGGTCGAGCAGCGGCAACACGGCGGCCTCGATCTCGGCACGGCTCGCGCCGGCCAGCTCGAGCGGCAGCGCGACGTTGTCGAACACCGTGCGCGACGACAGCAGGTTGAAATGCTGGAAGATCATGCCGATCTCGCGGCGTGCCTCGCGCAGCGCACCGGCCGACAGCAGCATCAGATCGCGCCCGCCGACGACGACGTTGCCTTCGGTCGGCCGCGTGAGCAGGTTGATGGTGCGCACGAGCGTGCTCTTGCCGGCGCCGCTTCGGCCGATGATGCCGAACACCTCGCCTTGCGGGATCGTCAGGTTGACGTTGCGCAACGCTTCGACCCAGCCGCCCGGGCCGGGGAAACGCTGCGAAAGATTGCGTAATTCGATCATGTAAACAAAACGGCGGCCGGCCGGCGAGTTGGCCCGCCAGTCGGCCGCCGATGCATCTGGAATAGCCGGCGATTTTACCGCAAACCCCTCATTCCCCTTAATAATCGATTTCGATCTTTTCATAACCAGACGAAATTAGAGGAGCGCCGCTTCGCCCGCGCGGGAAGGCCGCGACTATGATCGGGAACACACTTGCCAACGAACCGGAGACACGCCCGATGAGCGCCACCACCACGCCGGCCGCCGTACCCGCCGCCACCGCCGGATCGGCGCCTTCGGCGCCCGCGCCGCACATGGGCCGGCTGCGTACCGCGGACGGGCTCGAACTGGCGTCGTACCGCTGGCCGGCGGGCGACGGCAGCGCGCCGCCGCGCGCGACGATCGCGCTGGTGCACGGCCTCGCCGAACACGCGGGCCGCTATGCCGCGCTCGCCGGCCGACTGAACGCAGCCGGCGTCGACGTGCTCGCGATCGATCTGCGCGGGCATGGCCAGTCGCCCGGCAAACGCGTGTGGGTCGAGCGTTTCGACGGCTACCTGAACGATGCGGATGCACTGGTCGCCGAAGCCGCGCGCGGCGATGCGCCGCTGTTCCTGATGGGGCACAGCATGGGCGGCGCGGTCGCGGCGCTCTACGCGATCGAGCGTGCACCGGCTCGCGGCCACGCACTGGCCGGCCTCGTGCTGTCGAGCCCGGCGCTTGCACCGGGGCGCGACGTGCCGCGCTGGATGCTTGCGGTCAGCCGCTTCATCAGCCGTGCGTGGCCCACTTTCCCCGCGATCAACATCGATGCGGCCCTGCTGTCGCGCGATCCGGCCGTCGTCGCGGCCAATCGCGCCGACCCGCTCGTGCATCACGGCGCCGTGCCCGCACGCACCGGCGCGGAAATCCTCGATGCGATGGCGCGCATCGAGAACGGCCGCGGCGCGTTGCGCGTGCCGGTGCTCGTCTATCACGGCACCGAGGACAAGCTGACCGAACCCGACGGCAGCCGCGCGTTCGGCGCGCGTGTGGGCTCGCCCGATCGTACGCTGACGCTGTACGAAGGCGGCTTCCATGAAACGATGAACGATCTCGAACGCGACCGCGTGATCGACGCGCTGATCGCCTGGATTCATGCGCGCGTGCCGGCGCGCTGAGCGCGTGCGGCCCGGCCGGTCAAGCGGAAATCAGATACCGGCCAGCACGCGCAGGTGCGCGACGACGCTGCGCCCGAGCGCGGACAGGTTGTAGCCGCCCTCGAGGCAGCTGACGATACGGCCCTGCGCATGCCGGCGCGCCACGTCGACGATCCGCGCGGTCAGCCATTCGAAGTCGGCTTCGACGAGGCCGAGATTGCCGATGTCGTCCTCGCGATGCGCATCGAAGCCGGCCGACACGAACAGCATCTGCGGCTTGAACGCGTCGAGGCGCGGCAGCCAGAACATGTCGACGGCTTCGCGGATCGCCATGCCGTTGCTGCGTGCCGGCATCGGCAGATTGACCATGTTCGGCGCCTGATGATCGACGCCCGAGAACGGATACAGCGGATGCTGGAAGAAGCTGCACATCAGCACGCGTTCGTCATTCGCGAACGCCGCCTCGGTGCCGTTGCCGTGATGCACGTCGAAATCGATGATCGCGACGCGCTCGATGCCGTGTACGTCGAGTGCGTGCCGCGCGGCGATCGCGACGTTGTTGAAGAAGCAGAAGCCCATCGCGCGCGCAGGCTCCGCATGGTGGCCGGGCGGACGGACGCCGCAGAACGCATTCGCATAGCGGCCTTCGATCACCGCGTCGGTCGCCGCGATCGCGGCGCCGGCCGCACGCAGTGCCGCGCGCCACGTGTCGCGATTCATCAGCGTGTCGGGATCGATCTCGACGTAACCGTCGACCGGCGTCATGCTCCGGATGTAGTCGATGTGCGCCTGCGTGTGCACACGGCCCAGCGCGACCTCGCTCGCGAACGGCGCGGTTTCGTGCACGATCAGGTCGTCGATGCGGCTCGCGATCAGTTGATCCTGGATCGCCGACAGGCGCGCCGGACATTCCGGATGCCATTCCCCCATCTCGTGCAGCATGCAGTCGGGGTGCGTATAGAAAGCGGTTGCCATAAGCTGTCATCCGCGGCGCACGGTGCGTCGCAGGTCTCCCTCAATGATGTCCATCGTCTGCCGCGAATTCGCCGCTAACTTACCACAACGAGGGCCGACATCGGCCCGGCGCGCCGGATGCGTCGGGTATACTGCGCCGAACACAATCGCCCTGTCCGCCCGCTTCGACATGAATCCCAGCAAGCCTGCCGTCCTTCTCTCCGCGCTGTTCCGCGTTCGCGCTCCGCTCGTCGCCGCTGCCCTCGCCGCGGCCCTCGGCACCGCGCCGGCCGTGGCGCAGACGCAGCCCGCGAAGCCCGCCGGCACGCTCGTCGCCCAGGCCCAGCCGCAGCAGCCGACGCCGCAAGGCCAGACCTTCGAAGAGGAAATCGTTCCGCAGCGTTATGCGAACAATGCGAAGGTCGACGCGTTCATCGACGAGATGGTGAGCCGCAACGGCTTCGATTCGGCGAGCCTGCATGCGCTGTTCTCGCGCATCAGCTACTCGGCGACGGCCGTCAAGCTCGTGAGGCCGGCCCCGTCGCCGACGGTCAAGAACTGGCGCGTCTATCGCTCGCGCTTCATCGAGCCGATCCGCATCAACGCGGGCGTGAAGTTCTGGAAGGCGAACCAGGCCACCCTGCAGCGCGCGTCCGAGCAGTTCGGCGTGCCGCCCGAGGTGATCGTCGGCATCATCGGCGTCGAGACCATCTACGGCCGCTACATGGGCAATTTCCGCGTGCTCGACGCGCTGACGACGCTCACGTTCGACTACCCGGACACGCCGAATCGCGACAGCCGCCAGGCCACGTTCCGCAAGAACCTCGAAGACTTCCTGGTCTGGACCCGCGACAATCAGCTCGACCCCACCACCGTGCTCGGCTCGTACACCGGCGCGATCGGGATTCCGCAGTTCCTGCCGAGCAGCATCCGCGAATATGCGGTGGACTTCGACGGCACGGGTCACGTCGATCTGCGCAGCAGTCCTGTCGATGCGATCGGCAGCGTCGCGAACTACCTGAAGCAGCACGGCTGGGAAACCGACCGCCCGGTGGTCTGGCAGATCACGCCCGATACAGGCAGCCTGGGCATCGCACAGGCCGCCGCCGACGGCCAGCCCGAACCGCACTGGGCGCTGTCGCAACTGCTGCGCGCGGGCATGACGTTGAACGAGCCGACGGTCAACATCACGACCGAAGCCGGCACGCCGGTAACCGTGGTCGATCTGCCGACGCCGGGGCGCGCGACCGAATACATGATTGGCCTGAAGAACTTCTACGTGCTGACGCGTTACAACCGCAGTTTCTTCTACGCGCTCACCGTGTACCAGCTCGGCGAGGCCGTGAAAGCGCAGATGGAAGCGAGCGGTGCGCTGCAACCCGCCGCTGCCGGGACGCAGCCGCAGTAAGCACGGGCCGCCCAAAGAAAAAACGCCGCGGAAGCGGCGTTTTTTTATCGATGCGCGAATCGCGCACTCTCTCGCTCAGGCGGGGAACACGCCCGTGGACAGGTAGCGGTCGCCGCGATCGCAGACGATGAACACGATCGTCGCGTTCTCGACCTGACGCGCGATGCGCATCGCGACTTCGCATGCGCCGCCCGACGAAATGCCCGCGAAGATGCCTTCGACCGCCGCGAGCCGGCGCGTCATCGTTTCCGACGCGGCCTGACTCACGTTCTCGACGCGGTCGATGCGGCTGCGATCGAAGATGGTCGGCATGTACGCTTCCGGCCACTTGCGGATGCCGGGAATACGCGAGCCGTCTTCCGGCTGCGCACCGACGATCTCGATCGCCGGATTCTGTTCCTTCAGGTAGCGCGACGTGCCCATGATCGTGCCCGTCGTGCCCATGGCGGACACGAAGTGCGTGATGCGCCCTTCGGTATCGCGCCAGATCTCCGGCCCCGTTCCTTCGTAGTGCGCGACGGGATTGTCGGGGTTGCCGAACTGATCGAGGATCACGCCCTTGCCTTCGCGCTGCATCTGCTCCGCGAGGTCGCGCGCCAGCTCCATCCCGCCCTTCACCGGCGTCAGGATGATTTCGGCGCCATAAGCCGCCATGCTCTGGCGGCGCTCGACCGACAGATCCTCCGGCATGACCAGCACCATCTTGTAGCCGCGGATCGCCGCGGCCATCGCGAGCGCGATGCCCGTGTTGCCGCTCGTCGCCTCGATCAGCGTATCGCCCGGCTTGATGCGCCCGCGCGCCTCGGCCTTGCTGATCATCGACAGCGCCGGGCGATCCTTCACGGAACCGGCCGGATTGTTGCCCTCGAGCTTCGCGAGCACCACGTTGTTGCGGGCACGAATCTCGTCGTCCGGCAGGCGGACCAGTTGCACGAGCGGCGTATTGCCGATCGTGTCTTCGATAGTTTTGTAAGCCATGGATATACCGTGAGTACGAGGCCGATCAATCGGTCGATTGTAAACCAGCACCGGCACGCGCGCCGGCAACCCCATTGCAACGATGGAATACGCGTGCCGCGCGGGTCGCGATCGCCGCGCATGCCGCCCCACGCAAAAAAACCCGCGGCATGCCGCGGGAAGCCGTCGCAACGACGGCGACTGAAGGAGCCGTTTGTCGGGTACGCGCGACCCGTTATTTCTGCGCGGTGCGAGCCGGTGCGGCGGCAGGTTTCGCTGCCGCCGGCTTGCCTGCGGCCGACGGCGTCGTGCCCGCGGCGGCGGCGGCCGCGCCGATCGTCAACCCTTCCTCCTGAAGCCGCGCGACGGTATGCCCGCCCATGCCCTTCACGCGCGTGGCGAGATCGTCCGCATTCCTGAACGGCCCGTGTGCGCCGCGCTCGTCGAGAATCGCCTTCGCCCGCGCCGGACCGATGCCCTTGATGCCGACGAGCGCATCCTCGTTCGCCGTGTTGACGTCGACGGCAGCCCAGGCCGACGCCACTGCGCCGAGCATGACCGCTGCGGCAAACCATTTCCTGATCATGTGCTGGATCTCCGAAGAAAAACGGCCGGCGGCTGCCGACCGTGAGACCCAGTCTATCGATGCAACGCGCCGGTTTAAACCTGGCCGGATAGCCAACGGACGTAGCGGTCGACGCCTTCCTGCACGGTCAGGAACGGTGCGTCGTAGCCGGCCGCGCGCAGTTTCGTCTGGTCGGCCTGGGTGAAGCACTGGTACTTGCCGCGCAGCGCATCGGGGAACGGCACGTATTCGATCAACCCCTGCTCGACCTGCTGCGCGAGCGTCAGCGGCGGCTGGTTGTCGAGCGCGCGCAGCGTGTTCACGACCGTCGACGCGATATCGTTGAACGGTTGCGCCCGGCCCGTGCCGAGATTGAAGATGCCCGACTTCTCCGGATGATCGAAGAAGAACAGGTTCACCTTGGTCACGTCCTCGACGGACACGAAATCGCGCGTCTGCTCGCCCGGCGCATAACCGTTGTACTCGCCGAACAGCTTCACCTTGCCTTCGGCGCGGAACTGGTTGAAGTTGTGGAACGCGACCGACGCCATGCGGCCCTTGTGCGTCTCGCGCGGGCCGTACACGTTGAAATAGCGGAAGCCCGCGATCTGGCTCTTCGCGCTCGGCAGCACGCGACGGATCACCTGGTCGAACAGGAACTTCGAATAGCCGTACACGTTCAGCGGCGCCTCGACGTCGCGTTCCTCGACGAAACGCGTCGAGCCGCCGTAGATCGCGGCCGACGATGCATACAGGAACTGCGTGCCCCGCGCGAGGCAGGTATCGAGCACCGCGCGGCTGTAGCGGAAGTTGTTGTCCATCATGTAGCGGCCGTCGGTTTCCATCGTGTCCGAACAGGCGCCTTCATGAAATACCGCGCGTACCTTGCCGAAATCGCCGCGCGCGAAGCGTTCGACGAATTCGGTCTTGTCGAGATAATCGTCGATCTCGCAGTCGACGAGATTGCGGAACTTGTCCGCGCGCGTCAGGTTGTCGACCGCGATGATGCGCGTCTCGCCGCGCTCGTTGAGCGCCTTGACGATGTTCGCGCCGATAAAACCGGCCGCGCCGGTGACGATGAGGGTCATGATCGTCCTGCCTGAAAAGTGCGAGCCACTCGGGCGGCGCGCTCGTCGCGCCGCCGAATGCGCTCAGTGAAACAGTTCGTCGTAGTCCACCGTGGCCGTGCCGAGCTTGCCGACCACGATGCCTGCCGCGCGATTCGCGAGCACCACGGCGTCGACGAGCGGCACACCGGCGCCGAGCATCGTCGCGACCGTCGCGATCACGGTGTCACCCGCGCCCGACACGTCGAACACTTCGCGCGCGAGCGCCGGCGCATGCAGTTCGCCGCCCGCGGAAAAGAGCGTCATGCCCTCTTCCGAACGCGTGAGCAGCAACGCGTCGATGCCGAGCTCCGCACGCAGATTCGCGACGCGCGCGCGCAGGTCGTCTTCCGATTTCCACTGCCCGACCACCTCGCGCAGTTCGGCGCGATTCGGCGTGATCAGCGATGCGCCGCGATAGCGTGCCCAGTCGTCGCCCTTCGGGTCGACCAGAACCGCCTTGCCGGCCGCACGCGCCTTCTCGATCATCGTCGTGACGTGGGTGAGACCGCCTTTCGCGTAATCCGACATCAGCACGACGTCGTGCTGCGGCAGCAGCGCATCGAAGCGCGCGAGCCCCGCGAGCAACACCTCGTGCGTCGGCATCGCCTCGAAGTCGACGCGCAGCAGCTGCTGCTGGCGCGCGAGTACGCGCAGCTTGATCGTGGTCGGCAAGGCCGGATCGCGCTCGAGATGCGGCGTCACGCCGCTGCTGCCGAGCAGCTCGACGATCCGCTCGCCGGGCTCGTCGCAACCGACCACGCACAGCAGCCCAGCCTGGCCGCCGAGCGTCACGGCATTGCGCGCGACGTTGGCCGCGCCGCCGAGCCGCTCTTCCTGACGCTGCACGTGCACCACCGGCACCGGCGCTTCAGGCGAAATGCGATCGACGTTGCCGAACCAGTAGCGGTCGAGCATCACGTCGCCGACGACGAGCACACGCGAGCGCGCAAGTTGCTCGCGCGGCACCGGAACGATTTCGCGAAGAGTATTCATCGTACGTTCAGCCACGGGAGAACGACTGGGGATCGACATACGGCCGGCCGATCGCGTAGTAGTCGATGCCCAGTTCGGCCATCGCGTCCGGCTCGTACAGGTTGCGCCCGTCGAAGATCACCGGCGCCTTGAGTTCGGCCTTCAGGCGCGTGAAATCGGGGCTGCGGAATTCCTTCCACTCGGTCACGATCACGAGTGCGTCCGCGCCCGTGACCGCGACGTCCTGCGTGTCGACGAGATGCAGTCGCGCCAGCACGTCCGCATCGTCGCCGAAATCCAGCGCGAACACGCGCCGCGCTTCGTCGACGGCGACCGGATCGTAGGCGCGCACGGTCGCACCGCGTTCGAGCAGCGCGGCGATCAGGCGGCGGCTGGGCGCCTCGCGCATGTCGTCGGTGTTCGGCTTGAACGCCAGGCCCCAGACCGCGAACTCGCGCCCGGTCAGGTCGGCGCCGAAGCGCTGCTCGATCTTGCCGATCAGCACGTCCTTCTGGGCATGGTTGGCGGCCTCGACGGCCTCCAGGATGCGCAGCGGCTGGCCGTTCTCGCCCGCGGTGCGGATCAGCGCCTGCACGTCCTTCGGGAAGCACGAGCCGCCGTAGCCGACGCCGGCGTACAGGAAGTGATAGCCGATGCGCGGATCGGAGCCGATCCCACGGCGCACGGCCTCGATGTCGGCGCCGACCTTGTCGGCGAGATTCGACATCTCGTTCATGAACGAGATGCGCGTCGCAAGCATCGCGTTCGCCGCATATTTCGCGAATTCGGCCGAACGCACGTCCATGTAGATCGTGCGCTCGTGGTTGCGGTTGAACGGCGCATAGAGCTTCTTCATCTTCTCGCGCGCGATCGTGCCCGTCTCGTCGTCGTCGACGCCGATGATGATCCGGTCCGGGCGCATGAAGTCCTCGACCGCCGCGCCTTCCTTCAGGAATTCCGGGTTCGACACGACCGAGAAGCGATGCGCGACGCTGCCCGCGAGCCCGCGTGCGGCAAGCGCCTCGTCGACCACGCCGTGCACGCGCCGCGCGGTGCCGACCGGCACCGTCGACTTGTCGACGATCACCTTGAAGCCCGTCATGTGGCGGCCGATGTTGCGCGCGGCCTCGAGCACGTACTGCAGGTCGGCCGAGCCGTCCTCGTCGGGCGGCGTGCCGACCGCGATGAACTGGATCTCGCCGTGCGCGACGCTCGCCTCGATGTCCGTCGAGAAACGCAGGCGCCCCGCCGTGCGGTTGCGCGCGATGATGTCGAGCAGCCCCGGTTCGTGAATCGGCATCCCGCCGTTGTTCAGGATGTCGATCTTGCGCGGATCGACGTCGAGACAAAAGACGTCGTGACCGATCTCCGCGAGGCAGGCGCCCGTGACGAGGCCGACATAGCCGGTGCCGATGATGGTGATTTTCATAGATGTTCCGGTACTTCCCGGTAATTGACTAACTTGGCCGCCGGGACGAGCCCGCCGGCAACCGCGGCGCGTCGGCTCCGCGGCCGGGATCAGCCCGGCATCGCAGGTTCGACGCGGCGCGGCGCATAGGTTTCCCAGCCGCTGCATCCGGGGCACTGCCAGTAGAAGAGCCGTGCCCGGAAACCGCAATTCTGGCACGTATACCGTGGCAGATTTTTCGTGCGCTGCTTGATCAGCGCAAGCATCATTTCAAGTTCCTTACGGCGCGGTTCCTCGGCCGCCGCGATCTGCGCATCGAGCAGGTGCAGCATTCCCGACAGGTTCGGCGATTTTTCCATCTGCGTGCGCGCGAGCGTGTGCGCCGCATCCTGGCCGCGCAGCCCCGCGATATGCTGATAGGCGATGTCGAGCAGGTCGTTCGACGGATAACGATCGACGTACCCCATCAGCAGCTCGGCGCCTTCGACGTTCTTGCCGAGCGCGACGTACGCCTTCATCAGCTTGTCGGCCACGAGGGGCAGATAGGCCGGATTCTGCGCTTCGACGCGCTTCCAGTGCTCGATCGCGGCCGCGTGGTCGCCCGCCGCTTCCGCCGCGTCGCCAGACAGAACCGTCGCACGGACGTTCTGCGGATTCACGGTCAGCGCGAGCCGCAGTTGCTCCGCGGCCGCGGCTGCATTCTTGCGCTGCAGCGCGTCCTGCGCGAGTTCGCAGTGAAACTGCGCGATTTCGATGCCGAGCGGCTTGTCGCTCATCGACTCGATGCGCTTCGCCGTATCGATCGACTTGTTCCAGTCCTTCTCGATCTCGTAGATCGTCAGCAGCGCCCGCTGTGCGCCGAGCGCGTAGTCGCCGTCCGCGAGCTTGTGGAATGCCTCTTCCGCGCGATCCAGCAAGCCGGCTTTCAGGAAATCCTGGCCCAGTTCGTACAGCGCGTGGTCGCGCTCGTTGACCGGCAGGTCGGTGCGGCTCAGCAGGTTCTGGTGCACGCGGATCGCGCGGTCGGTCTCGCCGCGACGGCGAAACAGGTTGCCGAGCGCGAAGTGCAGCTCGACCGTTTCGGGATCGAGCTTGGCCACCTCGATGAACGCATCGATCGCCTTGTCGGGTTGTTCGTTCAACAGAAAATTCAGGCCGCGGAAATAAGAACGCGGCAGGTTGGCACTCTCCGACAGGAGATTCTTCAGGTCATAGCGTGACGCCGCCCAACCGAGCGCGAACGCGACCGGAATCGCGAGCAACCACCAGAAATCCAGATCCATGCGAAATATCGAAGCAGAGACGAAAACCGCGCGATGATCGCGCGGCGTCCGGGTTAAATGACGGGCGGCATCGGCGGCTGGTCGATGACGGCAGGCGTTTCACGCGCCGCGCGCAGATCGCGCTTCAAACGCCCGTTCTCGAGGCGCAGGCGAAAGATCGAAGGCAGCGCGGACAGCAGGCCGGCCAGCAGCCCCACGGCGAAGAATGCCAGGCCGATCAGGATCAGCGGCGCTTGCCATGCGTAGCCGGCAACGAAATTCAGCGTCGCGGTTTGCGTATTGGCCAGCGCAAGCACCAGCAGCAGGACGAACACCAATACCCGGATCAGCCAGACGATAAACTTCATGAAGCCCTCTCTTTGTTGAGGTTTGCCGCGGCGCGCGACTCCCCTTCGTCGCACCGAATCGACCCGTATTGTAAAGGAAGCGTTTCCGCGGCTGCGCACATCCTGTGCGCGGCGTTGCGCATCGGTTGCCGGAAATGAAAAAAGCGCCCGCAAGGGGCGCTTTTCTTTTCAGCCTTCGCCGGACAGGTTCCGGGCACACCGAACGACGCTCAACGCTCGTCGTCCGGATCGTCAGCCTTCAGCGGCTCACCGGCGCGGCCGTCGACGCGTTCACGCAATTCCTTGCCAGGTTTGAAGTGCGGCACGAACTTCTCGGGCACCTGCACTTTCTCCCCCGACTTCGGGTTGCGTCCGACGCGCGCCGGGCGACGATTGAGGCCAAAGCTGCCGAAACCCCGAATTTCAATGCGATGCCCTTTCGCCAGGGCGTCGGACATCGCATCGAGCATCGTTTTCACCGCGAAATCCGCATCCTTGAGGACAAGTTGCGGAAATCGCGATGCCAGCTGCGCGACCAACTCGGATTTGGTCATACTTCAGCAGACCTCGTAAGGCTTACTGGTTCTGGCCGTCGAGCTTCGCCTTCAGCAGCGCGCCGAGGTTGGTCGTACCGGTCGCAGCAGCGCTGGAGTCCGACTGCAGGCCGCGGATCGCTTCCTGTTGTTCGGCCGAATCCTTCGCCTTGATCGACAGGTTGATGCCGCGCGACTTGCGATCGATGTTGATCACCATCGCGTTGACCTTGTCGCCTTCCTTCAGCACGTTGCGTGCGTCTTCGACGCGATCCTGCGAGATTTCCGACGCGCGCAGGTAGCCTTCGATGTCGCCCGTCAGCGTGATGACCGCACCCTTCGCATCGACCGTCTTCACGACGCCGTCGACGAGCGAGCCCTTGTCGTTCATTGCAACGTAGTTGCTGAACGGGTCGCCTTCGAGCTGCTTGATGCCGAGCGAAATACGCTCCTTCTCGACGTCGATACCGAGCACGATTGCCTCGACTTCGTCGCCCTTCTTGTACTTGCGAACGGCTTCTTCGCCGGCTTCGCTCCACGACAGGTCCGACAGGTGGACCAGGCCGTCGATGCCGCCCGGCAGACCGATGAACACGCCGAAGTCGGTGATCGACTTGATTGCGCCCGTGATCTTGTCGCCCTTCTTGAAGTTGCGGCTGAAGTCATCCCACGGATTCGGCTTGCACTGCTTCATGCCGAGGCTGATACGGCGGCGGTCTTCGTCGATCTCGAGGACCATGACTTCGACTTCGTCGCCCAGCTGGACAACCTTCGACGGCGCGACGTTCTTGTTGGTCCAGTCCATTTCCGACACGTGGACGAGGCCTTCGATGCCCGATTCCACTTCGACGAATGCGCCGTAGTCGGTGATGTTCGTGACCTTGCCGAACAGGCGCGTGCCCGACGGGTAACGGCGCGAGATGCCTTCCCACGGATCGTCGCCCAGTTGCTTGATGCCCAGCGAGACGCGGTTCTTCTCTTGGTCGAACTTGAGGATCTTCGCGGTGACTTCCTGGCCAACCGACAGGACTTCGCTCGGGTGACGCACACGACGCCATGCGATGTCGGTGATGTGCAGCAGGCCGTCGATGCCGCCGAGGTCGACGAACGCGCCGTAATCGGTGATGTTCTTGACCACGCCGTTGACGATCGCGCCTTCCTTCAGCGTCTCGAGCAGCTTCGCGCGCTCTTCGCCTTGCGTTGCTTCGATCACTGCACGACGCGACAGCACGACGTTGTTACGCTTGCGATCGAGCTTGATCACGCGGAACTCGAGCGTCTTGCCTTCGTACGGGGTCGTGTCCTTGACCGGACGCGTGTCGACCAGCGAACCCGGCAGGAATGCGCGGATGCCGTTGACCATCACGGTCATGCCGCCCTTCACCTTGCCGGTGATCGTGCCGGTGACGAGCTCGTTGTTGTCGAGCGCCTTTTCCAGCGACAGCCACGATGCAAGGCGCTTCGCCTTGTCGCGCGACAGGATCGTGTCGCCGTAGCCGTTTTCGAGTGCGTCGATCGCGACGGACACGAAGTCGCCCGACTGCACCTCAACCTCGCCCTGATCGTTCAGGAATTCCTCGATCGGAATGTAAGCCTCGGACTTCAGGCCTGCATTGACGACCACGAAGTTGTGGTCGACGCGCACGACTTCGGCGGAAATCACTTCGCCGGCGCGCATGTCTTGGCGGGTCAGCGACTCTTCGAACAGAGCCGCAAAGGATTCGGTATTCGGGGTGGAGGTTTGCAGGTCGGACATAAAAATCTGATTGTGCATGGCTCGCTGTGCCACGCCGGCCGGAATGGCAGGCTGAAAGGGCCAGATCGAAGACCACACGGGGTTAAGGGTTCGAAACACGCTCCGCGCTTAGACGCGGAGCACCTACCGCTGCCCGCCTTCTCAGGCGGGCTGGCCGAGCGCCCGGTACCACTGCAGCACCTGATCGACGGCTTCATCGACCGAAAGTGCCGACGTATCGAGCAGCTTGGCATCTGCCGCAGGCTTCAGCGGCGCGGCCGCGCGATTGCTGTCGCGCGCGTCACGTTCACGAAGATCCCGGAGCAAGTCATCTATATTAGCAGAAAAACCTTTTTGCATCAATTGCTTATGCCGCCTGGTCGCGCGTGCCTCGGCGCTGGCCGTCAGGAACACCTTCAGCACGGCGTCCGGGAAGATCACGGTGCCCATGTCGCGCCCGTCCGCCACGAGGCCCGGCGTCTTGCGGAACGCGCGCTGACGCGCGACGAGCGCGGTGCGCACGGGGCCGTGCACGGCAATGGCCGACGCGCGGTTACCGACCGCTTCGGCACGAATGTCGTTCGACACGTCGACGCCGTCGAGCTGCGCGCAACCTTCGCGGAACGTGATGTGCAGATCGTCGATCAGCTTCACAAGCGCGTCGATGTCCTCCGCCGCGATGCCGTAGCGCACGCTCGCGAGCGCCGCGAGCCGGTACAGCGCGCCGCTGTCGAGCAGGTGAAAGCCGAGGTGGGCGGCGACGAGCGCCGCGACGGTGCCCTTGCCGGAAGCGGTCGGGCCGTCGATCGTAATGACGGGAGTCGGGTGAAAGGGTCGGGTCGATTTCATCGGAACAGTCGGCTCAGGCCTTGGCGAGCGCGGCGAAGCGGTCGAAATAGTCGGGGAACGTCTTGCCGACGCACTTCGGATCGTTGATCCGCACGGGCACGCCGCCCAGACTGACGAGCGAGAAGCACATCGCCATCCGGTGATCGTCGTACGTATCGATCGCCGCGTTCGGCGTGAGCGTTTCCGGCGGCGTGACGACGAGATAGTCGGGACCTTCCTCGACGATCGCGCCGACCTTGCGCAGCTCGGTCGCCATCGCGGCGATGCGGTCCGTTTCCTTCACGCGCCAGCTCGCGATGTTGCGCAGCGTGCTCGTGCCGCTCGCGAACAGCGCCGCGACCGCGATGGTCATCGCCGCGTCGGGAATCAGGTTGAAGTCCATGTCGATCGGCTCGAGCTTGCCGTGATCGTGGCCGATGCCGCGCACGTCGATCCAGTCGTCGCCCATCGTCACGTTCGCGCCCATCTGCATCAGCGCGTTCGCGAAGCCGACGTCGCCCTGGATGCTCGCCCGTCCCACGCCCTCGACCCGCAGCGGGCCGCCGCCCAGCGCGCCGGCCGCGAGGAAGTACGACGCGGACGACGCGTCGCCCTCGACCATGATCCGCCCCGGCGAGCGGTAGCGGACGCCGGCCGGCACGACGAAGCGCTGCCAGCCGTCGCGCTCGACGGTCACGCCGAAGCGCTCCATCAGCCGGATCGTGATGTCGATGTACGGCTTCGAGATCAGCTCGCCGTCGACTTCGACGACGGTCCGGCCGTCCTTCGCCTTCACGAGCGGCAGCGTCATCAGCAGCGCGGTGAGGAACTGGCTCGACACGTCGCCGCGCACGCGGATCGGCGCATCGACCGAGATCGTCGCGGGCTTGATCCGCAGCGGCGGGTAGCCTTCGTTCTGCTCGTAGTCGATCTGCGCGCCGATCTGGCGCAAGCCGTCGACGAGATCGCCGATCGGCCGCTCGTGCATGCGCGGCACGCCGTGCACGCGGTAGTCGCCGCCGTTCACCGCGAGCGCGGCGGTCAGCGGCCGAACGGCCGTGCCGGCGTTGCCGAGGAACAGGTCGGCCGTCTTCGCGGTGAACGCGCCGCGCGTGCCGGCGACGACACAGGTGTCGCCGTCGCGCGCGAGCTTCACGCCGAGCTTGCCGAGTGCATCGAGCATCACGCGCGTGTCGTCGGAGTCGAGCAGGTTGGTGATCGTCGTTTCGCCTTCGGCGAGCGCCGCGAGCAGCAGCACGCGGTTCGAAATGCTCTTCGAGCCGGGCAGGCGCACGGTGCCCGATGCGCTGGAGTACGGGCCGAGATCGAGGTAGTCCATGGGAATCGTCCTGTTATTTCTTGACCGGTTCGGCAGCGGGCGTGCCGCCGCGTTCCTGCCATGCCTTGCGCGCGGCGCGCGAGCGCGTGAATACGGCCTCGAGCGCCGCGCCGTCGCCGGCGTCGATCGCCGCGCGCAACCGCGTGAGCACGCGCGTGTAGCCGTCGAGTTCGTCGAGCAGCGCCGCGCGGTTCGCGACGCACACGTCGCGCCACATTTCCGGGTTCGACGCTGCGATGCGCGTGAAATCGCGAAAACCGCCGGCCGCGTACGAGAATTTCAGTTCCGCGTCGGCCTCGCCGAGAATCTGCTCGACGAGCGCGAACGACAGCACGTGCGGCAGATGGCTGATCGACGCGAATACGCGATCGTGCTGTTCGGTGCTCATCGTGCGCACGTCGGCGCCGGTCGCGCGCCACATCGCGTCGATCCGGGCCGCCGCTTCGGGTGCGTTCTCCGGCAGCGGGCACAGCACGACGTTGCGGCCGACGTAGAGGTCGGGCAACGCAGCCTCGACGCCGCTCGACTCGCGCCCGGCGATCGGATGACCGGGCACGAACTGCGCGATCCGCGCGCCGAGCGCGTCGCGCGCAGCCGCGACGACATCGGACTTGGTGCTGCCCGCATCGGTGACGATCGTCGCGCCGTCGAGCCACGGCGCGATGCGCGCGAGCAACGGGCCCGTCTGTGCGACGGGCGCGGCCAGCAAGACGAGATCGGCGCCGGCAAGGGCGTCGCGCACCTGCGCGTCGTCGTCGAGCGCCGCCGCGCGGTCGATCACGCCGAGCGCGCGCGCGCGCTCGACCGACGCACGCGAACGGCCGACGCCGACGATCTCGCCCGCGCCGCCCGGCGCGCGCTCGCGCAGCGCGCGGGCCAGCGATCCGCCGATCAGGCCGACGCCGAAGATGACCAGTTTGTTGAATGCAAAGCCTGACACGACAAGAGCCAAGTTACGCATGCGGAACGATGCCCCGCATGCGGAATTCCAGATTCCGGGCAACGGGCCCGCACCCGGCGCAACCTGCACCGGATACCGCCCGCACCCGCCTTCGGCAGCGCCGACCGGCCTGCCCTGCCCGCCCGGCCGCCACGCCTGCGCAAGCAGGCGATGGGCCGCCGCCCGTCAGCGTGCGCGTGGATACGAACCGAGTATCTTCAGGAACGCGGCCTTCTGGCCGAGTTCCGCCAGCGCGGCCGCCACCGCCGCATCGTCGCGATGCCCTTCGATGTCGATGTAGAAGTAGTACTCCCACGTGCCGACGCGCGCCGGACGCGACTCGAAGCGCGTCATCGACACGCCGTGCCGCGCGAGCGGCTCGAGCAGCTTGAACACGGCGCCCGGCTCGTTCTTCACCGACACGATCAGCGACGTCTGGTCGTGACCGCTCTGGCCGGCCGGCTGCTTGCCGACGATCACGAAGCGCGTGCGGTTGTGCGGATCGTCCTGGATCAGCGAGAACGCGATCTGCAGGCCGTAATGCGCGGCCGCGCGGTCGCCCGCGATCGCCGCGACGGTCGGATCGGCCGCTGCAAGGCGCGCGGCCTCCGCGTTGCTCGCCACGGCCTGCCGCTCGAGCTGCGGCGCATTCGCCGCGAGCCACTGCTGGCATTGCGCGAGCGCCTGCGCATGCGCGCAGACACGCTTCACGCCGTCGAGCGTACCGCTCTGCGTGAGCAGGTTGTGATGGATCGGCAGCGCGAGCTCGCCGCTGATCACCAGTTGGGTCTGCAGCAGCAGGTCGAGCGTGCGCGATACGGCGCCTTCGGTAGAATTCTCGACCGGCGCGATACCGAATGCGGACGCCCCGGCTTCGACCGAGCGGAACACCTCGTCGATCGACGGGCACGGCAGCCCTTCGATCGACTGGCCGAAATACTCGAGCATCGCCTGTTCGCTATACGTGCCGACCGGCCCGAGGAACGCGACGTGGATCGTCTGCTCGAGCGCGCGGCTCGCCGCCATGATCTCGCGCCAGATGGCGCTGATGTGCTCGCCCGCGAGCGGCCCGGCGCTCATGTCCTGCAGCCGCGCGATCACCTGCAGCTCGCGCTCCGGCCGGAACACCGGCGCATTGAAATGCTTCTTGACCTCGCCCACCTCCAGCGCCACCGCGGCGCGCTGGTTCAGGAGCGCGATCAGCTGCGCGTCGATCGCGTCGATGCGGTCGCGCAGCGGTTTCAGGCGGGAATTCAGTTCGTCGTCCATGCGTTTTGCCGTGCTGTTTGAACAGCGCCGCCGTCAGGCGCCGCGCTGCTCGAAATCCTTCATGTACTCGACGAGCGCCTTCACGCCCTCGAGCGGCACCGCGTTGTAGATCGACGCCCGCATGCCGCCGACGGACTTGTGGCCCTTCAGCTGCAGCAGCCCGCGCGCCTTTGCGCCGGCAAGGAAGTCTTCGTTGCGCGTTTCGTCGGCCAGGAAAAACGGCACGTTCATCCGCGAACGTGCTGCCGGCTCGACCTTGTTCAGATAGAAACTGCTCGCGTCGATCGTGTCGTAGAGCAGCTTCGATTTTTCGATATTGCGGGCCTCGATCGCTTCGAGACCGCCCTGCCGCTTCAGCCACTGGAACACGAGGCCCGCGATGTAGATCGCGTAGGTGGGCGGCGTGTTGTACAGCGAGTTGTTCGCGGCGATGGTCTTCCATTCGAACGCGGACGGGCAGATCGACAGCGCGCGATCGAGCAGATCCTCGCGCACGATCACGACCGTCACGCCGGCCATTCCGATATTCTTCTGCGCGCCGCCGAACAGCACGCCGTACTTCGCGACGTCCATCGGGCGCGACAGGATGTGCGACGAGACATCGGCGACCAGCGGCACGTCGCCGAGATCGGGGATCTCGAACGTCTCGACACCGTCGATCGTCTCGTTGGTGCACAGATGCACGTAGGCGGGATCGTCCGACAGTTGCCATTCGGCGTGCGCGGGCGCACGCGTGAAGCCGTCCTCCGTCTTGCCGGTCGCGGCCAGATGCGGCGTGCAGAACTTCTTCGCCTCGCCGAACGATTTCTGCGACCACGAACCCGTCACGACGAAGTCGGCCGTCTTGCGCGAGCCGAGCAGGTTCATCGGCACGATCGCGTTTTCCGCGATGCCGCCGCCCTGCAGGAACAGGATCCGGTGGCTCGCCGGCACGCCGAGCAGGTCGCGCAGGTCGGTCAGCGCGGCCTCGTGGATCGACATGAACTCCTTGCCGCGATGGCTCATCTCCATCACGCTCATGCCGCTGCCGTGACAGTCGAGCATTTCGTCGGCGGCCTGCCGCAGCACTTCCTCGGGCATCGCCGCGGGGCCGGCGGAGAAATTAAAGACGCGCATCGTGAAAACCTCGGGAGGGACGCGACCGGCTCGCCGCCGGCAAAACGCGCCAGAAAAGAAATGGCCGCTTGCGCTCGCGCGCAAACGGCCATTATCGCACTGTCGTCAGGCTCCCGCCAAACCCGGCCGAACGGCCGGGGGCGTGCCCGGACAGCTTACTTGCCCGGCTTGACTGCTGCGACTTCCTTGTCAGCCTGCGTACGCGTTGCCTGGATCGCTTGCGGCATGTACTTCTGCATCAGGCCGTTGACCACGTCGCGACCGACCTGATCCTGAACCTGGATGAACTTGCGGCCCGTCGGGCTCTTGTAGAACGTCGTCAGATCCTTGATCTCCGACGTGCTGTAGTACTTCGCGTATGCGTCGTACTGAGCCGACATCGCGTCGCTCTGGAACTGTTGCGTGCCGAACACCTTGCCTGCGCCGTCGACCAGCTTCGGCACCGCGTTCTTCTGCAGCGTCGGAACGGCAGCCTGCTTCTGCTTGTCGTTCAGCGACTTGTTTTCCGACAGCGCGTCCGACAGGATCGCCGGCACGAGCTGCTTGGCCTGCATTTCGGCGCTGTTGCCGATTGCCGACACGAGCTTCGGCGCGTCGATCGCGTCGAGCAGATCCTTGATCGCTGCCTTCTTGTCGGCGTCGATCGGCGCAGCTGCCGCCGGAGCAGCCGGTGCGGAATTCGACAGCGCCTGCGCCATCGCGAACGTCGGCACCAGTGCAGCCAGCAGAACCAGTTGCTTGAATTGCTTTTGCATCATCACTCCCTTTTGGAAATATGAATGGTTGCTCGCCGGCCGCGGCGCTTTTCGCCCGCGGCGGCCAGAGTCTCATCCGTTCTTCAGGCTTCGCCGTCCGACGCCTCGTCGGCTTCGCCCTCTCCCTCTTCGGCCTCCGCGACCTGCTGCAGGCCAGAGAGCTTGGTACCCTCATCGAGACTGATGAGTGTAACACCTTGCGTGGCGCGCCCCATCTCGCGTATCTCGGAAACACGGGTGCGAATCAACACGCCGGCCGTGGTGATCAGCATGATCTGATCCTCGGCGTCGACGAGCGTGGCGGCCACGACCTTGCCGTTGCGCTCGGACGTCTGGATCGCGATCATGCCCTTCGTGCCGCGGCCGTGACGCGTGTACTCGGTGATCGGCGTGCGCTTGCCGTAGCCGTTCTCGGTTGCGGTGAGCACGGTCTGCTCCTCGCTGCCCGCGACCAGCATCGCGATGACCTGCTGCCCCTCCTCGAGCTGCATGCCGCGCACGCCGCGCGCCTCGCGCCCCATCGGACGCACGTCGTTCTCGTCGAAACGCACGGCCTTGCCGGAGTCGGAGAACAGCATCACGTCGTGCGCGCCGTCGGTGATCGACGCACCGATCAGGTAGTCGCCATCGTCGAGGCCGACCGCGATGATGCCCTTCTTCAGCGGGCGGCTGAATGCTTCGAGCGGCGTCTTCTTCACGGTGCCGAGCGACGTCGCCATGAAGATGAACTTGTCGGCCGAGAATTCCTTGACCGGCAGCACGACGTTGATCTTCTCGCCTTCCTGCAGCGGGAACATGTTGACGATCGGGCGGCCGCGCGAGTTGCGCGAGCCCTGCGGCACTTCATAGACCTTGACCCAGTACACGCGGCCGCGGTTCGAGAAGCAGAGGATGTAGTCGTGCGTGTTCGCGATGAAGAGCGTCTCGATCCAGTCGTCTTCCTTCATCTGCGTGGCCTGCTTGCCGCGACCGCCGCGCTTCTGCGCGCGGTACTCGGACAGCGGCTGCGACTTCACGTAGCCCGCATGCGACATCGTGACGACCATGTCCTGCGGCGTGATCAGATCCTCGGTGTTCAGCTCGGTCGCGTTCAGCTCGATCTTCGAGCGGCGCGCGTCGCCGAATTCGGCCTTCACCGAGGTCAGCTCCTCGCCGATCATCGTCGTGATCCGCTCGGGGCGCGCGAGGATGTCCAGCAGGTCGGCGATCTGTGCCATCACTTCGCGGTACTCGCCGATGATCTTGTCCTGCTCGAGGCCGGTCAGGCGCTGCAGACGCATCTGCAGGATTTCCTGCGCCTGCGTGTCGGACAGACGGTACAGCCCGTCGGTCTGCATCCCGAACGCCGGGTTCAGGCCTTCCGGACGGTACGCGGAACGGCCGCCGGCCGCCGCGTTCTCGCTCTCGGCGCGCGTCAGCATCTCGCGCACGAGCGACGAATCCCACGGCTTCGCCATCAATTCCTGCTTCGCGATCGGCGGCGTCGGCGCGGCCTTGATGATCGCGATGAACTCGTCGATGTTCGCGAGCGCGACCGCGAGACCTTCGAGCACGTGGCCGCGTTCGCGGGCCTTGCGCAGTTCGTAGATCGTGCGACGCGTCAGCACTTCGCGTCGATGCGACAGGAAGCACTGCAGGATTTCCTTCAGGTTCAGCAGCTTCGGCTGGCCGTCGACGAGCGCGACCATGTTCATGCCGAACGTGTCCTGAAGCTGCGTCGCCTTGTACAGGTTGTTCAGCACCACTTCCGGCACTTCGCCGCGCTTGAGCTCGATCACGACGCGCATGCCGCTCTTGTCGGACTCGTCGCGGATGTCGGAAATGCCTTCGAGCTTCTTCTCGTTGACGAGCTCGGCGATCCGCTCGAGCAGCGAGCGCTTGTTCACCTGGTACGGCAGCTCGTCGACGATGATCGCCATCCGCTGGCCGCGGTCGATCTCCTCGAAGTGCGTGGCCGCGCGCATCACGACGCGGCCGCGCCCGGTGCGGTAGCCGTCGCGCACGCCGGCGACGCCGTAGATGATGCCGGCCGTCGGGAAGTCCGGCGCCGGGATGATCTCGATCAGCTCGTCGATCGTCGCCTCCGGGTTGCCGAGCAGATGCTGGCACGCGTCGACGACTTCGTTCAGGTTGTGCGGCGGGATGTTGGTCGCCATGCCGACCGCGATGCCCGACGAGCCGTTGATCAGCAGGTTCGGAATACGCGACGGCAGGACCGACGGCTGCGTTTCGTTGCCGTCGTAGTTCGGCTCGAAATCGACCGTTTCCTTGTCGATGTCGGCGAGCAGTTCGTGACCGATCTTCGCCATGCGAATTTCGGTGTAACGCATCGCCGCGGCATTGTCGCCGTCGATCGAGCCAAAGTTGCCCTGCCCGTCGATCAGCATGTAGCGCAGCGAGAAGTCCTGCGCCATCCGCACGATCGTGTCGTAGACCGCGGTATCGCCGTGAGGGTGATATTTACCGATCACGTCACCGACGATACGCGCCGATTTCTTGTACGCGCGGTTCCAGTCGTTGTTCAGTTCGTGCATCGCGAACAATACGCGCCGGTGCACGGGCTTCAGGCCATCGCGGACATCCGGAAGGGCACGTCCGACGATCACGCTCATCGCGTAATCGAGATACGAACGGCGCATTTCCTCCTCGAGGGAGGTGGGCAGGGTCTCTTTGGCGAATTGATCCATGTATCCGTATCGTTTCGGAGCGAAGACGGCGAACGCCTTTCGCGTGGGCGCTGCAAGCGCAACGCAACGCGAGATTCTAACATGCGCCCATCAGCCGCCAATCCGCTCCCCCTCTATATGTAAACAGCAAAAATCGCTGCCGCGGCGAATCGGCCGAAATCGCACGCGATCCCATCCGCCCTCCTTCATGCGCGCGAGTAAACGACGGCGTGCATTTCGTGCGATTTCCCGGCCACGCTCTTGACAATTTCTAAAAGTTACGGCAGGGCGGTGTTGCGCATGCACCACAAAGTTGAAGCGATCTTGGGGTGGGGAGGATTTTTTTTCGTAGGAAGGGAACGATATGGCAAAATGCCAACGCACTGAAAGTTAGACGCTGCTCGAAGTCTACACAGAGCGGTGCCGCGTTTTTTGTGCCGCACCAATGTTATACTTCGAGCAATGTATGACTTGTCACCGTCAACAGGCTCGCAGTAAACCTGCGGTAATCTCAATTTCGAGAGGAGAAATATGAATAAACTTTCAAAGCTCGCGTTCATTGCAGCTACCGCAGTTATGGCTGCATCCGCTTCGGCACAGTCGGTGCCGGCGTCGCGTCAAGCCGTCAATGACAACTGGGTGAACGGCACGGGCGAATGGGTGTGGATGAACGGCACGAACGAGCTCTGCTGGCGTGACGCGTTCTGGACGCCGGCCACCGCCAACGCCAAGTGCGATGGCGCACTGGTCGCCCAGGCACCGCAGCCGCCGGTCGCTCCGGTCGCTCCGGCCATCACGAGCCAGAAGATCACGTATCAAGCCGACGCACTGTTCGACTTCGACAAGGCAACGCTCAAGCCGCTGGGCAAGCAAAAGCTGGACGAACTGGCTTCGAAGATCGAAGGCATGAACACGGAAGTGGTCGTCGCAACGGGCTACACGGACCGTATCGGTTCGGACAAGTACAACGACCGTCTGTCGCTGCGCCGTGCGCAAGCCGTGAAGTCGTACCTGGTCAGCAAGGGTGTGCCGGCCAACAAGATCTACACGGAAGGCAAGGGCAAGCGCAACCCGGTTACGACTGGCTGCAACCAGAAGAACCGCAAGCAACTCATCGCCTGCCTCGCACCGGATCGCCGCGTGGAAGTCGAAGTGGTTGGTACGCAGCAAGTGCAGAAGACGACCGTTCCGGCAAACTAAGCCGCGGTTCTCGACTGCTTCAAAGCCCCGCCCCGGCGGGGCTTTTTCATTGACGCGCGTCCAGGCGCTCGCTGGCCTCGCCGTCCGCCCGCTTATATACTCGGGGCTGACGCACCGAAGCATCGCCCTCCTCTCGTAGCCCGTTTGCCGACATGACCAACGCCGATCCGCACGAACTCCAGAAATTCAGCGACCTCGCCCACCGGTGGTGGGATCCGAATGCCGAATTCAAACCGCTGCACGACCTGAACCCGGTCCGGCTCGGCTGGATCGACGCGCATGCGCACCTGGCCGGCAAGCGCGCGCTCGACATCGGCTGCGGCGGCGGCATCCTGTCCGAATCGATGGCCGGGCTCGGCGCCCAGGTGAAAGGCATCGACCTGTCGACCGAAGCGCTCGGCGTTGCCGACCTGCACAGCCTCGAAAGCGGCATTTCGGTCGATTACGAGGCGATCGCCGCCGAAGCGATCGCCGCGCGCGAACCGGGCACCTACGACGTCGTCACGTGCATGGAGATGCTCGAGCACGTGCCGTCGCCCGGCGACATCGTGGCCGCGTGCGCGACGCTCGTGAAGCCGGGCGGCTGGGTGTTCTTCTCGACGCTGAACCGCAACCTGAAGTCTTACCTGTTCGCGGTGATCGGCGCGGAATACATCGCACAAATGCTGCCGAAGGGTACGCACGATTACGCCCGCTTCATCCGCCCGTCGGAACTGGCCGGCTTCGTACGAGCAACGGATCTGCACATCGTCGAGCTCAAGGGCATCACGTATCACCCGATCGGCAAGCGCTTCGCGCTGTCGAACGACACCGACATCAACTACCTCGTCGCGTGCCGCCGCGGCGCGTGACCCTCCGACCGGCATGACGACTCCCCTTTCGACCGCGCGGATCGCAGACGAACCGCGCCTGCTGCACTGCGATGCGGTCCTGTTCGATCTGGACGGCACGCTCGCCGACACGGCACCCGATCTCGCGGCAGCCGTCAACAAGATGCAGCGCGAGCGCGGCCTGCCCGAAACGTCGCTCGACGTGTTGCGGCCGCTGGCCTCGGCGGGCGCCCGCGGCCTGCTCGGCGGTGCGTTCGGCATCGATCCGCACACGCCCGGCTACGAAGCGATGCGCGACGAATTTCTGGTCAACTACGCGACCGATCTCTGCGTGCAGACGACGCTGTTCCCCGGCATCGGCGACGTGCTCGACGAACTCGATGCGCGCGGCGTGCGCTGGGGCATCGTCACGAACAAGGCGATGCGGCTCACGGCGCCGCTCGTCGAGCTGCTCGGTCTCGCGCCGCGCGCCGCCTGCGTCGTCGGGGGCGACACAACGCCGCACTCGAAACCGCATCCGGCCCCGCTGCTGCATGCGGCCGGCCAGTTGACGCTCGCGCCCGCGCGCATCGTCTACGTCGGCGACGACCTGCGCGACATTCAGGCCGGCAGCGCCGCCGGCATGGCCACCGTGGCAGCCGCGTACGGCTATTGCGGCGACGGCATCGCGCCGGCCGACTGGCAGGCCCAGCACCTCGTCGACACGACGCAGGAACTGCGGGACCTGCTGCGCGATGTTGGGCTATAATGGTCGATCTTACCGCGGGGGCGACCTGGTTTCGACAGGGGTTGTGAAGCGGCTAGGGCATGTCGAGGACCCGTCACCTCGTTAATCAATGGGAAAATCGTAACTGCAAACGACGAAACGTTCGCACTGGCAGCCTAAGGGCCGCCGTCCTCTGCCTAGTTCACTGACGGGCTAGTGTCGCAAGACCGGTAGCAATACCGCCAGAGGTCATTTACGTCAGTTAAGCTCTGTCGGCGTCGCGACGCCAGGGTCGAAAATCTAGCGAATCGCCGTAGTGCAGCGTGTTCGTCCGCGTCGCTGCGGTTAAATCAAAAGACTGGACTAAACATGTAGAACTAGTCGTGGAGCGCTTCTGGACGCGGGTTCGATTCCCGCCGCCTCCACCAAATTCCGCGCTCGTCGCACGAACCCCGCATGACGCAAGTCTGCGGGGTTTTTTGTTGCCGGCGAAACGCACGCCCGGCGCCTTCCGAAAAAGCGCCCAGCCACGGATGGGCCGTGCGGAATGCCGCCGATGCTCGGCGGCAGGAGGTGACGGATGTTCTGCTACGCGCGCTCCATCCATGACGGATGTTCGGCCGCGCCCGCGCCATCATCGGCTGCGCCGGGCAGCGACCGGTCCGATGGCTGGCGTCGGGCGCGATGCAGCGCCGCGCCCGCGCCTGCCCACACCGGGCGATATGCGGCTCAGCTGCCGCGATACAGCGACTTCATTTCTTCCGCGTTGGCCGGGCGCACGCCCATTGCACGCGAACCCGACGCCGATGCGCCCCGTGCCTGCGCACCGTAGCCGCTGGCGTCGGCGCCTTGAGCTTGCGCCAACGCACTGCGCTGCTGCTCCGCGATACGGGCCGTTGCGGCCTGGATCGCTTCCGGATAGTGCGGATCTTCGCCGCGGGCGGAGTTGTAACCGGCCTGCTGGAGTTGAACCAGTTCGGCACGGACCTGCGCTCGCGTGATCGTCGAACCCGACTGGGCGAACGAAACGACCGGAGCAACGAGAGCGGCAGCAACGACAACGGCTTGAACGAGCGACTTCATGATGACCTACCTCCAGATTTGTCTGATTCGGCGGTGAACACCTTGACCAGCGCCGACAAACCGAAGTTTATGTAGGTGGATGCTTAAGAATAAGGCAGGTTTCAGGAAGACATCCTTCCTGATTTACGGGTTAACCCTAGATTTCTGTCGGGACGGGAATGCGGGCGAACGGCCGCTTCGCCCGTCCCGTCTTGCGTGAAGAGCCGCCGAAAAGCACGAGCCCCGCGAAGCGGGAGGCTTCGCGGGGCTCGAATAGAGGTGCGGAATCAGACGGAACGTCTGCTGCAGTCCGTCAGTTGCTCAAACCGCCGCACAAAAGGCAAGCGCCCCACCCGGGCGCAGACATGCCGCCGGCCCGTTACCGGGTATCCAGCGGGCACTTCAGGTTGCAGCCGTTCGGATCGCCCAGATCACCCTTGCGACGCAATGCCGACTTCTTGCCACTCTGGTATTTCTCCGACGGCGTCGATGCCGCGAACGGCATCTGCGGATGTTCGTTCAGGCGGAACTGTTCGCTCAGGATGCCGCCGGGCACCCCCGGGGAATTCTGCGCGAACGCAAACGGCGAAGCGACGGCCAGCAGCCCCGCGGTCAACGCTGCCGCGGCAAGGGGAACGGAAAATTTCATGGCGGGATGACGCCTGAACGGCGTGCTTGTTGGAACGTTGATCAAGCGGCAAGCGTAGCGCAATTCCCCCACTGCTGCAGCGCGGCGCGATCGCATCTTCGTTACCGGGAATTGCCGTCCGGGCCGCTCGCGTCGTCGCTGCCGGCCAGCCCGGTCGCGATGCGCTCCAGCGCGCCGCACGCGGCCGGATCGTAGCCGTCGAGATGCGCGACGCGCTCGACGAAGCGTGCGTCACGCAGGAGTGCCAGCACATCGGCGAGCGGCCGCACATCGAGCCGAGCGCGTTCGCATGCGAAGTAATAGTCCTCGTCGACGACCGAGATGAAGTCGAGCCCGAAATGATGGGCAGCCGGCTCGACGCCGAAACCGAGATCGGCCATTCCGCTCGCGACGAACGCCGCGATCGCCGAATGCGTGAGTTCGGCCGACGCATAGCCGTCGATACGCTCCGGATCGATGCCGATCGCGCGCAACGCGAGATCCAGCAACATGCGCGTGCCCGATCCCGGTTGGCGGTTGACGAAGCGGATGTCGTTGCGTGCCAGATCCGCCAGCCCGCGTACCTGCTTCGGGTTGCCGCGCGGGACGAACAGCCCTTGCTGGCGGCGCGTCAGGTGGATCAGCACGTGGCGCGTGTCGTCGAGCCACGGCCGGTAGATTTGCGCGCACTGCGCGCGAAACGCGCCGCGCGGCAAATGGAAGCCGGCGAGGTCGCATTCGCCGCGCGCGAGCGCCTGCACGGCCTCGACGCTCTCGCGATACTTGATGTCGACGGCCGCCTGCGCATCGACGAGCGCGGAAACGAGCGTCGCGACCGCGTAACCGTGCGACGCATGGATGCGCACGGCGCCGTCGCGCTGCGCGAGCCGCCGGTTCAGTTCACTGGCCACCTCGGCCGCCAGCGTGCGCAGGTTCCCGTCGAGGCGGCTGCGCGCCAGACGCTGCGCATCGACGACCGCCTGCCCGAGCGCCGACAACGTCGACCCCTTGCCGCGCGCGGTTTCGATCAATTCCCCGCCGATGCACGACTCCAGCGCGCGCAGCATGCCCCACGCGTGCCGGTACGACAGCCCCTTGGCTTGCGCGGCCTGCGCGATGCTGCCCGTATCGGCCACGAGCTCCAGCAGCGGAGCGACGTCGGAGAGGCTGGCCGAACGGCCTTCCGTGTCGCGTACGGTCAGATACGCGTCGCATTCGATTCGAATCAATTATGCACTCCGATTTCCTATTGCGACCGCGAAATCTTCCGCTTATCGTTGGTCAAAATCAATCAGAACGAAGTCCCGCGTGCGCACTATATGAATTTCGAGCGCATATGAGACTTTGGAGGAGCATAACCGATGTCCCCGAATTCCCCTGCGCCCGATGCGCTCGTCGAGCGCCATGCGCGCGCCGGCCGGTCGCTCGTCGCGATCCTGCACGCGATCCAGGACGACGCGGGCTACGTGCCGCAGGGCTGCGTCGCGCCGCTCGCCAAAGCGCTGAATCTGTCGCGCGCGGAAGTGCACGGCGTCCTGACCTACTACCATCATTTCCGCACCGCGCCGCCCGCCCGCGTGACGATCCAGATGTGCCGCGCCGAAGCGTGCCGCAGCATGGGCTGCGAAACGCTCGCCGCCCACGCGGAAGCCCGCACGGGCTGCCGGTTCGACGCCGCGCACGGCGATGCCGCCGCAGCCCACACGCCGGACGACGTCGCGCTCGAATCGGTTTACTGCCTCGGGCTGTGCGCGCAATCGCCGTCGATGACGGTCAACGGGGTGCTCCACGCAAAGGTCACGCCGGAGAAGTTCGACGCGCTGCTGGCCGACGCGGTCGCCCACACGCCGGAGGCCGCATGACGACCCGCATCTACGTACCGCGCGATTCGTCCGCGCTGGCACTCGGCGCCGACGCGCTCGCCGCCGCGATCATGGCCGAGGCCGAACGGCGCGGCGTCGCGATCGAGGTGGTCCGCAACGGTTCGCGCGGGCTGCTGTGGCTGGAGCCGCTCGTCGAGGTCGGGACGGCCGCGGGCCGCGTCGGCTATGCCAACCTGTCGGCCGCCGACGTGCCGGCCCTGTTCGACGCCAACTGGCTCGAAGGCGGCACGCATCCGAGCGGCGTCGGCCTCGTCGACGCGCTGCCCTATCTGGCGCGCCAGCAGCGGCTCACGTTCGCGCGCATCGGCCTGACCGATCCGTTGTCGATCGACGACTACCTGCAACACGACGGCCTCGCCGGCCTGAAGAACGCACTGGCGCTCGACGGCGACGCCGCATGCGAAACGCTGATCGAGTCGGGGCTGCGCGGCCGCGGCGGCGCGGCATTCCCGGCCGGCATCAAGTGGCGTACCGTGCGGCAAGCACGCGCCGCGCAGAAATACATCGTCTGCAACGCGGACGAAGGCGATTCGGGCACGTTCTCCGACCGCCTGCTGATGGAATGCGATCCGTACTGCCTGATCGAAGGGATGATCATCGCCGGTATCGCCACCGGCGCGACGGTCGGCTACATCTACGTACGCAGCGAATACCCGCACGCGATCGCCGTGCTCGAAGCCGCGATCGTCCGCGCGCGTGAAGCCGGCTGGCTCGGCGAACACGTGCTCGGCTCCCCGCATGCGTTCGAGCTGCACGTCGCGAAAGGCGCGGGCTCGTACGTCTGCGGCGAGGAAACGGCGCTGCTCGAATCGCTCGAGGGCAAGCGCGGCGTCGTACGCGCGAAACCGCCGCTGCCCGCGCTCGCCGGCCTGTTCGGCCAGCCGACCGTGATCAACAACGTGATCACGCTCGCGACGGCGCCCGTTATCTTCGCGCGCGGCGCCGCGTTCTATCGCGACTACGGGATGGGCCGCTCGCGCGGCACGCTGCCGTTCCAGCTGGCAGGCAACATCCGTCACGGCGGCCTCGTCGAGCTCGCGTTCGGCGTCACGCTGCGCGAACTGCTGTTCGACTTCGGCGGCGGCACGGCCAGCGGCCGGCCTGCACGCGCCGCGCAGGTCGGCGGCCCGCTCGGCACCTACCTGCCCGACCACCAGTGGGACGTGCCGCTCGACTACGAGGCGTACACGGCGATCGGCGCGGTCGTCGGCCACGGCGGCATCGTGCTGCACGACGACACGTCGAATCTCGCCGAGCTGGCCGAATACGCGATGAAGTTCTGCGCGATCGAATCGTGCGGCAAATGCACGCCGTGCCGGATCGGTTCGACGCGCGGCGTCGAGACGATCGCGCGCATTCGCCACGGCGATACGTCGGAGCGGCAGGTCACGCTGTTGCGCGACCTGTGCGACACGATGCTCGCCGGTTCGCTGTGCGCGATGGGCGGGATGACGCCGTACCCGGTGCTGTCCGCGCTCGATCACTTCCCCGAAGATTTCGGACTCGCCGCGGGCAAGGATGCCGCGTCGGGCCCGGTCAAGGCTGCGGCCTGACCCAGAAGGAGCCCTGCATGTCCCTCGACACGAACAACGTCCGCCAAGGCGGCTGCGGCTCGGGCCAATGCGCGTGCAAGAGCGCCGCACAGGCGCGCGCCCGCGATCCGTTCGACGATACCGACTACGGCACGCCGCAACGGTATGCCGATACCGACGTCACGCTCGAAATCGACGGCCAGCCGGTCACGGTGCCGGCCGGCACGTCGGTGATGCGCGCGGCGATCGAAGCCGGCGTCAACGTCCCGAAGCTCTGCGCGACCGATTCGCTCGAACCGTTCGGCTCGTGCCGGCTGTGCCTCGTCGAGATCGAGGGCCGGCGCGGCTATCCGGCGTCGTGCACGACGCCGGCCGAAGCCGGCATGAAGGTGCGCACGCAGTCGGACCGGCTGCAGTCGCTGCGCCGCAACGTGATGGAGCTGTACATCTCCGACCACCCGCTCGACTGCCTCACCTGCCCGGCCAACGGCGACTGCGAGCTGCAGGACATGGCGGGCGTGGTCGGCCTGCGCGAAGTGCGCTACGGTTTCGACGGCGCGAATCACCTGAAGGACACCAAGGACGAATCGAACCCGTACTTCACCTACGACCCGTCGAAATGCATCGTCTGTAACCGCTGCGTGCGCGCCTGCGAGGAAACGCAGGGCACGTTCGCGCTGACGATCACCGCGCGCGGCTTCGAATCGCGCGTCGCCGCGGGCGAAAGCGAATCGTTCATGGCGTCGGAGTGCGTGTCGTGCGGCGCCTGCGTCGCCGCATGCCCGACGGCCACGCTGCAGGAAAAATCCGTCGTGCAGCTCGGGCAGGCCGAGCACTCGGTCGTCACGACCTGCGCTTACTGCGGCGTCGGCTGCTCGTTCAAGGCCGAGATGAAGGGCACGCAGGTCGTGCGCATGACGCCGCACAAGAACGGTCTCGCGAACGAAGGCCACGCATGCGTGAAGGGGCGCTTCGCGTGGGGCTATGCGACGCACAAGGACCGCATCACGAAGCCGATGATCCGCGAGAAGATCACCGACCCATGGCGCGAAGTGAGCTGGGACGAAGCCCTCGCCTACGCGGCGACGCAATTCCGCAAGCTGCAGCAGAAGTACGGCCGCGATTCGATCGGCGGCATCACGTCGTCGCGCTGCACGAACGAGGAAACCTATCTCGTACAGAAGCTCGTGCGCGCCGCGTTCGGCAACAACAACGTCGATACCTGCGCACGCGTGTGCCACTCGCCGACCGGCTATGGCCTCAAGACGACGCTCGGCGAATCGGCCGGCACGCAGACGTTCGCATCGGTCGGCCAGGCCGACGTGATCGTCGTGATGGGTGCGAACCCGACCGAGGGCCACCCGGTGTTCGGCTCGCGGCTGAAGCGGCGCGTTCGCGAAGGCGCGAAGCTGATCGTGATCGACCCGCGCCGCATCGAGGTCGTCGACGGCCCGCATGTGAAGGCCACGCACCATCTGCAGCTGCGTCCGGGCACCAACGTCGCGATCGTCAATGCACTGGCGCACGTGATCGTCACTGAAGGGCTGGTGGCCGACGCCTTCGTCGCCGAGCGCTGCGAGACGCGCGCGTTCGAGCAATGGCGCGACTTCGTCGCGCAGGCCGACAATTCGCCCGAGGCGACAGCGGACGTGACGGGCGTGCCGGCCGAACTGGTCCGCGAGGCCGCGCGCCTGTACGCGACGGGCGGCAACGCCGCGATCTATTACGGGCTGGGCGTCACCGAACATGCTCAGGGCTCGACGACGGTGATGGGCATCGCGAACCTCGCGATGGCGACCGGCAACGTCGGCCGCGAAGGCGTCGGCGTCAATCCGCTGCGCGGCCAGAACAACGTGCAGGGTTCGTGCGACATGGGCTCGTTCCCGCACGAACTGCCCGGCTACCGCCACATCGGCGACGAAGTCGTGCGCGCGCAGTTCGAGCAGGCGTGGTCGGCCACGCTGCAGCCGGAGCCCGGACTGCGCATCCCGAACATGTTCGACGCTGCGCTCGACGGCAGCTTCAAGGGGCTTTACTGCCAGGGCGAGGACATCGTCCAGTCGGACCCGAACACGCAGCATGTCGCGGCCGCGCTGTCGGCGATGGAATGCATCGTCGTGCAGGACATCTTCCTGAACGAAACCGCGAAATATGCGCACGTGCTGCTGCCGGGCTCGACGTTCCTCGAGAAGGACGGCACGTTCACGAACGCGGAGCGCCGGATCTCGCGCGTGCGCAAGGTGATGCCGCCGCTCGCGGGCTACGCGGACTGGGAAGTCACGCTGCTGCTGTCGCAGGCACTCGGCTACGACATGCATTACACGCATCCGTCGGAAATCATGGACGAGATCGCGCGGCTCACGCCGACCTTCTCGGGCGTGTCGTACGACAAGCTCGACGCGCTCGGCAGCATCCAGTGGCCGTGCAACGAACAGGCGCCCGAAGGCACGCCGACCATGCACATCGACACGTTCGTGCGCGGCAAGGGGCGGTTCGTGATCACGAAGTTCATTCCGACGCCGGAGAAGGTCACGCAACGCTATCCGCTGATCCTGACGACGGGCCGCATCCTGTCGCAATACAACGTCGGCGCGCAGACGCGCCGGACCGAAAACGTCCGGTGGCACGAGGAGGATCGCCTCGAGATCCATCCGCACGACGCACAGGATCGCGGGATCCGCTCCGGCGACTGGGTCGGCATCGAATCGCGCGCGGGGCAGACGGTGCTGCGCGCGCTCGTGACGGAGCGCATGCAGCCGGGCGTCGTGTACACCACGTTCCACTTTCCCGAATCGGGCGCGAACGTGATCACGACGGACAGCTCCGACTGGGCGACGAACTGCCCCGAATACAAGGTGACGGCCGTGCAGGTGATGCCGGTTGCGCAGCCGTCCGACTGGCAGCGCGCGTATGCGCGCTTCAACTCGGAGCAGCTCGACCTGCTCGAGCGCCGCGCCGCCGCGCCAGCCGCCGTGACGACAGGCAAGTGAGGCCGCAATGGACAACGACCACCTGATCGACATGGCCAACCAGATCGGCGCATTCTTCGAATCGATGCCCGATCGCGACGAAGCGCTGGCCGGAATCGCCGAGCATATCCGGCGCTTCTGGGAACCGCGGATGCGACGCGCGTTTCTCGCCGCGCTCGACGATCCGTCGAGCGAAGCCGGGCAACGCGCGATGCCGATCGTGCGCGATGCGATCGCCGCGCATCGCGCGTCGCTCGTGCCTGCCGCAGCGCCCGCCTGAGCGCGCGGCTACGCGGACACCGACAGGCCCGCGAACCAGCTTTCGCAGTGGCGCAGCAACGCGTTGGCGTCGGTCGCCGTGCGCCCCCGCGCGGCGACATAGCCGTCGGGCCGCAGCAGATAGAACGACGGCCGCGAGCGGCCGTATTCCTGCGCGAGCCCTGCCGCCCCGTCGCCCTCGGCATCGGCGACGCGCCACACGCGCACCGCTTCCGGCATGATCCGTTCGAGCCCCTGCACGAGCACCTGCGCATCGGCCGGGATCGGCGGCACCTCGCCGGCGTCGGTATCCACCGGCTCTTCCAGCAGCAACAGCGTGAAACTCGCCGGATCGTGAAGATCGTATAGCCGCGCCGCGCCGGGCGCCCGACCGAGCGGCCCGTCGAGCACGTGCACGAGCGCATCGGGCGCGCGCTCGCCCGCGCGCGGGCCGCCGTCGAGCACGCGCTCGAGCGTGAGCGGGCTCTTCCGGTACTGCACGCCGAGCTCGCTCACCGTGCGCCGGAGCGCGTCGCGCAGCGGCCCGAACGACGCCAGCAGCGGCACGACATGATCGCGCAGCAGCTTCATCGCACCGCGCTCGGCTTCGACGACCTGCGTGACGAAACCGGTCTGCCGCAACACGTCGCGCTCGATCGGATGGCGCTCCGCGTGATAGGTGTCGAGCAACCGCTCGGGCGCGCCCGCGCCGAGGACGCGCGCGAGCTTCCAGCCGAGGTTGAACGCCTCCTGGATGCCGGTGTTCATGCCCTGCGCGCCGGCCGGGCTGTGGACGTGCGCGGCGTCGCCCGCGAAGAACACGCGGCCATGACGCAGTCGACCGACCATCCGGCTGTGCAGGTGGAAATAGGACGACCACGCGAGATCGCTTGGCGAGATCGATGCGCCGACGCGCGCACGAATGATCGCATCGCATTCCGCGAGCGACGGAGCCGGCGCGTCGGGCGACGCGTCGCTGCCGGGCGGCCGGTCCGCGACGAGCCGGTAACGGCCGCCTCCCATCGGAAACAGGCCAGCGATTCCGGAGGGCGTCGTGAACAGGTGGATCTCCTCGTCCGGCCAGTCGGGTATCGCCGCGAAATCGGCCAGCAGGAAAGTCTGTTCGAACGCATGCCCGGCAAAGCCGAGGCCGAGGAGATGCCTGACCGTGCTGTGCGCGCCGTCGGCGGCAATCAGGTATGACGGGGTGAACGACTCGTCGCGGCCGTCGGCGCAGCGCAGCGTCACGTCGAGCGACGTGCCGCCCGCGTCGCATGCGGTCAGCGCCGTACCGCGTTCGACGGTCACGCCCATTCCGGCCAGATGTTCGGCGAGCAGCCGCTCGGTGATGCTCTGGTCGAGAAACATCAGATACGGATAGCGCGTTCGCAGCGGATCGAAATCGAGCCGTGCGATCACGCGGCCGTCGGCATGCAGCTCGGCCGCATGCGCGCGATGGCCGAGCGCGAGAAACGGTTCGACCGCACGATGCTGCTCCAGCAGTTCGAGCGTGCGCGCCTGGATGCCGATCGCACGCGAAAACGGCGCCGGCGCGACGAGACGATCGATGATGCGCACCGGCACGCGGGCCCGCGCGAGGCTCATCGCCGCGGCAAGGCCGGTCGGCCCCGCGCCGACGATCAGCACGGGCGGGATATCGGACAGTGTGTCAGCCATGAGACCCTCGATGACACGCGACTCTGCAAGTCTACGCCGCTCCGCGTCACGGGGCCATATGCCAACCGGCCGATCCGCGACCCCGCCGCGCGGTGTGGGAAAATACGCGCTTTCCGCTCGTTTTCGCGTCATGGATTCCGTATTCGACCGGGCATACGCCGCACACCGCGCGGGTCGCCTCGCCGAGGCCGAGCACGGCTATCGCAACGCGCTCGCCTCCAACCCCGCCGACGCCGACGCGCTGCACCTGTTCGGCGTGCTGCGGCATCAGCAGGGCCAGCACGCCGAGGCAGCCGATCTCGTCGGCCGCGCCGTCGCATTGCGTCCGAACGATGCCGCGCTGCAGCTCAATCTCGGCAACGCGCTGAAAGCGCTCGGCCGGCTCGACGAAGCGATCGACCGCTTTCGCAACGCGCTGACGCTCGCGCCCGAATTTCCGCTCGCGCACTACAACCTCGGCAACGCCTATGCGGCGGTGCAGCGTCACGACGATGCGATCGACGCCTTCGGCCGCGCGCTGCGGCTCACGCCCGACGACGCATCGATCCACAACAATCTCGGCAACGCGCTGAACGCGCTCGGCCGCCACGACGACGCGCTCGCCGCGTTCGGTCGCGCGCTCGAGCTCCGGCCCGGGCATGCGGGCGCGCACAACAACCTCGGGATGGCACTGAGCGCGATGGGCCGCGCCGACGATGCGATCGCGCACTTCCAGGCCGCGATCGCCGCACAGCCGCGGTTCGTCGCCGCGCATTTCAATCTCGGCAACACGTTCGATGCGGTCGGCCGGCATGCCGAGGCGGCCTCGGCATTCGAAGCCGCGCTCGCGCTGCACCCGCCGTTTCCGCTCGCGCTGTTCGGGCTCGCGAACGCACTCTGCGCGCAGGCGCGCCACCGCGACGCGCTGCCCTACTACGAACGCGCCGTCGGGCTCGATCCGTCGTTCGGGCTCGCATGGCTGAATCTCGGCAACGCGCATCACGCGCTCGGCGCGCACGAAATGGCGCTGCGCGCATTCGACCAGGCACTGCGCGTCGCGCCCGATCTCACGCTCGCGCGGCTGCATCGCGCGGTCACGTTGCTGACGCTGCGCGACTTCGCGCGCGGCCTGCCCGCCTACGAAGCGCGCCACGAGACGCCCGGCGCGACGCCGCTCGGCGCGCTGCCGCGCTGGCAGGGCGAGCCGATTGCGTCGCGTACGCTGCTGATCCGCGCGGAACAGGGGTTCGGCGACACGCTGCAGTTCGTCCGCTTCGTGCCGCTGGCCCGCGCCCGCTGCGCGCGCGTCGTGCTCGAAGTCCAGCCGGAACTCGTCGCACTGCTGACGCCGGCCGCGTCGCGCTGGCGCGTGACGCTCGTCGCGCAAGGCGCCGCGAAGCTGCCTGCCGCGGACGTCGCCTGCACGCTGATGAGCCTGCCGTTCCTGCTCGGGCTTCAGCCGGAAGACATCGTCGGCTCGCGCTACCTCGATGCGCCCGACGGCGCCGGGCGGCGCTTTCGCGGCTCGCTCGGCGGGCAGTCGAAGCGCAAGTTCGGCCTGGCGTGGTCGGGGCGCCGGCAGGCGCAGGAAAACCGCTCGATGCCGTTCGACGCGCTCGCGCCGCTGCTCGCGCTGCCGGACATCGACTGGATCGTGCTACAGCCCGCGCTGGACGACGACGAACGGGCGCGCGTCGACGCGCATCCGCGCGTGCATCGTCTCGACGGCCGGCTGAACGACTTTGCCGATACGGCCGCGCTGATCGAACGGCTCGACGGCGTCGTCACGATCGACACGGCTGTCGCGCACCTCGCGGGCGCACTCGGCAAGCCGCTGTGGGTCATGCTGCCGTTCTCACCCGACTGGCGCTGGTTCACCGGCGGCGACTGCCCGTGGTATGCGCAGGCCAGGATCGCCCGCCAGCCTGCACCGGGCGCATGGCCCGACGTGGCGGCCGCGGTGGCCGACATGCTGCGCGAGGCATGACCGCAAACGAAGAAGGGAGCGCATTGCGCTCCCTTCTTCGATGCGATGCGCGGCCGACGCCGCGCGACATACCGGCCGCCGTCAGGCCGACTTGTACTGGTTGCGCGCGTCGGCGGTGCGGTAGAGCACGAACGTCGCGATCAAGCCGCAGATCGCGGCCACACTCAACCACAGCCCCGGCGCCGCCTTGTTGCCCGTCTGGTGGATCAGCAGCGTCGAGATCGCCGGCGTGAAGCCGCCGATCGTCGTTGCCAGGCTGTATGCGAGCGAGAAGCCGGCCGTACGCACGTCGACCGGCATCACTTCGGTCAGCGCGACGACCATCGCCCCGTTGTACGACGCGTACAGGAACGACAGCCACAGCTCGACCGCGAGCAGCCGCAGGAACGACGGATCGCCGACGAGCCACAGCACGGCCGGGTAAGCCGACAGCAGCGTCAGCACGGTGAACGCGATCAGCACCGGGCGGCGGCCGATGCGATCGGACAGCGCACCGGACAGCGGCAGCCACACGAGGTTCGAGATCCCGACACAGACGGTCACGACAAGCGCGTCGAGCGACGACAGGTGCAGCACTTCCTTGCCGAAGGTCGGCGTGTAGGCGGTAATCATGTAGAACGACACCGTCGTCATGATCACCATCCCCATGCCGGCCACCACGACACCCCAGTTGTCGAGCATCGAGCGCATGATCTCGCCCATCGTCGGGCGATGGCGCTTCGCGAGAAATTCGTCGGTCTCCTTCAGCGAACGGCGGATCAGGAACAGGAACGGCACGATCAGGCAGCCGATGAGGAATGGAATGCGCCAGCCCCACGCGGTCATTTCCTCGACCGGCAGCGCGCGGTTCAGCACGACGCCGACGAACGCGGCGAACACGACGGCCACCTGCTGGCTGCCCGACTGCCACGACGTATAGAACCCCTTGTGGCCCTTCGTCGCGATCTCCGACAGATAGACCGACACGCCGCCGAGTTCGACGCCCGCCGAGAAGCCTTGCAACAACCGGCCGAGCAGCACGAGCACCGGCGCGAGCACACCGATCGTCGCATAGCCCGGTATCGCGGCCACCGTGAGCGTGCCGATCGCCATCAGCCCGAGCGTCAGGATCAGCCCCTTGCGGCGGCCGTGATGGTCGATATACGCGCCGAGCACGATCGCACCGACCGGCCGCATCAGGAAGCCCGCGCCGAATACCGACAGCGACAGCATCAGCGACGCGAAGGCGTTGCCGCTCGGAAAGTACGTTTTCGCGATGGCCGACGCGTAATACCCGTAGACCATGAAGTCGTACATTTCCAGGAAGTTGCCGCTGACGACCCGGAAGACGGTGCGGACTTTCGATTCCTGCGCGATGGCAGGGGACGCGGTGGACATGTTTTCTCGCTCAGCTCGGATGGCGCGAATACCGCGCCGCATGAATCCGACGATGCGCGACGCGCCGGGTCGGGCCGGCGCGCGCGGGCATCGCTGCCCGCCGGCGGCACGGCGCGTAACGGCGCGCCACCGGCATGATTCGCGAATCATGCCACGCCAGGCCGATATTTGCCTTGTGGCGCCCTGTCATGGCCGTCGCGGTATCCGCCTCGTACACGTCGCCCCGCAATGGGCACAAGAATCAGATCAATCTGATCGACCTGCGTTCGCCTGCTGACCACAATGTCACGATTTGCGACGACATTTCCTCGCCGCTCCGGCACGGTCACCCGTGTCGCACGGCGGCCCCCCTTCATGACCCCATCGCCCCTCGTCCCGGTCGAAGGCGCGCTCGCCCGCCCACGCGCCACTCCGCTCGATCACATCCCGCCGTTCGGCCGCGAATGGCGATTCCCCGGTGCGCCCGGCGCACGGCCCGGCAGGAACTGCCTCGCGACACTGACGACGTCCTGCATCGATGTCGACCGGCCACACCGCACGTGCCAATGGCAACCACTGCCCGCGGCGGCATCGCTGCCGGCTTCGGTCGGGGTGGCTGTCACGCCGGCCGCGGCGGCCGCCCGTCGCGTGCCGGATCCTGCGCGCCGCCCTCGCGACCGGCGCGCGATGTACGCCGTCTGCTGGAGTATCGGCGCGCTCGGCATCATCGGCTGGCTGATCGGCGCGTACGCTCCGCCTGTGGGTCGCGGTCCTGCGTACGCGCTTCAAGCGTCCGGCGGCGCGGCACAACCTGCTACGTCGACGCACGTCATGCCGCAGCGCAACGTGGCGACACCTGTCGCGAACACGGTTGGATCGCCGCCAGCCACGCATCGCGTCGCGCTTCGCCCGGCGCCGCGCCACCCGCGAGCGACGGCCGACGTACGGCACGCCCCCCCTGCCTCGCCACGTCGAGCAACCAGCCAACGCACGACGAAGGCACCGCCCCGCACACCGGTCGTGCCGCGGCTCGCCGCCCATCCGCCGATCCAGCGCGGCGCGATCCACGCCGGCACACGCGATCGGCTCGCTCCGCCGCCGCGCATGGCAGACACCCGCGATACCCGCGCCTCGCTCGACGATCCGGCCACGTTGATTGCCATGACGAACGCGCTGCGCGCCGCGCAGCCGGCGCGCCCGGCGCCCCCGCCCGCGGCCGGTTTCGACTGGATGTCGCAACTGTCGCACCGCCGCGTGACCGACGTGCCGGAAGCGGTCCCGCACTGACGCACGCGCAAATAAAAAACCCGGCGAAGATCGCTTCGCCGGGTTTGCGCTCGTCTCGCTGCGTCCGTTCGACGAATCGTTACTTGTGCGCGGGCAGCCCCGTCTCGGTCTGCTTCTCGAGTTGCCGCACCTGCTCCTGCAGATCGCGCAACTGCAACTGCGCAGCCCGCTTCTCGACCTGCAGCGCCTGGGCCTGCTCCTGCGCCGACTTCTGCCGCTGCGTGACTTCGGCCTGCTGGCTGCGCGCGACGCTCAAGTCGGCCTGCAACTGCTGCGCCCGATTCGCCTGCAGCGCGATCACGCGTTCGAGAAATGCCTTCTGCGCCTGCAGCTCGGTCCGGCGGATCTCGATATCGGCGAGCTGCGCCGTCTGCTGGACGAAGTTCGCGTACACCATCTCCGCGCGATTCTTTTCCTGCGAACGGATCACGCGCCACAGGTTCTTGTCCTGGAACAGCGCGACGTAGTACGTCATCTCGCGCGGATCGAACATCAGGCTCGCGCCGTAGCTGCCGTTGTAGGTCGTGCGCATCTCGACGATCCGGCCGTCGTGCAACATCTGCGTCAGCTCGGCGACGTTGCCTTGCGCGGCGGCGTCCGTCGCGGCCGCGGCCGATGCCGCCGGCGACGCGCCGCCGCTCAGGCTCGTGACCGCCGGACGCGTGCCGGCGGCAGGTACGGTCGCATCGGCGGACCAGGCCGCGCCCGCTTGCGTGCAGGCAGCCAGTGCAACGATCCACGTTGCGCATCGTGCAGGGGAAAAGTTTCGGAAAACCAACGTCAGACTCCGGCGAGCGAATCGGAACTCGCGATTATCGTTCAAAACGAAACGGCCGCATCTCGAATTAATCGGGATGCGGCCGGCCTTCGTGCGACGCGAAAAATACGGCGTGCTACAGACGCGTTTCGCGCGCCGCGCGCAGGAACGCGTCGAGCAGCGGCGTGCAGTCGAGCAGTTCCGAGCCGCCCGCGCGATGGAACTCCGGATGCCACTGCACACCGACCACGAACGGCGACCGCCGGTGGCGAATGCCTTCGATGATCCCGTCGCCGGCCGACACGGCCTCGATGTTCAGATCGCGGCCGAGATCGCGGATCGCCTGGTGGTGTATCGAATTGACGATCGCTTCGCTGCGCCCCGGGAACATGCTCGCGAGCGTCGACGAGTCGGGGAAGCGGATCGCGTGACGATGCTGGTCGTAATGCTCGCTCACGTGCGCGTTCGCGGTCGGCACGTCGGTGGCGATGTCCTGGTACAGCGAGCCGCCGAACGCGACGTTGATCAACTGGCAGCCGCGACACACGCCGAGCACGGGTTTGCCGGACTCGACGAATTCGTGCAGCAGCTCGAGCTCGTACATGTCGCGCACGCGATCGCCCGGCCATTCGGGGCGCGCATCCGACGCCGCGTAGGTCTGCGGCGACACGTCGGCGCCGCCTTGCAGCAGCAGGCCGTCGAGATGCTTCGCGTAGTCGCGCAGGCGAATGTTGCTCGGATGGATCATGCCTTGATGGCCGACGGTCGGAATCATGAACACGAGCACGTCGCGCGACATCACCCAGTGGGCGATCGATTCCTCGAGATACTGCAGCGTCTTGCCGCGCAGCCCCTTCGCGCCGGGCTCCGGATGGAAGATCCGCGCCGACACGCCGATGCGCAGCGTGCGCTGCGTGATCCGCTGGCCGGCGCGGTCGAACAGCCGCCGCGCGCGCGCCGCGACGATCCGGCCGAACACCGACCACGGCGTGTCGCTCTGTTTCAGATAGGCCGGCGGCGCATTCTGCGCGTTCGCGGGCGGCGGCCGAGGCGTGTCGAAATCGGGCGGCGCGCCGAATCCGGGCGGCGGCACGCCTGGCTTCGGCGGCGCGGCCGCGGCAGCGCCGTCACCGACGGCGCCCGCCGCACCGGGCGCACCCGGCTCGGATGCGGCCGTGACGGGCGATGCGCCGTCGTCGGCGACATTCTCCGCGGCGGCCTGCGTAGCCGGCGCATCGGGCGTTTTCGCCGGATCGGGACGGGGGGAATCGGAAGAAGCGGAAGAGGTGCCGGGCAGACCGGCCGGGGAAGGCGTGTTTTCGCTCATGACGATGGTCTGATGCGTCGCTCGCGCGTAGGGATAGACGAGGATTCATTATGCTTCAGTGCACGATCGCGCGGCAAACCTGCAACATCCTGTCGATATTGTTGCAAGTCGGTGGCAAGTCGCGCGGGGGAGCGGCCCGAGTCGCGAGCCGGCCTCGCATCGACCATACTGGACGCCACTGATATATCACAATAATATCCAGAGATCGCCCACGCTTCCCGAGCATCCGCACCATGATCGCGCCCCTTCCGGCCCCGGCCGCGCCGCCCGCATGAGTACGCTGACCGACGTCACCCGCGATCGCTCCACCGCGTCTCCGGCCAGCCTCGCCGACCGCGCGTACGCACTGATCCAGCGCGACATCATCACGATGCGCCTGAAGCCGGGCGCCGCGCTCAACGAAGCCGACCTCGTCGCACGTACGGGGATCGGCCGCACGCCGGTGCATCAGGCCGTGCATCGGCTCGTGCTCGAAGGGTTGCTGTCCGTGATGCCGCGCAAGGGCTTGATGGTGCAACCGCTGTCGCTCGACGACATCGTCGCGGTGATCGACGTGCGGCGCATCAACGAAGCGCACTGCGCCGAACTGGCCGCGCGCCATGCGACGCCCGACGATCTCGCGCGCCTGGCCGCGCTGCTCGACGACGGGCAGGCCTGCGTCGATACGCACGACGTCGAGGGCATGATGGAGCTCGACCGCGCGTTTCATCAGACGATCGCCGCGGCCGCGCGCAACGCGGTGCTCGCCGACATCCTGCGCGCGTTGCACGAGCGTTCGTTGCGCTTCTGGTTCGTCACGCTGTCCGAACCGCACCATCTCGCCGACGTCCAGCACGAGCACCGCGCGCTGTTCGATCGGCTGTCCGCACGCGACGCCGCGGGCGCGCGCGCAGCCGTCGAACGCCATATCGATTCGTTTCGCTCCACGCTTCTTCAACATCTTCGCCCCTGAGCCGCCATGACCACTTTCACGCCGTTCCCCCCGCTCGCCCAGCTCGCCGCCGACCTCGCCGCCTGCCGGACCACGAGCCGCGCGCTCGTCGACACCGCGCTCGACCGGATCGCCGATCCGTCGGGCCAAGGCGCCGTCGTCTTCACCGAAGTCGATGCGGACAACGCACGCGCGGCCGCCGACGCACACGACCGGCTGCGCGCCGCGGGCACCGTGCCGTCGCCGCTCGCGGGCATTCCCGTGTCGGTCAAGGATCTGTTCGACGTCGCGGGCCAGGTCACGCGCGCCGGTTCGCGCGTACTCGACGACGCGCCGGCCGCGCGCACCGATGCGGTCGCGGTCGCCCGGCTCAAGCGCGCGGGTGCGGTGCTGGTCGGCCGCACCAACATGAGCGAGTTCGCGTTCTCGGGGCTCGGCCTGAATCCGCACTTCGGCAACCCGCGCTCGCCGTACCACCGCGACGTGCCGGGCGATGCGCGGATTTCGGGCGGCTCGTCGTCGGGTGCGGCCGCATCGGTCGCCGACGGGATGGCTGCGGTCGCGCTCGGCACCGACACCGGCGGCTCGATCCGCATTCCGGCCGCGCTGTGCGGGCTGACGGGCTTCAAGCCGACCGCGAGCCGAATCCCGACGCAAGGCGGCGTGCCGCTGTCGACGACCCTCGACTCGTTCGGCCCGATCGGCCTGACGGTCGCGTGCTGCGCGCTCGTCGACCGGATGCTCGCGGGGCTCGAGCCGCACGTGCCGGCCGCCCGGCCGCTCGAAGGCGTGCGGCTCGGCGTGCTGACGAACTACGTGACGGACGGCGTCGATGCCGACGTCGCGGCCGCGCTCGACACCGCGCTCAAGCATCTCGAAGCCGCCGGCGCGATCGTCACCGAAGTGCGCTTCCCCGCGCTCGACCGGCTGCCGGAGATCAACCGTTTCGGCTTCTCGCCGATCGAAGCGTACGCATGGCATCGCCCGCTGCTCGCCACGCATCGGAACCAGTACGACCCGCGCGTGCTGACGCGGATCATGAAGGGCGAGCCCGCGACGGCGGCCGACTATCTCGACCTGCTCGCCGCCCGCGCCGCGATGCTCGACGAAGCCGCGCACACGGTCTGGTCGCGCTTCGATGCGCTCGTCGCGCCGACGGTGCCGGTCGTGCCGCCGCGCATCGCCGAACTCGAAACGGACGACGACGCGTTCACGCGCACCAACGCGCTGATCCTGCGCAACCCGAGCGCGTTCAACTTCCTCGATGCGTGCGGGCTGTCGCTGCCGTGCCATCCGCGCGACGCGGCGCCGGTCGGCCTGATGCTCGCGGCGGCGCCGCATCGCGACGACGCGCTGCTTGCGATCGGCCAGTCGGTCGAGGCCGTGCTGAACACGATCCGCTGAACTCGCCGGCCGAGGGCAGACCGATCAGGCGGTCCGCGCGCGGTGCGGCAGGCTGCCGCACGCGCGCCGTCAGTTTCGTGCCAGATCATTCGCGCTAAAATCGCCCGATTGTTTTCCGGACCGACCGACGAGGAACCCCGCCGACATGAACGACTACACGCTTGCGCTACGCCGCGAACGCCGCCTGCTGATGCTGCTCGGATGGGTGTGCATCGCCCTGCTGGCCGGCGCGCTGTACCTGCAGTACGCGAAGAACGAAGACCCGTGCCCGCTGTGCATCATCCAGCGCTACTTCTTCTGCGCGATCGGGATCTTCGCGTTCCTGGCCACGGGAATCCGCAGCTGGCGCGGCGTCTGGGCGCTCGAACTGCTGATCGCGCTCGCCGCGGCCGGCGGTGTCGGCACGGCCGCGCGGCACCTGTCGATCCAGATGAATCCGGGCTTCAGTTGCGGCTTCGACACGCTGCAGCCGATCGTCGACAGCCTGCCGCCCGCGCAGTGGTTCCCCGGCATGTTCAAGGTCGCCGGGCTGTGCGAGACCGTCTACCCGCCGATCTTCGGCATCCTGCTGCCCGGGTGGGCGCTGATCGGCTTCGCCGCGATCCTGATCGCGGCCATCGCGAGCCTCTGGCGCCATCGCCGCAAGCTCGCGAGTTGACCGGGCGGCCGTTTTGCCGGCCCACGATCCGCGCGGCCCCACCGAATGGGCCGCGCGCAGCCGGCGAGTCGCCACCCGGCCGCGGCCGACGCCTGCACCGGCCCTGCCCGCTCATCGCGCGTAAACACTTACTCCGCCGCCGCCCCGATTTCCGGGCCGGCATGCGTCGCGCGATCGCCGCGCCCCCGCCCCGTCACGCGTGCGTTTCGGCCCGACGTGCATGCGTCGGCGCCCCGATCCCGCGCGGCCGGCCTATGATCGACATGATCGCCGCCTGATAGCCCGGATCACCGCCCGGCCATGTTCCCGCCGCGTGGCGATGCTATCTTCGGGACTGGATGGCGATCTACGTGCGCGAGGCCAGGCGGTCTCACCGCTCCCTGCGTAACGCGCGCCCGATCCGCAATGTCGACTGGATTCATCATGACAACGCAAACCATCCGCATCCGTCACCCTCATGGCGTCCGCGCGTCCGGCGGCGCCGTTCGCGCACGCCGTCAGTGCCCTGCCGTCGCACCGCATCGGCCGTGCAGCCGGCCTGCCCCGCTCCCGTCCGCCCTCGTTGCCGCCGCGCCCGCCAGCCCGCGCCGCGTGTCGTGCCGCGTCGTCCCGAACGGAGCGTGCTGATGGAAGCCTGGCTCGGCGATCTGCAGCAACTGCTCGCACACGGCGAAGCGGCCGTGCTCGTGACGGTCGCGCACACCGACGGCTCCGCGCCGCGCGAAGCCGGCACCAAGATGCTCGTCACGCGCGACACGGCACGCCATACGATCGGCGGCGGTCATCTGGAATGGAAGGCGATCGAGATCGCGCGGCACCTGCTGAAGGACGGCGCGCACGTGCCGCACGCACGCCGGCTCGAGCGGCTCGCGCTCGGCCCGAGTCTCGGCCAGTGCTGCGGCGGCGCCGTGGTGCTCGCGTTCGAGCGGCTCGACGTCGGCGATCTCGGCTGGATCATGTCGCTCGCGAAGCGCGTCGCGGCCGGCGCCGCGACCGTCCGTAGCGTATCATTCGGCCCCTCGCCGGGCGCGCCGCTGTTGAGCGAGCCCGAATCGGAAGCCGCGCGCGCCGACTGCCTGCTGTGGGAAACCGGCGGCGTATCGCTGATGACCGAAACGATCGCGCCGTATGCGTTCCCCGTCATGCTGTTCGGCGCGGGACACATCGGCACCGCGCTCGTGAAGGTGCTGGCGACGCTGCCGTGCCAGGTGCGCTGGATCGACGGGCCCGATGCGGCGTTCCCGCCGGCCGACGCGCTCGCCGGCATCGGCAATCTCGCGATCGACGCGGCCGCTTCCCCGGCGGACGCGGTCGACGCGGCGCCGCCGCAGGCCTACTTCGTCGTGATGACGCACGACCACGCACTCGATTTCGTGCTGGCCGAGCGCATCCTGCGACGCGGCGACTATGCATACTTCGGAATGACCGGCTCGCACACGAAACGCGTGCAGTTCGATCATCGCCTCGCCGCCATCGGCATCGACCCGGCCCAGGTCGCGCGGATGCGCTGCCCGATCGGCGTCGAAGGCATCGTCGACAAGGCGCCCGAAGTGATCGCGATCTCGGTGGCCGCGCAGTTGCTGCAGGCCGTCGAGGCGAATACGTCCGCGCAGGCTTCCCCTACCTACTGACCGACCAAGAACGACGCCATGACCCCGACATTCAAGGACAAGATTGCCCGCGCGCCGAAAGCGGAGCTGCACATCCATATCGAAGGCTCGCTCGAGCCCGAACTGATCTTCGCGCTCGCGCAGCGCAACGGCGTGAAGCTCGCCTACGATTCGATCGATGCGCTGCGCGCCGCGTACGCGTTCACCGACCTGCAATCGTTCCTCGACATCTACTACGCCGGCGCGAGCGTACTGCTCACCGAGCAGGATTTCCACGACATGACGGCCGCGTACTGCGAACGCGCGCTCGCCGACAACGTCGTCCACACCGAACTGTTCTTCGATCCGCAGACGCACACCGAGCGCGGCGTGCCGATCGAGACGGTCGTCGCGGGCATCGAGCGCGCCCTCGCCGATGCCGAACGACGCGGGCTGTCGAGCAAATTGATCCTCTGCTTCCTGCGCCACCTGTCCGAAGAAGACGCGCTCGCGACGTTCGAATCCGCATTGCCGCTGTTCGAACGCTACCGTCATCGCCTGATCGGCGTGGGCCTCGATTCGTCCGAGCTCGGCCATCCGCCGACGAAGTTCGCACGCGTGTTCGAGAAGGCGCGCGCGCTCGGCCTGAAGCTCGTCGCGCACGCCGGCGAGGAAGGCCCGCCCGCGTACATTTACGAAGCGCTCGACGTGCTGAAGGTCGACCGGATCGATCACGGCGTGCGCAGCATCGAGGATGCGGCGCTCGTCGAACGCCTCGCGAAAACGCGCACGGCGCTCACCGTCTGCCCGCTGTCGAACCTGAAGCTGTGCGTGTTCGACGACATGGCGAAGCACACGCTGAAGGCACTGCTCGACCGCGGCGTGGCGGTGACGATCAACTCCGACGATCCGGCCTATTTCGGCGGCTACGTCAATGAAAACTACTTCGCGACGGCCGAAGGGCTGCAACTCACGGATGCCGAGGTCCACGCGGTGATCCGCAACGGCTTCGAGGCCTCGTTCATCGAACCGGCGCAGCGCGACGCACTGTACGCGCGCCTCGATGCGTACTGGCAGGCCGCGTGACGGCCCGCATCGAGGAACGCTAGACAGATGAAACACGGCAACGGCATCCGCTTCGCGATCACCGGTTCGGCCCGGCGCCGGGCCGGCCGCCTGCGTGCATGCGGAGCGACGGCTCGGCGCGCCGCCGCACGCACGCGCCGGCCGTCGCGGCTTGCCGTGCCGTTCGCCGCCGCGCCGGTTGCCGGCGCAACGGTCGCAACGGCCGCAACGGCCGCGAGGTGCGCGGGCAATCACTCGCTGGCGGCTTCGGCCGCCACGTTCGTCCGCGCCGTCGCTCCCGGCCGTGCCGCACGTCGCGTGCCGCCGCCGCTCGCGAAGCACCGTCCCGCCGCCATGCGGCGTCGATCGCTTTCTTCTGTTCGCCTTACCTTGATGCAGGACCCTTCGTCATGACGCAAACCGCTTTCCGTTCCCAACTGCTGACCTTCAACGGCGACCCGGCGCAATCGAGCCAGGCCGCGAACTACGAAACCGACGGGCTCCTGATCGTCGACGACGGCAAGGTCGTCGCGGCCGGCCCGTATGCGCTGCTCGCCGCGACGCTCGCGCGCGACGCGGTGGTCCACGACCTGCGCGACAAGCTGATCGTGCCCGGCTTCATCGACACGCACATCCACTATCCGCAGACGGACATGATCGCGTCGCCGGCGCCGGGCCTGTTGCCGTGGCTCGACAAGTACACGTTCCCGACCGAGCGCCGGTTCGGCGACCCCGAGCATGCGCGCGAAGTCGCCGAGTTCTTCGTCGACGAACTGCTCGCGTGCGGCACGACGAGCGCGCTCGTCTACTGCACGGTGCACAAGCAGTCGGCCGACGCGCTGTTCGCGGCGAGCGACGCACGCGACCTGCGGATGATCGCGGGCAAGGTGCTGATGGACCGCAACTGCCCCGAATTCCTGCGCGACACCGCGCAATCGGGTTACGACGACAGCGCCGAGCTGATCGACCGCTGGCACGGCAAGGGCCGCCAGATGTACGCGCTCACGCCGCGCTTCGCGCCGACGTCGACCGAGGCGCAGCTCGAGGCATGCAGCGAACTCGCGCGCCGCCATCCGGACGTGTTCGTGCAGAGCCACGTCGCGGAAAACGTCGACGAGGTGAAATGGGTGGCCGAACTGTTCCCCGGCCACCGCAGCTATCTCGACATCTACGACCGCTACGGGCTGCTGCGTCCGCGCGCGGTGTACGGCCACTGCATCCACCTCGACGACGAGGACCGCCGCCGAATGGCCGAGACGCGCACCGTCGTCGCGCACTGCCCGACGTCGAACTTCTTCCTCGGCAGCGGGCTGTTCGATTTCGACAAGGCCGGCGAATACGACGTGCCCGTCACGCTCGCGACCGACGTCGGCGGCGGCACGTCGTTCTCGATGCTGCAGACGATGAACGAGGCGCACAAGGTCGCACGGCTGTCGGGCCATCACCTGAGCGCCACGCGGATGTTCTGGCTCGCGACGGCCGGCGCCGCGCAGGCGCTCGACCTCGCGGACACGGTCGGCACGCTCCAGCCGCGCACCGAAGCCGACTTCGTCGTGCTCGACCCGCAGGCGACGCCGCTGCTCGCGCGCCGCACGAAGCGCGCGGAGTCGCTCGAGGAGCTGCTGTTCGCGTTCGCGCTGCTCGGCGACGACCGCGCGGTGTACCGCACCTATGCGGCCGGCGAACTCATGCACGAGCGCGGCGCCGCTCGCCGCCCGGCCGCCGCGTAACGCCCCGCCGGTACTCCGTTCCGGCAGCGCGGATCCGATTGCCGCGCATGCCGGCAATCGGATCCGCTGCGGCCCGCCGCACGGCGGCCGGAGCCGCTTTCCCGCGTGCAATGCGCCGTGCTAGAATTCGCCGCTCATTGGGGAGTAGCCGCTCCGCTCGATGTCCCGCGCCACCGGCGCGCATCGTGACGGAGGCGTCCGTCAACAGACTTGGCCGTTCGGCCATGGCGGACGCAGCCACGTTGGCCTGGCGAGACCGATGGTTCACAGTGCGCCGCATCAGGGCCCGGCGCGCCGTGGATCGTCGCTCGCACGTACAACAACGGCCCGTGGAACCCCATCCGTGTCTCAAGCCTTCCTGATCTCCACCGGCGCCGTCGCCCTCGCTGAAATCGGCGACAAGACCCAACTGCTTTCCCTCGTTCTGGCCGCGCGCTATCGCAAGCCGGTACCGATCATTCTCGGCGTGCTCGTCGCGACGCTCGTGAATCACGGGTTCGCCGGCGCGCTCGGCGAATGGCTGGGCGTACTCGTCACGCCGTCGATCATGCGCTGGGCACTCGCGTTCTCGTTCATCGCGATGGGGCTGTGGATTCTCGTGCCGGACAAGCTCGACGAGAACGAAGCCAATGCGACCCGCTCGCGGCTCGGCGTGTTCGGCGCGACGCTCGTCGCGTTCTTCCTCGCGGAAATGGGCGACAAGACGCAGATCGCGACCGTTGCGCTGGCCGCGCGCTTCCAGGATTACATCGGCGTGGTGGCCGGCACGACGTTCGGAATGATGCTCGCGAACGTGCCGGCGATCCTGCTCGGCGACCGCTTCGCGCACCGTCTGCCGACGAAGCTCGTACACGGGATCGCGGCCGTGCTGTTCGTCGTGCTCGGCGCGCTGGCGCTGCTGGGTATCGGGGTCTGACGGAAAGGCAGATAGCCGGCGCGGCCGGGCGGCCGCGCCGAGATGAATGCGGCGTTACTTCGCGACGCTCGCGCTAGACGGCGCCGCCGGCACCGCGCGTTCATTGGCAGCCGGCGCCGCCGGCCCGCCGCGCTTGTCGACCGGCAGCCGGACCGAGCGAACCGCCCCGTTCGACAACGGGAAATCGGCGAGCGCGCTGCGCGCGAGGAACGGCATCGCGTACAGCAGCGTGCCGTTGTCGCCGGTCGTGCGCGCGGACACGTTGTAGACCTCCTTGCCCGTCGCGCGCTCGGTGATGCGAATGCCGAGCATGTAGTCGAACACCTGGTACGTCTGCGCGACATAACCGGCCGGCATCGGCCCCCAGGGCCCCCACGGGCCCCAGGGGCTCCACGGCCCGCGCCGCCAGTACGGGCCGGGCGCGAACCACGGATCGTAGTAGACCGGCTGCGGCACCGTCACGAGATCGCTGCCGACCGCGTAGGTCAGCCCGACGAGATAGCGTGCCTGCGACTGCGGCACCTGCCGGAACGCATATGCGGACAACTCGTTCGCGACGATCGGCTCGTAGGTCGACTGCTCGATGCTGTTCTTCTGCGCGTCCGTACGCGTGAACGCATAGGTGCGTGTCGCGTCGCTGCCGCTCCAGTCGGAGAAGGCCGTGACCTGGGTGGTCACGTAGCTGGTGCAGCCGGTCAGCAGCGCGACACACAGCGCCGCCGCCCAGCGCGCCCTGCCCAAAATCCATTCGCGTTTCATGTCGATCCTCGTCGATCCGTCACCCGTTCGTCGCACCGCGCGAACCACAACGGGATGTCGATAATACGCGGACTCCCGAAAGCGGTAAAAAGTTCGCCCGACACGCAGCCGCCAGCCTTTGTACAATGGCCCGGTTCGCCTGGCCCGCGCGACGGGCCCGTCCCCCACTCCACCGATCTCGACGACCATGTCCGACAACGCCTCCTCCACCGTGATCCGCCGCGCCGACTACACGCCGCCGGCCTTCCTCATCGATTCCGTCGCACTCGAATTCGATCTCGCACCGGCCCGCACGATCGTCAGGAATACGATGCGCGTGCGCCGCAATCCGGATGCCGCGCCCGCGCCGCACCTGGAACTGATGGGCGAGGCGCTCGAATTCCTCGGCGCACGGCTGGATGGCGCACCGCACGGCGCGGTGCGCGCGCACGAACATGGCCTGACGGTCGAGAACGTGCCCGAGGCATTCGAGCTGACGCTCGAAAGCGCGTGCGCCCCCGATCAGAATACGACGCTGTCGGGCCTCTACGTGTCGAGCGGCAACTTCTTCACGCAATGCGAAGCCGAAGGCTTTCGCCGCATCACCTACTTCCTCGACCGCCCCGACGTGATGGCGTCGTACACCGTCACGCTGCGTGCCGACAAGGCCGCATACCCGGTGCTGCTGTCGAACGGCAACCTCGTCGATTCGGGCGACCTGCCCGACGGCCGCCACTTCGCGAAATGGGAAGACCCGTTCCGCAAGCCGAGCTACCTGTTCGCGCTGGTCGCAGGCAAGCTCGTCGCGATCGAGGAAACGATCACGACCGGCTCCGGCAAGGAAAAGCTGCTGCAGGTGTGGGTCGAACCGGCCGATCTCGACAAGACGCGTCATGCGATGGATTCGCTGATCCACTCGATCCGCTGGGATGAAAAGCGCTTCGGCCTCGAACTCGATCTCGACCGCTTCATGATCGTCGCGGTCGGCGATTTCAACATGGGCGCGATGGAAAACAAGGGGCTCAACATCTTCAACACGAAGTACGTGCTGGCGAACCCCGAGACCGCGACCGACACCGATTTCGCGAACATCGAGTCGGTGGTCGGCCACGAGTACTTCCACAACTGGACCGGCAACCGCGTGACCTGCCGCGACTGGTTCCAGCTGAGCCTGAAGGAAGGCCTGACGGTGTTCCGCGACCAGGAATTCTCGGCCGACATGGCCGCGGGCGACGACGTCGAATCGGCGGCCCGCGCGGTGAAGCGCATCGAGGACGTGCGCGTGCTGCGCCAGTTGCAGTTCGCCGAGGACGCAGGCCCGATGGCGCACCCGGTGCGCCCGGAGAGCTACGTCGAGATCAACAACTTCTACACGATGACGGTCTACGAGAAAGGCTCGGAAGTCGTGCGGATGTACCAGACGCTGTTCGGCCGCGACGGCTTCCGCAAGGGAATGGATCTCTACTTCAAGCGCCACGACGGCCACGCGGTGACCTGCGACGACTTCCGTCACGCGATGGCCGACGCGAACGGGCGCGACCTCGCGCAATTCGAGCGCTGGTACAGCCAGGCCGGCACGCCGCGCGTGTCGGTGCGCACCGCGTACGACGCGGCCGCACGCCGCTATACGGTCACCCTCGCGCAAGGCTACGGCGACGCGTCGCCGGCCGCGCGCGAAACGCAGCAGGGGCCGCTCCTGATCCCGTTCGCGATCGGCCTGATCGGCCGCGACGGCCGCGACCTGCCGCTGCGTCTCGACGGCGAAGCCGCCGCATCGGGCACGACGCGCGTGCTCGATTTCACCGATACCGAGCAGACCTTCACGTTCGTCGACGTGCCGGAAGCGCCGCTGCCGTCGCTGCTGCGCAACTTCTCGTCGCCGGTGATCGTCGAGTACGACTACAGCGACGACGATCTCGCATTCCTGCTCGCGCACGACAGCGATCCGTTCAACCGCTGGGAGGCCGGCCAGCGCCTCGCGACGCGCGCGCTGCTGACGCTCGCCGCGCGTGCCGCCGCCGACGCGCCGCTCGCGCTCGGCGAGAACTTCGTCGCCGCGTTCCGCCGCGTGCTGACCGATGAAAGCCTGTCGCCGGCATTCCGCGAACTCGCGCTGACGCTGCCGTCGGAAACCTATCTCGCCGACCAGATGGCCGAGGCCGACCCCGCCGCCGTGCATCGCGCGCGCCAGTTCGTGCGCCGCCAGCTCGCGGGCGCGCTGCGCGCCGACTGGCTCGCCGCGTACGAACAGCACCAGACGCCCGGCGCCTACGAGCCGACGCCGGAAGCCTCGGGCCGCCGCGCGCTGAAGAACCTCGCGCTCGCGTATCTCGCCGAACTCGACGATCCGGCCGATGCCGTACGCCTCGCCACGGCCCAGTACGACGCGGCGAACAACATGACCGATCGCGCGGCCGCGCTCGGCGCCCTGCTGTCCGCGGCCGCCGCAGGCGCGAACGGGCCGGCCGAGCATGCGCTCGACGACTTCTACCGTCGCTTCGAGAAGGAAGCGCTCGTGATCGACAAGTGGTTCGCGATGCAGGCGGCGCAGCGCGGCACGCCCGCGCAACCGACACTCGCGAAGGTGCGCAAGCTGCTCGCGCACCCCGCGTTCAACCTGAAGAACCCGAACCGCGCGCGCTCGCTGATCTTCAGCTTCTGCGGGGCCAACCCCGCGCAATTCCACGCGGCGGACGGTTCGGGCTACGCGTTCTGGGCCGAACAGGTGCTCGCGCTCGACGCGATCAACCCGCAGGTCGCGGCACGCCTCGCGCGCTCGCTCGAACTGTGGCGCCGCTTCACGCCGACGCTGCGCGACCGGATGCGTGAAGCGCTCGAACAAGTCGCCGCCGGTGCGAAATCGCGTGACGTGCGCGAGATCGTCGAGAAGGCGCTCGCGTAAGCCACGCGATCGACGCTGTCGCGTCCGCGCGATCGAGCCGGCGCCGCCCGACGCGGCGCCGGCTTTTTTATTGCGCGAGCGCGGCTGAAGCCACGCGCAATCGCGGGGTCGGACCGCGCAGCGTGCCTGCACCATACTGCGCGCCCGGCCTTCGTCGCCGCCCGACATCGGCCCGATTCGGCGGCCCGGCCATGTAACCGGACGAAAAAAGCCGGTGGCACCGGAGGCTCGACGGGTAAAATTGCGGCCATTCAAGGATTCTTTGGCCTTTCGGAGTCTGTCATGTCCATTGCCCGCCGCACCACGCTGTCGAAGTTCCTGATCGAACAGCAACGTGAGACCAACAACCTCCCCGCCGACCTGCGCCTGCTGATCGAAGTCGTCGCCCGCGCGTGCAAGGCGATCAGCTACAACGTGTCGAAGGGCGCGCTCGGCGAGGCGCTCGGCACCGCCGGCAGCGAGAACGTCCAGGGCGAAGTGCAGAAGAAGCTCGACATCCTGTCGAACGAAATCCTGCTCGACGCGAACGAATGGGGCGGCAACCTCGCCGCGATGGCGTCGGAAGAAATGGAAACGTTCTTCCCGATCCCGGCGAACTACCCGCGCGGCGAATACCTGCTCGTGTTCGATCCGCTCGACGGGTCGTCGAACATCGACGTGAACGTATCGATCGGCACGATCTTCTCGGTGCTGCGCTGCCCGGACGGCAAGCAGGCGACCGAAGAATCGTTCCTGCAGCCCGGCACGGAGCAGGTCGCGGCCGGCTACGCCGTCTACGGTCCGCAGACGGTGTTCGTGCTGACGACCGGCAACGGCGTGAACTGCTTCACGCTCGACCGCGAAGTCGGCTCGTGGGTGCTCACGCAGAGCAACATGCAGATCCCGGCCGACACGCGCGAATACGCGATCAACGCATCGAACGCCCGCCACTGGTACGACCCGGTCAAGCGCTACGTCGACGAGCTGAACGCCGGCAAGGACGGCCCGCGCGGCGACAACTTCAACATGCGCTGGATCGCGTCGATGGTGGCCGACGTGCACCGGATCCTGAATCGCGGCGGCATCTTCATGTACCCGGCCGACAAGCGCACGCCCGATCGTCCGGGCAAGCTACGCCTGATGTACGAAGCGAACCCGATGTCGTTCATCGTCGAACAGGCGGGCGGCGCCGCGACGACCGGCACGCAGCGCATCATGGAAGTGCAGCCGACCGGCCTGCACCAGCGCGTGCCCGTGTTCCTCGGCTCGAAGAACGAAGTCGAGCGCGTGACCGGCTATCACGACGAAGTAAAATAATTGCACTGCAGCACTGGACGGAGGTGCGAGACATCAGTACAATCGCGCCTTCGCGATGTGGCCCTAACGGGTCGCGTCGCAGTGAAGTGAAAGCGGAAAATCCGCCGGATCGGTTTCGCGAAGCAGCCGCAGCAAGCTGAAAAAAATTCGCAAAACGTATTGCCAAGATCGCGGATTTCACCATATAATTTCATTTCTCTGCTGCCGGTGTAGCTCAGTTGGTAGAGCAGCGCATTCGTAATGCGAAGGTCGTAGGTTCGACTCCTATCTCCGGCACCAAGACATAAAGGTCTGACAAGCATCGCTTGTCAGACCTTTTCTCTTTTCCGGCGCCGAAATCCTGAAGTCGTTCGCTGACGCACTCCCCCATCACGCCGTGCACGATCTTCGCGTGCGCGTTCGGCAACCGTCCGCGCATGTTGGTTTGCTCGTCGCGCATCGTCGCAGTGGCCGTTATCCGCGCAACCTCGCCGACACATCGGCACGACACTTCCACGCCCTCGACGGCCACCGGTCGATCGAATCGCCGCTCCCGATGTGCAGCGGCACGGGCCTGCGGCGGCCAAGGTGACGATGGCCGGCGGCTCGACCTCGACGGCGCACCCAACGGCTCCCTCTATCTCGTGCCCGGCCGCTGGCACGACGCACACACCGACAACGTGGTCGGCACGGTCGATCTCCCGCTCCTCCATCCGTACACCTTGACCGAAGTCCATCCTTCAGGATACCGAATGATGATCCACATCGGATACGACGCGCTCTACACCGAGTTGGGCCACACGATGCCCCGGATCGGCGAAGCGCTGCGTCGTGCTCCCTCGCCCGTTTCGCACCGCTGTTGATCGACGCGATCAGCGACGCCGCGCGACCGATTGCCGACCTAGCCGACAGACTTCAGCGCCAACCAATTCTTACAAATTCATTTCGCCAAGCGTCGAGTGCGCACGAATCGTGCCGTACGCAGACAAATCCCCTGGAAAATCTGCTTAAGGGTGCATAACATTACTTAACGATCCTGACCCGTCTATCGCGTTACATTGCGTGGGCGGCGCGGCGGTCGCAGCAGCTTTCAACCCGATTGCGGCGTGCGGCAACCGACGCCGGTCATTTCGACTCAACCCAAGGAGAGGACCACCATGACTCATGGCTTGATTATGTGGCTCATCATCGGCGCGATCGCCGGCTGGCTTGCCGGCTTGCTCGTGAAGGGCGGCGGCTTCGGGCTGATCGTCGACATCATCGTCGGGATCGTCGGCGCAGTGATCGGCGGCTGGCTTGCCGGAGTGCTCGGCATCAGCATCGGCAGCGGCTTCATCGGCTCGGTGATCGTCGCGGTCATCGGCGCGGTGATCCTGCTGTTCGTGATCCGGCTATTCAGGCGAGCGGCCTGACGTTTCTCTCCACGCGCCTTCGGGCGCGGTTTCGCATCGGGCCGGCGCGCGGCCGGTTCGCCGCGCGCCGCCGGCTCCGTCAGCGCTTCGCGTGCCGCAACCAGCCATCGAGCACGTCGGCCGTCGGCAATCCGCTGCGCGCTTCGCGCACACCGTCGCGCCCGATCCACACGGGGTGCGACATCTCCCCTCTCCATCCCGCATCGAGCGGCGTCGACCACGACACGTATCCCGCGCGCCCGTCCGGGCTCGTCGCGCGCTTCGGGCGAGTTTCGGCGCTCGTGTAGATCGGCTCCGGCAGCGCGTTGACGGCGACGGGCGCGGACAGCGTACTCCTCGCGTCGTCGGATTGCGCGACGACGACATGCGCGCCGCCGCCCCATGCGCCCCACGACCGGTGCCGCGCATCAAACGCGGCGCCGGGCGCATCGTGCGCGCCGGCGGCCGACAGTGCCGCGAGCGATTTCACAGCGACCATTTCAGTTCTCCATAGAACGTGCGGCCCGGATACGGGTGGAACGTGTAGTAGCGGCGGTCCGTCAGGTTGTCGATGCCGGCCGACGCGCTCCAGTGACGATCGAAGCGGTAGCGCGCCTTCAGATCGACGACCGTAAACGAACTCGTGCCGCCGTAGACGTCCGGATTCACGTCGCTGTTGTCGAGCGTGTTGAACTGGCGGCCCGAATAGCGCACGCCGACGCTCGCGAGCCAGTGCTCGTCGAAGCGATACGACGCGAGCAGGTTCGCGCGCATGCGCGGAATGCGCGGGAAGCGCGAACCGACGTAGGCCGGGTTCGCGGCATCGGCGAGGATCTGCGCATTGCTCGCCGATACGTTCGCATCGACGTTGAGCCCGCGCAGCCCGACGTTCTCGCCGCTGAACGCGAGTTCGACGCCGCGTACGCGTACCCGGTCGACGTTCGAGATGTTGGTGACGGTCGTCGCGCCCGACACCGTCGTCTGGCTGTAGATCGAATCGCGCAGGTCGCTCTGGAACACGCTGGCGCGCACGACGCCGACGCCCACGTCGCGCTCGGCGGTGAAATCCCAGTCGATCGCCTTTTCCGGCCGCAGGTTCGGGTCGTTGTTGACGATCGCGTTATTCGAAATCGTGCCCTGGAACAGCTCGCCGACCGTCGGGAATCGCGTGCCGGTCGCGAACGAGAGCCGGAAGCGCCAGACTTCCGTCGCGTCCCACTGCAGCGCGACTTTCGGCGACAGCGCATTCGCGCCGCGGTCCGCATAGCCGAGCGTGCCGTTCGCATTGCCGAGCGCGCCGCCGTATGCCTCCCAGCGCTCGTAGCGCAGCCCGAGCGTCGCGAGCCAGCCCGGCGCGAAGCGCCACGCGTCCTGCCCGAACAGCGCCTGCGTGCGCGTGTCGCCGCGATAGACGCTCGCGAGCGACGTGGTCGGCCCGGCGAGCCAGTCGGCCGTGTTGTACGTGACGTTGCGCAGGAAGTAGTTGTCGTAGTGATAGCCGAACGTGAACGCATGCCCCCTCACTTCGGGCGCCTCGGCCTTCAGGTCGAGCGTGCGCCAGCCGGTGCCGTCGCCCTGGAACAGCGTGCCCGCCCCGCCCTGCACGGTCGAGGCCGCGCGCAGCACGTCGCGCGAGACGTCGTATGCGGACACGACGCCCGACAGCCGCCAGCCGGAGTCGAGCCGGCCGTTCAGGCCGAGCGCATACAGCCAGTTCTCCTGGTCGCCGCGCTGCGGCGCGAACGCGTTCGGCGCGACGGTCATGTTCCGGCCGCCGATCGACACGTTGCCGCCGTAGACCGGATCGCCGGCGGCATTGCGCAGGAAGGTCTCGCCGTGCTGCCGGTAATGGTTCTCCCAATGACCGAGCGTCAGCGTCGCATCGACATGATCGGTGAACGCATAGCCCATCCGGACCGTCTCGTTGAGCTGCTCGGTCCGCTCGATCGTCTGCGCGCCGACGATCGTCCGCGGCTTGCCGTTGGGTCCGATGTCGGTCGCCGCGCCCGTCACAGGCACGGAGGCGCCCAGTTTCGGGTTGTAGGCCGAATTGGGGCTCGCGTACTGCATCGGCTGGCCATTGTTCTCCAGCCGGTCGAGCGAGAGCGCGAACCAGAACCGGCCGACACGGTTCGCGATTCGCGCGGTCTGATGATTGCCGCCGAAGCTGTCCGCGAACCCGTAGCCGTCGTGGTAGCGCTGCGTAAAGAATTGCGTCGACAGCGACGCCTCGAGCTGTTCCGGGCGACGCGTGGTGAGCAGCACGGTCGAGCCGATCGCGTTGCCCGGATACAGCGCGGAAAAGGGGCCATAGAGCACGTCGACGCGCGCGATGTCGTCGGGCGGAATCAGCGACCAGCGCGGCGGGTACGCATAGCTCGACCCGAGCAGGTTCGACAGCAGCACGCCGTCGGCATAGACGAGCCCGCGCGCACTCTGCAATTCGTTGAAGTCGCGGCCCGCGAATACGCTGTTGCGGTCGCCGATGTAGCGCTTGCGGACCATCAGATTCGGCGCGTACTTCAGCGCGTCCTCGGTGGTGACGTTGGTGTGCGCATCGATCTGCTCGCGCGTGATCGACGTGACGACGGCCGGCGTATCCGGGTCGACCGGTTGCCGTTGCGCGGTCACGCTGACGGCGGTCAGCGTATCGCCGGCCGGTGCGGCCGATGCAGCGACGCCAGCGGCAGCCGGCGCGGCGCTGGCGGGACGATCGACGCCGCCACTGCGGGCGGCCTCGGCGCGCCCATCATCCGTTGAAGCCGCGTGAGCGGCCGACCATGCGAAAGCGGCCGCGCATGCGAGCGCGAGCCGGCCGCGCGACGGTCGCGCGGCAAAGGTAGACGACATGAGGGAGTTCCTGAAAACGTGATCGGACGCCGCCGGACACGGGCGCGCGAGCCGCGCACGAACGGCGCGACGCGCGGACCGGGGCCGCGGGCGGCTCGCGCGCCACCGGGGCGCGCGAACGACATCAATCAGACCGGAACGTTTTCAGGCGGGGCGCGCGGCTGCGCGAGGCGGATGCCCTTGCGGGGCACATCGGGAACGATCGGCGCGGCCGCCCGATACGCGAACGTGCGCACGAAGCCCGGCATCGCGGGCAGGCTCGTGCCCAGTGCGACGTTCGCCGCGAAGCCCGGGCAGTACACGCAATGTGGCACGCCGGCATGGTCGAACGACGACGTGTCGCGGCCGTCGCCCGCTTGCGCCAGCACGACCTGACGGGCGCCGGCCGCGCTGCACAACTCGAGCGTGAGCGCGCCGGAGCCGCTCGACGCGAGACGCGCGTAGCCGACGACGGGCGACAGTACGTTCAGTACCAGCGCCAGCCATACGAGGCCGATCCATCGCGTCGTTCGTCTCATTGCGGTCCGGGAAAAAGTGCGCGCAAGTATAACAAGCGGCCCGATTGTTGCCGATTGCGCAGCCTGCAATACCGGGCATCGCGCCTCGCGTCGGAGCCCATGTGCCGTTAATACAACAGAGACAAAATCTAACGATTCGCCGCTGGCATAAATCCGAGCGCGAGGTTGATAATCATTGAACCTGCTGGAGAAACGATCATGGACGAAAGACCAACTCGCATGCCACCGCCCGAGCAAGTGATGAGCCCGGATCCGGAACCCGTCGGCGTGGAATTCCTCGCCGAATTGCCCGAGCACGTTCGGGCATTCTTCGACGAGCAGCACAAGCTGTACGCGCCGAAGTGAACGTCAGTTCGGTTCTGTAACCGCCACGTGTCGATCATCGCTATCGTGCGGTCCATTCGTGCGCTTCGCGCGCAATTCGCCTCGCACCCGGGCCGCAACAGCCTGACGGTGCCGGATCAGCTCGCCTGCTGATTCTCCTGTCGCGACGCTGCGCCGCGCGACTGTCTTCGTCTATCCTTCTGGTTTTCCACGTCCGGCCCGCCCGGCTCTCCCGATCGTTCCGATGAAGCAAGCCATTCGTGCCAGCCTCGCTGTCGCCGTGCTCGGCGTCACCTTCTTTTTGTCTGCGCCTACCGCCCGTGCAGACGGCGACGACACCGCCCTCACCAACGTCGTTGCGCTCGCATCGCAGCGCCTCGCGCTCGCCGAACCGGTCGCGCGATGGAAATGGGCGAACCACAAGGCCATCGAGGACCAGCCGCGCGAAGCGGCACTGCTCACCGCGGTCGAACAACGCGCCGCCCAGGCCGGCGTCGATCCCGCATTCGCCCGGGCGTTCTTCGAGGATCAGATCGCGGCAAGCAAGGACGTGCAGAACGCGCTGTTCACGACTTGGCGCACGACCCGGCCGCCGGAAGGCACGCCGCCCGATCTCGCGACCAGCACGCGCCCGGCACTCGATCGGCTGACGCAGAAAATGCTCGCCGGTCTCGCGCAGGTCGCCCCGCTGCGCGATGCGCCCGATTGCCAGGCGCGGCTCGCGCGCAGCATTGCAAACTGGAAGACGCTCACGCGCTACGATTCCACGCAGACGCAGGCACTCGATACCGCGCTGTCGCATGTCTGTGCCGCCGGTGGAGCCAGCGCGATCGGCTAATGCGGCGGGCGCGGATCGCGCCGCGGCGCTCAGTCCGCGAGTGTCAGCGCCACGAGCGGAATCACTTGCAGACCGCGCGCGAGATGCGTCTGCAGCAGGCGATGGGTGAAGGGTTCGAACGCGGGTTCGAATGCGCCGCCCGCCGCGTCGGCCGCAAGCCGCGCGGCCGCATCGAGCGATTCCGCCGAACCGAGATAGCACCAGCCGTCGATCACATGAAACAGGCGGCGCTCGCCGCTTGCCTCGAACGCGACAGCGCCGTCGAACGGCCAGGGCGCACCGCCCCCGCGAGCGGCGTCGGCCGTGGGGCGCCGGTTGTACGACGGGCGCAACCGGGCGATCCATTGCGCTTCGGCAAGCATCGCTCCCAGCTCGTTGCCGGTTTCGCGCCATTCGACGCGACGCACCTGCTGCGCCAGCCGCATTTCCTTCGACGAGCGGCGCTCGCCGGTCAACAGCGCGCGCAGCCGCTGCCGTACGCGCACGCTGCGGCCGACATACAGCGCTTCGTCACGCTCTCCGAAGAGCGCATACGCGCCGCACCCTGCCGGCGCGGTATCCAGCCACGCCTCGGTCAGATCGCCGCCCAGCCGGAAGTGGCGTGTCGTCCGCGCGATCTGGTCGCGTAGCCGCTCGAGCGGCACGATGTCGTGCAACTGGCGCCAGAATTGCCAGAGCAGATCGGCATCGGCCAGCGCCCGGTGGCGCGCGGCCGGAACGAGCCCATGCCGTTCGATCAACGCATCGAGCCCGTGCCGCGATTCGCGCGGAAACAGCGCGCGCGACAGCCGTACCGTACAGAGCACATCGGGATTGAATGCGAGGCCCGCGCGCTCGAATTCGGCGCGCAGGAAGCCGCGGTCGAAGCTCGCGTTGTGCGCGACGAACAGCTTGCCGTCGAGCCGCTCGAACAGCGCCGGCGCGAGCGACGCGAACGTCGGCGCATCGCGCACCATCGCGTCCGAGATGCCCGTCAGTTGCTGGATGAACGGCGGGATCGCCTGCCCCGGATTGACGAGACTCGTCCACGTCGACACGCCGAGCGGTCCGATTTCGACCACGCCGATTTCGGTGATCCGATGGTCGGCGGACGAGCCGCCGGTGGTTTCAAGGTCGACGAAGACGAGCGGCTGCTCGCTGGCGGGATCGGACGGACGGGAATCTGACATGAAAAGACAGGAAAACGATGCTTCCGTGAGTATGCACCGGTATGCGTACTCGCGGCCAGCCCGGACCGGATTGTTCCGTCCCCGGAGAACAAAAAGCCCCCGCGATGCGGGGGCCGGACGTGATCGGCAATGCGTGGCGCGTCAGACCGCCTGGATATTCGCCGCCTGCTTGCCTTTCGGCCCGACTTTGACCTCGAACGAAACACGCTGGTTTTCCTTCAGCGTCTTGAAGCCGTCCATCCGAATTTCGGAAAAGTGCGCAAACAAATCTTCACCGCCATTGTCCGACGTAATAAAGCCGAAACCTTTAGCATCGTTAAACCATTTCACGATACCGGTATCCATGTCTTCGTTCCCCACTCGATAAGATCAAAAAAGCTATTTTTATAGCCGTTTCCCGAAATCCCGAAACATTGCGCCAGCACCCGCACCAGCACGCCGCCCGAGGACGGAGTGCTGACTTTATAAATTGGACAATCCGGGTGCGTCAAGAAAATTTTTAGCGACTGCTTTCTTGAAAAGACGCTAATACCACTGGAATCGGTACACTATCTCCTTTGATTAATTGATTTGCACCAAAAACCTGTCAATATTACCGGGACCCGATCGCCAATAATTCAGGGTATGAAATTCCTACCGGGGACAAATCGACTCGGTAAAATCCTCGGGTTTTTTCCGGTTGCGGAAATCCGCCGACGTTGCGATCCTGAATCAACGCCGAAAGGAAGGAGAGGGTCATGTGGTTGGACGGAATCAAGCGCTTCGCGAGCCGGCTCGGACGCGTACGTCGCAAGTCCCGCGCCCTGGTCGAGTCCGCGCGCGAAGCGCCGTGCGATACCGAATTCGATATGACGTGGCACGGCGATCACTGGCAGAACCTGCTCGCATCGCCACTCGATGCCCGTCACTACGTGATGGAAGACTGGACCTACACGCCGCCCCCGATCGAAGCGAAAGATGTCGCGCCTGCGGGCAAGCGCAAGCGCCGCTCGTACACGCCGTAACGCACCGGGCAGCGGGGCAAAAAAAAAGCGCGACTGGGAAGTCGCGCCGACAAAGGTTTGGAGATCTTTTCCGTCAACGAAAAAGTCTGCTTCGGAAAGCAGAGATCGCAGTATAGCGAGAGAACCACCTTTCATTATCCATGCTCCACACAAACCTCTATTGCCGATGTGTCAATAATCGCGCTACAGCCACCCCCTCCCGCCGCTGACCAGCTGTCGCGATCACGCAACGCCCAATCCGTAGTCCTGATCGTTATTTCCGCTCGCTGCACCGCCGCAAACCCTTACAGCGCAATCGTTTACACGGATTTTTCGATTCTTGCGGATTCCAAAATACATTGTTTCTTAAAGCGTAAGACACGCCCGCTCCGCACACTCCGTACACTGCAGATGGCTTTCTGATACGCGCCCTGCCGCTCTGACGGACCGGCTATAGCGTCAAGCAAAACACGGCCAGTCCGCCCCAGGCTCGATCGACAATCATCCTGTTTGGAGACAGATCCATGAAAAAAACGCTGATCGTCACCGCGTTGTCGGGTGTATTCGTTACTGCAGCCCATGCTCAAAGCAGCGTGACGCTGTACGGCCTGATCGACGCAGGCATCACCTACACGAACAATCAGGGCGGGCACAGCTCATGGTCGGAACGCAGCGGCCAGATCAACGGCAGCCGCTGGGGCCTGCGCGGCACGGAAGATCTCGGCGGCGGCCTGAAAGCGATCTTCGTGCTGGAAAACGGCTTCAACATCGCCAACGGCACGCTCGGCCAGAATGGCCGCGAATTTGGCCGCCAGGCGTTCGTCGGCCTGTCGCAAGACCAGTTCGGCTCCGTCACCCTCGGTCGCCAATACGATAGCGTCGTCGACTACATCGGGCCGCTGTCGCTGACCGGGACGCAATTCGGCGGCACCCAGTTTGCCCACCCGTTCGACAACGACAACCTGAACAATTCGTTCCGGATCAACAACTCCGTCAAATATACGAGCGTCAATTTCGGCGGCCTGAAGTTCGGCGCGTTGTACGGCTTCTCGAACAGCACCCAGTTCTCGAACAATCGCGCATACAGCGCGGGCGTGTCGTATAGCTACGCCGGCTTCAATATCGGCGCCGGCTACCTGCAGTTGAACAACGACATCTCGGGGCTCACGTCGGCTGCGGTCACCAACAGCGGCGGCGCGGTGGCAGGCGACAACACGTTCGTCGGCAAGCGTCAGCGCGTGTTCGGCGGCGGCCTGAACTACACGTTCGGCCCGGCCACGGCCGGCTTCGTATTCACGCAATCGCGCGTGAACCGGGCGCTCGGCATCTCCGCGGGTGCCTCGGGCGTGTCGAACGGTCTGGCCCTCGACGGCACGTTTGCCCGCTTCAACAACTACGAAGTCAACGCGCGCTACGCGCTCACGCCGGCCTTCTCGCTGGCCGGATCGTACACGTACACCGCCGGCTTCCTGGACGGCCGTCATCCGGGCTGGAACCAGTTCAACCTGCAGACCGACTATGCGCTGTCCAAGCGGACCGACGTGTACGTGCAAGGCGTGTATCAGCGAGTCAGCACGGACGGCCTGGGCCTCGGCGCCTATGTCAATGGCCTCGGCGGCGCTTCGTCGACCAACAAGCAGATCGCGGTGACCGCCGGGCTGCGTCACCGTTTCTGACCGAAGTTGTTTCGGCACGAAAAAGCGCCTCGCGAGGCGCTTTTTTTTTGGACTGCAGGTTTCGCGGACGGCCGGCCGGGCCCGGTGCCGACCATGCGGCTCACATCCGGCTGTCCGCGGACGGATAACGCACATCGAGGACATCGATCGGCTGCGGGCCAGCCGGCGTCAGCAGCGTGACGGTATCGCCGATCCTCGCCTTGATCAGCGCGCGCGCGACCGGCGAAATCCAGCTGACGCAGCCGCGATCGAGATCGACCTCGTCGATCCCGACGATCGTCACCGTGTGATCCTCGCCGTCCGGCGTCTCGTAATCCACCGTCGCGCCGAAGAACACCTGGTCGACGTTCTCCTGCCGGCTCGCGTCGACGACTTCGGCGAGGTCGAGCCGCTTCGTCAGGAAGCGGATGCGGCGATCGATCTCGCGAAGCCGCCGCTTGCCGTAGATGTAGTCGCCGTTTTCCGACCGGTCGCCGTTCGACGCGGCCCACGATACGAGCCGCACGACCTCGGGACGCTCGACGTCGATCAGGTTCAGCAGCTCGTCCCGCAGCCGCTTGTGGCCGGCCGGCGTGATGTAGTTCTTCGCGCCCGCCGGAATCGCGGGTTGAGCCTGGTCGAGATCGTCGTCGTCACCGTCCGACTCTTTGACAAACGCCTTGTTCATGATGCAGATTCAACGTGGATGACTGATCCTCCAAGGGTACACGAAGGGCGGCCGGCCAAGGTCATGCCGCCTTATTCGCGAATAAGGCTTCCCTTTTTATATGACTCTGCTATACTTCCGCTTCTGCGTGCGGCTGTAGCTCAGTTGGATAGAGTACTTGGCTACGAACCAAGGGGTCGTGGGTTCGAATCCTGCCAGCCGCGCCACTTTTTCGAGGGCCTTCCCAACCGAAGGCCCTTTCAGTTCAAAGCAGTAGAAGTTCGTTTTTGCGTGCGGCTGTAGCTCAGTTGGATAGAGTACTTGGCTACGAACCAAGGGGTCGTGGGTTCGAATCCTGCCAGCCGCGCCACCTTTTTGGGGGCCTTCCCATCGCAGAAGGTTCCGACAGTTGAAGCAGTACCGTTTTGCGTGCGGCTGTAGCTCAGTTGGATAGAGTACTTGGCTACGAACCAAGGGGTCGTGGGTTCGAATCCTGCCAGCCGCGCCACCTTAAAAGGGCTTTCCTCCGGGAAAGCCCTTTTTCTTTTTGCGCCCGCCTCTCCTCGCCCGCATCATCGCCCCGAATGCCCTCGACAAGCGCCGGCAACATCCTCCGCGCTTTCGGCCGCCCCAATGAAAACGGCGGCCATAGGCCGCCGTCCGTCGAGCGTCGAATTCGCCCGCCACCGCGGGCGGCGTCAGTAATCCTGCCGCTCGCGCTCGATACGCATGCCGCCGTCGTGGCGCGCGTGCGCACCGTCGTCGGTCGAGCGCTCGCGCATGATCCGCATCACGTCCGGATTGGTTCTCACGCGCCGCATCACGTTCGCGAGATGCACGCGGTCGCTGACCTGGATCACGAAGCGCAGCACCGTCGATTCGTGCGTCAGATCCTCGTCCATCGCGATATGGACGATGTTCGCGTCGGCCGACGTGATGTCCGCCGCGACGCGCGCGAAGATGCCCTTCGTGTTCTTCACGAGCGCCTTCACCGCGACATCGAACAGGCGGCCCGGCTGCGGCGCCCATTCGACGTCGATCCAGCGACCCGGATCGCGGCGATGGATGCGCTGCGCGACCCGGCAATCCGTCGTATGAATCGCCATGCCCAGACCGATGCCGATGTAACCCATGATCGCGTCGCCCGGGATCGGCCGGCAGCATGCGGACAACTGCACGGACATCCCTTCGGTGCCGGTGATCACGACCGGCGGCGCGTGATGCGCCGGATGCCGCTCGGACTTCGGCAGATCGTCGTCCGCGTCGCGGCCGCTCATCAGCACCTCGATGCGCTTGGCCATCACCGCGGCGACGCGACGGCCGAGGCCGATGTCCGCGAAGATTTCCTGGCGGCTCTTGTTGCCCGTCCACTGCACGAGCTTCTCCCACACTTCCGGCTCGACATCGGCCAGCGCGAGACCATAGCCCTTCAGGCTCTGGTCGACGAGCCGCTCGCCCAGCTGCACGGACTCGTTCAGGCGCATCGTCTTCAGGTAGTGGCGAATCGCCGAGCGCGCCTTGCCGGTACGCACGAAGCCGAGCCACGCGGGGTTCGGCTTCGAATACGGCGCGGTGATCACCTCGACGATGTCGCCGCTCTTCAACTCGGTGCGCAGCGGCAGCAGCTCGTTGTTGATCTTCACGGCCACGCACTGGTTGCCGAGATCGCTGTGGATCGAATACGCGAAATCGAGCGCCGTCGCGCCGCGCGGCAGCGCCATGATCTTCGACTTCGGCGTGAACACGTAGACCGCGTCGGGGAACAGGTCGATCTTCACGTGCTCGAGGAATTCGCTCGAATCGCCGGCTTCGCTCTGGATGTCGAGCAACGACTTCAGCCACTGGTGCGCGCGCTTCTGCACGTCGCTGAGATCCGCGCTGCCGTTCTTGTACAGCCAGTGCGCGGCGACCCCCGCCTCGGCGATCTCGTGCATCTTGCGCGTGCGCACCTGGAACTCGATCGGCGCGCCGAACGGGCCGACGAGCGTCGTGTGCAGCGACTGATAGCCGTTGATCTTCGGGATCGCGATGTAATCCTTGAACTTGCCGGGTACGGGCTTGTACAGCGCGTGCAGCGCGCCGATGCACGTGTAGCAGTCGAGCGGGCTGTCGACGACGACCCGGAAGCCGTACACATCAAGCACCTGCGAGAACGACAGCTGCTTGTCGCGCATCTTGCGGTAGACGCTGTAGATGGTCTTCTCGCGGCCGGTGATCTCGGCGTCGATCTTCGCGTCGGCCATCGCGCGCTGCGCGGCCTCGAGGATCTTGCTGATCACTTCGCGGCGGTTGCCGCGCGCGGCCTTCACGGCCTTCTCGAGCGTCGCGTAGCGATGCGGGTTGAAGTTCGCGAAGCTCATGTCCTGCAGCTCGCGATACGTGTTGTTCAACCCGAGCCGGTGCGCGATCGGTGCATAGATGTCGAGCGTTTCGCGCGCAACGCGACGGCGTTTTTCCATCGGCACCGCGCCGAGCGTGCGCATGTTGTGCAGGCGATCGGCGAGCTTGACGAGGATGACGCGCACGTCGCGCGCCATCGCGAGCAGCATCTTGCGGAAATTTTCCGCCTGCGCTTCCTCGCGGCTGCGGAACTCCATCTTGTCGAGCTTCGACAGGCCGTCGACCAGCTCGGCGACCTTCGGGCCGAACCGCTCGGCCAGCTCGTTCTTGGTCACGCCCTGGTCTTCCATCACGTCGTGCAGTAACGCGGCCATCACGGCCTGCGCGTCGAGCTTCCAGCCGGCGCAGATTTCCGCGACGGCGACGGGATGGGTGATATAGGGTTCGCCGCTCTGGCGATATTGACCGAGGTGGGCTTCGTCGCTGAAGTGGAACGCCGCCTTGACCTCTTTGATTTCGTCCGGAGCGAGATACTCGGCAAGCGCGGCCGTCAGTTTCGCGATCGAAACGACGCCGTGCTTGCGCGGCTGCTCCGGTGTGGCGGTCGGCCCGAACAGATGCCGGAAGGACTGTTCGAGGACCGCGTCGATGTACTGGCGCGCAGGCGACTGAGCCGTGGCTTCGGTGGTCGGATCCGCGGAGGCGGACGATGGGGTGGTGCTCATATTCGCCTCCAGGTCGAGTCGTTGCGCGCGTGGACTACATGGCTGGAACGGGCCGGATGCGCGTTACACCGGCACCTTCTTCAGCATCTCGACGCCGACCTGGCCGGCGGCGATTTCGCGCAGCGCGACGACGGTCGGCTTGTCGCGGCTTTCGATTTTCGGCGTATGGCCTTGCGCGAGCTGCCGCGCGCGATAGGTGGCAGCGAGCGCCAGTTCGAAGCGATTCGGGATTTGCTTCAGGCAGTCTTCGACGGTAATGCGAGCCATGGTGGTAATTCCTTCTGAATATAGTGCTTATTCTACCTTATGTCCCTCGTGCCCCGCGTCATTCCGCGTGGGGCAGATGGATGCCGAGCTCGATGAACAGCTCCGTGTGTCGCGCGTACTGCGAAGCAAAACGCAGGCGCGTCGCCGCGACGATGCATTCGAGTTCCGCGAGCGCACGCTCGAAATTCTCGTTGATCACCACGTATTCCGCTTCCGACGCGTGCGCGATCTCGCTGCCCGCGGCCAGCAGGCGTCGCGTGATCACGTTCGGTTCGTCCTGGCCGCGCTTCTTCAGACGCTCCTCGAGGGCATCGAGCGACGGCGGCAGAATGAAGATGCCGACCGCGTTGCGGAACTGCTTCTTCACCTGCAACGCACCCTGCCAGTCGATTTCGAGCAGCACGTCGTGGCCGTTCTTCATCTGCTCTTCGATCCAGACGCGCGACGTGCCGTAGTAGTTGCCGTGCACTTCCGCGCTCTCGAGGAATTCGTGCGCCGCGTGACGCGTGCGGAAATCCTCGACGGTCGTGAAGTGGTAGTGCTGACCGTCCTGCTCGCCCGGGCGTGGCTTGCGCGTCGTGTACGAGATCGACAGGCAGATGTCGCTGTCCTTCGACAGCAGCGCATTCACGAGCGTCGACTTGCCGGCGCCCGACGGTGCGACGACCATGAACAGGTTACCGGGATAGACGCCGCCGTGCAGCGAATGCGACGCGTGGCCGTCGCGATGGGATTCGATCATGACAGCCTCCGCCGGGCTGCCCCCTCGTGGGGCAACGAACGTAGTGAGCGTGGGGGTCGTTTCATCTCTTTTACTCCAGGTTTTGCACTTGCTCGCGCATCTGCTCGATCAGCAGCTTCAGCGCCATCGACGCGTCGGCAAGTTCCTTCGCCGCCGCTTTCGAGCCAAGCGTGTTCGCTTCGCGATTCAGTTCCTGCATCATGAAATCGAGGCGCTTGCCGACGCGGCCGCCCTTCTCGATCACGTGACGCGTTTCGTTCAGGTGCGCGGTGAGCCGCGACAGCTCTTCCGCGATGTCGATCCGGATCCCGTACATCGTCACTTCCTGACGGATGCGCTCCGCGGCTTCCTCGCGCGTGACCACCGTCGAGCCGCCTTCGGGCGCGGCGAGGCCGAGCGCTTCCTGCAGCCGCTCGACGATCTTCTGCTGGTGCTTCGCGATCAGCTCCGGCACGAGCGGCGTGATGCGCGCGACGATCGCCTCCATCTCGGTGACGTTCGACAGCAGCATCGTCGCCAGTTGCGCGCCTTCGCGCGAACGCACGACGACGAGCTCGCCGATCGCTTCCTTGCCGCATGCGAGCACCGCGTCGCGGATCGCTTCGGCCGACACCCCGCTCTCGGCGAGCACGCCGGGCCAGCGCAGGATTTCCCCCGCGCGCAGGCGGCCGACGCCCGGGAACGAATCGAGCACCGCGCGTTCGAGATCGGCAAGCTGGCCGAGCGCCGACTGGTTCAGCGCGCCCGCGCCGATGCTCTGCTCGCCGCGCTGCAGGTTGATGCGCACGTCGACCTTGCCGCGCGACAGCTTGTTCATCAGCATTTCGCGCAGCGCGGGTTCGCACGCGCGCACGTCGTCCGGCATCCGGAAATTGAGATCGAGGAAGCGCGAGTTCACGGTGCGCAGTTCGACCGACACGCTGGTGCCGCCGTTGCCGGTGGCCGTCGCGAGTTCGCGCGTCGCGCTCGCGTAGCCCGTCATGCTGTAGATCATGGTTCGTCTCGCCGTCTGGTGCCCTCGCGGGCGGGGGATACATCGAGGCGCCCGGCGCATCGGAAGGCGCGGGGCGAGAAGCGCGCATTATCCCATTTTTGCGGACCATCCCGCCGGGCACGCCCGCCGTTCGGCGCTAAAATCGGGGTTTCCTCCCCTTCCGCGATTTCCCCATGACGTCTTCCGTTTCCCGCCCGAGCGGCCGCCGCGCCGACGAACTGCGCAAGGTCGCCCTCACGCGCCACTACACGAAACACGCCGAAGGCTCCGTGCTGGTCGAATTCGGCGACACCAAGGTGCTCTGCACCGCAAGCGTCGCCGAGCGCGTGCCCGAGTTCCTGCGCGAGCGCGGGCAAGGCTGGCTGACCGCCGAATACGGCATGCTGCCGCGCGCGACCCACACGCGCAGCGACCGTGAAGCCGCGCGCGGCAAGCAGACGGGCCGTACGCAGGAAATTCAGCGCCTGATCGGCCGCGCGCTGCGCGCGGTGTTCGATCTCGAGGCGCTCGGCCCGCGCACGATCCACATCGACTGCGACGTGATCCAGGCCGACGGCGGCACGCGCACGGCCAGCATCACCGGCGCGTTCGTCGCCGCGCACGACGCCGTGTCGACGCTGATCGCGGCCGGCAAGCTCGCGCGCTCGCCGATCACCGACCACGTCGCCGCGATCTCGGTCGGCGTGTACGAAGGCGCGCCCGTGCTCGACCTCGACTACGCGGAAGATTCGCGCTGCGACACCGACATGAACGTCGTGATGACGGGCGCGGGCGGCTTCGTCGAAGTGCAGGGCACGGCCGAAGGCGTGCCGTTCTCGCGCGCCGAGATGGATGCGCTGCTCGACCTCGCACAGGGCGGGATCGCCGAGCTCGTGCAGTTGCAGAAAGACGTCCTGGGCGCGAGCCATGCCTGACGACCTGATCCTTGCGCCGCTGTCGCGCATCGTGCTCGCATCGAACAACCCGGGCAAGCTGCGCGAATTCACCGCGCTGTTCTCGACGGTCGGCATCGAGATCGTCCCGCAGGGCGACCTCGCGGTGCCGGAGGCGGAAGAGCCGTTCGGCACGTTCATCGAGAACGCGCTGACCAAGGCGCGGCACGCGTCGCGACTCACCGGACTGCCGGCGATCGCGGACGATTCCGGCCTGTGCGTGCGTGTGCTGCGCGGCGCGCCCGGAGTCTATTCGGCGCGCTATGCGCAGCGCGCGGGCCGCGACAAGGGCGACGCGGCAAATAATGCGTATCTCGTCGAGCAACTGCGCGGCGTCGACGACCGGCGCGCCTACTACTGCTGCGTGCTCGCGCTCGTCCGCCATGCGGACGATCCGGAACCGCTGTTCGCCGAAGGGCGCTGGGCCGGCGAGATCGTCGATACGCCGCGCGGCGAACACGGATTCGGCTACGACCCGTATTTCTACCTGCCGTCGCTCGGCGCGACGGCCGCCGAACTCGAGCCTGCCGTGAAGAACGCGCACAGCCATCGCGCGCTGGCGCTGAAGGCGTTGCTCGCGCGGCTCGCGGAGGAAGCATGACCGTACCCGATACCCCTTCGCCGCGGGAGATGACATGAGCCAGGCCGCGGAAACCGGCGCGCGCGTCGTCGCGACCTTCACGTCGCCCGGCCAGGTGCGCCTCACGTCGTTGCCGCCGCTCGCGCTGTACGTGCATTTCCCGTGGTGCGTGCGCAAGTGCCCGTACTGCGATTTCAACTCGCACGAATGGAAAGGCGAACGGTTTCCGGAAGCCGAATATCTCGACGCGCTGCGCGCCGATCTCGAGCAGGCGCTCCCGCTCGTGTGGGGCCGGCAGGTGCATACCGTGTTCATCGGCGGCGGCACGCCAAGCCTGTTGTCGGCGGCCGGCCTCGACCGGATGCTGTCCGACGTGCGCGCGCTGCTGCCGCTCGACGCCGATGCCGAGATCACGCTCGAGGCGAATCCGGGTACGTTCGAAGCCGCGAAGTTCGCGCAGTTCCGCGCAAGCGGCGTGAACCGCCTGTCGGTCGGCATCCAGAGCTTCAACGAAGCGCACCTGAAGGCGCTCGGCCGGATTCACGACACCGCGCAGGCACGCGCGGCCGTCGAGATCGCCGCGAGGAACTTCGACAACTTCAACCTCGACCTGATGTTCGCGCTGCCGAACCAGACGCTCGACGAATGCCGCACCGACATCGAGACCGCGCTGTCGTTCGCGCCGCCGCACCTGTCGCTGTATCACCTGACGCTCGAGCCGAATACGCTGTTCGCGAAGTTCCCGCCGGTCGTCCCCGACGACGACGCGTCGGCCGACATGCAGGAATGGATTCATGCGCGCACGGCCGAAGCCGGCTACGGGCGCTATGAAGTGTCCGCGTACGCGAAGCCGAATCATCAGTGCAAGCACAACCTGAATTACTGGCGCTTCGGCGACTATCTCGGGATCGGCGCGGGCGCACACACGAAGCTGTCGTTTCCGAACCGGATCCTGCGGCAGGCCCGCTACAAGCATCCGGCGACCTTCATCGAGCAGGCGAAGGCCGGCACGGCCGTGCAGGAGGAGCGTGAAGTCGGCGCGCGCGACCTGCCGTTCGAATTCATGCTGAACACGCTGCGGCTCGTCGAGGGCTTCCCCGTGCACAGCTTCGCGGAACGCACGGGCCTGCCGATGAGCACGATCGAGCCGGCGCTGAAGGAGGCGGAGCGGCGCGGACTGATCACGCGCGATTTCACGCAGATCGCGCCGACGCCGCTTGGTCAGCGTTTTCTCAACGACCTGCAGGAACTGTTCCTGCGCGACGACTGAACGAATGAACGAGGCGGCATTTCGGTTACAATGCCGCCTCGTGTGGAAGCGTGGCCGAGCGGTTTAAGGCACTGGTCTTGAAAACCAGCGACGGGAAACTGTCCGTGAGTTCGAATCTCACCGCTTCCGCCAGGAAGTTCGCCCAACCCCGTCCATTCCCGGAATGACGGGGTTTTTGTTTGTACGCACGCGTGCACTTCGCACGTTCCGACGCGCCCCGCCGGATGCCGTTACAATCCCGCGCTCCGATTCGCGAAACGGGAACCCCACGTCATGAAGCCATTCATCGTCTCGTCGCTCGCCGCGCTGCTGGTTGCCGTCAGCACGCATGCAGCGGCCGACACCGCCTCCGGGAGCGACGCCCAAGCATCGTGCGCGATCGCCTATGTGACCGGCGTCGGCGGCTCACCGCGCGGCCTGAGCGAATACCTCGCGAGCCCGTCGCCCTACAACTACCTGAAGGACAACGACCTCCAGTGCAAGGTGGGCGACGACGGACGCACGTCGAACTGCACCGGCGTGACCTACCTCCGGAACGAACAGGTCAGCGTGTACGACGATTCCGATCCTGCAATGCTGACCGTCGTGGCGCGCGTGGAGCTCGACCACGGCCAGAAGTACCCGGTGATCATCGTCGTGCAGCGCAAGGACGCGCGCTGCAAACAATGACGCAGCGCAGCGCGCGAACCCGTCCTTCGAAACGGCACGCGCGGTCGTGCCCAACCTCGCGCGGCACCTGAGCCACGGGCCCGGGCAGCAACCCATCGTTGCGTCGCACCGCGCCGGAAGCCTCCCGGCCGGCCGCTCGATCATCTAGAATTCGTTCAACACGGCGACACGAACGCCGCCGCGTATTCGATGCCGCACGCGCCACCCTTGCGTGCGGCACACGGAGATCGCCATGACCGACCTGTCGACCGCGACGGACCACGTCGATTACGAAGGCTTCGAGATCCATGTCGTGCCGGCCGCGATGCCCGGCAGCGACACGCGCTATACCTACACCGGCTACGTATGCCATCCGGGCGTGAATCCCGCGTTGCCCGGCCATGCGGTGCCGTTCCATGCGGACGGCGAGGAAAGCTTCGCGAGCATCGACGAGGCCGCCCACGAAGCCGTGCACATCGGCAAGAGCATCATCGACGGCACGCACCCCGACCTGTCGGTACTGTCGCTCGTGACGCACGGCTTCTGACGCGGCCGGCCCGCATCGCTTGCGATCGCGCGGGCGGCGAGCCGAGGTTGCCGCACGGCTGACCGCGCCGCTCCGTCGGACGATCGCGGCGTGCGGTGGTTTTCAATCTCGCAACACGCACGTGCCCGTGGACGCTGTCACATGTCGCGTCACATCGCGACGCACACGCACGACGCACGTTGCCCGACGCGGCGCCCGGCCGTCGTCATCAGCGATCGCAACGACCGGTTCCGCCCGCTATGCGTTTCTCCCCATATCGCCGCGCGTCGGTGCGTCTATCATTTTTTTATCGTCCCTCCTGGCCATCACCTCATGCGCCCCCTTCTCCATCCGCGGGTCGCCCGGCTGCGTGTTGCGACGCTGGCCGCCGTCGCCCTGCTTGCCGCGTGCACGATCACACCGCCTTCGTCGCTACGCTCGGTCCTGACGATTCCATCGGTCACACGCAGCGGCAGCCTCGACCAGTATCGCGTCGAGGTCGCCCATCGTGTCGCCGAGCGCAATCCGTCCGGCATGCTGCACGGCACACCGCAGGCCATGCTGCGTTCGCTCGTCGTCGTGGCCTTCACCGTCGATGGCAGCGGCCGCGTGATCAACGCATCCGTCTATCGCAGCAACGGCGACAGCGAAGCCGAAGCGCTCGCGCTCGCGTCGCTGCGCCGCTCGGCTCCGCTGCCAGCGCCGCCGTCGCGGCTGCTCGACGGCAACGGCCGGCTCGAACTGATGGAAGGCTGGCTCTTCAACGACGACGGCCACTTCCAGTTGCAGAGCACCGCCTCCGCACAGGCGCAATCGATCGATTGACGCCCCGCCGCGGCCCCGATTGCCGGTGGGCTGCTGCGCTGGCTATAATTTTCCGCACTCGCGCGGCCATCCCGCCGCGCGTGCGTTCGCGCGCCCCACCCGGCAAGCGAGCCGACCACGCCGGCACCGGGCGGCGGCGACGTACCCGTCTCCATCGTCGACCGGCGGGTGACGTCCGCGCCCCGGCGCGCGCCCACGCCGCCACCGCGTCACCCGCATCATCCTCTGCTCGGCAGCGCCGGCAGGCAGTCGCCTGCCCGAGCGCACGCTCAGCCGACCGCCCCAACGACAAAACGGAGACATCCATGTCCGCATCCCCCCCGGCCGTTGCACACGCAACCGGTTCGGCCGGCGCCGTCAGCCACCGGCGCATCGTGTTCGCGAGCTTCATCGGCACCGCGATCGAGTTCTACGATTTCTACGTGTACGCGACGGCCGCCGCGCTCGTGATCGGCCCCGTGTTCTTCCCGCATGGCTCCGCGACCGCACAGGCGCTGTCCGCGTTCGTCACGTTCGGCATCGCATTCATCGCGCGCCCGATCGGCTCGTTCCTGTTCGGGCACTTCGGCGACCGTATCGGCCGCAAGTCGACGCTCGTCGCATCGCTGCTCGTGATGGGTGTATCCACCACCGCGATCGGCTTCGTGCCCGGCTACGACGCGATCGGCGCGCTCGCGCCGGTGCTGCTGTGCGTGCTGCGCTTCGGCCAGGGGATCGGCCTGGGCGGCGAATGGGGCGGCGCGGCACTGCTCGCGACCGAGCATGCGCCGCAGGGCAAGCGCGGCTGGTTCGGGATGTTCCCGCAACTGGGGCCCTCGGTCGGCTTCCTGATGTCGAACGGCCTGTTCTTCGCGCTCGCGCTGTCGCTGTCAGACGAGCAGTTCCGCAGCTGGGGCTGGCGCATTCCGTTCCTCGTCAGCGCGGTGCTCGTCGCGCTCGGCCTGTACGTGCGGCTCAAGATCACCGAAACGCCCGCGTTCCAGGCGGCCCTCGACCGCAACGAGCGCGTGCGCGTGCCGGTCGCGACGCTCGTCACGCAACACTGGCGGCCGACGCTGCTCGGCGCGCTCGCGATGGTCGTGTGCTACACGCTGTTCTACATCTCGACGGTGTTCTCGCTGTCGTACGGCGTGTCGGCGCTGCATATTCCGCGCCAGAGCTTCCTCGGCCTGCTGTGTTTCGCGGTCGTCTTCATGGGCCTCGCGACGCCGCTGTCCGCATGGGCGTCGGACCGCTTCGGGCGCAAGCCGGTGCTGGTCGCCGGCGCGATCGCGGCGCTGCTGTCGGGGTTCGCGATGGAACCGCTGCTCGGCAGCGGCTCGATGCCGCTCGTCGCGCTGTTCCTGACGATCGAGCTGTTCCTGATGGGCGTGACGTTCGCGCCGATGGGCGCGCTGCTGCCGGAATTGTTCCCGACCAACGTCCGCTATACGGGCGCGGGCGTCGCGTACAACCTCGGCGGGATTCTCGGCGCGTCGATCGCACCGTATATCGCGCAACTGCTGGCTGCGCGCGGCGGGCTGTCGTGGGTCGGCGGCTATGTGTCGATTGCGGCGGCGATCAGCCTGATCGGCGTACTGCTGATGCGCGAAACGCGCGACGCGTCGCTCGTCTGACCCTCCGGGGCGACCCGGGTTGTACGGCGGCGAGCGCTCTCTATACTCGATTCTGGGCGCGTCGCTGCGCGCCCGGGGATCCCGCCCCGACAGGAGCCGCCGCCATGAATATCCGCCTCGGCAATGCCGATCTCATCATGATCCTCGCGCTCGCGCTGGGAGGCGCGCTACTGCTCGCGCTGCGGTTCCGGCCGAAGACCTGGCGCGGCCTCGTGTTCGAGGCGCTGCTGGCGAATCTGGCGGCCATTGCCGCCGTCGTCACGGTCGAGGTGTTGCTGGCCTGAACGCGGCCGCCGCGCCGCGTCAGGCCGACAGCCGCGCGCGCAACGCGCCGTAGGCCGGGCAAACCGCATCGATCGCGTCCAGCGCCTCGTCGACGGTCGGCATCGCGCCCGGCTCGCCGATCGACAGCGCAGTCGGTGCGCCGCCGATGCCGCAATGGTGGCGCGACGTCGCGACGAAAATCATCACGGTCGGCCGCTGCAGCGCGTGCGCCATGTGCACGAACCCCGTATCGACGCCCACCACGAGCGCGGCCCGGCCGAGCGCCGCACCGAGCTCGCGCACCGTCATCGCCGGTAACACGATCGCGCCCGGCGCACGGGCGGCGATATCCCGCGCATCGTCGTGCTCGGCCGCCGATCCCCACGGCAGCAGCACGCGCACGCCGCGCGCCATCATCTCCGTGGCAAGGGCGGCCCAATGCTCGGCCGGCCACTTCTTGTCGGGATTGGACGTCGCATGGAACAGCAGCACGAACGGCTCGCCGTCGGTCACGGCGGCCGGCAGGCTCGCATCCTGCGGCGCGACCACGCCGTACGTGGCAGGCCCTTCGGGCACGTAGCCGAGCGCTTCGCCGGCACTCACGCGCATCCCGTGCCATGCATCGCAGTCGGGCCGCGGACCGAAACGGTGCGAATACGCGAAGCGCGCACCCGTTTCGCCGAGATCCTGCGTCTGGTAGCCGACGCGGCGCGCGGCACGCGCCAGCGACGCAATGATCGCGCTCTTGTAGACACCGTGCAGATCGATGACCGCGTCGTACCGATGCGCACGCAACGCACCGATCGATGCCGAGATCGCCTTCAGGTCGCCGGCATTGCGCAGTTTCTTGAAGCGGCGCAGCGGCGCGCACAGGACGGCGCTCACGCCCGGATGCCAGCGTACGACCTCCGCGCACGATTCGTCCACGGCCCAGTCGACCGTCACGCCGGGGAAGGCGCGATGCAGGTCGGCGACGACGGGCAGCGTCTGGACGACGTCGCCGAGCGACGTCACTTTCACGATAAGGATGCGTTTCACGATTTGCGGGAATTCTCGACTGGCCATCTCGGCATGCTAACGACGGTTGCTATGTGCAGACATTACGCGCGCATTACATTTGCAACAAATTGCATCTCTTTTGTGAATTTTTGTCGCTCCACGCGGGCTTTTGTCGTCCCCGCTGGTATCCGGTTCTTTTTATAATCCATTCTTTGCCTCCCGGCCCGCCCCAATGCCGCGCCCCGCCCTCCCCGCGCTGTTTCCCGCCCTCACCCGCCGCTCGCTGCGAATCTGGCGCCAATATGGTGTTTTCTGGCTCGGCGCGATCGTCGTCGGCCTCGCTGCCGTACTGTACGCCCGGTTGATCGACTGGGGTTACGAGACCTTCCGCGCGATGCGCGATCACGCCGTCTGGCTGCCGCTGTTGCTGACGCCGGCGATCGCCGCGATGTCGGCATGGATCACGCGGCGCTTTTTTCGCGGCGCCGAGGGCAGCGGCATCCCGCAGGTGATCGCGACGCTGCATGCGCGCCCGAGCGCATTCGGCGCGCGGCTGCTGACGCTGCGCATCCTGTTCGGCAAGGTGCTGATCTCGTTCCTCGGCATCCTGGGCGGCTTCACGATCGGCCGCGAGGGGCCGACGGTACAGGTCGGCGCGGCGCTGATGTTCAACCTGCGGCGCTTCTACCCGCGCTCGAACGCGCAGATCGAACGCCAGCTGGTGCTGGCCGGCGCGGCGGCCGGGCTGTCCGCCGCCTTCAATACGCCGCTCGCCGGGATCGTGTTCGCGATCGAGGAGCTGACCCGTAGTTTCTCCGCGCGCGCCAGCGGCGTACTGATCACCGCGATCATCCTCGCCGGCGTCGTCGCGCTCGGCCTGAACGGCAACTACACGTATTTCGGCACGATCGACACCGGCCTCCATTTCCCGAAGCTGCTGGCGGTCGCGGTGCTGGTCACCGCGATCGTGACGGGCATCGCGGGCGGCCTGTTCTGCTGGCTGCTGCTCAATACGGGCCGCTGGCTGCCCGCGCGACTGCTGGGCCTGTATCGCGAGCGGCCGATCACGTTCGCCGCGCTGTGCGGCTTCATGATCGCCGTCGTGGGCCTCGTATCCGGCGGCACGACGTTCGGCAGCGGCTATGCGGAGGCGCGCGGCCTGCTCGACGGCAGCCAGCAGCTGTCGGTGTTCTATCCGTTCCTGAAGATGATCTCGATGGTCGCGTCTTACCTGCCGGGCATCCCGGGCGGGATCTTCGCGCCGTCGCTGTCGATCGGCGCCGGCTTCGGCAACCTGCTGCATACCGTGTTCAGCAACATGAGCCTGCCGATGCTGATCGCGCTCGCGATGGTCGGCTATCTTGCCGCCGTCACGCAGTCGCCGATCACGTCGTTCGTGATCGTGATGGAAATGATCAACGGTCATGCGCTGGTGATTTCGCTGATGGCGACCGCACTGGTATCGAGCCGCGTATCGCGCTTTTTCGCGCCGCCGCTCTACGAAACGCTCGCGCAGCGCTATCTCGCGCCGCCCGTCGCGGCCGTCGCGCCGGCGGCGGCAACTGCAGCGGCCGCCGCGAGCAACGTGACCGACGTGACGGAACCCCAGGATGCAAACGCGGCCCCCGCCGATCCGCTCGACACGCTGCGCGATGAAGGCGGCGAGGAGCCGGCCGCCGCCGCGGCCGACAGCCCCGTGCATGCGCCGGCGCCGCACGATGCCGGGCCGGCTGCGACCGACGCGAACGATTCGGCGCAACGGCACGGCCCGCGCGACGCTCAGTAGATCACGACGGGCGCCGGCCGGTAGTAGACCGGCCGCGCCGGCACGACGATGCACCCGGCCAGCGTGATCGCGACGAGCACGATGGCGATTGCGGTTCTTTTCATCGCGCGCCTCCGTCAAGCCCAGTGGCCACGCGTCCAGAACCAGTTCGGGCCGCGCTGGTCCCAATGCCCGGGCACCCATTGCATGCCCACGCGCTCGGTTTCCCAGTGGCCGCCGATCCACACGTAGCGGCCATGATCCCAGTGCCAGTGCCCGCGCTCCCACACGTAGCCCACGCGCGTGGCCGGTACGATCTCGTAGCGTACGGGCGGCGGCGCATTCGGCGCGACGACGACGATTTCCTCGGTGCGCACGGCGACCGGCTCCGCGATGACCATACGCCCCTGCGGCGCGAGCACGGGCGTACCGACGAGGATCTCGTCCGCATGCGCGGCGAACGGTGCGACGACGGCTGACAGGCCCGCGGCAAACAGCGCGAGCGAAACGATACGACGTGAAGCGGTAGAGACGGCCATCACAACCTCCAGGTTGAACAAGTCACGCGAGCGTATTCGTTCAATGCGGGAGAGTCGATTACGGCCGACAGGCGCCGTGTTACGGCGTGCCCGAAAGTGCAACAGGGCGTAAGACGCGCACGGCGGCGGGCGCCGCCGTGCGGAGGGATACGCGCAAGCGTCAGGCTTGCGGAATCTCGATCTTCACTTCGAGGACTTCGAGGTCGTCCTGGCGCTCCAGGCTCACGCGGATGTCATCGTCCGAAATATGGACGTACTTCGAGATGACCGCGACGAGCTCTTTCTGCAGCGCCGGCAGGTAATCGGCCGGCGGCCGGCCGCCGACCCGCTCGTGCGCGATGATGAGCTGCAGGCGCTCCTTCGCGACCGATGCGGACTTCTTCTTCTCGCCGAGGAGAAACGAAAGGATGGACATGGGCGGCCTCCGTTACTTGCTGCCGAAGAGGCGCTGCAGCAGGCCCGGCTTCTGGTAATCGGTGAAGCGCAGCGGCTTGTCCTCCCCGAGAAAGCGCGAGACGACGTCCTTGTACGCTTCCGCGACGTCGGTGCCGTCGATGTGCACGGCCGGCAAACCCTGGTTCGACGCGTGCAGCACGGCTTCCGACTCGGGCACCACGCCGATCAGCTTGATGCGCAGGATCTCGCTGATGTCTTCCAGCGACAGCATCTCGCCTTCGCTCACGCGCTTCGGGCTGTAACGCGTGATCAGCAGGTGTTCCTTGATCGGCTCCTTGCCTTCGGTCCCGCGCTTCGTCTTCGACGACAGGATGCCGAGAATGCGGTCCGAGTCGCGTACCGACGACACTTCCGGGTTCGTGACGATCAGCGCTTCATCCGCGAAGTACATCGCATGCAGCGCGCCGGCCTCGATACCGGCCGGCGAATCGCAGACGATGTATTCGAAGTCCATCGCGACGAGGTCGTTCAGCACCTTCTCGACGCCGTCGCGCGTCAGCGCATCCTTGTCGCGCGTCTGCGACGCCGGCAGGATGAACAGGTTCTCGCACTTCTTGTCCTTGATCAGCGCCTGGTTCAGGTTCGCTTCGCCCTGGATCACGTTCACGAGGTCATACACGACGCGACGCTCGCAGCCCATGATGAGATCGAGGTTGCGCAGGCCGACGTCGAAGTCGATCACGGCCGTCTTGTGGCCGCGCAGCGCGAGGCCCGACGCGAAGCTCGCGCTCGTCGTCGTCTTGCCAACGCCGCCCTTGCCCGAGGTCACCACGATGATTTTTGCCATTTACCCAATACCCTGTGTTCGTCAATGAGAGCCGATCGATCCGGAGCGCACCGCGTGAATCACGTCAGGCGCAGCGGTTCGATCATCAGTTTTTCCTCTTCGAGCCGGATCTGCACCGATTTGCCCAGTACGTCGGCGGACAGCGGGTTCTCGGTCGTTCGATAGATACCCGCGATCGAAATCAGTTCCGGTTCGAGACACGTGCAGAAAATGCGCGCGTCGTGATTGCCGTGCACGCCCGCTAGCGCGCGGCCGCGCAACGGCGCGTAGATGTGGATATTGCCTTCCGCGATGATTTCCGCGCCGTGACTGACCGGCGCGAGCACCACGAGGTCTCCTTTCGCGTAAATCTGCTGCCCCGAACGCAACGGCCGGTCGATCACCAGCGTCTGGCCGCCGGCCTGCAAGAGCGTCGGCGCGGGCTCCGACGGCTGTTCGGGCGCCGCCGCGGCTGCGGGAGCGGCGGCGGTCGCGGCGGCTGGCACGGCCGCCGGTTCCGCTTCGTCGGCAGGTTTCGCCGCCGGCGCGCGGCGATCGCGCGCCTCCAGCAACGGCAGACCGGCTTCCCCCGCCCAGCCCTGCGTTGCCAGTGCGACGACGCCCACCGGGCGCATCCGCACGTCGTTCAGCATCTGCCGGATGTCCGCGAGCGCGACGCGTTCGCCGTCAGCCAGGCGGCGGACGTCGATCGCGACGACATCGTCGGCGAAAAACTCGGGAGTCGCTTCGAAGCGCTTGACCAGTTCGGCACGCAACGCATCGAGATCGGTCGTCTTCACGGTGAACAGCAACGTATCGACCGATCCGCTGCGCAGCTCGAAGAATGGCGATTTTTTAAGCGACATGGACACTCTGCAAAAATTTTTTGCGTATTTTACAGGCGTCCACGCACGCGGCCATTATTTTTGGGACGCGGGGTTGCGGCGGCACGGGCGGACGCGCCACCGGCCAACGGGCAGGCCAGCGGGCGAACGGGCCGTCATCGCGCCGCGCGGCTGGGTATTTTGAGGTCGCGTCAGTGCTTCACCTGCGACACGAACAGCGATTTCATCGCGCCCGGTATGCGCGCGATCGGCGCGTGTTCGCCGGTGTTGCCGAAACCGGCACGCTCGTAAAAGCGGATCGCGTTGCGGTTCGCATCGGCGATCCATGCGTAGACGTCGGTGGCGCCGCGCTCGGCGAGCCATGCGGTGGCCGTCTCCAGCAGCAGCACGCCGCCGCGCAGGTGACGCACCGCATGCGCCACCCACAATTCGCTGACGAACGCGCGCCGATCGGGCGTGTTGTCGAAATACGCGCCGATCATGCCGGCCGGGTGGCCTTCGGTGTACAGCAGGAAAGTCGTCGACTCATCAGAGACAGCGCGCTGCGCGGCAATCGCCGACGCCGCGTCCGTTTCGACGGTCAGCAATTCGGCCTCCGGCGCTTCGCCGGGTGCGTAGGGCTCACGCAGCGATGCGGCGCGGAGTTCGCGATACACACCGCCCTGATCGGCAGCGATACGACGAACGGTCAAGGTCGAACTCATGCAGGCACAGCCCCCTTCGGACAGCAAGCTAGTAGCTTCAACCGAAAGCGGGGCATGAGTCAAATCGTAATTTTCAAATGGCGGCGCGGATCGAAAGGCGGCAGATGTCATCAGCGACGATACGCGCCGCTCGATGTGCAGATGCAGCATCGATGCATCGACGCAGGCGGGCGGACGGTAAGCGCGATCTCATGCTCCGGCAATTCGCGTCGTTCTCCTTGCGATGCGCGGCCGGCCGGTTTTGACTCGCATTGCATTGCGTTGCCGCGACCGTAATGCTACGTAATATAAGCAGGCGGAAAGCGCGCGGTGCCCCTTCTTCGCCAGCCCGGTTATTGCGACGCAACATATGTTGCAGCCCCGTCATACCGGCCTGTGCACGCGGCACGGCGAGCCATTCGTCTGACAAACGCGTCGCCGCCGCGGGCCGATCCGCCGTCGGCGGCATGTTTCAATCGGCGCGTGCCGGCCCCTTCCCGACGCACGTTGCGCGCACCCCGTCGTTTGGAGCGACGCGCCTAGCGCCAGAGTTTGGCAAGCGCGCGCACCCAGTCGTATAACAGGCAGAACCGGGCAGCGATCCGGCGCCGCCGCGCACGCGGCGGACCACGACGATTCGAACAATCTGCATGCGGCCGCCCGCGGGCCGGCCGACTGGAGGGAGACAATGGCAACGACCGACGGATCGGCTTCGGGCTGGTCGGATGGCAAGCGTTACCTGTGGCTGCTCGGCGCGCTGACGATTACGCTGCCGATCCTCGCCGCGCAGCTCGCGCTGTCGACGGGCCTTCACGTGTTCTGGTGGTTCGGTCCGCTGTTCGCGTTCGGCGTGATCCCGATCCTCGACACGCTGATCGGCGACGATCGCGACAATCCGCCCGAAGCCGCCGTGCCGCATCTCGAACGCGAGCGCTATTACCGGTACATCGTCTATCTCGCGACTTTCGTCGAATACGTCGCGTTCTTCACGTGCGTGCGGATCGTCGGCACGCACGCGCTCGCGTGGTACGACTACGTCGGCTTCGCGCTGTCGCTCGGCGCCGCGACGGGCATCTCGATCAATACCGCGCACGAGCTCGGACACAAGACCGACCGCTTCGAACGCTGGCTCGCGAAGGTCACGCTCGCGCCCGTCGCGTACGGCCACTTCTACGTCGAGCACAATCGCGGCCATCACGTGCGCGTCGCGACGGCCGAGGATCCGGCGAGCGCGCGCTACGGCGAGTCGTTCTGGGCATTCCTGCCGCGCACGGTGACGGGTGGCATCCGCTCGGCGTGGCGGCTCGAAAAGGCCCGCCTCGAACGGCTCGGGCATTCGCCGTGGACCTGGCGCAACGAAGTGCTGCACGCGTGGGCGATGACCGCCGTCGTGTGGGGCATCGCGATCGCGATGGCCGGCAAGGTCGTGATCCCGTTCCTCGTGATCCAGGCCGCTTACGGCGCGTCGCTGCTCGAAGTCGTGAACTACGTCGAGCACTATGGGCTCGGCCGTCGCAAGCTGCCGAGCGGCCGCTACGAACGCTGTACGCCGCAGCATTCGTGGAACAGCAATCACGTCGTCACGAACCTGTTCCTGTACCAGTTGCAGCGACACGCCGACCATCACGCGAATCCGACGCGCTCGTACCAGGCGCTGCGCCACTTCGACGATGCGCCGCAATTGCCGGCCGGCTACGCGACGATGATCCTGTTCGCGTACGTGCCGCCGCTCTGGTATCGCGTGATGAACCCGCGCGTGGTCGCGCACTATCGCGGCGACATGGCGCAATCGAACATCAAGCCATCGATCCGCGACAGGGTGCTGGCGCAGTATCCGACGGCGGCGTGATCGTTCGGTAAGGATTGTGCGGAAGCCGGCGTGTGCCGCTTGAAACGGTCGGCGCGCCGGCATCCGGTTTTGCACGCACCCGGTGTCGCAGCGACGCCGTCACGCCTCATTGAACGTGGCCCTTGCCTGCGGCGCGCTCGACGCGCGTTGCGAACGCCCACGACCGCGATGGCCGCAATCCGCCATGCAATAACCGTCAGGACTTCCGACAGTCGGTTCGTCATCGGGCGGTGGCGGTCGTGATGCAGCGAGTCTGCATCGAAGCTGCGGCACGATCGTGCGCGCGGTGGATCGCCATCGTCTCGGCACGATCCGATCCGCCGGTAGCCGGCCTGTCGCCGCAGCATCGACAATCGACGCATTGCACCGGCGACCCAAAACGAAAAACCCCTTGATCCTTCCGGATCAAGGGGCTTCGTATTTTGGCGGAGAGGGTGGGATTCGAACCCACGGTACGGGGAAACCGTACGCCTGATTTCGAGTCAGGTACATTCGACCACTCTGCCACCTCTCCTTCCTTACTGCATTTCGCGGTTGGTCACTCCCGCGAAAGAAAAGATTATAAAACGATCTTTTCTTGGCTGACAAGCCCCCTCGGCAAATTTTTTTGCGGGGCTTCGGAAGGCCCGCGTTACGACGCCTGTGCAGGCGCGTCGATCCGCTCCATGCCGCCCATGTACGGACGCAGCACGTCCGGCACCGTGACCGAGCCGTCCGCGTTCTGGTAGTTCTCCAGCACCGCGACGAGCGTACGGCCGACCGCCAGGCCCGAACCGTTCAACGTATGCACGAGCTCCGGCTTGCCTTGCGCGTTGCGGAACCGCGCCTGCATCCGGCGCGCCTGGAATGCCTCGGTGTTCGAGCAGCTCGAGATTTCGCGATAGGTGTTCTGCGCGGGCAACCACACCTCGAGGTCGAACGTCTTCGCGGCCGAGAAGCCCATGTCGCCCGTGCACAGCGTGATCACGCGGTACGGCAGGCCGAGCTTCTGCAGGATCGCTTCCGCGTGGCCGACCATTTCGTCGAGCGCCGCGTACGACGTTTCCGGCGCGACGACCTGCACCATCTCGACCTTGTCGAACTGGTGCTGACGGATCATCCCGCGCGTGTCGCGGCCGTACGAACCGGCTTCCGAGCGGAAGCACGGGGAATGCGCGGTGAGCTTGATCGGCAGCGCGGACGCGTCGACGATCGACTCGCGCACGGTGTTCGTCAGCGAAATCTCGGACGTGGAGATCAGGTATTGCGTGACCGTGTTTTCCGCACCGCCCTTCTCGACGCGGAACATGTCGTCCGCGAACTTCGGCAACTGGCCCGTGCCGTACAGGATCTCGGGATTGACGATGTACGGGGTGTACGTTTCGGTATAGCCGTGCTGCTGCGTGTGCGTGTCGATCATGAACTGCGCGAGCGCGCGGTGCAGGCGCGCGATCGGGCCGCGCAGCATCGTGAAGCGTGCACCGGCGAGCTTCGCGCCCGTCTCGAAATCGAGGCCGAGCGGCGTGCCGACGTCGACGTGATCCTTCACCTCGAAATCGAACTGGCGCGGCGTGCCCCAGCGACGCGCCTCGACGTTGTCGGCTTCGTCCTTGCCGACCGGCACGCTTTCGTGCGCGACGTTCGGCATGCCCAGCATCAGGTCGGACAGGCGCGCCTGGATCTCGCCGAGCTTGGCTTCTCCCGCCTTCATCTCGTCGCCGATCCCGCCGACCTCGGCCATCACGGCCGACGTGTCCTCGCCCTTCCCCTTCATCGCGCCGATCTGCTTCGACAGGCTGTTGCGGCGCGCCTGGAGCTCTTCGGTGTGGGTCTGGATCGCGCGGCGTTCCGCTTCGAGCGCGGAGAACGCGGCAACGTCGAGGGTGTAGCCGCGATCGGCGAGGCGCTTGGCGACGCCGTCGAGGTCTTTGCGCAGCAACTGGATGTCGAGCATGGGAGGACTTGGAAAAATCGTTGTGTAAGACGGGAATTCTAACGCACCCGGCGGCGGCCACGGCGTCGTCCGGACGGACGATGCCGCAAATGGGCGGCCATGGCGGTATCGTATTGGCAGTCCGCGGCATCGGCGCCCGGCGAATTGCCGCGCGCCTCGCCATGACGGATCGCAACACGCCCGCGCCGTCTGGCGGCAACGAATCGAGCGGAGCGTCGGCTCCGCGTCACAGCCCCCGGGGAATCCGATGAGCATCGAACTCGACAAGGAGCTACGCGATCGCGCGATCGCGTCGCTGCAACGTTATTTCACAGAAAACATGGACGAGCCGATCGGCAACATCCAGGCCGGCGCGCTGCTGCATTTCTTCATCCAGGAAATCGCGCCGGCGGTCTACAACCTCGCGATCGCCGACGCGCAGGAACGCCTGCATGCGCGGGTCGCCGAACTCGACATCGAATGCCACGAAGAGCCGTTCGAATACTGGAAGAAACAACAGCCGGGCCGCAAGCGCTGACGCATCCGCGGCAGCGCCGTCAGTCCTTCTTGCCGGCCTCGCGATCGAGCTCGCGCAGCCATGCAAGCTTGTCGGCGATCTTCGATTCGAGCCCGCGCGGCACCGGCTGGTACCAGCGCGGCTCGCGCATCCCGTCCGGCAGGTACGTCTCGCCGGCCGCGTACGCGTTCGGCTCGTCGTGCGCGTATCGATACGCGTGACCGTAGCCGAGCTCCTTCATCAGCTTGGTCGGCGCGTTGCGCAGGTGCACGGGCACCTCGCGCGACTTGTCCTGCTTCACGAACGCCATCGCCTGGTTGAACGCGTTGTAGCCGGCGTTGCTCTTCGCCGCGCACGCGAGATAGATCACGGCCTGCCCGAGCGCGAGCTCGCCTTCCGGCGAGCCGAGCCGTTCGTAGGTTTCGGCAGCGTCGTTCGCCACCTGCAACGCGCGCGGATCGGCCAGGCCGATGTCTTCCCACGCCATCCGCACGATGCGCCGCGCGAGATACTTCGGATCCGCGCCGCCGTCGATCATCCGGCAGAACCAGTACAGCGCGCCGTCCGGGCTCGAGCCGCGCACCGACTTGTGCAGCGCCGAAATCTGATCGTAGAAGTTGTCGCCGCCCTTGTCGAAGCGCCGCGCGTTCAGCGTCATCGCGCTGCCGACGAAATCGGCATCGATCGTCGCGACGCCGGCCGACGTCGCCGCCGTCTGCGCCTGTTCGAGCAGGTTCAGGAAGCGGCGCGCGTCGCCGTCCGCGTAGCCGATCAGCGTATCGATCGCCTTGTCGTCGAACGCGAGGCCGCCGAGCGCGATGTCCTGCGCGCGCTTCAGCAACTGGCGCATCTCGTCGTCGCTCAGCGACTTCAGCACGTACACCTGCGCACGCGAGAGCAACGCCGAATTGACCTCGAAACTCGGGTTTTCGGTCGTCGCGCCGATGAAGGTCACGAGGCCCGACTCGACGAACGGCAGCAGCGCATCCTGCTGCCCCTTGTTGAAGCGGTGGATCTCGTCGACGAACAGGATCGTGTGGCGCCCGGTGCGATTCAGCGTGTCCCTCGCCTGCTCCATCGACTCGCGGATGTCCTTCACGCCGCTGAGCACCGCGGACAGCGCGATGAACTCGCAGTCGAACGCGAGCGCGGTGAGCCGCGCGAGCGTCGTCTTGCCGACGCCGGGCGGCCCCCACAGGATCATCGAATGCGGCTTGCCCGATTCGAACGCGAGCCGCAGCGGCTTGCCTTCGCCCAGCAAATGCGTCTGGCCGATCACCTCGGCGAGCGTTTTCGGCCGCAGCGCCTCGGCGAGCGGACGGCGCGGCTCGACTTGAAACAGGTCGGACATGAACCCTCGCTCCACATCAAACGATGGCGGCCGAACCGGCCGCCGGACCCGACATTATGACAGCCGCACGACGGCGCCGCCGGGCCTGGTGTCCGCGCCCGGTGCCTGGCGCCTGATGCCCGCGCGCAGAAACGACACGGGCCTGCCGTCGCCGGCAGGCCCGTTAGGGAAAAGCAGTGCGCGGCGCCCGTCAGCCGTTGATCACGTCCGCGCCCTTCGGCACGACGAACTTGAACGTATCGCCCTTCAGCGACGGATTCGTCTGGATGTTCGTGAAGGTCAGCAGCGTGACGTTGCCGAACACGTCGTGCAGCTCCATCGCGGCGAGCGTGCCGTTCCGGAAGCCGATGCCGATCCGCTGGAACTGCGTGTCCTGCGCCTTCGGCAACATCTCGAGCCACTCGATGCCGCCCTTCTCGCCGGCATCGCGCAACGTGTAGCTCTTGTCGAGGTCGTTGCTGCCGAACAGGATCGCGGCGGGGCTCGCGCCCAGCGCACCGTTCAGCTTGCGCTCGGTGACCTGGTTCAGGTCGCGGTCGTACACGTAGAGCTTGTCGCCGTCGGCCTGCAGGACCTGCTGATACGGCTTCTGGTACGTCCAGATGAACTTGCCCGGCCGCGCGAACACGAACGTGCCGCTCGAATTGTCGGTGGGCTTCGGCGCGGCCTGCGCGGCGCTCGCGCCCTTGGCCGGCGCCTTGACGATCTGCTGCGTGAAATCGCCCTTCGCCGAACGCACCTGCGACACGAAGGCCTTCAGTTGCTCGGTGCCGCCCGCGAACGCGTGCGTCGCCGCGAGCATCAGCGATGCGCCGGCGAGCGCCGCGCCGAGCCAGCGCCGCGTCGAACGAAGGGACATTGCGAACGAATGTTGCTGCATATAGCGGTTTTCTCCCTGGGTGGCCGGCGCTGCGGGCGCCGCGGACTCATTCCGCGTCGCGCGCCGGCACAAGAATTTCGCGGTTGCCGCTCGACGACATCGCCGACACGAGCCCCGACTGCTCCATCTGCTCGAGCAGCCGCGCCGCGCGGTTGTAGCCGATCCGCAGATGGCGCTGCACAAGCGAGATCGACGCGCGGCGGTTCTTGATGACGATCTCGACCGCCTGGTCGTACAGCGGATCAGACTCGCCGCCGCCTTCGCCGGTTCCCGCGCCGGCCGAGCCCTCGTCGCCGTCGGCGGTGCCGCCTTCGAGCAGGCCCTCGACGTAGTTCGGCTCGCCGTGTTCCTTGAGCTTCTCGACGACGCGATGCACTTCGTCGTCGGAGACGAACGCGCCATGCACGCGCACCGGCAAGCCCGAGCCGGGCGGCAGGTACAGCATGTCGCCCATCCCCAGCAGCGATTCGGCGCCCATCTGGTCAAGAATCGTGCGCGAGTCGATCTTCGACGACACCTGGAAGGCAATGCGCGTCGGCACGTTCGCCTTGATCAGGCCGGTGATCACGTCGACCGACGGACGCTGCGTCGCGAGGATCAGATGGATGCCGGCCGCACGCGCCTTCTGTGCGATCCGCGCGATCAACTCCTCGACCTTCTTGCCGACGACCATCATCAGGTCGGCCAGCTCGTCGATCACGACGACGATGTTCGGCAGGCGGCCGAGCGGCTCCGGATCTTCCGGCGTCAGGCTGAACGGGTTCGGGATCTTCTCCTCGCGCTTCGCCGCATCGTCGATCTTGTTGTTGTAGCCCGCGAGGTTGCGCACGCCGAGCTTGCTCATCAGCTTGTAGCGGCGCTCCATTTCCGCGACCGTCCAGTTCAGCGCGTGGCCGGCCTGGCGCATGTCGGTGACGACCGGGCACAGCAGGTGCGGAATGCCTTCGTAGACGCTCATTTCGAGCATCTTCGGATCGATCAGGATCAGGCGCACCTGCTCGGCGGTGGCCTTGTACAGCAGCGACAGGATCATCGCGTTGATCCCGACCGACTTGCCCGAACCGGTCGTACCGGCCACCAGCAGGTGCGGCATCTTCGCGAGATCCGCGCACACCGGCTTGCCGCCGATGTCCTTGCCGAGGCTCAGCGTCAGCGCCGACGAGGCGGCCGCATACACCTCGGAGCCGATGATCTCCGACAGGTGCACCGTCTGGCGGCGCTGGTTCGGCAGCTCGAGCGCCATGTAGTTCTTGCCGGGGATCGTCTCGACCACGCGGATCGACACGAGCGACAGCGAACGCGCGAGATCCTTCGCGAGGTTGACGATCTGGCTGCCCTTCACGCCGGTGGCCGGTTCGATCTCGTAGCGCGTGACGACCGGGCCCGGATACGCGGCGACGACGCTCGCCTCGACGCCGAAGTCCTTCAGCTTCTTCTCGATCAGGCGCGACGTGAATTCGAGCGTATCGGCGGAAATCGCCTCCTGCGTCTTCGGCGCGGGATCGAGCAGCGACACCGGCGGCAGCGTCGAATCGCCCGGCAGGTCGGTAAACAGCGGCACCTGGCGCTCGCGCTCGACGCGCTCGGACTTCGCGGGCGTGACGACCGGCGGCACGATCGTCACCGGCTCGTGATCCTCGATGCGCACGCGCTCCTCTTCGACCTTGCCTTCGCGGCGCACCGCCGCGGCCTCGCCGAGCTTGCGGTCGCGCTCGGCCTCGCGGCGCAGCTTCGCGACGTTGACCGCGGACAGGATCGCGCCGCCGACACGCTCGGCGACCGACAGCCACGAGAAGCGGAAATAGAGCGACAGGCCGATCGCGAGCGCGATCAGCAGCAACAGCGTGCCGCCCGTGAAGCCGAACGCGTGCGACATCGCGCCCGCGACGGCCTCGCCGACGACGCCGCCCGGCGCACGCGGCAACTGCACCTTCAGCGACCACATGCGCAGCGCCTCGATGCCGTCGCATGCGAGCACGACCAGCACGAACGCAAGGATTTCGGTGAGCCAGCCGATCGGCCGCTCCGGTTCGTCGGGCATCGCGTCGTGGCGCGTGATGCGGCGGTAGTTGACGGCGATGCGCCGCCCGAGCGGCACGATCAGCCAGTAGGCCGACAGGCCGAACAGCAGCAGGATGATGTCGGCCGTCCACGCGCCGACGCGGCCGGCCCAGTTCGAGATGTGATCGACCTGGGCGGCGTGCGTCCAGCTTGGATCGCGCCGGCTGTAGCTCAGCAGGGCCATCACCAGAAAGGCGCAGAGCGCGACCTGGAGAATCCAGCGGATCTCCGTGAGGAGCTTCGACATCCGGTGCGGCAACGCCTGTGCCTGGGCGGAATAAGGAGCTTTTGCCATGAATCCGTATAAAGAGGACGGGCCGTGCGCCCGCCTGTCGTTCGATCGCGCTTATTGTAAACGCTGCACCGCGCCGCCAAGTGTAAATGACGGTTACATCACGGGGACGGGGCGCCGAACCGGCGCCGCCCGCGGCCGCAGGCCGGCCGAATGTTCGCCCCTGCGACAACTCGCCGCCGCGCGGCAAACCGCCGCCCGGCGCGCTGCCACGGTACGACGGCGCGCCGCGAAACGCTATCGGCGCGATTGAAACTCTCGTTCGGCAACGCAGCAACGGGGCCTTTATAATGCGCGTCTGATACCCATCTATGACGGCATCCCGGTCAACCGGAGCGTACGGCGAGCCCTACCCCGCCCGCCGCGCCGCCTTTTACGGATTCGCACATGTCCACGCCCAAACACGCCAAAGTCCTGATTCTCGGTTCCGGCCCCGCCGGCTACACGGCCGCCGTCTACGCGGCACGCGCCAACCTGTCCCCGGTGCTGATCACCGGCATCGCGCAGGGCGGCCAGCTGATGACCACGACCGACGTCGAAAACTGGCCGGCCGACGCGAACGGCGTGCAGGGTCCGGAGCTGATGGCGCGCTTTCTCGAGCATGCCGAGCGCTTCAACACCGAAATCGTCTTCGACCATATCCACACCGCGAAACTGCACGAGCAGCCGATCCGCCTGATCGGCGACTCGGGCGAATACACGTGCGACTCGCTGATCATCGCGACCGGCGCGTCCGCCCAGTATCTCGGCCTGCCGTCCGAGGAAGCGTTCATGGGCAAGGGCGTGTCGGCCTGCGCGACCTGCGACGGCTTCTTCTATCGCGGCCAGGAAGTCGCGGTGATCGGCGGCGGCAACACGGCCGTCGAGGAAGCGCTCTACCTGACCGGCATCGCGAAGAAGGTCACGGTGATCCATCGCCGCGACAAGTTCCGCGCGGAGCCGATCCTGATCGACCGCCTGCTGGAGAAGGAAAAGGAAGGCGTCGTCGACATCAAGTGGGATCACGTGCTCGACGAGGTGACCGGCGAAGCGTCGGGCGTCACGGGCCTGCGCATCAAGAACGTGAAGACCGGCGCGACGGAAGACCTGCACGTGCAGGGCGTGTTCGTCGCGATCGGCCACAAGCCGAACACCGACCTGTTCCAGGGCCAGCTGGAGATGAAGGACGGCTACATCCTGACGAAGAGCGGCCTGCAAGGCAACGCGACGTCGACGAGCGTGCCGGGCGTGTTCGCCGCGGGCGACGTGCAGGACAACGTGTACCGCCAGGCGATCACCAGCGCGGGCACGGGCTGCATGGCCGCGCTCGACGCGCAGCGCTACCTCGAAAGCCTGCACGACAAGAAGTAAGCCGGAAGCCTTGCCGCGGCGGGCGCTACAATGGCGTCCGCTGCCGCGAAGCGGGCTCGACCGGAAAGCCGCTGCCGCCGCGCAGCGGCTTTTTTTGTGCCCGCGCGCCCGAACGCGCCTGCCCCGTTACCGAATCATGGCGAAGAACCAGCCCCATCCGAGCGATCCCGCGAAGCGAAAGATCGCTGCCCGTCCCGTGACCCCGGCGCCCGAGGCGCCGCCGCCCGCGCCCGATGCGGCCGCCTTGCGCGGCCAGGGCCTCGCGGGCCTCGGCGCATTGCGCAAGTCGCTGCAAGGCGAAGCCGATCGTCGCGAACGCGCGCGCGTCGAAACCGCGAAGGCCGAGCGCAAGGCGGAAGCCGACGCGAATCTGTTCCGCAACGAAATCGGCACGATCCGGCCGCTGAACGCGCCGCCGCGCGCGTCGTCCGGCCGCATGCCGCCCGACCCGCTGCCGAAGCAGACGCAGCGCGACGAGGAAGCCGTGCTGAACGCGACGCTGTCCGACGAATTCGATCCGGAGACGCTGCTCGACAGCGACGACTCGCTGTATTACCACCGCCCGGGCATCAGCCGCGACGTCGTGCGCAAGCTGAGGAGCGGTGCGTGGATCGTGCAGGCGCAGATCGATCTGCACGGCATGCGGCGCGACGAAGCGCGCGATGCGCTCGCCGAATTCATCCGCGAAGCCGGCAAGAAAGGGCTGCGCTGCCTGCGCGTGATCCACGGCAAGGGGCTCGGCTCGATCGGCAAGGAGCCCGTGCTGAAGGGCAAGGTGCGCGCATGGCTCGTGCAGAAGGAAGAAGTGATCGCGTTCTGCGAGGCGCGCGGCCACGACGGCGGTGCGGGCGCGGTGCTCGTGCTGCTGCAGCCGCACCCGGCGCCGGCCGAGCGGGGGCCGCGTGCCGCATCCTAGGCTGACGCTCGCGATCGCGGTACTGGAGGCGATCGCCACGCTGGCTTTCGCGATTTCGGGGTTCATCGAGGCGCGCAAGAACCGCCTCGACTCGGTCGGCACGTTCGTCGTCGCGCTCGCGACCGCATTCGGCGGCGGCACGCTGCGCGACATCCTGCTCGAGCGCCGGCCGTTCTACTGGGTCGTGCACGACGACTACGTGATCGCGATCTTCGTGCTCGCCCTGTTCGCGCCGTTCGTATTGCGGATGCTGTCGCGGCTGTCGGCCGAACGGCTGCTGCTGATCGCCGATGCGATCGGGCTCGGCATCTTCAGCATCTCGGGCACGGCGATCGCGCTCGACGCCGAGATGCCGCGCTTCATCGCGGTGATGATGGGCGTGATTACCGGCGTGGTCGGCGGGATCGTCCGCGACGTGCTGTGCAACGACATCCCGCTGATCCTGCGCGATTCGCGGCCGTACGCGACCTGCGCGTTCGTCGGCTGCTGGTTCTACCTGCTGCTCGTGTGGCTGCAGTGCGACTCGGTGTACAGCGTGCTGCTCGCGACCGGCTTCATCCTCGTCGCGCGGCTCGCGACGTTCAAGTTCGACGTGCGGTTGCCGCATTGAGCGCCGCCACGGCACCAACCGCACCGCCGGAAACAAAAGGGGCCGCTCATTCGAGACGACCCCTTCTCCGTCGTTCAGCGCGAACGCCGCGTCACGCGATCCGCTCTTCCGACGCCGGATCGAACAGCACCGCCTTCGACACGTCGAACAGCAGCGACTGCGTCTGCCCCGGCTGCGGGTTCGCGGCTGGATGCACGCGGCTCACGATCCGCTTGCCGTTCACCTGCGCGAACACGTGCGTGTCCGGCCCGGTCGGCTCGGTCACGTCAACGCGCACGTCGATCGGCTGCAGGTTCGACGCCTCGCCGTTGTGCGCGTGGCGCGCGTCGGTGATGCGCTCCGGACGCAGCCCGAGGATCACCTCGCGGCCGACGTGCGACTTCAGCTTCGCGGCGTCGAACGGCAGGATCAGCGCGCTGCGCGCCAGGCCCGTATCGATCTCGAGCGCGATCCCGCCGCCCTGCTCGACCAGCCGGCCGTTGATGAAGTTCATCGGCGGCGCGCCGATGAAGCCCGCGACGAACAGGTTCGACGGCGAATCGTAGATCTCCTGCGGCGCGCCGAACTGCTGGACCACGCCGTCCTTCATCACCGCGATCCGGTCGCCGAGCGTCATCGCCTCGATCTGGTCGTGCGTCACGTAGACGATCGTCGTGCCGAGGCGCTGGTGCAGCAGCTTGATTTCCGCGCGCATCTCGATGCGCAGCTTCGCGTCGAGGTTCGACAGCGGTTCGTCGAACAGGAACAGCGACGGATCGCGTGCGAGCGCGCGGCCCATCGCGACGCGCTGGCGCTGGCCGCCCGACAGCTGCCCCGGCTTGCGGTCGAGCAGATGCTGGATCTGCAGCATCGACGACACACGGTCGACGATCTGCTGCTGCTCGTTCTTCGGCACCTTGCGGATGTTCAGCCCGAACGAGATGTTCTCGCGCACCGTCATCGACGGATACAGCGCGTACGACTGGAACACCATCGCGATGTCGCGATCCTTCGGCGAGAGGTCGTTGACGACCTTGCCGTCGATGCAGATCTCGCCGCTCGTCACGGTCTCGAGGCCGGCGATCATGTTGAGCAGCGTCGACTTCCCGCAGCCCGAGCCGCCGACCAGGATCAGGAACTGTCCGTCCTCGATCTCGATGTCGACACCCTTCAGGACCGGCACCCCGTTCGGGTAGGTCTTGTACACGTCACGGATGGAAAGGCTTGCCATGCTGTGAATCCTCTGTCTCGTCTCGCGCGGCGCATTCGGGCGCCGCGTCGGGTTCGTTTCGATGCGCCGCGCGTGCTGCGCGGCCGGTTCGTCGTATCGGATAAAGCCGCGCTTACCCCTTCACCGCGCCCGCCGTCAGCCCGCGCACGAAGTAGCGGCCGGCGACGATGTAGACGAGCAGCGTCGGCAGCGCGGCGATGATCGCGCCGGCCATGTCGACGTTGTATTCCTTCACGCCCGTCGACGTGTTGACGAGGTTGTTCAGCGCCACCGTGATCGGCATCGAATCGACGCCGGAGAACACGATCCCGAACAGGAAGTCGTTCCAGATCTGCGTGAATTGCCAGATCAGGCACACCATGAAGATCGGCAGCGACACCGGCAGCAGGATCTTCGTGAAGATCGTGAAGAAACCGGCGCCGTCGATGCGCGCGGCCTTCACGAGTTCGGCCGGCACGCTCACGTAGAAGTTGCGGAAGAACATCGTCGTGAACGCGATCCCGTACACGACGTGCACGAACACCAGGCCCGGAATCGTGTTCGCGAGGCCGAGCATCCCCTGCAGGCGCGCCATCGGCAGCAGGATCACCTGGAACGGGATGAAGCAGCCGACCAGCATCATCGTGAACAGCGCGTCCGCGCCGCGAAAGCGCCAGTGCGTGAGCACGTAGCCGTTGAACGCGCCGATCAGCGACGAGATCAGCACGGCCGGAATCACCATCTGCAGCGAGTTCAGGAAGAACGGCTTCATCCCGTCGCAGCGCACGCCGGTACACGCGCCGCTCCATGCCTTCACCCACGGGTCGACGGTCCACGTGGTGGGCGGCGTCAGCAGGTTGCCGGTGCGCAACTGGTCGAGGTCCTTGAACGACGTCGACAGCATCACGTAGATCGGAAACAGGAAATACAGCGCGAACAGGATCAGTGCCGCATAGATCACCGCCCGGCTGATCGTCATCTTAGGCTGCATTGCGGGTGCTCCTCGATTCCATATACATCAGCGGCACCAGCACCGCGACCACGGTCGCGAGCATCATCACCGAGGACGCCGCGCCGAGCCCGAGCTGGCCGCGGTTGAACGAAAACGTGTACATGAACATGGCCGGCAACGACGACGACGTGCCCGGGCCGCCGGCCGTCAGCGCGACGACGAGGTCGAAGGTCTTGATCGTGATGTGGCAGAGGATCAGCAGCACCGAGAAAAACACCGGGCGCATGCTCGGGATCACGATCTTGCGGTAGATGGTCGGCAGCGTCGCGCCGTCGACCTGCGCGGCCTTGAAGATCTCGCCGTCGACGCCGCGCAGCCCCGCGAGGAACAGCGCCATCACGAAACCGGTCGACTGCCACACGGCCGCGATCACCACGCAGAAGATCGCCTTGTCCGGATCGTCGAGCCAGCCGAACGAGAAGCTCGTCCAGCCCCAGTCGTGCATCACCTTCTCGAGGCCGAGGCCCGGGTTCAGGATCCACTGCCACGCGGTGCCGGTGACGATGAACGACAGCGCCATCGGGTACAGGAAGATCGCGCGCAGCGCGCCTTCGTTGCGGATCCGCTGATCGAGCAGGATCGCGAGGAACAGCCCGAGCCCGACGCAGATCGCGATGAACGGAATCCCGAACCAGCCGAGGTTCGCGGCGGAGGTCCACCACACGTCGTTCTGGAACAGGTCCGTGTAACGGCCGAAGCCGTCGAATTCGTAGTTGGGCAACAGCCGCGAGTTGGTCAGCGACAGATAGCCGGTAATCAGGATGAAGCCGTAGATGAACACCACGGCGATCGCGACGCTCGGCGCGAGCACGAGCTTCGGGATCCAGCGATCGGCGAAGGCCGACATCGGCGACGTACGCCGTGCGGCGGCAGCGCCGGATCCGTTTCCGCTAAGAGGGGCAGCCACTTGATTCGACTCCTGGAACGAGGGCGACGCAGGCCGGGCCGGCGCCGGTACGGCACGGGCCCGCGGGCGAGCCCGTTTGCTGCACATGCAAAAACGCCCGGCCGATGAAGCGTGTCCGGCCGGGCGCCTGGCGCGCGTTACTTGACCTTCGCGGCCTTCGCGAGCGCGGCGACCGCGCTCTTCGAATCCTGCTGCGAGTTCATGAACTTCGTCACGACGTCCGTGATCGCGCCGGCGGTCGCGTCGCTTTGCGCCATGCCGTGCGCGAGCGACGGCACGAAACCGCCCGACTTGATCGCGGTCTGCTCGTCGGCATACGACTTCTTCGCGCAGTCGTCGAACTTGTCCATCTTCACGCCGAGACGCACAGGCACCGAACCCTTCAGCAGGCTGAACTGCTCCTGGAAGTCCGGCGTCATGATCGTCTTCGCGAGCGCGAGCTGGCCCGGCGTCGCGTTCTTCTCGCCCTTCTGCTGGAAGAACACGAACGAATCGACGTTGAACGTGTACGCGTTCGCCGTGCCCGGCACCGGTGCGCAGATGTAGTCCTTGCCCGACTTCTTGCCGGCGTTCTCGAACTCGCCCTTCGCCCAGTCGCCCATGAACTGCATGCCGGCCTTGCCGTTGATGACCATCGCGGTCGCGAGGTTCCAGTCGCGGCCGTTACGGCCGGTGTCGAAGTAGCCCTGGATCTTGCGCACCGTGTCGAACACCGACAGCATCTGCGGCGACGTCAGCGTCGCCTGGTCGAGGTCGACCAGCGCCTTCTTGTAGAACGCCGGGCCCTGCGACAGCACGACGTCTTCCCACAGCGTCAGGTCCTGCCACGGCTGGCCGCCCATCGCGACCGGCTGGATGCCCGCGGCCTTCAGCTTGTCGGCCACCGCGAAGAATTCGGGCCAGGTGGCCGGCACCTTCGCGCCGACCTTGTCGAGCGCGGCCTTGTTGATGTACAGCCAGTTGACGCGGTGCACCGAGAACGGCGCGGCGACGGTGTGGCCCTTGTACTTGATGATCTTGTCGATTTCCGGCGGCAGGTTCTGCTTCCAGTCGCCGGCGACGGAATCGATGTTGACGAGCACGCCCTGGTCGGCCCAGTCCTGGATCAGCGGGCCCTTGATCTGCGCGGCCGACGGAGCGTCGCCGCTGATCACCTTGGTCTTCAGTGCGGTCATCGCCGCGGCGCCGGCGCCGCCCGCGACCGCGAAGTCCTTCCACACGTAGCCCTGCTTCTGCACGTCGTCCTTCAGCACGCCGACGGCCTTCGACTCGCCGCCCGACGTCCACCAGTGCAGCACGGTTACATTTTCGGCTGCCTGCGCCGCCACGGCGCCAGCCATCAGGCCTGCGGCGCAGAGCGCGCCCATGATCGAGCGAACTTTCATTACTTATCTCCTCCAGACTGAATCAACTCGTTAAGTTCCCATGGGGAACCGGCTTCTTGATAAACGACGGGGAAATCGAGCCGCGGGACGCATGCAGCGTACGGGCCGATGACCGGCCGGGCTCTTACAGAAAGCGTGAATCGAGATTCAACGGCGTGTCTCCTCTTTGTGTTTCTGGCCCGCCGCGATGCTGCGACGCGAGCCCGGGGTCGACGGTGCGCGGACGATGCGCGCCGTCAATGTCCGATACCATTCGGCACAAGGCGTTCCCGAAGGCGAAGCTCGCGCGGCTCGGCGACCGCACTTCTTTTTTTCTTCACCCGGGTGCTACCCCTTGCGGCGGATTGTAGTTAAACTACAATTCAGTGTCAAAAATATTTTTATCGCACTACGGATCGCTTCCCAGCACCCCCATTGGCGGAGACACATGCATACCGATTCCAGCTTTACCTTCGTACTTTTCGGCGGCACCGGCGACCTGTCGATGCGCAAGATCCTGCCCGCGCTGTTCGAAGCGCACCGCGGCAACATGCTCGCGGAAAGCGGCCGGATCGTTGCCGTCGCGCGGCACGAATCGGATCGGGCCGGCTATCTCGAATGGGTCGACACGCATGTGAAGCCGCATGCGGCGAAGGCCGCCGGCAAGGCATTCGACGAAAGCGGGTGGAAATCCTTCCTCGAACGCATCGAGTACGTGAAGCTCGACCTCGGCCGCGCGGAGGACTACGTCGTGCTGCGCGATGCGGTCGCGCACTTGCCCGGCATCCGCGTGTTCTATCTCGCGACGGGCCCGTCGCTGTTCGTGCCGATCTGCAAGGCGCTCGCGTCGGTCGGGCTGAACGAAGGCGCACGCATCGTGCTCGAGAAGCCGCTCGGCTACGACCTGAAGTCGTCGAATGCGATCAACGACGCGGTCGGCGAGATCTTCGCGGAAGGCCAGATCTACCGGATCGACCACTATCTCGGCAAGGAGCCGGTACAGAATCTGCTCGCGCTGCGCTTCGGCAATGCGCTGTTCGAGCCGCTGTGGCGCCGCGAATGGGTCGAGAGCATCCAGATCACGATCGCCGAGGAGCTCGGCGTCGAGGCGCGCGGCGATTTCTACGACAATACGGGCGCGCTGCGCGACATGGTGCAGAACCACCTGCTGCAGCTGCTGTCGATCGTCGCGATGGAGCCGCCGCACTCTATGGATTCCGACTCGGTGCGCGACGAGAAGCTGCGCGTGCTGCGCGCGCTGAAGCCGATCGATCCGCGCGACATCGGCAAGGTCGCGGTGCGCGGCCAGTATCATGCGGGCGTGATCAAGGGCGGGCAGGTGCCGGCCTACGCGACCGAGCCGGGCGTGAAGCCCGACAGCCAGACCGAAACCTTCGTCGCGCTGAAGGTCGAGATCGAGAACTGGCGCTGGGCCGGCGTGCCGTTCTTCCTGCGCACCGGCAAGCGTCTGGCCGACCGCGTGGCGGAGATCGTCGTCAACTTCCGCCCTGTGCCGCACTCGGCGCTCGGGCCGACCGCGCTGCGCCCCGGTGCGAACCGCCTCGTGATCCGGCTGCAGCCGAACGAGACGATCCGCCTGTACTGCCTCGCGAAGCAGCCGGGCGAAGGGATGAATCTCGCGAGCGTGCACCTTGATCTCGCGTTCGACCAGTTCTTCAAGGAAGGGCAGATGGAGGCGTACCAGCGCCTGCTGCTCGACGTGATCAACGGCCGGCTCGCCCTCTTCGTGCGTCGCGACGAACAGGAAGCCGCATGGCAGTGGGTCGAGCCGATCCTGAACGAATGGGCGCGCACGCTGAAGCCGCCGAAGCCGTATGCGGCAGGTACGTGGGGGCCGGCCGCGTCGAGCGCGATGCTCGCGCAGCACGACACCTGCTGGCTCGAAGAAGAAAATTGATGCAAACCGTTGCCGCGTACGCCACCGTACGCGGCAACGTGCCTCACGATTCGTACGATTTGAACAGACAAAGCAGTCCGGAGGAGATGTGATCGAGATCCACGCTTTCGACACCCAGGAAGCGCAAAGCGAAGCGCTCGCGCGCGCCGTCGGCGAGGCGCTGCGCGCGGCGCTCGCCGGCCCCGCGCGCCCGACGCTCGCGGTGTCCGGCGGCACCAGCCCGCGCCCGTTCCTGCACACGCTGTCGCATGCGGCGCTCGACTGGGCCGGCGTCGACGTCACGCTGGTCGACGACCGCTGGGTGCCGGACGACGACGCGGCCAGCAACGCGCAACTCGTGCGCGACACGCTGCTGCTGCACGCGGCGGCCCCCGCCCGCTTCCTGCCGCTCGTCGACACGCGCACCACGCTCGAGGCACACGTCGCCGCGCTCAACGCGAACGCCGACTACCGCGTGCCGAGCGTCGCGGTGCTCGGCATGGGCGAGGACGGCCACACCGCGTCGATCTTCGCCGACGCGCCCGAATGGGACCACGCGATCACGACGTCCGAGCGTTTCGTCGCCGTGCATCCGGGCGCGGCGCCCCATGCACGTGTGAGCTATTCGCTCGATGCGCTGAAGCGCGTCGACCGGCTGTTCCTGCTGATCGCGGGTGCCCGCAAACGCGACGTGCTCGACGCCGCGGCCGCGTCGCTGCAGAAGAACGCGATTTCCCAACTGGCCAACGACAAGGGGACCCAGCTCGATGTCTACTGGTGCGCAAAGTAAGGCGGTCGTCGCGGGTCAGCATGCCGACGGCCCGCGCCTGCTCGCGGACGTCGGCGGCACCAACGCGCGCTTCGCGCTGGAAACCGGCCCGGGCGAGATCACGCAGATCCGCGTGTATCCCGGCGCCGACTATCCGACGATCACCGACGCGATCCGCAAGTATCTGAAGGATGTGAAGATCAGCCGCGTGAATCACGCGGCTATCGCGATCGCGAACCCGGTCGACGGCGATCAGGTCACGATGACCAATCACGACTGGCGCTTCTCGATCGAGGCGACGCGCCGCGCGCTCGGCTTCGACACGCTGCTGGTCGTCAACGACTTCACTGCGCTCGCGATGGCGCTGCCCGGCCTGACCGATGCGCAGCGCGTCCAGATCGGCGGCGGCACGCGCCGCCAGAACAGCGTGATCGGGCTGCTCGGGCCCGGCACCGGGCTCGGCGTATCGGGCCTGATTCCGGCGGACGACCGCTGGATCGCGCTCGGCAGCGAAGGCGGTCATGCGTCGTTCGCGCCGCAGGACGAGCGCGAGGATCTCGTGCTGCAGTACGCGCGCAAGAAGTTTCCGCACGTGTCGTTCGAACGCGTGTGCGCGGGCCCCGGCATGGAGATCATCTACCGGGCGCTCGCCGCGCGCGACAAGAAGCGCGTCGCCGCGTCCGTCGATACGGTCGAGATCGTCGAGCGCGCACATGCGGGCGACGCGCTCGCGCTCGAAACCGTCGAATGCTTCTGCGGCATTCTCGGCTCGTTCGCCGGCAGCGTCGCGCTGACGCTCGGCGCGCTCGGCGGCGTCTATATCGGCGGCGGTGTCGCGCTGAAGCTCGGCGAGCTGTTCACGCGCTCGTCGTTCCGTGCGCGCTTCGAGGCGAAGGGCCGCTTCGCGCACTATCTCGAGAACATCCCGACCTACCTGATCACCGCCGAATATCCGGCGTTCCTCGGCGTGTCGGCGATTCTCGCAGAGCAGTTGTCGAACCGTTCGGGCGGCGCGTCGTCGGCCGTGTTCGAGCGGATCCGCCAGATGCGCGACGCGCTGACGCCGGCCGAGCGCCGCGTCGCCGATCTCGCGCTGAACCATCCGCGCTCGATCATCAACGACCCCATCGTCGACATCGCGCGCAAGGCGGACGTGAGCCAGCCGACGGTGATCCGCTTCTGCCGCTCGCTCGGCTGCCAGGGGCTGTCGGACTTCAAGCTGAAGCTCGCCACCGGCCTCACAGGCACGATTCCGATGAGCCACAGCCAGGTGCATCTCGGCGACACGGCCACCGATTTCGGCGCGAAGGTGCTCGACAACACGGTGTCCGCGATCCTGCAACTGCGCGAGCACCTGAACTTCGAGCACGTCGAGAACGCGATCGAAATCCTGAACGGCGCGCGCCGCATCGAGTTCTACGGGCTCGGCAACTCGAACATCGTCGCGCAGGACGCGCATTACAAGTTCTTCCGCTTCGGGATTCCGACGATCGCGTACGGCGACCTGTACATGCAGGCCGCGTCGGCCGCGCTGCTCGGCAAGGGCGACGTGATCGTCGCGGTGTCGAAGTCGGGACGCGCGCCCGAGTTGCTGCGCGTGCTCGACGTCGCGATGCAGGCCGGCGCGAAGGTGATCGCGATCACGTCGAGCAACACGCCGCTCGCGAAGCGCGCGACCGTTGCGCTCGAGACCGATCACATCGAGATGCGCGAATCGCAGCTGTCGATGATTTCGCGGATTCTGCATCTGCTGATGATCGACATTCTCGCGGTCGGCGTGGCGATCCGTCGCGCGTCGACCACCGGCGAGCTGCCCGAGGCCGTCGCGCAGGCGAAGGCGCGCGCCGCCGACGACGAAACGGCCGACGTGCTCGACTGGCTGAGCCACGGCGCATCGCCGGCGGCGAAGGACGTCGCGCGGGACTGACGCGCGGCGCGGCAACCGCCGCCGCCCGCGTCCCAACGAAAAACGCCACCGGCGCATCGCGCGCGGTGGCGTTTTTCATTGTGCGGCCCGACCGACGGTGCGCTTCAGGCGCCCGCTTTCACCGGCCGGCCGTGCCAGCGCAGCACGAGGTAGCGCCCGGCGAAACACAGCACGCCGGTGACGCCGATCGTCACGCCCATCGCGAACGGCGTGCCGTCCGCGAGTGCGCCGATCGCGACGCTCGCCAGCGCGCCGAGCGCGAGCTGCATCGCGCCGAACACGGCCGCCGACGCACCCGCGTTGTGCGGATAGCGGTGCATGAGGTCGGTCGTGCAGTTCGCGGACAGGATCCCGACCACGCCGACGACGAAGAACAAACACACGACGATCGACCACAGCCCGCCCCACCCCGTCAGCGCGACGAGCGCGACCGCGAGCGACGCGATGCAGCTCACGAGCGACGCGGCCGCGATGATGCGCAGCGAACCGATGCGGCCGACGAGGCGCGTGTTCGCGAAGTTGCCGATCATGATCCCGACGACGTTCAGGCCGAACAGCAGCCCGTAGTGCTGCGGCGACACGTGGAAATACTCGATGTACACGAACGGCGTCGCGGTGATGTACGAGAACATCGAAGCGAACGCCATCCCGCCGCACAGCATGTGCCCCCATGCGACGGGGTCGGACAGAATGCGCCCGTACGATGCGAACGACGCCAGCACGGCCGCGCTCTTGCGCCGCTCCTTCGGCCAGGTTTCGGGCACCCGCAGATACGCGGTCGTCGCGCAAATCGCGCCGAACACGGCCAGCACGACGAACACGCCGCGCCAGCCGGAGAAACGCAGGATCTGGCCGCCGATCAGCGGCGCGAGGAGCGGCCCGACCGCGGTCACGATCGCGACCATCGACAGGACCTTCGCCGCGTCGCTCGGCTCGTGCGCGTCGCGCGCGATCGCACGCGCGAGCACCGACGCGGCGCCCGCGCCGAGCGCCTGCAGGAAGCGCACGACGATCAGCATGTCGATCGAGCCCGACACGAAGCAGCCGATGCTCGCGAGCGTGAACAGCGCGATGCCGCCCAGCAGCACCGGGCGGCGGCCCCACGTGTCGGACAGCGGGCCGTACAGCAGCATGCCGATCGAGAAGCCGGCCATGAAGCTCGTCAGCGTGCGCTGCGCGGCGCCGGCGCTGACGGAAAAGCCGGCGGCGATCGACGGCAGGCTCGGCAGGTACATGTCGGTGGCGATCGGCCCGCAGGCCGCGAGCGCGCCGAGCAACAGGATCAGCCGGGCATCGGGCCGGCGCCGGACGACGTGGGACATGGGTATCCGGAATGGAAGCCAGCGCGCATCGGGGCGCGCGTGACGGTGAAGACGGGATGCCGCGCCGCACGCGGCGCGTTCAGGCCCATGATTGTACGCGCAACTTTTTCGCCTGCCTCGGACTACCGCGCCGCAGTCGATGTACCTATCATCCATCTTACGAATTCGTTCCATCGGAGGGAAAGATGCAGCCACAATCGAAACCCTGGATGCTTGTGAGCACCGAAATGCGAGACCACGCGTTGGATTTCGGCGTGGTTGGCATTGTTTTCGCGCTAGTCCATCTCGTCGGACTTCGGTTTGGCAAACATGACTGGGGAACCGATCTGATGATGGAGCAAATCGTGTTCTACGGAGTAGTGATTGGCCTGTTGCTTGTATGGTCGCTCCGGTTACCCTCGGAATGGATGAAGCTGAAACGCAATCACCCGCTTCCGTGGCTCGACCGTCTCATCGCCCGCATTACGAGACGAACCGTGGCAGCGGCGGTGACCGCGGCAATGGTCATGGCCGGCACCGCGATCGTCGCCGCTTGCTCAGGTTCCTACCGAGCCGCAGCCATATTCACTTATGCGTTCCTATATTTCATCGCAGCAGCGGAAGCCGTCGCCAACCCGCTTCTGGAAACGACGCGGCAGTCGAAAATGCAGTCCACCGCGATGGGAATCCTGATCGGCCTGCCGTTTGGTGTTTCGCTCATCACATGAGCGGTACGGCGATTCGGTTAAGCTTGCGCCTCTCTGAGCAACTCCCTGCCGAACCGGGTACATGACCGCTTTCCTGCTGATCTGGAGCCCCAAGAAATGGCCATGGCCCGAGCTGCCCGACGTCGCCGCGCGTGTGAAGGCCGGCGAGGCCGTGCATGACGTGTGGGGCTGCGGCTTCGCGCGCGGCATCCTGCCGGGCGATCGCGTGTTCCTGCACCGCGTCGCGAAGGAGCCCAAGGGTGTGTTCGGCTCCGGCTACGTGACACACGCGCCGTACGAGGTGCCCGATCCGTCGACCAAGCGCGGCTACCGGCTGTGCATCGACTTCGTGTACGACTGGCTGGCCGACGCGCACCAGGACGTCGTGATTCCACGCGCCGCGCTGCGCGTCCATCCGTATTCGGTACAGACCTGGGATGCGCAGAGCTCCGGCACGTCGATCAAGCCGATGGTCGAAGGTCCGCTCGAAAAGCGCTGGGCCGAGCTGACCGGCAAGCGCAAGCCGCCGCGATAACCGGAAACCGGGTCGAATCGGCCCCGCGCGTCCCGCCGGGCATCCCTCGCGCGCCGAAAGGCCGCGGGCCGGCCGGCGGGCCTGCGTCGCGTGTCTCCGGTACAATCAGACGATCGTTCCGCCCAGGCGCCGCGGCCCGTGCACAGGCCCCCGCGCCGTTCTCTCGCAGGTTTCGCTCATGTCCAACAATCAGATCCTCTTCGAACGCGCCCAGAAGACCATTCCCGGCGGCGTCAACTCGCCGGTGCGCGCGTTCCGTTCGGTCGGCGGCACGCCGCGCTTCGTCGCGCGCGCGCAAGGCCCGTATTTCTGGGATGCCGACGGCAAGCAGTACATCGACTACATCGGCTCGTGGGGCCCGATGATCGTCGGCCATGTCCATCCGGAAGTGCTGTCGGCCGTGCAGAACGTGCTCGCCGACGGCTTCTCGTTCGGCGCGCCGACCGAAGCCGAGATCGAGATCGCCGAGGAAATCTGCAAGCTCGTGCCGTCGATCGAGCAGGTGCGGATGGTGTCGAGCGGCACCGAGGCCACGATGAGCGCGCTGCGTCTCGCGCGCGGCTTCACGGGCCGCAGCCGCATCGTGAAGTTCGAGGGCTGCTACCACGGCCACGCGGACAGCCTGCTGGTCAAGGCCGGCTCGGGCCTGCTGACGTTCGGCAACCCGACGTCGGCCGGCGTGCCCGCCGACATCGCGAAGCACACGACCGTCCTCGAATACAACAACGTCGCCGCGCTCGAGGAAGCATTCGGCGCGTTCGGCGACGAGATCGCCGCGGTGATCGTCGAGCCGGTCGCCGGCAACATGAACCTCGTGCGCGGCACGCCCGAATTCCTGAATGCGCTGCGCGCGCTGTGCACGAAGCACGGCGCCGTACTGATCTTCGACGAGGTGATGTGCGGGTTCCGCGTCGCGCTCGGCGGCGCGCAGGCGTACTACGGCATCGCGGCCGACCTCACCTGCCTCGGCAAGGTGATCGGCGGCGGGATGCCGGCCGCCGCGTTCGGCGGCCGCCGCGACATCATGGCCCACCTCGCGCCGCTCGGCGGCGTCTACCAGGCCGGCACGCTGTCGGGCAACCCGATCGCGGTCGCCGCGGGCCTGAAGACGCTGCAGCTGATCCAGGCGCCGGGCTTCTACGACGCGCTCACCGCGCAGACGAAGCGGCTCGCCGACGGCCTCGCGGCCGAAGCGCGCGCGGCCGGCGTGCCGTTCGCGGCCGACTCGATCGGTGCGATGTTCGGGCTGTACTTCGCCGAACGCGTGCCGACCAGCTTCGCGGAAGTCACGAAGAGCGACATCGAGCGCTTCAACCGCTTCTTCCATCTGATGCTCGACGAGGGCGTGTACTTCGCGCCGTCCGCGTACGAGGCGGGTTTCGTGTCGAGCACGCACGACGACGCGGTGATCGACGCGACGCTCGCGGCCGCGCGCCGCGCATTCGCGGCACTCGCCGCCTGACCCGGGGCCGCGCGCATGTTCTCGGATACCGATTTCGCCCACATGCAGCGCGCGCTCGCGCTCGCCGCGCGCGGCATGTACACGACCGCGCCGAATCCGCGCGTCGGCTGCGTGATCGTCAGGAACGGCGACGTGATCGGCGAAGGCTTCACGCAGCCGGCCGGCCAGGATCACGCGGAAGTGCAGGCGCTGAAGGACGCGCGTTCGCGCGGCCACGACGTCGCGGGTTCGACCGTGTACGTGACGCTCGAACCGTGCAGTCATTTCGGCCGCACGCCGCCGTGTGCGAACGCGCTGATCGACGCGCGCGTCGCGAAGGTCGTCGCGGCGATGGAAGACCCGAATCCGCAGGTGTCGGGCCGCGGCCTCGGGATGCTGCGCGACACGGGCATCGACGTGCGCTGCGGGCTGCTCGCGCACGAGGCTGTCGAGCTGAACATCGGCTTCGTGTCGCGGATGACGCGCGGCCGCCCGTGGGTACGGATGAAGACCGCCGCATCGCTCGACGGCCGCACCGCGCTGCCGTCCGGCGAAAGCCAGTGGATCACCGGCGAGGCTGCACGTCTCGACGGGCACGCATGGCGCGCACGCGCGTGCGCGATCCTCACCGGCATCGGCACCGTGCGCGAGGACAATCCGCTGCTGACCGTGCGCGGCATCGACACGCCGCGTCAGCCGCAACGCATCCTCGTGGACAGCCGCCTCGACCTGCCGCTCGACGCGCGGCTGCTCGAAGGCGCGCCGCTGCTGATCTTCTGCGGCCGGCTCGACGCCGCCGGCGAAGTCCGCGCGAACGTGCTGAAGTCGCGCGGCGCGGAAATCGTGCCGCTCGCGAACGCGCACGGCAAGGTCGACCTGCCCGCGATGCTGGCGGCGCTCGGCGCGCGCGGCGTCAACGAGCTGCACGTCGAGGCCGGCCACAAGCTGAACGGCTCGCTGCTGCGCGAGCGGTGCGTCGACGAATTGCTGGTGTATCTGGCGCCGAGCCTGCTGGGCGCCGACGCCGCCGGCATGTTCGACCTCGCCGCGCCGGCGAGCCTCGACGTGCGCACCCGACTGTCGTTCCACGGTATCGAGCGGATCGGCGACGACCTCCGGATCCTCGCGCGGCTCGCGCCGCCCGACGCCTCTCACTGAACGGAATCGTCACGATGTTTACCGGAATTGTCGCGGCCGTCGGCCGCATCGAATCGATCGCCCCGCTCGGCACGTCGGCCGACGCCGGCGTGCGCCTGACCGTGCAGGCCGGCGGGCTCGACCTGGCCGATGTCGCGCTCGGCGACAGCATCGCGATCCAGGGCGCGTGCATGACGGTGATCGACAAAACGGATACCGCGTTCGACGTCGACGTGTCGCGCGAAAGCCTGAACCGGACGGTCGGCCTCGCGCAGCCCGGCGAAGTGAATCTCGAGAAGGCGCTGCGCGCCCACGATCGCCTCGGCGGGCATATCGTGTCAGGCCATGTGGACGGCCTCGGTACCGTGTCGCGCTTCGCACCGGTCGGCGAGTCGCACGAACTGCGGATCGTCGCGCCGCGCGAACTCGGCCGCTATCTCGCGTACAAGGGCTCGATCACGGTCAACGGCGTGAGCCTGACCGTCAATACGATCGACGATCGCGCGGACGGCTGCGAATTCTCGATCAACCTGATTCCGCATACGGTCGAAGTCACGACGCTGCGTCACGTGAAGGCCGGCGACAAGGTCAATCTCGAAGTCGACATGATCGCGCGGTATGTGGAGCGGATGCTGTCGACGGCGTCTCCCATAGCGCGCAGCTAACCGCTGCAACCGCCCTAGCTGCGCAACTGGTTTGTCGCTGCGTGACAAGTCGTCCATCGGGCGACTTTGGCCCTCCCGATCCTTTGAACCCGACGCGCCGGATATCAGGCTGTCACACCGAACCCGAGCTTGCGAACAAGGTTCCGCAATTTTTCTTCGTGCTCAAGCCTGACCATCCGTTCCATCGCTCGTCAGCTCTTTCAATGCCTCCTCCGGAAACACCGGTCCCTTGTAGAGCGGACTACATGGCGTGCGCGCCAGTTTTAGCGACAGCGCGATGAGTTCGTCCGGTTTGTCGCAAGCACGGTACGCCTCGGCGAGATATGCGAACTGCGTCATGATGCCGACAACGCTACGATTTTGCGTCCTCGCATATTTGACGACCTGCATCTGGGACACTTCCGAGTCGATGAATGGACGCGATACCCCGTGGGCGGCCAGTATCTCTACCAGAGCCCCAGGGAATCTGGCCGCCATGCTGGCCGCCGGAGCCAAAGGCATCAGCACCGGCAGTAGCGTTCGCTCATTCACAAGCATCGCGATCTGCGGCTTCCATGGCAAAACAGTTGCATACCAGTTGCCAAGCTTCGCGGTGCTGCTTCCGACCTCGATCACTTCGGGTTTCAGACGCTTGAGCAGCTTGTGAGTACAGTAAAGATATAGCATAGAAAAAGGGCCTGATCTCGCTCCAAAAGAGAATGTACGCCTGTTGTGCCAACATGACGTACATCTCAAGGAGAATCTCTCATGAGCACATCTACCCGTTCCGGCCGCCTGGGTTTGCGGGCGACGCCGCAGCAGGAAGCGATGCTGCGCCGCGCAGCCGAGGTCGCGCACAAATCAATGGCCGATTTCATTCTTGACAGCGCCTGTCAGGTTGCCGAACGGACCCTGCTTGACCAGCGTTTGTTCCTGGTGAGCGAAAGCCAATCGCAAGCCCTGCTTGACATGCTCGATCGCCCGACCCAAGACAATGTGGGCTTGAAGGAGTTGTTCTCCCGAACTACGCCTTGGGAGAATTGATGCCGCTGTCCCCACCGAAAGCGCGGGATACCAGCCATGTGCTGGAAGGCTTCGATTGCGGCAAGTCCGGCCTGAATGATTGGCCCCTGCGCCATGCGCGGCAGGCTCAGGCCAGCGGTTCGGCCAAGACCTATGTCGTTACGGAAGGTCAGCGCCTAGTTGGATACTACAGCCTGGCTGTAGGGCAGATCGATACGTTTGAGGCGTCCGATCGGGTACGCAAAGGGATGGGAGCCTATCCAATACCCGTTGTCATCCTGGCGCGGCTGGCGGTAGCAATGCAGGACCACGGGCGTGGCGTCGGGATCGGCATGCTGCAAGATGCGATCCGGCGTACCGTCGCGCCGGCGTTCGCGCGCTACTGACACACCCGATCGATGAAGATGCAGCACGCTTCTATTTGCGTTTCGGATTTGAAGCTTCACCGGTGCAAGTACAGCAATTGCTTCTATTGCTCAAGGACGCACGCCGACTACTCGTGCCCGCCGTATCAGACAAACAGAAGTAGGGATTGTCTACGTCCTCGTCTATCGACGTCTCGCTACGGCCCGAATGACATGGCGGTATTTCTGACCGTATACGCACATACTGTCGAATCGCCTGTCTTACGGGCAAGCCTCTCCACCTGGCCGAACGGCCAACGACGCGCACGGGTCATGCCGCCGCGCTAAGATGCGTCGACAGCGGTTTCCACGCCGCCACGAATGACGCGCCGCGTTGCGGCCGCGCCTCTTCCCACAGGAGTCGTCCCCATGTCCATCTCGATGCACCAGGCTTCGCTGCCCGTCCTGATCCGCGGCCTCACCAACCTGCAGCACATCCTCGGCAAGGCGCAGGCGCATGCGGCCGAAAAGCAGATCGATCCGTCGGTGTTCATCGGCGCGCGCCTCTATCCGGACATGCTGCCGCTCGTCCGCCAAGTCTACATCGCGACCGACACGGCCAAGGGCTGCGCCGCGCGGCTCGCCGGCGTCGACATCCCGAGCTACCCGGACGTCGAGCAGACCTTCGACGAGTTGCATGCGCGCATCCAGAAAACGATCGACTACCTGAAAAGCTTCGACGCCGCGCAGATCGACGGCAGCGAGGCGCGCCAGATCATGCTGAAGATGCGCGTCGGCCCGATCGAGTTCACCGGCGAGTCGTACCTGTTGAATTTCGTGCTGCCCAACTTCTTCTTCCACGTGACGACCGCGTACGACATCCTGCGCCACAGCGGCGTCGAACTCGGCAAGCTCGACTACCTCGGTGGGCGCAACGAGCACGCGTGACGCACGGCCGGGCAACGCGCGGCCCGCCACCGTCCGCACCCGCGTGCAGGCCGGCCGCAGCGCTTTCCGGAGCACTCGCCGACCCCGCGCGGCCTGCGTCAGCCGAAACGCCGCCCGGCTGGCGTAAAATACGCACTTTCCTCTTTCTCGCCCCTTTATGACGCTCGCCTCCACGCTCGACATCATCGCCGAGCTGAAAGCCGGCCGGATGGTGATCCTGGTCGACGAAGAAGACCGCGAAAACGAGGGCGACCTCGTGATCGCCGCCGAATTCGTCACGCCGGAAGCGATCAACTTCATGGCCAAGTACGGCCGCGGCCTGATTTGTCTGACGTTGACGCAGGAGCGCTGCAAGCAGCTGCACCTGCCGCTGATGACCTACCGCAACGGCACGCAGTACGGCACCGCGTTCACGGTCAGCATCGAAGCGGCCGAAGGCGTGACGACCGGCATCTCGGCCGCCGACCGTGCGCACACGATCGCCACGGCGGTCGCGCACGACGTGCGCCCCGAGCACATCGTGCAGCCGGGCCACGTGTTCCCGATCATGGCGCAACCGGGCGGCGTGCTCGTGCGCGCGGGCCACACCGAAGCCGGCTGCGACTTCACCGCGCTCGCGGGGCTGACGCCGGCCGCGGTGATCTGCGAGGTGATCAAGGACGACGGCACGATGGCGCGCCTGCCCGACCTGCTCGAGTTCGCGAAGGAACACGATCTGAAGATCGGCACGATCGCCGACCTGATCCAGTACCGCAGCCGCACCGAATCGATCATCGAGCGGATCGCCGAGCGCACGATGCAGACCGCGCACGGCACGTTCCGCGCGGTGCTGTACCGCGACCAGCCGAGCGGCTCGCCGCACATCGCGCTGGTGCGCGGCGCGCCGTCGCCCGACGTCGATACGCCGGTGCGCGTGCACGAGCCGCTGTCGGTGCTCGACCTGCTCGAGACGGGCATCTCGACCCACTCGTGGACGCTCGACGCGGCGATGCGCGAGATCGCGGAACGCGACCTCGGCGTGATCGTGCTGCTCAACTGTGGCGATACGAAGGAACACCTGATCGACGTCTTCAAGGCGTTCGACGAGGAAGAAAAGGCCGCTGCGCTCAAGCGCCGGCCGGTTGATTTCAAGACGTTCGGCATCGGCGCTCAGATCCTGCGCGATGTCGGCGTCGGCAAGATGCAGGTGCTGTCGAATCCGCGCAAGCTGGGCAGCATGTCCGGCTACGGCCTCGAAGTCACGGGCTTCATTCCGATGCCCGGCGCCGAAGCCAAGTCCTGTCCGGCGTCCCACGCGTAACCCGCCACGGCGCTTTCGCCCTATAACCGTTCATCCACACCACGGACCAGATCATGGAAATCGGACAATACCAACCGAATCTCGAAGGCGACGGCCTGCGTATCGGCATCGTGCAATCGCGCTTCAACGAACCCGTGTGCAACGGCCTCGCCGACGCGTGCGTCGAAGAACTGGAACGCCTCGGCGTCACCGGTGAAGACGTGCTGCTCGTGTCGGTGCCCGGCGCGCTGGAAATCCCGCTCGCGCTGCAGAAGCTCGCCGAAAGCGGCCAGTTCGACGCACTGATCGCGCTCGGCGCGGTGATTCGGGGCGAGACCTACCATTTCGAACTCGTGTCGAACGAGAGCGGCGCGGGCATCACCCGCATCGGCCTCGACTTCAACCTCCCGATCGCGAATGCGGTCCTGACGACCGAAAACGACGAGCAGGCCGTCGCGCGCATGACCGAAAAGGGTCGTGACGCCGCACGCGTCGCCGTCGAGATGGCCAACCTGACGATGGCGCTCGACCAGCTCGGCGACGACGACGAGGACGAAGAGCAAGACGAAGACGACGAAGAGGAGCGCGCATGAAGAAGAGCGCCCGCCGACAATCGCGCGAGCTGGCGACGCAGGGCCTGTACCAGTGGCTGCTGTCGAACGCGCCCTCCGGCGAGATCGACGCGCAACTGCGCGGCGCGCTCGGTTACGACAAGGCTGACAAGGAACTGCTCGAAGCGATTCTGCACGGCGTGATCCGCGAGCATGCGACGCTCGCCGAAGCGCTGGCGCCGTCGCTGGACCGTCCGATCGATCAGCTGTCGCCGGTCGAACGTGCGGTGCTATTGATCGCGACGTTCGAGCTCACGCACCACGTCGAAACGCCGTACCGCGTGATCATCAACGAAGCCGTCGAACTCGCGAAGACGTTCGGCGGCTCCGACGGCTACAAGTACGTGAACGGCGTGCTCGACAAGCTGGCCGCGAAGCTGCGCCCCGCTGAAACGCAGGCGCGTCGCAACGGCTGATACCGTTGGTTTGTCCACGGGCGCGCAAGCGCCCGTTTTTCATTCTTTTCCCCTCCGCCCTGCCCGCCGATGAATACCACCGCCGATTCGCTCGTCACGCTCGCCGCACGCGTCGATGCGATCCAGCCCTTCCACGTGATGGAACTGATGAAGGAGGCACAGCGGCTCGAGTCCTTGGGGCGCGATGTTATCCACATGGGCATCGGCGAGCCGGATTTCACCGCGCCGGAGCCGGTTGTCGAGGCCGCCGCGGCCGCGCTGCGCCGCGGCGTCACACAGTACACGAGCGCACTCGGCATCGCGCCGCTGCGCGAGGCGATCGCCGCGCACTATGCGCGCGCGTACGGCCTCACGATCGCCCCGGAGCGGATCGTCGTGACGGCCGGCGCATCGGCCGCGCTGCTGCTCGTGTGCCTCGCGCTGGTCGGCCGCGACGACGAAGTGCTGATGCCCGACCCGTCGTATCCGTGCAACCGGCACTTCGTCGCGGCGGCAGAGGGTCGGCCGGTGCTCGTGCCGAGCGGCCCGGACGCGCGCTTTCAGCTCACCGAAAACGACGTCCGCACGCACTGGAACGCGCGCACGCGCGGCGTGCTGCTCGCGTCGCCGTCGAACCCGACCGGCACGTCGCTCGAACCGGACGAACTGAAGCGGATCATTGAAGCGGTGCGCGCACGCGGCGGCTTCACGATCGTCGACGAGATCTACCAGGGGCTCAGCTACGACGCCGCGCCCGTGTCGGCGCTGTCGTTCGGCGACGACGTCATCACCGTGAACAGCTTCTCGAAGTACTTCAGCATGACGGGCTGGCGGCTCGGCTGGCTCGTCGTGCCGCCCGCGCTCGTCGGCACGTTCGAGAAGCTCTCGCAGAACCTGTTCATCTGCCCGTCCGCCCTCGCGCAACATGCGGCGCTCGCCTGCTTCGAACCCGCGACGCTCGACATCTACGAAACACGCCGGCTCGAATTCAAGCGCCGCCGCGATTTCATCGCACCGGCGCTCGAACGGCTCGGCTTCACGGTGCCGGTGATGCCGGACGGCGCGTTCTACGTGTATGCGCATTGCGGCGGCGTCGCCCACCCGGCGGCCGGCGACAGCGCCGCGCTCACGCAGGCAATGCTGCACGACGCAGGCGTGGTGCTGGTGCCGGGCATGGACTTCGGTGTCCATGCGCCGCGCGACTATATCCGCCTGTCTTATGCGACGGCCTACTCGCGACTCGAAGAGGCTGTGGACCGGCTCGCGGCGCTGTTCGGCCGGCACTGACGCCGCGCCCGGAGCGCACCACCGCTTCACGCATCGCAAAAAGAAAAAAGCACCCGATTCGGGTGCCTTTTGCATGTCGTGCCGGCCGGGGCCGCCGGAACGCGACCGTTACGCGTTACGCGCCGAGCTCCGAATGATCGCCGTGCGACTGCTTCGCGGTATCGACGCCCGCGTCGTCCTGCGACGCGGCTTCCTTCGGCGCCGCCTTGACCGACGTCGTGCCGTCGAGCGTCGCATGCACGCGCTTCGCGCCGCCTGCCGCGGCCGTCACGGCAGCGGCGGTGACGATCGGCTTCGCGGGTTGCGCGGGCGCCTGCGGCGCATTGATCGGCACGCTGCGGCCACGCGCGACGTCGCGCAGGCGGCCGCGCTCGGCCATCACCTTCGAGCCGTAGCCGTTGTCGTCGGGGTTCGTCGAGCCGTTGTACAGGCGCAGGCCGTTCGCGAGCGAACCGCCGCGCGCGATACAGTCCTTCAGCACCAGTGCGCCGACCTGCAGGTTCGCGAGCGGCTGCAGCGCGGTGTCGGTGCCGCCGAAATATTCGAACTTGTCGGAATGAACCTTCGACATGACCTGCATTAGCCCCTTCGCGCCGACGCCGCTTTCGGCGTACGGGTTGAAGCCCGATTCGATCGCCATCACCGACAGCAGCAGCAGCGGATCGAGGCCGACGTCACGACCGGTCTGGAACGCCGCCTTGACGAGCTGGCCGAGCGGCTCCTGGGCGACGCGGTAACGGCGCGACAGATAGGTGGCGACGAGCGCCTGTTCGCGGTTCGACGCGAGCGCGCGATCGTCGCGGGCATCGGCCGCCACACGCTGAATCGGAATCAGTTTCGCAAGCGCGACGGGCGACGGGCCGTTACGGGCCGGATCGGACGCATCGCTCTGGGCGCCCTGAGCGGCGGTTTCCGGTGCGACATCGAGGCCGACCGCAAGCGCATCCGTTTCGGGACTCTCTTCCTGCTGCGGCTGCGCGCCGGCAGGCGCGAAGTTCGGCAGCGGATGGCCGGACAGCAGACGGGCCGGACCGGCCTGCACGGCCGCGGATACGACCGGCATCAGCTTCGCGGCGAGCGTGCCGCGGACGGTTGGCAGCAGCCACAGTGCAAGCGCAACCGCGACAGCGAAACAGCCGACAACGCTGAATAGATGGTGACTGACACGCGTCCCGCGACGCAGCAAGTTGCGCACGATTTGCGCATGCTGCTCAGTGGGACGCCACGATAACCAAGCGTTCATTCAGATCATCTCCCATGAACATGACTCGTGCGGCTCGCTCAGCTCGATGGCGAGACAGAAAACGCGCCGCGGAATCACGACGCCGCACGCCTTGGTTGGGACGCGCAAGCATCGGGGGAAACGGTATAAGTACCGTTCGAGGCCACGGTGTAAGAAGGCCGGCGCCTTCGCACACTGGGCGAGGCAGGCATACGCGGTGGCACCCACGCAAAAAACCAGCGTCTGGTAGCGCTGGCTGGGACTACGACAAAGGCCGTCGAAGACGCCGTGCAGGATTCGGCGGACGGTGACGCGCTGCGTCAAAGATCGGTGATTGGCGGCTCGAAGCCTTTTACCCTGCAACCAATGTGAGCGGATTCTAGCAGGGTTTTATAGATCGTCAACACTATAAAATCTCAAAATCATAACAAAAAGTAATTTAAAACCACTCTTCAGAACGCAATCCCCGTGCCGTAGGGGGTTTGCGCGCGGTCGACTTTTTTCCGCGCCGGGCGACCCGACGGCCGGCCGGGTAAAATCGTCGGTCGATTCGGGGTCGCAGCCGGCCGTTGCACCCGCCCATCGCTGCCCGTCCCTGCGGGTGGCCCGGACCTTTTTTCATGAAATACAAAGACTTACGCGATTTCATTCAGCGCCTCGAGGCGCTCGGCGAACTGCGGCGCGTCACGCAGCCGGTGTCGCCCGTGCTCGAAATGACCGAGCTGTGCGACCGCGTGCTGCGCGCCGGCGGCCCGGCGCTGCTGTTCAACGCGCCGCCCGGCCATGCGTTCCCGGTGCTCGGCAACCTGTTCGGCACGCCGCGCCGCGTCGCGCTCGGGATGGGCGTCGATGCGGGCGACGATGCCGCGCTCGGTTCGCTGCGCGATCTCGGGCGCCTGCTGTCCGCGCTGAAGGAACCCGATCCGCCGAAGAGCCTGAAGGACGCCGGCAAGCTGCTGTCGCTCGCGAAGGCGGTATGGGACATGGCGCCGAAGTCGGTGTCGTCGCCGCCGTGCCAGGAAATCGTCTGGGAAGGCGCCGACGTCGACCTCAACAAGCTGCCGATCCAGACCTGCTGGCCCGGCGATGCGGGGCCGCTCGTCACGTGGGGCCTGACGGTCACGCGCGGGCCGAACAAGTCGCGCCAGAACCTCGGTATCTACCGTCAGCAGCTGATCGGCCGCAACAAGCTGATCATGCGCTGGCTCGCGCATCGCGGCGGCGCGCTCGACTTCCGCGAGTTCGCGCTGCAGAACCCGGGCAAGCCGTATCCGGTCGCGGTCGTGCTCGGCGCCGATCCGGCCACGACGCTCGGCGCGGTGACGCCCGTGCCCGATTCGCTGTCCGAGTATCAGTTTGCCGGCCTGCTGCGCGGCAGCCGCACGGAACTCGCGAAGTGCCTGACGCCCGGCGTCGACACGCTGCAGGTGCCCGCGCGCGCGGAAATCGTGCTCGAAGGCTTCATTCATCCGCAGGAAGGCGCCCCTGCCCCCGCGCCGGCCGGCGCGCCGCCGCGACCGGCCGGCAACGCGGCGGCCGCGTACGAACACGCGCTCGAAGGGCCGTACGGCGACCATACCGGCTATTACAACGAGCAGGAGTGGTTTCCGGTGTTCACCGTCGAGCGCATCACGATGCGCCGCGACGCGATCTACCATTCGACCTATACGGGCAAGCCGCCCGACGAGCCTGCGGTGCTCGGCGTCGCGCTCAACGAGGTGTTCGTGCCGCTGCTGCAGAAGCAGTTCACGGAAATCACCGACTTCTATCTGCCGCCCGAAGGCTGCAGTTACCGGATGGCCATCGTCCAGATGAAGAAGAGCTACGCGGGCCACGCCAAGCGCGTGATGTTCGGCGTGTGGAGCTTCCTGCGGCAGTTCATGTATACGAAGTTCATCGTGGTCGTCGACGAGGACGTGAACATCCGCGACTGGAAGGAAGTGATCTGGGCGATCACGACGCGCGTCGACCCCGTGCGCGACACGGTGATGGTCGACAGCACGCCGATCGACTATCTCGACTTCGCGTCGCCGGTGGCCGGACTCGGCTCGAAGATGGGGCTCGACGCGACCAACAAGTGGCCGGGCGAAACGAATCGCGAATGGGGCCGCCCGATCGAGATGGACGCGGCCGTGAAGGCGCGCGTCGACCGGCTCTGGCAGGAGATCGGCCTCTGACGCCACGCGGCCGGCGCCCGCCGGCCCACGCATCGCAATCGCCGCAAGTACCCAGAAGATGAGTTTTCCGCCCGCCTCCATGCTGTCCGACGGATTCTTTCTGTCGCTGTCGTTGTGTCTCGACATCGGCCTCGTGAACGTCGCGATGCTGTCGCTGACGCTGTCGCACGGCTTCCGGCCGGGCTTCTGGCTCGGCGTCGGCTCGTGCGTCGGCGATCTCGTCTACGCGGCGCTCGCGCTCGCCGGGATGGCCGTGCTGCTGCAGTTCGAACCCGTGCGCTGGATCGTGTGGATCGGCGGCGGCGCGGTGCTGCTGTTCCTCACGTGGAAGATGGCGCGCGAAGCGCTGGCGCCCGTCAAGGCGGCCGACGACGACGCGGACGATGCACCGCCGCCGCGGGCGAGCGCGCGGCGCAGTTTCGTGCGCGGGATGCTGCTCGCGATGTCGTCGCCGAGCGCGATCCTGTGGTTCGCGGCGGTCGGCGGCGCGCTGATCGCGAAAGCCGGTGCGACCACCCCGGCCACCGCGTCGGTGTTCCTGTCGGGCTTTTTCCTCGGCGGTCTCGCGTGGACGCTCTTCATGTGCACGCTCGCGAGCCAGGGCCGCAAGCGCGCGGGCGCCGGGCTGATGCGTGCGTGCCATGTCGCGTCGGCGCTGCTGTTCGCGTATTTCTCGTACAGCGTGATCGTCGGCGGCTACCGCGACCTGATCGTGCACGCGGTGTAATCGCGCCGCCCCGCCGAGCCGCGCACGGAATGGCGGCCCCAATGAAAAACGGCGCAGCGCCCCTCGCGGGACGTTGCGCCGTTTTGCCGCGCGCGGTCAGGCCGCGCGGGACGAATCAGCGACGCCAGTAGCCGTGATGGCCCCAGCCGCCGTAACCATGGCGCCAGTACGGGCGACCGTAGTAGCCACCATAGCCGCCGACGACCACGGCGGGCGGCGGCGCATAGTAGGCCGGCGCCGGTGCGTAGTACACGGGCGGGGGCGGCGGCGCGTAATACACGGGCGGCGGCGGTGCATAGACGGGATACGCGGGTGCGACCGGGATACCGATGCCGACCCCGATCGACACGTGAGCCTGCGCGGCGCTTGCGGCACCCAGGCCCAGCGCGGCGGCGGCGATGAACGGAATGAGCTTTTTCACTTCGATTCTCCTGCTGGAGCGGTATTTTAGGCGCTCCGATCGGCAACGGCGGGCATGCACGTCGCATGCAAGCAATGTAGCGAAAACCCGCCCCGCGCGTATCGTGCATTTGTTGCAAATTGCAATTGCACGCGGGCAGAGCCGCCTTCCGGCGCGGGCCCCGGCACGGGCTGCGAGCCTTGCGGGTCGCGCACTTCCATCCGACGAGTCGGGACGCGACCCGATGACCGGTCACTCTTACCGGCTCCCGCGCGCGCAGCAGGCACGCGTGCGTAATGAACGATTACAAATTCGAGACAACATGCCGACGTTTCAAGCAGGATGCAGGCGTACGGAATTTCGGGGTCGGATTCCATGATCCTGATTCCGTCGCGATGCCGGACGCCAGTTTACGCATCGATCGCACCGCGCATCGGTAATTCATACGCGCGACCGCCTCGCAAGCTGCCTTCCGCGACACCGCCGCCATTCCTGCGATACTGGCGGCTGCTTCGTTTTCGCTTACATCCGCCGCCATGCCGCTTCCCGACACACCCCGCCTCGGCTTCATCGGCGCCGGCCGCCTCGCGCGCTGCGTCGCGCAGCGTTTCGCGCAGGCCGGCTTTCCCGTCGTCGCGATCGCGAGCCGCACGCCCGCATCGGCCGCCGGCCTCGCCGCGCGCATCGACGGCTGCCGGCCGGTCGATACCCCGCAGCAGGTGGTCGACGTCGCCGACCTGATCTTCGTGACGACGCCCGACGATCATCTCGCGTCGACCGCCGCGGCGCTGCGCTTCGACGCATCGCGCGCCGCCCGCCAGGCGGTCGTTCATTGCAGCGGCGCATCGGCGGTCACGCTGCTCGATCCCGCGAAGCAGCAAGGCGTGGCCACCGGCGGCTTCCATCCTCTTTATCTGTTCGGCGGCACCGATGCCGATCTCGCGCGCATCGACGGCTGCTCGGTCACGATCGAAGCGGACGGTGCGCTGCACGCGACGCTGCTGCGACTTGCCGCCGCACTCGGCTGCCATCCGCTGACGATTCCGGCCGGCGGCCGGATGCTGTATCACGCGGCCGCCCACTACGCGGCAAGCTTCGCGCTGTGCGGGCTGTCGGAAGCGGTCGAGCTGTGGCGCGGCCTCGGTTTCGACGAGCAAGCCGCGCTGCGCGCGCTGCTGCCGATGCTCGCCGGCACGATCGAGACCGCCCGCGACAAGGGGCTCGCGAATGCGCTGTCCGGGCCGGTGTCGCGCGGCGACACGGGCATCGTCGAGCGCCAGCTCGCGCTGCTCGAGGCGCGCGGCGGCGATCATGCGGCGCTGTACGCGCTGCTGACGCGCCGCGCGGTCGCGCTCGCGGCGAAGCGCGCGACGCCGCCGGCCTCGCTGCCGGCGCTGGCCGAAGCCGTCGAAACGTCGCTCGCGCGCGTGGCCGCGCACCCCTCCCCGTCGCGAGACGAGGCGTGATAAGGTGTCGGCCGATGCGCCGCCAACCGGCGTTGGCGGCCGCACGCTACTGACTGTATAAAAAGGATGCCAACGATGTTCGGCGAGATCGCCCGTTTTCTGCTCAATACCGTCTTCACGCTATTCGGCGCCGCGCTGATCCTGCGCGTCTGGATGCAGGCCGTCCGCGTGCCGCCGTACAACCCCGTCACGCAAGCCGTGCTGCAGGCGACCAACTGGCTCGTGCTGCCGCTGCGCCGCGTGATCGCGGGCGTACGCGGCATCGACTGGGCCAGCGTCGTCGCCGCGCTGCTCACCGCGCTCGTCTACGTGGTGCTGATGGTCGTGATGGCCGGCTTCGATCCGGCCGCCGTGATCGCGACGCTCGTCGTGGTCGCGCTGCTCACGGTCGTGAAGTGGGCGCTCAATCTCGTGATCTGGATGACGATCCTGATGGCGCTGCTGTCGTGGCTCAACCCGCGCTCGCCGGCGATGCCGATCCTCTACCAGCTCACCGCGCCATTCCTGAACCCGCTGCGCCGCGTGATCCCGAACCTCGGCGGCATCGACCTGTCGCCGATCCTGCTGTTCGTGATCGTGCAGGTGCTGCTGATGATCGTCACGCGCGCCGCCGTGTCGCTGACGATGTTCGGCATCTGATCCGGCGCGACGCCTACACCGCCGGCTCCTGCGCCGGCGGTGCACCGAGCGTGTCGATCACGCCAAACTGTGCGGGCATCATCGCGTAGCACACGCGCACTTTCTCGTGCGACAGCCGCTCGAGCAGCCGCTGTGCTTCGTCCTCGGTGACGACGAATTCGACCTCGATCGCGAGCGAGCCCTGCAGTTCGAAAAAGCGATCCTCGTGCAGCACGCGATGCTGCCCGAAACCGGCCATCGCGCGAAACGCGGAACCGCCGGCGACGCCCATCCGGTTCGCCTCTTCCAGCAGCCACTCCCACAACGGCTTCCAGTGCAGCCGGTGCTGCTCGTGCACGTAGAAGCGCAAAAAGACCCTGTCCATCGCACCCTCCGATGGCGGCCCGCTCAGGCCGCCGCGAGCCACGCGCGCGCGGTCCACATGCCGAGCGCCGTCAGCGCGAACGATCCAGTCAAGTGTAGGGCAGCCACCGCCAATGCCCATCCGAATTCGCCCTCGAGCGCGTGCGTCATCACTTCGACCGAATAGGTCGAGAACGTCGTGAGGCCGCCGAGAAAGCCCGTGATCACGAACAGCCGCCATTCGGGCGGCAACCCGACGCGAACGGCAAACACGACGGCGGCCACGCCGATCACATAGCCGCCGATCAGGTTCGACGCGAGCGTGCCGAGCGGCACCGCGGGAAAGAACGCGTTGAGCGCGAGGCTCAGGAACCAGCGCAGCAACGCGCCGAGCCCGGCGCCGACGAAGATCGCGACGATCGAATAGAACAAGGGCACCCCTCACTGACGGCGCCGCGCGGCGCACGCGGCCTACGCCGAACTGTATGCGCAATCGCGCCGCGCCGGCAATGCCGACGGGCCGGCAGGCGGCGGATCGTGCCGCAACCGCATGCCGCCCTTCACGATTTCCACACGCGCGCCGCAGTGGATATTTACCGAACAATTACATCGGACATTACGAATCCATTTTTAATCGGTCGATTATTTATCAGCCTTTTCAAAATCGATAAAGCAGTTCCATCCGGCGCAGGTTAACCCTGCACAACGCCACTCCATAACGGGTTCCGCGTACTTTCCCTTATCAGACATTCCCTTATTCGGCCGATATTCGATGTAGTTATCGTCGTCGATTTCGTAGAATTGTTTCGCTACTCCACTCGATCGACATGGAGACTCGAAAAATGAACAATATCCGCCCGTCATCCATGTTGATTCCGGCGCTGTGCGCGTGGCTGCTCGCGTCGGGCGTTGCGCTCGCCGACAGCAACGGGCCGCCGTCCTACGTCGAAGGTCATCGCGCGCCGAAAGGATTCGCGCGCCCGCCGTTCCATACGAAGCCGCGTGCGAGCACGGCCACGATCGCCGGCCTCACGCCGGCGCTCGCCCGACATGCATACGGGTTCGATGCGATCGCGAACCAGGGCGACGGGATGGTCGTCGCGATCGTCGACGCGTACGACGACCCGAAGATCGAGTCCGATCTCGGCGTGTTCAGCAATGCGTTCTCGCTGCCGGCCTGCACGTCGTCGAACGGCTGTTTCACCAAGGTGTACGCCCACGGTGCACGGCCCAAGCCCGATTCCGGCTGGTCGCTCGAGATCTCGCTCGACGTCGAATGGGTGCATGCGATCGCGCCGAAGGCGAAGATCGTGCTCGTCGAGGCCGCATCGGCCAGCTTCAGCGACCTGATGGCCGCGGTCGACGTCGCGGTCAAGCACGGCGCGTCGGTCGTATCGATGAGTTTCGGCGGCAACGAATTCAGCAGCGAGACAGGCTTCGACAGCCATTTCAACGTCCCGGGCGTGACGTTCGTCGCGTCGTCCGGCGACAGCGGCACCGGCACCGAATACCCGGCCGCGTCGCCTTATGTGGTGTCCGTGGGCGGCACGACGCTGTCGTCCGATACGGCCGGCAACTACATCGGCGAGGCGGCGTGGAGCGGCAGCGGCGGCGGCGTGAGCAGCGTCGAGGCCGAGACGGCCGGCCAGAGCGCCTGGCCGATTCCGGTGGCCGGCAAGCGCGGCGTGCCCGACGTCACTTACGACGCGAATCCGTCCAGCGGTTTCGCGGTGTACGACTCGGTCACCTATCAAGGGCAGGCCGGCTGGTTCCAGGTCGGCGGCACGAGCGCGGGTGCGCCGCAATGGTCGGCGCTCGTCGCGATCGCCAATTCGCTGCGCACGGCGGCCGGCAAGAAATCGTTGAGCGGCACCTACGACACGCTCTATACGGTCGGCAAAACCGCCTACGGCAGCGACTTCCACGACGTGACGATCGGGTCCAACGGCAATTGCGGGAGCATCTGCAACGCGGCGGGCAGCTACGACTACGTGACGGGCCTCGGTTCGCCGGTCGCGCCGGCGCTCGTGCAGGCGCTCGTCGCGCAGCCGTAATCGCGCGGCCTCGGCCGATCGGCGCGAGGCACGGGGCTCAGCCGCCGTGCCACGCGCGCTCGAGCGCGTTCAGCGTCGCCAGCGCACCGCCCTTCAGCCCGATCACGTCCGCCCGGCGCGCATGCGCTTCGCGCGCGTTGATGCGAATCACGTCGGTACCGAACCGTTCGCTCAACAGGCGCACGGTCGGAATCGCGGTGCCCGCGCCGATCTCGACCACGGCAACGCGCCCGGCCCGCGCGATCCAGTCTTCCAGCGCGCGCTCCTGCGCGTCGTAGCGCGCACCGAGCCAGCCGGTGTCGCCGAACATCAGGATGTTCGGCCGCGCGAGCCCGCCGCAATGCGGGCAGCACGGCATGTCGCCCACCAGGCGGCACGTCGTTTCGTCGACCTCCGGCACGAACGGCGTCGCGTCCCAGGTCTCGTCCGTGCACGGGCGCAGGCATTGCATCGCATGAATCGAGCCGTGGATCTCGACGATGCGCGCCGGATCGAAGCCGGCCTTCTGGAACTGGCCGTCGACGTTGCTCGTCAGCACGAAGCCGCCGTTCGGCATCGCGTCGATCCAGCGGCGCAGGATCGCGAAGCCCGCGTGCGGCGCCGTCGCGCGGTAGAGCGCAAGACGGTGCCCGTAGAACCCCCATGCGAGCGGCGCACGCGCACGAAACGCGTGCGGCGACGCGATCTCGTGGAATTCGAAACGCTCGTGGCGCAGCGCCGGATACGCGCGCCAGAAGCCGTCCGTGCCACGAAAATCGGGCAGGCCGGAATCGACGCCGATGCCCGCGCCGGCCGTGACGAGCAAGGCGTCGGCGCGCGCGAGTACGTCGACGGCGGACGCGACGAGACCGGCGGGAAGCGGCGCGGCGGCGGAATCGTCAGGATCGGCGGAATCGGCGGGATCGGAAAGCGACATGATGGAAAAGCGGTGGCGTCGAACGTTGCGCGAGTGGCGTCGCGATCATACGCCGGTTAGCGCGTCGCGCCGCATCGGCAACGCCACTGCGCGACGCTGCGTGTGTACGGCTACCGGCAATGCGAATGCCGACAGTCCGCACGCGTCCCACCGGCGATGCCGCAACCCGGCGCCCGCGCTTGCTCAGTCAGTCGAATCGTCCTGCACGACCGGCATCTCGTCGACCGCGAAATAGACCGGCTTGCCGAGTTGCCGCGCAAGCGCCACGTCCGCATCGGCCCCGCGCGATGCGCCGTCGATGCGCAGCACCGCATCGCAACGCCGCAGCAGCCGGTGCGCGGCCGGATACAGGAAGGTCTCGCAGATCGCGTCGCCGACCTGCGTCGACCCGGCCGCGGCCGCGAGCGGCAACGACACCCATTCGCCGATCATCGGCACGTGCCCGCGGCGATACACGGCGAGCGCCGCCGCTTCCAACTGGTGCAGGTTCGCGGCAATGCGCGCGGGGTCGCCGTCCGTCCCGCTGCGATAGGGGCCGGCGACCAGCACGAGCCGCGGCGTCATGCGGCGCGCGCGCCGGCGGTTTCCCGCAGCGCGACGTACTGGAGCAGCATGATCGTCTTCGCATCGACGATCTCGCCGCGCTCGACCGCATCCAGCGCCGCCTGCAGCGGCATCTCGACGATCTCGAGATCCTCGCCTTCTTCCGCGACGCCGCCGCCCGCGCCGGTGCGCAGCGACGCATCGTATTCGCCGACGAAGAAATGCAGCTTCTCCGTCACGGAACCCGGGCTCATGAACGCCTCGAACACCTTGCGCACACCGCGCACGCGATAGCCGGTCTCCTCCTCGGCCTCCGCGCGGATGCGCGCTTCGGGCGTTTCGTCGTCAAGCAGCCCGGCGGCGGCTTCGAGCAGCATGCCGTCGTGCCCGCTCACGAACGCCGGCATCCGGAACTGCCGCGTCAGCAGCACGTCGCCCGTCTCGGCATGACGCAGCAGGATCGTCGCGCCGTTGCCGCGATCGTAGGTCTCGCGGCTCAGGCGCTGCCACGTTCCGTCGCGGCGCAGGAAATCGAACGTCACCTTGCGCAGCACATACCAGTCATCGGACAGCACCGTCGACTCGACGATGCGGACCCGCTCCCGCGTTGCAGCCATTGCAGCCTCCGGTTCGACAAAGGACGGCGCCCATGGTAACGTGCAGATTCGTGCAATTTCAAGAATTTTCGTGCAAAGGCGATGCTGACGACACAACGCAAGAAAGCGATCCTCGATGCACTCGCGCGCGACGGCCAGGTGCTGGCCGCCGAGCTGAGCGTGCAATTCGGCGTGTCCGAAGACACGGTGCGCCGCGACCTGCGCGAACTCGCGGCCGAAGGGCTGCTGCAGCGCGTGCATGGCGGCGCGCTGCCGGCATCGCCGGCCGTCGCGCCGTTCGCGCAGCGCGAGGCGCTCGAAACCACGGAGAAGCGGCGCATCGCGCGGCGGGCCGCGCAGATGATCGCGCCGGGGCAAGTCGCGATCGTCGACGGCGGCACGACCTCCGCGCTGCTCGTCGGCCAGTTGCCGGCCGACCTGCGCGCGACGATCGTCACGCACAGTCCAAGCGTCGCGGTTGCGCTGGCCGCGCATCCGTCGATCGACGTGATCCTGATCGGCGGACGGCTCTACAAGCACTCGATCGTCGCGGTCGGCGCGGCGGCGATGGAAGGGATCGCGCGCATTCACGCGGACCTGTACTTCATGGGGGTCACGGGCGTGCATCCGGTCGCGGGGCTGAGCACCGGCGATTTCGAGGAAGCGGCGATCAAGCGCGCGCTGTCCGAACGCGCGGCCGAGACGGTCGTGCTCGCGTCGCAGTCGAAACTGCGCGCGGCGTCGCAGTTCGTGATCGGCGATATCGCGCTGGCGCAGACGATCGTCGTCGAAAAGGAAACCGACGCCGCGCTGACGGAGCCGATCGAGGCGGCAGGCGTGACGGTGGTGCGCGCGTAGCGGCGGTGCGACCGGGCCGCACGCGCGATTGTGATCATGCCGATACCGCGCGTGATCGATACGTACGTTCACGCGCGGCTGCCGATCGCGATCGGCGCGCTGCTGTTCGTTGGCGTATACGCGCACGGCGGCGAATAACGCGCGCCGCCATCGCCGCATCGAAACCTCGCCTGCCCGCCTAAATCCCGCGAAACACCGGCGCGCGCCGCTCCGCGAACGCGCGCAGCCCTTCGTCGAAATCCGCGCCTTCGCACGCCTGCCGCCGCAACTCGGCGATCCGTTCGAATGCGTCGGCCGGCAACGGCCGCGCGTCCTGCAGCACACGCAACTGCTCTTTCACCGCGTGCACCGCGAGCGGCGCCTTCGCGGCGATCGTGCGCGCGACGTCGAGCGCCGCGTCGTCGACCCTGCCCGCGTCGGCCAGCCGGTTCACGAGCCCGTGATGCGCGGCGCGCTCCGCATCGAGCGGCTGCGCGCAGAAGAACATCTCCTTCAGCACGTGGATCGGCAGGTTGCCGTAGAAGCGCAGCAGGCCACTCGTCGAATACGGCAGGCCGATGTTCGCGGGCGTCATCGCGAAACGCGCGTCGCGCGCCGCCACGACGAGATCGCAGCTCATCACGAGATCGACCGCCCCGCCCCACGCCGATCCGGACACCGCCGCGATCACCGCGCCCGGATAGGTCCGCACGCGCCGCAGCGCGCGTTCGAGCGGCTTGCCGTATGCGAGCGGATCGCGGTCGTCGGCCAGTTCGCGCAGGTCGTGCCCCGCGCTCCACACGTCGCCGCTGCCGTCGTTCGACAGGATCACGACGGGCGGCGGACGATGTCCGGCCAACGCATCGAGATGCGCGACGAGGGCATCGAGCAGCGGCGCGTCGAGCGCATGCCGCCGCGCCGGATTCGCGAACCGCACGCGCGCGATCCGCTCGCCGATGAGGTCGACCGTTACGGTCGACGCCCCGTTCTGTTTCGTCATGTCGGTCATTGCACGGCCTCCGCCACCGCATCCGCCTGGAAGATCGCGCTCCCGGCCAGCAGTGCGTCGATCGCGTCGTCGCCGTAGCCGGCTTCGCGCAGCACGTCAACCGTATGCTCGCCGAGCAGCGGCGGCGCATGGCGCGTGCGCGGCGCCGGCAGGCCGTCGCTCATCCCGCCGAGCGGCGTGACGACCTGACGCAGCGTGCCGAGCGTCGGGTGCGCGACCGGCTCGACCAGCCCGCAATGCGCGAGCTGCGGATCGTCGAATACTTCGTCGAGCGTATGAATCGGCCCCGCCGGCAGTCCGGCCTCGACGAACCGTTGCGTCCATTCGCGCTTGCCGCGCGTGCGCAGCCGGCTTTCGAGCAGCACCTTCAGTTCATCGCGATGGGCGACGCGCGCATCGTTGGTCGCGAAGCGCGGATCGGCCGGCAGGTCGGGCAGATCCAGCAACCGGCACAGCCGCAACCACATGTCGGTCGTAATCGGCGCGAGGTTCAGCGGGCCGTCGGCCGTCTCGAACACGCCGTACGGCGCGATCACCGCATGCGCATTGCCGGTGCGGCGCGGCACGTCGCCGAGGCTCAGGTAGCGTTGCCCGTGCACGCTCAGCAGCGCCACGAGGCTTTCGAGCAGCGACGTGCCGACATGCTGGCCGCGCCCGGTGCGCTCGCGCTCGAACAACGCGGCCATCACGCCGGTCGCGACCCACATCCCCGAGCTGAGATCGCCGATCGCGGTGCCCGTGCGGGTCGGCTCGCCGTCGGGGAAACCGGTGAGGCTCATCAGCCCCGCATAGCCCTGCGCGATCTGGTCGAAGCCCGGCCAGTCGCGCAGCGGGCCGCGCGGGCCGAACGCGGTGACGCTGCCCATCACGAGCCGCGGGTCGCGCGCGCTCAGCGCGGCATAACCGAGCCCCATCGCGTCCATCGTGCCGGCCTTGAAATTCTCGATCACGACGTCGGCCTGCGCGATCAGTCGCCGCACGACGTCGAGGCCGGCCGGCTGCCGGAAATCCACGCAGATGCCGCGCTTGTTGCGGTTGCAGGACAGGTAGTACGTGCTCACGCCGCGATCGAACGGCCCCCAGGCGCGACTCATGTCGCCATGCGGCCCCGACTCGACCTTGATCACGTCGGCGCCGAGATCGGCGAGCACCATCGAGCAGAACGGCCCCGACAGCGCGCGACTCAGATCGACGACCTTGATTCCCGTTAATGCCTGCATTACGGACTCCTGATATGGATGACTGGGTGTGGCGTGTTGGCGAACGACCGCGGCGTGCCGCTCAGTCGGGCAGCGTCTGATGCCGCGTTTCGACCGCGAACGGCAGGATCAGGATGCCGAGCCCGAACACGGCCGCGGTCCATGCGACCGGCACGCCGAGCGATCCATAACCGTGAATCGCGGCGCCGAGCAGGAAGTTCACGCCCGCGCCGATGAAGCGGCCGATCGACGCATTGAACGCGAACGCGGTGGCCCGCACGCGCGTCGGATACTGCTCGGGCAGCCACAGCGAGAAGATCGCGAAGTTGCCGCCGAAGAAACCGAGGAACGCGAGCGACACCATGAACGCGGCGAGTCCGTTCGGCTGGTAGAACGCCCAGCCGAACGCGAACACGATCGAGCCGGCCATCCCCGCGAAATACACGCCGAGCGCGGTACGCCGGCCGAGCCGCTCCGACAGCCACGGCGCCACCAGACAGCCGGCAATCGTCGCGCACGACAGGATCGCCGCACCGATCGACGCAAGCCGCAGCGCGCCGACGTGATCGATGCCCGCGCGTGTCGCGAGCGTAGTGACCGCGCTCGCCTCGTAGACGGAGCCGGCCCACAGCCCGACGATCGCGACGCCGACGAGGCTTGCGCTCGTCAGCGTGCGGCGCAGGAACGCCGGCGCGAAGATCTCGCGCAGCGGATGCGCGCGCCGCGCGTCGGCCACGTCGCCGTCGCGCGCGTCGTGCCGGCGCCACTGCCCCGGCTCCTTCACGCGCATCACCGTAAACACCGCGAGCAGCGCGGGAGCCAGCCCGCACAGGAACATCGCGCGCCAGCCGTAGGTCGCGCCGATCGTGTAGTTCAGGCAGGCCGCGATGAAGAAGCCGAAGTAGTAGCCCGTCTGCAGGTAGCCGGCGCCCATCTTGCGGCGGTCTTCCGGCCAGCTTTCGGCGACGTAGGTGCCCGCGAGCGCCCATTCGCCGCCGACGCCGATCCCAGCGATCAGACGGCACGCGGCCAGCGCCCACACGTCGTGCACGAACGCGGCCGCGCCGGTGAACACCGAATAGATCAGGATGCTCGCCGCGAGCGTGCGTACGCGGCCGAAGCGGTCGGCGAGCGGCCCCCAGACGAACGACAGCCCCCAGCCGATCAGGAACAGCGCGAACAGGATCGAGCCGTACATCCCCAGATTCGCGGGCGTCGCCGCGATGCCGGAGGCCGGCAGCAGTTCGGTCAGCGCGGGAATCAGCACGAGCGCGTAGATCACCGAATCCACGCCGTCGAGCACCCAGCCCGCGTACACGGCCCAGAAACCCTTGACCTGCTCGCGCGTGAGCGGCGTGCGCCGCGGCTTCGCGCCGGCCGCCGGCGCGTCGATCGCCTTGAACATCTTCGTCTCCTTGCCGGCGGGGCCGGCTCTTTCGCCGTGTCCGGCCCGGGATGGCCGGCAGTCGGGCTCTTTTGTGAGACGAGTATAGAAACACCATCGATCGCCGAAAAATATGATATTCATCTTGCTCGATCGGATTGGCTTATGGCTCGAATCGGGCGTGGATCGGGCGAGACTCGGGAGACGGCGGCGATGGACTTGAGGCAGTTGCGCTATTTCGTGAAGGTCGTCGAATACGGCAACGTCACGCATGCGAGCGAGGCGCTGCACGTCGCGCAGCCGGCCGTGAGCCAGCAGATGCGCAATCTCGAACAGGATCTCGGGATGCAGCTGCTCGAACGAAGCGTGCGCGGCGTCGCGCCGACTGCCGCTGGCCGCACGCTGTACCGGCATGCGCTCGAACTGCTGCGCCAGGCCGACGGCACGCGCGAGCTGCTGCGCCGCGACGCCGATACGCCGCAAGGCCGCGTGACCGTCGGCATGCCGTCGAGCACCGCGCGCGTGCTGGCCATTCCGCTCGCCCGCGCGGTGCGCGACCGCTATCCGGGCATCATGCTGGAGCTGATCGAAGCGCCGAGCGCCGATCTCGACACGCTGCTCGAACGCGCGCGGCTCGATCTCGCGATCGTCGTCGATGCGGTCGACACGCGCGGCATCGCGATCCACCGGCTGCTGACGGAAACGCTGTACCTGATCACGTGGCCCGGCTTCCCGGTGCCGGACGCCCCTGTGCCGCTCGACGCGATCGCGCGGATGCCGCTCGTGCTGCCGAGCGCGCCGAACACGATCCGCAACCGCGTCGACTGGGCGATGCGCGAGGCTGGGCTATCGTACGAGATCAGCTTCGAGGCGAGCTCGACCGGGCTGCTGTTCGCGGCCGTGATGGCACAGCTCGGCGTGACGATCCTGCCGTGGACGGCCGCGCACGTCGAGATCGAGGAGCGCAAGCTCAAGCTGTCGACGGTCGCGCACCGGCTGTTCGCGCGCGACCTGTCGCTGTGCTGGCACGACACGGCGCTCGTCAGCAACGCGGTGCAGAAGGTGAAGGCCGAAATCGTCCGGCTGTTCGACACGCTCGGGCAGCGGCCGGAGTGGGCGGCCGGCAATGCCGGTCGCGCGTGATCGATGGCTTCGTCGCAGTGACGATGCGCGGCTTCGCGGTGCGTTTCGCGATCGGCGCGTTTTAGGCGTCAGCGGCCCGACACCGAGACCGCGCGGAATGCGTCGTACGCGTGGGCATGCAGTTCGAACCCGATGCCCGGCGCCTGCGGCACGCGCGCGTATCCCGCATCGACGATTTCGCCATCGGCGAGTCCGCTGAACGGATGGAATGCGAACGGGTTGACTTCCGCGCCGCCGAGCCCCAGCGCCGCGACGACGTGCAGCGAGAACAGATGGCCGCCATGCGGCCAGAACGCGTCGCGCCGCCAGCCGCGCGACACGAAGTGATCGACGATCTGCAGATAGCCCGGCAGCCCGTAGCTGTGCACGGGATCGAACACCAGCACGTCGCGGTCGGCACGCAGGCCGCCGTAACGGTCGAGCAGCTTCGCCTCCGCGAGCGAGAACAGCGCTTCGCCGGCCGCGATCGACGATGCGTACCGCGTAGCGACGTCGGCCTGGAGCGGCAGATCGAGCGGGTCGCAGATGTCCTCGAACCACCAGAGACCGAACGGCGCGAGCATGTCGACGGCCTGGTAGGCGGTCGTCGCGTCGTACGTGTTCATCGCGTCGACCGCGAGATGCGATGAACCGGCAAGATGCGCGGCTGCGGCTTCGATACGGCGCCGGTCCTGATCGAGATTCGCGCCGCCGATCTTGATCTTCGCGTGTGTGTAGCCGAGATCGACGATCCGACGCACCTCGTCGGACAGCCGCGCGAGATCGTCATGCGGATAGCGGTAGCCGCCGCCCGCGTACACGCGCACGCGTGGGGCTGCCGTGCGTTGGAGGCGGTCGGCGAGAAAGCGGTGCAGCGGCTGGTCGGCGATTTTCGCGGCGGCGTCCCAGATCGCCATGTCGAGCGTGCCGACCGCAACGCAGCGTTCGCCGTGTCCGCCTGGCTTCTCGCCGGCCATCATCGCGTGCCATGCGCGGAACGGGTCGAGATTCGTGCCGGCTTCGTCGGCGAGCGTGTCGGCAGCGGCCAACAAACGCGGCGCGAACCGTTCGCGGATCAGGCCGCCCTGCGCGAAACGGCCGATCGACGCGTAGCCGTAGCCCGTCACCAGGCGGCCGTCGCGCACGACGTCGGTGACGACCGCGACAGCGCTCGTCGTCAGGCCACCGGACGGAATCGCCGAATCGGCATAGCGGGACACGGGAATCGCGCGTTCGTGGATCGCGGTGATGCGCATGGTCGACTCCGGATGGGCGTCCGGCGCAGGCGGAAGGTTCGTGCGCTGCAGCGGCGGATCGCTGCATCTTAGGGGTTTGCGTGACAGCGTGCAGGACCGGCGGCGAACGTCATCCGGTTGTCACCGAACAACCGCGTGTCACTTACGTTACGTCACGGGTTGCAGGCGGATAGCGGAGCGCGCCGAGCTAGTAACCACGCTCGGCGCGCTACTTCCGAACCGGTCGACTTTTGTTGAACCGGAATCCTCGTTTGTGCCTCGTGGCTTCATGAACCGGAAGGATGCGGGGTGATGACGGTATGCCTGGTGCGGATCGGATCGAATCGACCGCCCGCTCAGGCGAAGACGAAGTACTTGCGCACCGTCTCCACCACTTCCCACGTCCCTTTCATGCCGGGTTCGATCACGAACACGTCGCCGGCTTTCAGGTGCACCGGCTCCTCGCCTTCCGGCGTGATGATGCAGTAACCGTCGAGGAAGTGGCAGTACTCCCATTTTTCGTAATTCACCTCGAACTTGCCCGGCGTGCAGATCCAGGTGCCCATGATCTTGCTGCCGTCCTTCGAGACGTACGCGTTGAGGTTCACGGTGTGCGGATCGCCGCCAATGCGCTTCCACTTGGTCGCGTCAAGGACAGGCGTCGGGCAGGTTTTGCGCAGAACGGTGATGAAATCGGACATGTCGGCTCCAAGCTAACGATCGGGTAAGTGATCCGTCACGTTAGTTCGGATGCGTTACCGGGGCTTGTATGCTTCCGACACCGACTCGTCTATTTTCGACATCGGCTGGCGTGCCAGGAGGTAGGTTTCCTCCTCTGGCGGAATACTGCCATCCCGATAACGCTTGTCTTCCCACAGCAGCCGCCAGCGCACCACATGCTCGTCGTTGGTACCTTCCAACAGGTACTTGTGGGCAATACTGCCCTTGAGGAAGTAGTTCGGACATCCAACCTCGCCAGCCGGAAACCATGGCTCCCAGATACCCTCGACAGGGATCTCCTGATCACTGTAAATCTCGCCGCTTCCGGATTCGTTCTTGGGCGGACAGGGAGGAAGTTCTGCGGGATAGCTGCGACCGGGCGGCCAATATCGCCATGCAGGAAGGAGGGCATCTTGGAACATTGATTCATAGGTCCAATGCTCAAATACACGGTCTCCTCCATCTGCACGTGTCCCGTATGCAAGCGTCCCGGTAAAACCGGATCCGACCGTGCACGCGAGCGTGTAGCAAATCAATCTCTCGATCCACACGCCCTCTACGAACCCGGTGGCATACATCGGGTCCCTGAAGTTGGTGTCCCTCAGTCCCAGCGAATGGAAAAACGGATCGTGTTTCCGACCGATTTCAAGTGCACTCCGTCCGAACAACAAGTCGCCACCTTGCTGACTTCCCATAACCAGCGCGTCGTATGCTGCTCGTTTATCAAGACCTCGGCGTAATGCGTCAACGCCCAGATCCATTTGCACTAGCGCCCCCAAGAAATCATGCGAATACGCCGCCTCCAACTCCACCTGATTTGGGCTCGGCGTGTCCAATTGCTTGGCGTACGCGTGAAGGAAATCCCTGAACTGACTAACTGCATGATCCAGGAACGTAACGCTTGTCCATTTCTTGAGCAGATAAAACGCTTTGGCGCGCGCATCCAACTCCTGCTCAGGAGTCATGGTCAGAGTATTCAGCACCATTGATTCTGTCCTTCCGCCGCTTGTTTTCCGACATCGGCGAGGGCTCGCCGCGCATAGCCTTGCCTGAGCTAATGCGGTCATGTTCATGCGTTATCCATCTTCTCATTAGTTGCAAGCCCACGGTGGCTCGCGCTCTCACGGGGACGGCTCCCCGGTTATATCGCAGCCGCCGAGCCATGCCAGTTTCACCCCCACCGGCCAGAATCCGCCGCTTGCCATCCCGCCCGAAACCCCTGTACAATCACCCGTTCTGCGGGCGTCGTATAATGGCCATTACCTCAGCTTCCCAAGCTGATGACGTGGGTTCGATTCCCATCGCCCGCTCCACTTTCCGGCTGCACGGCAGCCTGCGCAAAAGCCGCCTCGTCGAAGGCGGCTTTTTTGTACCATGTGCCGGTTCCCGGCGCACTGTTGCGCGCAACGGGCCCCTCGCCCGCAACAACGCCTTTCTCTGTACCGATGATGCACGACGATCCGAACGAAGCCGGCCTGCCGCCGCACGACGACGCCATTCCCGACGAAGCGGCCGAAGGCGCCGACGAAGTCAACCCGCTGCACCACCGCCGCATCCGCAGCTTCGTCACGCGCGCCGGCCGCGTGTCGACCGGCCAGCGCCGCGCGCTCGATGAATTCGGCCCGCGCTTCGTCGTCCCGTATGCGCCGGAGATGCCCGACTGGAATGCGATCTTCGGCCGCAGAGCGCCGCGCATCCTCGAGATCGGCTTCGGGATGGGCGCATCGACCGCGGAAATCGCCGCGAACCGCCCCGGCGACGATTTCCTCGGCGTCGAAGTGCACGAACCGGGTGTCGGCGCGCTGCTGAAGCTGATCGGCGAGCAGGATCTGACGAACATCCGCATCATCCAGCACGACGCGGTCGAGGTGCTCGAGCACATGCTCGCGCCGGAAAGCCTCGACGGCGTGCACATCTTCTTCCCCGATCCGTGGCACAAGGCGCGCCACCACAAGCGCCGGCTGATCCAGCCGCCGCTCGTCGCGCATCTCGCGTCGCGCCTGAAACCCGGTGCGTACATTCACTGCGCGACCGACTGGCAGAACTACGCGGAACAGATGCTGGAAGTGCTCGGCGCGGAACCGACGCTCGAAAACACGGCCGCCGACTACGCGCCGCGCCCCGACTACCGCCCGGTGACGAAGTTCGAGCGACGCGGGCTGCGGCTCGGCCACGGCGTGTGGGACCTGGTGTTCCGCAAGCGCGCAAGCTGAGCCCGGCCGGCGCCCTACTCGGCGGCCCCGCCAAATAAAACGGCCTGATCGGCAAATGCCGATCAAGCCGTTTTTCATGATGCCCGCGATGCTCGCCGGGCCCACCCGGCGTGTCTGCCCGGCATCACGCCCAGTTCAGCCACCCGCTGTAACCCACCAGCAGCACGAACAGCCCGAACGCGATCCGGTACCACGCGAACACCGTGAAGTCGTGCGTCGCGACGTAGCGCAGCAGCCAGCGCACGCACACGAACGCGCTGACGAACGCCGCGACGAGCCCTAGCGCGAACAGCCCGAGCGAATCGACGGTGAACGCCTGCCAGTCCTTGACGGTTTCATAGAGCGTCGCGCCGAAGATGATCGGAATCGCGAGGAAGAACGAGAATTCGGTGGCCACGCGCCGGTCGAGACCGAACAGCATCCCGCCGATGATCGTCGAGCCCGAACGCGACATGCCGGGCACGAGCGCGAAGCACTGCGCGATGCCGACCTTGAGCGCGTCGAGCGGCGTCAGCGCATCGACCGACATCACGCGCGGCGGCTCGCTGCGTTCGCGCTGCCGCGCCTCGGCCCACAGGATGATCGCACCGCCGACGACGAGCGCGAACGCGACGGGCACCGGCGAGAACAGCACGGCCTTGATCTTCTTCTCGAACAGGAGGCCGAGCGCGATCGCGGGAATCGTCGCGATCACGACGTTCAGCGTGAAGCGTTGCGCGTCGGGCCGGCTCGGCAGCCCGGACACGACGGACACGATCCGTTGCCGGTATTCCCAGCAGACCGCGAGGATCGCGCCGAACTGGATCACGACGTCGAACGTCTTCGCGTGCGAATCGTTGAAATTCAGGAAGCTGCCCGCGACGATCAGGTGACCGGTGCTCGACACCGGCAGGAATTCCGTCAGCCCCTCGACGACGCCGAGGATCAATGCCTTGCAGATCAGGATCCAGTCCATCCGTGGCCCAACTCCGAAATGGTCGAAAGAAAAGGCCACTCTTGCGCGCGCGGCCCGCCCGGCCGTGCGCGCCCCGTCGTCACTTTTCGACGATCGCCACGCGTATGCCGTTTGTAAGGATCGTAATTGTACCGGGTTCGTAGTTCACCCCGGCAAATTGCAGTTGTTCCGGCTTGAACGTGTAGATCGGATAGTTGGTCAGCAGCTGCGTCGCGAGCAGGCCGGCGGCCGCGCCGACCTGCTGCGCGTACATCTGCGCGTCGCCGTCGAGCACGAGGCTGTCGACGGCCGGCGCCTTCAGCACGACCGAGCGGCTCGGCGCGTCGTACGCGAGCTGGCCCGACACGGTGAACTTGCCGCTGACGGGCCCGCGCAGGAACGGGCTCGCGAAATGGGCGTCGAGCTGCACGGCGACGCGGTTCTGGTCGGGCAGCAGGTTGACGGCCGGGTTCGCGAGCGACACGTCGACCACCTGCGCGACCGTCTTCTGGTAAGGAAACTTGCGCGCGACGGCCTTCTGCACGTCGCCGCGCGAGAACGTGTAGTGATCGGGGATGAACGGGAAGGTCGACGCGCACGCGGCAAGCGATACGCACACGCCGACGGCGCCGATCGCGCCAGCGAGAAAACGGCGCCGGCCGGGCGCGCGAGGGACGGTCATGCTGAACTCTCTCCTGGATGCGCCGGCCGCGTCGCGGCCTCGAGGCGCGTGAGCCACGCGAGCGCGTCGTCGCGCGACGCGCCGCACATGTCGGCGGACGGCTGCAGCCCGGAACAGCACGCGGGGCGCTCGGGCCGGCCGAAAATCATGCAGCGCAGGTCGTCCCCGAGCTGCACGCAGCGCACGCCGGCCGGCTTGCCGTCGGGCATGCCCGGAATCGGGCTGGAAATCGACGGCGCGATGCAGCACGCGCCGCAGCCCTCGCGGCACGCGTGCGGCGGCGGGACTTCGGCGGGCGCCGGGCAGACAGGCATTTCGACGGACACTCGGCTCTCTCGACGAACAACGAAAAACGGTGCGGCAACCGGACGCGGCGTCCGGCAGCCCCACCCCGCATTGTGCCATCGCCGGCTGCGACGTTATTACACAATGCAGCCCGATCGCGCGTCCATATACTCGAAAGCATCTAAAAACGCGCGAGACCGTCATGCGTTCTGGTTCTGCCGACTCGATGTTCCGTCCCGATTTGCTCGCGAAATACGGCGCGAACGGGCCGCGCTATACGTCGTACCCGACCGCGCTGCAATTCCGCGACGATTTCGATCCGGCCGACTACGTACGCGCGGCCGGCGACCCCGGCGCATCGTCGAGCGACCTGTCGCTGTACTTCCACATCCCGTTCTGCAACACCGCGTGCTTCTACTGCGGCTGCAACAAGATCGCGACCAACAACCGCCGCCGCGCGCGCCCGTATCTCGACCAGCTCAAGCGCGAAATGGCGCTGCAGGCCGCACTGTTCGATCCGTCCCGCCCGGTCACGCAACTGCACTGGGGCGGCGGCACGCCGACCTTTCTTTCCGACGACGAAACGGCCGAGCTGATGGCGGCCACGCGCGAGCATTTCGCGCTCGCGCCGGACACCGACGCCGAATTCTCGATCGAGATCGATCCGCGCACGGTCACGCCGGCGACGCTCGTCCATCTGCGCACGATCGGCTTCAACCGGCTGAGCCTCGGCGTGCAGGATTTCGACCCGGTCGTGCAGCAGGCGATCAATCGCATCCAGCCGCGCGCGATGACGGCCGACCTGCTCGCCGCCGCGCGCGCGACGGGCTTCCATTCGGTGAGCGTCGACCTGATCTACGGGCTGCCGCACCAGACGGTCGCCGTGTTCGCGCGCACGCTCGAGACGATGATCGAGCTTGCGCCCGATCGCCTGTCGGTGTTCGGCTACGCGCACATGCCGCATCTGTTCAAGATGCAGCGGCAGATCGACGATGCGGCGCTGCCGCCGCCGGAAACGCGCATCGCGCTGCTCGACCTCGCGATCGACATGCTGACGTCGGCCGGCTACGTGTACATCGGGATGGACCACTTCGCGCGGCCGTCCGACGAACTCGTGCGCGCGCAGCGCAACGGCACGCTGCAGCGTAATTTCCAGGGCTACAGCACGCGCGCGGATACCGACCTGATCGGCTTCGGCGTCTCGTCGATCGGCAAGGTCGGCGACGTCTACGCGCAGAACGCGAAGGACCTGCCCGCATACGGCGCCGCGCTCGACGCGGGCCGGCTGCCGATCGCGCGCGGCGTACGGCTCACGCCGGACGACCGGCTGCGCCGCGACGTGATCACGCAACTGATGTGCAACCTCGAACTGCCGTTCTCGCATGTCGAGGCCGCGCACGGCATCCGCTTCGCCGATCATTTCGCGCGCGAGCTCGACGCGCTGCGCCCGTTCGAGCGCGACGGGCTGCTGACGATCACGCGCGACCGGCTGACAATCCATCCGGCCGGCCGGATGGTCGTGCGCAACATCGCGATGGCGTTCGACGCGTACCTCGGCCAGACGACGCGGCAGCGCTACTCGCGCACGGTCTAGGGGCGGTTCGCGCGGGCACCGGGCGGGCGCCGGCCCGGCCGGTTTGATAGAGTGTGAGGCTTACATCCGCTTCGCCAGCCCCCAAAGATGCGCACCACCAAAGCGACCTACGCGGTCGAACGCCTGAAGACCCGCTCCGGCAACCCGCAATTCGCGGCCGTCTCAATGGCGGGCGGCCTGTTCTATCTCGTCGACCGCTCGGGCGGCACCGCCGAGAAGCGCTGCGAGCCGCTGCCGCTCGACGAATTCGTCAAGTTCGTCGATGCATTCGGCCCCCAAAAGCCGCGCAAGGCGAGCAAGCTCGACCTCGCATTCGAGGCGCAGATCAAGAAGAGCAAAGGGTAAAGGTCTGTTGCAGGCCGCCTGAAGGCCTCGCGGCCGTGCCGTTTGGTACAATCACGAAGTTTCTCTATCCCCGCTGATGGCCGACCAGGCTGCGTGACCACACCATGAATATCGAAAACGCGCGTTTCAACATGATCGAACAGCAGATCCGTCCGTGGGACGTGCTGGATCTGGATGTCCTGGGCCTGCTGTCGATCGTCAAGCGTGAAAACTACGTGCCGGCCGAATACCGCGATCTCGCGTTCGCCGATCTCGAACTGCCGCTGCCCGGCGGCGCCAGCAAGATGCTGTTCCCGCGCGTCGAAGCGCGCGTGCTGCAGGAACTGACGGTCAAGAAGCACGAGAACGTGCTCCTGATCGGCGCGGGCTCGGGTTACCTGGCCGCGCTGTTCGCGCATCGCGCGCAGCACGTGACGGCCGTCGAGATCGATCCGACGATCGCGAAGTTCGCGGAAGACAACCTGCGCAACGACGGCGTGACCAACGCCGAAGTCGTGCTCGGCGACGGTTCGCGCGGCTGGGCCGCGAAGGCGCCGTACGACGTGATCTGCGCCGCGGGCGGCCTGCCGGTCGTGCCGCAGGAAATGCTCGAACAGCTGAAGATCGGCGGCCGCCTGTCGGCGTTCGTCGGCGGCCGTCCGGTGATGAAGGCGCAGATCATCACGCGCATCGACGACAAGCAGTACCGCGTCGCCGACGTGTTCGAAACCTACATCAGCCACCTCGTCAACGCGATCGAGCCGTCGCGCTTCAAATTCTGAGCGGCGGAGCCTCCATGCAGATCCTGACGCCCGCAATGCTCGCGCAATGGCTCGGCGATACGGCGCGCCCCGCACCGGTCGTGCTCGATGTGCGCGAGCCGTGGGAAATCGCGACCGCGCAGATCGCCGGCAGCGTGGCGATTCCGATGCAGCAGATTCCCGCGCGTAGCGAAGAGCTCGACGACGAAGCGGAAATCGTCTGCGTGTGCCATCACGGGATGCGCAGCGCGCAGGTCGCGATGTTCCTCGAATCGCGCGGCTTCACGAAGCTGTACAACCTGCAAGGCGGGATCGACGCGTGGTCGCGCGACGTCGATCCGTCCGTGCCGCGCTACTGATCGATCCTCCCGGCGGCGCGTCATGCGCCGCTGCGCCGCCCGGCACCCTGCCGCCGGCCACACCGATCCGCCGAACGGGCGCGCACTGCGCGCCCGTTTCTCTTTTCCCCTCCCGTTTCCTGCGTTGCGACGCCGCGGCACCGCCGTGCACCATTTGCGCCCGCGCGTGTGCACCGCAACGGACCGCGCATGCTGCACGTCGCGTCATCCGCACCACCCCGATGCCCGCCGGCGACCCGCACAGGCACGCCGGGCGTGCATCCGCGCGACTGGCACATGCCTTGCGTTACACGATGGCCGGCGCCGCCACGGCGCACGCGCATCCAACACGACAAGGGGATCCCGATGAAACGTCGCAGTCTGTTGAAGTTCGGTTCGATGGCCGGCGCGCTCGCGCTGGCGGGCAAGAGCCCGTTCGCGCAAGCGGCCGATGCGGGCACCGGCCCGATCAAGGTCGGCATCCTGCATTCGCTGTCGGGCACGATGGCCATCTCGGAGACGTCGCTGAAGGACACCGCGCTGATGACGATCGCCGACATCAACAAGAGCGGCGGCGTGATGGGCCGCAAGCTCGAACCGGTGGTGGTCGATCCCGCGTCGAACTGGCCGCTGTTCGCCGAGAAGGCGCGCCAGCTGCTCACGCAGGACAAGGTCGCGTGCGTGTTCGGCTGCTGGACGTCGGTGTCGCGCAAGTCCGTGCTGCCGGTGTTCGAGGAACTGAACGGACTGCTCTATTACCCGGTGCAGTACGAAGGCGAGGAAATGTCGCGCAACGTGTTCTACACGGGCGCGGCGCCGAACCAGCAGGCGATTCCGGCCGTCGAGTACCTGATGAGCGCGGAAGGCGGCGGCGCGAAGCGCTTCTTCCTGCTCGGCACCGACTACGTGTATCCGCGCACGACCAACAAGATCCTGCGCGCGTTCCTGAAATCGAAGGGCGTGAAGGACGCCGACATTCAGGAGGTCTACACGCCGTTCGGCCACAGCGATTACCAGACCATCGTCGCGAACATCAAGACCTTCTCGCAGGGCGGCAAGACGACCGTGATCTCGACGATCAACGGCGACTCGAACGTGCCGTTCTACAAGGAGCTGGGCAACCAGGGGATCAAGGCGACCGACGTGCCGGTCGTCGCGTTCTCGGTCGGCGAGGAAGAGCTGCGCGGGATCGACACGAAGCCGCTCGTCGGCCACCTCGCCGCGTGGAACTACTTCATGTCGGTGAAGAACCCGACCAACACGAAGTTCAAGGACCAGTTCGCCGCGTGGGTGAAGGCGAACAACCTGCCGGGCGGTGCGAAGCGCGTGACCAACGATCCGATGGAAGCGACCTACGTCGGCATCCACATGTGGAAGCAGGCCGTCGAGAAAGCGAAGAGCACCGACGTCGACAAGGTGCGCGTCGCGATGATCGGCCAGACGGTTGCCGCGCCGTCGGGCTTCACGCTCGCGATGGACGGCAACCATCACCTGCACAAGCCGGTGATGATCGGCGAGATCCGCGGCGACGGGCAGTTCAACGTCGTGTGGAAGACGAAGACGGCCGTGCGCGCGCAGCCGTGGAGCCCGTTCATCGCGGGAAATCAGAGTAAGCCGGACATCGTCACGTCGATCCCGGCGTTCCTGCGCCGGCAGCGCGCGGCGCTGGCCTGATGCCCCGCGGCACGGCGCGCTTCGTGTGCGACGTGCCGCCAAGCACGCCGATGCACCCGCCGCCCTGGCCGAGCGTGCCGTAACGATCCCCACGCGCCGGTGCAGCACTGCCTGAATCCGCTTCCCCACGCCCGACAGGACTTCCCGATGCCTACACGCTTTCGCCGAGTCGCCCGCGCGATCGCGGCATGCGCCGCCCTCGCGGGCATGCTGCCGCACGCCGCGTTCGCGCTGACGGCGGCCGATACCGCCGCGCTCGCCGGCGACGACTTCGACGCGAAGACGGCCGCGATCGAACGGCTCGCCGCCGACACCGATCCGCGCGCCGTTGCGGTGCTCAACGCGCTGTCGAGCGGCGATGCGCTCGCGACCGGCGACGGCCGCCTGCTGATCCAGACCGGCGATACCGCGCACGACGCGCTCACGCAGGCCGCGACGCCGGCCGGCGACGCGCAGCCGGTGATGCTGAACAACCTGCTGCGCACGAAGATCGCCGGCGCGCTGTCGGGCCTCGCGCTCGCGTCGCCCGACGTGGCCGCGCGACGCGACGCGATCGACGCGCTGCTGAAATCGCCCGACCCGGCGCTCAAGCCGATGATCGACCGCGCCCGTGCCAAGGAAACCGATCCGTCATTGAAACGTCGTCTCGACGCGCTGTGGGCGATCGCCGCGCTGCACGACGCCGATCCGGCGAAGCGTCTCGAAGCCGTGCAGGTGGTGGCCGCCCGCAGCGATCTCGACATGATCGAACCACTGCGCCCGCTCGTCGCGAAGAACGCCGACGGTAGCTACGCGGAACCCGATGCGCGCGTGCGCGCCGCCGCGCAACAAGGGCTCGACGCGCTCCATGCGCTGCAGCGCCGCGGGGAAATCGTCGGCACGTTGTTCGCGGGCCTATCGCTCGGCAGCGTGCTGCTGCTCGCCGCGCTCGGCCTCGCGATCACATACGGGCTGATCGGCGTGATCAACATGGCGCACGGCGAATTCCTGATGATCGGTGCGTACGCAACCTATGTCGTGCAGACGCTGATCCAGCGCTACGCGCCGGCCGCATTCGACTGGTATCCGCTCGTCGCCGTGCCCGTTTCGTTCGCGGTGGCCGCGCTCGTCGGCATCGTGCTCGAGCGGCTCGTGCTGCGGCACCTGTACGGCCGCCCCCTCGAAACGCTGCTCGCGACCTTCGGCGTGAGCCTGATCCTGATCCAGGCGACGCGCATGCTGTTCGGCGCGCAGAACGTGCAGGTCGTGAACCCATCGTGGATGAGCGGCGGCGTGACGGTGATGCAGAGCCTGATCCTGCCGTACAACCGGCTCGCGATCCTCGCGTTCGCGCTCGCCGTGGTGTTCGTTGCGTGGGCCGTGCTGACGAAGACGCGGCTCGGCCTGTTCGTGCGCGCGGTCACGCAGAACCGCCGGATGGCCGCGTGCGTCGGCGTGAAGACCGCACGCGTCGACGCGTATGCGTTCGCGTTCGGCGCGGGCATCGCGGGCCTCGGCGGCTGCGCGCTGTCGCAGATCGGCAACGTGGGCCCCGACCTCGGCCAGAACTACATCATCGATTCGTTCATGGCGGTCGTGCTCGGCGGCGTCGGGCAGATCGCCGGCACCGTGCTCGGCGGCTTCGGGCTCGGCCTCGCGAGCAAGGCGATCGAGCCGTTCTGGGGCGCCGTGCTCGCGAAGATCGCGGTGCTCGTGATGATCGTGCTGTTCATCCAGAAACGCCCGCAGGGCATGTTCGCCCCGAAGGGCCGCAGCGCGGAGGCTTGACGTGACTTCATTCACCAATTCGATCTCGAACCCGGTCGCCGATACGTCGAAGCCCGCCGCCGGCGTGCGCGCGGCCGACGGTTTCGCGCTCGGCCTGCCGCCCCGCCCTGCGCTGCTGTCGCGCCGCGCGTGGCTCGCGCTCGTCGCGCTGTGCGTGGCGATCGGCATCGGCGTGCCGCTCGCCGCGCTCGTCACGCCGGAAGCCAGCGCGTTCCATCTGTCCGCGTACACGATGACGCTCGCCGGCAAGCTGATGTGCTACGCGATCGCCGCGCTCGCGCTCGATCTCGTGTGGGGCTACTGCGGCATCCTGAGCCTCGGCCACGGATTGTTCTTCGCGCTCGGCGGCTATGCGATCGGCATGTACCTGATGCGCGAGATCGGCCGCGACGGCAAGTACGGCAGCGACCTGCCCGACTTCATGGTGTTTCTCGACTGGCACCAGTTGCCGTGGTACTGGAGCGGCACGCAGCATCTCGCGTGGGCGCTCGCGCTCGTCGTGCTCGTGCCGGCCGTGCTCGCGTGGGTGCTCGGCTTCTTCACGTTCCGCTCGCGCGTGAAAGGCGTGTACCTGTCGATCATCACGCAGGCGCTGACGTTCGCCGCGATGCTGCTGTTCTATCGGAACGAGACGGGCTTCGGCGGAAACAACGGCTTCACCGATTTCAAGCGCATCGCCGGCTTCGCGATCACGTCGCCAGGCACGCGCACGGTGCTGTTGCTGCTGACGTTCGCGACCCTCGTGCTCGCGTTCATCGCCGCGCGCGCGATCGTCACGAGCAAGCTCGGGCGCGTGGTGACCGCGGTGCGCGACGGCGAGACGCGGCTGATGTTCCTCGGCTACAGCCCGCTCGCGTACAAGCTGTTCGTGTGGACCGTGTCGGCCGTGCTGTGCGGCATCGCCGGCGCGCTGTACGTGCCGCAGGTCGGCATCATCAATCCCGGCGAGATGTCGCCGGGCAACTCGATCGAAATGGCGATCTGGGTCGCGGTGGGCGGGCGCGGCACGCTGATCGGACCGATCGTCGGCGCGTTCGCGGTGAACGGCACGAAGAGTTTCTTCACCGCGTACTTCGCCGAATACTGGCTGTTCTTCCTCGGCCTGATCTTCGTGCTCGTGCCGCTGCTGCTGCCGCGCGGAATCATGGGCCTCGTCGAAACCGTGCTCGCGAAGGGGAAACGTGCATGAACGGAACGGCTCTCTATCAGTTCACGCCGCCGCCGGAAGACGAATTGCTCGCCGTCAGCGGCACGGCTTCGATGGGGCGGGTCGTGCCGCCCGGCATCGACACGTCGCACGGCACGATCCTGTATCTCGAGGATATCGAGGTGAGCTTCGACGGCTTTCGCGCGCTGAAGAAGCTGTCGCTCGCGATCGACGCGGGCGAGTTGCGCTGCGTGATCGGCCCGAACGGCGCGGGCAAGACGACGATGATGGACGTGATCACCGGCAAGACGCGGCCCGATGCGGGCAACGTGTTTCTCGGCCAGACGATCGATCTCGCGCGGATGAGCGAGCCCGAGATCGCTCGTGCGGGCATCGGCCGCAAGTTTCAGAAGCCGACCGTATTCGAACAGCATCCGGTGTGGGAAAACCTCGAACTCGCGATGCAGACCGACAAGGGCTGGCTCGCGTCGCTGCGCGCGCGGCTCGACCGAACCGCGCAGGCGAAGATCGAGGAGACGCTCGCGCTGATCGGCCTCGAAAGCCATGCGTATCGCGCGGCCGGCGAGCTGTCGCACGGGCAGAAGCAGCGGCTCGAAATCGGCATGCTGCTGATGCAGCGCCCCGCGCTGCTGCTGCTCGACGAACCGGCGGCCGGGATGACCGACCACGAGACGATGGAACTCGCCGAGTTGCTGAACACGCTGCGCGGCACCTGCTCGATGATGGTCGTCGAGCACGACATGGAATTCGTCGCGGCGCTCGCGGGCGACACGGGCCGCGTGACGGTGATGGCCGAAGGCGCGGTGCTCGCGCACGGCACGCTCGACCAGGTCAAGCGCGACGACGCGGTGATCGAGTCTTACCTCGGACGATGATGCGATGCTGAAGATCGATGCACTGAACCAGTACTACGGCGGCAGCCATATCCTGCGCAACGTGAACCTTTCCGCCGACGACGGCAAGCTCACCGTGCTGCTCGGCCGCAACGGCGTCGGCAAGAGCACGCTGCTGCGCTGCCTGATGGGGGTGGTCGCCGCGAAGAGCGGCAGCGTGTCGTGGCGCGGCACCGCGCTCGGCGCACTGCCGCCGTATGCGCGCGTCGCGGCCGGGCTCGCGTACGTGCCGCAGGGCCGCGACATCTTTCCGCGGCTGACCGTCGAGGAGAACCTGCTCGTCGGCGCGGCGAGCCGCAAGGCGCCGTCGAAGGTGCCCGACCGCATCTACGACCTGTTCCCGGTGCTGAAGGACATGCGCGCGCGGCGCGGCGGCGACCTGTCGGGCGGCCAGCAGCAGCAGCTCGCGATCGGCCGTGCGTTGATGAGCGAGCCGCAGTTGCTGATCCTCGACGAGCCGACCGAAGGCATCCAGCCGTCGATCATCCAGGACATCGGCCGCACGCTGCGGCAACTCGTCGACGAATCGAAGATGACGGTGCTGCTCGTCGAGCAGTATTACGATTTCGCGCAATCGATCGCCGACCGTTACTGGGTGATGAGCCGTGGCGAAATCGTCGCAGGTGGCGAGGCGCGGGACATGGAGACGAACGGCGTACGGGGGCTGATCGCGGTGTGACAGGTGGCACGAGTGACCATCCTGCCGTCGGCAAACCGATTCCGACCCTCATGCTGTTTGCGTTAAATATTTTCAAATTATCAAATAGACTGCCAATTTCTCGCACTCGTTCAACGCATCATCCCGGACCATGTTCTTCCCGTGGAGTAGTTTAAGGTGCGACGGGATCCAGTACCATAGCGTTAAAAAATTGCAGATAATCAAATATATTCTATATATACTGCAATCAGAAAACGCCTTAGTCACGTCACGATGAGCAATAAAACAGTCCAGCGGTTGATGCAGGAGACCCTGCGCGGCTACCCCATCGATTCCGAAATGCTTCGGAACATGGGCGTGAGCGCGGCTTTGGCATCCCATATGGTCAAGTCCGGCTGGCTGCAACGCCTTTCAAAAGGTACCTACCTGCTGACCGGGGACACGCCCTCGCGGGACGGAATCATCGCTCATCTTGGCCGACGAGTTCCCGGCATCCACGTCGGCGGCAAAACAGCCCTCGCCTGGCAAGGTGTTCGCCACAACATCGCATTCAAGGAGAAAGTCATTCTCTGGGGTCCAAGACCCTATCGCATCCCCTCATGGGTCGCGGAGCACATGCACTACACGTACCAGACCACCGCGTTGTTCGACGAATCGTTGCCCTACTCCTTCGGGCTAACGCAACTTCCCGTCGGAGGCCCCGACGTGCTTGTTTCCGTGCCGGAGCGAGCCATATTGGAGCTTGCAAGCGACATCGGAAAGGGACAGTCGTTAGAGGAAGCGTCCAACCTGATGATCGGATTGCGCAACCTGCGCGTCAAAACGCTGGACGTGCTTCTACATCACTGTACGAGCGTAAAGGTAGTTCGACTGGTGCGGGATCTTGGACAGGGTGCCGACTTTCCATGGGCACGAGAACTCCAGAAGCACGTCAACCGTCTCGGCGAAGGTACGCGATGGTCGAACAAGATGAAAAACGGCAAGCGACTCACACTCAAACCGTCATGAACCAGACCTACGTAGACACCGTCCGGCTCATGCTGTCGATCGCACCGATCGTCTTCGACACGCCGCGCTTCGCAATGAAGGGCGGTACTGCGCTAAACCTCTTTCTCCATGACATGCCACGTCTGTCGGTCGATATCGATGTCGTGTTCACCAATCGAGGCCTGAACCGCGAAGAAGCACTCGATGCGATCAACCAAGAGCTCGATCGAACCCGGAAGCAAATCGAGGCCGAAGGACATGCGACGGAATTCTCGGCCGCGTCCTCATCCGGGAAAGCGAAGGGCGACGACGTGAAGCTCGTGGTCATTTCCGGCGCGACCGCCGTCAAGGTCGAGGTCAACTACATATTCCGAGGCACGTTGCTTGCCCCTGTCCAGCGCCTCCTCACGAAGCAAGCCGAGGACACGTTCAGCACGAGCATCGAAGTCCCAACGCTTCACGACGCAGAGCTCTACGGTAGCAAGCTCGTGGCCGCATTGGACCGTCAGCATCCGCGCGATCTTTTCGATGTGATGCATATGTACTTGCACCAAGGGTTGCGCCCGGATATCGTGGATGCGTTCGTGGGCTACCTGTCCGGGCATAACAGACCGATTCACGAGGTGTTGTTTGGTCCGAAGCATTCGATGGCAGAGGCCTATGATTCCGATTTCGTCGGCATGACGGCCGAACCTGTCGACCTAGCGGTGCTCGAAACAACACAAGAACGGCTCCATCGGGAACTACCCGCATCGCTCACGGCGAATCATCGTCGATTCCTGATATCGCTGGTTCGGGCCGAGCCAGACTGGTCCTTGATGCCATACGCGCACCTGCGCGAGTTGCCGGCCCTGAGATGGAAGCTCATCAACCTCGAAAATCTCAAAAAGAAAAAACCAGAAGTGTTCGCACAGCAGGAGTCGGCGCTCCGCGAAAAATTCGCCATGTTGGACAACAAATATGCGTCGGCTGACACCAAGACCGGCACCACGCCATCGAGCCACGAATAAACGCGCCAGCAGCGTGCCACCGTTTTCGTATCGCTCGAGCCCATCGCTCTGCTCTGACACTCCATAGCATGGCGCGCCATCGGACATGTCGGTCACGCAGAGAATTTGCGATTCGGCCAAACCTGGCGCTTTCAACGAACGCGGTATCGGCATTATTGTTCCTGTAGCATCGACGTTTTTCGCGCCCGTCTCTTTCGTTTCCCGTCCGCCGCCGATGTCCGCCCCCGATTCGCACGCCCCGCTATCCCGCCCCGCCGTCGCCAAGTCGTGGCGCGGCCGCCTCGAACTCGGCTTCGAGCGACACGGCGCGCGCACGACACTGGCGCACCGGCTGCACGATGGCCCGCTGCGTGTGCAGCGGCCGCTGTACCCGGAAGGGGACGCAATCTGCCATGCGGTGATCGTTCACCCGCCGGGCGGCGTCGCGGGCGGCGACCGGCTCGACATCGATATCGCGCTTGGCGACGGCACGCACGCGGTGCTGACGACGCCTGGCGCGACCAAGTGGTACAAGTCGAACGGCCTCGATGCGACGCAGCGCATCGGCATCGCGGTCGGCCGCGACGCGAAGCTCGACTGGCTGCCGCAGAACAACCTGTTCTTCGACTCGGCGCACGCGTCACTCGACTTCACGGTCACGCTCGGCGCAGGCGCGAGCGCGATCGGCTGGGACGCCACACAGCTCGGCCGGCAAGCGGCCGGCGAAACCTGGTCGGCGGGCCGTATCGCATCGACCGCCGCGCTCGTCGATGCCGACGGCCGGCCGCTTTGGACCGAACGCGCGCGGCTCGACGCGCCCGATCCGCTACGCGGCGCGCTGCAGGGCCTCGCAGGTTTTCCCGCATACGGCACGCTGTGGGCCGCCGGCGCCGCATGCGACGCCGCGCTCGCCGAATCGCTCGCCGCGCGGATGCCGTTCGACGACACGCTGCGCGCCGGCGCGACCTGCGTGACGCCCGGCGTCGTGCTCGTGCGTGCGCTGTCGACGTCGATGGAAGGGCTGCAGCGCCACTTCACCGATTGCTGGCTGCAGTTGCGGCCGATCGTGCACGGCGTCGACGCACGGCCGCTGCGCCTCTGGCAAACCTGAGCACGTTCGCGCCGCGCACCGTTTCGGCGCATCCCCACATCGGGCGACGCACATTCCCCATGCATCGCGCACCACAAGCGCGCATCGCGCTGCATTTCATGCACATGGCACGCGCCTTGCTGCTTACATAACCGATACACGGCGCGCGCAGAACAACGCGGTGCTACGATGACCCGCACGTCCGCCCGGTTATGGGTGCACCGATAAAAATTACGCTTTCCTGAACGTTTGCCTTCATGAAACTGACTCCCCGAGAAAAAGACAAGCTGCTGATTTTCACGGCGGCGCTGCTGGCCGAGCGCCGTCGCGCGCGCGGCCTGAAGCTCAACTATCCGGAGGCGGTCGCATTCATCACCGCCGCGCTGATGGAAGCCGCACGCGACGGCAAGACGGTTGCCGAGGTGATGCACTACGGCACGACGCTGCTCACGCGCGACGACGTGATGGACGGCGTACCGGAGATGATTCCCGACATCCAGGTCGAAGCGACCTTCCCCGACGGCACGAAGCTCGTGACCGTCCACCACCCGATTCCGTGAGGCCACGCATGATCCCCGGCGAAATCCTCACCGACGACGGCGAGCACGAACTGAACGCGGGCCGCGAAACAGTGACGCTCGTCGTCGCGAACACCGGCGACCGCCCGGTGCAGGTCGGCTCGCATTACCACTTCTTCGAAGTCAACGACGCACTGTCGTTCGACCGCGCGGCCGCGCGCGGCTTCCGCCTCAACATCGCGGCCGGCACGGCCGTGCGCTTCGAGCCGGGCCAGACGCGCACCGTCGAGCTCGTCGCCCTCGCGGGCGAGCGCGCCGTCTACGGTTTTCAGGGCAAGGTGATGGGGCCGCTCTGAGCGACGCCTCACGTCCGTCTCTTCAGGAACAGCACGACATGACACTACGCTTGAGCCGCCGCGCGTACGCGGAAATGTTCGGGCCGACGACGGGCGACCGCGTCCGGCTCGCCGATACCGAACTGCTGATCGAGATCGAGCGCGACTTCACGACCTACGGCGAGGAAGTGAAATTCGGCGGCGGGAAAGTGATTCGCGACGGGATGGGCCAGTCGCAGCGTGTGTCTGCCGAGGTGCCCGACACGGTGATCACGAACGCGGTGATCCTCGATCACTGGGGCATCGTGAAGGCCGACATCGCGATCAAGCACGGCCGCATCGCCGCGATCGGCAAGGCCGGCAACCCGGACATCCAGCCGGGCGTGACGATCGCGATCGGCGCTGCGACCGAAGTGATCGCCGGCGAAGGGCTGATCGTGACGGCGGGCGGCATCGATACGCACATCCACTTCATCAGCCCGCAGCAGATCGACGAGGCGCTCGCATCGGGCGTCACGACGATGCTCGGCGGCGGCACGGGGCCGGCCACCGGCACCAACGCGACGACCTGCACGCCAGGCCCGTGGCACATGGAGCGGATGCTGCAGGCCGCGGACGGCTGGCCGATCAACCTCGGCTTTCTCGGCAAGGGCAATGCGAGCCTGCCGCAGCCGCTCGTCGAGCAGATCGCGGCCGGCGCGATCGGGCTGAAGCTGCACGAGGACTGGGGCACGACGCCCGCCGCGATCGACAACTGTCTTTCCGTGGCGGACGACACCGATACGCAGGTGGCGATCCACACCGACACGCTGAACGAAGCCGGTTTCGTCGAATCGACGGTCGCCGCGTTCAAGGGCCGCACGATCCACACGTACCACACCGAAGGCGCGGGCGGCGGCCATGCACCCGACATCCTGAAGGTGTGCGGCGAGGCGAACGTGCTGCCGTCGTCGACCAACCCGACGCGCCCGTACACGATCAACACGCTCGACGAGCACCTCGACATGCTGATGGTGTGCCATCACCTCGATCCGTCGATCGCGGAGGATCTCGCGTTCGCCGAATCGCGCATTCGCCGCGAGACGATCGCGGCCGAGGACATCCTGCACGATCTCGGCGCGCTGTCGATGCTGTCGTCCGATTCGCAGGCGATGGGCCGCGTCGGCGAAGTGATCATCCGCACGTGGCAGACCGCGCACAAGATGAAGGTGCAGCGCGGCGCGCTGCCGGAAGACGGTGCGCGCAACGACAACTTCCGAGCGAAGCGCTACGTCGCGAAGTACACGATCAACCCGGCGCTCACGCACGGCATCGCGCACGAAGTCGGCTCGATCGAGCCCGGCAAGTGGGCCGATCTCGTGCTGTGGGAACCGGCGTTCTTCGGGATCAAGCCGTCGATGATCCTGAAGGGCGGGATGATCGCCGTCGCGCAGATGGGCGACCCGAACGCGTCGATCCCGACGCCGCAGCCGGTTCACTATCGCGAGATGTTCGCGACGCGCGGCGGTGCGCTCGCGCGCACGTCGCTGACCTTCGTGTCGCAGATGGCGGCCGATGCGGGCATCGCGCAACGCTACGGCCTCTCGAAGCAAATCGTGCCCGTGCGCAACTGCCGCAACGTGACGAAAGCCGACATGATCCACAACGCCTGGCGTCCGTCGATCAGCGTCGATCCGGAAACCTACGACGTGATCGCCGACGGCCAGTTGCTCACCTGCGAACCGGCGACGGTGCTGCCGATGGCGCAGCGCTACTTCCTGTTCTGATTCGGAATCCTTCGTTTCATGCGCACCCTCGACAAACGCATTGCCCCGAACGTGAAACTCGCCGCGTCGCTCGTCGCACGCGCGCCGACGCTCACGCTCGCCTATGACGCCCGCTGCAAGAGCCGCCTCGCGGCGACGCTCGACACCGGCGAGGACGTCGCGGTCCTGCTGCCGCGCGGCACCGTGCTGCGCGACGGCGACGTGCTCGTCGCCGACGACGGCGCGCTCGTGCGCATCGCCGCGGCGCCCGAAACCGTGCTGCTCGTGCGCGCGGCCGACCCGCTCACGCTGATGCGCGCCGCGTACCATCTCGGCAACCGCCACACGCCGGTCGAGATCGGCGACGGCTACCTGAAGCTCGAGGCCGATCCGGTGCTCGCGGACATGCTGCGCCGGCTCGGCACGCAGGTCGAAGAGGCACGCGCGCCGTTCCAGCCGGAAGCCGGCGCGTACGGCGGCGGCCACAAGCACGGGCACGACGCGACGTTCGCCGAGGACTACGCGCTCGCGCAGCAGGTGTTCGGCGAACACCACGGGCATTCGCATTCGCATTCGCACGATCACGATCACGATCACGATCACGATCACGATCATCAACATGGTCCCGGATGCACGCACGGCCACGGCCATGACCACCACTGAACTCGTCGCGCTGCTGCACCTGGCGTCGCCCGCGCTGCCGATCGGCGCGTACAGCTATTCGCAGGGCCTCGAGGCCGCGCTCGACGCGAACCTGATCCGCGATGCAGATTCCGCGCGCGACTGGATCGCCAGCGGCCTGACCGACGTGCTCGCGCACGGCGAATTGCCGTTCCTCGCGCACCAGCTCGCCCGCTGGCAGACGCACGACACGCACGCGCTCGCCGTGGAAAACGCCTGGTTCGTCGCGAGCCGGGAATCGGCCGAACTGCGCCGCGAAACCGAACAGATGGGCTGGTCGCTCGCGCAGCTGTGCGCGTCGCTCGAATGGGGCGACGCCGCACGCCGCGCGACGCTCGCGTCGCTATCGCCGGTCGCGCTGCCGACCGCTTTCGCGTATGCGGCCGCCGCGCACGATGCCGGCGCCGACGCGACGCTCGCCGCGTACGCGTTCGGCTGGGTCGAGAACCAGACGTCCGCCGCGCTGAAGGCCGTGCCGCTCGGCCAGCTCGCCGGGCAACGCATCATCGTCGCGCTGCGCGGCGCGATCGACGCCGCCGTGCGCCGCGCGCTCGCGACACCGCCCGACGCCGTCAACACGTTCGCGCCCCAGCTCGGCATCCTGTCCGCGCGGCACGAAACCCAGTATTCGCGGTTGTTCCGCTCCTGAACCTCATCGCCAGACCATGAACGCACCTGCCCCCTCCTCCGCCCGCCGCACGAAGAAACTGCCGCCGCTGCGCGTCGGCATCGGCGGCCCCGTCGGCTCCGGCAAGACCACGCTACTCGAAATGCTGTGCAAGGCGATGCGCGACCGGTACGACCTCGTCGCGATCACGAACGACATCTATACGAAGGAAGACCAGCGGCTGCTGACGGTCGCGGGCGCGCTGCCCGAGGAACGCATCATGGGTGTCGAGACGGGCGGCTGCCCGCACACGGCGATCCGCGAGGATGCGTCGATCAACCTCGAAGCCGTCGACCGGATGCTCGCGCGCTTTCCCGATGCCGACATCGTGTTCATCGAGTCGGGCGGCGACAATCTCGCGGCGACCTTCAGCCCCGAGCTGTCGGACCTGACGATCTACGTGATCGACGTCGCCGGCGGCGAGAAGATTCCGCGCAAGGGCGGCCCCGGCATCACGAAGTCCGACCTGCTCGTGATCAACAAGACCGACCTCGCGCCGCTGGTCGGCGCGAACCTCGACGTGATGGCGTCCGATACGAAGAAGATGCGCGGCGAGCGGCCCTATGTGATGACGAACCTGAAGGCGCTCGACGGCGTCGCGGACGTGATCGCATTCATCGAGAAGAAGGGCCTGCTGACGGTGTGAGGGTGTGAGCGGCGTGGCGGCGCCCTACGACGCCGCCGCGCGTGTTGCGGGCGGCATCGCGCCGCCCGTCCCGTCTATGCGTCGTCGGCAGCGTCCGGCAACGCACGCGCGCCGGCCTCGGCGGACGGCAGCAGCGCGGCGAGCACGTCGACCGTGCGCGCGGTCGCGCCGCGGTGACGCGACGCGAAGGCCGCACCGGCCGCGCCCATCGCGATGCGCCGCGCCTTGTCGGCGAACAGCGCGTCGAGCACGTGCGCGAGATCGAGCGGATCCTCGACCTGCATCGTGGCCCCCGCCGCGACCGCATCGGCGGTCGCCTGCGTGAAGTTGAACACATGCGGCCCGATCAGCACCGGCACGCCGACCGCGCATGCCTCGATCAGGTTCTGCCCGCCGAGCGGCAGCAAGCTGCCGCCGATGAACGCGATATCGGCCGCCGCGTAGTACGCGCCGAGCTCGCCCATCGAATCGCCGAGCAACACCGTCACGTCGTCCGGTAGCGGCTCGGCGGCCGGGCGGCCCGCCGCGAGCGCGGCCGCATCGGCGGCCCAGACGGAGCGTCGCACGCACTTGAGCCCGCTGCGCGCGACGAGCGCCTCGACTTCGGCGAAGCGCTGCGGATGACGCGGCACGAGCACCAGCAGCGCGCCGGGCGTGCGCATTTCCGCGAACGCCTGCAGCACCAGCGCCTCTTCGTTCTCGCGCGTGCTGGCGGCGACCCACACCGGCCGCGCGCCGATCGCATCGCGCCACGCATGGCCGCGCGCCGCGAGTTCCGGCGGCGTCGTCATGTCGAACTTCAGGTTGCCGAGCACGGTCACGTTGCGTGCGCCGAGCGACGTCAGCCGCTCCGCATCGGCCGGGCTCTGCGCGAGCACGCGCGAGAAGCCGCCGAACACGTCGCGCGTCGCCGCGCCGAACTTCGCCGCGCGCCGAAACGAACGCGCGGACATCCGCGCATTGGTCAGCACGAGCGGCACGTCCGCGCGGCGGCACTCGTCGATCAGCGTCGGCCACACCTCGGTTTCCATCACGAGGCCGAGCGTCGGCCGCCATGCGTGCAGGAAGCGCCGCACCGTGCCCGGCATGTCGTACGGCAGGTAGCAGCGCAGCACGCGATCGCCGAAGATCTGTTCGCCGGTCGCACGGCCGCTCGGCGTCATGTGCGTGAGCAGGATGCGCGCATCGGGGCGCGCGCGCAGCAGCGCATCGATCAGCGGCTGCGCGGCGCGCGTCTCGCCGACCGACACCGCATGCACCCAGATCAGCGGCGCGCGGTCGTCGCGCGAGCGGCCCGCGACGTGACCGAAGCGCTCGCCGATATGCTCGCGATAGCCGCGCTCCTTGCGCGAGCGCACGTAGAGCCGGATGACAGCGGCCGGCGCGACGAGCCACCACAGCGCGCGATAGATCGCCCTCAGCATGCGGCCGCCCGGAGGTTGCGTCGAAGCAGGTGCGCGCTCAAACCAGCGCCCTGCCCGTCAGGCGTTCGAGAATGCCGAGCGGCGCGCATTCGCGGCGAACCATCGCATCGACCGGCAGGAAGAAGGTCTGCTCGAGCATGAACTGGCCGGACATCACAGCGTGCGAAGTCTGATCCGAGAAACATATCCACACGCTGCCCGGCGGAAACGGCATCGTTTGCTGTGGACAAGTCTTCTGGTAGTCGAGATCGGCCTTCATCCCGTCGTGCAGGTTCAGCATCAGGTGGTCGTACGCGCTGCGCGGCGATTTCGTCACGTGCAGCAGGTTCAGCAGCCACGCCGAGCCCGGGAACTGCGGCCGGATCGTCGGCAGGAAACGCTTCGCGACGTCCTCGAACGGCTCGCCGACACGCCACACGCGCGGCACGCCGGCCGGATTCACGTTCGTGAACACGCGCAGGATGCGCTCGCCGTAGTTCGGCCGCGACGGGAACGCGTCGACGTGCAGCCGGCTGTCGTCCTTGCGCCACGACGTCTGGCGCGTCTCGACCTGCATCAGCCGCAGGCTCGTCGGCGCGACGCGCAGCTTGCCGCGGTATTCGGGAAAAAGGCCGTCGACGAGCGTGCCGGCCTGCTGCTGGAAGCGCGCGACCAGCGCGCGCACGGCCGATTGCGTGACGCTGTCGCCGAGCACGCCGGCGAGCGCGCCGCCATTCGGCGCGAGGCTGATGTTCTTGCGTTTCGGATCGGCGAGCGCCGGATCGAGCAGCGCTTCCTCGCCGCCTTCGATCGCGAAGCGCAGGTGCGGGAAATACAGCACCTTGCCTTCCTCGACCGCGGCCAGCAACTGCTCGCGCGGCGCCGACAGGTTGTGTCCGCTCCAGTCGGCGGACGGGACTTCGATGATCTGGGATTCGCTCATGATCGGTTCGCGTGTGGACAGCGTTACAGGAGACCGAAGCCCGCGAGCGCCGACTTCACCTGCGCGATCGACGGGGGCTGCCCCGCCGTGCCGAGATTGACGACGTTCGGCGACCAGTAGCCGCCGGTGCGCCAGGCCGTCGCGAAATTGTACAGTTCGATCGTCGGACGCTTCAGCGCGGCCGCGATGTGAACCAGACCTGTATCAACCCCCACCGTCGCGGCCGCGCCGTCGATCAGCCCGACCACGGCCGGCAGCGACAGCTTCGGCGGCACGATCGCCGCCGCGCCGAATTCCTTCGCGAGCCGCTCGCTGGTCGCCCGTTCCGCATCGTTGCCCCACGGCAGCACGAGCGACGCACCGCGCCGCACGAGCGCCTGGCCGAGCTCGATCCAGGCGGCGTCCGGCCACTGCTTGTCGGCGCGCGACGTCGCATGGACGAACACGACGTACGGCACCGGCAGGTTCAGGCCGAGCGCGGCCACCGCGAGCGCCGCCGCACGCGTGTCGAGGCCGAATTCGACCGGATCGGCCGGGGTCGGCGCCGGGTCGTCCAGCGCGGCCGCGACGAGCTGGCGCGAGCGCTCGACCACGTGCGTGCGCGGCGCGATCGGCACACGCTTGCGGTAGAAGAAACGCACCGGCCATTCGTAGCCGGCGCCGTCGGTGCGGTTGCCGAGCCCGACGAGCGGGCCGCGCGCCCAGCTCGCGACCCACGCCGTCTTGATGAGGCCCTGGCAGTCGATCACGAGGTCGTACTGCTCGGCCGCGAGGCGCTTGCGGAATGTGCGGATCTCGCGCCACGTCGCGCCCGAGAACGGTTTCTTGCGCCAGCGGCGCAGCGAGAACGGCAGCACGTTGCGCACGCCGTCGACGAGCCGCACGAGGTCGACGAAGCTTTCCTCGACGAGCCAGTCGATCTGCGCATCGGGGTGGCGGCGCCGGATATCGGCGATCACCGGCATGTTGTGCACGACGTCGCCCAGCGACGACACGCGCACGATCAGGATCTTTTGCACGCTGAAAAAACGCCGGCTGGCAGCCGGCGACAGACATAAAGGAGGGATTTTATCCCGCCCGGAGGGCCGGACAGACAAAAAGCGGCCGCGCGCCTGGGGCGCGCGCCGCTTTTCGGGGATGGCGCGACCGGTGTATCGGCCGTCGCGCCATTGGCGGCCCACCGGCCGCCGGCGCTCAGAACGGCAGCTTGACGTCCGGCTTCGCGGCCGTCAGCACGCGGCGGAAGTCCTCCTGGATGCGCTCGAGCCCTTCCTGCGTCTCGGCCTCGAAACGCATCACGACGACCGGCGTCGTGTTCGACGAACGCGCGAGGCCGAAGCCGTCCGGATACTCGACACGCAGGCCGTCGATCGTCACGACTTCCTCGGCGCCGTCGAACTTCGCCTCTTTCTGCAGCTTGTCGATCAGGCGGAAATTCTCGCCTTCGTCGAGCCAGAGCTGCAGTTCGGGCGTGCTCATCGCGTCCGGCAAGCCGTTGAGCAGTGCGCTCGGATCGGCCGTCTTCGCGAGGATCTCGAGCAGCCGTGCGCCGGTGTACAGGCCGTCGTCGAAGCCGTACCAGCGATCCTTGAAGAACACGTGGCCGCTCATTTCGCCGGCGAGCGGCGCACCCGTCTCGCGCAGCTTCGCCTTCACGAGCGAGTGGCCCGTCTTCCACATCAGCGGCTCGCCGCCCTTCGATTTCACCCACTGCGCGAGATGGCGCGTGCACTTCACGTCGTAGATGATCTGGGCGCCCGGGTTGCGCGACAGCACTTCTTCCGCGAACAGCATCAGCTGGCGGTCCGGATAGATGATCTGACCGTCCTTCGTGACGACACCCAGGCGGTCGCCGTCGCCGTCGAACGCGAAGCCGAGCTCCGCATCGGTGTCCTTCAGCGCCTGGATCACGTCCTGCAGGTTTTCCGGGTGAGCGGGATCGGGGTGGTGGTTCGGGAACGTGCCGTCGATGTCGGTGAAGCGCTCGACGAGTTCGCAGCCGAGCGCCTTGAACAGCCGCGTCGCGAGCGGGCCCGCGACGCCGTTGCCGGCGTCGACCACGAGCTTCAGCGGCCGCGCGAGCTTCACGTCGCCGACGATGCGTGCGATGTATTGATCCGCGACGTCGATTTCTTCATACGTGCCGCTGCCCGTCTCGAACCGCTCGTCGACGATGCGGCGGTACAGCGCCTGGATCTGCTCGCCGTAGATCGCGGCGCCGCGCAGCACCATCTTGAAGCCGTTGTAGTCGGGCGGGTTGTGGCTGCCCGTGACGACGATGCACGAATCGACGCGGCGCTCGCCGCCCTTCAGCGCCAGCGGCACGTTCGCCGCGAAATAACCGACCGGCGTCGGCACCATGCCGACGTCGACGACGTCGACACCGGCCGCACGCAGGCCGTCGGCCAGCGCGCCGACCAGTTCCGGCCCGGACAGGCGGCCGTCGCGCGCGACGACGACCGCATCGCCGCCCTGCGCACGCACTTCGCTGCCGAATGCCCGGCCGATCCCGCGCGCCGTGTCGACGTCGAGTGTCTTGCCGACCACGCCACGAATGTCATATGCCTTGAAGATGGATTGGGAGATCATCGATTCTCTTCTCTCGGTTGCGTGCATGGAAAATTGTCTGGCTTGCGCGGCCACCGCTCGCGGGTGCCGTGCATGATACTTGCCGGCCGGCACAACACGGCGAGCAACGGCTGGAGCGGCCGCGATCCCACTTATAATCGCGGGTTTTGATGACGCGCATATCGCCCATTTTAATGCCTAGCCGCTCCGCCGCCGCCCACCCGCCGCTTCCGGCCGCCCTCCGCGCGCGCCGCCGCTGCCGCGCATGCTGAAGCGCTTCGGCAACCCGGACGTCGCGAAGGCCGTCGCGAACCTCGTCTGGCTGGGGCTCGAACGGCTCACGCAGATCGGCGTCGCGATCGCGATCAGCGGACTGCTGGCCCGTTATTTCGGGCCAGATGTGTTCGGCAAATGGCAGTATGCGAATACGCTTCTCCTCGTACTGGCGCCGCTCACCTGGGTGTGCGGCGCGGAAATCCTCGTTCCGACCATCGTCCAGCGCCCGCCCGCCCAGCTCGGCGCGGTGCTCGGCAGCGCGTTCGTGCTGCGCATCGCCGTGTCGGTCGCCGCGCTCGTCGCGACCTGGATCGCGATCGCCGCGGGCGCCTTCGACCCGCTGGTCGGCGCGATGCTCGCGGGCCTCGCGGTCACCATGGTGTTCCGCGAGCCGTTCGTCGGCGTGATCAACGCGTGGCTGCAGAGCATGACCTACAGCAAGCCGCAGCTCGTCACCAGCATGGTCACCGCGCTCGCCAAGGCGCTGTTCGTCTGGCTGCTGGTCCGCGCGGCCGCCGGCCCCGCCCGCTTCGCATGGCTGTGGGCGCTGGAAGCCGCCGCGATCGGATTCGCCCTGCTGCTGTACTACCGCCATCGTAACGGCGGTGCGCTCGGCTGGACGTTCGACACACCGCTGTTCCGGCACTTTGCGACGGCCGGCACCGTGTTCTGGCTCGGTCTCATCTGCATGTACCTGTTCCTGAAGCTCGACCGCCTGATGCTCGAGCGTCACGTGTCGTTCGCCGATCTCGGCCGCTATTCGGCCGCGCAGCAGCTCAACGAGAACTGGATCACGCTCGCGCTGATGCTCGCGCAGACGATCGCGCCCGCCTTCGTCTACCGCGTGCAGGACGTCGCCCGGCTGCGCCGCAACATCGTCCGGTTGATCGCGATGACGGCCTGCCTGATGACGGCCGGCGCGCTCGTGCTCGACGCGGCCGCCCCGCTGATCGTCGGCAAGGTGTTCGGCCGCGGCTACGAGGCGTCGGTCGACATCTTCCGCTGGGCCGTCTGGCTGTCCGTGCCGGCCGGCATCGAGGCGATAGGCAATCTTATCGTTCTCAAATATCAAGCAAAATTCGTGTTGCTGACGAAATGGCTGCTCGCGCTGGCGATCGCCGCGCTCGTCAACCTGTTCGCGATCCCGCGGCTCGGCCTGTACGGCGCGCTCGTCGGGCTGGCGGCCGGCTATCTGGCAGCGGCCGCCGTCAACTTTTATTACATCCGTTTCAAGCTGCGAACATGACGCCCCCTGACTGCCCGCCCCCGCTCGACGACGTGGCCGTGCTGATGCCGGCCTACAACGGGCACGACGACGTCGTCCGGACCCTCGCGTCGTTTCGCGAGGATGCGCCCGTGCACGTGCTGATCGTCGACGACGGCAGCACGCCGCCGATCGTCGCGCCCGACTTGCCGGGCCTGTCGATCGACGTCCTGCGCATGCCGCAAAACGGCGGCATCGAACGCGCGCTGGCGGCCGGCATCGACGCGCTCGCGGCGCGCGGTTTCCGCTACGCGGCCCGCATCGATGCGGGCGATCTCGCCGCGCCGCAGCGCCTCGCGAAAGAGCGCGCCTATCTCGGCGCCCACCCGCGCGTGGCCTGCGTCGGCATGTGGACGCAGGTCGTGTCGCGCGCCGGCGAGCCGCGCTTCATGCTGACGCCGCCCGCCGATCCGCGCACGCTGCGCCGCACGCGCTTCCTGCGCTCGCCGCTCGTGCATCCGTCGGTCATGTTGCGCATCGACGCCGTGCGCGAAGTGGGCAACTATCGTGCGAAGTACCGCGCGGCCGAGGATCTCGATCTTTTTTTACGGTTAATGCAACGCTACGATTGCGCGAACCTGCCGGAACTCGGCCTGTATTACGAGCTTAACGAGGGCGGGATCAGTGCGACCAAACGCCGGCGCCAGCTGGTGTCGACGCTCACGCTGCTGCTGCGCCACTTCAACGTGCTGAACCCGTACGACTGGGCCGGCCTCGCCAAGAACCTGCTGCATTTCGTGACGCCGTACCGCACGCTGCAGCGGATCAAGCAGACGCTGTTCGCCGCGCGGCCGTCCGCTTGAGCGCGGATCCGGCCCCTTCGGCATTTTCGACGCTTTATTTTTTTCTTTTTTCATGTCCGCCACCTCCCCGCTGCGCATCGCGCTCGTCTGCAACACAGCCTGGGCGATCTACACGTACCGCCACGGTTTGATCCGTGCGCTCGTCGCGCGCGGCGCCGAGGTCGTCGTGATCGCGCCGCACGACCGCACGGTGCCGTTGCTCGAGCAGATGGGTTGCCGCTACGTGGCGCTCGCCGTCGCGTCGAAAGGCACGAGCCCGCGCGAGGATCTCGGCACGCTCGCCGCGCTGGTGCGCCACTACCGCGCGCTGCGGCCCGATCTCGTGTTCCATTACACGATCAAGCCGAACATCTACGGCTCGGTGGCCGCATGGCTCGCGCGCGTGCCGTCGATCGCGGTGACGACCGGCCTCGGCTACGTGTTCATCCAGAAGAGCCGCGCGGCGAGCGTCGCGAAGCGCCTGTACCGGTTCGCGTTCCGCTTCCCGCGTGAAGTGTGGTTCCTGAACCGCGACGATCTCGCGACCTTCACCGACGAGCGGTTGCTCGCGCATCCCGACCGCGCGCGGCTGCTGCACGGCGAAGGCGTCGATCTCGAACAGTTCGCGCCCGTGCCGCTGCCGGCCGGCGACGCGCCCGTGTTCGTCCTGATCGGCCGGCTGCTGTGGGACAAGGGCGTGCGCGAATACGTCGAGGCCGCGCGCGTCGTGCGCGAGCGCTTCCCGAACGCGCGCTTCCAGCTGCTCGGGCCGCTCGGCGTCGACAATCCGAGCGCGATCGGTCGCGCGGATGTCGATGCGTGGGTCGACGAAGGCATCGTCGAGTATCTCGGCGAAGCGCACGACGTGCGCCCGCACATCGCGGCGGCCGATTGCGTCGTGCTGCCGTCGTACCGCGAAGGCGTGCCGCGCACGCTGATGGAGGCATCGGCGATGGGCCGGCCGATCGTGGCGACCGACGTGCCGGGCTGCCGCGACGTCGTCGCCGACGGCGAAACGGGCTTTCTGTGCCGCGTGCGCGACGGCGCGAGCCTCGCCGAACAACTGAATCGCATGATCGCGCTCGGGCCGCAAGGCCGTGCGGCGATGGGCGCACGCGGCCGGCACAAGGTCGCGGCGGAATTCGACGAACAGCAGGTCGTCGAACGCTACCGGGAGACCATCCATTCGTTGACAGGATTCACACTCTAAGGAGCGCAACAGCAATGACCGCTAAAGGCACCATCCTCGTCACCGGCGGCGCGGGCTATATCGGCTCGCACACGGCCGTCGAGCTGCTCGACAACGGCTACGACGTCGTGATCGTCGACAACCTCGTCAACAGCAAGGCCGAGTCCGTGCGACGCATCGAGCGGATCACGGGCAAGACGCCCGCGTTCCACCAGGTCGACGTGTGCGACGAAGCCGCGCTCGCGAAGGTGTTCGACGCGCACCCGATCACCGGCACGATTCACTTCGCGGCGCTCAAGGCCGTCGGCGAATCGGTCGCGAAGCCGCTCGAGTACTACCAGAACAACATCGGCGGCCTGCTCGCCGTGCTCAAGGTCATGCGCGAGCGCAACGTCAGGCAGTTCGTGTTCAGTTCGTCCGCGACCGTGTACGGCGTGCCCGAGCGCTCGCCGATCGACGAATCGTTCCCGCTGTCCGCGACCAACCCGTACGGCCAGTCGAAGCTGATCGCCGAGCAGATCCTGCGCGATCTCGAGGTATCGGACCCGTCGTGGCGGATCGCGACGCTGCGTTACTTCAACCCGGTCGGCGCGCATGCGAGCGGGCTGATCGGCGAGGATCCGGCCGGCATTCCGAACAACCTGATGCCTTACGTCGCGCAGGTCGCGGTCGGCAAGCTGGAGAAGCTGCGCGTATTCGGTTCGGATTACCCGACGCCGGACGGCACGGGCGTGCGCGACTACATCCACGTCGTCGATCTCGCGAAGGGGCACATCGCTGCGCTCGACGCGCTGGCGAAGCGCGACGCGAGCTTCGTCGTGAACCTCGGCACGGGCCAGGGCTACAGCGTGCTGGAAGTCTTGCGCGCGTTCGAGAAGGCATCGGGCCGGCCGGTGCCGTACGAGCTCGTCGCGCGCCGGCCGGGCGACATCGCCGAGTGCTATGCGAACCCGCAGGCCGCGGCCGACATCATCGGCTGGCGTGCAACGCTCGGCATCGAGGAAATGTGTGCCGACCACTGGCGATGGCAGGAGGGCAACCCGCGCGGTTTTGTATAATCCGCTGTCCATTTTTCGAGCGATCCCATGCTCAGCTTCGCGTCCGGCTTCATCGTCTCCCTGCTCGTCACGCTGTTCATCGTGCGCTACGCGCACCTTCACGAGAAATTCTCGGTCGACAGCGATCTGGCCGGCGTGCAGAAATTCCACGTGCGGCCCGTGCCGCGGGTCGGGGGCATCGGGATCCTCGCCGGGGTCGTCGTTGCCGCGCTGCTCCTGTCGCGGCGCTACCCGACGATCGCCGGCAGCATTCTCGGGATCGCCGCCTGCGGGTTGCCCGCATTCCTGTCCGGCCTCGTCGAGGACCTGACCAAGCGCGTGTCGCCGCGCGCACGGCTGCTCTGCACGATGGGCGCGGCCGCGCTGGCGTTCTGGCTGATGGGCATCGCCGTCACGCGCATCAGCGTGCCGCCGCTCGATTTCCTGCTCCACTACGTCGCTATCTCGGCGTTCATCACGGTGCTCGCGGTTGCGGCGCTCGCGAACGCGATCAACATCATCGACGGCTTCAACGGGCTCGCGTCGATGGTCAGCTTCATGATGTTCGCGTCGCTCGCGTACGTCGCGTTCCACGTCAACGACCCGGTGGTGATGTCCGCGTCGATCATCATGATGGGCGCGGTGCTCGGGTTTTTCCTGTGGAATTTCCCGGCCGGGCTGATCTTTCTCGGTGACGGCGGCGCGTATTTCATCGGGTTCATGCTGGCCGAGCTTGCGATCATGCTCGTGATGCGTAATCGCGAAGTGTCCGCTTGGTATCCGGTGCTGCTGTTCATGTATCCGATCTTCGAGACCTGCTTCTCGATCTATCGGAAGAAGTTCATCCGCGGGATGTCGCCGGGGATTCCGGACGGTGTGCATCTGCACATGCTCGTGTACAAGCGGTTGATGCGGTGGGCGGTGGGGACGAAGCATGCGCACGATCTGACGCGACGGAATTCACTCACTTCGCCTTATCTTTGGCTCCTGTGCCTCGTTGCCGTGATTCCAGCGACACTGTTCTGGCGGCATACCGTGCATCTGTTCGTTTTTGTCGTGCTGTTCGCGCTGACGTATGTGTGGCTCTATCTCAGCATCGTAAGGTTCAGGGCGCCTAGGTGGATGGTGGTGAGGAAGGAGAAGCGGGGGCACTGAGCCCGACACACTTGAAACAACAAAGCGCCCCGCAGGGCGCTTTTTCTTGTTCTGGCGAACGCACGGCGGCGCCTGCCGGCGCTCACTCGTTCGATACGGCTCGCGCCGTTGGCACGCTTTGCAGCACCGGCGCAACGGTCGTCTGATATTCGGGCACCCAGCGCCGCAGATCGCGCCGCACCTCATCGTCACTCAGCACACGGTGCTGCATCAGCCACGGCAACAGTTCATCCAGCAGATGGTCCGGCACTTCCCGGGCGCGGGCGATCCGCAGCTTCGGATGCGGCGTGCGCGTCGTCGTTTCGTCGTCCGCAAGCAGTTCCTCGTACAGTTTCTCGCCCGGGCGCAGCCCCGTGAAATCGATCCGAATCTGCCCTTCGGAAAAGCCGTAAAGGCGAATCAGGTCGCGCGCGAGATCGACGATCTTGACCGGTTCACCCATGTCCAGAATAAAAATCTCGCCACCGCGCCCCATGCTCGACGCCTGCAGCACGAGTTGCGATGCTTCCGGAATCGTCATAAAAAAGCGCGTGATCTCGGGGTGCGTGACCGTCACCGGGCCGCCCTTCGCGATCTGCTGCTGGAACTTCGGAATCACACTGCCGGCGCTACCAAGGACGTTGCCGAAGCGCACAGTCTCGAATTGCGTGCCGTGGCTCGTCTGCTGCAGCGCCTGACACGCCATCTCGGCAAGACGCTTGCTCGCACCCATCACGTTGGTCGGATTGACCGCTTTGTCGGTGGAGATCAACACGAAATGGCGCACGTCGTGGCGAATCGCCGAGCGTGCGACGCGGTAGGTGCCAAGCACGTTGTTGCGCAGCGCCTGCCACGCGTTGTGTTCTTCCATCAGCGGCACGTGCTTGTATGCGGCCGCGTGGAAGACGATATGCGGCGCATAGCGCGACATCACCTGGTCGAGCAGCAGTGAATCCTTGGCGTCGCCGATGATCGGCACGACGGGCTGGTCGGGAAAGCGCTCGCGCAATTCTTCGGCGAGGCGATACATCGCGTATTCGGACAGATCGAACGCGATCAGTTGCGCCGGCTTGAAACGGAGGATTTGCCGGCACAGCTCGGAACCGATCGAACCGCCCGCACCGGTCACCATCACGACGCGCCCGCGCAGCAGCGCCTCGACGTGCGGTGTATCGATCGTCACGGCATCGCGGCCGAGCAAGTCCTCGAGGTCGATGTTCCGCACCTGCGACAGGAACCCCTGCCCTGGCATCAGCGCGGTCAGCGATGGCAACACCATCGCCTTGACGCCGGCACGCACGCACAGCGTCGCGACGCGGCGCTGCGTTTCAACGGATGCCGTCGGAATCGCGATGATCGCGTACTCCACCTTCATCGCGTCGGTCCAGTGCTTCAAGTCGTTGAACGAGCCGAGCACCTTGTAGCCGTAGATCTCGCGTCCTTGCTTGGTCGGGTCGTCGTCGAGGAGGCCGACTAGGCGCCATTCACCCGAACGCGACAGCTCACGCGCAAGACTCGCGCCAGCCGTGCCGGCACCAAGCACGAGTACCGGTTTGCCCTGGCCAACCAGCCCGCCATAAAGGTAGAACTCCTTCGTCGCGCGGTAGAGCGCGCGAGCGCCGCCCATCGCGAGGAACAGCATCAGCGGTGATAAAAGCAATACCGAGCGCGGGATGATAGGTGACGGCTGGAACATCACGGCACCGATCATCACGATCACGCCGCCGCCGATCACTGCCTTCGAGATCCGAACCAAGTCGGGGAGGCTCGCGAACACCCACAGGCCGCGATACAGGCCGAACACGTGGAACATCAACGCGTAGACGGGCAGCACCCACATGAGCGCAATCAGCGCGCCGCCCATGAAGTCAGACGGGACGCTACCGTTGAATCGGACGAGATAGGCGAACAACCAGGCGGCGGTAACCCCCGTCAGGTCGAACAGGAAAGCGCTTAGCGAAAGCCATGATGCTTTGGATCGCAACATCGGCAGGAAACCTCAAGAGTTGTTTTCGGCGTCCGACTGAAACCGGCGCCAACGCATGTCGATTACCAATCCAATACATGCCAGGACGCCGTACCAGGCGAAGAACGACAGCCACTGCTGCAGCTCGGGGCGGCCCCTTGCCCACACGGCGACGATTATGCCTGCGAGCATGATGAGGTACCAATAAAGAGCGGTCCGTCGGTGACCTACACCGGCCCGGACCATTCTCTGATAATAGTGCTCCCGGTGCGCCTGCCAGAACTGTTCGCCACGTAACAGACGTCTCAAAAGTGTTACAGATGCATCGGCAATAAAGGGCGCGAACACTAGCGCAGGGAACCAGATCGGCCAGATGTCGGCTCGCCAGCCCCAATAGCCGAGCGCTCCGGCCAGAAATCCAAGCGGAATCGAACCGGCATCGCCGAGAAACAGCCGGGCCGGATGGAAATTCAGTAGCAGGAAGCCGAACGCGGCGCCGGCGACAGCCGAGCCGGCCACAATCAGGTCCGGCGAGGGTGTCGGGCCAGTGAGTGCCGCGATCGCGTATGCGCCAAAGCCGAATAGCGCCATGCCGCCCGCGAGGCCGTCGGCGCCGTCCATGAAGTTATATAGATTCGTCAGCCAGACCATCACGAAACCGATGCCGACCAGCAGCCACCACGGTGCGGCGGCCGGAAACATGACGATCAGCGCGACCACCGCCGCGAGATGAGCCGAGAACCGTACGCGGGCGGGCAGCCCACGCCTGTCATCAATCTGGGAAATTGCGGCGAGCCCGGCAACGGCGATGGCAACCAGCCACAAGTGCGGCGCCAGCGCCAGCAGCGCGACGACGCAGACGGGCACGATGCCCCATCCGCCGACGCGCGGCGTCGGCAGTGTATGGAGCGAACGGTCGTTCGGAATGTCGGTGGCAAGGCGCCACGCAAGTCCGGTCGCGAGCAGCACGCGCAGGATGGCCGACGACGCAAGTACAGCGGCCAACGCCACCACAGCTGCAGTGATCCAGGACGGAGTTGCGAGAAGCATGTGTTTATTTTCGGGTATCGCGCGAACGATACCATGTGGCGGTAGCTTCGAGTCCTTGCTGTACCGTAAATGGAGGTTTCCAGTCCAACAGACGTTTCACGTGGGTGGTATCGAGCCGCAAGCTTCCCGTTAGACGGTCGACTGCAGCACGTCGACCAGTCAGTGTGCCAAGTACCTGCAACACCGCAACCGGCACTGGAAATAACCTCGCCGGCCTGCCGAGCCCCGCGCCGACCGAGCGCAATAGCTCCACGATTGAAAGGGCGTCGTCATCGGCGACGTGAAAGCACTCACCCGCAGCGCGTGGATCACTTGCGCACCGCAGCAGGCTGTCGGCCAGATTTTCGATATACACGAGACTGCGGCGAGCAGTGACGCTCCCCAGCGGAAGCGGAATCCCCATGTCGACGGCTTTCATCAGCCCCAGGAAATTGGCGCCAACGCCCGGGCCGTAGACGAGGGGCGGTCTTACAATGACCACTTCAAGACCCTCCGTTTGCCCGAACTTCCGGATCGCCAGTTCGGACTCGAGTTTGGACCTGCCGTACGGATCCGTCGGCATTGGCTCGTCGTCCTCGCGCCATGGCCGTCCCGGCTCCCCTTCCCCCAGCGCCTTGATACTACTTACCAATACCAAGCGACGAGCACCAGCTCGCAACGCTGCCCTTGCGACGTTCAAGGAACCTTCGGCATTTACCGCCCGGAAGGCGGCAAGCGGGTCCGCCACCCGATCCCGCATGACATGGACGCGAGCCGCCAGATGAATAACAACATCGCAAGGGCCGAGTTTGGGGAAGCCGTTCGCAACACCGGCGAAGTTGTCGTCACCAACCACACATTCATGAATGTAGGATTCGCATACGCCGGGCCGGCGCACCAGTCCAATCACGTGATTGCCTTGTACGTGTGCACGTAAACTGACAACGCGGCCCACGAATCCGTTTGCACCGCTAATCGCAATTCGCATCATGCGTACCTTTCAATGAACGGCGCGACTGCATGTCGCGCCATTGCAGTATTCACGCCGCCACCGAACGGTACACGTCGCAAGTTTTCTCGACCGTTGCGGACCACGTAAACTCGGCGGCCCGACGCAAGCCCTTCGCAACCAGTTCGCCACGCAGCGACTCATCGTTCAGCATGCGTTCAAGACCATCCGAGATGGCGTCGACCGCATACGGATCGACCTCCCATGCCGCCCCTCCGGCCACCTCGGGCAACGAAGTGACGTTTGAGGTCAGCACCGGCACGCCGCTCGCCATCGCCTCCGCGACCGGCAGACCAAATCCTTCGTAAAGCGAGGGGTACGCAAATACCGCCGCCGATGCGAACAACTGCACTAGCTCGTTACGAGACACATATCCGGGCGCGATCAATTGACCGGCCTTTGCCAGCGGTTCGATTTCCCGCATCAGAGCCGAATTCATCCAACCGTCAGCGCCGATCAAAACGAGGGGAAACGCCTGGCGGACTGCAATCGGCAGGCGAGAGAACGCCTCCACTAGGCGGCGTAGGTTTTTCCGGGGCTGAAGCGTGCATACCGACAGCACGAAGCCCCCGTAGCGCAATCCGAAACGCGATAGCATCGGCTCGCATTCGTCTTGGGCCTGAGGCCTAAAACAGGACTCCACGCCAAGATGGATCGCGAACACCTTGTCATCCGGCAAACCGTAGATCTCGTGAATAGCCTGCTTCGTGTAGTGGCTCACCGCAATCACGGCCCGCGCCTGCTCCAGAGTCCGGGGTAGTCCGTCGTTCAGGTATTTAATGGCGACTTTCGGATGAAATTCCGGGTGGCGGCGATGCGATAGATCGTGAATCGTAACGATCGTCGGCCCGCGATACGGGGACGCGATGAAATTCGTTTCGTGGTAAATATAGCCGCGAGCGGCAAAATCATTGCGCGGCCGCGCCGAAGCCAATCCTCTGAGCAATGTGCGCGCCTCATAGGCCCCTGGAACATTCCGAGCCGCACGAACTGCAGACGCTAGCGGCCCGCGGGTAACCCGAGCTGCCCTTCTCAGTGCGGCGTTGTCGCACATCAATTCGCCGAGGCTAGCGCCTTCGTAGACTGCCTGGCCGACCCATCCTGCCAAAGCTTCGATATCCCGTTGAGTTCGCAGTCCTTCCAGCAAATGCTGGGTGTAGTAGCCGACGCCGCTCCTCGGAGGCCGCAGCGAATTGAGATCAAAAACGAGCTTCATGCGGTCCACTAACGACTGATTGGTAAGACTGTTGGATTCTTTCCGGGGCGGCACTTGGACATCGACCACGCGTTTGCTTCGATCGCGAGACCCTCGTCGCGCCGCACCCCGCAACGGATTCAGCCGGTAGGAACTGGAACACGCGGAATACGGATGTCATGTCAGCCACGGACAGGGGGCAATAGCTTAACACTCGCCTGCCGTGAAGCGCCCGCGCGACAGTCCGCTTGCGTGCCCCACTGCCGCGTACTGCGCCACGCCCCCATTTCTGGAGCTGTGGACCCGCGCACGTACGCGCGGCGCGGGTTCAGGCTCGAAGTGGCACTCTTATGTCGCCAAGATCGTGCGAGCCCGTGCATCCTGGTTCTGCGCCAACACTGAAGCCGCCGAAGTAATCCGGCATAGCCCTGTGGCGCTGGTCCAAGCGCCACCCCTGGCGGCGAGCCATAAAAATTTGTAACCTATTGCGTTGGATGAGGCGGGGACCGCACGAATCTCGGCTAGAATCACTTATTGCACCATAGATTCCTGCCGCTTAAGTTCACATGAGCATTGTTCCCATCATTATCTGCGGTGGCGCGGGCACCCGCCTTTGGCCGGTCTCGCGTGAAGCGTTTCCGAAACCTCTGCTCAAGCTGGCGGACGGTCAATCACTCCTGCAAAAGACTTATCTTCGCGCGTGCGGCATTCCTGGCATCGAGGAAATCGTGTTCGTCACGAATCGCGAAACATATTTCCTGACCAAGGACGAATGCACTGAAATTCGCCAAGACGGCGTCAAGATGGGGTTCGTACTCGAACCGGCATCGCGCAATACCGCGGCAGCGATCGAAGCCGCTGCACTGGTCGTGCGTGAGCGCCATGGTCCGGAAGCGGTCATGCTCGTCATGCCAGCGGACCATTTGATCAACGATCTCGCAGCATTCAATGCGGCGGTCTTGAAGGCATCGGACGCAGCCAACGCCGGCAAGGTGGTGGCGTTCGGCGTGAAGCCGACCCGCGCTGAAACCGGCTTCGGCTATATCCAGTACGAAGGCGGCACGCATGAAGAAAGTGGCGCTTGCGACATCGTCAGCTTCGTCGAGAAACCGAACGCCGAAGTGGCTGCAAAGCTCGCGACTGACGGTCAGCATGCGTGGAATGCCGGTATTTTCTGTTTCGCTGCCCAGACGATGCTCGACGAAATGGAAACGCTGGCGACCGACGTTGCCGAGCCGGTCAAGCAAGCCATTCCTGACGGAAGCTGGACCTCGGCCGGCGAGGATTACGTCGTGGAACTAACGCGTGCAGCATTCGAAATGGCAAAAGACATCTCGATCGACTACGCCGTGATGGAGCGCACGAACAAGGCGGCAGTCGTACCCTGCGACATCGGGTGGAGCGACATCGGCTCCTGGCTCGCTATCAGTGATCTGATCCAGCCCGACGACCAGGGAAACCGGATTGAGGGCGCCGCCCTTCTGCACGACACATCGAATTGCTATTTCCGTTCCGAAGACCGGATGATCGGTGCCGTGGGCGTAGAGGACCTGGTGGTCGTGGACACCCCGGACGCGCTGTTGATCGCCCGGCGCGACCGCGCGCAGGACGTCAAGCAAATTGTCTCGCAGTTGAAGCAATCGAACCACGACGCCTATCGGATCCATCGCACGGTTCATCGTCCGTGGGGCACGTATACGGTGCTCGAAGAGGGCGATCGCTTCAAGATGAAGCGCATCGTCGTCAAGCCCGGCGCGTCGTTGTCGTTGCAGATGCACCACCATCGAAGTGAACATTGGATTGTCGTGCGCGGATGTGCAGACGTCGTCAATGGTGAACGCATCATTTCGCTACAACCGAACGAGTCGACATATATTCCTGCTGGGCACAAACATCGTCTGCTTAATCCGGGTGTCGTCGACCTCGTACTCATCGAAGTACAGTGCGGCGAATATCTCGGGGAAGACGATATCGTCCGCTTCGAGGACGTCTACGGGCGGGCGCCTGCAACCTGACACCAAGCGGCGCGATACTCAAGGGGGCGATACGATATCGCCCCCTGCCGTTTGCGCTTCTTTGGTGACCTGAAGCGATATGCACGTTTTACATTTCTACAAAACCTACCGCCCGGACTCGATGGGAGGGGTAGAAGAACTGATCGGCCAGGTATGCTCAGGCGCCAGCAAGCACGGAATCACCAGTGAAGTCCTGACCGTAAGCACGGACACGACTTCTGTGGACTTTGGTGACCATGTTCACCATCGAGCCAAGGTGAACATCCAAATTGCGTCTTCTCCATTCTCGGTTGCGGCGTTCCGGCGCTTTGCCGAACTGGCCCGACAGGCCGATGTCATCCATTACCACTTCCCGTGGCCTTTCATGGATGTCGTCCATTTCGCAACGCGTTGTCGGAAACCGTCGGTCGTCACATACCATGCCGACATCACGCGGCAGAAGGTCCTGCTTCAGGCTTACAAACCCCTGCAGCGCCTCTTTCTACGCGACGTCGATCGAATCGTCACGACATCACCCAACTACCTTGAGACAAGTCCCGTATTGCGTCAATTCAAGGACAAGGTTGATGTTATTCCGATTGGTCTCGATGAAACTCGCTACCCTGCAGTCGACCCAAAGCGAGTGGCGTATTGGCACAACCAGGTAGGTTCGAAATTTTTTCTGTTCGTCGGCAATTTGCGCTACTACAAAGGCCTGCACATCCTGTTGGATGCGCTCGTCGACACGTCGATGAAGGTGGTAATCGTCGGCGCCGGGCCGGTCGAGAGCGAACTCAAGGCGCAGGCCGCACGCCTCGGGCTAGGTGATCGTGCGATATTCGTCGGTGCCGTGTCCGACGAAGACAAGGTTGCCCTTCTCAGCACGTGCCACGGCCTCACGTTTCCGTCGCATCTCCGCGCCGAGGCATTCGGCATTTCGCTGGTCGAAGGGGCCATGTTCGGCAAAGCGTTGATTTCCGCCGAGATTGGTACGGGTACCTCGTACGTGAATATCGCGGACAGAACGGGACTCGTTGTTCCCCCAAACGATCCCGCCGCCCTACGCGTTGCGATGACGAGGCTGTGGAGCGATTCAGAGCTGGCTGCAACACTTGGTAAACACGCGCGTGAGCGATTCGAGCAAAATTTGACTTCCGGACAGATGATTGACCGCTACGTCGATCTTTACCATCAATTGTCTCGGTAAAGGGGTGCGGCAGGCGACGCCGGGGGCACCCGTGAGGCCGAGTCGACTCATGACAATCATTACCCTTGCAAGCAAACGATGTCGCAGCGCATTGATAAAACAACGCTCCTGAGCCGACTGCAAGAAGCCGGCATAAAGAGGACCTTTACGATTGCATTTACCCCTCGCTGTGGCAGCACCGTCTTATCCAATGCGCTGACCGGAGCGGGCCTTGGGCGTCCCACCGAGTACTTCCAGTATCCCTACTCCGAGCAGTCGCCATTTGGGGTAACGCCCACGGAGCGATTCGAAGAAAATTTTGAAGCGCTGGTACTTGATCGAAGCGCCAATGGTGTTTTTGGTTCAAAGATCATGCACGATCATCGTGCACACCTTGATGACTGGTTGGCAAGCAGCGTTAACGGCTACGTAACGCTGGACGACATCTTGCCCAATCACCGATGGGTTTATATCCGGCGAGAAAATTCGATCAAGCAAGCTGTATCTCTCTACATTGCAGACGAAACCGGTGTATGGCACATGCCGGCAGGCGATGATTCAGGCACGTCTCCCCCGGAGATTCGATACGACTTCTTCGCAATTCTGACGAAGCTGATGATGCTTTTGTCACATGAAGCTAACTGGGACGCCTATTTCGACAAGACCGGTATCAAACCGTTGCGCATGACATATGAATCGCTGACAGCTTCGCCGTCCAAGTTCTTTACGGCGATGGCAGATCATCTGAACGTTCCTACGCACGAAATCACCAGTACACATTTGAGCAGCAGCGGTGGTCTGGACAAGATATCCGACCGAATGAGCGACGTTTATCGAGACATTCGTGAACGCTTTACGGAAGATTTTCTCGGCATCGGACGGCGTGATAACCGTGCAAGGCTCGGTGCAGGCCTAGAGCGCTGGGTCGATTTCTTCGGCAACCAGCGCTGGAGAATCGACGATCCTCAATAAGCGAGATATCCACCGGTACGCGGGTACGCTGTGACCGGCGCAATAGTGCGTTCACCCTCCCGCGCCCTTGATCAATGAGCGCATTTGATCTTTGCGCGGCTCAGCAAGAAAGAGCTGTCGCCACGAATTGACATTCCTGAACTCCACGAAACGATACGTCATCGCGGAAAGAAATACCGTCGCCCCAATGAAGCAGGCGATCCGTATGACTCCTGCTCCGCCGAGATCGATCTGCAACGCGCGCAATACCGGCAGATGCCAGAGATATACGCTGTAGCACCCCATGCCGAATACCTGCAGCACGCGAAAACGCAATAACCTTCCAAACAGAGACCCGTTGCTAAGGGCAGCGACCACAAACAACACCAACGCAATATCGAGCACGTTGTTCAGGACGGCAGTCCATTCGGCCCGAATCTGTTTGTCGAGACACCCGGCAAAACCGCAAGAGGCCACGACGAGCAGCGCCGTCGCCACAAGAGGCAGAACGCGGCGACCGTGCGGCCATTGTCCGGCCACATAAGAACGCGCAAGCCACATGCCAATAACGAACTCATCGAGTCGGCCGATGAGAAGCGCGTCGATGACCCAATCTGGTCCGAAAAACACCGGATAGTAAATTCTCCGGAGTAGCCGGACACACAACGAAAAGACAATTGTGAAGCCAAGCAGCCGTGTCAAACCGATCCGCTCCGCAAGCGTAACCAAGAGCGGAAATATCAGGCTGAAGAGTACTTCCGTTCCTACGGACCAGAGCGCCCAATTGGAAGACGGCGAGTACGTAGTCGGAAAAAACGGGAATGTAAAAGTCAGGCAGCGGACGATCTCGCGGATTGTCCGTTCATTTGCATTAACGCCTTGTCCGCTCAGAGCGAACGTCGCCACCACGACAAAAAAATAAAGGGGCATCAGACGAAGAAAGCGATGCCTGTAGAACTGAACGACCTCTTCGCACCCGGCGAAGCTTCGTTTGCCCGCCGCATACGGCAAATAGAGCACGAAACCCGAAAGGATGAAGAACAGGTTCACGCCTATCCAACCACTCCACAATATCGGCTCGGTAGGCATGCCCCAAAGGCGCGGTGGCGTCGGAACAAGAACAAAACTCAAGTGATGCCAGACGACTGCAAGAATGGCAATTCCGCGCAGTCCGTTGATCTCAGCAAGGCGAGAAATGCGAGCTCCGCGCTCAGAAACAGTGGCCATAATTTCCGTCGATCACCCTTTACCGCCACGTCGCGCGTATTGCCAGCACCTCCGATACGCGCGACGCGTGGCCCAAATTCGCTGCCTCGATTTTATTACAGCAACTTCAACATAAGCGATTCGAAGCCAGGCAGTACGCGCAAATTGCCATATCCGCTAATGTGATCACCATCGAAGAACAGCGGTCGTTTGCCGTCATATGCTGAGCACGTTTTATCCGAACATAGCCCTGGCAACGGATCCCAAGTATATACATTCGGCACTTTTGCTTCCATCTGCGCATATGACTGCAGAATCGGCGCTCGCATCTCGTCGATTTCACTGCGATTCATCAACGGCCCGCGCTCGCAAATCGGATTGTGCCGATTGAACCAGTCCGAGCAACGATATGGAACCATGCGGAAAATCGGCTTCGGCGCTTCCAGTACGACTTTGGCACCATGCTTCTCTATATCCAGCAATATCGGGATGGCCTCTTCAACTGATCGAGTCCGGCCTTTGACTGCCTCGTCACCAAACAACTGATTCCGCGCAGTCTCGTCGCCAAAGTAAGCCCATTGATCGATCATTCGGGGCAAACGTAATGAGGGCAAGAAAACCACGTCACCAGGCTGTAGCTTCGTCAGCATATCCTTCAACGCCGAATCGCCGTACTGATGACAAACCGGGTTACCTTCCTCGCGCCACGGCTGCAAACTAAGAAATGGACAACCGGCATTGTTGTAAGCATAGACCGTGACACCTGTTTGCACGACGAACTGCTTGAACATGCCCGAATAGGCCATCGCATGAGAATCGCCAATCACGAAAATCCGATGCGAACTCTTCACCGGCAGATCGCAACTCTTGCGCGAATAGACCCAGAGCTGCCCGCCTTGCACGTCCTGAGGCGCGACGTCGGTATGACAACCGGGGAAAGCAGGATTCGTATCGGTTCCGTACGGATACCAATCGTCTCCGTGTCTCGTCACGGTGCTCAGTGAAAATTTGGGTTGAGCTTCAGCCATCATCGACGACAGCCCCGCGCCGCCAATCATCAAGCAAAGCCCGCATCCAACGATGACGAGCCGCGGAATCCGGGTTGTCGACAAGCCGTGGCGGAATGGTTCCTCAATGAAACGGTACGACGCCATCGCCAACGCGAACGTCATCACGACGGCACAAACGATTGCAACCGGCGACTCAAGCCCCGTCGTCCAACGCAGCACCACGTAAATTGGCCAGTGCCACAAGTAGAGCGAATAGGAAATTCGCCCGACAAAACGAGCTGGACCACTTTCAAGGATCGTCGAGATGAAACCTGCGTGCTCACGGCGATATAAGAATCCCAGCAGGCCGACAGTGCCGATCACGGGAATGATCGCGCCCGGGAACGGATAATGATCCGACTTCGAAATCACGAGCCCGACCACCACGATCGCCAACGATAACCATGCCCCGATCTTGATGCCCGCTGTCGCGGGCGCTCGGGTCGATTCATTCGTGACGAATCCAGAGAGCACGAAACATTGGTACAGCAAAACGCCGGCGGCCAACTCCCAAAATCGACCAAAAATGAAGTAGAACGCTTGCGTTTGGTTTGCCTGTCCGAGCCAGTGCCCCCAAACGAAGGATGCACCGAACCCGGCAGCAATCAGAATCACTGACAGATGGCGCCAGTTCTTTCGGGCGAGCCAAGCCCAGAACAAAAACGGAAAGGCCAAATAGAACTGTTCCTCAACGCCAAGCGACCAAGTATGCGTGTAGGGGTTGAATTCGGCGGTCGGAGAAAAGTAATCGTTGCCCACCGAGCCCAAAATGAAATTGCTCAGGCCGAAAAACGCATAGAGTCCGGTCTTTTGGCTCTTATCACTCAGATACGACGACGGGATGAACAATGCGGAAACGAGCCCCGTCACAAGCAGCACGATGATCAGCGCAGGCAAAATTCGCCGCATCCGTCGTGCGTAGAACAGCAGCAGAAATCGCCCGATCGAGATCGAGCCGAGATTTGCGACCGAAGAGCTGACGACGAAACCGGAGATGACGAAAAAGATATCGACCCCCGAAAAACCGCCGGGAAGCCAATGTGCGTTCAGATGGAAAAGCATGACGGACAACACCGCCAATGCACGCAGGCCGTCGATATACGGAAAATAGGCTGTCTTCGCACTCGCCATTGCTATTTATCTTAAAAGTAGGGCCATTATCACTACCCGAGCGATATCCCGCCCGAGCAGGCCGCCTTGGATTATTGGATCTTGCTTACGAGATTGACGAAATTCCGGGCCACCGTGTTCGGAGAAAACTGCTCCGCATACTTGATCGCGTGTCTGACAAACGTCTCATAACTCTCGTCACCCTGCCCGCGCCATGCAGCCGACACGACTTTCTCCGCGGCCTGAGCAAGCTCTGCGGAAAGACTGTCAATGCAGCCCGTATCGACCAGTCGGCCGAAGCCATTCGTTACCGATGGTACGTTCGAGTTGTCGTAGGCGATAACGTAGCATCCGTTGGAGATCGCCTCGACAATCGGTACGCCGAATCCCTCGTGATAGGTCGGCAAGACGAACAGATCCGCATCCCGCAGTATCTCGTGCTTCTGCTCTTCCGAAGCGTTGCCATGAATTTTGACGTCGATGCGTCGGCCATACTGTCGCGCCAGCGCGGCAATAATGGCATCGATCTGCGCCAGAAGCTCGGGATCCGAAAACAACAGATTGCCGACCATATCGACCTTGAGTCTGCATGTCCGGCTCGATGCCAACACGTTGCTAAGCGCCATCAGCAACTCATGTGGTCCTTTCGACTTCACAAACCTGCCGATGAACGCGACGCGCACGATGTTGTCCACGACGCTCGGCTTTCTTGATGGGGGGTGCGACATCGAGTGAATGGCAAGCGGCAACACCGTGGCAGGTGTGCTGATACCGGCCTTGCGGAGCACCTCGAGATTCGTATCACTCACGCAGATGACATGATCTGCCCACGCAATATTCGACATCTGCGAAAAGGACTTGTCAATCAGTGCACGACTTTCTGGCTTGACGAACTCTCGCGGTGTGACGTTGTGAAACACAACCAAACGTCGCGCGTTCGCCGGAACGATCGATAACAGGTCGAACAGCGGGTAGTAGATGCCGAAGTGAAAGATGACGAGATCACTCGCCAAAAAATGCGGATCGAACGCAATATCCCTGACATCACATACCACCGTGGAGGGAATGTCGTCATACTCGCATGCGTACGCGTACAAGCGAACGTCATCGACACCGCTCTTGCGCAGCGCGCGTACTTCGTCTCGGATGCTGTTGGAAATCGCGTCATTCTTCACGCAAATTCCGTTCACGTATGAGACTTTCATTGCGCAACCGAATTGAGATGGTTGTTGATCGCCAGCGAATAAAGTGCGGAGCTCTCGGATGCCATGCGCTTTGCGGTAAATCGCTCCGCGAACAACTGTTTTCCGGCAGCCCCCATACGCTCACGCAGTTCGGGCGATTCGACAAGCCGCCGAATTGCTCGCGCCAGTGACTTCGCATCGCCCGGCGCCACCAGCAATCCAGTGACATCGTGCGAAACCACCTCCGGCATCCCGCCCGCGGCACATCCGATAACCGGTTTTCCTTCTCGCATGGCCTCCAGGAACACGAGACCAAACGATTCGAATCGACTCGGGGCGACAAAGACATCACATTCCGCATAAGCTGCGCGGACCACGCCATCCGGCACACGGCCTTCGAACGATAAACGATCGCCCCACTTGCGCCCAGCTTCCGAATCGATAAAAACGTCCTTGAAGGAACGTCCTGTCGGGCCCGGCAGTGTGTCATCACCGATCACGCGCACCTTCAGGTTGGGTGTTGCTGCGAATACCTCAGGAAGCGCCTCCAACAACACGTCGATTCCTTTACGCGGCTCAAGCCGGCCGACAAACAGCAGAGTGACATCGTCGGAGTTCGACGTGGGCCGCCCTTCCGACACGGTCACATTTGCCGCGAGGCCATGCGGCACGACAATCGTTTTCCGTTGATCGAATTTGAATCCGTATGCTGTCTCGATCTCGGTCACGATCGCGCGACTATTGGCGCGAACCGCATTCACGCGCGTCATCATTTCCTGCTCCAGCGCGAGCATCTGCTTGCCGAACGACTTCATCCATGCTGCATCAGCGGCGTACTCAGGATGCGTCTGAATCCAGAAGTGCAGCGTGGTATGCAAACTCGTCACCACCGGCCAACGGCCGTCGAACAGGAATGCGCATCCCTCGCAGTCCCAGATCGGCGCTTCGACCACACCAATCTTGCGATGCGAGGCAATGCGTTCCACTTCCTCGAGTGCCGTTGCCGACCAGTTCCAGATGTGGGCTGGAATATTCCGCTCGATGGCCTCGCTGGATCGCGCCATCTCTTTCGTTACGATACGGTGAATCCATGCCCCATTTTCGAAATCGACGCGATTGAAATCGGGGCTCTGTGTGATCACGTGAACGATTCGGCCTTCCGAGCCAAGCCCTTCGGCGAGATCCTTGTTGAACGTGGCAATTCCACCTGCTTGCGCCGGCGGATAATCGCGCGCGATCAGCACGATTGCGGCCTGACTCGAATCGCCGAACGTCTGAAATTTTTTGAATTCACCGGCGACACTTGCCTTCTTTTCGGCGGTGATCAGTTCCGCGTGGCCGCTCAACCCATGAGCAACGCCGGTATCCCAGGCGCGAGCATTCTCTTCCTTGAATTTATCGAGTTCCGACTTGTCGAGACGGCCGCCGTCTATATGGAAACGAATATCGTTTTCGTGTCCTTGCGAAAACTTCCGGTTGTCGTCGAAGATTTCGTCCAGCGGCAGATATTTGCGTGCGTGTTTGAGCGAGAAATAGACCTTGTTCTTGATCACCGGATACCGGTAACGCGTGATTTTGTGGTCGTCGCGAACATGGCTCGGCGCAAATTTGTGGTGCACGTACGCATTCGGCAACTGGCGAATGACGTATCCGGCGTCGACCAATCGGCAGCACAGCTCCGTTTCATCGAGGTAGTACTCGATCTCTTCGTCGAAACCGCCCACCTCCATCAGGGCCGACCGACGAAACGATGCGTTTGTCCCCTGAAGGTAAGGAAATTCATAGGACCCCGGAAAGCACAAATGCTCGGCGCTCTTCTTCGCAGCCCAGTTCGAATTTCCAAGGCGATTGGCAGTACTGTACTCATACTGGAACGTGTAACCCGTCTGATCGAACACGAGCCCGCCCGCACCGCCGATTTCCGGCGAGTCGTAAGCTGCCGCTAGTTGCGTGAGCCATTCCGGCTCGGGAATCGCATCATCATCGATAAAAGCAACCACGTCACCTTCCGCCATGCAGATGCCGACGTTTCGAGAAACCGACAGATTCGCGACCGGGCAAGTCCCGGCGCGGATGAATGACGACCAGGACGAAATCACTTCCGCCGACCCGTCAGTCGATGGTCCATTGACTACGATGACTTCGAAGTCACCGGCGTACCGAATCCAGCGAAAACTCTCTAACGTCTTCTGCAGCAATGCGGCGCGATTGAGCGTATTTATGACAATCGAAAAGCTCAACATGGGTTACCTCGATCTTTCGGTACTGTGTTTGATGGTGATACTCGACAAAGCGACGCGGTTCGCACATTCGAGGGCTCGAATGCTTTCCGTTTCTTTTCGTGACGGCCATCGAGGGCCTGACCGAACGAAGGGCGAGCAACGACGGCGCTCCATCGCAGACGTTGCATTAGGCCAGCATCGCGCGTTTCGCCACGATCTCGAATTCGTAGCAGTTTCCGTTGCGTCGCCCGGTCTCGATCACCGAAATATCGACAAACCCCGCCTCTTTCAGAACGGCCGACAACGATTCAGGAGTGAACATGTTGAAGTGAAAATCACCGTCGTAATCCTGGCCACCAAATGTCACCTCGCGTAGATACGCGTATGGATAGTCACCGTCGATGTAGTTCTTCATCATCGCCTGTGCATCGGGTACGACCGCGTGGAACTCGCCACCAGGCTTCAGAAGACTGAACCAGTACGGCAACAACTCGCGAGCCATCTGCTCTTGGGGAAAGTGCTCGAGCAAGTGCGCAGAGAAAATTTCAGCCAACTCGCCATTCTTGAACGGCAGTTCGTCGACCTCCGAGACGATATCGACACCTGGCAACGCTCGACGGTCGACATTCAAATAGCCGTCCAGCGCGATATGGCCGCAACCCAGGTTAAGCCGCAATTGACCGTTACTGGCTGCCGCGGCTACTTTCTCCTTCGCGATGATTTCTGTTTTCGCCTTGAGCGTGTCTTCCTTTTCGCCCGGCGACGAAGCGCCGTAGCGCATTTCGAACATCAGTTCCCGGCGAACGAATTCCACGCGGCCAAGCAGATACTGGACAGAGTCGTCCATGCCGCCCAAACGCTCATCCAAACGACGTGCAAGCTCCTCGATTTCCGACAGGCGGCCGTCCGTGTGTTCGCGCTGCTTCGCCAATGCCTCATGCTCCGACGCCTTGCGTTCTTCGAGCACGACCTTCAGTTGTTTGATGTCCCCATGAAGCCGTCGCAACGCAACGGGCACCGAACGCACGAGATTGTCCTGGTCGTTATCGATCAGTCGTTGACGATCGTTCAGCTCCGACAACGTGCGCAAGAGCATCGGCAGTTGATCTCGTTCGTATACGCTCTGACGGTGCATGACGTCGGCGCGGAACTCGGGGAGCCGTATCGCGGCTACCACGATACGTACGAGTCGGCCCACTACCGGCCAGTTCGCAACGACTCGCACCACCTTTCTAATTTCAGCCTTCATATTCAATCAACTCTCAAAATACGCTCAATGATTCTCTGCCGCGATCTAGGCGCGGTGCTCACGAAGCTTTCGTCCTCGACTTCCGCTCGACAGTGCGATAGCCCTGCAGTATCGAGGTCGCTCTGATGCTCCGTGCGTACACTCAAATCAACTTCCGGATCTTGCGCGCGGGAACGCCACCGTACAGCCATCCCGCCTCGACTTCATCGCACGTCACGATTGCGCCTGCAGCGATCACTGCGTGGTCGCCGATCGTACAGGGGCCCGTGACGATCGCGTTGGATGCAATCCAAACCCCCCGTCCAATCACGATATCGCGCCCTTCCCGCGGGTAGTCGTGCCGGGCGGACATCTGCTCGGTCAACGGATGCGTGCCCGTAATCAGGCTGACGTTGTGACCGAAGAACGTCTGATCGCCAATGACGATGTGTCCCGACGACACATTCATCAGCGTGTTCACCAATTGCACGCCCTCTCCGAGCGACACGCGGTCCCATTCACCGCCGAACAGCACCGGTGTCATGACGAGCCGCTGCGCGATTCCCGGCGTGATGCGCTCAATGAGCCGCTCGACGGCAGAATCCGACTCCCATGACCCGGATTGCGGCGTGTTGGACGACCGCTCCGCCGCCACGCGTCGAGCAACCTGGGTCATGAAGTCCTCCGATTCAGCAAGACGCGAGACCACGCGACCGGTCACGGCCTCAATCAGTCGTTCCCGGATTCTTGTTCTAAGGCGCTGGAACATGTGCATATCCGACTGAAAACGACGCGATCGCTCAATCGAGCGAATGCATCGAAACATCGTAGTCCACATGCACAACACCCCACAAATCCCGCTTCACTACTTCATCGGGGAATCGCACTGCGAACCGTGCGCCACCTACGCAGTAATCGATCACGTTCGTGACGAGACTCTGCCCACGATTTTCGGGATGCTCCGTAGTCACCCCAACCCCCGCGATCAGTCCATATTCGCCAGGACACAGCGGATTCGCGAAGGTGAATTCCAGCATATGCTGGATATGCGGTGTCGCCTCCGACGGAAACACGTCCTGTACGGCGGAACTGAAATGCAGGATTTGTCGCCCCGATGAATCGGTGATGCCAAGCGCAAGCGAACTACGCTCGGGAGGCGGCGATACGACGTGAAAGAAAACGCGAACCCGCATCTTCTTCTCGATGTCGACTGTGTCGCACTCATTGCCCTCCGGATCGATCACGCTGATATCGTCAATCCGGATCTCGCCGGTGCCGGTACGCAACGGCTCGACACGCGAGGAAAATGCGCGGGTACGGGCCTTGTCAGGGCGCACACGCGTATGCGCGGTCACCGTTTCGCCGGCCGTGGTTTGCGTATCCGCCGGAACTTCTTCGTCGTCATCGACTTCGGTAACGTCGATGCCAGCTCGCACCATCCTGCTGAACACTTCGCTCTGGTATGCAGCGCCGACCTGTTTCGAATTGCCGAGCAGGCGAACGCGCCCTTTCTCGAGCCAGAGACCTCGATTGCAAAGTGCGCGTACCGAATCCGCCGCGTGCGTCACATAAATGAACGTCGTCCCTTCATCAAGCATCGTGCGAATTTTGTGCAGGCACTTGTTCTGAAAGTACGCATCGCCGACGCTCAATGCCTCGTCAACGATCAGAATGTCCGGTTGCACGTAGACTGCGCACGCAAACCCGAGCCGCACCGCCATCCCGCTGCTGTATGTCTTGACGGGATGATCGACGGCATCGCCCAGTTCACTAAACCTGATGATTTCCGGCTGAGCGGCAATCGCCTGCTCCTGCAGCATGCCATGCAGCATGCAGAACTGGACAATGTTTTCACGGCCCGACAGTTCCGGATTAAACCCTGCTCCCAGTTCCAGCAACGCCGATACGCGCCCGGAGACATTAACCAGACCGGTACTCGGATTGAGTACGCCTGCCAGGATCTTCAGGAGCGTACTCTTGCCGCTGCCGTTTTCCCCCACCACACCAAATCGGTCGCCTTTCTCAAGCGAGAAGGAAACGTCGTCCAGCGCACGGGTTTCGCGAAAATATTGCCTCTTGCCTGCCGACATCAGCTCGAGCAAGCGATGTCGCGGCGAAGAATACGAACGGTAGATCTTGCTGATATTGCTTAGCTCGATAACCTTGGAGCGATCTTGTGTCGACATGAACTAACTCTAACCCTTAAAGGACGTCTGCGAAGCCGGGCTTCAGCTTGCGAAAAATATATGCACCGATCGCAACGGTACCTGCCGCCACAACAATTAGAATCCCGATGTATTCCCAATTAAACGGGATCCCTGGAAATACGGCCTGCCGTGACGTCTCCACCATGTAGTAGAACGGATTAAGCGTCATGACGATGTTGCGCATCCATATCATGCGTGATGCTTCTACCATCGTCGCCGGATACAGGATCGGCGTGAGCCAAAAAATAATATTCGTGCACAACGGAACAACCGGCACCATATCTGGGACATAGACCGAAATGGCCGAGATGCCATAGGCAAAACCAATCGAGATCGCGAGCGAGAGCGCCCAGATAACGGGAAACATCCAGATCATGGTTCCCGGCACGACGCCTTTGATGATCAACAGGCCGATTACGAAAACGAAAATGATGCCCTGGCTGATCAACGCCGACGTGAGCGGAATCAACGGCAAGACCCAGACCGGAAACGCAATCTTGCTGATGAGATAGCTGTATTCCCGCAGGATGCCAGTGCTTCGTCCCGTCACTTCGGTGAAGACTGTCCAAAGCGAGAACGGCACGAAATAGAAAAGTGCAAACGGAATGTCACCGTATTGCGCCCCCATTCGTCCCCGCATCAGGATCGAGAACACGACCACGTTGATGAGCGAATAAAGAAGCGGTACGCCCACGTTCCATGCCGTACCCGCGTACGAGCTGGCGTAGCGATTCTTCAGATCTCGCTTCGCGAGCATCCACGCCAACCTCAGTGAACTCCCAACGGAGTGATGTGCTTTGTCCTGCATCGGTTTTCGATACCCAAATAATTAGAGTCCCTTCGACGGCGGACTCGAATGACACGCCCTGGCCATCCCTGTTACGCGACGAACTCAGGCACCTTTTAGCCCGTTTACATCGCGCCCGTTGGGACGGCGATCAACAGCGGTGACTCACCTCCCGCGCCCCCGCTCCCGCTTGGCAAACCCGCCATTTTATCAGCCGCCTCGGCGGACAGACGACCGCTCGCCGACGAGCCCGCGGACAATTCCGCCCAGCCGCAAGGACATCTCGTCCCACGACCGAGCGTGGATCCACGCTGCCTGAGCATCGGCCTTGCTTCGCAGTAGCGCGGAATCGCCGAGCAATGTCGCCAAATCAGCAGAAATCGCGCGCGCATCGGTGCCGGAAAACCGATGCACAAGCTCACCGAGATCATCGAAAATCGGGATCGGGGTGCAGGCAACCGGTCGATTGGCAGCCAATCCGTAACGCACGGCGCCACTCGCCGATTCGGCCGTATCTTGATACGCGAACACGATAAGGTCGGCCGCGTCCAGATACGCGAAGCTCTCGCGATCGGGAAGGAAGTCGGTAATCATCTGCACCCGCTCTTCGAGATTGAACGTCTTGATGAGGCTTCTGCATCGCTCTGCCGTCAATTCCGAGTCGCGAACCGGGTACAGCGCGTTGACCATTAACAGACGTGCCTGCGGTAGTTCTTTTGACATCGTCGAGAACGCTTCGATGATCTCTTCCAAGCCCTTGTGCGGAAGCAGGAAGCCGTATGTAGCAATCACCGGAGCATCGATGGGAATGTTCAGCGCCGCCCTACATGCAAGCCGGTCGGACGAATCGCGTGCATGCACACCATGCGGAAACAGCGTCGCGTTATCAATTAGACCCAGCATCCGCAGCCGATTCAGGTCGTCGATGCTATGCACTAGCAGGCGGTCTGCGCCACGCAGCGCGTCGGCGATTTCCGACAGCGAGGCTCGATAGTCCGACGCATCGACATCCTTGGTCGAGTGAAACGTAATCACGATGGGAATGTCATGTGCGTTCGCATACTCGACGATTCGGGCCGTCGAAGGCATGCTGAAGAAGCCGAAGTTGTGCTGCAACATGATCGCGTCCGGCCGACACCGATCGAGTTCTGCCAGCAAGTCGTCGATGCGGCCACGCTGATCCGTCCAGCACCGCGTTACTTCCGGACCGTCCTCGATGATGACGGCAGGATCACGCGATGCGAGAATCCTGACATCGAACCATGCCGGATCGAGACTACCGACCAGGAATGATGAATAGGTCGCGATTCCGCATTTCGTGTTCCACGACGAAATCCATGCGAGCCGCACTCGCCGCGCGGACGCAGGCTCCAGACGCTGGGCCGACGCTTCCAGCGCGATCAGTCGTTCGGCACAACGGTCCCACGTGAAGCGCGATTCGAGCAGCGCACGGCCGCGCTCCGCTTTTTCGGCACGTGCTTCGGCCGTCGCTTCGCGCACCGCTTTCAGTTGCGCGACGAGACTGTCGACATTGGGCTCCGCCCAGACGGAGTCGAACAACCCAAGGTGCGTCTTGGCGCGCTCGAACGTAAAGTCGACCGGCCACGCAGTCTCGTCTGTGCAGAAGTCGGCTTGGCCGCCAAATGCCGTGGTGATCACGGGGAGACCGAACCACATCGCCTCGCCCATGGGCAAACCAAAACCCTCTCCTCGAGACGGCGCAACGAACGCGTGGCACCGATGGTAGAGGTCCACGATCACGCCCGCGTCCAGGTCTTCCTCGATGAGGATGATCTCCGGACATTCGGGGTAGCGCCGGCGCAAAGCCTGGATCTGGGCTGAAACCGTGTTGTGCGGATTAGGAAACGTCTTGATAATCAGCGATACATCGTCACGAGCGGTGAAGGCCTTCGCGAACGCGTCGAGCAATACGTCGACACCCTTGCGCGGAAAGCACGACGAGATGTGCAGAAAACGAAAGCCCTTTCCGAGCGGGCCGCGATACTCGAGCCGCTCGGCTCGGGCGACATGATCGACACCGTTGCCCACCGGAGCAAGCAACCCGGCATAGCCGTTGTCTCGCATGACCTTTGCGACGAACGTCGAGATCGCGGCCACTCCATCGAGATGCTCATTGAATGCACCGATCCAGGCAGCGGGCAGTTCTGACTCTTCCCATGCGAAGTGCAGGAAATTGTACAGGCCGTCCATGTCGTGAACACGCGGCGGATAGAGGTCGCGGACAACGACGTCCGCACCACTGCGCTTGCTGCCACGCGCCGCAAGCTGGGGAAGCCCGCGTATCGCACTGATTTTTTGAACGTCAGGCGCATAGTCGCCCGGCCCCTCGGTTGCAAACAAGCCGACTTCACCTGGGTTTGCACGATCAAGTGCGAAAGCAAGTTCGCGATTGGTCAGCGCGAGACTGTATGACGTCTCGAACGGCCCCTCGACTTGATAGTGTGGCGAACGCTCCACATCGGTACGAGTGCATGTGTCGACCGGCTGCGGAATCTCGATACCTTGCTGGCGGAGGAACTGCTGCAATTGCTCCAGCAGCGCCGGGCGCTCGAATTGTCGAACCCGCTTGCGCTGCTCGACAACTATGGCGCGACGCAGCGCGCGGTCTTCGGATACGGCGCGCAAGAGCGCTGCTACAGCTTGCGGGTGCTTGTCGTGAATGAGCAATCCGGCACCGCCGAGGGTCGATTCGATATTGCTACTCGCATACGCGATCACCGGCACATCGAAAGTCATCGCCTCGATTAGTGGAACGCCAAAACCCTCATGATCGCTGAGACACAGGAACGCACTTGCCGCCCGGTACCAGCCATAGAGATCGGCATCAGACACCTTCCCCGCAAACCGGACGATCTCGCCCAGTTCAAGCTCATCGATTAGTTGCCGCAGTTCGAGATAGTATGGCTCATCTTCTCCGTACCCTCCGACAAACACGAACTGGAACGGCCGGGGCATCATTGCCCGAAGCTGGGCCGCTGCTTCGACGAGGTCGCGATGCGCCTTGTTCGGCGAAATGCGGCCGACGAACAAGACCGTCATCACCTGTGACTGTTCTTGAACGAGCATGTCGTTCCATTCTGCCGAGCGAATCGCTGCCGCATCGATCAGGAGTGGAATCGTCGTAACCTTTCCGTAGCCGCACTCTGCAAGTTCTCGCGCATTGAGATCGGACACCGCGATTGCTGCCGCGAAGTGCTCACGAAACGCGTCCAGTTGGGCGCGACCCTTGGCAGCATAATGTCGGAAAGGAGAGCGCTCATCGAAAAACGATTCGGGCGTAATGTTGTGGTAGACCAAAATGGTCGTGCACGGCAGATTCGTGACCCACTCGTCCTGATCATGCCCCATCGAATGATGCAACAGCATCACGTCTTCTTTGGATCCGGCGTACTCCCTGAAATAGCGGATACTGCCGGTCAGTTCCGGTGCAACGTGTTCGGCAAAGATATCGGACTCGAAACCCAACTCACGCAGCAGCGCCTGGATCATGAACATGCTGTTGGTCACAGCATCCGCAACCGCACTTCCGGAATGAAACTGATGGATGGCGCCCGTTCGCTGTGAGTATGCAGGGAACGACTTACCCTCGATGTCGGCCATGATTTCCAATCCGGTGTTTGATGAACCCACTGCGCGTGTTACTCCGTTGTGCATGATGTAAGAACTGCTATCTGATTCCGTCGCCATCACAGCGCAGTCGGTCCGCCGTCGCGCCCCGCCACGGTAGCGGCACAGATTTCGGCCAGCCGTCCGGCGAGCTTTCGGGAGTCGACGCCTCTCATGTCTGAGTCAAGAAAGCTCTCGATGGCGGCTCGATCACATTGCGGCGCGCGCGCAGCAACGAGTTCAGCGTAGTTCCGGCGAGAGACGCTCCCTTCCTTCCAACGTGTAACCGAAATGGACTGCGCTGCGGCAAAGCGAGGGGCCGCCAGCGGCGCGAGCCTCGCCCAAAGTCGCGGGTGGCGATCCCGCACCCAAAACACCATCGCCCGCGCCAATGAGCTCCGGCGCGCAGTTTCGCGGAGAAGCGACATGCTGCGCCGCTTCAATACTGGCCACGATGGATCACGCGCGAATCGGATTGCAGATTTCGCGACGTGCGCGACGGCGCGAACCGGAGCGGTGATGCGCCAGGACGAACTGGACAGAACCACACTCAGTTGACGCTCTGCCGCCTCTGCTTGCGCCTGCGCGGCAGAGGCCTGATAGCTGTTCCGGCGCGCGCGCATCGTTGCCTCACGAACTTGTGCCCGTGCTTGCACAAGCTCGGTCTCGAGCACCTCTACGCGGGCCTGCAGCACCGCGAGAGCATCGGCGGACTGAACCGGCTCGCCGGAAGCAAAATTTTGTGACGTTGAGTCCATCGCTACAGCACCATTCATTGAATCGATTCGTCCGGCATTGTCTCCCATCGCCGATGCAGCCACCTCCGACGTCGGGACACCCGCGCGTAACTGCGTCGCACTCGCCGGCGGACCGACAAGGCAACGCGCACGGAGCCGATTAGTTTATCGCAACGGTCACTTTGCCCACCCGCAACCAGGTCACCGCCCATTCAGGAATCCAGACATAGTTGGAGCGCTTCATTCCATGCCGGCATCCGTACGCCGAACGTACTAGCCAGTTTCTCCCCGCACATGCGCGAGTTTGCGGGGCGTCGGGCCGGCGCCGGGTATTCGCTCGCGGCGATCGGCAACACTCGCGGCGCCTTTTCTCCCAGCGCCAGTCGGAAAATCTCCTGCGCAAAGCCATGCCATGACGTCTCTCCGGCGGCGGCAAGATGATAGACACCAGAGCGCGGCGCCCGCCCGTTACCGGCATTCGGTGCCATGGACTGCGCCAGAATATGTGCGGTCACAGCGGCAATCGAGTTCGCCCAAGTGGGCGCCCCGAGTTGATCGGCCACAACCCGTAGCTCGGATCGCTCGGCTGCAAGCTTGAGCATCGTGAGCAGGAAGTTCTTGCCGCGACGCCCATAGACCCAGCTCGTACGCAATATCAAGTGATCGCAACCCGTCGCTGCAATGGCCCGCTCGCCGTCAAGCTTAGTCAGGCCGTACACGTTTTGCGGATTGGTCTCGTCCGTTTCGACATAGACGCCCTGCTTTGCGCCATCGAACACATAGTCGGTCGAGTAATGAACGAGCAACGCGTTCAGCCGCAATGCCTCCTCCGCAAAGACACGCGGCACATCGGTATTCAGGCACCGTGCTGCATCGACGTCCGTTTCGGCCTTGTCCACGGCGGTATAAGCCGCCGGATTCACAATGATTGCCGGCTTCAGGTCGCGCACCACGGCCCGCACCCGATCCAGGTCCGACAAATCCAGCATCGTTCGGTCACACGCCACCACGCGCCCGAGCCCCTGCAGCGTACGCAACAGTTCGAATCCCACTTGACCGTTGACACCCGTCACGAGAATCGTCGGGGCGGGTCGCATGTGGCCCTCACGCATAGACTTCGGCCTCTCTCAGAGACTTGCCCGCCGCGTCTTTCGCCGCCAGCACCGGTTGGCCCTCGAACGGCCATTCGATCCCGATTTCGCGATCATTCCACGCGATGCAGCGCTCATGCTCCGGGAACCAGTAATCGGTCGTCTTGTACAGGAACTGCGCTGCCTCCGAAAGCACGAGGAAGCCATGCGCAAAGCCGGGGGGCACCCATAGCTGCCGGTGGTTATTCTGCGACAGCATCACCCCGACCCACTTGCCGAAGTTTGGCGAACTGCGTCGAATATCGACCGCGACATCGAACACCTCGCCCTCGACCACTCGTACAAGCTTGCCCTGCGCGTGTTCGATCTGATAGTGCAATCCGCGCAGCACGCCCTTCGATGAACGCGAGTGATTGTCCTGCACGAACTCGATGCCCGGACCGACCTGCTCTGCAAACTCGCATGCATTGAAGCTTTCGTAGAAATAACCGCGCGCATCGCCAAACACCTTCGGCTCGATGACCTTGACTTCGGGTAGCGCCGTTTCCGTTACTTGGATAGCCATGCGACCTGATTCGTGAGAAGGTTCCTGAGGTACTGCCCGTAAGCGTTTTTCGACAGCGGCTGTGCCAGCTGCAGCACACGCTCCGCGTCGATCCAGCCCCTGCGGTACGCAATCTCTTCAGGGCATGCAACGACAAGTCCCTGCCGCTTCTGCAGTGTCGCGATGAAGCTCGCCGCTTCGATCAGCGAATCGTGGGTACCCGTGTCGAGCCATGCGTAGCCACGCCCCATGATCTCGACGTTCAGCGCACCATCCGCCAGATATCGCGAATTGATGTCGGTAATTTCCAGCTCGCCGCGCGCCGAGGGCTTGATGTCGGCCGCGATGTCGCATACGCGGTTGTCGTAGAAGTACAGCCCCGTGACCGCATAGTTCGAACGCGGTTTCGCGGGCTTCTCCTCGATCGACAATGCACGGAACGACGCGTCGAATTCGACGACGCCATAACGCTCGGGATCGTGCACATGGTAGGCAAACACCGTAGCCCCTGCCTCGGCCGCGTCCGCGCGCTCGAGTTGCTTCGCGAGATCATGCCCGTAAAAGATGTTGTCGCCCAGGATGAGCGCCGACGGATCGTTGCCGACGAAATCCCGGCCGATCACGAACGCCTGCGCAAGACCGTCCGGCGACGGCTGCACCGCATACTGGAGGTTCATCCCCCATTGGCTGCCGTCACCCAGCATCGATTCGAAGCGCGGAGTGTCCTGCGGTGTCGAGATGATCAGTACGTCCCGGATACCCGCAATCATCAACGTAGACAACGGGTAGTAGATCATCGGCTTGTCGTACACCGGCAGGAGTTGCTTCGACACGGCGTGGGTAATCGGATATAGCCGAGTGCCCGACCCGCCGGCGAGAATGATGCCTTTACGTACCATCGCTTCGATCCTCAAGCGCGCCGCGCATAGTTCGTCTCGACCCATTTCCGGTATTCGCCCGACGCGACTTCGTCGACCCAGATCTGGTTATCGAGATACCAATCCACCGTCTTCCCGAGCCCGGTTTCGAACGTCTCGGCGGGTTTCCAACCGAGTTCGCGCTCGAGCTTTCGCGCGTCGATCGCGTAACGGCGATCGTGTCCGGGACGATCAGTCACGTAAGCGATCTGGTCACGATAGGAACCCGAAGCTTTCGGCCGCGCGCGATCGAGCAGATCGCACAGCGTATGCACGACTTCGAGGTTCTTCTTTTCGTTCCAGCCGCCGACGTTGTACGTCTCGCCCGGCACGCCACGCGCCAGCACTTCGCGGATCGCGCTGCAGTGGTCGCCGACATACAGCCAGTCGCGCACGTTCTGGCCATCGCCGTACACGGGCAGCGGCTTGCCGGCGAGCGCGTTCGCGATCATCAGCGGGATCAGTTTCTCGGGGAACTGGTACGGGCCGTAGTTGTTCGAACAGTTCGTCGTCAGCGTCGGCAAGCCGTATGTGTGATGGTACGCGCGCACGAGGTGATCCGAACCCGCCTTCGTCGCGGAATACGGGCTGTTCGGTGCATACGGCGTCGTCTCAGAGAATTGCGGATCGGTGGCGGACAGCGAGCCAAATACTTCGTCGGTCGATATGTGCAGGAAGCGGAACGCCGCCTTGTCGGCGTCGTTCAGGCCATTCCAGTGCTGACGGGCCGCTTCCAGCAGTGTGAACGTGCCGACGACATTGGTCTGCACGAAATCGGCCGGGCCATGGATCGAGCGGTCGACGTGGCTTTCCGCGGCGAAGTGCAGCACCGCGCGCGGCTTGTACTCGGCGAACAGCGCGTCGAGCGCGGTACGATCGCAGATGTCGACGCGTGCGAACACGTGCTTCGAATTGCCGTCCAGCGATTGCAGCGTACGGAGGTTACCAGCATAGGTCAGCTTGTCGACATTGAGCACCGCTTCGTCGGAGTCGCGCAGCCAGTCGAGTACAAAATTTGCACCGATAAAGCCCGCGCCGCCCGTAACCAGAATCATGAGACTCCCTGGGTAGTAACGCGCGGCAAGCGCCTCCAGGCGGTCGCCGCGTCAAAATTCGAAGCACCTGGCGATGGTCGCCACATCAGACCGGGAATTTTAACCGGTCGGCATGACCGCCAAAGTCATGAAATGCTAATTTTGTTCGGGAAAACGACAATTATAGGGAGCCCCCCGTCGCAAATGCCATGCCGCTAACAACTTGATACAGCGCTCCGCACCCTTGCCGGCAATAAAATTTCCTGCCGAATCAAGGGCATTCAGGAGAACAACAATCGTAAAATGGCGCGGAGTTACGAGTACTTTTCTTCCATCTGAGAAATCTGCAGGATTCGCCACTCATGAACAGCCCCCCCATTGCCATCGGCGACATCCAAGGCTGTCATTCAGCTTTCCAATCGCTGCTGGAAAAGCTTTCAGCCCCCGCCGACACGCCGCTCTGGATCGCCGGCGACGTCGTCAATCGCGGCCCGGGCTCGCTCGCCGCGCTGCGCGCGGTGATCGATCTCGGCCCGCGCGCGACCGTCGTACTCGGCAATCACGACCTTCACCTGCTTGCGGTCTCCGCCGGGCTGCGCACCGAACGCCCCGGCGACACGATCGGCGAGATCCTCACGGCCCCTGACGCCGAAGCCCTGCTCGACTGGGTCCGCCACCGTCCGTTCGCCCATTTCGAAGACGGCAAACTGCTCGTCCACGCTGGCGTCCTCCCGCAATGGGACACCACGCTCGCCCTCGAACTCGCGGACGAACTCCAGCGCTCGCTCCGCGCCCCCGACTGGCGCGACACGTTGCAGAACCTGTACGGCAACGAGCCGAACCAATGGAACCCGAACCTGAAAAAACGCGACCGCATGCGCGTAGCCTTCAACGCATTCACGCGCCTGCGCTTCTGCACGCCCGACGGCGTAATGGAGTTCAAGGCGAACGGCGGCCCCGACAGCGCACCGCCTGGCTACCTGCCATGGTTCGACGTGCCGGGGCGCCGCACCGAAGACGTGACGGTCGTGTTCGGGCACTGGGCCGCGCTCGGCCTGATGCTGCGCGACAACGTCGTCGCGCTCGATTCGGGATGCGTATGGGGAAACCAGTTGTCGGCCGTGCGATTGACGGCCGATCCGGCGCAGCGCACGGTCACGCAGGTGCAGTGCGAAGCGTGCCGCGTGCCGGGCGGCGAGTGATTACGCCCTGATTCGCACGACCGGAAAACGCTTCACCCCTCGCGCCCCGCCACGGGCGCGTCGGTCGTCGCATCGCCCGTCGCACCTGCGCCGAGCTCGGCCGCCGGAAACGCATGCTTCTGCAACTCGGCGAGCGACTCGGCCGTCGGCTTGCCGACCTTCTCCTGCAGCGTCGCCAGTGCGGCGGCGATCGCGTCGCGCGCGGCCGCGGACGTCGCGCGACGGTCGCCGCCCGGCGCGATCGGTTCGCACACGTACAGATGCGCGACGAGCGGGCCGCCGCGCAGCACCATGTCGAGCGACTTGCCGAGCGACAGGTCGCCCGTGTAGGCCGGCGCGACCGACTGCCGCCCGTGCGCATCCTCGTACATCAGACAGATCGGCTGCACCGCGCAGCCGGCCGATACCGCGGCCTGGAACAGGTTCGCATGGAACGGCAGCAGATCCTGGCCATCGGACGTCGTCCCTTCCGGAAACACGCACATCACGCCGCCTTTACGCAACCGCTCGGCCATCTCGTGCATGATCCGCATCGCCTCGGTACGCTTCTCGCGCTGCAGGAACACAGTGTCGAGCTTCTCGGCGAGCCAGCCGACGACCGGCCACTGCCGCACCTCGGCCTTCGACACGAACGGCGTCGGCCGCCACGCGTTGACCGCATAGATGTCGATCCACGATACGTGATTGCCCACGACGAGCGCGCTTGCGTCGAGCCGCGCGCCGTCGTTGTGGACGACGAGGCGCATCCCGCAGATCCGCAGCATCTTGACCGACCAGCGGCGTATCAGCTCGGCGCGGCGCGCGGGCGTGACGTGCGAAAAGCGCAGCGCGACGATCGCCATGCCGCGCAGCAGATGAAAGACGAGACGCAGCTTGCGAAGAGCGGTCATGACGAAGATCCGGCTTGGTTCAGTGGCGCTCGAACGCGACTTGCCCCGCCACGAGCGTCGCGCGCACGGTGGCCGGCAGTTCGTAGCCGAGGAACGGCGAATTGTGGCCCTGGCTCTTCAGCGCACGCGGCTCGACGCGCCAGTGCGCGCGCGGATCGAACACGCACAGGTCGGCCGCGCTGCCTTCGGCGAGGCGGCCTGCGGGCAACTGCAGCACGTCGGCCGGCGCGGACGTGATGCGGCGCAGCGCCTGCGCGAGCGGCGTGCGCGTCTCGTCCGCCCACTTCAGCGTCAGCGACAGCAGCAGCTCGAGCCCCGTCGCGCCCGGCGTCGCTTCACCGAACGGCAGCAGTTTCTCGTCGTCGTCGACCGGCGTGTGATCCGAGCAGATCGCGTCGATCGTGCCGTCGGCGAGCGCCACGCGGATCGCTTCGCGGTCGCGCTCGCCGCGCAACGGCGGGTCGAGCCGGAACTGCGAATCGAAATAGCCGATGTCGACGTCGATCAGGTGGATGTGGTTCACGCCGACGTCGCAGGTCACGGGCAGCCCTTCCGCCTTTGCCGCGCGCACGAGCGCCAGCCCGGCCGACGACGACAGCCGCGCGAGATGCACGCGCGCGCCCGTCACGCGCATCAGCTCGAAAATGGTGTGCAGTGCGATCGTTTCGGCCGCCACCGGCACGCCGGACAGCCCGAGCCGCGATGCGAGCGCGCCGCTCGCGGCCACGCCGCCGCGGCCGATGAACGCGTCGAGCGGACGCAGCCACGTCGTGTAGCCGTAGGTGCTCGCATACTGCAGCGCGCGCAGCAGCACCTGCGTGTCGCGCACCGGCACGTTGGCGTGCGTGAAGCCGACGCAGCCGGATTCGGTCAGCGCGACCATCTCGGTGATGACCTCGCCCTTGAGGCCGACCGTCAGCGCGCCGAGCGGATGAACGTTCGCCTGGTGCAGGTTGCGCGCGCGGAACTTGAGCATTTCGACGAGGCCCGGCTCGTCGAGCACGGGGTCGGTGTCCGGCGGGCACACGAGGGTCGTGACGCCGCCCGCGACGGCCGCGGCCATCTCGGACGCGAGCGTCGCCTTGTGTTCGTAGCCGGGCTCGCGCAGCCGCGCGCACAGGTCGACGAGGCCGGGCGCGACGATCAGGCCCGATGCGTCGATCGTCTTGTCCGCGTTGAAACCGGCCGGCGCTGAACCAGCCGCCGCGAGCGCGGCGATCTTGCCGTCCGCGACGAATACGTCGGCCTGCCGTTCGGTACCGGCGACCGGGTCGATCAGCGTGCCGCCTTTGATATGAATCTTCATGCGCTGTCTGTGAATGCGTTGATTGCGTTGAATGCCTGAACAAGGATGCGCGAAAGCGGGCTCAGTCGCTGTTGCCGGCGACGATGCCCATCACCGCCATCCGCACCGCGATGCCGAACGTGACCTGATTGAGGATTACCGACTGCGGACCGTCGGCGACCTGCGAATCGATTTCGACGCCTCGGTTCATCGGGCCCGGGTGCATCACGATCGCGTCGGGCGCGGCGAGCGCGAGGCGCTCGGGCGTCAGGCCCCACGTCTTGAAGTACTCCTGCGCGGACGGCAGCAGCGCGCCGCTCATCCGTTCGTTCTGCAGGCGCAGCATGATGATCACGTCGACGCCCTTCAGCCCTTCGTCGAGGTTGTTGAACACCTTCACGCCCATTTGCTCGAGCCCGCCCGGCAGCAGCGTGCGCGGGCCGATCGCGCGCACTTCCGGCACGCCGAGCGTGGTGAGCGCATGGATGTCGGAGCGCGCGACGCGCGAATGGAGGATGTCGCCCACGATCGCCACGCGCAGCTTCGTGAAGTCGCGCTTGTAGTGACGGATCGTGTACATGTCGAGCAGGCCCTGCGTCGGGTGCGCATGGCGGCCGTCGCCGGCGTTGATCACGTGCACGTGCGGCGCGCAGTGCTCGGCGATCAGGTACGGCGCGCCGCTCGACGCGTGGCGCACGACGAACAGGTCGGCATGCATCGCCGACAGGTTGTTGATCGTGTCGAGCAGCGATTCGCCCTTGCTGGTCGACGACGCATTGATGTTCAGGTTCAGCACGTCGGCCGACAGGCGCGTCGCGGCGATCTCGAAGGTCGTGCGCGTGCGCGTCGAGTTCTCGAAGAACAGGTTGAACACGGACTTGCCGCGCAGCAGCGGCACCTTCTTCACTTCACGGTCCGTCACGCTGACGAACTGCTCGGCCGTATCGAGGATGTGATTGACGATCGAGCGCGGCAGGCCCTCGATCGACAGCAGATGTTTCAGCTCGCCGTTTTTCGTGAGCTGCGGGTTGCCCTTCAGGAAACCGTAGCGAAACCGGTCGGGGCTCGCGGCCGCCGCGGGATTGCCGGTGCGGCCAGTGGTGTCGGTGGTCATGGTATGCGTGATTCCAACTATGCAAACGGGCCGCGGTGCAAACCAGCGGCCCGGGATACGGTTCGCGTGTCGTTCAGGCGCCGTGCGACTCGACGCGCAGCGTGAACCGCGCATCGTCGCGCGCGAGCACGAGCGTCGCGTCGGCCGGCACGTCGAGCGTGCCGCCGGCGAAGCGCGCGGCGACCGGCAGCTCGCGGCCGCCACGATCGGCGAGCACCGCGAGCTCGACCGCGGCCGGACGGCCGTAGTCGAACAGCTCGTTGAGCGCGGCGCGCACGGTGCGCCCGGTGTACAGCACGTCGTCGACGAGCACGATGCGCGCGCCGTCGACGTCGAACGGCAGCGACGTCGGGCTGGCCTGGCTGTGCAGCCCTTTCTTCGCGTAGTCGTCGCGGTGCAGCGCGACGTTGATGACGCCGAACGCCGGGGCGCCGAGATCGCGCGCGAGGCGCTCGGCGAGCCACGCGCCGCCGCTGTGAATGCCGGCGAGCCGCGGGCCGCCCGGTTCGGCGAACGCCGTGCCGTACGCGGCGCGGATCTGGTCGAGCAGGACGCGGTAAAGCGCCTCGGCGTCAATGGTGCTCATGGTCGGACAATTGATCGAGATACTGTTGAAGAATGACGCGCGCGGCTTCGGCATCGAGAATGTCGGCGCGTGCGCGGCCGCGCACGTTGCGCTCGCGCAGCCCGGCCTCGGCCTCGACCGACGAATAGCGCTCGTCGACCCACGTGACGGGCAGCCCGAAGCGGCCGTTCAACTGGTTGCCGAAGCGCTTCGCCTGCTGCGTCATGTCGTGCGGCGTGCCGTCCGGATGCATCGGCAAGCCCACGACGAGCGCGTCCGGCCGCCATTCGGCCAGCAGGTCGCCGACCGCCTTGAAGCGGTGTTCGCGGTTCAGGTTCTGAATCACGAGGAGCGCACGGGCCGAGCGCGTCAGCGCGTTGCCGATCGCGACGCCGATCCGTTTCTCGCCGTAGTCGAACGCCAGGAGCGTCGCATCGCGCGCGCTCGCGCCGCTCATGCGTGCCCTGCCTCGCCGGACAGCATCGACGAGCTGACGCCGAGCAGGCCGAGCGCGGCTTCGAAGCGCTCCTCGGCCGGCGTGTCGAACACGATGCGCGGATCGGCGGCGACCGTCAGCCAGCCGTTGCGGGAAATTTCTTCCTCGAGCTGCCCGGCGCCCCAGCCTGCATGGCCGAGCGTCAGCAGGAAGCGTTTCGGGCCGGTGCCCGTCGCGACCGCCTCGAGCACGTCCTTCGACGTCGTCATCTCGAGCCCGCCGTCGACGGACATCGACGAGTTGTAGCTCGCGCCCTCGACCGGCTCGTGCAGCACGAAGCCGCGCTCGGTCTGGACCGGGCCGCCGAAGTACACGGGAATGTGCAGCAGCGGCTCGATGTCGAGCTTCAGGTCGATGCGGTTGAACAGCGATTCGAGGTCGATGTCGGTAGGACGATTGATGACGAGGCCGAGCGCACCGCGCTCGCTGTGATCGCAAAGATAGACCACCGTTCCCGAGAACGTCGGATCGGCCATGTTGGGCATGGCGATCAGGAACTGGTTGGTGAGATTGATGCGATCGGAAGGCTTTGACATGGTTTGAATTTTAGCAAAGACGCCGCGACCTGACCGGGCCGCGATCAACAAGCAACGCCGCGCCGCGCTGGCAACGGCGCGCGCGGATCACACGGCACTCTAACACGCGCGCGGGCGCTGTCGGGAGCGTGTTGCAGGCCCGCGCGACAAGGGTCGCAGTCGCGTGTCCGTCCCCTTGTTCGTCAGGTCCGGCCGAGCGCGGCGCCGAGCGCTTCGGACGCCGCCGTGAGATCCGGCGGCGCGACGCCGGCCGCGATCTTCAGGAGCGCCGCGCGCAGCATGTCGGACGCGTGGCGGTGCGCATCGAGGCCGCCGTCGGCAAGCGGCACGCCGTGCGCCGCACGGCGCCACGCCAGACCGAGCGTGTCGGCCAGCAGCGCCGCGTGGCCGAGCCCGAGCGCGCACGCGGCCGTGCCGACCCGATAGGCCGCGCCGGACGCGTGCCATGCGGCGCCCGCGTCGGCCGTGGCCGGGTTGGCCGCGAGGTCGGCCATCGACGCATCGGCGGTCTGCAGGAAATCCTCATAGGCATGCGCGTTGACGGTCACGACGCCGAGCGCGCGAGTGGGCGCGACAGCGAGCGCATCGTGCTCGGCCCGCGCGGCATCGGCCTCCCACAATGCTTCGGATGCGGGCGTGCCGGCGACGTGCCAGTCGACCGTCAACCCGTAGTCGTGCAGCACGTCGACGAGCGCGACGTCCTCGGCCGCGGCGCCGAACAGCGCGAAATCGCGCCACAGCAGCGCCACCGTCTCGCGCACCAGGTCGGGCGGCGCCGCGCGCCGGCCCTGCGCGTGTTCGCCGAGCAGCAGGTTGGTTCGCGCGAGAAAGCGCTTCAGCTCGGGCGCGCCGCTTGCTCGCAGCGCGCGCACGCACGCGGCCGCGAGCCGCCAGAAATCGTACGGCTCGTCGTCGGTGAGCGCGGCCAGCATCGCGTCGAGTTCGTCGAGCGCCGCCCCCGGCGCGCCGTGTTCGGCGCGCAGCACGCCCAGCAGCGCCTGCTCGTAGCGGGCCCGGATCCGGATCGCGAATGCATCGGGCAGCGCGCGCAGTGTGGCGGGCGGCACCGCGCGACCGACCAGCGCGAGCGCATCGAGCGGCGCGCTCGCGCGCAGGTCGGCGGCGCTTTGCACCCGCAACGCACGGAAATGCTCGAAGAGAACGGGCGAGCACGCGAGCTCGCGCAGGTTGTGGCGCCCGACGGCCGCACGAAAGTCGCGCAGCGCGGCACGCCAGCCGGCCGAAGTCGGCTCGGTGGCGACGAGCGGCACGGTGGCCGACAGTTGCCCGGCGAAACGCGCGGCCGGCAGCCAGCCGGCTTCCGCCAGCACGGCCGCGGCCGCGGCAAGCGGCGCCGCGGCGTCGTCGCGCCGCTCGAAGGCGTCGGCAGCCGCCGCCAGCCATGCGTCGGCCGCGCGCACGGCTCCGCCGCGCGGGTTGGGCAATGCGTCAGGGAGGGGAACGTTCGCCGGATCGGACGTCATGGACACGCGCGCCTGTGATCGTCAAGTCGCTCGCGCGAACCGCGGCGCGTGAGCGCCGGGCCGGTGCGAGGCCTGAGCGGGGTGTCCGTGGGCCAGCGGTCCGATCAGATCTGGACCATCTCGAAGTCTTCCTTGCGGGCACCGCATTCGGGGCACGTCCAGTTGATCGGGACGTCTTCCCAGCGCGTGCCCGGGGCGATGCCCTCTTCCGGCAGCCCGGCTTCTTCGTCGTAAATCCAGCCACAAATCAGGCACATCCAGCTCTTGTATTCCATCTTAAGCCGCGTCGGGGAAAAGTCGGTAAATTCGGGAGCCATGATGGTACCGTGTCGGGGCCGGACTGCCTAGCAATCGCGCTGGAGGACGGCGACTACGTTGCGCTGCGCTAAAAAATCCGTCGTACCGGCCGGATTCCACCGCATAATGGTTGAAAAGTGCGGCCTGCCGGGCAACACAGGGCCGAAAAAGCCCATTCGCCTCGCCGTCCGCATCTCCGTCGCTTCTCCGTTTTTCTCTTGCCCCATTTTTACATGTCCAGCAACGCCCCTCCGATCGTCCTCACCTTCGGCCTGTCCGATCCCACCGGCGGCTCCGGCCTCCAAGCCGATCTGATGACCCTGGCGAGCATGGGCTGTCACGGCGTGTCCGTCCTGACCGGCTATACCGTGCGCGACTCGGCCGCCTGCGAAGAAGTGACCGGCCTCGACCCCGACGTCGTCGCCGCGCAAGCGCGCATGCTGCTCGAAGACATGCCGGTTGCCGCATTCAAGATCGGCGCGGCGACGCGCGCGGAAGTCGTGAGCGCGATCGCCGAAGTCGTCGCCGACTACGACGGCGTGCCGCTCGTGCTCGCGCCGGACTTCACGCTCGACGACGAACACGTGCTCGCCGCCGACGACCTGCGCGAATCGATCGCCGACCTGCTGGCGCCGCAAACCACGTTGCTGGTCGCCGACCACGCGACGCTGATCGCGCTCGCGCAGCCGGACGGCGATGCCGAGGCACCGAATCTCGATGCGGCCGTGTCGCACCTGCTGTCGCAGGGCTGCGAATACATCCTGTCGTCGGAAACGGGCTCGCACCGGCTCGTCAACACGCTGTACGGCGAGGAAGGTCAGCTCCGCGAAGATATGTGGGATCGCTCGCCGCACCGGCTGATGGGCATCACCGATACGCTCGGCGCGGCCATCGCGGCGCTGCTCGCGAACGGCCAGGAGCCGCCCGAGGCCGTGCGCGAGGCGCAGGAGTACCTGTACCAGGCCGTGCGCGACGCGTTCCGGCCCGGCATGGGCGCGTACCTGCCCGACCGGTTCTTCTGGGCGCGCAGCAACGACGATTCGGACACGCCGCCGGCCGTGAAGGCCGACCCGGTTCCGCGGACGTCGCACCGGCATTGAGTCGCGACGCGGCGGGCAGGTCCCGCCGCCGCACGCCGCGCCGCTTCGGTGCGTGACGTATCCGGCAGCCTCATGCCCGCATCCAAAACCGCGCGCACATAAAAAAAGACCCGCATCGCTGCGGGTCTTTTCTTTTGGCTGGAACGCGCATCGCTGCGCGCTCCGGACACCATCGACCGAAGTCGATTACATGTCCATGCCCATGCCGCCCATGCCGCCCGGCATGCCGCCCGGCATCGGTGCGTCTTCCTTCGGCAGTTCCGCGACAGCTGCGTCCGTCGTCAGCAGCAGGCCTGCAACCGAAGCTGCGTTCTGCAGTGCGGTGCGCGTGACCTTGGTCGGGTCGACGACGCCGGCTTCAACCATGTCGACGTACTCGCCCGTTGCTGCGTTGTAGCCGTAGTTGCCCGTGCCTGCAGCAACCGCCGCCACCACGACGCTGGCTTCTTCGCCGCCGTTCGTGACGATCTGGCGCAGCGGCTCTTCCATCGCGCGCAGCACGATCTTGATGCCGGCGTTCTGGTCGGCGTTCGCGCCGGTCAGGCCTGCGATCGCGGTGCGTGCGCGGATCAGCGCGACGCCGCCGCCGGCCACGATGCCTTCTTCCACAGCTGCGCGGGTTGCGTGCAGTGCGTCTTCGACACGCGCCTTCTTTTCCTTCATTTCGACTTCGGTCGCAGCACCGACCTTGATCACTGCAACGCCGCCTGCCAGCTTGGCCACGCGCTCTTGCAGCTTTTCACGGTCGTAGTCCGACGTCGCTTCTTCGATTTGCGCGCGCACTTGCTTCACGCGTGCTTCGATGTTCACGGCTTCGCCTGCGCCGTCGATGATCGTCGTGTTTTCCTTGCCCACTTCGATGCGCTTCGCCTGGCCCAGTTCTGCCAGCGTTGCCTTCTCGAGCGTCAGGCCGGTTTCTTCCGCGACGACTTGACCGCCGGTCAGGATCGCGATGTCTTCCAGCATCGCCTTGCGACGATCGCCGAAGCCCGGTGCCTTGACCGCGACGGTCTTCAGGATGCCGCGGATGTTGTTGACGACCAGCGTCGCGAGCGCTTCGCCTTCGACGTCTTCAGCGATGATCAGCAGCGGACGGCCAGCCTTCGCGACTTGCTCGAGCACCGGCAGCAGATCACGGATGTTCGACACCTTCTTGTCGTGCAGCAGCACGAACGGGTTGTCGAGGACGGCGACTTGCTTGTCCGGGTTGTTGATGAAGTACGGCGACAGGTAGCCGCGGTCGAATTGCATGCCTTCGACGACGTCGAGTTCGTCGGCCAGCGACTTGCCGTCTTCGACGGTGATGACGCCTTCCTTGCCGACCTTGTCCATCGCTTCAGCGATGCGATCGCCGATCGACGAATCGCTGTTCGCCGAGATCGAGCCGACCTGTGCGATTTCCTTGTTGGTCGTGCACGGCTTGCTGATCTTCTTCAGCTCTTCGACAGCCGCTGCGACTGCCTTGTCGATGCCGCGCTTCAGGTCCATCGGGTTCATGCCCGATGCAACGTACTTCATGCCTTCGCGAACGATCGATTGCGCGAGGACGGTTGCCGTCGTCGTGCCGTCGCCTGCGTTGTCGCTGGTCTTGGAAGCGACTTCCTTGACCATTTGCGCGCCCATGTTCTGGAGCTTGTCCTTCAGCTCGATTTCCTTCGCGACCGACACACCGTCCTTGGTGACCGTCGGGCCGCCGAAGCTGCGCTCGAGCACGACGTTGCGGCCCTTCGGACCCAGCGTGACCTTGACTGCGTTGGCGAGGATGTTCACGCCTTCGACCATCTTCGAACGGGCGGAATCGCCGAATACGACGTCTTTAGCTGCCATCTTTAACTCCTTGAATTCTTGGGAATATGTACCGTCGAGGAACGCTTACTTGGCGTTGACCACGGCCATGATGTCTTCTTCGCGCATGACCAGCAGTTCCTGGCCGTCGACCTTCACGGTCTGGCCGGCGTACTTGCCGAACAGGACGCGATCGCCAACCTTCACGTCGAGGGCGATCTGGGCGCCCTTGTCGTCGCGCTTGCCCGGGCCGACCGCCAGGATTTCACCCTGGTCCGGCTTCTCGGCTGCTGCTTCGGGGATCACGATGCCAGAGGCGGTCTTGGTTTCCTGATCCAGGCGCTTGACGATCACGCGATCGTGCAAAGGACGAAGGTTCATATTCACTCCTCTCTTGACTGAGATTGAAGAACGCTTAGGGAATCTGCCCGGCTCGTCGCCCGGCAGAGAATTGTTAGCACTCTCGTGCAGCGAGTGCTAATTATATGGACGGGTTTTGACAAATTCAAGAAGGGAAACCGGGGGAATTTTCGCGGCGGCGATGCGGGGGATAAACACACGAAAACAACAAAAACCTTTTCAAAACAATAGCTTAAATACATAAACCGTTCCGAAGGCCGGCCGGTGCGGCCCGCGAACCTCATCCAGCCCCGTTTGGACACCGGGTAAGCCCGGAGTTCCTGAGACCGACGACATCGCAGCAAAAAAACCGGACGGGCGCCGATTTCATCCGTCGCGACGCGCTCGTCCGCCGGCGTCGCCGGGCCCAGCCTCGCGCTCCTCACGCATCGGCGCAGTCCGCGCCCGACAGCGGCCGGAAGGTCCGGCCGTCCGTCTCGACGGCCGCGCCCAGCCGCCGCGCGAGCCCCTTCGCGCCTTCGCGCATCACGACGTCGTGATTCCATCGGAACAACGGCCGTGCGAGCGGCTCCAGCCAGTTCATCCAGCCGTGCGTGCGGATGTGCCAGTCGTAGCGCACGACGGTGCGCGCGCCGTCGGCGGCGAACGTCCAGCGTCCGTCGCCTTCGATCGCGCCGCTCGCATGGCCTTCGAGCGCATGCGGCGGCTCGACGCGCCGCACGCGCATGTCGAAGGTCAGCCGGTACGGCAGCGCACCCTTCCATGTATACCGGTGCAGCGCGCCGACGCCGCGCGCGTCGCCATGCTCGAGTTCGACGGTGCGCACGGCGCCCTTCCACCAGTCGGGCCAGCGGTCGACCTGGTAGATCGCGTCCCAGACCGCCGCGAGCGGCGCATCCACGCGCCAGATCGTCGAAAACCGGTACTCCGCCATGCAGCCTCCGGCATGCGTGTCAGGAACGCGGATCGGCGCGCCGTCAGGGCGCGAAGAAACGCTCGGGAAACGCGACGTCGATCTCCACGTCGTCGAGCGTCACGGTTTCGAGCGGCACGTCGTCATCGTCCGCGTAGCTGACGACCTTCAGCGGAAAACCGTCCGCGGCGTCGAGCCACAACCGGTAGCGATGCACGCCGTCGACCGCGTGCGCCGGCGCGCCCGTGACCAGCACGCGCAGCGTGGCCCGGCCGCCGACGGCCTCCTCGCCCTCGGTCACGGTCGCGCCGCCCTGCTGCAGCGCATGGACGTTGCGCAGCAGTTCGCCGACGTCCGAGCGGTCGACCCGGTGGCCGGTACGATCGCGCACGAGCGGATTGGACGGCGACAGCGTCAGCGCGGGCGGCGCATGCGTGCCGAACGGGCGCAGCCGCACCTTGCCGTCGCCGGGATCGTACGCGAGCACCGCGCCCCGATGCGGCGACACGAAATCCATCCGGACGAAGCCCGGTTTCAGGTACGCGTAGCGGATTTCGGTGCGCTCGCCGTCGCGCGCCGACGAGCGGATCGTCGTACGGTACGAGTGGACGTGGTCGAAATGCGCCTGCGCGACGGTCACGGGATCGGCTGTCATGCTCGCTCCTATCAGGCTCGCGGCCAGCAACGCGGCGATCACGGCGCCGCCTCGACATCGAGCACGCCTTCCATTCCGCGCTCGCGATGGCTCCTCAAAAACAGCAGCCGGTGCGTGCAATAGTAGGCGAACCGCCCCGGCTGCTGCGGCGTGAAACGAAACGTTCTCGGCGTCGTGCCGAGTTCGGTATGCACTGCGATGCCCGTCTGCGGTGGCGCGTCGATTTCGAAGCTGTGCGGCACCACGCCGGGTTCGGCCGAAACGGTCAGCTCGACCGGCACGTGCGCGCGCACGATCACGTGGTTCGGCCGGAAGAAATAGCTGCCGCCGACGATCACCACGCGCTGCACACCGTCCGCGTCCACCGGCACGCGCACGGGCAGGTCGCCGTCCGCTTGCGCAAGCAGCGTGCCCGCCAGAAACGCCGCCAGCCCGAGCCCCTTCATCATCGCCGTCTTCATCGCCTGCTCCCTGCGAGCGCCGCGCGTCATCCCTTCCATGCGTCGGTCGGGCCGCCCAGCGCCCCGCATGCGTCGATCGCGAGCTCGCGCAGACGCCGTTCGTCGCCGCGGCCGGACAGCGCATAACCCATGCCGCGATCCGACCAGAAATACGTGTAGCGGCCGTCGGCCGACATCGCCTGCGGCGCGAGGCGCCGCGTATCGTATGCGGTCATGTACAGCGTCACGCGCGCGCCGTCCGCGCGCTGGTACATGAGCTGGGCGGCCGGCCCCGCGTCGCCGGGCAGCACCCGGCCGCCCAGCAGCGCGTAACCGTATTCGTCGAGCGACGGTGCGCGCACCGGCCGGCCGACGCGCGCCGACAGCCACGCGGCGAGACGCGCGGGATCGGCCGCACCGACTTCCACCGGATGCTCGCGGTCGGCGGCATACACGGCGTATGCGACATCGGCGCGCGCGGCGAACGCCGGTTCGCGGCCGAACGCCGCCCAGCCCGCATGCAGCGCGACACCGATCAGCAGCCCCGCCGCGAGCCCCGCGAACGCATGCGCGACGGCGCGCCAGCGCGGCGCGCGGCGCTGCACGAACAACGCGGGCGCGGCCGCCGGCAACGGAAACAGCGCCTTCAGCGCATCGCGCTGCGCGCGGTAATGCGCGAAGCGTTCGGCTTCCCGCGGATCGGACTGCAGGCGTTCGAGCATCTCGCGGCGCTCGTCCCCGGACAACTCGCCGTCCAGCAGCGCGGACAGCAGTTGCGCCGATGCATCGTCGTCCCGCTGGTTCGAAGGCTTGCGCGGATCGTCCATCATGGCTTCCCGATCACCCGTAACGTGGGCGTGCCGTGCACCGACGGCCCGTCCGACAGCAAGGCGCGCATCTGCGCACGCGCCCGCGCGAGTCGCGACATCACCGTGCCCATCGGCACGCCGAGCACCTGCGCGGCATCGCGATAGCTCAACTCCTCGAGCGCGACCAGCAGCAGCACCTCACGCTGTTCGACCGGCAGCCGGTACAGCGCGCGCTGCACGTCGCGCAACTCCAGCCCGCCGACCTCGCCGGCCGGCGCGGCCATCGTCTGCCACGGCACGGTGGCGTCGTCGACCGCGATCTCGTGCCGCGCGCGCAACTGGTCGATGAAGCGGTGCCGCAACAGCGTCAGCAGCCACGCGCGCAGGTTGCCGCAGTCGCGCGGGGGCCGGTTCAGCGCACGCTCGAGCGTGTCCTGCACGAGATCGTCGGCCCACGCGCGCTCGCCCGTCAGCGCACGCGCATAGCGCGTGAGATGCGGAAGCCACACCAGCAGGTCCGATTCATAGCTCATCGGGGCGCCTCGCGCGTCGCCGCGCGATCACGGCCGCGCAACGTGCCACATGCCGCCGACGCCGTCGCCTCCCGCGTCGCCGGCCTTGTGGTCCATCTTCCAGCGATACAGCGGGCGGCCGCGGTACGCCCATTGCTTTTTGCCGTCGTCGCGGGCGACGAGACTCAGCGCACCCGACGCCTTGTCGTACGCGTCGGCAAGCGCGGGCGGCCAGTTGGCTGCGCACGCGCTGTCGCACATGCTCTTGCCCGGCGCGTCGCGATCGAACACGTACAGCGTCATGTGCGCTTCGTCGACCAGTTTCCCGTCGGCGGCCTGCGGCGGTTCCGCGGCGGCCGGCCGCACGAGCGCCGCCGTCAGCGCAGCGGCGAAAAGCATCCGTTTCATTCCCGTTCTCCTTGGCGTCGTGTCGCGACATGGCGGCCGCCGGACGGGGCGATCGGCTGCGTCGCGATCATTATCCCTCCGGCCGGCCGTGCCGGAACTCGGTATGTAAACGGACGGCGACGGCCGGTTATTCCATGCCATACCATGCCGCGCCGCAAACAGCGGCGGCGATCATTCATGCGACGAAAGAAAACGGGAAGCCCGAAATGACAACGCGGCATGACAGCGATGTCATGCCGCGTTGCGCGATCCGTGTTGCCTGGCCCGTATTGCACGACCATTTCGCACGACGGCCGATGCGACGCCGTCGTGCGGTTTCGGCCGGTTACCTCGGCAGTGCGCCGGTCAGCGACTGGAGCAGCGTCGTCACCGGTGCGAGCGGGTTGTTCGGCGAGCTGTTGCCGGAATGCGGCGTCACCGACAGGCTCGGCGAGGAGCCGAGCACCGTGCCCACCGACGTGCCGACCGCATTGACGACCGTCGCCGTCGAGTTGGCACCCGTCGTCAGCAGCGAACCGACCGCGCCCGCCGTGCCGCCGGCCGCATTCGCGCCCGAGCCGAGCAGGCTGCCGCCTGCCGCTGCCGCCGAACCGCCCGCACCCGACAGCGCGCCGGCCGCCTGGCCGAGCGCCGCCGGACCGGACGCGAGTGCGCCCGTCACCGAACCGAGCGCGCCGGTCAGCGCGCCGGCCGGGTTGCCGCCGCCCGTCAGGCCGCTCACGAGGTTCGTGATCGGCGCGATCGGACTGTTGCCGGCGGCGCCGGACAGCGTGCCGACCACCTGGTTCACGACGCCTTGCACCGGCGCCAGCGGGTTGGAACCGCCGAGGTTGCCGAGGGCGCCCGTCACCGAGTTCAGCGCGCCCGTCAGTGCCCCGGCCGGATTGCCGCTGCCGAGCGTACCGACGACCTGGTTCACGACACCCTGCACCGGCGCCAGCGGGCTCGTGCCGCCCAGTGCGCCGAGCGCGCCCGCCACCGAGCCGACCGCGTTGCCGAGGGCGCTCGTGGCCGTCCCGACCGCGTTGCTCAGCGTGCCGGCCGGATTGCTGCCGCCGAGCGTGCCGACCACCTGGTTCACGACGCCTTGCACCGGCGCCAGCGGGTTCGTCCCGCCGAGATTGCCGAGCGCGCCCGTCACCGAGCCGAGTGCGCCGGTCAGCGCGCCGGCCGGATTGCCGCCCGGCAGCGCGTTCTGCAGGCCATTGACGAGGTTCGTGATCGGCGTGATCGGGCTGCCGCCGCCGGCACCCGACAGCGTGCCGACGACCTGGTTCACGACGCCCTGCACCGGCGCCAGCGGGTTCGCGCCGCTGAGCGCGCCCGTCACCGAGTTCAGCGCGTTCGTCAGCGCACCGGCGGGATCGCCGTTGCCGAGCGTGCCGGCGAGCTGCGTGACGGCACCCTGTACCGGCGCGAGCGGGCTCCCTGCGCCACCGACGTTGCCGAGCGTGCCCGTGATCGTGTTGACCGCGTTGCTCAGTGCGCCGGCCGGGTTGCCGCTGCCGAGCGTGCCCGTGACCTGATTCACGACGTTCTGGATCGGGGCGATGGGGTTCGCGCCGCCGCCGAGGTTGCCCAGAGCGCCGGTTACCGTGCCGAGTGCGCCGGTCAACGCGCCTGCGGGGTTGCCACCGCCAACGCCGCCCAAGGCGCCCGTCACCGTGCCGAGTGCACCGGTCAATGCGCCTGCGGGGTTGCCGCCGCCAACGCCGCCCAGGGCACCCGTCACCGTGCCGAGCGCGCCGGTCAATGCACCGGCCGGGTTGCCGCCACCAACGCCGCCCAGGGCACCCGTCACCGTGCCGAGTGCACCGGTCAACGCGCCGGCCGGGTTGCCACCGCCAACGCCGCCCAAGGCACCCGTTACCGTACCGAGCGCGCCGGTCAATGCGCCTGCCGGATTGCCGCCGCCGACGCCGCCCAAGGCACCCGTCACCGTGCCGAGCGCACCGGTCAATGCACCGGCCGGATTGCCTCCGCCAACGCCGCCCAATGCGCCCGTGGCCGTGCCGAGCGCGTTGCTCAGCGTGCCCGTCGCCGTGTTCAGCGCACCCGTCAGTGCACCCGCCGGGTTGCCGCCGCTCAAGGCGCCCGTCACTTGATTCACCACGCCCTGAACCGGCGCCAGCGGACTCGCGCCGCCACCGATACCACCCAGTGAGCCGGTCACCGTACCGATTGCCCCCGTCAACGCACCTGCCGGGTTACCGCCACCAAGCGCACCCGTCACCTGATTCACCACACCTTGAACCGGCGCCAGCGGGTTCGAACCACCGCCGATACCGCCCAGTGCGCCCGTGGCCGTGCCGAGCGCGTTGCTCAGCGTGCCGGTTGCCGTGTTCAGCGCACCGGTCAATGCACCCGCCGGGTTGCCGCCGGTCAAGGCGCCCGTCACCTGATTCACCACGCCCTGAACCGGCGCGAGCGGCTGCACCGTGCCGCCACCGCCCAGTGCGCTCGTCACCGCCCCCACGGCGCCCGACAGCACTTGCCCCGGCTCGCCAAGCGACGTCTGGATCGCGCCCGACCCGCCCGCCGTCACGGTGACGGAGCCCAACGGCGACGTCCCCGTCGCGGCCAGCCCCACCGACACACTGTTCGTCGGCGGATTGACGATCACTTGCGGGATCGGCAGCGAATCGAGGGCCCCCGCCATCGCGGAACCCGAAGCCAGCACCCCGAACACCGTCGCGACCGACAGCGCCACACCCGTCAATTTGAAATTCTGTCCCATCGTTATTTTCCCCATCTCGGTTGGCACTACGTTGACAAAGCATGGGGACGGATTGCACGAAGCGTGCCAATTCCGAAAACGGATTGATTCGTCTGGGTATTGAGCGTCAATAACGCTTTTTTAATCGATTTCAGGCGAAATTCGAGGATTGGGAGACGGAATCGTCTGATGAAAAAGGCTTTCGGAACGCGGATGTAACGTAACGTTTGCGAGCCCCGCGGTAACGTGTTCCGGTACATTCCACGTAACGCCTGAACGCGCGCCCGCGATGGGACCCTATACCGTCACAACCGCTGACCATTACGCATTTCAGCAATATGAAAATGCATTGATAAATCGCTAATTTGCTGATTTTATTTTATCGCGCGATTTTCTTTCTTATCGATTACGCAGATCATTTCCGATTGCGTGGATTTCGATAATCCGGACAGCAGAATGAAACACTGTGAAGAATACGTATTGCCACCGGCACGTGCCGATGGCCGAAACCGCCTCTGCGCGCCGCGGGTTCAACCGAAGCGCGCGGGCCGGTACGGACGGGGATCGATATAGGTCGGCGCGCCCGTCATCATTTCGGCGAGCAGGCGGCCGGTCGCGGGCCCGAGCGTGAGCCCGTGATGGCAGTGGCCGAACGCGAACCACAAATGACGGTGACGCGGCGCGGGCCCGATCACCGGGCGCATGTCGGGCGTGCACGGCCGCATCCCGAGCCAGGGCTCCGGATCGAGCCGCTCGCCGATGCCGAACGCGTCGCGCGCCAGCGGTTCGGCGCGTGCGAGTTGCACGCCGGTCGGCGGCGCGCCGCGCGGCGCGATCTCGACGCCGGTCGTGAGCCGCAGGCGGCCACCCTCCATCGGCGCGACGACGAAGCCTTCCTCGGTATCGCACACGGGGACGTTCAGCGGCGCGCGCGTCGGCAGGTAATGCATGTGATAGCCGCGCTTCGCGCGCAGCGGAATCCGGTAGCCGAGCGGCGCGAACACATGATCGGACCACGGCCCGAGCGCGACCACGGCCGAGCGTGCCGAGATCGGCCCATGTTCGGACCCGACCTGCCAACCGTCATCCACCTGCACGAGCGTCGTCGCGTCGCCGCGCACGAACGTGCCGCCGTCGCGCTGGAACAACCGCGCATAGGCCTTGGTCAGTCCGCCCGGGCTCGATACGGTCTTCGGGTCCTGCCAGTGGAACGCGCCGCAGAATGCACCGCCGATACCGGGCTCGCGCGCGCGCAGCGCACGCGCGTCGAGCACCGACATCCGCAGCCCGTGGGCGTCGGCCACGCGCTGCTGCGCGCGCGCTTCCGCATCGAACAGCGCGGGCGAACGAAACGCCTCGATCCATCCGCCGTCGTGGACGAGCGGCTGCGCGTCGGTGCGCGCGAGCAGCGCATCGTGCTCGACGACGCTCGCCGCGACGAGCGGCAGCATGTCGCGCGCGGCGGCCGCGAGCCGCTGCGGCGACGATTCGCGCCAGAAGCGGGCGAGCCAGCCTGCATACTCGGGCAGCGCCTTGTAGTCCCAATAGAGATCGACCGAACGGTTGCGCGCGTAGCGCAGCAGCGTGCCGAGCCGGCGCGGAAACGCATACGGCACGACCGACGAGCGCTCGATCAGCCCCGCATTGCCGTGGCTGGTTTCCTCGCCGGGCGCGCGCCGGTCGACGAGCGCGACGCGCAGCCCGCGATCCTGCAGATGCAGCGCCGACGACACGCCGACGATGCCGGCCCCCAGAACGATGACGTCGAAATCCATATTCCCCCGCACTGCGTCGAGATTGGATGCGCCGTGCGCCCAGCCCCGCGGCCGGCGCGCGGCGGCGCTTACTTCGCGATGATGTCGCGCTTGAAGTACTTCCGCGACAGCGCGCTCAGCGTGCCGTCCTGCTTCAGTGCGTCGAGCGCGCCGACGATCTTCGCCTGCAGCGCCTTGTCGTTCTTGCGCATCCCGAAACCGGTGCCTTCGCCGAGCGTCGCCGGATCCTTCAGCGGCTCGCCGACGATCTGGTAGTCGCGGCCGGCCGGCTTGTCGAGGAACCCGTCCTGCGCGGTCTGCGCTTCCTGCACGGCCGCGTCGAGACGCCCCGCGACGAGATCGGCGTAGATCTGGTCCTGATCCGGGTACGACACGACGGCCACCCCCGCATTGGCCCAGTGCGCCTTCAGGAAATCCTCCTGCGACGAACCCTGCAGCACGCCGACGTGCTTGCCGCGCAGGCTCGCGACGTCGGGCTTCAGCGGCGAGCCATGCTTCGCCACCATCACGATCGGCACCACGTAGATCGCCGGCGTGAAGTCGATGCTTTGCTTGCGCTTCACGGTGATGTTCATCGCCGAGTTGATCGCGTCGAACTTGCGCGCCTGCAGCGCCGGGATCAGCCCGTCGAACGAATTCTCGACCCACACGCATTTCATGTTCAGTTTCGCGCACACCGCGTTGCCGATGTCGACGTCGAAACCCTGCAACTGACCGGCCGGCGTCTTGCTCTCGAACGGCGGATAGGCGGCTTCGATCCCGAAGCGCAACGTGGTCTGTTCCGCATGGGCCGTGACGGCCGCGCACGCGAGCGCCGCAGCGGCGCAGAGGGAAAGTTTCCAGTTCATGACGGTCCTTCTGTTCTGGATTGAGGCTGGAGATCGGTCGCCCGACGCCCTCGACCGGGCGGCGGTGCGGCATCCGAGGCAGCTAGCCACCTGGCGATGTGTCGGATCCCGCACCCCGAAATATAGACTTAAAGTCTACTATGGACTATAGGGGATACGAGGATGTCGCCCCGTCGCTCGACGTCGAGATTTCGTCTCTCACGCCCAACACCCTTGATTCCATGGCGTTTTTCATGAATCCGGCAACGACACAACGTCTCGAAAAGAAAAATTCTCCCGATTTCGTTTGTCTATATTAGACTTTTCGTCCATAACGAACATCGCTGGACGCCGTCTTTCGAGACTTTCCGTCCAGCCCGAACCGGAGATGCTCCCCATGACGCAAACCGTCCCCACCCCGCCGCTGACCGTCGACGAAGCCGCGGTGCGCGCGGCGCTGCCTTCGCTCGACGTGCTCGGCACGCTGCGCCGCATGTTCGCGTCGCTCGCCGCGGCGCGCGCCGTGCAGCCGCCGCAGACGCTCACGCTGTTTCCCGGCCAGGCCGGCGACTTCATCACGTATCTCGGCGCGCTCGCCGACGAGCAGGTGTTCGGCGCGAAGCTGTCGCCGTACATCGTGACGGCCGGCAAACCCGGCGGGACACCCGACGGGAGACCGATCGTCACCGCCTGGACCGCGCTGATGTCGATGCAAACCGGCCAGCCGCTGATGTGGTGCGACGCGGGGCTGCTGACCGTCGAACGCACGGCCGGCACGACCGCGCTCGCGGTCGACTGCCTCGCGCCGCGCGACGCGCGCCGGCTCGCGATCGTCGGCGCGGGCGCGGTCGGCCTCGCGCACCTCAAGCACACGGCGGCGCTGCGCGACTGGGACACGATCCGCGTGTACTCGCCCGCGCTGGCGGGCGACGCGGCGCTGCAGGCGAGCCTCGCCGCGCTCGACCCGCGCGCGCACGCGGCGGCGAGCGTCGAAGCCTGCGTGCGCGACGCGGACGTGGTGATGCTGTGCACGTCGTCGGGCACGCCCGTGCTCGGCGACGGGATGCTCACGCGCCCCGCGCTCGTCACGTCGATCAGCACCAACGTCGCGCGCGCGCACGAAATCCCGCCCGCGTGGCTGCCGGACATGGACGTCTACTGCGACTACCGGCACACGACGCCCGCGAGCGCCGGCGAGATGCAGATCGCGGCGGCCGAGCACGGCTGGGATGCCGGCCGGATCGTCGGCGACCTGCCCGCGCTCGTCGCCGGCACCTGCGCGGCGCCGTCGCGCACGCGTCACGCGTTGTTCCGCTCGATCGGCCTCGGGCTCGAGGACATCGCGATCGCGCACGCGCTGTACACGCATCTGACGCGCGCATGAGCGGCACGCGAGCGCGGGGCCGATACAATGGCGCAACCGCCGCGGCGGCCGCGCGCGGGCGCACGGGCATGCCGGCCAACGGTGCGCCGGCTCGCCGGCCCGACCCGCTGCCCGGCTCCCGCCCACCCGAGATCGCGATACCGATGCGCAAGAAGAAATCTCCCGTCAAAGACCTGCTGCTCACCCGCTATGCGCCGATCGCCGACGGTATCGCCGCACTGTTCTTCCCGTACGCGGAAGTCGTGATCCACGACCTGCACGACCAGACCGTGCTGTATCTCGCGAACAACCTGTCCAAGCGCGAGGTCGGCGACGATTCCGCGCTCGAGGAAATCGATCATTCGGCGCGCGAGCGCGTGATCGGCCCGTACGAGAAGCTGAACTGGGACGGCCGGCGGATGCGCTGCGTCAGCAACGTGCTGTTCGACGACGAAGGCCGGCCGGCCGGGATGATGTGCATCAACTTCAACATCGCCGTGTTCGACGAGGTGCGCTCGACGCTCGACTTGTTCATCAAGGGCGCGGGCGTCGTCGCGCAGCCCGACGAGCTGTTCCGCGACGACTGGCAGGAGCGCATCAACACGTTCCTGCACGGCTGGCTGCGCGAGCGGCAGGTCGGGCTGAACGGGCTCACGCGCGAGCACCGGCGCGAACTCGTCGAGGCGCTGTACGCGGAAGGCGCGTTCCGCGGCAAGAGCGCGGCGAACTACGTCGCGAACGTGCTCGGGATGGGGCGCGCGACGGTCTACAAGCACCTCAAGCACCTGAAGGAAACGCAGGGCGACGCGTGAGCGCGACGTGGCGGGCGCAGTCACGGTAGTCCGGTCACCGGTATCGGGCCGCCGGTTCCGCGCCCAAGCTTCGCGACACGCGGGCGCAGCCCCTTCCGCACCATTCCGCGGGCGGCGAAACGTCGAAAAATAAAGTGATATAGTCTCGGTTACACTTTTTGCCGCCCGGACCGCCCATGACGACCGCTCCCGCCCCGACTGCCCGCCCGACCCTGACCGTCGAGATCTGGTCCGACCTGATCTGTCCGTGGTGCTGGATCGGCAAGCGCCGCTTCGACGAGGCGCTGGCCGCGTTCGCGCACGCCGATCGCGTCGACGTCACGCTGCGTGCGTACCGGCTGATGCCCGGCCAACCCGTCGAGCCGGTCGAGGCGATGCTGGCAGGCAAATACCGGATGGCGCCCGCGCAGGTCGACCAGTTGCTGCGCCAGGTGACCGATGCGGCCGCGAGCGTCGGGCTGCGCTACGACCTGCCCGGCACGCTCGTCGGCGACACGCTCGACGGCCACCGGCTCGTGAAGCTCGCGCAAGCGTCGGGCCGCGCGCACGCGCTGACCGAGCGGCTCTATCGCGCCTATTTCTGCGAGCACGGCTCGCTGTTCGATCATGCGGCGCTGACCGGGTTTGCGGTCGAAGCAGGGCTCGAGCGCTCGGCCGTCGAAGCCGTGCTGCGCAGCGACGCGTATCGCGAAGAAGTCGAAGCCGACATCGCGCGCGCAGCACAGATCGGCGGCCGCGGCGTGCCGCTGTTCGTGTTCGGCGGCCGCTACGCGGTGTCGGGCGCGCAGCCGGCCGACGCGTTCGCGCAGGCGCTCGATCAGGCGTGGCGCGACGGCATCGTCGAACCCGGCGACGACGATGCGGCCGCCTGCGGCCCCGACGGCTGCGAACTGCCGGCTCGGTCGTAACACTCGTCCAGCTGCACGCACGCCGCAGCCGCACGCGCCACTACGCGACGCTCCTGCCACAAACCGGCAGGAAGCCCGCGCCGCCGACGTCTACAATGCATCCTTTCAGATAACTATCAGAAGGCTGCAGGCCCATGACCCACGGGATTCACGGCGAGAAGCGCTGGTACGCGCTGATCGTGCTCTGTCTCGGCGTGCTGATGATCGTGCTCGACAGCACGATCGTAAACGTCGCGCTGCCGTCGATCAGCACCGATCTCCACTTCACCGAAACGGCCCTCGTGTGGGTCGTCAATGCCTACCTGCTGACGTTCGGCGGCTGCCTGCTGCTCGGCGGCCGGCTCGGCGACCTGTACGGCCAGCGGCGCATGTTCCTCGCGGGCCTCGTCGTATTCACGCTCGCGTCGCTCGCCTGCGGCCTCGCGCAATCGCAGGCGATGCTGATCGCCGCGCGCGCGGTGCAGGGGTTCGGCGGCGCGGTCGTGTCGGCCGTCTCGCTGTCGCTGATCATGAACCTCTTCACGGAACCCGGCGAACGCGCACGCGCGATGGGCGTCTACGGCTTCGTGTGCGCGGGCGGCGGCAGCATCGGCGTCCTGCTCGGCGGGCTGCTGACGAGCTCGCTGTCGTGGCACTGGATCTTCCTCGTCAACCTGCCGATCGGCGTCGCCGTCTATGCGATGTGCGTCGCGCTGCTGCCGCGCATGCGTATGCCGGTGGGCACCGCACGGCTCGACGTCGCCGGCGCGATCACCGTGACCGCGTCGCTGATGCTGGCCGTCTACGGCATCGTCGGCGGCAACGAGGCCGGCTGGCTGTCGACGCAGACCGTCGCGCTGATCGGCGCGGCCGTCGCGCTGCTCGTGCTGTTCATCGCGATCGAGTCGCGCGCCGCGCATCCGTTGATGCCGCTCACGCTGTTCGCCGCGCGCAACGTCGCGCTCGCGAACGCGATCGCCGTGCTGTGGGCGGCCGCGATGTTCGCGTGGTTCTTCCTGTCCGCGCTGTACATGCAGCGCGTGCTCGGCTACGGGCCGCTGCAGGTCGGCCTCGCGTTCCTGCCGGCGAACCTGATCATGGCCGCGTTCTCGCTCGGACTGTCGGCGCGCATCGTGATGCGCTTCGGAATCCGCGGCCCGATCGCCGCCGGCCTCGTGATCGCGGCCTGCGGCCTCGCGCTGTTCTCACGCGCGCCGGTCGACGGCGGTTTCGTGTGGCACGTGCTGCCCGGCATGACGCTGCTCGGCATTGGCGCGGGCGTCGCGTTCAATCCGGTGCTGCTCGCCGCGATGAGCGACGTCGAACCGGCCGATTCCGGGCTCGCGTCGGGCATCGTCAACACCGCCTTCATGATGGGCGGCGCGCTCGGGCTCGCGGTCCTCGCAAGTCTCGCCGGCGCCCGCACCGACGCGCTCGCGGCGGCGCAAGCCGCGCCGCTCGACGCGCTGAACGGCGGCTACCGCGCGGCATTCGCGTTCGGCGCGGCGTTTGCGGCCGTGGCCGCGCTGATCGGTTTCGCGCTGCGGATCCGGCCGCCACGCGCGGTCGAAGGCGCCGGGCCCGCGATGCACTGACCGTCGGCAGCCGAACGGGAACCGGCATCGAATCGGGGCGCGCAGTGTCGCGCCCTTTTTTGTGCGCACCGGACGCGCGGCGTACGCGCCCCGGTCGTCATACCGTTCACGCCGCCCCCTGCTCAAACGCCCGTTTCATCTCCGCCGGCGGCCGCCGGGCGCCCTCTCCCGGCCGATTTTTAACGCAGTCGTACATTGACGCGCCACTTTTGCGACAATGGCGGACTTTGATGCGCGCGCCGCGGCCGCGCGCCGCCGCCGAACGCTGCATAACCGCCTGCCTCCGATGTCGCTTCCCCATATCGATCTGCTGTACTCCCTGTCCGGCCTGTTCGTCGGCATTCTCGTGGGCCTCACGGGCGTCGGCGGCGGTTCGTTGATGACGCCGATTCTCGTGCTGCTGTTCGGCGTCCACCCCGCGACGGCAGTCGGCACCGACCTGCTGTACGCGGCTGCGACCAAGGCCACCGGCACGCTCGTCCACGGCCTGAAAGGTTCGATCGACTGGCGCATCACGGGCCGGCTCGCGGCGGGCAGCGTGCCGGCCGCCGCGCTCACGCTGTGGTGGCTGCACACGCACGGGATGAACACGCCGGGCACCGCGCGGATGATCCAGCTCGTGCTCGGCGTTGCGCTGCTGCTCACGTCGCTCGCGCTGATCTTCCGCCCGCAGCTGACCGCATTCGCCGCACGCAACCCGCTCGCGCCGAGCCCCGCGCGCACACTGTGGTCGACCGTGCTGACGGGCGCCGTGCTCGGCGTGCTCGTGTCGATGACGTCGGTCGGCGCCGGCGCGATCGGCGTGACCGTGCTCCTGCTGCTGTATCCGGCGCTCGCGACGACCCGCATCGTCGGTTCCGACATCGCGCATGCCGTGCCGCTCACGCTGGTCGCGGGCATGGGTCACTGGCTGCTCGGCTCGGTCGACTGGTCGATGCTGCTGTCGCTGCTGCTCGGTTCGCTGCCCGGCATCGTGCTCGGCAGCCTGCTGTCGGCGCGCGCGCCAGAACGGCTGCTGCGCAACCTGCTCGCCGCGACCTTGGTCGCGGTCGGCGTGCGGCTCGTGCTGGCGTAAGCGGCCGGGCCGCCCTTTCCTCCGCGGTTACGCCCCTTCCCGTCCGGCGCATGAGGTGCCCACCCATCGCTCGCCGCACAAGAAAAACAGCCCGACCGGCCTGCGCCGATCGGGCTGTCGTCCATCCGGGGCGGCGCGAGCCGCCCGCGGCGCTTACTGCCCCTGCTGCTGCAGTTTCTGCTGCTTCATCTGCTGCGTGCGCGCCTGCAGCTTCAGCACGCGCTGCAACGCGGTGCGGTTCGCGAGGATGCCGTCGTAGAAGTTGGCGAGATCGCCCTTCAGCGCGGTCCGCGACGCGTCGTTCAGGTAGATCATGTGGCCCGACGGGTAGTTCTTGATCGTCAGGTTCTGCGCCTTGAGCGTCGGATCGAGCGGCATCTGCGCGAGCGTCAGCTCCGTCTGGTGGAACGGCGTGACGGCGTCGAAATAGCCGTTCGCCGACAGCACCTTCAGGTCCGGGTTCACGCTCATCGTCGACGCCAGGTCGCCGGCCGTGTACAGCGTATTGCCGCCGCCCTTGTTCGCGCCGGTCGGGTCCGTGTGGCTGAAGTCCCAGTTGTTGAAGACCTGGTCGTTCAGGTCCACGAACGACGACGTCGACGTGTACTTGAGGTCGGTGTTGATGTAGCTGTTCCACAGCACCGTGTACGCGCCGCCGACGTTCGTGATCGACGGATCGTTGCTGCCCGAGTTCGGCAGGATGTACGGCGCGATGCCCTTGCCCGTGAAGTTCGCGCGACCGTCGTACTGGCCGATCTGCGTGCCCGGCACGAGCGTCAGGAAGAACGTGTACGGCGGGTTGTCGTCCGACGACGGCACGTTGCCGAGCGCGGCCGGGTTGCCGAAGGTCTGGATCAGCGACGTCGGGTCCGTGCCGATGTACGAACCCATCTGCTGCGCGGTCTGCAGGTTCAGGTTCAGCCGCACGTTCACGAAGCCGCCGTCCTGCGGGTTCGGCTTCTGCGCGAGCGGCGCGAGCGTGTTGTCCGCGTAGTTGCGGGCCTGGACCATGTACGCGTCGAGATCGGTCGGCGTCGGGTTGACCGTCGTCTTCTTCCAGTAGAACGCATCGGCCGCGAGCGTCGGGAACGTGCCCGGCGCCGACAGCGCGTTCGCGTAGTCGAGGATCGACGACTGCAGCGTGATCCCGTTCAGGTCGATGCCGTCCTCGTGCAGCACCCACGACACGACCGCGCTGCGCGCGGTGCCGTACGACTCGCCGTACAGGAACTTCGGCGAATTCCAGCGCGAGTACTTGGTCAGGTAGCGCTGGATGAAGCGGTCGATCGAGCGCGCGTCCTGGTCGGTGCCCCAGAAATCCTTGTTCTTCGCCGGCGCGATCGCCGTCGAGTAACCGGTACCGACCGGGTTGATGAACACGATATCGGTGCGGTCGAGCAGGCTGTCCGGGTTGTCGAGCAGCTTGTACGGCGCGGGCGGCGTGAAGTTCGGGAACGACGACTGCAGGCGCTTCGGCCCGTACGAGCCGAGCAGCAGGTAGACCGACGACGAACCGGGGCCGCCGTTGTAGAAGAACGTGACCGGGCGCGGCTTCGACGGGTCGGGATTGTCCTGCGTGTACGCGACGTAGAACATCTTCGCGTTCGGCGCCGACGTGATCGGATCGATCGTCGTCAGGTGGCCCGTGGTGGCCGTGTACTTGATCGTCTTGCCGCCGATCGTGACCTGGCGGTGCACGACTGCGGCGCCTTCGGTCGAATCCGTGACCGCGTCGTTCGGCCCGGTGCCGTACACGTCGGTGTCGACGTACGGCTGGTCGGCCGCGGCGGCAGCCGTTGCGTCGGTGTTGACCGACGTGCTGCCGCTGGTCGTCGCGGCCGCGGTGGCGGCCGCCGCGCTCGGGCTCGGCCCGTCGTCGCCGCCGCACCCCGTGACGAGCAGCGCCGCGGCCGCTGCCGCGGCGAGCGGTATGCTCAAGGTCGTTCCGAATAGCGCGAAACCGTCTTTCAAGGACTTGCGTGTCGTCATTATTGCCTCTCGAACAGAACGATAAATACCGCCGGTCGCAAAGGATCATTTGCGCCGGCGCTCCGCACCGGGAATGCATTCGTTATGCGACGCACTCCGAGTTTTTTACCGGATCGGCAAATACCGATCGGCACGATTTACCCCACCCATGTTTTTTTGCAACCGCACAATGGAATCAATTCCATTGCAAACGACAATTCAACGGTTCCAGCAATACGAATGCATTTCGCGAATTCGCATGCGCACAAAATCGGCGACAAAGAGACGCCACGAGAAGCCCGCCCGTCAAGGCGCCTCCACTTCGAACAGACGAACGATCCCCGTCGGCGAGATACCGATTAATCGCGAAACGGCGATCAACCGCGGCTCGAACCGATTGAATAAAATCGAAAGGATCGATTAACTAAATGGAAAGGAATATTCTCGTATCTGGAATTTATTAAATTAAGTGAAAATACCGGCGCATATTAGGTTCCGGATTTATGGCCGTAAAGTAATAATTTGTTACAGCGCTCGTCATTCGGATAAAAGGCAGTGCGGGACCGATTCCAGACGACGCAAAAAAAGCCGGACGGCTGTCCGGCTTTGTCGGAGGCGGCGCAACGGCCGCCGTCAGAGCGGCACGTCGATCGTGCCGACGCCGGCGGAAATCGCGTTCGCGCCCGGCGCGGTCGAGATCGGCGGCAGGTTCGCGCTCGTCAGCGCGGGCGCGGCGCCCGGCGTACCGCCGCGCGGCACCGTGCGGATCACCTGCGACGGCGGCAGCGGCGCACCGCCCTTCAAGTGCTTCCACATCAGATTCAGCGCCTGCACGTTGTAGTAGTGAACCGGCACGAAGCGCGTGTCGAAGCCCGGAACCGACAGGAAGGCGTCGAAATGCTGGCCGTTCGTCACTTCGTAGAACACCAGCTGGCTGCGCCCGGCTTCGCTGATGCCGTTCTGCGCGACGTACGCGCGCGACGCGTGGTTCACGGGCACGAGCGCGTCGCTGCGGCCCTGCACGATGATCGCCGGCTTGCCGTGCAGGTTCGCGTTCACGCGCACCGCGTCGACGTTCGCGGGCATGCCGAGCATCCCGTTCGTCCACAGCTGGCGCAGGCACAGCGCGCCCGCGAAGCTTGCATCGGGCGTCGCGAGCCGGTGATCGACGCCCGCGCCGTTGTTGAACACGAGACTGATGCCGGCCGTCGGCGGCACGCCGTTGCCGGCGCCGAACACGGCCGGCATCGGCGACGCGGCGGGGGCCGCGACCGCGCCGGTCGCCGGGTTCGTCGTCGCGAAGCTGAAGTTGCACAGGTTGTCGGTCACGCGCGAGCGCGTGTACGCGTTCGCATAGGTGACCGCGATCGCGGGAATCGCCTGCGAATCCCACATCGGCGCCTGCAGCAGGTCGGAATCGGCCAGATAGCCGGCCGCATGGAGCTGCGCGAGCGCGTCGGCCGCCTGGCTCTGCGTGTCGGCGCCCGCCACCAGCCCGGCCGCGGCGAGCGTCGCGCAGCGCTGCGTGCGGATCGACTGCGTGGTCGCGGCCGGCAGCGCGCTCAGGTACGGCGCGCCGGCCAGCGACGCCGATGCGGCCGCGCACGGTTCCAGCAGGTTCGCGAGCGTCGCGTAATCGGCCAGCGGCCGGCCGAACGACGGCACCGGCTGGCCGCCCATGCGCACGATCGCATTCGGCGCCATCCGCACGTTGATCTGCGGCTCGCCGACCACGACCGCGGTAATCCAGCCGCGGCTGTCCTGCTCGGCCGCCGCGAGCGACGCGCCGCCGCCGTTGCTCACCGACGCGGCGATCGTCGTGATGTCGCCCGCGCGATAGCGCACGCCGCGACGCGCGCCGTCGATCAGCGGTCCGAACTGCTCGTTGAGCGCCCAGTATGCGAACTCGACCGACTGCAGCGTCACGCGCCCCCAGTCCTGCTCGGGATTCTGCTGCGAATGCGCGTGCTTGAACGCATAGCGGTTCGGGAAGCGGCCGTTGAACGCGGCGAGATCGCCGCTCGTCACGTTCGCGGTAAACAGGCTCGCGGTGCCGGCCAGCACCGCGTTGGCAAGCGTGCCGTCGATCAGCGTGACGGTGTCGGAGCCGAGCTCGTGCGCGCCGTTGCCGCCGCCCTTGTCGTTGTAGGCCACTGCGCAACCGCGCTTGAGCGCCCACTCGCCGGCCGCGGAAATCGCGCCGTACACGCCGCGCGAGCCGGACGACGTCGCGGTGACGATGCAGGGCTGCGCGGGATCGAAGCTGGCGGGCACCTGCACGAGCAGCGTCACGTTCCTGGTGCCGCTGCCGTCGTCGGCATACGCGAGATATTCGGTGCCGGGAATCTTGCCTTCGCCGAGCGTATCGTTGCCGTCGAGGTCGACGTTCGGCCCCCAGAAGCGGCCGTAGCCGCCGTTCGCGCTCATGTCGACGAGCGCGCGGTAGTTCGACCAGATGGCGAGGCGACGCAATTCGGCGCTCGTCGGCCGCGACGGGTTCGCGAAGCCGGGCGCACTCGCCGCGGCGAGGCCCGTCTTGCCGAGGCCGGCCGTCAGCAGGTCGTCGCTCGCGCCGTCGTAGGCCGTCGTGCGTACGCTGCCGGACACGAAGCCGGGCAACCGGTTGCGCTCGGCCGACTCGTCGCCGTTGCAGGCGCCGAGCATCGCGATCGCGGCCAGCGCCGCCCCACACACCACCCGCCTGCCCCACCCGAGCTTCGTCATCGCCGCCCCCTCGATATCGTTATCGGTCCGCCGCCGCGCCGCGCGCGGCGTTCGGCTTCTGAAGCGCAAACGGGCCCCGGCATGGGGCCCGCCTGGAAACGGGCGCATGCGGCGCTCGCGCGCCGCCGCCCGGCGTTACTGCTGCTGAACCGTCAGCTTGTTCGTGACCGACGTCACGCCCTTCACGCTCTTGGCTGCCTCTTCCGCCTTGTCGATCTGTGCCTGGTCGGGCACCGTGCCCTCCAGCGAGATCGCGCCGCCCTTCGAACGCACGACGAGGTTCGCCACGTCGATGCCGCCTGCCTTCGTAATGGCCTTGCGCACCGCGTAGCCGAGCTTGCGGTTCGCCTTCTTCGCGGTTTTCGCGGCGGCCTTCGGCGCGCTCGTAGCGGCCGACGGCGCTTCCGTTGCCGCTGCGTCGCTCGACTGCGCATACACGCTGCCCGACAGACAGGCCGCCACGGCGGCGACACCCAACGCTCTCAACACGATCGACTTCATGCTATCTCCTTATCACTTCGGAACGGCCGTGCACAGTACGGCCGGATACCCCCAAAAACAGCCGGCCCGCGCGCGAACGGGCGGGACAGCCGGTGTTTTCCACGGCGATACGAGAGAGGCGTCACGGGCCGGCGGCCGGCGCACGCGAAAGCGGGCCGGCCGGGCCGGACAGCCGCCGGCCGGACGCGCCCGGTCTCATGACGTGCCGGGTCGCGCGCGATTCGGGCGCGGCTGCGTCGCACAATGTAATCCAGCGCCCGCGGAAGCGCAAAGCTTTTGACGCGACGGGGCCCGCCGCCGCCGTGTCGCCGTGCCGCCGCGCAATCCCTGCGCGACTCGCGCATACGCGCCGAAACCGGGTACCATCGCCGCGAGCATCCGTGTCGTCCGGTGACGACCGTCACCGATGCGTCACGCCAGCGTCATCCGCCGATCCCATGAAGCCTGCCCGCCCTCGCCCGCCGCGCCGCATCCTCGCCCGCTTCGTCGCGGTGTCGTGGCGCGACCTCGCGCTGTCGATCGGCCCGACCGTGCTGCTCGCCGGCGCGGCCGTCTGGCTCGCGGTGAAGCTGATCCAGCCGGCGCCGCCGTCCACGCTCGTGATTTCGTCCGGGCCGCCCGGCAGCACATACTGGAACGCCGCCCAGAAATACAAGACGATCCTCGCGAAAAACGGCGTCACGCTCGACGTTCAATCGTCAGAAGGTTCCGCGCAGAACCTCGCGCGGCTGTCGAACCCGAACGCGCCGGTCGACGTCGGCTTCGTGCAGAGCGGCATCGGCCCGAAGGAGCGCGACGAGCATCTCGTGTCGCTCGGCAGCATCGGCTACGTGCCGCTCGCGATCATGTACCGAGGCCCGGTCGTCGCGCGCCTGTCCGAGTTCAAGGGCAAGCGGCTCGCGCTCGGCGCGGAAGGCAGCGGCGCGCGCGAGCTGAGCCTCGCGCTGCTGAAGATGAACGGCATCGTGCCGGGCGGCGCGACCGAGCTCCTGCCGACCGCCGGCGAGGACGCCGCGACCGCGCTGCTCGACGGCAAGATCGACGCCGCCTTCCTGTCCGGCGACTCGACGCAGATCCCGGTCATGGCGAAGCTGTTCCGCGCGCCGGGCGTGCACGTGTACTCGTTCACGCAGGCCGAGGCGTATGCGCGGCGCTTTCCGTACCTGACCGCGATCACGCTGCCGATGGGCGTCTACGATCTCGGCCGCAACCTGCCGCCCGCCGACATCCACACGGTCGCGCCGACGATCGAACTCGTCGCGCGCGACTCGCTGCACCCCGCGCTGTCCGACCTGCTGATCGAGGCCGCGCGCGAAGTGCACGGCCACGCGACGATCCTGCAGCACGCGGGCGAATTCCCGTCGTCCGTCACGCGCGGCTTCCCGCTGTCCGACGACGCCGCGCGCTACTACAAGTCGGGCAAGACCTTCCTGTACCGACGGATGCCGTTCTGGGTCGCGAGCCTCGTCGACCGGCTGCTGGTCGTGGTCGTGCCGCTGATCGTCGTGCTGATCCCCGGGCTGCGGCTCGTCCCCTCGCTGTACGGCTGGCGCGTGCGCTCGCGCATCTACCGCTGGTACGGCGCGCTGATCGCGCTCGAGCGCAGCGCGCTCGGCGAGCATACGGCCGACGAGCGCGTCAAGCTGCTCGACGAGCTCGACGACATCGAGGAAGCCGTGAACCGGATGAAGATGCCGCTCGCCTACGCCGGGCAGTTCTACGTGCTGCGCGAGCACATCGGCTTCGTGCGCGAACGGCTCACCGCGCACGACCACGATACGCCGGCGGGCCCGCCCGGCGCCGGCCATCCGCCGGCACGCGCGGAAACCGACCCGCCGCCGGCCGGCGACGCCCCCCGGGCGACTCCCGGTTCCGCGTGAGCGAACGATCCGCGATCATTGCTGCATGCGCGCGCCGCCGCGTAACATGGAGGCCGCCGCCAGGCGCCGCACGCCCCACCTTCTGGAGAACGACATGACAACCGGCCTCGATACCGCCCAACCCGCCTGGTTCTTCGACTTCGTGTCGCCGTTCTCGTATCTGCTGCTCGAACAGCACGACAAATGGCCGGACGTGCCGTTCAACCCCGTCGCCGTCTCGCTGCCCGACCTGCACCGCCACTGGGGCCAGCGCCCGAGCGCCGACGTGCCGGCCAAGCGCGTGTTCACGTACCGGCATGCGCTGTTTCGCGCGGAACAGCTCGGCATCCGCTTCAAGATGCCGCCCGCGCATCCGTTCGATTCCGACAAGGTCCTGCGCCTCGCGATCGCGCTGCGCGCCGATATCGTGACGGTACTGGAAATGTTCCGCTTCATCTGGCGCGAAGGTAACGATCCGTCGACGCCGGAAGGCTTCGCGGCGCTGTGCGAACGCGTCGGCGTCGGACACGGCGACGAGCTGATCGAATTCGAGGAAACCGCCGCGCAGCTGACCCGCAACACGGCCGACGCGATCGCGCTCGGCGTGTTCGGCGTGCCCACCTTCTGGATGAACAAGCAGCTGTTCTGGGGCGAGGACGCGCTGCCGATGGTGCTGTACTGCGCGCGCACGCCGAACTGGCTCGAATCGCGCGAGGTCAAGCGGATCAGCACGCTGCCGAAGGGCCGCGCGTGATGGCCGGTATCACGCACGGCAACGCGCGGCTGCGGTAAGGTTACGCGTCACTAGGGTCTGTTTACATATGGAACGCGCATGCGAATGCCCGAAATCGCGCGTAGGGCAAGGAGTGAGGAGCGCCGTTTGGCCGCGCCAAACAAGCGACGAGCGACGCCGCCATACGGGCGATTTCGGGCATTCCCGTGACATGGATTTATTAATTTGGGGTTGCCACGAGAACGGCCGCTCGCCGCGTTGTGCTCCTTGCGAATACGTCAGTATTCGCGGCGTCGCACGCCTCGCGAGCGGCCGTTCTCGTGGCAACGCATGCGCGTTCCATATGTAAACAGACCCTAGAATCACCCCCATCGATGGAAGACGACGACCGTACCGCCTCGCTCGACATCTGGCTCGTGCGCGTGTTGCGCACGCTGCTGCTCGAGCGCAGCGTCACGCAGGCCGCGCTGCGGCTGAACCAGACCCAGCCCGCGATCAGCACCGCGCTGCGCAAGCTGCGCGAGACGCTGAACGACCCGATCCTCGTGCGCGGCAAATCCGGCATGGTGCCGACCGAATACGGCGCGTCGCTGCTCGAGGCCGCCTCGCGCGCGCTGCGCGAGGTCGATTTCATCGCGACGCCGCACGGCGACTTCGACCCGTCGTCCGCGCGGCGCACGTTCCGCGTCGCCGCGCCCGACTACCTGAACGATTTCTTCATGCCGACGCTGATCGAGCGCTTTCGCGACGCGGCGCCGCATGCCCATCTGGAAATCGATTCGCTGAATCCCGCGCTCGACCACGCAGGCGCGCTCGAATCGGGCGCGCTCGATCTCGTGATCGGCAACTGGCCGAAGCCCGACCCGCAGTTCGCGCGCCAGGACCTGTTCTCCGACACGATCGTGTGCCTGATGCGCGACGCGCATCCGCTCGCCCGCCTGCCGCTCACGCGCGACGCGTATGCGTCGGCCGCGCACGTCGCGCCGACGCCGTACACCGGCGACAAGCGCAACGCGATCGAGATCGGCCTGGCACGCGCACGCCTCACGCGGCGCATCGTGACGACGCTGCCGTACTTCGGGATCGTGCCGCAGGTGCTGCTGCAGTCGGACCTGATCTTCACGACGACGCGCCGCTTCGCCACGCACTATGCGCAACTGCTGCCGCTCGTCGTCGTCACGCCGCCCGTGCCGTTCCCGCGCATCAAGAGCTACCTGCTCACGCATCCGCAGCCCGATCGGCCGACCGACATCGCGTGGCTGTGCGCGCTGATGCAGAGCGTGTCCGACGAGCTGACGGTCGCCCGCACGCGCAAGCGCTGAAACGCGCGGCTCGAGCGCAGCGCGACCGTTCAGGCAGCGCGGCCGCTCAGGCCGTGCAGAAGGTTTCCTGCAGATGGACCCAGCGCACGACGCCGGCCGCGTCGCGCGCGAACACGGCGGTCGCCCGGCGCGCGGGCAACTCGCCCGACGCCGCATGCTGCGCTTCGAGATAGGCCATCACCGCATGCGATGCGTCGGCCGCGAGCACGCGAATCTCCGACAGCGCGATGCGCAGCCCCGGCTTCGCGCCGGCCAGCTTCGCGAACAACGCGCGCGTGCCGTCGTGGTCGATCACGCGGCCGTCGGTCAGGGTCATCGTGAAGTCGGCGGAAAACGCCGCGAGCAGTGCGTCGAGCGCCGCCGGCGCGGTATCGACGCCGGACAGCCAGCGCTCGATGGCGGCCACGCTCGCATCGAGCGCGTCGAGATAGACGGAGTGATCGGACATGGGCGCGTGCACGGTGAGGTCAAGCGCGGCCCGCTGCCGCGCGTCGCCGTGCAGTGTATGCAAAAACGCGCGGCCGTGCGCCGGCCGCGCGGCATCGGCGTTTTACCGCGCGCAGGACACGTCGTCGCGCGCGCGCCCGGCCGCCGCCGCCTTCGCATCGGCCACCGGCATGCCCGAGCGTGCCTGCAGCAACTCCGCGCAGACGGCCACCGCGATCGCGCCCGGCGCCTTGTCGACGATACCGGCGACCCCGATCGGACACACCATCTCGACGAGCCGCGCCGGATCGACGCCGCGCGCCGCGAGCCGGCGCTCGAACTTCACGCGCTTGGTGCGCGAGCCGATCATCCCGAAGTACGCGAAGTCGCGCCGCCGCATGATCCGCGCGGCGAGCGAGAAGTCGAGCGCGTGGTTGTGCGTCATCACGAGAAAGTACGCGCCGGGGGGCGCCGCATCGACGACGGCCTCCGGCGTGTCCGTCGGCTCCGGCTGCACGTTCGGCGGACATTCGTCCGGGAACAGTTCGTCGCGCGTATCGACCCACTGCACGACGCACGGCAGCGCGCCGAGCAGCGTGACGAGCGCATGGCCGACGTGCCCGGCGCCGAACAGCACGATGTGCATCGGCGCCGGCGCACCGCTCGCGCGGTTGCGCTGGCCGGTGCCTGGCGCGAACGCCGGGGTCGACGCGGCGCGCGGCGACTGGGCCGGCCCGTTCATGCCGGCCTCCGCCGGGCCGGGCGGCCGTGAGCGGACAACGAACGAAGCAAGCGCGACGAGCGTTTCATGTCAGCCTGCCTGGCCCGCGCGGGCCGCACGCACCGCGCCGATCGCGCGCAGGATCGACTCGCCGGTGGCCGGCGCGTCGAGCGGCGGATTCACCTGGTAATCGCCGACCGCCGCGATCGCATCGCGTACCGCGAAGAACACCGAGAACGGCAGCAGCAGCGGCGGTTCGCCGACGGCCTTCGAGCGGTGGATGCTGTCCTCGACGTTGCGGTTCTGGAACAGCCGCACGTTGAACTCGGGCGGCGTGTCGTTCACGGTCGGGATCTTGTACGTGGACGGCGCGTGCGTCATCAGCTTGCCGCCCTGGTTCCACCACAGCTCCTCGGTCGTCAGCCAGCCCATGCCCTGGATGAACGCGCCTTCGACCTGGCCGATGTCGAGCGCCGGGTTCAGCGACGCGCCCACGTCGTGCAGCGCATCGACGCGCAGCGTGCGCATCTCGCCCGTCAGCGTGTCGATCACGACCTCCGACACGGCCGCGCCGTACGAGTAGTAGTAGAACGGGCGGCCCTGCAGTTTCGACTGATCCCAGTGCAGCTTCGGCGTCGCGTAGAAGCCGTCGGACCACAGCTGCACGCGCGCGAGGTAGGCCTTCGCGATCACTTCGCCGAACGGCACGCTCGCGCCGCCGATCCACACGAAGTCGTTGCCGAACTTCACGTCGGCCGCATCGACCGTGCCGTCGCCGAACTGCTTCGCCGCGAACACCGCGAGCCGCTCGCGCAACTGGCGCGCCGCATCCTGCGCGGCCTTGCCGTTCAGGTCCGAGCCCGTCGACGCGGCGGTCGCGGACGTGTTCGCGACCTTGCTCGTATCCGTCGCCGTCACGCGGATCCGGCCGAAGCGGATGCCGAGCTCGTGCGCGACCACCTGCGCGACCTTCGTGTTGAGCCCCTGCCCCATCTCCGTGCCGCCGTGGTTCACGAGCACCGAGCCATCGGTGTAGATGTGCACCAGCGCGCCGGCCTGGTTGAAATGCGTGACGTTGAACGCGATGCCGAACTTCACCGGCGTGAGCGCGATGCCCTTCTTCAGCACCGGATTGCGCGCGTTGAAGGCGCGCACGCCCGCGCGCCGCGCACGGTAGTCGCTCGTCGTCTCGAGTTCGCCGAGCAGTTCCTGCAGCACGTTGTCCTCGACTGTCTGCCCGTACGGCGTCACATTGCGTTCGGTCTTGCCGTACAGGTTCGCGTAGCGGACGTCGAGCGGATCGCGGCCGAGCGCGCGCGCGATGTCGTCGAGGATGTATTCGATCGCGAACGCGCCCTGCGGGCCGCCGAAGCCGCGGAATGCGGTGTTCGACTGCGTGTTGGTCTTGCCGCAGTAGCCGGCGATGTCGACGTCGCCGAGCCAGTACGCGTTGTCGAAGTGGCACACCGCGCGCGTCATCACCGGGCCCGACAGGTCGGCCGAGAAGCCGCAGCGGGAGGTCATGTCGAGTGCGACGCCGTCGATGCGGCCGTCGTCGTCGTAGCCGACGTCGAAGCGGTAATGGAAGTCGTGCCGCTTGCCGGTGATCATCATGTCGTCGTCGCGGTCCGGACGCAGCTTCACCGGGCACAGCAGCTTCCACGCGGCAAGCGCCGCGCAGCACGCGAACAGGCCCGACTGCGATTCCTTGCCGCCGAACCCGCCGCCCATCCGGCGGCATTCGACCAGCACGTTGTGCGACGCGACGCCGAGCACGTGCGCGACGAGGTGCTGCATCTCGCTCGGGTGCTGCGTTGAGCAGTACACGTGCATCCCGTCGTCGTCCTTCGGCACCGCGTACGCGATCTGCCCTTCCAGGTAGAACTGCTCCTGTCCGCCGAGCAGCATCTCGCCCGACTCGCGGTGCGGTGCGGCGGCGAGCCGCGCGGCCGCGTCGCCGCGCGCGAGCTTCAGCGGCGGGATCACGTAGGTTTCGGCCTTGCGCGCTTCCTGCGCGGTCAGGATCGCGGGCAGCTCCTCGTAGTCGACCTGCGCGCGGCGCGCGGCGAGCCGCGCGGTTTCATGCGACGTCGCGACGACGATGAACATCGGCTGGCCGACGAACTGCACGACGCCCTTCGCGAGTACCGGATCGTCGTGGATGATCGGGCCGCAATCGTTGACGCCCGGGATGTCGTCGGCCGTGAACACGGCGACCACGCCCGGCGTCGCGCGCACCGCGTCGAAGTTCATCGACACGATCCTCGCGTGCGGCTTCGCCGACAACCCGAGCGCCGCGTGCAGCGTGCCTGCGACGATCGGGATGTCGTCGGTGTAGGTGGCGCGCCCGCTCACGTGCAGGTGGGCGGATTCGTGCGCGCGCGACACGTGCACCTGCGCGGCGTCGGCCAGCGGGTCGAGGGTGCTGAGGAACGGTTCTGCTTGCTGATTCATGTTCGATGTTCTCCGTCTTCAGACGCGCGCCGCGTCGTGGGCACTTTCAGCGGCAACTTCGGCGGCCACTTCGCGCACGTTCAGCGCCTGCGGCGGCAGCGGGTCGTGCGGACGCGTCTCCAGCCAGAATCGGTACACCAGGTTCTTCGCGGTATCGAGGCGATACGTGCTCGTCGCGCGCATGTCGGACAGCGGCTGGTAGTCGCGCTCGAGCGCCTGCATCGCGGCCTGCGCGGTGGCTTCGTGCCACTGTGCGCCGTCGAGCACGGCTTCCGTTTGCGCCGCGCGCTTCGGTGTCGCGGCCATTCCGCCGAACGCGATGCGCGGCTCGCGGATCGTGTCGCCGTCCGCGATGAACGCGAAGGCCGCGCATACCGCGGAAATATCGGAGTCGAACCGCTTCGACAGCTTGTACGTGCGGAACTGCAGCTTTTCGCGCGCGCCGGTGCGGGTCGGCACCTTCACGCCGACGACGAATTCGTGCGGCGCCATGTCCTTCTGCTGGTAGCCCGTGTAGAGCGCCTCGAGCGGCAGCTCGCGCACCGTGTCGCCGCCGCGCAGCATGACGCGCGCGCCGAGTGCGATCAGGCCCGGCATCGAATCGCCGATCGGCGAGCCGTTCGCGACGTTGCCGCCGAGCGTGCCCGCGTTGCGGATCGGCAGCGACGCGAAGCGCTTCCACATCTCGGTCAGCTCCGGATACGTGCCGGCGAGCGCCGCATAGGCCTTCTCGACCGTCACGCCCGCGCCGATCTCGATCCAGTCGTCGCCGTCAACGATCTGCTGCAGTTCGGCGATCTGGCCGACGTAGATCAGATCGTCGAGGCGGCGCATCTGCTTGGTGACCCACAGGCCGATGTCGGTGCTGCCCGCGAGAATACGCGCGTCGGGGCGCTCGGCCTTCAACGCGGCCAGCGCGTCAAGCGTGCGCGGCGCCGCGAAGCGCGCGCCGTTGACCGTCGTGTAGTCGAACGTGTCGTCGCGCTTGAGCGACGCGAGCGTGCGGGCGAGCGCCGCCGTGTCGACCGCCGGCGACGGCGCCGGCGCGCCTTCGCCGGCCACATCGAACATCCGCACCGCCGCGTCGACGATCGGGCGATAACCGGTGCAGCGGCACAGGTTGCCCGTCAACGCATCGGCGATCTCGGTGCGCGTCGGCACGTCCTTCGCCTTCGCGCACGCATTGCCGCAGCCTTCATGGCCGTGCTTTTCATACAGCGCCCACATCGACATCACGAAGCCGGGCGTGCAGAACCCGCATTGCGAACCGTGGCAATCGACCATCGCCTGCTGCACCAGATGCAGCGCGCCGTCCGGCCGGCGCAGGTCCTCGACCGTCAGGAGCGCCTTGCCGTCGAGCGTCGGCAGGAACTGGATGCATGCGTTGACGGCCTTGAACTCGACCGCGCCGCCATCGGTCAGCTCGCCGACGACGACCGTGCACGCGCCGCAATCGCCTTCCGCGCAGCCTTCCTTGGTGCCGGTGCAATGCGCGTCCTCGCGCAGGTATTGCAGCACGGTGCGGGTCACGTCCGCGCCGCTGACTTCGCGAATCGCGTGACGATGGTAGAAGCGGATCGGCTCACTCATGTCTCGGTGTTTCTTCAAATTGGGGGGCAAGGCGGCCCGCGCGGAGCGCTCGACCGACGTTTTTCCGACAGTTTGAACGCTATCACCGTCAAATTCCGCAACCCATAGCCCATCACGCATGCGGCTCATATAACTGCCGCGATATGCGCGCCCGGCCGGCCGCTCCCCTTGCCGCACGGGGCGCTCCGTCCGTTCCCGGCGTCCCGCCACCACTGGTCCTCTTCCCGAACGGGGCGTGATTAACTAAACGGTACCTGCGGGAAAACCGGTTCCATGGGAAAATCCCGATTCCTTTTTCCGCCGTTTTTCCGTTCGATTCGCCATTCGTTCCGACCCCATGTCAACCGATTCCGCCACACCGCCGCGCAGCGGGTTCGCGCTCACGCTGCAAATCGTGTCCGTCGTCTGCTTCACGTTCATCTGCTACCTGACCATCGGCCTGCCGCTCGCGGTACTGCCGGGCTTCGTCCACGACGACCTCGGCTTTTCCGCGATCGTCGCGGGCGGCGCGATCAGCGTCCAGTATTTCGCGACGCTGGCGTCGCGGCCGCTCGCCGGGCGCCTCGCCGATACGCTCGGGCCGAAGCAGACGGTGCTGCGCGGGTTGATCGGCTGCGGCGTGTCGGGCGTCCTGCTGCTCGTCGCGCTGCTGCTCGCGCACTGGCCGGTCGCGAGCCTCGTGCTGCTGATCGCGAGCCGGCTCGTGCTCGGCGTCGGCGAAAGCCTGTGCGGCACCGGCGCGATCCTGTGGGGCATCGGCCGGGTCGGCGTCGCGCACAACGCGAAGGTGATCTCGTGGAACGGCATCGCGACCTACGGCGCGCTCGCGCTCGGCGCGCCGGTCGGCGTCGCGATCGCGCATACGCTGAATCCGGCGCTGATCGGCGTGATCGTGATCGCGCTGGCCGCGCTCGGCTTCTACCTCGCCCGCCTGATCGCTTCGGTGCCGCTCGTGCACGGCGAGCGGATGTCGTATGCGAGCGTGTTCACGCGCGTGCTGCCGCACGGCCTCGGCCTCGCGCTCGGCTCGGCCGGCTTCGGCTCGATCGCGACCTTCGTCACGCTGTACTACGCGGCGCGCCACTGGCCGAACGCCGCGCTGTCGCTGACCGTGTTCGGCACGCTGTTCATCGGCGCGCGCCTGCTGTTCGCGAACACGATCAAGACCCACGGCGGCTTCCGCGTCGCGATCGTGTCGTTCGCGTTCGAATGCGCGGGCCTGCTGCTGCTGTGGCTCGCGCCGGTGCCGCACGTCGCGCTCGTCGGCGCGGCACTGACGGGCTTCGGCTTCGCGCTGATCTTCCCGGCGCTCGGCGTCGAGGCCGTCGCGCTCGTGCCGCCCGCGAGCCGCGGCGCGGCGCTGTCCGCGTATTCGGTGTTCCTCGACCTGTCGCTCGGCATCACCGGCCCGCTCGCCGGCTATGTGGCCGGTGCGTTCGGCTATCCGCAGGTGTTCCTGTTCGCGGCGGTGGCGGCTGCCGCGGGCGTCGCGCTGTCGATGGTGTTGTATCAGCGGCAGGCGCGTGTTGCGGGGAGCGGCGCGGCGGCGTGAGAGACGTGACGCGCGTCAACGCAGCAGCACATTGAAGTCTCGCAATACGCGGGCCGCATCGGGATGACGCCTGAACGGAACGGCGCTCCCGAGCGAAAGCGTCGGCGCGGCACGATCGAAGAGCACGAGCGCTTCCGACGTGTTGAGATGGCGCGACATGTACAAAAATCCGTCGACGCGACGGGGATGCCGGTGGACGGCAAGCGACCACTGTTGCGGAACGTCGTACGGCGCGATGGTCGACAATGCGCCGTCACCTCCAAGGTTTTTCAGCGGCAAGCCGTGCAGGACGGCTACGGTCAGCGGCGCGCCGTCAAATGAAAGGACGTGGCGATCGAGTTCGGTCGTCACGAGCGGAAAACCGCCCAGCGTCAGATCGGCGACTTCGTCATGCAGCACCGTCTCGGCGAATGCGCAATGCAGATCAAAGCCGAAATAGCTGGTGCCGTACCGCTGCCGCTTGCGCGGATCGTCGAAGCGATTGCCGCCGGACTTCCCGAAGTAAGGCTCGCCGGTCGCATATCGCGAGATGCGCACCAGCGTTGCGGGCGCAACCTCGCGGATGACGAGCGTCGCGCTCACGAAATGCTCGCCCGGTGCCGTCAGCAAACGCGGCTCCTAGCGTTCGCGGAACGCCGCGGCGGCGCGTTCGACATCGTCGAGCTTGCCACGCGACAGCGCGACGAGCGGGGTGACGCTGCCCAGCGACGCCTTGGGCGTCGTGAAGAACTGCCATTTGCTCCAGCCGGGCAAGTCGCCGAGACACTGCGTGACCCGCCCCAAGGTCTTGCGGTCGACGTCTCCCGCCAGATAGAAAGCCGGATAGTACTGTGCGGCGCCGACCTCGACCGCAAAGATACGCCCCGACGCGACCGCCTTGCTCAGCGCCTGCCGCGTCATGCCGAGCCCTGTCCAAGTCTGCGCGGCGGACAGCAATCGGCCATCGGCAACCAGCACGCGCCGTTCGGCCTGCACCTGCCGCTCGACATCGGCGACGCCGGCATCCGCGCGTGCAGCCGCCCCCGGCTTCCGCCGGCCGGACGGCTTCCTGTCGCGTGTCGCGGCAGCGGCGATACCGAAGGTGATCGTACCGGCCAGATCGATGACCTGCGCGATGCCCACCTTGAACAGGTGCCCCAGTTGCTCGTCCGACAGCGCGAGCAGTGCGCGGGCGCGCTCGGGACCGAGCATGGTCGCGGCGCCGACCGCGCTGCGCAGCGCCTCCTCCGTCTCGACATCGAGAACGGCGGCCGCGCCTTCGAGCGCATGAGCTTGCGTGACCATCCTGACCTCCTGATCCAACCGGAAGATCAAGCGTAGCCCCGAATCGAAACCAAGTCAACCAAGTCAACCATCTCGATCGGCTTTCCGAGCCGCTCTTGTCGCCGTCGGTATTGCGTCACGCCGTCCGCAGAAACAACCGACGCGTGAGATCGAATGCGACGAGATTGCCGGCCACCACGAGCAGCAGCCCGATCACCGCGAGCGGGGACCATTGATAGCCCTCGAACACCGTCGACACGGCCAGCGCGACGATCGGGAACAGCACGGTGCAGTACGCGGCGCGCTCCGGCTCGATCCGGCCGACGAGCGTCAGGTAGGCGGTGAAGCCGATCACCGAGCCCGGCACGGCCAGGTACACGAGCGCGCCGAGATAGCGCGGGCTCATGTCGAGCGTGAACGGCATCCCGGCCACCGCGCTGCCGACGGTCAGGAGCGCCGCGCCGATCAGCATCGCCCAGCCGTTGGTCGCGAGCGGGTGCAGCCCCATCGACTGCATCCGGCTCGACAGCAGGTTGCCCGCCGAGAAGCACATCGTGCCGGCGAACGCGATCGCGAGCCCGATCCACGTCGCGTGGTCGTCGAGATGGCCGGCCATCTGCTGCCAGAACAGGCAGGCGATGCCGGTCAGGCCGAGCAGCGCGCCGGCGATCGCCGACGGCCGCAGCGGGCGGCCCATGAACAGCCGGCCGTTGATCGAGTTCAGCAGCGGCGCGGTCGAGAAGATCACCGCGACGAGCCCGCTCGGCACGACCTGCTCCGCATAGTAGAAGCACAGGAAATTCAGGCAGAACAGCGCGAAGCCTTGTGCGACGAGAAAGCGCCACGCTTCGCGCGGCGGGCGCGCCGGGCGGCGCATCACGCGCAGCAGTGCGAACAGCACGGCGGCCGCGAGCCAGAAGCGCCACGCGATCGACACGGGCGGCGGCACCGCGCCGAGTTGCCACTTGATCGCGATCCAGGTGGTGCCCCAGATCAACACGGTGACGAAATAAAGCGACAGGTTCATGGCGGCAATCCGGGAAGTCGGGTGAATCGGCTGAATCGGGATCCCGACTATGCCGCCGCCCCGCGCGTGCCGATTGTCCGGAATTGCGGTCTTTTTCGGGACGCCGCACGCGCCGTCGCGCGGCCGCTTATACTCGGCCCATCATGAGCCTCTCCCTCAGCGCCCCGCCCGTCGACCGCGCCGCCGCCCTGGCCGGCGGCGATCTGCCGTTCGGCCTGCAATCGGTCTGCCGCACGCTCGCCGACGCGAACGCGACGCTCGAGCGCTTCGCGTGGCTAGGCGACCATCTCGCGATCGCCGAATGGACGCGGATCACCGACGAAAGCGAGACGGTGTACGAGCAGCCCGGTCACCACACGCTGTCGTGCTACCTCGACGGCGGCTACCGGACCGAGCGCCAGCGCGTGCCGCGCTACGGCGCGCCGAGCCTGCTGTGCGCATTGCCGGGCGACCACGAATCGCGCTGGTGGGTGCGTGGCGAAATGCATTTCATCCACCTGTATTTCCTGCCCGAACACTTCACGCAGCGCGCGATCCGCGAACTCGACCGCGAACCGCGCGAACTGAAGCTCGCCGATCGCACCTATTTCGAAGATGCGCGCGTCGCCGCGCTGCTGCGCTCGCTCGCGCTCGACGGCTGGGACGATGCCGACGACCGGCTGCGCGTGAACGAAACCGCGCATGACGTGCTGAGCCTGCTGCTGCGCGGCCAGAGCACGACGCGCACCGACACGTCGTTCCGCGGCGGGCTCGCGCCGGCCGTGCGCCGCCGCGTGCGCGACTACATCGACACGTATCTGACGCAGCCGCTGACGCTCGGCGAACTCGCCGAGGTCGCCGCGCTGTCCGAATACCATTTCTCGCGGATGTTCCGGCTGTCGTTCGGCCGCGCGCCGCACGCATGGGTGGCCGAGCAACGGCTCGCCCGGGCCCGCGAGCTGCTGCGCACGACGGCGCTGCCGCTCGCGCAGATCGCGGCCGACTGCGGCTACGCGAACGCCGGCCACTTCAGCCATCGCTTTCGCGACGCGCACGGCACGACGCCGAATACGTACCGGCGCGCGATGCAGGGCCGCTGAGCGCGGCCCCTCGCCGCTTTTCCGTGCTTACGCGCCGCGCCGCGACAGTTCCTGCTCCAGCGCGGCGACGCCGGCCGGCAGGTCGACCGGCACCTTCAGGTCGACCATCGTGCGGCCGAACGCATGCAGCGTGCGGAACAGGTTGTGTTCGCGGCACTGCTCGCCCATCTGCCCGATCCGCACGATCGGCAAGCCGAACGAACCCGAGATCTCGACCTGGTACTGCTTCGAGATATGGCCGCAGACCATCCCGGGCGTGAGCCCCTCCGGCGTCTCGATTCCGACCACCGAATTGAGCCGGCAGTCCTTCGGCGCATAAAGCTTGAGCCCCATCGATTCGACGCCCGCCTGCAGCGCCAGCGAGCAGCGCAGGTGGCGCGCGAAGCGGCTTTCGAGCGTCTCCGCGCAGACGAGCCGCAGCGCCTCGTGCAGCGCGAGCACGCCCGACACGGGCGCCGTGTAGTGATAGCCGGCGTTGTGCCAGAAGTTCTCCGCGAGCGCCATGTCGAGGCACCAGTGCGCATTCGGCTCGGGGCGATTCTTCATGCGGTCCCACGCGGCATCGGAAAACGCGATCAGCGACACGCCGGGAATCGACGACAGCCCCTTCTGACCGCCGGTGATCACCGCGTCGATGCCCCACGCATCCATCTCGAGCGGCATCGTCGACAGCGTGCACACCGCGTCGACGACCACCAGCGCGCCGGCCGCCTTCGCGAGCGCGGCGATGTCGCGCAGGTCGCGGTTCCAGACGGTGTTCGACGTCTCGCCCTGCACGATCGTGACGATCTCGGGCCGCTCGCGCGCGATCGCGTCGGCGATCTCGTCGAGGCTCGCGACCGCGCGGTCGGCGACTTCGAGCGTCGCGACGTCGGCGCCGACGCGCGTGGCCATCTCGGCCATCCGCGCGCTGAAGAAGCCGTTGCGGATCGACAGCACGCGCGTGCCGCGCCATGCGAGATTCGAGATCGCCATTTCCATCGCGGCCGAACCTGGGCCCGCGACGCCGAGCACCCACTTCGTGCGGGTCTGGAACACGTAGCGCGCCATCTCCTTCACCTGCTCGATGATCTTCGCCATCGTCGCGCCGAGGTGGTTGATCACGATCGTGTTCGCCTTGGCCACGGCGGCCGGGATCGGAACCGGGCCGGCCCCCATCATCAGCAGCGGTTCTTCGGGCAGGATCGCGTCGAGCGGCACGACGACGGGACAGGGAATCGGCGAATAATCGATGGACATGGCTGGAAAAAGATGAGGAAAGAAAGTGCTCGGACGGCTGCAGCACGGTACGGCACGGCGAACTGATCGATCATTCCGCGTTCCGCCGCCCCGCGCAAGAGGCACGCACGTCCGGACCGCACGACGCCGGCCCGGTCGCCGGACCGGGCCAGCCGGCCGCGCACCATTCGCGCCACGACCTGCCGGATTGAAAAGGGATTGCCGGCCGGTTCCGAAACGGTTCCATTCGGGTTCCGCCTGCGCGATTTTCTTCGCCAATATCAGCAGCGATTCGCGGAAACCGGCGGTTCAGCCCGATTCTCGGATCGAACGGAATGGACCGGCCACGTGATACAAATCGCGGAGCGAATTCGACACACAAAATCCGAACGTGGAAAAAACATCCACTATTGCCGCATGTATTGGGGAACGACTCCGAAACTGCCGCGTCACGGCCTAGCCGACCTTGAACTCATCTTATTGATTTAAATAGAAAATATCCGCATCCTCGACGCATATCCCAATACCGCGTCGGTTTTCCGGAACGCCCTTGCTGCATTGCAACGTTAAACGGGTACTCGCGATTTCGATTTTACGCAAGCCGCCCATTTTCTCAGGTTGACGGATATAGGTTCTGTATTGAACAATCGTCTGCGGAATCGAAATTCGATTTTCGATACGAGGGAGAGCTGGGGCCGCGCAATGCGCTTTCGATGTTGTGCGGCGATAAATCACAACCAAAATCAATCAACCGGGCCAGAAATACGCAGCCATGAACCAGATTCAGACCATGCGTGTATTCGTCTGCGTCGCCGAGCAGCAAAGCTTTCGGCGCGCGGCGCACCATCTCGGCGTGTCCAATGCGCTCGTCACGCGTTCGATCGCGATGCTCGAGGGCCACCTGAACACACGGCTGATCCATCGCACCACGCGCAACCTGTCGCTCACCGAGGCCGGCGTGCGCTACCTCGATGGTTGCCGTGCGCTGCTCGAGGAGTTCGACCACCTCGAATCGTCCGTCGCGCATGCGGTGCGCGAACCGGCCGGCACGCTGCGCGTCGTCGCGTCGGGGCTGATGTCGCCGCTGGCGCTGACGCCGCTCGTCAGCAGCTTCCGGCACCGCTACCCGGAGCTGCGCGTGCAGCTGACCGTCGCCGAAGGGCCGCTCGACGTGCTCGAATCGGGCTACGACGTCGGCATCGTCACCGGCACCCGGCTCGACGGCAACCCGTCGCTGATCGGCCATGCCCTTGCGCCGAACCCGTTCGTCGCATGCGCGGCGCCGGCCTATCTCGACCGCCGCGGCGAGCCGCGCGTGCCCGACGATCTACCGGGTCACGACTGGGTCACGCTCGCGTCGCACCAGCACGCCCCGACGTGGCAACTGGTCGGTCACGACGGCGTCGCCCATTCGGTCACGGTGCGCCCGGCCTGCACGGTCAACCAGCTCGCGCTCGTGCAGGCGGCGGCCGTGGCCGGCGCCGGCATCGCGGTGCTGCCCGAGCCGTGCGTGGCCGACGCACTCAACCACGGCACGCTCGTGCGCCTGATGGCCGGCTACCGGATCGACGATCCCGACGCGCAGCTGTCGCTCGTCTATCCGAACCGCCAGTACGTGCCGGCCCGCACGCGCAGCTTCGTCGAGCACGCACTCGAGCACTTCGGCGCGCCGGCCTCCCGCGAGCGGACGGACTACGGCTTCCTGCGGCCGGGGCGCGGGCCCGAACACGCCGACATCGTCACGGGCCTGCAGTAAACTGCGCGCGTCAGCCAGTGGAGGTGCAGCGTGCGCGTGATCCTGTTCAGCAGCCGGCAGTACGACGACGATTCATTCACCGCCGCCAACCGGCAGTTCGGCTATCGGCTGCACTTCCAGCCGTCGCACCTCGACGCGGAAACGGCGATCCTCGCGCACGGCTATGACGTCGTCTGCCCGTTCGTCAACGACACCGTCGACGCGGCCGTGCTCGAACGGCTCGCCGACGGCGGCACGCGGCTGATCGCGCTGCGCTCGGCGGGCTTCAACCATGTCGACCTCGCCGCCGCCGAACGGCTCGGCATCGCGGTCGTGCGCGTGCCCGCGTATTCGCCGCATGCGGTCGCCGAGCATGCGGTCGCGCTGATCCTCGCGCTCAACCGCCGCCTGCCGCGCGCCGTCGCACGCACGCGCGAAGGCGATTTCTCGCTGAACGGCCTGCTCGGCTTCGACCTGCACGGCAAGACCGTCGGCGTGATCGGCACCGGCATCATCGGCAGCGTGTTCGCGAAGATCATGATGGGCTTCGGGATGCACGTGCTCGCACACTCGGTGCCGCCGTACAACGACGAGCTGATCGCGTTCGGCGTGCGCTACGTCGAGCTCGACGAGCTGCTGCATCACGCCGACATCGTCAGCCTGCATTGCCCGCTGCTGCCGTCGACACACCACCTGATCAACGAACGAACGCTCGCGCGGATGAAGCACGGCGCGATGCTGATCAACACGGGGCGCGGCGGCCTCGTCGATGCGCAGGCGCTGGTCGACGCGCTCAAGAGCGGCCAGCTGGGCCATCTGGGGCTCGACGTCTACGAAGAGGAAAGCGGGCTTTTCTTCGAGGATCACTCCGACCTGCCGCTGCAGGACGACGTGCTCGCGCGCCTGCTCACGTTCCCGAACGTGATCGTCACGTCGCACCAGGCATTCTTCACGCGCGAGGCGCTGGCCGAGATCGCGCACACGACGCTGCTGAACATCGAGGCGTGGCATGCGGGCGCTCCGCAGAACGTCGTGGCGGCAAATCGCTGAGAAACAGCCCGTTTGATGCCCCGCGGCGCATCCGCAATCGTTTGCTTGTGGTTGTTGCCGTGCACCGTACCCTATCTCGTCAACAATTCAGTGCATTGTTTCGAATGAAGTAACGTTTCGTGCGCGCCGTCTGATATCGTTGCGCCGACGTCCTTCCCTGCCTTTGCCGCTCATGCGTTTCGACGATTCCGACCTCGCCGCCGTCTACCGCGCCATTTTCGAACGGCGCGACATGCGCCACTTCACGCCGGCGCCCGTCGATCCGGCCGTGCTCGCGCGACTGCTACGCGCGGCGCACCACGCACCGAGCGTCGGCTTCATGCAGCCGTGGCGCTTCATCCGCATCAGCGATCCCGCCTTGCGCACCGCCATTCACACGCTGGTCGAGGCCGAGCGCCGCGCGACCGCCGACGCGCTCGGCGAGCGCCAGGACGAATTCATGCGGCTGAAGGTCGAGGGCGTGCGCGAATGCGGCGAGCTCCTCGTCGTCGCGCTCGCCGACGGCCGCGAGCGCCATGTGTTCGGCCGCCGCACGCTGCCGGAGATGGATCTGGCATCCACCGCGTGCGCGATCCAGAACATGTGGCTCGCGGCGCGCGCGGAAGGCCTCGGGATGGGATGGGTGTCGCTGTTCGACGTCGATGCGCTGCGCACGCTGCTGCGGATGCCCGACGGCGCGAAGCCGATCGCCGTGCTGTGCGTCGGGCACGTCGATGCGTTCTATGCGAAGCCGATGCTCGAGGAAGAACGCTGGGCCGCGCGCATGCCGATCGAAGCCTGCCTGTTCGAGAACGGCTGGGGCGATCCGGCGGCGATCGACGCGGCCGCTTCGGCTGCCGTGCCGCCGGATACGGCTTCGGACGCCCAAACGGGAACCCCGTCGGACGCCATGCCCGACAGGTCGTCCGAACGCATCGCCTGATCCACGGCCGGCAGCCGTCGTCATTCCGGCGCTGAATCGCTGCATATCCCACACTGTGAGCTTCCCGCCTGCCATCCCGTCGCACGCCGGCAACAACCGTTTTGGCCCCAAGCATAGGGGTTTTCACTGAAGTAGAATCGCGGCTGACGTTCGCCTGACCGACCGCCCGTCCCGCGCATCCTGCGCCTGGCTCGAGCGACATCTTTTCCGAGCCTATCGCGATGCCCTTGCCTCTTTTCGCCCTTGCCGTCGCCGCATTTGGAATCGGTACCACCGAATTCGTGATCATGGGTCTGCTGCCGAACGTCGCGCGCGATCTCGGCGTGTCGATTCCGGCCGCCGGGATGCTCGTATCGGGCTACGCGCTCGGCGTGACGATCGGCGCGCCGATCCTCGCGATCGTCACTGCGAAGATGCCGCGCAAACGTGCGCTGATGGGCCTGATCGGGCTGTTCATCGCGGGCAACCTGTTCTGCGCGATCGCGCCCGGCTATGCGGTGCTGATGGCCGCGCGCGTCGTCACCGCGTTCTGCCACGGGGCGTTCTTCGGCATCGGCTCGGTGGTCGCGAGCAACCTCGTCGCGCCGAACCGCCGCGCGCAGGCGATCGCGCTGATGTTCACCGGCCTCACGCTCGCGAACGTGCTCGGCGTGCCGCTCGGCACCGCGCTCGGCCAGGCGTTCGGCTGGCGCGCGACGTTCTGGGCCGTCACCGGCATCGGCCTCGCCGCGGCCGCCGCGCTCGCGGTGTGCCTGCCGAAAAACCTCGCGATGCCCGACACCAGCATCACGCGCGAATTCAGCGTGCTGAAGCACCCGCAGGTGCTGATGGTGCTCGGTATCAGCGTGCTCGCGTCCGCGAGCCTGTTCAGCGTGTTCACGTACATCACGCCGATCCTCGAGGACGTGACGGGCTTCTCGCCGCGGCAGGTCACCTACGTGCTGCTGCTGTTCGGCCTCGGGCTGACGGTCGGCGGCACGCTCGGCGGCAAGCTCGCCGACTGGCGCCGGATGCCGTCGCTGATCGCGACCCTCGCGCTGATCGGCATCGTCCTCGCGCTGTTCGCGGGCACGATGCATCTGCCGTTCGCCGCGCTCGCGACGATTTTCATGTGGGGCATCCTCGCGTTCGCGATCGTACCGCCGCTGCAGATCATGATCGTCGATCGCGCAAGCGACGCGCCGAACCTCGCGTCGACGCTGAACCAGGGCGCGTTCAACCTCGGCAACGCGACCGGCGCGTGGCTCGGCGGAATGGCGATCGGCTCCGGCGTGTCGCTCGTGAACCTGCCGTGGGTCGGCGTCGCGATGGCCGTCGCGGCGCTCGCGCTCACGCTGTGGTCGGCGTCGCTCGAACGCCGCCCGGTGGCCGTGCCGACCGAATACGTGTAACGCAATCCTGCCGCGATCGTTGCGTACGCAACTCCATTCAAGTGTGACGGCCTTCATGGACCTTTCAACGGTCGCGGTGTAGCATCGCGGCCGATGAAAGCCATTCTCAATCGCGATTTCCTCGCGTTGATCCTGAGCGTCGCGGTCGTCGGCCTCGGGACCGGCGCCACGCTCCCGCTTACCGCGCTCGCGCTGACCGAAGCCGGACACGGCACCAACGTCGTCGGCATGCTGACGGCCGCGCAGGCCCTCGGCGGCCTCGCGATCGTGCCGTTCGTCACCGCGCTCGCGCGGCGCATCGGTGCGCGCCGCGCGATCGTCGTGTCGGTCGTGCTGCTCGCGGCGGCCACCGCGCTGATGCAGTTCACGTCGAACCTGATTCTGTGGGGCGTGCTGCGGGTGCTGTGCGGCGCCGCGCTGATGCTGCTGTTCACGATCGGCGAAGCATGGGTCAACCAGCTCGCCGACGATTCGACGCGCGGCCGCGTCGTCGCGATCTACGCGACCAATTTCACGCTGTTCCAGATGGCGGGCCCGGTGCTCGTCAGCCAGATCGCGGGCGCGACGAGTATCCGCTTCGCACTGTGCGGCGCGCTGTTCCTGCTCGCGCTGCCGACGCTCGCGACGATCCGCCGTGCGCCGCTCGCCGGCGACGACGGGCATCACGAAGCGCACGGCCGCTGGCGCGACGTGCTGCCGCGCATGCCCGCGCTGATCATCGGCACCGGCTTCTTCGCGCTGTTCGACACGCTCGCGCTGTCGTTGCTGCCGCTCTACGCGATGGATCACGGCATCGCGAGCGCGACCGCCGTGCTGCTCGCGTCGATCATGCTGTTCGGCGATACCGCGATGCAGTTCCCGATCGGCTGGCTCGCGGACAAGCTCGGCCGCGAACGCGTGCACCTCGGCGCCGGCTGGATCGTGCTCGCCGGCCTGCCGCTGCTGCCGTTCGTCATCGCGAACCCGTGGCTGTGCTGGCCGCTGCTGTTCGTGCTCGGCGCGGCGGCCGGCAGCATCTACACGCTGTCGCTCGTCGCGTGCGGCGAGCGTTTCCGCGGCGCGGCGCTCGTCACCGCGAGCTCACTCGTGTCGGCGTCGTGGAGCGCCGCGAGCTTCGGGGGCCCGCTGGTTGCGGGTGCGTTGATGGAGCAACTGGGCAGCAACGCGCTGGTCGGCGTGCTGGTCGCCTGCGTCGCCGCGTTCGTCGTGGCCGCGTTGTGGGAACGACGCGCGGCAGTGCAACGCGCGGTCTGATTCGGGTTGGCGTTGGCGTTGGCGTTGGCGTTGGCGTTGGCGTTGGCGTTGGCGTTGGCGTTGGCGTTGGCGTTGGCGTTGGCGCACAGCATCATGCACCGATACGCATCGGCCCGCTCGCGCCCATCCTCCATAAACGAAAACGGCCCGCGCAATGCGAGCCGCCCTGTCATTCCGTACTACGCGTGACCGACGCGTGACGTTTCGCGCTGCGCTCCGTCAAGCACGCCGCGCCGGCAAAATTCTGCCCGCACACATGCCGAAGCCGACGCGATAGCCGTTGCCCTGGCACCAGCCGACGAGCGTCAACTCGTCGCCGTCCTCGATAAACGTGCGGCTGCCGCCACCGTTCAGCGCGACCGGCTCCTTACCGTTCCACGTCAGCTCGAGCAGGCTGCCGAACGAACCCTTCGTCGGCCCGCTGATCGTGCCCGAACCCATCAGATCGCCCACGCGCGTGTTGCAGCCGGCGACCGTGTGATGCGCCAACTGCTGCGCCATCGTCCAATACATGTGCTTGAAGTTGGTGCGGCAGATCGACGTCGCCTCGGCGGCACCCTCCGCGCGCAGCGTCACTTCCAGCGCGATGTCGAATGCATGCTTGCCCGCATGCTGCAGATACGCGAGCGGCTGCGGCGACTGCTCCGGCTGCGCGACGCGGAACGGCTCGAGCGCGTCGAGCGTGACGATCCACGGCGAGATCGTCGTCGCGAACGTCTTCGCGTTGAACGGGCCGAGCGGCACGTACTCCCACTGCTGGATGTCGCGCGCGCTCCAGTCGTTCAGCAGCACCATCCCGAAGATATGCGCTTCCGCGTCCTCGCACGCGATCGGCTCGCCGAGTGCGTTGCCCTTCCCGACGATGAAGCCCGTTTCCAGCTCGATGTCGAGCTTGCGGCACGCGCCGAACACCGGGCGCTCCTGATCGGGCAGCTTCAGTTGCCCGTTCGGGCGCCGCACCGGCGTGCCGCTCACGACCACCGACGACGCACGGCCGTTGTAGCCGATCGGCATCTCCGACCAGTTCGGCAGCAGCGCATTCTTCGGATCGCGGAACATCGAGCCGACGTTGGTCGCGTGCTCCTTCGACGAATAGAAATCGGTATAGCCGGGAATCTCGACCGGCAGATGCAGCGTCGCGTCGCGCTGCGCGACGAGCACCTGCGCGCGCAGCGCCGCATCATCGCGCAACCGTGCGTTGTCTTGCGAAAACAGTTCGGACAACTGCACGCGTACGCTGCGCCATGCGTCGCGGCCGAGTGCGATGAACTCGTTGAGCGTCGGCGCGGCGAACGCATCGGCGCCGGCCGGCAACGTCACGAAGCCCGCACGCGCCAGCGCCGCGAGATCGACGATCCGGTCGCCCAGCGCGACGCCCGCACGGCGCGCGCCCTGCTTCGCATCGCTGAAGATCCCGAACGGCAGGTTCTGGATCGGGAAGTCGCAGGCGGGATCGTTCGCCGTGTCGACCCAGCTCTTGCGGGCGGGGTCGAGCGTCGCGCGCCAGTCTTGGGTGTCGCTCATCGTTGCTCCGGATTGAAGTGTTTCTGGATGCCTTGCCAGCATTCGAAGTAATCGGCCTGCAGCTGCGCGGTGTCGAGCGCGTAGCGCGTCGGCCGGATCAGCGTGCGGGTTTCGAACATGAACGCCATCGTCGCGTCGACCTTGTGCGGCTTCGTCGTGTCGCTCGCCGACGCCTTCTCGAACGTGTCCGCGTCGGGCCCGTGGCCCGACATGCAGTTGTGCAGGCTCGCGCCGCCCGGCACGAAGCCCTCGGCCTTCGCGTCGTATGCGCCGTGCACGAGCCCCATGAACTCGCTCGCGACGTTGCGGTGGAACCACGGCGGGCGGAACGTATCCTCGGCCGCGAGCCAGCGCGGCGGGAAGATCACGAAGTCGATCGTGTCGACGCCCGGCGTGTCGCTCTGCGACTGCAGCACGAGGAAGATCGACGGATCGGGATGATCGAAGCTGATCGAGCCGATCGTGTTGAACAGGCGCAGATCGTATTTGACCGGCGCGTAGTTGCCGTGCCACGCGACGACGTCGAGCGGCGAATGGCCGATGTCCGCGCGCCAGAGGCGCCCGTTCAGCTTCGCGATCAGCTCGAACGCGCCTTCGCGGTCTTCATACGCGGCCTGCGGCGTCAGGAAATCGCGCGGGTTCGCGAGCCCGTTCGAGCCGATCGGGCCGAGATCCGGCAGGCGCAACAGTGCGCCGAAGTTTTCGCAGATGTAGCCGCGCGCGTCGCCGTCCGGCAGCGCGACGGTAAAACGCACGCCGCGCGGAATCACCGCGATCTCGAACGGCTCGACGTCGAGCCGGCCGAATTCGGTCGCGATAAACAGGCGCCCCTGCTGCGGCACGATCAGCAGTTCGCCGTCCGCGCTGTAGAAGAAGCGGTCCTGCATCGAGCGGTTCGCCGCGTACAGGTGGATCGCGCAGCCGTTCATCGCGGCAGCCGACCCGTTGCCGGCCATCGTCACGAGGCCGTCGACGAAATCGGTCGGCTCGACCGGCATCGGCAGCGGATCCCAGCGCAACTGATTGGGCGGCGTCGGCGGCACGTCGGCCGAATCGCCGAATTCCGACACGAGCCGCTGCGGGCCCGCATACGGCTCGAACGGCCGATGCACCGCGGCCGGGCGAATCCGGTACAGCCACGAGCGGCGGTTGTGGCCGCGCGGCGCGGTAAACGCAGTGCCCGACAACTGCTCCGCGTACAGCCCGTACGGCGCGCGCTGCGGCGAGTTGCGCCCGTGCGGCAGCGCGCCGGGCAGCGCCTCGGTCGCGAATTCGTTCGCGAAACCGCTCAGGTAGCCGGCGGTCGCCGGTTTCGACAGGTCAAGCGTCATCGTTTCCTTTCTCCATCAATTCAGGGCGGCGTTCGGCGCCTGCGCGCCGCCGCGCCGCGTGACGCCCGCGAGGCCCAGCACGAACAGCGCCGAGCACAGCACGGGCACCGCGGCCGCGTGGAACAGCGCGCCGTTCGACCAGTTGAGCGCAATCAGTTGCCCGCCGACGAGCGGCCCGAGCACCGAGCCGATCCGGCCGATGCCGAGGCTCCAGCCGATGCCGGTCGAGCGCAGCGACGTCGGGTAATACTGGCCCGCGAGCGCGTTCACGGCCGGCTGCCCGCCGACCACGCAGAACCCGCCCGCGAACACGACGACCAGCAGCCACGGCAGCGCATGCGCGACCGAGCCGATCAGCCCCACCGACACGGCCGCGCACGCGAAGCACGCGAACAGCACACGCACGAAACCGTAACGTTCGATGAACCAGCCGAGCGACAGCGTGCCGATCACGCCGCCCGTCTGCAGCACCGTGCCGACGATCACCGCCGTGCCGGGCGAATAACCGGCGGCGCGCATCACGGTCGGCAGCCAGTTCGACAGGAAGTACAGGTCGATCAGGTTCATGAAGCTGATGGCCCACAACAGCAGCGTGACCGGCAGGCGGCCATGGCGGAACAGCTCGGCGACCGGCGCGCCGCTCACGGCACGCTCGCGCACGACGAGCCGCGTATTCGCATCGATGCCGGCTTCCGGCGCGAACCGCGCGAGCCAGTCGCGCGCCTGCGCGACGCGCCCTTTCAGCACCAGGAACTGCAGCGACTCGGGCAGCCGCGCGGCCATCGCGAGCGTCAGCACGAGCGGCACCGCGCCGCCGACGAAGAACACCGAACGCCAGCCGAGCGCCGGAATCAGCGCCGCGCTGATGAAGCCGCCGAGCGCCGCGCCGAGCGTGAAGCCGCACGACACGATCATCATCCGCTTCACGCGATGCGCGGCCGGGCTGAACTCGCCGACCAGCGCCATTGCGTTCGGCATGATGCAGCCGAGGCCGAGCCCGGTGACGAAGCGCAGCGCCATCAGCACGGGAATCGAGCCCGCGAACGGCGTCGCGAGCATCGTCACCGCGAAGAACAGCGTCGAGCCGATCAGCACCGGGCGCCGGCCGATGCGGTCGGCCAGCACCGACAGCCCGAGTGCACCGAGCAGCATCCCGAACAGGCTCGCGCTGAACACGGGCCCGAGCGCCTGCTTCGGCACGCCCCATTCGGCGATCACGCTGGGCGCGACGTAGCCCATCGCCTGCGCATCGAAGCCGTCGATCACGAGGCACAGCCCGCACAGCATCAGCAGCATCCAGTGAAAACCCGGGCGATGGGTCTCGTCGATCACGCGCTCGACTTCGAGCACGCGCGCGTCGGCCGGCGCCGCGCTCATTGCGCGACCTCGGCGGCCGGATGCACGAGCGGCGTCACGCCCTGGCGCGCGAGCGCCATCGCTTCGCGCAGCACGTCGGCGTCGCCGACCTGGTTCGCGAGCAACAGGATCAGCTTCGCGTTGACGAGCTGGCTGTCCGCGTCCGACAGGTCGCGATGCATGTCGATCAGCGCTTCGTAGAACGCGTCGGGGTCGGCCAGGCGCGGACGGGTATCGAGTGGGGGCATGACGGTGTCTCCGGTGTCTTTATCGTATTCAGCGTGCGCAGATCGCGCGCGCCAGTGCGTCGGCAATCGCCTGACGGTCGAGCGTGCGCGTGCGGGCGCAGACGTGCTGGTCGGGGCGCAACAGGTAGAACGTGCCGGGCTGCGCGTCGTAGCGCCGCGCGGCGAGCCCGTCGACGTCCTCCACGACGTCGACGCCGGCCACCGGCTGCGCGTGCCCGGCCGGCACGACGAGCACCGGCCGAACCGGCACCGCGAGACCGTCGACGGCCAGCGCCAGCGCCGCCGCGTCGCCCGGCAAGCCGAACAGCACGCCGGTGAAGCCGCCGCGCAAATGCTGCAGCAGCCAGCCCGGCGTGCCCTGCGCGCGCACCGGCGCATCGGCCGCCGCCGCGCCCGGCCGCATCGCGCACGCGAATGCGTCGCCGCCGCGGTCCGGCGTGTTGAGCGGCGAATCGGCGAGCACGGCCGGCACCGACAGGCGCCCGCTGTTCACCAGCTTGCGCGCGAACTCGCAGTCGCGCGCGAGCTTCAGCGTCGCATCGCGGAACACGCGCGACACCGCGCTCTTCGGCGTGATGAAGTCGGTCGAGCGCGTCGAGTTGCGGATGTTCTCGTCGGCCGCGAACTCGCGCTCGCTCGCATACGTATCGAGCAGGCTGTCGGCGGAATGGCCGTCGAGCACCAGCCTCAGCTTCCACGCGAGGTTGTCCGCGTCCTGCACGCCGCTGTTCGCGCCGCGCGCGCCGAACGGCGACACGCCGTGCGCGGAATCGCCCGCGAACAGCACGCGGCCGTGACGGAACGTCTCCATTCGCTGGCAGCGGAACGTATAGACGCTCACCCACTCGAGCTCGAACTCGACGTCCGGCCCGAGCAGCGCGCGCACGCGCGGGATCACGCGCTCCGGCTGTTTCTCGGCGACGGGATCGGCATCCCAGCCGAGCTGGAAGTCGATGCGCCACACGTTGTCCGGCTGGCGGTGCAGCAGCACCGACTGGTTGCGGTGAAACGGCGGATCGAACCAGAACCAGCGCTCGGTCGGAAACTCCGCCTTCATCTTCACGTCGGCGATCAGGAAGCGGTCCTTGAACGTGCGGCCGCGGCTTTCCAGGCCCATCGTCGTGCGCATCGGGCTGCGCGAGCCGTCGGCCGCGATCACGTACTGCGCACGCAGCGTCGCGACGCCGTCCGGCGTCTCGATCGTCAGCACCGCATGTTCGGCCGACTGGTCGACGCCCGTCACCTTGTGCTTCCAGCGGATGTCGATGTTCGCCAGTTCGAACGCGCGATCGGCCAGATAGCCTTCGACGTAGTACTGCTGCAGGTTGATGAACGCGGGGCGCGCATGCCCTTCCTCGGGCAGCAGGTCGAAGGCGTAAAGCTGCTCGTCCTGCAGGAACACCTTGCCGACGTGCCAGCTCACGCCCTTGTCGACGAAGCGCTCACCGCAGCCGAGCCGGTCGAAGATCTCGAGGGTGCGCTTCGCGAAGCAGATCGCGCGCGAGCCGGTCGACAGCGTGTCGTCGTCGTCGAGCAGCACGACGGGCACGCCCTGCTGCGCGAGGTCGATCGCGGCCGCGAGGCCCACCGGGCCCGCGCCGACGACGATCACCGGATGAACGGCCGCGTCGTGCGCGCGGGCGCGGTACTCGAACTTCAGCGTCTGGTAATCGATGCTCATGGTCGCCATCCGCTCCTCAACCGCGCCGCGCGCGCACCGCCGCGCCCGTCGTCCCGCCCCTCTCCTGCCGGCGCGCCTGCCCGCCTGTCCTGTCAACCGCCACGTCTCGCTCCTTGCTTCCGTTGATTCGTGAACGACGCCGTTTCGCGGCGCCCGCATGCCGCATTTCTTGATCGGCGACAAATCCTGGATTTACGAATAGTAAAACCAATTACGAATAGTGAAATCAACGTAAACCCTAGGCATCGACTCGGGGACGGGATAACCATATGAGTGAAACGCCGAGCCGAGCGCGGCGCGCGCTGCTAATATCAAGTCAACGAGGCGGCCCTTTCGGCCGCCATTTTTCCTTCTCACGCCGATGATTCCGCCTACCATCCCCGAGTTGGTCGCCCGTGCCGGGCAGCTGCCGTATCTGCGGGAACACCTCGCGCTTGCCGAAGGCGGCACCGCGTGCGCGAATCTGCCCGAGCGCACGCTCGCGAGCGCATACGAGCCGATCTACGACGTGACGATGCCCGGCTCGCCGCAATCGACGTCGTTCGCCGACGCGATCGAGCGCTACGGCGACGAGCTCGGCTTCCAGGCCGTCACGCTCGTCACGGGCGCGCAGCACGATCCGGTCGACGCGGCCGTCGACGACCAGACGCTGGTCGCGATCGACCGCCTGTCGCGCGCGCTGCACGCGATCAATTTCTTCGGGGCGCAGCGCCACGGGCTGTTGTTCCTGCGCGTGCACGAGCGGCTGCTCAAGAGCGTGAAATACGACCACGGCAAGCATTTCTCGTCGGTGCTGCAGCGCTTCGGGCTGCCGGTCGAGCGAATCGTGATCGAGCTGCCGGCGGTTGCGGTCGCGCACAAGACCTTCCTCGGCTACCTGACGCGCAGCTACCAGCATCACGGTTTCAAGGTCGCGGACAAGCTGCCCGACCCGGGCCGCATCCTCGCGGTCGAATCGGAGATGGCGCGCCCCGACTACATCAAGATGGATGCGGGCATCGCGTTGCGCGACGGGATGGTCAAGGCGCTCGTCGCCTACGCACAGCGCGTGCGCATTCCGCTGATCTTCGACGGCGTCGTCGACGAGACGCAGTGCGAGTTGCTGCGTCAGCACGACGTGCGGTTCATGCAGGGGCCGGTGTTCGCGAAGGTCGTGACGGCCTGAGCGATCGGCAGGAAAGGCGCGCCGCAGGCCGGCGGATGGCGTGATGTTCGCGTGATGCTTGCGGGATGGGAGCCGGGAAGCCGGGGCGGCGGCCGCGCAGCACACGCCGACGGTTACCGCCTACGCTCTTCCACCATCGTCGTATTTGGGCAGATCGTCGCCGATCTCGACGCCCGGGAAACGATCGCGATACCAGACGTGCCATGCCGGACGCAGCCGCGACGGTTCGTCGAGCGTCGCGTAATTGATCTCGACCGTCCGCGGCGCGTCGGAGAGCCGGTATTCGAGCTGCGCGCCGCAACGGCCGCAGAAGCGCCGCTCGCCCCACGCGCTCGATGCATAGACGGTCGGTTCGCCCTGCAGGTATTCGAATGCGCCGATCGGCACCGATGCCGACGCAACGACCGCCGCGCCGGTCGTGCGCTGGCAGAGCCGGCAGTGGCAGAAGCCGGCATCGGTGGGAACCTCGGCGATACGATAGCGGATCGCGCCGCACGCGCATCCGCCCTCCATCGGTTCGGGGTGGGCCATTGCAAACCTCGTCGTCGGGGAGCAGGCGAACGATGATGAGCGCCGTTCGCCCGTCGCGCAATACACGGCGGCGCCGCGCCGCCACCACGCCCCACGCCGCCCCGGCGCGAACGAACCGGTTGCCGCGCGAAGGCAACACCCGCGCGCTCGTTGCTCAGACCGTCTGCCCGAGCCGCTGCGCGAGCGCCTTCAGTTGCGGCCCGACCTGCGTGCGAAACACGCCCTCGTCCATCGACGACGCCGGGCCGCTGCAGCTCAGGATCAGCCAGCGCCCCTCGCGCGGCTCGCGAAACGGCACGGCCGCCGCGTTCACGTCCATGTGCCACGCGCGGAACGAATAGCAGCAACCGCCCGTCGAGAATTCGGCCACCGCCTGCTGCGCGGCCTCGACGAGCGCATCGGCGTCGGCCGCGCCGCCGGCGGCGCGGTGCAGTTCGGCATAGAGCGCGCGGCGCACGTCGTCCGGCTGCACGGCCAGGTACGCGCGCCCCATCGAGCTCGTCAGCATCGACAGCCGCGAACCGGGCGCGAGCCCGAGCGTCAGCGCGGTCTCGCTGCGGATCGTCTCCAGATAGATCATGTCGAGCCCGTCGCGGCAGCCGAGCGACACGGCCGCGCCGATCTCGCGCGCCAGCGCCTGCATGTGCGGCCGCGCGAGATCGATCGTCCCCGAGCCCGACAGCAGCGCATAGCCGAGCGACAGCACGCCGGCGTCCAGCGCATACTTTCCGAGCGTCTCGTCGTAGCGCAGATAGCCGAGCACCGTCAGCGTATAGGCCAGCCGGTTCACCGTCGCCTTCGGCAGCCCCGTGCGTTCCGCGAAATCGCGGTTGCCCAGCATCGTCTCGCCGGGCCGGAAGGCGCGCAGCAGGTCGAGCCCGCGCGCGAGGGCGACGACGAACTTGCGCTCGTCGATCGTGGTGTCATCCATGGTTGAAAGTGTCATCCGGTGCTACACTGGGTTCGATTTGCAAAACATTGTTCCGCACAGCGGAACGCAAGTCAAGCGAACTTCAGGCATCAGCCCGGAGCACGCGCTGACGCGCTACTTCTGCCCGACCGAAAAGCACGGTTGTGGAGTCAGCGCCGAGGCGCCCACTTCGACCGACCGCAAAGCAAGGGGCCGAGTAAGCACTGAAGCGCCAACTCGGGCCGACCGCGAAGCATGGGGCCGAGTAAGCGCTGAAGCGCCAACTCGGGCCGACAGGAGATGAGACGATGAGTGCTGCAACTTTTCATTGGGACGATCCGCTGCTGCTCGACCAGCAACTGACCGAAGAAGAGCGAATGGTCCGCGATGCCGCACAGGCGTACGCACAGGACAAGCTCGCGCCGCGCGTCACCGAAGCGTTCCGCCACGAACGCACCGACGCGGCCCTCTTTCGCGAGATGGGCGAGGTCGGCTTGCTCGGCCCGACGATTCCCGAGGAATACGGCGGCCCCGGCCTCAACTACGTGAGCTACGGGCTGATCGCGCGCGAAGTCGAGCGCGTCGATTCGGGCTACCGGTCGATGATGTCCGTGCAGTCGTCCCTCGTGATGGTGCCGATCCACGAATTCGGCTCCGACGCGCAGAAGCAGAAATACCTGCCGAAGCTCGCGACCGGCGAATGGATCGGCTGCTTCGGCTTGACCGAGCCGAACCACGGCTCCGATCCGGGCAGCATGGTCACGCGCGCGAAGAAGGTGCCGGGCGGCTACTCGCTGTCCGGCGCGAAGATGTGGATCACCAACTCCCCGATCGCCGACGTGTTCGTCGTGTGGGCGAAGCTGGAAGAAAACGGCAAGGACGCGATCCGCGGCTTCATCCTCGAGAAGGGCTGGAAGGGCCTGTCGGCGCCGGCGATCCACGGCAAGGTCGGGCTGCGCGCGTCGATCACCGGCGAGATCGTCCTCGACGAGGTGTTCGTACCCGAAGAGAACCTGATGCCGAACGTGAGCGGCCTGCGCGGCCCGTTCACCTGCCTGAACTCGGCGCGCTACGGGATCGCATGGGGCGCGCTCGGCGCCGCCGAGTCGTGCTGGCACACCGCGCGCCAGTACGTGCTCGACCGCCAGCAGTTCGGCCGGCCGCTCGCCGCGAACCAGTTGATCCAGAAGAAGCTCGCCGACATGCAGACCGAAATCACGCTCGGCCTGCAAGGCGTGCTGCGCCTCGGCCGGATGAAGGACGAAGGTACGGCCGCCGTCGAGATCACGTCGATCATGAAGCGCAATTCGTGCGGCAAGGCGCTCGACATCGCCCGCCTCGCGCGCGACATGCTCGGCGGCAACGGCATCTCCGACGAATTCGGCGTCGCGCGCCACCTCGTGAACCTCGAGGTGGTCAACACGTACGAAGGCACGCACGACATCCACGCGCTGATCCTCGGCCGCGCGCAGACGGGCATCCAGGCATTCTTCTGACGATCCGGCCATGACGCACGCGGCAGCGATGCCGCGCACGCGCCCGCCGCCAGATAAAAGGCCCGCCCGGCATCGCTGCCGGACGGGCCTTCGTCATGGAAGCCGCGGCTGCGGGCCGCCGATGCTTACTTGTTCGGCTGCGGCGTCAGGCGCAGATACGGACGCACCGCCTTGAAGCCCTTCGGAAAGCGCTTCTTCAGCTCTTCCGGATCCTGCAGCGACGGCACGATCACGACGTCGTCGCCGTCCTTCCAGTTGCCGGGCGTCGCGACCTTGTAATTGTCGGTCAATTGCAGCGAATCGATCACGCGCAGCACTTCGTCGAAGTTGCGCCCCGTGCTGGCCGGATAGGTGATCGTGAGCCGCACCTTCTTGTTCGGGTCGATCACGAACAGCGAACGCACCGTCAGCGTTTCGTTCGCGTTCGGGTGAATCATGTCGTACAGCTGCGACACCTTGCGGTCCGCGTCGGCGATGATCGGGAAGCCCACGACCGTCGACTGCGTTTCGTTGATGTCGTTGATCCAGCCCTTGTGCGATTCGACGCCGTCGACCGACAGCGCGATCACCTTCACGTTGCGTTTCTCGAATTCGCCCTTCAGCTTCGAGGTCAGCCCGAGTTCGGTCGTGCACACCGGCGTGTAGTCGGCCGGATGCGAGAACAGGACACCCCAGCTGTTGCCGAGCCACTCGTGAAACTTGATGGTGCCCAGGCTCGATTCCTGCTCGAAATCCGGTGCGATGTCACCAAGACGCAGACTCATGATGTTCCCTCCTCGAACGATGCTGGTTGAAACCGCGCGCCGGACAGCGCGGGGCAGTCCATCAGCTTACGGGAAGCAATGGGCCGTGCGAACGATTATTCCGTTTGATATTCATTCTTTTTTGTCATTTTTACCCGGGGTCGCGGCAGGGCGGAGGGCTGCGAGGGAAACTTTTCAATCCTTTGCCGCTCTGTTCATTATTACAAGTCGTTTACCATGCAGTCTTGCGCTGCCGCCGTTTGTCTTGCCGGCTCGCCAGCAGGCAGGGGTTTCGCTACGATGTGAACCTGCAGCATGACAGCACGAAGGGAGTTGCAATGTCGGAAATCAACAAGGAGAAACTGATGTCGGATATCAAAACCGTTCTCTCGGACGCCGAAGACCTGCTCAAGCAAGCAGCGAGCAGCACGGGCGACCGTGCGGCCGAGCTGCGCGAGAAGGCCATGTCTCGCCTGAAGCAGGCCAAGGAAAAGGCAGCCGACGTCCAGGTCGTGGTGGTCGAGAAAGGCAAGAAGGCCGCGCGCGCGACCGACGACTACGTGCACGAGCATCCGTGGACGTCGATCGGCGTGGCCGCCGGCGTCGGCGTGCTGATCGGGCTGCTGATCAACCGCAAGTAACGCGCTCGGCGCCGTTTCGCCCCGCAGGCCGCGTCGCGCGGCCTGCGGGCGTCGAAGCCAGCCGGCCTGCGCCGGCCGGCTTTGTCCTAGCTGCTCACTGCACGCGCAAGCATTTCATCCATGACGACAGACACCCCCTCGCAGCCGTCCGGTCAAGGACCGCTGCGCCGCCTCGTCGGCTCCGCCATCGGCCTTCTGCAGACGCGCCTCGAACTGGTGGGCATCGAGCTTGCCGAGGAGAAGGAGCGCCTGATGGGCGTGCTGTTCCTCGGACTCGCCGCGATGATGCTCGCGACCATGGCGCTCATCAGCCTGACCGTGCTGATCGCGATCGCGTTCTGGGATACCTACCGCTGGCAGGCGCTCGCCGCGATCACCGCGCTGTATGCCGTTAGCGCCATCGTATGCGCGCTGAAGGCGCGCTCGGGCCTGCGCGACGCGCCGACCGTGTTCGAGGCGACGCTCGCCGAACTCGATAAAGACCGCGACCTGTTCCGCGGCAAGCCGTGACCGCCCTCGCGCTCATCCCTTCCACCTACTTCGCCGACGCGCCATGAGCCAGAACATCACGGGCAATTCATCCCGCTCCCATTCGTCGCGATCGCACTGGAGCGCGTCGCAGCACCGCGCGCTCCGCAAGGAATTGCTGATCCTGCGATCCGAAGTCGAGCGGCTCGAACTCGCGGAAGCCGCAGCCGAAATGCGCCAGGCCGTCACGCGCTTCAGCTGGCTCAAGGTATTCATCCCCGGCCTGTCCTCCCACAAGTTCGGCCAGTCGGCCAAGAACCTGAACGCAAGCCTCGGCCAGCTCGTCAACCAGTATCCGATGCTGAGCTCGCTCGCGTCGCTCGTGCTGGCGAAACCCATTCGCTCGCTGCTGCGCGCGAGTGCGGGCCCCGCGTTGAAGTGGGGTACGCTCGGCTTCGCCGCATGGGAAATCTACAGGATCTGGGCGCAGTCCCGCGACGAGCGCGGGCTCGACGCGCGCGACGATTGACCGTCGGCATCCCGCGCGCACGGCCATGGGCCGCTGCGCGCCTTCCTTGCGAACTCAGCGCTCGCCCCAGCAGACAGCGCCCGGTTCGCCGGCGCCATCGTTGCCTGCATTGCCGTTCGTCCCGTCCGAGCGCAGCGTGAATGTACCGCATGCATCGTCGTGCATCGGACCAGTGTCGAGCGGCGCCGCTGCCAGTTCATAGCTCACCGGCGAATCGTCGCCGTCCGGCCGCCCGAGCGCTATTCGATTCTCGGCATGCCCGTGCGGCGGCACCTGCGCCAGCATGCCGCGGATGCGCACCATCGACTATGGCGAGCGACATAGCGACCATCAGCTCGACGAGCGTGAATCCGCCCGGTCGTTGCACCACATTCTTCAGGGATTGAGCGCCCAGCTCCATCGCAATCGTCCTCCGCAACGGTGATGCGACGACTGTAGCGGCGCGTGCGGACGCGCGCCATTAGCCGAACGGCCGACTGGCGACATGCGACTGCAACCGACACAATCGGCGCGAATCGAAGCACCGGATTAGTCGATGAACGAACGCAGCGCGTCAGCGCTTACGTGGAGTTTTGGCGGGAGAGGCGCGACGGAACTCTTCGATCACGTCGGCAAATTCGGAAACGTCCTCGAACCGGCGATACACCGACGCGAAGCGCACATAGGCGATCGTGTCGAGGCCGCGCAACTCGTTCATCACGAGTTCGCCCAGCTTCTCGCTACGCACTTCACGCTCGCCCGTCGCGAGCAGTTGATATTCGATGCGGGCGACCGCCGCGTCGATCGCGTCGGCGGCAACCGGCCGCTTGCGCAGCGCGAGTTGCATGCTGGCGACGATCTTGCGGCGATCGAATTCCGTGCGGCTGCCGTCCTTCTTCACGACGAACGGCAGGGACAACTCGACCCGCTCGTACGTCGTGAAACGCTTGTCGCAAGCCGAGCAGCGACGGCGCCGCCGAATCGCGGCACCATCTTCGGACACGCGCGAGTCAACGACCTGCGTGTCGTCATGCCGGCAGAACGGGCAGCGCATCGGCGATCAGCGGTAAACCGGGAAACGCTTGGTCAGCTCGGCGACCTGCGCGCGCACGCGCTCGATCGTCGCTGCGTCTTCCGGGTTATCCAGCACGTCGGCAATCAGGTTGCCCACCTGCTCGGCTTCCGCCGGCCCGAAACCGCGCGTCGTCATCGCCGGCGAACCGAGGCGCACGCCGCTCGTCACGAACGGCTTTTCCGGGTCGTTCGGGATCGCGTTCTTGTTCACGGTGATGTGCGCCGCGCCGAGCGCCGCTTCCGCTGCCTTGCCCGTGATGTTCTTCGCGCGCAGGTCGACCAGCATCACGTGGCTTTCCGTGCGGCCCGACACGATCCGCAGCCCGCGCTTCACCAGCGTTTCGGCCAGCACACGTGCGTTCTCGACGACCTTCTGCTGATATTCCTTGAACTCCGGCGACAGCGCTTCCTTGAACGCCACAGCCTTCGCCGCGATCACGTGCATCAGCGGGCCGCCCTGGATCCCCGGGAAGATCGCCGAATTGATCGGCTTCTCGTACTCGGCCTTCATCAGGATCACGCCGCCGCGCGGGCCGCGCAGACTCTTGTGCGTCGTCGTCGTCACGAAATCCGCGTGCGGCACCGGGTTCGGATACACGCCCGCCGCGATCAGGCCTGCGTAGTGCGCCATGTCGACCATCAGGTACGCGCCCACCGACTTCGCGATCTTCGCCAGACGCTCGAAATCGATCTTCAGCGCAAACGCCGACGCGCCCGCGACGATCAACTTCGGCTTGTGTTCCTGTGCAAGCTGCTCGGCAGCGTCATAGTCGATGTCTTCGTTTTCGTTCAGGCCGTAGCTCACCACGTTGAACCACTTGCCCGACATGTTCACCGGCGAGCCGTGCGTCAGGTGGCCGCCGTGCGCGAGGCTCATGCCCATGATCGTGTCGCCCGGCTTGAGCATCGCGAAGAACACGCCCTGGTTCGCCTGCGAACCCGAGTTCGGCTGCACGTTCGCCGCTTCCGCGCTGAACAGCTGCTTCACACGGTCGATCGCCAACTGCTCGACCACGTCGACGTACTCGCAGCCGCCGTAGTAGCGCTTGCCCGGATACCCTTCCGCGTACTTGTTCGTGAGCTGCGAGCCCTGCGCGGCCATCACGGCCGGGCTCGTGTAGTTTTCCGACGCGATCAGCTCGATGTGATCTTCCTGACGGCGGTTTTCCTGCTCGATCGCTGCAAAGATTTCGGGATCGACGTTCGCGATGGTGCTTTGGGCTCTGTCAAACATACGGTTTCCGTTAAGTGTGTACAGGTTGACCGGAGCGGCCAAGTACGGTGCGTTGCTGGCGAGACCAGCTCGACGTGGCGGAAGAATCCGTATGACGCGAGGCAGGACAGCCACCGGCGATGCACGCGACGGCGCACAACGGCTGCCCAGGCGAACGGCAAAAACGGCGCCCCGCGCTTCACGGTGGGATGCTCCACCTTGAACCCGAAGGGTTCTATCGCCAGTCACGCAGGGGTGATGAGCGCATTAGTGTATTGGATGCGTCATGAATAGGCAACCGCACGGCAGGACGCTCGAATCAATTGGGGCCAGGTTTTACGCGCCCGTGCCGAAACGCTTTGCCGCCTTGCCGCGGTGCGGCAATCTCAGTAGGCTTGCGGGATATCACCCGCTACTTTGTTACCGACCAGGAGCAGCAATGATCGTGTTCGTCACAGGCGCGTCCGCCGGCTTCGGCGCCGCCATTTCCCGTGCCTTCGTCAAGGGAGGCCATCGCGTCGTCGCGACCGCGCGCCGCAAGGATCGTCTCGATGCGCTCGCCGCCGAACTCGGCGACGCGCTGCTGCCGCTCGAACTCGACGTGCGCGACCGCGCGGCCGTCGAGGCCGTGCCAGCCGCCCTTCCCGTCGAATTCGCGGCGCTCGACGTGCTCGTCAACAACGCCGGCCTCGCGCTCGGCGTCGAGCCGGCCCACAAGGCCAGCCTCGACGAATGGCAGACCATGATCGACACGAACTGCTCGGGCCTCGTGACCGTCACGCACGCGCTGCTGCCCGGCATGATCGAGCGCGGCCGCGGCCATATCTTCAATCTCGGTTCGGTTGCCGGCACCTATCCGTATCCGGGCGGGAACGTATACGGCGCAACCAAGGCTTTTGTCCGACAATTCAGCCTGAACCTGCGCGCCGATCTGATCGGCACGCCATTGCGCGTGACCGACATCGAGCCGGGCCTGTGCGGCGGCACGGAATTCTCGAACGTCCGCTTCCGAGGCGACGATGCGAAGGCGGCGAACGTGTACCAGAACGTCCAGCCGCTCACGTCCGAGGACATTGCCGACACGATCTACTGGATCGCGACGCGCCCGGCACACGTGAACATCAACACGATCGAGATGATGCCGGTCGCACAGGCACCGGCCGGGCTCACGATCCATCGCGGCTGACGCATCGCGCACAGCCGCGGCCGCCTCCGGCGGGCCCGCGGTGTGCCGTGTCGCACTACATTCCGTTACGAAACCGTTACGAATCCGGTTCCTGCGTTCCGGTAGAATGCGCGCCATGACTCAGCCTACCCGTTCCCCGGAAGCGCCGTCCGGCTTTACCTGGCCGGTGCGCGTGTACTACGAGGATACCGACGCAGGCGGCATCGTCTTCTATGCCAACTACCTGAAGTTCTTCGAGCGCGCCCGCACCGAGTGGCTTCGCGCATGCGGCGTCGACCAGCGTCGGCTCGCCGACGATACCGGTGCGATCTTCATCGTGCGCAGCACGTCGCTCGACTACCGCGCGCCCGCGCGACTCGACGACACGCTGACGATCACGAGCCGGCCCGGACGCATCGGCCGCGCGTCGGTGGAATTCACGCAGGAAGCCTGGTGTGGCGGCACGCTGCTTGTGGTTGGGCACATCCGCCTCGGCTGCGTCGAGCGTCACGGCATCCGGCCCGCGGCCATCCCGCCGGCCGTGCTCGATGCGCTGCAACGCGGGCCTGTCATCGGCGCGGGGCAGTCTGATTTGTCAACGAAGCTCGCATGAGCCCCGTTTAGACACAGCCTATGAACTTGCCGTTCTGATTAGATACTAAGCAAGGTTCGGCGTCAGGAATGGCCGGCGCGCCGCGCCGCACGCACACCGGACGCCCTTGCCGGGCACTCCCGAAGGGACGCTACTCAAACCTCTATGAATACTGCTCAAGACCTGTCGATCATTTCCCTCGTTCTCAACGCGAGCGTGCTGGCCCAGGCCGTGATGGGGCTGCTGCTGCTGCTGTCGCTGATGTCGTGGACCTTCATTTTCCGCAAGTGGTTCGCGATCCGCCGCGCGCGCGCGCAGACCGAACGCTTCGAGAAGGATTTCTGGTCGGGCGGCGACCTGCAGGCGCTGTACCAGAGCGCAGCCAACAACCGCCATACGATCGGCGCACTCGAGCGGATCTTCGAATCGGGGATGCGCGAATTCCTCAAGGCAAAGGAAAAACGCCTCAGCGATCCGGGCCTCGTGCTCGACGGTGCGCGCCGCGCGATGCGCGCGTCGTTCCAGCGTGAAATGGACGTGCTCGAAGCCAACCTCGCGTTTCTCGCGTCGGTCGGCTCGGTCAGCCCGTACATCGGTCTGTTCGGCACGGTCTGGGGGATCATGAACTCGTTCCGCGGCCTCGCGAACGTCCAGCAGGCGACGCTCGCGAACGTCGCGCCGGGCATCGCCGAAGCGCTCGTCGCCACCGCGATCGGCCTGTTCGCCGCGATTCCGGCGGTGGTCGCGTACAACCGCTACGCGCACGACATCGACCGCCTCGCGATCCGCTTCGAGACCTTCATCGAAGAGTTCTCGAACATCCTGCAGCGTCAGGCCCAGTAAGGAGCGCGCCATGGCAGGAAGCCCCATCCGATCCAGCATGCGCGGCGGCCGCTCGCGCCGCGCAATGGCCGACATCAACGTCGTGCCGTACATCGACGTGATGCTGGTGCTGCTCGTGATCTTCATGGTCACCGCACCGCTCGTCGCCCCGTCGATCATCAACCTGCCGACCGTCGGCAACGCCGCGCCGCAGGAGCAGACGCCGCCCGTCGTCGTCAACATCAAGGCCGACCGCACGATGAGCGTCAAGTACAAGGGCGACTCGGGCGCGACCCAGGAAGACACGATGACGAAGGCCGAGCTCGACAGCTTCATCTCGGCCCGGCAGGCCGATCACCCTGACCAGCCGGTCGTGATCGCAGCCGACAAGACCGTGCAGTACGATGCTGTCATGACCGTGATGTCCGATCTGAAGGCGCGCGGCGTCAAGCGCGTCGGCCTCCTCGTCAAATCGCAATGAACCGGCAGCAATCCACGCGCGGATCCGCGTACCCGCTCCAGCCGCCCCGCGAGCGCGGGACGTGGCGCGCGTTCGCGCTCGCCGCGCTGATGCACGTGCTGCTCGCGCTGTTCCTCTATCACGGCGTGCAGTGGCAGAACAGCACGCCGGCCGGCGCCGAAGCCGAGCTGTGGACCGAAGTGCCCGACGTCCCCACGCCGCGGCCCGTCGTCACGCCCACGCCGCCCGCGAAGGTCGCGCCGCCCCCGCCCCCGGTGCGCGACGAACAGGCCGACATCGCGCTGCAGCAGAAGAAGCGGCAGCAGGAAGCGGCCGCGCGCGAAGCGCAGCTCGAGCAGCAGCGCCGCGTGCAGCAACTGAAGGCCCAGCAGGAAGAGGAAGCCCGCCGCGCGCAGCTCGCCGCGCAACAGGCCGCCGCGCTCGCCGCCCAGAGGGCCGCGGAACGCGACAAACAGAAGCAGGCCGACAAGCTCAGGCAACAGCAGCTCGCCGAGCAGCAGAAGCTCGAACAGCAGAAACTCCAGCAGCAAAAGCAGGCTCAGCTCGAAGCGCAGCAGGCGGCGAAGGCGAAAGCCGACGCAGCCGCGAAGGCAAAGGCGGAAGCGCAGGCCAAGGCGAAGGCCGAAGCCGCGGCGCGCGCGAAGGCCAATGCGGCGGCGAATGCAAAGCTCGACCGCGAGCGCAATGCGCGCCTCGCGCAGATGCAGGGGCTGTCCGGCGCCGGTGAAGGCGGCGGCGAAGGCCTCGCGAAAAGCGGCACGGGCACGGGCTCCGGCGGCAATGCCGCCACGCCCGGCTATGCCGACAAGGTACGCCGCCGCGTCAAGCCGAACATCGTTTGGGGCGGCGAGCGGGCAGGCCTGACCACCGTCGTCAAGATTCGGTGCACGCCATCCGGTGACGTATTGAGCGCATCGGTCTCCCGCTCGAGCGGGAATTCGGGGTGGGATCAAGCCGTGGTCAATGCGATCCACGCATCGGTCCCGTTGCCGCCCGATTCTAACGGCCGTACCCCGTCTGACATTACGATTACCTTCAAGGCGGCGGAGTGAAACGAAATGCGCTTACACTCCGGGCTCGCTGTCAGATGGGAACGAATCGGGTATTTTTACTGTCTCTGCCGTTGCGCAGCGATCCAAGCCATACGGGAAGCAAGAAGCATGAGTTTGATGACAAAGCTAGGTTTCAGGGCACTCGTGGCCTCGTGTCTGATTACGGCCGGCAGCGCGGCTAACGCCCAGGTCAACGTGCTGATCACCGGTGTCGGGTCGACCCAGTTCCCCATTGCCACCGCGAATTTCACGAACGAGGCGAACCTGCCGCAGCAGGTCACGTCGATCGTTCGCGCCGACCTCGCCCGCAGCGGCAAATTCACCAACATCGACGCCGGCAGCACGCCCGTGCCCGAGACCGCATCGGTCGATCTCGGCGCGTGGAAGGCCAAGGGCGCGAATGCGTTCGTCGCCGGCAGCGTGAACCGCGAGGCAAACGGCCAGTACAAGGTCAACTTCATTCTGTACGACACCGTGAAGCAGCAAAGCCTCGGCGGCCTGTCGCTGACGGCCACCGACACCACGCTGCGCACGGCCGGCCACAAGATCGCCGACTACATCTACCAGAAGCTGCTCGGCGTGCGCGGCGTGTTCGCCACGCGCCTGTCGTACGTGATCAAGACCGGCAACCGCTACCAGCTGCAGATTTCGGATTCGGACGGCCAGAACGCGCGCATCGCGCTGTCGAGTACCGAACCGATCATCTCGCCGGCCTGGTCGCCGAGCGGCACGAAGGTCGCGTACGTGTCGTTCGAGCGCAAGAAGCCGATCGTCTACATCCATGATCTGCCGACCGGCAAACGCTACATGGTCTCCGACCAGAAGGGCAACAACAGCGCACCGGCGTGGTCGCCGGACAGCAACACGCTTGCGGTCGCGCTGTCGCTGACGGGCAACACGCAAATCTATACGGTCAACGCGAACGGCGGCGGCCTGCGCCGTCTCACGCAGAGCAGCTCGATCGACACCGAGCCGTACTACTCGCCGGACGGCCGCTGGATCTACTTCACGAGCGACCGCGGCGGCGCGCCGCAAATCTACCGGATGCCCGCACAGGGTGAAGGCGCCGGTGCCGCGCAGCGCGTGACCTTCACCGGCAGCTACAACACGAGCCCGCGCGTGAGCCCGGACGGCAAGCTGCTCGCTTACATCTCCCGCACGGGCGGGGGCTTCAAGCTGTACGTTCAGGATCTGCAGACCGGCGCGGCGAACGCCATCACGAATACCAATCGCGACGAATCGCCGAGCTTCGCGGCAAACGGCCAGTACCTTCTGTACGCTACCCAGTCGGGTGGTCGCAATGTTCTGGCTGCAGTGCCCTCCGACGGCAGCGCGCCGCCGCAGATCCTGTCCGTCCAGGGCGGCTCCGTTCGCGAGCCGTCGTGGGGGCCCTTCATGCAATGACCACAAGGAGAGTAACCATGATGTCGAATAAAGCTCGTCTGGCCCTGGCCGTGATGATGATCAGCGCGCTCGCAGCGTGCAAGTCGGGCGTGAAGCTCGACGACAAGGCAAACAACGCGGGCGCAGTCAGCACGCAGCCGAGCGCCGACAACGTCGCGCAAGTGAACGTCGATCCGCTGAACGACCCGAACAGCCCGCTCGCGAAGCGCAGCATCTACTTCGACTTCGACAGCTATTCGGTGAAGGACGAGTACCAGCCGCTGATGCAGCAGCACGCGCAGTATCTGAAGAGCCACCCGCAGCGCCACGTGCTGATCCAGGGCAACACCGACGAACGCGGCACGAGCGAGTACAACCTCGCGCTGGGCCAGAAGCGTGCGGAAGCCGTCCGCCGTGCGATGGCACTGCTCGGCGTGAACGATTCGCAAATGGAAGCCGTGAGCCTCGGCAAGGAAAAGCCGCAAGCAACGGGTCACGACGAAGCATCGTGGGCGCAGAACCGTCGCGCCGACCTCGTCTACCAACAGTAAGTAACGGAAGAATCGCCGTATGACGCATCGTTTAACCTGGCTGCGCGTTGCCGCAGCGTTCTGCGTCGCGGGCGCGGCGTGGTCGGCCGCGCCGGCGCACGCCGGCATGTTCGACGACAACGAAGCGCGCCGTGCCGTGCTCGATCTGCGCAGCAAGAGCGACAACCTGTCGAGTCAGTTGTCGGCCGCCCAGCGTACGATCCTCGATCAATCCGGCCGTATCGACCAGCTGAATCAGCAGGTCGCGACGCTGCGCGGCGAGAACGAGGATCTGACGAACCGGCTGACGACGCTCGAGCGGCAGCAGAAGGAGTACTACCAGGATCTCGACACGCGGCTCAAGAAGTTCGAGCCGCAGCAGGCGACGATCGATGGTGTCGAAGGCACCGTGCAGCCGGGTGAAACGGATGCGCTCAGCGCGGCGCAGCAGCAGTTCCGCAACGGCAACTTCAAGGCGGCGGCGGCTTCGTTCCGTGCGTTCATCGCGAAGTATCCGCAGAGCCCCTATCAGCCGACCGCGCAGTACTGGTACGGCAACGCGCAATACGCGCTGCGCGACTACCGCGGTTCGACCGCGACGTGGCAAGGGATCGTCAGCAAGTTCCCCCAGCACCCGCGCGCGGCCGACGCCCTCGTGGCGATCGGCACGAACCAGCTCGAGCAAGGCCAGAAGGCGGCCGCGAAGAAAACGTTCGAGCAGGTCGTGTCGCAGTACGCCGGGTCGAACGCGGCGCAGACGGCGCAGGGCAAGCTTGAAACGATCAAATAATTATCGTGACGGGTTGTTGACAGCCTAGCAACCCGTCGCTATAATCTTTTGCTCTTCAGGTCGTTGCACAAGTTGTTGAAGCAACGATCCGACAGGTTTCAAGAACGTGGGGTGGTAACTCAGTTGGTTAGAGTATCTGACTTTTAATCAGAGAGTCGAGGGTTCGAGTCCCTCCCACCCTACCAACTATCTTCGATAGTGCAAAAATGCCTCCCTCGCGGAGGCTTTTTTGCGCCTATCGCTTTCTGTGCCGAGTTCGGGATTTCGCCGTGATCTTGCCGATCGCGCATGAAAGCAGCCGGCGCCCTTACCGGCTCGTCGGTCGACTACGCACCGCAGACCGATGCGGCCACGAATACCCGCCCCATCGTGGCCACGCTCTTGTAGCTCCCCGTCCTCGAGACATTCAACCAGCGACTGACTATCCGCTGCGCCAGGCCGGGCGCACACTGCGCGCGGATCTACGTGCACCCGTTTTGTATCCCTCAATCATCCAAGTGGATCGACATCCCCCTCGGACTGGGAGGGCTGCTGCTCCTTCAACTGAGGAGCCGTCGGATCAATGAGTGCTTCGATTAGGGCTACGACTGCCGCGCGCTGTCGCACATCCAATGCCCTATATCCGGAAAGCACCCTCCGCTCATCCTCACCAGCTACGCGAGACGCGATCTCGCCAGTCAACAAATAGTGTAAATCGACGCCGGCGGCGGCAATTGCGCTCAGGTAGTCCGAGTTAGGTCGCCTCATCCCCTTCTCATATTGGAACTGTGCGTGCTTCTGAACACCGCCGGCAGTCGCGAACTCGACCTGGCTCAACCCTAAACGCAATCGCTCACTTCTCAGGCGGGTCTCGAAATCATTCATTTGATATATTTTCCCCTTGACAAACTATCATATGAATCTACAATCAACCATAAAGGTATCTATTTGATACATGTGACCCGCAGCACAGCGGTGCTGCATAGCCACTCAGCTCACCGCGAATCGCAATGTGTGAGGTGTTGTTATGTCGTTCACTTATGAAATTTCTGGTGCCTTACCCGTCCTGAACGGATTTCGCCATATCCACGCCAGGAACTTCGCTCGCTGCATTGCGCCCCCCGCGAGCATCCACTTCGCGGTGGACGCCATTACTCGATCCCTCCTCATCCGGATCCGCGGGGCGCTGGGCGATGACGAAGTTGAAGCGATCGAGGACACCTTGAAAGAATTCTCCCAGAAATGGGCTCGAAGCGGAGCGGCCTTCGGACGCGGCCGCTATGGAGAAGCGTCGATCGTTCTTCTTGGACCGCCTGAGCACATCAAATCGCTCACCGAACTGGCCATCACGACTTGGCCAACGACCAGAAGCATCCAGAAGCAGTACCGCATCGGAACTTGCGGATTCTAGCGAGGCTCCCGTTATAGGTAGCGCGCCCGCATAGCGAAGTTCACCGCAGTGAACATTTTGTGGATTGAGTCATAGGAGAATTGCGATGCTCGAACCTGCAGATTATGTTTTGTCAGGAGCTTTGTCGGTTCACGACGATCTGGAACAAGAGCAACTCGATCGTGTGTCACGACATCTGGCGGGAATCGCAACGGTACATCTGAAACACGACAAGGTAGCCCATACCGTTTCTCTGCGCGTGACGGGAACGCTCATGCGCGACGATGTGCGCTATATCGAGCAGCGCATCGAGCGGTTCGCCGAAGAAAATGCGCGAGTTGCCGCCATTCTTCTTAGCGAGTGGAATGGCACAGCGGGCGAACTTGTCGTAGGAATGAACTGGGATGCCCAATGCCTCATTCAGTTGGGGGCCGTACAAGAGCAACTGGCGAAACTGTCGAATCGATACTTCGATTTCATTCTTCGCATCGAAGCCCCCGACTCTCCCACACACGGCGCGCCGCTTATGTGCGTCTCAATTGAGTCGCCTGAAGCACAAAAATTCTGACCCCAAATATGGCGTTGGATTGAATCGTTACATGTAACACGCTATACTCGTTACATGTAACAGGAGATTATGATGGCAACGACGACTTCTGAGCGGGTTCGGATCTATCGGGAAAACCTGCGTGCGGCCGGACTAAGGCCGGTCCAAATCTGGGTACCTGATACCCGGCACCCAGCCTTTGCAAGCGAATGTGTACGACAGTCCAGCGTAATTCGCGAGAGCCTTCACGAAGACGACCTGCTCGACTTCATCGAACAAGCCGCCGATGTCGGCATCCCACTGTGAAACGCGGAAGCATCGTTACCGTCGCACTCCAGGGTGACTTTGGCAAGGCGCGCCCAGCGCTCGTGGTACAGACCGATCTGTTCGCCGATCACCCGAGTGTCGCGTTGCTACTCATGTCGAGCGAAATTGTTGACGCTCCCTTGATCCGCATAACTATAGCCCCGTCAAAACTGAACGGCTTACGCGCGCTGTCGCAGGTCGCCGTCGACAAAATGTTTACAGTACGGCGCGAGAAGATCGGCCAGACCATCGGCCGGCTGGAAGACGAGGCGATGGTCACTGTAAACCGCTCACTTCTTGTCTTCCTGGGGCTAGCGTAATAGAGCTGCCCCGGCAGAGACTAAAATCCGGGACAACGCTAACGTTGCTTTCCACTGGCACGCAAGAGCCGCCCGTATCCACCAACAGCATTCGACACCCATTTTTACGGCGCGCAACTGATTAGTATGACAAGAATGCGAACGCCAGTCACCCCCTTACCTAGGGAGTTGCCGCATTCTCGACGCCGGCTTAGATTGCAACCTATAGCTCCGCCCCAACCTGCTGTACACGCACGGCCTAATTATTAAGGATGCCATATTTGTTGCGCCGCTCACTTTGGCGCTTCGACTTAACTGTCGGTTGCTGCCGTCGAGACTGCTTTTAGTTGCACCGACACGGCGAAACTAGAGACGATGCCATTCGAGAAAGGAAAGCTCGAACGTAGCACCCTGTACTCGCGTCACGGCGAAGTATCAGACTTTACGAAAAGCGGAGGTCCATCAATGACGATGAGCGTACGACGACAAACAAATGGGCAACCCCGGTCCCGACTGAGTGTCGACTTAGGGGCACTAAAGTCAAAATGGAAGTCGTGGTGCACACAACGAGGTGTGACGCCGAGCGAAGCGCTGCGAAAGTTAGTGGTTGAAGCTGTTGCAGTTGCAGCGGATCGTCCGAACTTGCCACAATCACTGCCGGCCCGCAGCGGACCATGCGTGCGAATCCAAATCGGACTCACTCAGGCCGAACTCGACGGCGTCAGAGGCGTCGCCTATGTGAACGGCTTCACCGCTAATAGGTGGATCGTCGCTCTGGTTCGAGCGCAGCTTACGCGCGAACCACAGCTTGGGAACCGAGAAATGACACTTCTCGCGGAGTCGAATCGACAACTAGCGACGATTCGGACGTTGCTCGGTGAACTCGCAAGGGGGCCAAACTGTAGCGAGCTCCCGGAAGGCTTCGATTGGGAGCACACCCGCGCCTTGATCGACACACACCTGCGCACTGTAACGACGCTCCTACGAAGTAACCTCGATCGATGGAGCCGCTGAAATGCCATTCGCCAAAATTTACGTCGACGCGCTTTTGGTGAACTGGGGCGATCGACTATTTCGTGAACCGCTGAGGCATGTCAGCGCACCGCACCTTGCACGCGGAATATTGCATCAGCATGCATCTCTTTTGCGCGAGAAGCTGGGTTTGACGCTTCGACGCGCGCCTGAGGTGATAGTTAAGATTAGCAATAAAGCAACAGGTGCGCAGGGGATGGGGGCTGTTCGTCGCCATCTTCAATACATTTCGCGCAACGGAAATGTCGCGCTAGAGGACCAGGATGGACACGTGATTGCCGGTACATTGGAGTTGAATGACCTACTTGAACAATGGCACTTGAGTGGCTGGGGAATTCCCCAAGATAGCAAACGCAGAGAGACCCTTAATGTGCTGCTGTCCATGCCGCCTGGCACCAATCGCCAAGCAGTACGAGATGCAGCGAGGGCATTTGCTCATGAAATATTTGGTGATGGCCGCCCTTATGTCTTCGCTGAACACGATGACGAAGCGCATCCCCATGTACATCTGAGTGTCCACATACGTGGTCCGGACGGCCGGAGACTCAATCCACGCAATCAAGACTTACACGATTGGCGAGAAGCATTTGCGCGACGACTGCGAGAATACGGCGTCGACGCGAACGCTACGCCGAGGATGGCTCGCGGTCAGATTCAGCGCTTTCCGAAACACGGAGCTGTCTGGATGGCGCGACAAGGAATTCCTCTGCGATTTCCCCCTCCAGTGTCGAATGACGAGGCCCAAAAAATCTTATGGAATATGTATTCAGCAGTCCTTATCGCTTGGCACGAGATCGCACAAGCATTGGCACACTCCGATGCATCAGAAGATCGCACAATGGCAATGGATATCGCAGATTTTGTGTGGCAGATGCCAATACGAACATTGAGTCCCAATCCGATACCGCAACATGGTCTCGTGAGGTTACGGCCTGAAAATTCGCACAATAGTCATCGTGTGGGATCTAATCCGGAACCGCAACTGGATCAAAGCTGCAACCCGTCCATCGAGTTGGATCGCTGATCAATGTCTTTCCGGTCTCGACGACTGAATCCAAGTTGGCATAGATGCTAAGCACGACCGTGTGCCTATCATTCACCGATATGTCGTCTACGTGAAATTACTTTCGCATCCGACTCTCAAAGATCTGCTCACCAGATCGAACGACAAGCTATGAAATGGCATCCGCGCGGCAGGTGATGTTCGATATGAAAATGAATCGCACTCGGACCGAATAGAAACGCCTGCCATGAACGCCGAACGATCGTGCGCGCGTTGTGGATCGGGTCCTTACCAGCCCGCAACCCCGCGTGCTCGAAGATCGCGCGCGCCTGCCCGGCAAGCGGCAGCCGCTTGATGGGCGGCACGATCCACAACACAACATACAGCAGCGGATGTCCGGCAAACGCGAGCGCGCCGAACAGCAAGCCGTTGCCGGCCGGCATCGATGCGATCTGCCACGCCGTATACGCGCACGATTTCTCGACCGTCGGCAAGGCATACGCGAACTTGCCCTCCGCGAGCTTCACGACGCTCGTTACATAGCCGCTCCCGCACGAATAGGCGAGCAAGGGCCCGGCCAACTGCTCGCGCGTAACTGGATAGCAGTCCATGCCGAACAGCAGCGCGACGGGATCGTCCGACTGCGTCGGCGCGCGATGGCGCTTCAGATGGCCCGCACGAGACGTGCGCACCGACAACCACAGCGGGCCCGCGGAGAGCAGTTACCCGAATACGTCGTTGACGCGCCGGTTCCGCTCCGGCAATCCATGCGCGACTTCGTGCATCATGACAGCAAGCGCAAGCCGGCCGCGCGCGATCACAATCGCCGCACGCGCGTACACGAACGAAGTGGCATCACGATCGCAACCTCGAACGCCGCCGCAATCATCAGCCAGTCGCATGCCAGCGTTGCCGTGCCGATCTGGACGAGGTCGACCGGCCAGCGCGGCGATTTCAGCGCACGTATCGGCCGCCAGGGAGCGAGCGGCCGCGCGTACACGGTTCGGTTTCGTTGGAGTTCGGCATCCAGAATATCTCCACCGTCATGCACGCTGGCATGAACGAAACGAAAGGACGGCAGACCCGCGGAACAGCGGTGAAAGCGGCCGCCGCGAACCTCGTCGCGCAGCAGGCAGCCTGGTCAGGTACCCGCCGTCACTCCTGAATGGATGGTGAAGAATCGGCGTCGGCATAGCGCGGCTTCGCGTTCTGCAAGTCGCGCGTGTTCTTCTGAACGGCCACGGCGCCGAACAGCGCGAGCACGAACGACATCGCGTAAAAGCCCTTCTCGCTCAATTGAAGCGTCGCGTTGAAAAGGCCAACGATCAGCAGCGCGATCGACAGCAGCAGCGCGATCCAGCTGAGGCCGTAGTAGATGCCGGTGACGGGAATGCCCTCCGCGCGGTCGCGCACGCTCTTCTGCAGCGAGATCGCCGCATAGAGGCCGAACACCAGCACGGTGAAGTAGTAGCCCTTCTCGTTGAGCTGCATCCCGGCGTTCCAGAGCCCGATCAGGAATGCCGCGAAACCGGCGAGCAGCGCGGCCCACGACGCGGCCACGAATGCGAACGACGGTTGCTGGATGGTGGTCTGGTTCATTGCTTTGCCCTCTCTTTCTTGTTGTTCGAAATCGTTTTCGTTGAACTGCGTTTGGCGCATGGTAGCAGCTTTGGCGCGCGTCGCGACGGGCGTGCTTGCATGCTCACGTTTCGCGCCGCGCGCGCCGCCAGCGCCCCGGCGTCGTGCCGAGTACCGCGCGAAACGCCTTGCCGAATGCGGCCTCCGACTGATAACCGACCGCCTGCCCGATTTCCGCCTGCCCGCGCTGCGTGTCCTGCAGCAGCGCGCACGCATGCATCATCCTGATCCGCGCGACGAATGCGCCGACGCTCATCCCGGCCTTCTCGCGGAAATGCCTCGCGTAGGTCGCACGCGACATCGCCGCCGCGGCGCCGAGCGATTCGACCGTCCACGGTTGCGCCGGCGCCTGCAGCACGGCCTGGACCGACGGGCCGAGGCGCGCATCGGCCGCGAGCGCGAGCCAGCCGGACGGCACGCGCGCGCCGCGGCCGTATGCGCGCAGTGCATACGCGAGCAGCGCCTGCCCGAGCGCGTTCACGATCGCGCCGGCGCCCGGCTGCACGTTCGACGCCTCGGTACGCAGCACGCTCGTCAGCAGTTGCAGCGGCGCGGCGCCCGATGCGTCGCGCAACCCGACGTGCAGCACCTGCGGCAGCGTGCTCATCAGCAGTTCACCCGCGCCGCGCGCATAGACGAACCGTCCGCAGAGCAGATCCACGCTCGCGCCGCCCGATTCGGCCGGATCGAGATTCGACTTGACCGGCAGCACCGCGCCGTCGCCGGCGCGCGAATCGAACAGCGGCACGAGCGGCTTCGACCGGCTGCCCGCTGCGTCGAGCAGGTCGTGCGCGCTGCCTGCGGGCAGCAGCACGAAATCGCCGTCGGCGAGTTGCAGCGTGCGCCCGTCGGCGGTACGTAGCCGGCACGTTCCGGCCAGCACCAGGTGGAACGCCGCCTCGCCGGGCGGCAGCGGGTCGTGCGGCATCGCGAACGGGCCGTCGAGCAGGCAACGCACGTCGAGCTCGACATGGCTGCGACCGAGCGACAGCAGTTGACTCAATGCATCCATGAGACGATTGCGCTAAAAATTGACACTCTACCGTATCGAAACCCTCAGCGCGAGCGATCAGAATAGCCCTGCATCGCCCGAGATCGCGGCGCCCGCCGCCCTCCTCACTCTTCTCGACAAGGACGCATCATGCTGAACTGGAACGAATACCGGAAGGAACTCTCGACCCGTATCGGCGACATCGCCAAGCTATCGCCCGACACGCTGGCCGGCTACAAGGCGCTGTCCGGCGCGGGCGCCAAGACCGGCCATCTCGACGCGAAGACGCGCGAGCTGATCGCGCTCGCGGTGGCCGTCACGACGCGCTGCGACGGCTGTATCGCCGTGCATACGGCCGAAGCGGCCAAACATGGCGCGACCAAGGAGGAAGTGGCGGAAGCGCTCGGCGTCGCGATTGCGTTGAATGCGGGCGCGGCGCTCGTCTATTCGGCGCGCGTGATGGACGCACTCGGCGACTGAACCGGCAGGTGCGGCACCGCCCTCGTGCCGCACCGCACCGAACTGCTGCGTTGCATGGCGCCCGGCCGTGTGGCCGGGCGGTTGCGCATCGCGCATATGCGGCGACCATGCACGACGATGGTGGGTGATTCGCCTGCACGCGTAAGCGTCGCGGAGTCGGCTACCATGCGCGAACGATACATCGTGAAGGAGCGCTTCATGTGCCGCTGGCTCGCCTATACGGGTAACCCGATCCACCTGGAAACGGTGCTGTTCCGCGCGAAGCATTCGCTGATCGACCAGAGCCTGCATTCGGAGCTGGGCGCCACGACCACCAACGGCGATGGTTTCGGCATCGGCTGGTACGGGCATCCCGACGAACTCCCGTTCCGCTATCGCTCCGTGCATCCCGCATGGAACGACCGCAACCTGCGCGAAGCCGCGCGTGCGATCCGCTCGCGGATGTTCGTCGCACACATTCGCGCGGCGACCGACACGCCCGTGCAGGAAACCAACTGCCATCCGTTTCGCCACGGCCGCTGGCTGTTCGCGCACAACGGGCTGATCCGCGACTTCCACAAGCTGCGCCGCGACCTGACGATGAAGGTCGATCCCGCGCTGTTCCCGACACTCGAAGGCTCGACCGACTCCGAGCTGATGTTCCGCCTCGCGCTGACATACGGTCTCGAGCAGGCGCCGCTGCCGGCGCTCGAACGGATGGTCGGCGTGGTGGAGGAAACCGCCGCGCGGCACCGCATCGCCGATCCGCTCAACATGACGATCTGCGCGACCGATGGCGAACGGATCGTGGCGGTGCGTTACTCGAGCGAACGGCAATCGCGCTCGCTGTTCCACAGCACGTCGTTCAAGCACCTGCACGAGCTGTATCCGCATAACCCGCGTATCGCCGAAGCCGGTGACGATGCGTTCATGGTCGTGTCGGAGCCGCTCGTCGACCTGCGCGGCGCGTGGGAGGAAGTGCCGGAGGGGATGGCGATCGTCGCGCACGGCGCCGATGTGCAGCAGCGGCCGTTCGGGCCGCGGCACAAATGACATGCCGCAGTCCTGAAGAAATCGAGCGCATTCAGGTGGCGAAATCTTCGGCGAGACAAGGCAATCGCGGCGATCCGGCTTTTAAGGAGGCTCGGCGCTCGGTAATGCCGACGCAATTGGAAGGGACCAAGAAAGCAACCCCGCGCGGTCCATTTGGGTTTGGACTAAATAAAAAATTAATACCCGTGTGATTTCATGCCGACCCAAAATCGGGGACGATAATCGACACACGATCGAGAACCCGTCGATAACGCATATTTATTTCGAATTATTACGACGGACCGGCAATCATTACCGGGAAGATGACGTTCGCACACCGTCGCGCCGCTTGAAGGCGAACGCTTATTCCTGATCAAAATATTCAAGTTACAAATTTTTAAAAGCACCGTTACAATTCGGCGACGAATGAATTCGCATCAATAAAGTACGACGCAGTTACCGGCACATCGAATCCGAGATGACTCAAGATCTCCCCAATTCCCTCCCTGTCATGCCGACGGGCAATCAATCCGTGCTTTCCAGCATGAAGCAGGACCATGCCTTCGTGGTATGGCTCACCGGTGTGTCCGGTGCCGGTAAATCGACGCTCTCGAATCTTCTGAAGGAACAACTCGATGCGCGCGGCCTTCGGACTTTTCTGCTGGACGGCGACCAGCTTCGCGAAGGATTGAATCAGGACCTTGGATTCAGCGACGCAGACCGCCACGAGAACATTCGTCGGACGGCCGAGGTCGCGCGCCTGATGGTGGATGCCGGGCTCGTCGTCATCGTCGCGCTGATCTCGCCGTTTCGGGAGGCCCGCGCCAAAGCGCGCGCACGTTTTCCGCAGGGCATGTTTTTCGAAGTCTTCGTCGACGTTGCGCTGGATGTGGCGGAAGCGCGCGACCCCAAAGGGCTCTACGCGCGGGCAAGGCAAGGGACCCTTCGGCAGTTCACCGGCATCGAATCGACCTATGAAAAACCGGTATCGCCCGACGTGCATGTGCGCACGGGCGAAGCAGGCCCGCTGGAATGCGTGCACGCGATCATGCGGAAATTGCCGTTGAACGGCTGATGCCCATCGTCGTCCGTCGTCCGCCGCCCGTGGTGAACCTCCCTCACCGCGAGCACCGCGCCATCGTCGGCCACCGCGATGCGACCTGACCGAGAATCAATCGACCTACATCCCGCTCGGTGCGACTCACCGGCTGACGAACCCCGGCAAGATTCCGCTCGAGCTGATCGAGGTCCAGTCGGGCGCGTATCTCGGCGAAGACGACATCGTCCGCTTCGAGGACACCTACGGCCGCGCCGCGCGGTAAGCAACTCGACACCCGACGCGCGCGACGACCGGCCGGGCCGCAAACGGGCAGCACGCACCCGCGTCCTGCCCGTTTTTCATTCCGTCAACCAATGTCAGCCCGGTTGCCCGCCCCTCCCGGCTCAGGTTATAAAAGCGCCTCCCATTCCGGTGCATGCGCCGCCCTTTTACCCTTGACTTCGGAGAACGCATGATCGATCTCGCCACCGCCCAGCAATTCCTGATGACCCGCGGCCTCGACTTCGGCCTGAACCTCCTCGCCGCGGTCGTCTTGTGGTTCATCGGCCGCTGGGCAATCCGCATCGGTACCCGCCTGCTCGGCAAGGTCGTTCGCCGCAGCGGCAAGGTCGACCCGACGCTCACCGACTACCTGACCTCCGTCGTCGGCGTGCTGCTGACGATCCTGCTGATCCTCGCGATCCTGCAGATCTTCGGCGTGCAGACCACCTCGTTCGCCGCGCTGCTCGCCGGCCTCGGCCTCGCGATCGGCACGGCCTGGGGCGGCCTGCTCGCGCATTTCGCCGCCGGCGTGTTCATGCAGGTGCTGCGCCCGTTCAAGATCGGCGACGTGATCAGCGCGGGCGGCGTCACGGGCACCGTGAAGGAGCTCGGCCTGTTCGGCACGACGATCGTCACCGCCGACAACATCGTGACGATCGTCGGCAACAACAAGATCTTCTCGGACAACATCGCGAACTACAGCGCGACGCCGCACCGCCGCGTCGACCTCACCGCGAAGATCGCGAACAGCGTCGATGCGGTCGATGCGATCACCCGCCTGAAGGCGCAGATCCAGTTGGTTCCGAACGTGCTGAAAGTGCCGGCACCGGACATCGGCGTGCTGCAGTTCACGCCGGAAGGCCCGCTGCTGTTCGTGCGCCCGTCGACTCAGCCGGAGAACTACTGGCAGGTGTACTGCGACACCAACCGCGTGATCCTCGAAACGTTCCGCGACGCCGGTTATCCGACGCCGGAAACGCCGATCTCGCATCGCAACGCGTAACGGCAGCAGCGGCCAAACCGCACGAAAAAAAAGCGTGGCACCCGCCACGCTTTTCTCACTTCACCGAAACCAACGAACGCGCGCTCAGCGCCCGCCCGCCTTCGGCGCCTCATCCGACCGCCGCCCGCGCACGAGCTTCCACACCGCGCCGAGCGCGACCGGCACGATCGCCGCGCCGATCCCGACCAGCACGATCACGTTCAGGTACTGGCGGATGAACGGGATGTTGCCGAAGAAATAGCCGAGCAGCACGAGCAGCAGCACCCACACCAGCGCGCCGATCATGTTGAACAACTGGAAGCGCGCGACGCTCATCGACGACGCGCCCGCGACGAACGGCGCGAACGTGCGCACGACCGGAATGAAACGCGCGAGCACGATCGTCTTGCCGCCGTGCTTGTCGTAGAACGAGTGGGTCTTCTGCAGCGCGGCGCGATCGAGGAAGCGCTCGAGCACCGGAATATGCGTATTGAACACCTTCGGGCCGACCCAGCGGCCGATCAGGTAGTTCACGGTGTTGCCGGAGATCGCCGCGACGAGCAGCAGCACGATCAGCAGGCCGACGTTCATTTCGCCCGTCGCCGCGAACGCGCCGCCGATGAACAGCAGCGAATCGCCGGGGAGGAACGGAAAGACGACGAGCCCCGTCTCGCAGAACACGATCAGGAACAGGACGAGATAGACCCACGCGCCGTACTGCCGGATGAAATCGCCGAGGAAAGCGTCGATATGCAGGACAAGATTGACGAAATGAAGCAGCGTATCCAAATGCGATTCCTCGAAGGCGGTAGGGCCGGAACGGCCGGAACAGGCCAGGGATGGCCGAGGCGCCCGCCAGTCAAGGCGGCGCGTGCAACTGGGTGATGATACCGAAACTCCCTTAAGGCTCCGTGAAAAAACGTAACGGCCGCCCGCCCCGGCACGCGTTCGCGGCCTCGCTATAATTCGGCCATGTCCGATATCACCGAAACGGCCGCGGGCGCCGCGCCCGCCCCCGCCGCGCGCCCGCTGCGCGCGATCCAGCCCCTGCCCGACCAGCTGATCAGCCAGATCGCCGCCGGCGAGGTCGTCGAACGCCCGGCGTCGGTCGTCAAGGAACTGCTCGAGAACGCGATGGACGCCGGCGCGACGACGCTGCGCATCGTGCTGGAAGAAGGCGGCGTCAAGCGCATCTCGATCACCGACGACGGCTGCGGGATTCCGCCCGACGAACTGGCGCTCGCGCTGATGCGCCACGCGACCAGCAAGATCCGCTCGCTCGAGGAGCTCGAGGCGGTCGCGACGCTGGGTTTTCGCGGCGAAGCGCTCGCGTCGATCGCGTCGGTCGCCGAGATGTCGATCACGAGCCGCACGGCCGATGCCGCGCACGCGATGAAGATCGATGCGCAGACGGGCGTGCTGTCGCCCGCCGCCGGCTCGACCGGCACGACGATCGAGGTGCGCGAGCTGTACTTCAACACGCCCGCGCGGCGCAAGTTCCTGAAGAGCGAGCAGACGGAATTCGGCCACTGTCTGGAAATGATCCGCCGCGCGGCGCTTGCACGGCCGGACGTCGCGATCTCGGTGCTGCACAACGGCAAGGCCGTCGAGCACTGGAATGCGACCGAGCCCGCGCAGCGCGTCGCGAAGATCCTCGGCGACAGCTTCGCGACCGCGCACCTGCCGCTCGACGAGCAGGCCGGTCCGCTCGCCGTCTACGGTTGCGCCGGCCTGCCGACCGCGAGCCGCGGGCGCGCCGACCAGCAGTATTTCTTCGTGAACGGCCGCTTCGTGCGCGACAAGCTGCTGACTCACGCGGTGCGAGCGGCCTACGAGGACGTGCTGCACGGCGACCGTTACCCGTCGTACGTGCTGTTCCTCGACCTGCCGCCCGAAGCCGTCGACGTGAACGTGCATCCGTCGAAGATCGAAGTCCGGTTCCGCGATTCGCGCTCGATCCACCAGTACGTGTTCCATGCGGTGCAGCGTGCGCTCGCGCGCCACGCGGGCGCATCGCCGGAAACCACCGCGGGCGGCCATGCCGCGCATATCGAACCGGCGCCGCGCGGGCCGGCATCGTTCCTCGATACGCCGCTCGGCCAGGGCCCGAGCGCCGCGACCGGCGGCAGCGGTTTCTCGTCGCCGTCTTCTTCATCGTCGGCGGGCAACACGTGGATGCGCCAGGCGCGGATGACGCAGGGCACGCTGCCCGTCGCGCAGCCGCTCGCGCTCTATGACGCGCTGTTCGGCCGCAAGGACAGCGGCGCGGGCACGCCGGACGGCACGACGCTCATCGCCCGCGATTCGGCCGACGCACCGGTCGCGCCGCTGCCGGGCTTCGCCGCGTCGCCGCTCGCCGCCGGCGCGCACGACGAGCAGCCGCTCGGCTTCGCGCTCGGCCAGATCCACGGCATCTACGTGCTCGCGCAGAACGCGTACGGTCTCGTGATCGTCGACATGCATGCGGCGCACGAGCGGATCCTGTACGAGCAGTTCAAGAACGCCCTCGCCGATCGCTCGGTCGCCGTGCAGTCGCTGCTGCTGCCGATCTCGATGACGGCCACGCCGGTCGAGATCGGCACGGTCGAGGAAGAGCGCGACACGCTCGAATCGCTCGGCTTCGATCTCGCGGTGCTGTCGCCGACGACGCTCGCGATCCGCGCGGTGCCGGCGCTGCTGAAGGATGCGGACCTGCAGGCGCTCGCGCGCGCGGTGCTCGCCGACCTGCACGCGTTCGGCGGCTCGCGCGTGCTCACCGAGCGCCAGCACGAACTGCTCGGCACGCTCGCGTGCCACCACGCGGTGCGGGCGAACCGGCGCCTGACCCTCGACGAGATGAACGCGCTGCTGCGCCAGATGGAGGCGACCGAGCGCGCGGATCAGTGCAATCACGGCCGGCCGACCTGGTATCAGCTCACGCTGAACGATCTCGACCGTCTCTTCATGCGCGGGCAATGAGCGCTTCTTCGCCATCCACCCCGATGACGATCGCCTGCCTGCTCGGACCCACCGCTTCCGGCAAGACGGCCGCGGCGCTGGCGCTCGCCGCGCGCCGCCCGATCGAGATCGTCAGCGTCGATTCGGCGCTCGTCTACCGCGACATGGATATCGGCACCGCGAAACCGTCGCGCGACGAGCGCGCGCGCGTGCCGCATCACCTGATCGACATCATCGATCCGGCCGACGCGTATTCGGCCGCGGAATTCCGCGCGGACGCGCTGCGCCTGATCGGCGAGATCGTCGCGCGCGGCCGCATGCCGTTGCTCGCGGGCGGCACGATGCTGTACTACAAGGCGCTGACGCAAGGGCTCAACGATCTGCCGGGCGCCGACCCGGAGGTCCGCGCGACACTCGACGCCGACGCCGCGCGCGACGGCTGGCCCGCGCTGCACGCGCGGCTCGCACAGGTCGATCCCGACACGGCCGCGCGGCTCGCGCCGAACGATTCCCAGCGGATCCAGCGCGCACTGGAAATCTTCATGCTGAGCGGGCAGCCGATGTCGGCGCTGCTCGCCGCGCCGCGCCGCACGGACGATGCGGCTGCGGCGTACCGCTTCGTGCCGGTCGCGCTCGAGCCGTCGGATCGCGCGGTGCTGCACGCGCGGATCGCGCAGCGCTTCGACGCGATGCTCGACGCGGGCTTCATCGACGAAGTCGAACGACTGCGGCGCCGCGACGATCTCCATCCCGATCTGCCGTCGATGCGCTGCGTCGGCTACCGGCAGGCGTGGGAATTCCTCGACGGCGATACCGACTACCGAACGATGCGCGACAAGGGCATCTTCGCGACACGCCAGCTGTGCAAACGCCAGATCACGTGGCTGCGCGCGATGCCGGAGCGGATCGTGGTCGACTGCATCGCGCCGGATTCGACGGCCCGCGCGCTCGACGCGCTCGAACGTGTCCTCGACGGCCGCACGCCGGGCTGACGCATCAGCCCGCCCGACGCGCCGCCAGGCGCGCGCGGGCGCCGTCGACGATCCACGCGATGCCACGCTCGAACGCTTCGTCGCCGCCGCGCTCGCGCAGCGCGGCCCAGCCTTTCGCGAGCCGCGGATACTCGGCCGCGTCCGGCAGCGGCGCATCGGCGTCGCTGTCCGGCGCCGCCTGCTCTTCCAGCACCCATCCGACCACGAAGCGGCTGATCGCGACCATCACGTCGACCGCTTCGTCCGGCGTGAACCCCGCGTCGCCGAGCAGCGCGACCTTGCGTTCGATCGAGCTGAAATGCAGTGCGCGCGGCCGCGTGCCGGCATGCAGTCGCGCGCCGTCGCGATAGGCCAGCAGCGCGCGGCGAAAACTGCGCGCGTTCTCCGCGAGCCATGCATCCCACACGTCGTCCGGCCGCGGCAGCGACGCGCCGTGACGCTCGAGCATGATCGCCTCGGCCATTGCGTCGAGCAACTCGGCCTTGTTCCTGAAATGCCAGTACAGCGTCGGCGATTGCACGCCGAGCCGCTCGGCGAGCCGTCGCGTCGAAAGTCCGTCGATTCCCACCTCGTCCAGCAAGTCGAGCGCCGCGCGCAATACCGTGTCGCGCGTCAGCCGCGCTCCCGTGTCCTTCATCTCTATCACCGATAGGGAAACTGTGGAATACTCCCCACTCTATCATCGATAGAGTGGTGCTCTTGAATCCGTCCCTGATTGCCATCCTGGCCACGGTCCTGCTCGATGCGATCGGCGTCGGGATCGTGATGCCGATCCTGCCCGGGCTGCTGCGCTCGCTCGCCACCGCGGGCAGCACCGACACCCACTACGGCATCCTGCTCGCGCTGTACGCGTTCGCGCAGTTCCTGTGTGCACCGTTGCTCGGCGCGCTGAGCGACCGTTTCGGCCGCCGACCGGTGCTGCTCGCGTCGCTCGCGGGCGCCGCGCTCGACTATCTGCTGATGGCGCTCGCGCCGACGCTCGCGTGGCTTTACGTCGGACGGCTGATCGCGGGCATCACCGGCGCGAACGTCGCGGTCGCGACCGCGTACGTGACCGACGTGACGGCCGAACCGGATCGCGCGCGGCGCTTCGGCCAGCTCGGCGCGATGATGGGCATCGGCTTCATCGCCGGCCCGCTGATCGGCGGGCTGCTCGGCATGCTGCACCTGCGTGCGCCGTTCGTTGCGGCCGCGTTGCTCAATGCGCTGAACCTCGTGCTCGTGTGGCGCGCGCTGCCGGAATCGCGGCCGCGCTCGGCCCGGGAGGGCCGGACGGTCGGCGCGCTCAATCCGTTCGCGAGCCTGCGCCGGCTGAGCGGCGCGCCTGCGCTCGCGCCACTGGTCGGCATCTATGTGATCGTCGCGCTGGTGTCGCAGGCGCCCGCGACGCTGTGGATTCTGTACGGCCAGGAACATTTCGGCTGGTCGACGCCAATCGCCGGGCTCTCGCTCGCCGGTTACGGCGCGTGCCACGCGCTCGCGCAGGCGTTCGCGATCGGACCGTTGATCGCGTGGCTGGGCGAGCGACGCGCGCTCGCGCTGGGCCTTGCTGGCGACGCGCTCGGGCTGGCGATCATCGCATTCGCGACGGCCGCCTGGGTGCCGTTTGCGCTGCTGCCACTGTTCGCGGCTGGCGGCATGACGCTGCCGGCGTTGCAGGCGATGCTCGCGCGACAGGTCGACGATGCGCGCCAGGGCGAACTGCAGGGCACGCTGGCGAGCGTGGCGAGCCTGATCGGCGTCGCGGGGCCGCTGGTCGTCACCGCGACCTACGCGGCGACGCGCGCGACCTGGCCGGGGCTCGTATGGGCTGCGGCCGCGCTGCTCTATCTGCTCGTGCCGCCGCTGTTGGCCGGCACGCGGCCGGCGGGCGCATCGAGGCCGTCCGCCTGAGCGACGACAGGCGCCGCCATACGCATCGCCGCGCTCAGCCCGCGAGCGTCACGAGATTCGCATCGCGCACGAGCTGCCAGCGGCCGCCGGCCTTGCGGAAGATCGTCAGCGTATGGCCCGAGCGGTGGATCGTTTCGCCGCCCGGCGGCGTCGCGTCGATCTCGAGGAAATTGCGCATGTACGCCCAGTCGCCGATCACGCACAGCTCGTCGATCCGGTAGCGGCCGTCGACCTTCGGAGCGTGCTCCGCACCCGCGTTCGCTTCGCGCGACGCGGCCGCGAACGCCGCCTTGTCGAACGGCGGCTTGCCGGCCACCATGAAGATCGCGTCGTCGGCGATCAGGTCGAGCACGGTCGCCAGATCGCCCCGCCGACTCGACACGAACCAGTTTTCCACGAGCTCGCGGATCGCGCGTTCATCTTCGGTCATCGTCGTCCCTCCTTCATCGGCGCGCGTCCGACCGCACGCGGCGCCCGAAAAAAAAGCCGCCCGGATCGATTCCGGGCGGCTTTCCGTACTGCATTCTGCTGCTGCCGTGCGTCAGACCACGACCGTCTGCGCCTCGCCTTCGCGGGTCGCACGCACGGTGCCGATCTTCCACACCTGTTCGCCGGCGGCGGTCAGGTCGGCGATCGCCGCGTCGGCATCGGCCGCCGAGACGATCACGGCCATGCCGATCCCGCAGTTGAACACGCGGTGCATTTCCGCGTCGGCGACGCCGCCGTGCTCCTGCAGCCACTTGAACAGCGGCGGCAGCGGCCACGCGTGCTGGTCGAGCTCGGCGGTGAGACCTTCGCGCAGCACGCGCGGGATGTTCTCGACGAGGCCGCCGCCCGTGATGTGCGCCATGCCCTTCACCGTCAGCTTCTGCATCAGCGCGAGCAGCGGCTTCACGTAGATGCGCGTCGGGGCCATCAGCGCGTCGGCCAGCGAGCGGCCGTGGAAATCCGCCGACAGATCGGGATTCGCGCGCTCGATGATCTTGCGCACGAGCGAGAAGCCGTTCGAGTGGATGCCGCTCGATGCGAGGCCGAGCACCACGTCGCCCTCGGCGATCGTGCTACCGTCGATGATCTTGCTCTTCTCGACCGCGCCGACCGCGAAGCCGGCCAGATCGTATTCGCCGTCCGGGTACATGCCCGGCATTTCGGCCGTTTCGCCGCCGATCAGCGCGCAGCCCGACAGTTCGCAGCCCTGCGCGATGCCCTTGACGACGGTTGCGGCCGTGTCGACGTCGAGCTTGCCGCATGCGAAGTAGTCGAGGAAGAACAGCGGCTCGGCGCCTTGCACGAGGATGTCGTTCACGCTCATCGCGACGAGATCCTGGCCGACGGTGTCGTGTTTGTTCAGATGAAAGGCCAGCTTGAGCTTGGTGCCCACGCCGTCGGTGCCCGATACGAGCACGGGCTCCTTGTACTTCTTCGGTACTTCGAACAGCGCGCCGAACCCGCCGATGCCGCCAAGCACGCCGTCGCGCAGAGTTTTCTTCGCAAAAGGCTTGATCTTGTCGATGAGCGCGTCGCCTGCGTCGATGTCGACACCTGCGTCGCGATAGGACAGACCCTGAGCGTCGGGAGCGGATTTCGGAGGATTCATGGGGGAATGCGAGAAGGTCGGTAAAATGCGATTTTACCCGAAGCCGGCCCGTTGGCCGGAATTCCCAGCACCGAATCGTCAGGGATTGCATCTTGGTCAACACGTCCCCGTTTTCATCGCCGGGCGAAGCGCGCCGAAACCCGCGCCGCGCCGTGCGTACGGTCGCGCGTGAAGCCAGCCGGGGCGCTTTCCCCCGCGCGTGCCCGGCGTACGGCACGCGTTTTTTCAACCGACCCGCATTGTGACTGCTGTGTCCCGTCAACTGACGCTCGATCTCGGCACGCCGCCGCCCGCCACGTTCGACAACTTCATCATGAGCGACGAGAACGACGAGCTCGTCACGCGCCTGCAGAAGCTCGATCTCGCGCTCGCGGCCGGCCCCGTGCCGGACCGGTCGTTCTATATCTGGGGCGAGCCCGGCAGCGGCCGCACCCACCTGCTGCAGGCGCTCGTGAGCGACGCGTCGTACGGCTATGCGCGCTACCTGACGCCGCAGAGCCCGCTCGGCGCGTTCACGTTCGACCCGCGCATCGGCATCTATGCGATCGACGACTGCGACCGGATGAGCGACACGCAGCAGGTCGCGCTGTTCAACCTGTTCAACGAAGTGCGCGCCCACCCGTCGAGCGCGTTCGTCGCGGCGGGCCCGGCGGCGCCGCTCGCGCTCGACGTGCGCGAGGATCTGCGCACGCGCCTCGGCTGGGGGCTCGTGTTCCACCTGTCGCCGCCGTCCGACGCCGGCAAGATCGCCGTGCTCAAGCTCGCGGCGAAGGAGCGCGGGATCGCGCTCACCGACGACATCGCTGCATACCTGCTGACCCATTTCCGCCGCGACATGCCGAGCCTGATGGCGTTGCTCGACGCGCTCGACCGCTTCTCGCTCGAGCAGAAACGCGCGGTCACGCTGCCGCTGCTGCGCCGGATGCTCGCGCGTCCCGGCGACGACATCACACCACCGGGCACGGGCCCGAACCGCTTCGAGTAAAATGCGCTTCCATGACCAATCTGGCACTCTTTGACCTCGACCACACGCTGATTCCGACCGATAGCGACCACGAATGGGGTCGCTTCATGGTGAAGCTCGGCATCGTCGACGCGGAAAGCTTCTCGCGTCGGAACGACCAGTTCTTCGCCGATTACAAGGCCGGCCAGCTCAACATCCACGCGTACCTGTGCGCGATGCTCACGCCGCTCGCGAAGTATTCGCGCGCGCAGCTCGCCGAATGGCACGAGCAGTACATGCACGAGGTGATCCGCCCCGCGATGACGCCCGCCGCGCTCGAACTCGTGCGCAAGCATCTCGATGCGGGCGACTTGTGCTGCGTCGTGACGGCCACCAACGAATTCATCACGCGCCCGATCGCGACCGCGTTCGGCGTCGACACGCTGATCGCGTGCGAGGTCGAAACGACCGACGGGCATCCCGATTCGCCGTACACGGGCCGGCCGACCGGCACGCCGAGCTATCGCGAAGGCAAGATCGTGCGCACCGAAGCGTGGCTCGCGTCGCTCGGCAAGCACTGGGACGACTTCGAACACAGCTATTTCTACAGCGACTCGCACAACGACATTCCGTTGCTCGAGAAAGTCACCGACCCGATCGCGACCAACCCCGACGACACGCTGCGTGCGCATGCAAGCAACCGCGGCTGGCGCATCCTGGATCTCTTCTGAACGTCGTGATCAAAAAATTCATTCGCAAGCTGCTCGGACAGGACGAAATCGAGCAAACGCCCCCCTCCGCGGCCCTGGCCGACGAAGCGGCCCCTGCTGTCCCGCGCGCCCCGAAGGGCGTCCGCGCCGGCGGCGCGAAGAAATCGCGCAGCAACCATGAGCCGACCGTCGTGCCGGCCAGCGTGCACGGCATCAACCCGGCGCTGATCTCGAAGAACGCGGTGCGCGTGACCGACACGCTGCAGCAAGCGGGCTTTCGCGCGTTCATCGTCGGCGGCGCGGTGCGCGACCTGCTGCTCGGCATCGCACCGAAGGACTTCGACGTCGCGACCGACGCGACGCCGACCGAGGTGCAGCGCCTGTTCCGCCGCGCGCGCCTGATCGGCCGCCGCTTTCAGATCGTCCACGTGCAGTTCGGCCAGGAGCTGATCGAGGTATCGACGTTCCGCGCGCTGGTCGACGCGCCGCCCGAGGCGGCCGCGGCCACGGCCGAGCCGCCGAGGCGCCTGAAGCGCGACGAGCTCGATCGCCGCACGCATGCGGTCGATGCGAGCGGCCGCGTGCTGCGCGACAACGTGTGGGGCGAGCAGCACGAGGACGCCGCGCGCCGCGACTTCACGATCAACGCGATGTACTACGACCCGTCGACGCAGACGGTGCTCGACTATCACGACGGGATGGCCGACATACGCGCCCGCCTGTTGCGAATGATCGGCGATCCGGCCACCCGCTTCCGCGAGGATCCGGTGCGGATGCTGCGCGTCGTGCGCTTCGCGGCGAAGCTCGATTTCGAGATCGAACCGCATACGCGCGAGCCGATCCATTCGCTCGCCGACCTGATCAACAACGTCCCGGCCGCACGCCTGTTCGACGAAATGCTGAAGCTGCTGCTGTCGGGGCACGCACTCGCGTGCCTGCAGCGGCTGCGCAAGGAAGGCCTGCATCACGGGCTGCTGCCGTTGCTCGACGTCGTGCTCGAACAGCCGCAGGGCGAGAAGTTCATCACGCTCGCGCTGAACAACACCGACGCGCGCGTGCGCGCCGGCAAGCCGGTGTCGCCGGGCTTCCTGTTCGCGACGCTGCTGTGGCACGACATGCGCCAGCGCTTCGAGCAGTACACGGCCGAGGGCGAAATCCCGGTGCCGGCGCTCCATCGCGCGATGGACGACGTGCTCGACATGCAGACCGAGAAACTCGCGATCCACAAGCGTTACTCGGCCGACATGCGCGAGATCTGGGGCCTGCAGTTGCGCCTCGAGAAACGCTCGGGCCGCAGCGCGATGCGGCTGCTGGAACACCAAAGGTTTAGAGCGGGGTATGATTTCCTCCTGTTACGCTGCGAATCCGGCGAGCTCGATACGGAAGTCGGACAGTGGTGGACGGATTTCATCGAAGGCGACGCGGCCGCTCGCGAGGCATTGCTCACGCAGGGCGGCTCGAAGGAAAAATCGCCCCGCAAGCGGCGCCGCCGCGGCGGTGCGCGAAACCGCAATCCGGGTGAAGGTGCCGCCGAGCAGGCGCCGGATACCGCGGGCGGTACCGCGAGCGATACCGCGAGCGGTTCCGACGACTGACGCGTGCGCCGGCGAACGACGTAGGAAGTGATGCCATGACGGTTGCATATATCGGATTGGGGGCGAATCTCGGCGATGCGCGCCAGACCCTGAAGGACGCGGTGGTGTGCCTCGCGCAGCAGCGCACCATCTCGATCCTCGGCAAGTCGAGCCTGTATCGCACGGCGCCGTTCGAAGCGGGCGGCGACGATTACTACAATTGCGTCGTCAAGCTCGACACGACGCTGTCGGCCCGCGAGCTGCTCGCGCTCTGCCAGAAGATCGAACATCACTTCGGCCGCGAGCGCCCGTATCGCAATGCGCCGCGCACGCTCGACCTCGACATCCTGCTGTTCGGCGCCGATTCGATCGACGAACCCGACCTGATCGTCCCGCACCCGCGCCTCACCGACCGCGCGTTCGCGCTCGTGCCGCTCGTCGAAATCGAGCCGGCGCTCGACATCCCCGCGCGCGGCCGTGCCGACGCGTTTCTCGCCGCCGTCGCGGATCAGCGCGTCGAAAAGGTACAGACCTGCCAGTGCCTGATGCAGAAGGCGCTCGCTGCCGGCGAAGACGCCGACAAGACCCGTTGCCGATGAACTCGACTCCGCTGACCGTCACCGCGCCCGACCTGCGCGCCCCGCACCGCTATCTCGTGATCGAAGGCCCGATCGGCGTCGGCAAGACGACGCTCGCGCGCCTGCTCGCCGAGCGCTGGTCGATGCAGACGCTGCTCGAACGCCCGCAGGACAACCCGTTCCTCGAACGCTTCTATCGCGACACCGCGCGCTACGCGCTGCCCGTCCAGCTGTCGTTCGCGCTGCAGCGCGCGCAGCAGGCGCGCGAGCTGATCGGCGCGCTCGACACGGGCCGGCCCGTCATCGCCGATTTCATGCCGCAGAAGAACGACATCTTCGCGCGGCTGAACCTCCCGGAAGACGAGTGGCAGCTGTATCGCTCGGTCGCCACGCACGTCGACGTGCCGCAGGCGCCGTCGCCCGATCTCGTCGTCTATCTGCAGGCCAGCCCCGAAGTGCTGTTCTCGCGCATCCAGAAGCGCGGGATGCCGATGGAACTGCAGATCAGCGACGCGTACCTGCGCTCGCTCGTCGACGCGTACAACGAATTCTTCTACCACTACGACCGCACGCCGGTGCTGACGGTCGCGGCCGAACACCTGAACCCGCTGGATTCCCCCGAGGATCTCGCCCTGCTGGTCGAGCGCATCGAGACGATGCGCGGCCGCAAGGAATTCTTCGTCAAGGGCGAGACGACGCGCTGACGCGTCTCGCCGCTGTTTTTACCCATCGATCCGGATTCCCCATGACCTATCTCCAGGAATCGAGCCGGCCTGCCGTGACCGTGCCGAAACTGCAGGCGATGCGCGACGCCGGCGAGAAGATCGCGATGCTGACCTGCTACGACGCGAGCTTTGCCGCGCTGCTCGACCGCGCGGGCGCCGACGTCCTGCTGATCGGCGATTCGCTCGGCAACGTGCTGCAAGGGCACACCACCACCCTGCCCGTCACGCTCGACGACATCGCATATCACACCGCCTGTGTCGCACGCGCGCAGCCGCGCACGCTGATCGTCGCGGACCTGCCGTTCGGCACGTACGGCACGCCCGCCGACGCGTTCGCGAGTTCGGTCAAGCTGATGCGCGCCGGCGCGCAGATGGTCAAGCTCGAAGGCGGCGAATGGCTCGCCGACACCGTGCGTTTCCTGGTCGAACGCGCGGTGCCCGTGTGCGCGCACGTCGGCCTGACGCCGCAATCGGTGCATGCGTTCGGCGGCTTCAAGGTGCAGGGCAAGACCGAAGCCGGCGCCGCGCAATTGCTGCGCGACGCGCGCGCGATCGAGGACGCGGGCGCGCAGCTCGTGGTGCTCGAGGCCGTGCCGACGCTCGTCGCGTCCGAAGTCACGCACATGCTGCGCATTCCGACGATCGGCATCGGCGCGGGTGCGGACTGCTCGGGCCAGGTGCTGGTGCTGCACGACATGCTCGGCATCTTCCCCGGCAAGCGGCCGCGCTTCGTCAAGGACTTCATGCAGGGCCAGCCGAATATTCAGGCGGCGGTCGAAGCGTATGTGCGCGCGGTGAAGGACGGCTCGTTTCCGGGAGCCGAGCATACGTTCTGACGTAACGGGCTGGATGTAAAAAAACGCGGCGCCCCGCAAAGGGCGCCGCGCTTTTTATTGGAATACCACGTTGCCGAAGGCGAGCGGCAGCGAATGTTCGGACACACGGCCCGAATCGTCATCGCATCATTTCAACACCGCGTCGAGCGCGCCGCGCAGTGCGTTGGTCAGCAGCAGCGCCTGCGCCCGCGCGAGATCGTCACGAGTCACGACGCGCTCCACCGCGCCGAATGCGGGATCGTCGAGCAGCACGCCGCGCATCACGCCCGGCAGCACGCCGCTCGTCAACGGCGGCGTCACCCATTGGCCGTCCAGCTTCACGAACAGATTCGAGCGCCCGCCTTCCGTCACCTCTCCGCGCTCGTTGACGAACAGCATGTCGAACCCGCCGAGCGCCTCCGCCGCCTGCCACGCACGGTCGTATTCAGCGCGGCGCGTGGTCTTGTGCAGCAGCAGCGCGTCGCTCGCGCGGGTCGGCGCGAAGCCGTGCGCGGAGGCCAGCAGCACGCCGACGGGCCCCGCCGGCAACGGCTTGAGCGGCGCCGCGACGATCTCGATCGTGCCGTCCTTCGCCAACGCGAGCTTCATCCGGTACGCGCCGTCGCCGTCGAGCGCCATGCAGCGCGCATCGATCTCGCGACGCAATGCGTCGGCATCGAAGCGGAAGCCGAACGCATCCGCGCTGCGTTGCAGCCGCGCGAGATGGCGATCGAGATGGCGAATCCCGTCCGCCCGCGTGGCGGCCGTCGTTTCGAACAGCTGGAAGCCAGGGTCGGCGTCCGTCAGGAATCGCGCTTTCAATTCGCACTCCGCATATTCATCGGCCGCGACGCTGTCGAGCACGATGCCCGCGCCGACGCCCATCGTGCCGCGCCGCCGGCCGGCAGCGGCCGTTGCCGCGCCGCGTGTGGCGATCGTCCCGGCAGCATCGGCTGCGAGCGCATCGAGCGTCAGCGTCCGGATCGCGACCGACAGGCAGAAATCGCCGCAACCGGCCGCGCCGCCGGGCGTCGCCGCGCCGGCGGATACAGCCTCATCCTTCGGCGCGTCGAGCCAGCCGATCGCACCGGTATACAGCCCGCGCGGCGTGGACTCGATCGTGTCGATCAGCTGCATCGTCTTGTACTTGGGCGCGCCCGTGATCGACCCGCAAGGGAACAGCGCGCGCAGCATCTGCGCGAACGTCGTGCCGTCGCGCCAGCCGGCTTCGACCGTCGACGTCATCTGCCACACCGACGCATACGGCTCGACGGAGAACAGCGCCGGCACCTTGACGCTGCCCGTGCGCGCGATCCGCGACACGTCGTTGCGCAGCAGGTCGACGATCATCACGTTTTCCGCGCGGTTCTTCGGGTCGTTCGCGAGGAATGCCGCTGCCTCGGCGTCGCGTTGCGGATCGCCCGAACGCGGCGCGGTGCCCTTCATCGGCCGCGCGCGCAGCACGTCGCCGTGCCGCTCGACGAACAGCTCCGGCGAACACGACACGACCCACGCGCCGTCCGGCAGCGCGATCAGCGCGCCGTACCGCACCGGCTGGCGCGCGCGCAGCCGCCGGTACAGCGCGAGCGGCGTGCCGAACACGTCGAAATGCAGCCGGTACGTGTAATTGACCTGATACGAATCGCCCGCGCACAGCGCGTCGTGCACCGCGGCGATCGCCGCGTCGAACGCATCGCGCGACACGCTCTTCGCGACATGCGCGACGCCCGCGATCGACGGCGTGCCGCCGCCGTCCTGCTGCGCGAGCCACGCGTCGACGCCGTCGCGCGACAGCCGCTCGCAGCGCGCATACAGCAAAAAGCGCAGCGGGGCATGGCCCGGCTGCGCCCGTTGCAGATTGCGTCCGAATTCGTAATCGCCGACGACGACCGCATGCAGCCCGTCGCGCAAATCCTGCGCGAGCGCCGCGTCGACGGCGTCGAGCTGCGCCGGGTCCGTGCACACGCGTTCGCGCACGAAGCCCGAATACAAACGACTCGACCGCGAGGACGCGGTCGAGTCGCAATCGTCCAAGAGCGCGAACGACGCGCTCTCGTTGCCTTCAGTCATGCCGTTACTCGAAGAAGCTCTTCACCCGGTCGAACCAGCTCTTGCTCTGCGGGCTGTGACGCGCGCCGCCCTCGGCCAGCGACTTCTCGAACTGCTTGAGCAGGTCGCGCTGGTGGTCGGTCAGCTTCACGGGCGTCTCGACCTGTACGTGCACGTACAGATCGCCCGCAATGCTCGAACGCAGCCCCTTGATGCCCTTGCCGCGCAGGCGGAACGTCTTGCCCGACTGCGTGCCTTCCGGCACCGGGAACGACGCACGGCCGGCCAGCGTCGGCACCTCGATCTCGCCGCCGAGTGCGGCGGTCGTGAACGGAATCGGCATCTGGCAGTGGAGATCGTCGCCGTCGCGCTCGAACACCGCATGCGGCTTGATGTGGATCTCGACGTACAGATCGCCCGGCGGCCCGCCGTTGATGCCCGGCTCGCCGTTGCCGGCCGAGCGGATCCGCATCCCGTCGTCGATGCCGGCCGGGATCTTCACTTCGAGCGTCTTGGTTTCCTTCACCTTGCCCGACCCGTGGCAATGCACGCACGGCTCGGGGATGTAGGTGCCCGTGCCATGGCACTTCGGGCAGGTCTGCTGGATGCTGAAGAAGCCCTGCGACATGCGCACCGTGCCCTGGCCGTGACAGGTCGGGCAGGTTTCCGGCTTCGTGCCGGGCTTCGCGCCCGACCCGTGGCAGACTTCGCACGACACCCAGCTCGGCACGCGGATCTGCGTGTCGTAGCCGTGCGCGGCCTGCTCGAGCGTGATTTCCATGCTGTAGCGCAGGTCGGCGCCGCGGTACACCTGCGGGCCGCCGCGGCCGCCGCGCGCGGCACCGCCCGCGGCCTGACCGAAGATGTCGCCGAAGATGTCGCCGAATGCATCGGCGAAGCCGCCGAAGCCCTGCGCGCCCGCACCGCCCATGTTCGGATCGACGCCCGCGTGGCCGTACTGGTCGTACGCGGCCCGCTTCTGACCATCCGACAGCATTTCATAGGCTTCCTTCGCCTCCTTGAAATGCTCCTCCGCATCCTTGCTGTCCGGATTGCGGTCAGGGTGATACTTCATCGCAAGCTTGCGATATGCCTTCTTGATTTCGTCGTCGCTCGCATTCTTCGCGACGCCCAGAACCTCGTAGTAATCCCGTTTCGCCATATCGATTCACTGTGCCGCCACGCATCGCGCACGCGGCGGCTCCTTTCGCCCGCAGTAAAGTCTCTCGACTCGTCTGGCGCTGCGCCGTCCGTGGACGGCTCGCGCAGCACCCGCCAAAAAACAAATGTGCCCGGAGGGCCGCAAGGCCCGCCAGGCGTGGAGTCGATCCGGCCATCCGGAAGGAAAGACAGACCGCTTGTCAGCCGCGCCGCGCGCGTTTCGCGCGCGGCGTACGGTGCCATGGCAACCCGGCTTAGTCCTTCTTCACTTCCTTGAACTCGGCGTCGACGACGTCGTCGGCAGCCTGTTGCGCACCACCCGCATGGGCCGCGCCTTCCGCAGCACCCGCCGCGCCTGCGGCACCCGCCTGCTGGGCCTGCATGTCGGCGTACATCTTCTCGCCGAGTTTCTGCGACACCTTGCCGAGCTCCTCGACCTTCGCGTCGATCGCAGCCTTGTCGGCCGACGTGTCCTTCAGCGCTTCCTCGAGCGACTTCAGCGCCGCTTCGATCGCTTCCTTCTCACCGGCGTCCAGCTTGTCGCCGTACTCGGTCAGCGCCTTCTTCGTGCTGTGGACCAGCGCGTCGCCCTGGTTGCGCGAATCGGCCAGCTCGCGCAGCTTGTGGTCTTCCGCTGCGTTCGCTTCCGCGTCCTTGATCATCTGGTCGATCTCGGCCTCGGACAGGCCCGAGTTCGCCTTGATCGTGATCTTGTTTTCCTTGCCGGTCGCCTTGTCCTTCGCGCCGACGTGCAGGATGCCGTTCGCGTCGATGTCGAAGGTCACTTCGATCTGCGGCACGCCGCGCGGTGCCGGCGGGATGCCTTCGAGGTTGAACTCGCCGAGCAGCTTGTTGCCCGCCGCCATTTCGCGTTCGCCCTGGAACACCTTGATCGTCACGGCGCCCTGGTTGTCGTCGGCCGTCGAGTACACCTGAGCGTGCTTCGTCGGGATCGTCGTGTTCTTGTTGATCATCTTCGTCATCACGCCGCCGAGCGTCTCGATGCCGAGCGACAGCGGGGTCACGTCGAGCAGCAGCACGTCCTTGCGGTCGCCCGACAGCACCTGGCCCTGGATCGCCGCACCAACGGCGACGGCTTCGTCCGGGTTCACGTCACGGCGCGGATCCTTGCCGAAGAACTCCTTCACCTTCTCCATGACCTTGGGCATGCGCGTCTGGCCGCCGACGAGAATCACGTCGTCGATGTCCGACACCTTGACGCCTGCGTCCTTGATCGCGATGCGGCACGGTTCGATCGTGCGCTCGACGAGGTCTTCCACCAGCGCTTCCAGCTTCGCGCGCGTGATCTTCAGGTTCAAGTGCTTCGGGCCCGATGCGTCCGCCGTGATGTACGGCAGGTTGATTTCGGTCTGCTGACCCGACGACAGCTCGATCTTCGCCTTTTCGGCCGCTTCCTTCAGGCGCTGCAGCGCGAGCACGTCCTTCGACAGGTCGACGCCCTGCTCCTTCTTGAACTCGCCGATGATGTAATCGATGATGCGCTGGTCGAAGTCCTCGCCGCCGAGGAACGTGTCGCCGTTGGTCGACAGCACTTCAAACTGCATTTCGCCGTCGACGTCCGCGATCTCGATGATCGACACGTCGAACGTGCCGCCGCCGAGGTCGTACACGGCGATCTTGCGGTCGCCCTTCTCGACCTTGTCGAGACCGAACGCGAGCGCGGCTGCCGTCGGCTCGTTGATGATCCGCTTGACTTCGAGGCCCGCGATACGGCCGGCGTCCTTGGTCGCCTGGCGCTGGCTGTCGTTGAAGTACGCCGGTACCGTGATCACGGCTTCCGTGACCGGCTCGCCGAGGTAGTCTTCGGCCGTCTTCTTCATCTTGCGCAGCACTTCAGCCGACACCTGCGGCGGCGCGAGCTTTTCGCCGTGCGCTTCGACCCATGCATCGCCGTTGTCAGCCTTGATGATCGTGTACGGCATCAGGCCGATGTCCTTCTGGACTTCCTTCTCTTCGAAACGGCGGCCGATCAGGCGCTTCACGGCGAACAGCGTGTTCTTCGGGTTGGTCACCGACTGGCGCTTGGCCGGCGCGCCGACGAGAACTTCGTTGTCGTCCATGTACGCGATGATCGACGGCGTGGTGCGCGTGCCTTCCGAGTTCTCGATGACCTTGACCTGGTTGCCTTCCATGATGGCGACGCACGAGTTCGTGGTGCCGAGGTCAATACCGATGATCTTTCCCATTTTTCCTAATCTCCAGAAATGCTTGTTTGCTGCACGAAACGCCGCGTTTTTAGGCGGTCTCGCACGCCAGAATTCAACTCTGTTCCCGAAATGCGTCCGTCCGATCCGTTTTCAAGACCCGACGAGCGATGCGGATATTAAATTTTTTCAATCGCCGCCGGCTACGGATCGTGCGGGCCGCCGGCGCCCGCGCCGGACGGCGCACCCGCCGCCGCGTCGATCTTCGCGCGGGCCGCCGCGACGGCGGCCTCGAACTGCGCGAGGCCATGCCAGCCCGTCGCGCGGCCCAGCCGCTTGCCGCGGTGAAAGAAGAACCACGTCGGCACGCCGTGCAGCCCGAAGCGGCGCCCCAGCTGATGGTGTTCGTACACGTTGCAATGGAACCACTTCAGGCCCAGCGCGCGGATCGCGTCGGGCTGGGCGAGCATCGCCTTCTTCGCGATCTCGCAGTTGAAGCAGTCGACGCCCCAGAAGAACACCACCGCGAGCGCTTCGCCCGCGCCGTCGACGGCCGCGTCGAACGTGCCGGCGTCGAGCGCCTGCATGTCGAACGCGTCGAACGCGGCCGGATCGACGCCGGCGGGCACCATGGCAGCCGCCTTACTTCGGCTGGGCGACGGTGACGAGCGCCGGGCGCAGCACGCGGTCGGCGATCATGTAGCCCTTTTGCAGCACCGTGACGACGGTGTTCGGTTCCTGCTCGGCCGGCACCATCGAAATGGCCTGGTGCTGATGCGGATCGAACTTCTCGCCGACCGGGTTGATCGCGACGACGCGACCCTTCTCGAGCGCGCTCGTCAGCTGGCGCAGCGTCAGCTCGACGCCTTCGCGCACCTTCGCGATGTCGCCGGAGGTATCGCCGACGGCCGCTTCCAGGCTGTCCAGCACGGGCAGCAGGTGTTCCGCGAAGCTCTCGATCGCGAACTTGTGCGCCTTCGACACGTCGTCCTGCGCGCGGCGGCGCACGTTCTCGGTCTCGGCCTTCGCCCGCAGGAAGCTTTCCTGGAGCTCGGCGACCTTGGCTTGAGCCTCCGCGAGCGCCGCGTCGGCAGCTTCGGCGGCGGGTGCGGCGCCTTGCGCCGCCTGCTTCTCGCTGCCGATGTCTTCGGCCGATGGGGTAGCCGGGTTCTCTTGCGTGTTTTCCATGTCGCTGAAAGTCGATTAGAGGTTGAAGCCAAATCGGCCACCGCCGGACGTATACCCGGCGGCACCGCACATTGTTGGTGCAAATAAGGGCGAAAACTGCGGTTTCAAGAGGGTCATTCGCCGGCATTCGCCAATGCCGCGAAACAACCGCGCGTTTCCGCGGGCAGGCGTCGCATAGTCCGCCGGATCGGGCGAAACGGCCTGTAACAACGCTTACCCAGCAAGTACTAGCTCCGCACAGGTCCGCTGCACTACACTCCACTCAAGCGTCGGAAAAGCGTGTTTACCCTAGCTGACCGCCGCCTGACATCCACCTGGCGCCGTTTTCACCCTTGTTCTCGAGGGGAGTACCGTGAAACTGACCTTTGCGATATCGGTGGTCGCGCTGGTACTCATTGCCGGCACCACCACCATCTGCCTGTCGGGAGCCGTCACCGACCGCACGACCGAATATGGAAGCGCGCGGGCGACGTTCGACCAGATGTTCAGCTCCCACCAGAAAATCTGTCGATGATGCGCCGGTCGCGCTTCGTCGGCCGGCCGTGCAGCTCGGCCGCCGGCTCGCGATACGTGCGGCGCCGCTCCAGTTCGGCGAGCCGCGCGGCCCGCCCCGCTTCCGTTTCCTCGTAGAGCGTCTGCGCGACGCTCGCGGGCCCGCGCACGTCGCACACGCCAAGCACGGCAATGTGCCAGACGATGCCGTCGATCGCAATCTCGACCTCGTCGCCCACCCGCACGTCCTTCGCCGGCTTGACCGCCGCGCCGCCGATTCTCACGTGTCCCTTGTCGACCGCATCGGTCGCGAGCGAGCGCGTCTTGAAGAACCGGGCCGCCCACAGCCATTTGTCGATGCGCAGCTTCGCGCCCGGTTCCGTGGAAATCTTGTAGTTCATGTCAGCCTCCGCCGGGCCGGCCCAAGGGGGTTGACCGCCCCTCGGGGGGCGCCTTGCATGGGACCGGAGTAAGCACTGAAGTGCCAACTCCGGTCGACAGCGAACGAAGTGAGCGTGGGGGTCGTTTCATGTCAGCCTCCGTCGGGCCGCCCCGAGGAGGTTGACCACCCCCTCGGAAAACGGCGAACGAAAAGCGCGTGGAAATCGTTTCATCTCAACCCACCGTTTCGGGCTGCGCGGCCTTGACGGGCCAGCCCTGCAGATTCTCCGCGACGATCTCGCCGATCGCGCCGATCCACGCGGACGCGCCGTTCAGACACGGAATGCGGTGGAAGGTCTTGCCGCCGCCGGCGAGGAACTCGTCGCGCACTTCCATGCCGATTTCCTCGATCGTCTCCAGGCAATCGGCCGTGAAGCCGGGGCAGAACACGTCCGCCCGCCGCACGCCGGCCTCGCCGAATTCGCGCAACGTCGGCGCGGTGTACGGCTGCAGCCATTCGGCCTTGCCGAAGCGCGACTGGAACGTGACGCGGCATTCGGTACCCGACAGCCCGAGCGCGGCCATCAGCAACGCGCCCGTCTGCTGGCACTGGTCGTGATACGGATCGCCCAGGTCGAGCGTGCGCTTCGGCACGCCGTGGAAACTCAGCACCAGCTTGTCGCCGGCCGCGAAATCGGGCCGGCCGTGCTGCGCCCAGTACTGGCGCACCTGCTCGGCCAGCGCATGAATATAGGCCGGATGGTCGGCGTAGTGCCGCACGGTACGCACTTCCGGCTGATTGCGCATGCGCGCGAGCGCGTCGAACGCGGCATCGAACGCGGTGGCCGTGGTCGACGCCGAGTATTGCGGATACATCGGCATCAACAGCACGCGCTCGACGCCCGCGCGCTTGAACTGCGCGAGCGCGTGCGAAATGTTCGGGCTGCCGTAGCGCATCGCGTAGTCGACCATCACGTGATAGCCGTTCGACACGAGCAGATGCCGCACGCTGTCGGTCTGACGCTCGGTGTACACGCGCAGCGGCGAGCCCTCGGGCATCCAGACGGCCGCGTATTTCTTCGCGGACGCGCGGCCGCGCAGCGGCAGGATCAGCGTGCGCAGCAGCACCTGCCAGACGGCCTGCGGGATTTCGACGACCCGCGGATCCGACAGGAATTCGGCCAGGTAGCGCCGCACCGCGCGCGGCGTGGGCGCGTCGGGCGTGCCGAGATTGATCAGCAGCACACCGATGCGATGGGCGGCCGCGACGCTCGAAGGCGGCTCAAGATCGAAACGCATGGGCAAGAACGTGCTCGGGGCACGGGACCGGACGGCCCTTGATTATAGCGGGCCGCCCCGTGCCGTTCGGCCGACTGTCGCCGCAAGCGGCGCCGCGGCAAGATAGCGGGGCGGGATCGGGCTGGCGATTGTCGGACATTCGCCGGCAATTCGCCGGCGATCGCGGGTTATTGCTGGCTCAGCGTGAGCGACAGCAGGCGCGCGGTGATGTCGACGATCGGTATCACGCGGTTGTACGCCATGCGGGTCGGGCCGATCACGCCGAGCGTGCCGACGATCTGCCCGTTCACCTCGTACGGCGCGGTGACGACACTCATTTCCTCGATCGGCACGAGCGTCGATTCGCCGCCGATGAAGATCTGCACGCCCTGGGCGTGGCTCGACACGTCGAGCAGTTGCAGGAGGCCCGTCTTTTGGTCGAATACGTCGAACAGCTTGCGCAGCCGCGCCATGTCGGACGACAGGTCCGCCACTTCGAGCAGATTGCGCTCGCCGGAAATCAGCACGGTGTCCTCGGTGTCGGGCACCTCGGTGCTGGCCGTCACGGCCGCGTGCATCAGCGTCGTCATGTCGCCGCGCAGCTGGTCGATCTCGTCGCGCAGGCGGCGGCGCACCTCGTCGAACGACAGGCCGGCGAAATGCGCATTGATGTAGTTGGACGCCTCGGTCAGCTGCGACGGCGAATAGTCGCGCGGCGTCGCCAGCATGCGGTTCTGCACGTCGCCCTCGGGCGTGACGATGATCAGCAGGATGCGCTTGTCGGACAGGCGCATGAACTCGATCTGCTTGAACACGTGGCTGCGGCGCGGCGTCAGCACGACGCCCGCGAACTGCGACAGGTTCGACAGCACGCTCGCGGCGGCGGCAACCACCCGCTGCTGCGGCTCGCCGGCCTGCAGCGTGTTCTGCACCTGGCGCGCGACGGCCTCGGCGTCGATCGGCGCCTCGACCGTCAGCATCGTATCGACGAACAGCCGGTAGCCGCGCGGCGTCGGGATGCGGCCGGCCGACGTGTGCGGGCTCGACACGAGGCCGAGTTCCTCCAGGTCGGACATCACGTTGCGGATCGTCGCCGGGCTCAGCTCGAGCCCGGAGTAACGGGACAACGTGCGCGATCCGACTGGCTGACCGTCGGCGATATACCGTTCGATCAGGGTTTTCAGGAGGGTTCGTGCGCGAGGATCTAGCATGGTGGAAAATTTTAGCGCAACGGCGCGACCGCGGCGAGTGGCGTCGGCCACCGTTGCGCGGGCCGAGCCGATCCGGCCCCGTCCGCGCACAGCCGGTTCTTTTCGTCAACGAGCTATGGTGTAATGCCGGCATGAAAACCGGTAATCAGTTCAATACTGTCGCGCTCGTCGGCCGGAGCAACACGCCCGGCATCGCCGAGCCGCTCGCCACGCTGGCGGACAGCATCGCCACGCTCGGCTTCGAGGTCGTCTTCGAAAGCGAGACCGCGCGGGAAATCGGCATCGCCGGCTACCCCGCGCTCACCCCGGCCGAAATCGGGGCGCGAGCGGACGTGGCGATCGTGCTCGGCGGCGACGGCACGATGCTCGGCATCGGCCGCCAGCTTGCGCCGTACCGGACACCGCTGATCGGGATCAACCACGGGCGGCTCGGCTTCATCACCGACATCGCGGCATCCGACATGCACGCGCTCGTCCCCGTGATGCTGGCCGGCAAGTTCGAGCGCGAGGAGCGCTCGCTGCTCGAGGCGCGGATCGTGCGCGACGGCGAACCGATCTACCACGCGCTCGCGTTCAACGACGTCGTCGTGAACCGCAGCGGCTTCTCCGGGATGGTCGAGCTGCGTGCGTCGGTCGACGGCCGTTACATGTACAACCAGCGCTCGGACGGGCTGATCGTCGCGACGCCCACCGGCTCGACCGCGTATGCGCTGTCGTCGGCCGGCCCGATCCTCCATCCGCAGCTGGCGGGCGTCGTGCTCGTGCCGATCGCGCCGCACGCGCTGTCGAACCGGCCGATCGTGCTGCCCGACGACTCGAAGATCGCGATCCAGATCGTCGGCGGCCGCGACGTCAACGTGAATTTCGACATGCAGTCGTTCACGTCGCTCGAGCTGAACGATACGATCGAGGTGCGCCGCTCGAAGCACACCGTGCCGTTCCTGCACCCGATCGGCTACAGCTACTACACGACGCTGCGCAAGAAGCTGCACTGGAACGAACACGCATCGAACGAAGACGACAAGGCGTCCTGACGCCGCCCCGCCCGACACCATGCTCCGCCACCTCTCGATCCGCGACTTCGTCATCGTCGCCGCGCTCGATCTCGAATTCGACAGCGGCTTCTCCGTCTTTTCCGGCGAAACCGGCGCCGGTAAATCGATCCTGATCGACGCCCTCGCCCTCGCGCTCGGCGAACGTACCGACGCGAGCGTCGTGCGCACCGGCTGCGGCCGCGCCGACATCACGGCCGAATTCACGCCGCACGACCGCGTCGCGCGCTGGCTCGACGAACACGCGTTCGACGCCGAGGACACCGTGATGCTGCGCCGCGTGATCGACGCGAACGGCCGGTCGCGCGCGTTCATCAACGGCACCAGCGCGACGCTCGCGCAACTGCGCGAGCTCGGCGAGATGCTCGTCGACATCCACGGCCAGCACGCGCACCAGTTGCTGATGCGGCCCGACGCGCAGCGCGAGCTGTTCGACACGCACGCGGGGCTCGTCGCCGATGCCGCGAACGTCGCGCGCGCCTGGCGCGTGTGGCGCGACGCGACGCAGGCGATCGATGCCGCGAAGGCGCACGAGCGCGAGTTGCAGCTCGAACGCGAAAAGCTCGCGTGGCAGCTCGCCGAACTCGACAAGCTCGCGCCGCAAGCCGGCGAATGGGACGAAGTCAGCAACGAACACAAGCGCCTGTCGCATTCGGCGAACCTGATCGAAGGCGTGCGCGGCGCGCTCAACGCGCTGTCCGAGTCCGACGACGCGATGCTCGCGCAGCTCGGCGCGATCGTGTCGAAACTGCGCGGCCTGGCCGATTACGACACCGCGCTCGGCGATGCGCTCGCGTCGCTGGAACCGGCCGAGATCCAGTTGCAGGAAGCCGTCTATTCGCTGTCGCACTATGCACAGCGCGTCGATCTCGATCCCGAGCGGCTCGCGCAGGTCGAAACGCGTCTCGACGCGCTGCACTCGACCGCCCGCAAGTTCCGGCTGCCGCCCGACACGCTGCACGAAGAGCATGCGGCGCGCCGCGCCCAGCTCGCCGCGCTCGACGCGGCCGCCGATCTCGGCGCGCTCGAGGCGGCACAGGCCAAGGCGCGGGAAGCCTATCTCGCCGACGCCAAACGCCTGTCGAAGGCACGCGCGCAGGCCGCCAAGGCGCTCGGCACGGCCGTCACGGCCGGCATGCAGGAATTGTCGATGGCGGGCGGAAGCTTCGAAGTCGCGCTCGTGCCGCTCGCGGACGGCGGCCCGCACGGGCTCGAGCAGGTCGAATTCCGCGTGGCCGGGCACCCGGGCGTGCCGCTGCGGCCGCTCGCGAAGGTCGCGTCGGGCGGCGAACTCGCGCGGATCAGCCTCGCGCTCGCGGTCATCGCCAGCGCGGCGAGCCCGACGCCGACGCTGATCTTCGACGAAGTCGATACGGGAATCGGCGGCGGCGTCGCCGAAGTGGTCGGCCGCCTGTTGCACCAGCTCGGGCGCGACCGTCAGGTGTTGTGCGTGACGCACCTGCCGCAGGTCGCCGCGCGCGGCGACCATCATTTCCAGGTGGCAAAGGGCGCCGACGAGCGCGGCGGCACGGTCTCGACGGTCGTCGCGCTCGACCGCGCCAACCGGATCGAGGAAGTCGCGCGGATGCTCGGCGGGCTCGAAATCACGGCCACCACGCGCAAGCACGCGAAGGAAATGCTGGCGGCCTGACGCGGCCGCCCGTCCCGCCCGAAACGAAAGGGCTCGCACGTTCAATTCAGGGCGGTACGCGGATCGATGCCGCGCCCGCCCCCGGCCTTCCGTTCAAACGCCCGTTTCAACCGCGCCGAACACACGCGTCCACAGCGCCGTCACGGCCGCCCGCTCGTCGGCCACCGCCGCCGGATCGACGCGCGCCTTCTCCATCCCGTCGAGCCGCAGCTTGTGCTGCAGCTTCCGGTATTTGCGGTACGCGGCGCCGACGCGCTCGGCCTCGTCCTCGCTCATCAGCCCGAAGCGCGCGACCTCGCGCAGCAGCGCGATGTTGCCGGTATTGCGGATCAGCTCGGCGTCGCTCGACGCATGCAGCAGCACCCAGTACTGGACGATGAACTCGATGTCGACCATCCCGCCGCGATCGTGCTTCAGGTCGAACAGCTCGGTCTGGTTCGGATGGCCGGCAAACACCTTGCCGCGCATGTCGACGATCTCCTTCGCGAGCACACCGCCGTCGCGCGGCGTCGTCAGCACCTGCTGGCGGATCGCCTCGAAATCCGCGCCGATCTGCGCGTCGCCCGCGCTGTAGCGGGCGCGCGTCAGCGCCTGGTGCTCCCACACCCACGCGGTGTTGGCGGCGTCGCCCTCGCGCAGCTGATAGCGGCGGAACGCGTCGAGATCGGTGACGAGCAGCCCGGCCTCGCCGTTCGGCCGCAGCCGCAGGTCGATGTCGAACAGCGCGCCCGCGCCGGTCGCGGTCGTGAGCCACGTGATCAGGCGCCGCGTGAAGGTCGTGTAGACGTCCGCCGAACGCTCGTCCGGATCGTCGTACAGGAAGATCAGGTCGAGATCCGACGCGTAGCCGAGCTCCTTGCCGCCCAGCTTGCCGTACGCGATCACCGCGAACTTCGGCACGTCGCGATGGCGCTTCGCGAGCTGCGACCAGACGACTTCGATCGTCACGTCGAGCACCGCGTCGGCCAGCTCGGACAGCCGGTCGCTCACATGCTCGACCGACAGTTGCCCGGCCAGATCGATCAGCAGGATCCGGAACACCTCCGCGTGCTGCGCGTGGCGCAGCAAGTCCATCTGCTGCTCGGGGCCGTCGGCCGCCGCGAGCCGCGCGCGCAGCGCATCCTTGAACGCGGGCCAGTCGAACGGGCTCGCGATCGCCTCGTCGTCGAGCAGCTCGTCGAGCAGTTGCGGATGGCGGATCAGGTAGCCGCCGCCCCAGCGCGTCGCGCCGAGCACCGACAGCACACGGTCGAGCGCGGCCGGATATTCGGTCAGCAGCGCGAGATAGACGCCGCGCCGGCTGACCGTCTCCAGCAGGTCGAACAGCCGCACGATCGTGTCGTCGCGCCGCGCGGCGTCGATCTTCGGCGCGGCGTCGAGCGCGCGCTGCGCGACGCTGTCGAAGCGCTGCCGGCTCTTTTCCGGCAGTCCGGTGTAGCGCGACGATTGCCAGACCGCGCGCAACCGCGCGAGCACGGCGGCCGGATCGGTGAAGCCGAGACCGTCGAGGCGCGCGACCAGCGCGTCGTCCTCGCCGTCGTCGGCCAGCGCGCCGCTCCAGATCCACGCGGCCGCCGTGTCGTCGCCGGTCGCGCACGGCGCGCCGTTCGCCTTGTCGGCAAAAATCTGGTCGAACTGCGCTTCGACGAACGTGCGGTGGCCGTCCAGCACCGTCATCAGCGCCGCGTAGTCGGCAAACCCGAGCGACGCGGCCAGCGCCGCGCGCTCGTCGGGCTCGACCGGCATCGCGTGCGTCTGCGCGTCGTTGCGGTACTGCAGCCGGTGCTCGAGCGTGCGCAGGAAGCGGTAGGCGTCGGTCAGGCGGGCGCAGATGTCGTCGCCGATCAGCCCGCGCGCCTGCGCATGCCGCAGCACCGCGAGCGTCGGCCGCACGCGGAATTCCGCATCCTGGCCGCCGCGGATCAACTGGAACACCTGAGCGCTGAACTCGATCTCGCGGATCCCCCCGCGCCCGAGCTTGATGTCGTCGGCCTTGTCGGGCCGCATCGACGCGCGCCGCGCGGCTTCGTGCCGGATCTGCTGGTGCAGCGAACGGATCGCGCCGATCACGCCGAAATCGAGATAGCGGCGGTACACGAACGGCTTGACGATCGATTCCAGCTGCGCCGCCAGCCGCTGCGCCGCGTCGCTGTCGCCTTCCGACACGAGCCGCCCCTTGATCCACGCATAGCGCTCCCACTCGCGCCCCTGTACGTAGAAGTACTCCTCGAGCATCCCGAGGCTGCAGACGAGCGGCCCCGAATCGCCGTTCGGGCGCAGCCGCATGTCGACGCGAAACACGTAGCCGTCGGCCGTGACCTCGGACAGCACGCCGATCAGCCGCCGGCCGAGCCGCGTGAAGTATTCCTGCGTGGACAGCGGCGAACGTGCGCCGCCGGTCGTCTCGCCGTCGTCCTCGTAGACGAAGATCAGGTCGATGTCCGACGATACGTTCAGTTCGCGGCCGCCGAGCTTGCCCATCCCGACCACGCCGAGCACGACGCGCTGGCCGTCGGCGCCGCGCGGCTCGCCGTACAGCGCCTCGAGTTCGGCCGACAGCAGCGCCAGCGAGCGCTGCACGGCCACTTCGGCGAGATCGGTCATCGCGCCCGTTACCTCGGCGACGTCCGCCAGGCCGCGCAGGTCGCGCTCCGCGACCGCGCCGAACGCCTCGGCGCGCAGTTGCCGCAGCGCGCGCTTCAGTTGCTCGTCGCCCGGCACGGCCGTGCCGGCCGGCGTCGCGAGCAGCTCGGTCAAGCGCGCGTCGAGCTGAGCGCGGCCGAGCGGCGCGGCCGCCCACGCGGCGACCTGCTCGGCCAGCGCGGGCCGCGCGGCAGCCGCGCGGGCAAGGTATCGGGAATAGGACGTGCTGATCAGGGCGGAAGCGTCGGTCATCGAGAAGCGGGCCTGGCGGAAAGGCCGGGCTGGCAGCGGGCCGGCGCGTGCGCGCCCCGCTGCCGACCGGCCCCATGGACTCGGCGCGGCCTCGCCGGACGCCCGTGCGCCCGTCGCGACACCGCGCGCCGGAAAGCCCGTGCCGTGCTGCCGCAACGGCCGCCGGCACGGACCCGTGTGATACATTTCAACGTCAATCTGCAAAACTACCATATCGCCGCCCGTCCGCCGCATGTCCGACCGTCAGGAATCCGCCGTAGCTGCGCCCGAAGCGGGACCTCCGAAGCACGATCATCCGGTCCTGCGTCGCGTGTTCAAGGCGACGCTGGCAGTCGGAATCGGCACCTACTTCGTCGCGTCCGGCGCCTTCCTCGGGCTGCGCTACGTGCTGCTGCCCCGCATCGACGAATACCGCCCGCGCATCGAGCGCGCCGTGTCGGACAAGCTCCACGCGCAGCTTTCGATCGGCAAGCTTTCCCCGAACTGGTCCGGCATGCAGCCGGGCGTCGAACTCACGAACCTGACGATCCGCGGCCGTGACGGCCAGGTCGCGCTGTCGGTGCCGCACGCGACCGCCGCGCTGTCGTGGATGTCGCTGCTGCGGCTGTCGCCCGCGCTGTCGAGCCTGCTCGTCGACCAGCCCGACCTCGTCGTCGCCCGTGCGGCCGACGGTTCGCTGAGCGTCGCGGGCGTCGGCGTGGCCACCACCCACGGCGGCAACGACACGTTCGGCACCTGGCTGCTGAAGCAGGAGGCGATCGTGCTGCGCGGCGGCACGCTGCGCTGGCGCGACGCGCAGCACGACGCACCGGAACTCGTGCTGTCGGGCATCCGGCTCGCGGTGCTCAACGACGGCCGCGTGCACAAGGCCGCGCTGCAGGCGCCCGCGAACGGCACGCTGCTGCTCGGCCCGCTCGATTTCCGCGCGCGCTTCAAGCACAAGCCGCTCGCGCCGATCGGCAAGCCGGCGAACTGGACCGGCGACGCCTACCTGTCGACCGGCCTCGTCGACCTGCAGACGCTCACGCGTTATCTCGACGTGCCGCTCACGATCCACGCGGGCCGGATCGACAACGCGATCTGGGCGACCTTCGGCGACGGCCACCTGCGCTCGGCGGGCGGCGACCTGCAAGGCGCCGACGTCGCGCTGCGCGTGCGCCCGACGCAGCCGCGGCTCGACGTGCCGACGGTCGGCTTCGGCTGGGACATGGTGCTCGATGCGGGCCACGACTACACGCTGCACCTGACGCACTTCAATGCGGAGCTCGGCCAGCCGCCGCTGCCGGACGGCACGCCGCTCGCCCGCTCGCTCGCGCTGTCGACGCTGACGGCGCGCTACCGCGTGCCGACCGCGAACCAGGGGCAACTGCTCAGCGTGGTCGGCGACCGCGTCGATCTCGGCATCCTCAGCGAATTCATCCGCGGGCTGCCGCTGCCGGCACGCCTGCGCAACGAGCTGATCAAGATCGACCCGCGCGGGATGGTGTCCAACTATCACATCGAGGTCGAGCGCGCGAAACCCGCGCACGCCGATCTCGCCGACGAGGAGCGGCGCATGGGCGCCGCGCCGATCGTCCGCTACCGCTTCCTCGGCGATCTGCAAGGCATCAGCTTCGCCGCGCAGGAGCCGCCGCCCGGGCTCTCGCCGCGCGGCCACCCGCGCGCCGGCTGGCCGGGCGTCGAGAACCTGTGGGGCCGCGTCGATGCGAACGAGACGGGCGGCGCCGCGCATATCGACACGGTCAACGCGGCCGTCACCGTGCCCGGCGAATTCGACGAGCCGCGCCTGACGTTCGACCGGCTGCGCGGCAATGCCAAATGGACGATCACGCCCGCGCCCGGCGACAAGCACGCGCGCGTCGACGTATCGCTGCCCGACCTGTTCGTGTCGAACCCCGATGCCGAAATCGCGGTGTCGGGCTCGTACACGAACCCAGGCCACGGCCGCGGCGCGCTCGACCTGCGCGCCGATTTCGCGCGCGCGTCGGTCGCGCGCATTCCGCGCTACCTGCCGACCGGGATGTCCGAACACCTGCGCGACTATCTCGGCCACGCGCTGCAGGACGGCAAGGTGTCCAAGGGCGCGTCGATCGTCGCGCGCGGCCCGCTCGAGAAATTCCCGTTCGAACACGAGCCGGACGCCGGCGTGTTCCACATCGTCGCGCCGTTCACCGGCGGCCGCTTCGAGCCGACGCCGTACCCGCCGCGCAAGCTCGCGAACGGCACGCCGAGCGTCTGGCCCGCGCTCGACGGGATCGACGGCGTGTTCGAGCTCGCGCAGAACAAGCTGCGCTTCGACATCGCGCGCGCGCACTACAAGCGCGTCGTGCTGACGAAGGTCGCGGGCCGCATCGACGATCTCGGCAATCCGTCGCACTCGCCGCTGATCATCGACGGCCATGCCCAGGGCCCGCTCGCCGACCTGATCGACTACGCGGACAACAGCTCGCTCGGCACGATGAGCAACCACATCGGCCAGCGGATCGATGCGCAGGGCCCCGCGTCGCTCGCGCTCAAGATCACGATTCCGCAGCACGTCCCCCATCCGCACACGCACATCGAAGGCGCGCTCGCGTTCGGCGGCAACACGCTGTCGACCCGCGGCGTGCCGCCGCTGTCGGCCCTGCGCGGCAGCGTCCGCTTCACCGAGGCCGGCGCGTCGCTGCACGCGCTGTCGGGACGCTTCCTCGGCGGCCCGGTGCGCGCAAACGGCAACTTCCAGTCGCACGGCCCGTACGCGGTGGACGTCGACGGCCGGCTCGCGCTCGACGCCGCGCGCGGCCTGAACCTGCACGGCGCGGCCGCCGCGCTGCTCGAGCATGTGGTCGGCGACGCGCCGTACAAGGTCGCCGTGCGCGGCGCGCCGGGCCGCCTGCCCGACGTCAGCGCGCAATCCGACCTGACCGGCGTGGCGCTGAACTTCCCGGCGCCGTTCGCGAAACCGGCCGGCACGCCGATGCCGTTCCGCTTCACGCTGCAGCCGGCGCCGCAGGCGGACGGCAAACGCCTCGAACACGCCGACCTGACGCTCGGCCCGGTGACCGCGACCTACCTGCTCGATGCGACGCGCGGCCAGCCGCTGCGCGCGGTACGCGGCGCGATGGGCATCCACCGGATGCCCGACATGCCGCAGGACGGCGTGAGCGCGGCCGTCGACGTCGGCGAACTTGATGCCGACGCGTGGCTCGCCCTCGCCCGCACGCTGCAGCCCGACACGCCGCGTGCACCGGCGCCGCAGGCCGCGCCGCGCGTCGATTTCGCGAGCTTCGCGCCGAAGCGTTTCGCGTTCCACTTCGGCACGCTGAAGCTGCTCAAGCGCAACTGGGAGAACGTGATCGTCGGTGCGTCGCACGTCGACGACCTCTGGCAGGCGAACATCGCGTCGAACCAGGTCTCGGGCTACCTGTCGTGGGCGCCGGGCGGCGGCCACAACGGCGCGGGCGTGCTCAACGCGCGGCTCGCGAAGCTCGTCGTGCCGCAGAGCTCGCAACACGATCTCGTCGGCCGCGCGATGAACCTGCCGACGCCGACCGACCGCCCGATACCGTCGATCGACCTGATCGTCGACCAGGTCGTCGCGCGCGATCACGACATCGGCCGGCTCGTCGTCAACGCGCGCAACATCGACGAAGACGGCACGCCCGTGTGGCAGCTCGACAAGCTGGAACTGTCGAACCCGGCCGCGAAGCTCACGGCGACCGGCAACTGGCGCACGTCGCGCCATGCGCTCGCCCGTGGCGCCGGCGAAAACGACGCGCCGCGCCGCACCGTGTTCGACTTCAAGCTCGACATCGACAACGCGGGCGCGCTGCTCGACCGCGTCGGCCTGCCGCGCACGCTCTCCGGGGGTCACGGCTCGGTCACGGGCAAGGTCGGCTGGCGCGGCGGCCCGACCGCGCTCGACTTCCCGTCGCTCGGTGGCCAGGTCGCGGTCGACCTCGAACACGGGCAGATCCTGAAGGTCGATCCGGGCGCGGCGAAACTGCTCGGCGTGCTGAGCCTGCAGAGCCTCGCGCGCTTCCTGACGCTGAACTTCCGCGACGTGGTCGGCAAGGGGCTGCCGTTCGACAAGATCACCGGTACCGGCCGGATTTCGAACGGGATCGCGCGCACCGACGACTTCTCGATGATGACGGGCCCCGCGAACGTCACCGTGCGCGGCGCGGTCGATCTCGGCGCCGAGACGCAGGATCTGCATGCGCACGTCGCGCCGAAAATCAGCGCGGGCGCAGCCGCGATCGGGGCGGCCATCATCAACCCGCTGCTCGGCGTCGGCGTGCTGGCCGCGAACTACGCGCTGTCCGAGACGCTGTCGCGCGCGTTCGCGCTCGACTACGCGATCACCGGCTCGTGGGCGCACCCGCACATCGAGCGGGTGCGCGGCGATCAGGGTAAGATGAATCACGGTCCGGCCGATGCGGCGAGCCATTGAGCGCGCATCGAACCGCGAAGGGCGCCGGGCCGCACCCCATTTATGACGCAACCGATTCCGCGATGACCGACCACGCCCGTTCCGCCACGCCCTTCCGGGTCGCCGCGCTGCAGATGGTGAGCACGCCGGACGTCACACGCAATCTGGCCGAAGCACGCCGCCTGATCGCGGAAGCCGCCGGCGAAGGCGCGCAGCTCGTGCTGCTGCCGGAGTATTTCTGCTTCATGGGTCACCGCGACACCGACAAGCTCGCGCTCGCCGAACCGTACCGGGACGGCCCGATCCAGCAGTTCCTCGCCGACGCCGCGCGCCGCCACGGCATCTGGGTGATCGGCGGCACGCTGCCGCTGAAGGCGCCGGAACCCGATCGCGTGCTGAACACCACGCTCGTGTTCGATCCGGCCGGCAACGAAGCCGCGCGCTATGACAAGATCCACCTGTTCAACTTCGAGAAAGGCGACGAATCGTTCGACGAGGCGCGCACGATCCGCGCGGGCGACACGGTCGTCGCGTTCGACGCGCCGTTCGGGCAGGTCGGCCTGTCGGTCTGTTACGATCTCCGCTTTCCGGAGCTGTACCGCCGCATGGGCGACTGCGCGCTGATGGTCGTGCCGTCGGCGTTTACGTATACGACGGGCCGCGCGCACTGGGAAACGCTGCTGCGCGCGCGGGCCGTCGAGAACCAGTGCTACGTGCTCGCGGCCGCGCAAGGCGGCAAGCACGAGAACGGCCGGCGCACGTGGGGCCACAGCATGCTGATCGACCCGTGGGGCGAAACCGTCGCGGTGCGCGACGAGGGCGCCAGCGTCGTGCTCGGCACGATCGATCCGCAGCGCATCGCCGACGTACGCCAGAGCCTGCCCGCGTGGCGGCACCGCGTGCTGACCTGAATCCGCCGCACCGCTTGAAACGCCGCGCGGCCCAACCGTCTGCCCGGCAGCACCCGACAACTTTTTGAGAACTCCCGATATCCGCATGAACATCATCGAACCCGGCATCCGCAACCTCGCGCTGGCGAAGGACATCCTGCTCACGCCGTACGGCCTCGACGAAAGCCTGCTCACGCGCACGATCGCCGACATCTTCACGCATCGCGTCGACTACGCGGACCTGTACTTCCAGGCGACGCGCAGCGAAGCGTGGAGCCTCGAGGAAGGCATCGTCAAATCGGGCAGCTTCAGCATCGACCAGGGCGTCGGCGTGCGCGCGGTCGCGGGCGACCGCACCGCGTTCGCGTATTCGGACGACCTGTCGCCCGAAGCGATCGCGCAAGCCGCCGCCGCGACCAAGGCGATCGCGGCGGCCGGCGGCGGCCGCCAGAAGATCAAGGCAGCCACGTCGCTGACGGGCATCTCGGGCCGCGACCTGTACCTGCCGTCCGACCCGCTCGCGTCGCTCGACGCGACGGCCAAGGTCAAGCTGCTCGAACGCATCGAGCAGATGGCGCGCGGGCGCGACCCGCGCGTCACGCAGGTGATGGCCGGGCTCGCCGGCGAATACGACGTCGTGCTGGTCGCGCGCAGCGACGGCGCGCTCGCGGCCGACATCCGGCCGCTCGTGCGCGTGTCGGTCACGGTGATCGCCGAACAGAACGGCCGCCGCGAGATCGGCTCGGGCGGCGGCGGCGGCCGCTTCGACTACGGCTACTTCACCGACGAAATCCTGTCGCGCTATGTCGACGACGCCGTGCACGCGGCGCTCGTCAATCTCGATGCACGCCCCGCGCCGGCCGGCGCGATGACGGTCGTGCTCGGGCCGGGCTGGCCGGGCGTGCTGCTGCACGAGGCGATCGGCCACGGTCTCGAAGGCGACTTCAACCGCAAGGGCTCGTCCGCGTTCGCGGGCCGGATCGGCGAGCAGGTCGCCGCGAAGGGCGTGACCGTCGTCGACGACGGCACGCTGCCGAACCGCCGCGGCTCGCTGAACATCGACGACGAAGGCAACCCGACGCAGTGCACGACGCTGATCGAGGACGGCATCCTGAAGGGCTACATCCAGGACACGCTGAACGCGCGGCTGATGAAGATGCCGGTCACGGGCAACGCGCGGCGCGAGTCGTACGCGGCGCTGCCGATGCCGCGCATGACGAACACCTACATGCTGAACGGCGACAAGGATCCGCAGGAAATCATCGCGTCGGTGAAGAACGGCCTGTACGCGGTGAATTTCGGCGGCGGCCAGGTCGACATCACGAACGGCAAGTTCGTGTTCTCGGCATCCGAGGCGTACATGATCGAGAACGGCAAGGTCACCTACCCGGTGAAGGGCGCGACGCTGATCGGCAGCGGCCCGGAATCGCTGAAGTACGTGAGCATGATCGGCAACGACATGTCGCTCGACACGGGCGTCGGCGTGTGCGGCAAGGAAGGCCAGAGCGTGCCGGTCGGCGTCGGCCAGCCGACCCTGCGGATCGACAAGATGACGGTCGGCGGTACGGCATAACCGCATCGCGGCGCAGACAATCCGCGCATTTTTATGAAAACGCGCGGATTATCCGCATTTTCAACGGTTCCCGGTTGCCAGCCGCCCGGGGACCGGGTATAAATTCCGAATCAACTTTTTTGACGAGCCGAATTTCCGTCATGTCCGCCAAGTTTTACTTTTACTTTTTTTGGTATCTCAGACCGCTGGCGGATCGAGAGGGTTGATGGCGCGTAAAGCGCAACCGAAATTCCCGAAAAAACCGCCGGCGAACCCGGCGGTTTTTTTTCGCCCTTCGCCAGCCGGTCGCCGCCGCAGCGGTCCCGCGGCCCGGCCGGCACCCTGAATTGCCTGCATCGATGAATCTGCCGCACACGCACTGACCGAACGGCGCCCGCAAAAATTAGGAGAAACAGCATGCCCCCGCACAACACCGACGACGTCCGCATTCGCGAACTCAAGGAACTGACGCCGCCCGCCCACCTGATCCGCGAATTCGCGTGCTCCGAAGCCGCGTCCGAGCTGATCTACCACTCGCGCCAGTCGATGCACCGCATCCTGCACGGGATGGACGACCGGCTGATCGTCGTGATCGGGCCGTGCTCGATCCACGACACGAAGGCGGCGATCGAATACGCGGGCCGGCTCGTGAAGGAGCGCGAGCGCTTCAACGGCGAACTGGAAATCGTGATGCGCGTGTATTTCGAGAAGCCGCGCACGACGGTCGGCTGGAAGGGGCTCATCAACGATCCGCACCTCGACAACAGCTTCAAGATCAACGAAGGGCTGCGCACCGCGCGCGAGCTGCTGCTGCAGATCAACGAAATGGGGCTGCCGGCCGCGACCGAATACCTCGACATGATCAGCCCGCAGTACATCGCCGACCTGATCTCGTGGGGCGCGATCGGCGCGCGCACGACGGAGTCGCAGGTGCACCGCGAGCTCGCGTCGGGGCTGTCGTGCCCGGTCGGCTTCAAGAACGGCACCGACGGCAACGTGAAGATCGCGGTCGACGCGATCAAGGCCGCGTCGCAGCCGCACCATTTCCTGTCGGTGACGAAGGGCGGCCATTCGGCGATCGTGTCGACGGCCGGCAACGAGGACTGCCACGTGATCCTGCGCGGCGGCAAGGCGCCGAACTACGACGCGGACAGCGTGAACGCCGCCTGCGCCGACATCGGCAAGGCCGGCCTCGCCGCGCGCCTGATGATCGACGCGAGCCACGCGAACAGCTCGAAGAAGCACGAGAACCAGATCCCCGTGTGTGCCGACATCGGCCGCCAGATCGCGGCCGGCGACGAACGCATCGTCGGCGTGATGATCGAGTCGCACCTCGTCGAGGGCCGCCAGGACCTGAAGGAAGGCTGCGCGCTGACCTACGGCCAGAGCATCACCGATGCGTGCATCGCGTGGGACGACAGCGTGAAGGTGCTCGAAGGCCTCGCGGAGTCGGTCAAGGCACGCCGCGTCGCGCGCGGCAGCGGCAACTGACGGACGCAAGCAGGCTCGTTCGATCGCGTGATGGTTGCCCAGGCGCTTCACGAGGGCATGCCGCTCGTCAGTGCCGACCCAAAAGTATGGCGCTATCACGCGACGCTGATGCTGCGCGCGTGACGCCATCTGCATGACACCGCACGCGACAAAATCGAAGCCCGGCTCGCGCCGGGCTTTTTTATCGGCCGGAAACCCGCCGTGCGCGCATTACTCGAGCGCACCCGACCCGAAGATCTCGGTGTTCACGCGTTCCGGCGCGACGCCGAGCGCGACGAGCGCGTCTCGCTGCGCCTTCATGAACGCGATCGGGCCGCAGATGTAGTAATCGGCGTTCGGCACCAGCGCGTACTGCTGCACGCGTTCCGGCGTGAGGCGCCCTTCGAGGTCGTGGTCGATGCCGGCGCGATCGTTCGGGCCGACCAGTTCGTACAGCACCGTGCGCTTGACGTTCGCGTGCTCGCCGACGGTATCGTTCAGCCAGTCGCGGAACGCGTGCACCGCGCCCGAACGGCATGCGTGGAGGAACCGCACGTCGCGCTTGCTGCCCTCGGCGATCAGCGTGGACGCCATCGACATCATCGGCGTGATGCCGACCCCGCCCGAGATCAGCACGACCGGCGTATCGGCATCCCGCTTCAGCGAAAAGTCGCCCATCGGCGCGGTCACTTCGACGATCGCACCCTCTTCTACCCCGTCGTGCATCAGCGTCGACACCTTGCCGGCCGGGATCGCCTCCGCCTTGCCGGCCTCGCGCTTCACCGAGATGCGCAGCCACTTGCCGTGCGGCGCATCGGACAGGCTGTACTGGCGCGGCTGGTCGACGCCGAGATCGCCGACGAAGCGCTTCACCGTGATGTACTGGCCCGGATCGAACGTCGGCGCCTCGCCGCCGTCCGCGGGCGTCAGGTAGAACGACGTGATCTCGTCGCTTTCACGCACCTTGCGCGCGACCTTGAACGGGCGGAAGCCGCTCCACGCGGCGTTCGCGTACAGGTCGGCCTCGGCGCCGATCATGATCTGCGCGAGCTGACCGTAAGCGACGCGCCACGCTTCGAGCGTGTCGGCATCGACCGCGTCGCCGAGCACTTCGACGATCGACGCGAGCAGGTTCTCGCCGACGATCGGGTAATGCTCGGGGCGGATGTTCAGGCTCGCGTGCTTGTGCGAGATGCGCGACACCGCGCCGCCCAGCGCACCGAGGTTGTCGATGTTCGCCGCATACGCATAGACGGCCTTCGCGAGCGTCTCGGGCTGGCTGCCGGTCTTCTGGTGCGTCTGGTTGAACAGGTTCTTCAGTTCCGGATGACGCGCGAACATGCGCTGATAGAAATGCTTCGTGATCGTCGCGCCGTGCTCGGCGAGGACGGGGGCGGTGGCCTTCACACGGGCCATCTGGTCAGCGGTGATGTGGGTCATGTTCGTTCTCCGTTAAACATGCACATACAATACATGTTTAAAAACAGGCGCCCCTCGGGCAAATTGTCGCAGTGCGCAAAAACGCGACGGCAGGCTAGCGGACGCGCCCGCGCTCCCACAGCACGTCGGCGCCGCCGCCGGCGCGGTTCAGCACGCGCGCCAGCACGAACAGCAGGTCGGACAGCCGGTTCACGTACCGCCGCGGTGCATCATTGAGTGTGTCGCCGCGCCCGAGCGCGACGATCGAGCGCTCCGCGCGGCGGCACACGGTTCGGCAGACGTGCGCGAGCGATGCGGCGCGCGAGCCGGCCGGCAGGATGAATTCCTTCAGCGGCGGCAGCGTCGCGTTGTAGTCGGCGAGCCACTGGTCGAGGCGCGCGAGGTGCGTATCGTCGAGCACCGTGTGGCCGGGAATGCACAGCTCGCCGCCGAGATCGAACAGGTCGTGCTGGATCGTGACGAGCGCCGTGCGCACGTCGTCCGGCAACGCCTCGGCCAGCAGCACGCCGAGATTCGAGTTCAGTTCGTCGACGTCGCCGATCGCGGCGATCCGCGCGTCGTCCTTGCCGATGCGCCGCCCGTCGCCCAGCCCGGTGGTACCGTCGTCGCCCGTGCGCGTCGCGATCTTGCTCAAGCGGTTGCCCATGCGAATGTCCTCTCGTGCGCGGCCGCCACGCGGCCCGGTTGGCTGGAACGCGATTATCGCAGCCCGCGGCGGGAGGCGCAGCGAACGTTACAGCGTAGAATGAGCCGACAGTATGACAAGCAGTCAGGAGACATTCGTGAACCACCCTGCCCCGCCGGCCGCCACGCGCCGCCCGCTGCCCCCCGCCATGCTCGATGCGCTGCGCGCCGCTTTCGGCGAGCGCGTATCGACCGCCGACGCGGTTCGCGCCCATCACGGCCGCGACGAATCCCCGTTCGATCCGCAACTGCCCGACGCCGTCGTGTTCGCGCACAGCACCGACGACGTGCGCGAAGTCGTGTCGCTGTGCTCGCTCTACAGCGTGCCGCTGATCCCGTACGGCGCCGGCTCGTCGCTCGAAGGCCACCTGCTCGCGGTGCGCGGCGGCGTGTCGCTCGACCTGTCGGAAATGAACCGTGTGCTGTCGATCAACGCCGAAGACCTGACCGTGACGGTCGAGCCGGGCATCACGCGCAAGGCGCTCAACGAGGCGCTGCGCGACACCGGCCTGTTCTTCCCGATCGATCCGGGCGCCGACGCCAGCATCGGCGGGATGACCGCGACCCGCGCGTCGGGCACCAACGCCGTGCGCTACGGCACGATGCGCGAGAACGTGCTCGGCCTGAGCGCGGTGCTCGCGGACGGCCGCGTGGTCAAGACCGGCTCGCGCGCGCGCAAGTCGTCGGCCGGCTACGACCTCACGCGGCTGTTCGTCGGGTCCGAAGGCACGCTCGGCGTGATCACCGAGATCACGCTGCGCCTGCACCCGCTGCCCGAGGCCGTATCGGCCGCGATCTGCACGTTCCCGACGATGGGCGACGCAGTCCGCACGGTGATCGAGACGATCCAGATCGGCGTGCCGATCGCGCGCGTCGAATTCGTCGACGCGCTCGCGGTGCGCTCGATCAACCGTCACTCGAACCTGACGCTGACCGAAGCGCCGACGCTGTTCTTCGAATTCCACGGCACCGACGCCGGCGTGAAGGAGCAGGCCGAACTCGTGCAGGCGCTCGCCGGCCAGAACGCCGGCCAGGGCTTCGAATGGGCGACGCGCCCCGAGGATCGCACGCGGCTCTGGTCCGCGCGCCACAACGCGTACTTCGCGATGCTGCAGTTGAAGCCCGGCTGCCGCGCGGTGACGACCGACGTGTGCGTGCCGATCTCGCAGCTCGCCGCGTGCGTCGAGGAAACCGAGGTCGACCTGCGCGCGTCGTCGCTGCCCTGCCCGATCGTCGGCCACGTCGGCGACGGCAATTTCCACGTCGCGATCCTGATCGATCCCGACAAGCCCGAGGAGCTCGCCGAAGCCGAGCACATCAACGACCGGATCGTCGAGCGCGCGCTGCGCCTGGGCGGCACCTGCACGGGCGAGCACGGCGTCGGGCTGCACAAGATGCGCTTCCTGCCGAAGGAGCACGGCGACAACGCGATCGACACGATGCGCGCGATCAAGCTCGCGCTCGATCCGCGCAACCTGATGAATCCGGGCAAGATTTTCACGTGCTGACACGGCGGCGCGACGGCGCGCCCCACGCAGGAGAATTGAAATGAACGCGTCCCACCCGGAGCCGTGAGAGCAGAAAGAAGGGGTGGATCCTCACGGGCCGACGGCATCAAAGTGCCCAGGTGGAAAATGCATGCATTTCCCGGCAACCGGAGGATTCCACGATGAATAGTATGACCGTGGGCGTAGATATCGCCAAGCAGGTTTTCCAGGTGCATTACGTCGATCAGGCAACTGGAGAAATCGTGAACAAACCGATCAAACGGGCGAAGTTTCTCGAGTACTTCGCGAACCGTGTGCGATGCCTGATCGGGATGGAAGCGTGCGGCGGTGCGCACCACTGGGCTCGACAACTAAGGCAAATGGGTCACGAGGTCAGGCTGATGCCAGCGGAGTTCGTGAAGGCATTCAACATCCGCAACAAGAACGATGCAGCGGATGCGCGAGCGATCTGGCTTGCGGTGCAGCAGCCGGGCCGGCCAGTGGCGGTGAAGACGGAAATGCAGCAGGCGATGCTGGCGCTGCACCGGATGCGCGAGCAGTTGGTGAAGTTCCGCACGATGCAGAGCAACGGATTGCGTGGGCTGATGACGGAGTACGGCGAGGTGATGAGCCGTGGCCGGGCGAAGCTGGACCAGGAAATACCCATCGCGCTTGACCGGCTCGAGCAGCGCCTGCCGGCAGCGCTGATCGATACGTTGCGTGAACAGTGGAACGGGTTGGCGAGGCTCGACGAGCAGATTGCCGAGATCGAACGTCGGATGCGCGAATGGAAGAAGGAAGACAAGGCCGTTGCGGCGATCAGCGAGATACCCGGCGTGGGCTTGCTGACGTCGACGGCGGCAGTGGCGATGATGGGCGACGCGAAGGCGTTTCGCTCAGGACGCGAATTCGCCGCGTGGGCAGGTTTGGTACCGAAGCAGACGGGCTCGGGCGGCAAGGTGAACTTGCACGGCATCAGCAAGAGGGGCGACACCTATCTGCGCACGCTGTTGATTCACGGCGCGCGAAGCGTGTTGAACCATGCGAAAGAGCCGGGCCCATGGGTCGAGCAGATGAAGAAGCGGCGGCCAGCAAATGTAGTGATCGTGGCACTGGCCAACAAGATGGCACGGACGATCTGGGCGGTACTGGCCCATGAGCGGCCGTACCGGAAGGACTACGTGAGCGTGAAGCCAGCCTGAAATCGGCCACGCGAGGTAGAAAATCAACGTTTAACACAGGGTGAACGTCGAAAGGTTGCGCAGGAATCGAGTGTGATGACAAGCCAGGTAGGACCGGGACTCGCTAAACCTGTATGAGGTGACGGGCTTCGAGCTCGCCAGGAGAATGAGGCGCGAGTCAGCGAATTTCATAGGGGCCCGCAGCGGCTGCACCAGCTGCATCAAGGCCGGATATAGAGCTGCAGCCCATCCTGTCCGTCGAAACACGAGAAAACTGTTGCAAACGGGACGCGTTCATATAGACCTCATGAACGCTCCCGTCGAACTGTCGAGCGCCGCACGCGCGCAGCGCCAGCGCGAAGTGGTGCAGGCGCTGATGGCCGTGCTGCCGACGCACTGCCTGCTGTACCGCGACGAGGACACGGCGCCGTACGAATGCGACGGCCTGTCCGCGTACCGCCGGCTACCGCTCGCGGTCGCATTGCCCGAGACGGAGTCGCAGGTGCAGCGGGTCGTGCAGATCTGCCGCCGCATGGAAGTGCCGATCGTGCCGCGCGGCGCCGGCACCAGCCTGTCGGGCGGCGCGCTGCCGATGGCGCTCGGCGTCGTGCTGTCGCTCGCGCGCTTCACGCGCATCGTCGAAGTCGACCCGTACGCGCGCACGGCGACCGTGCAGCCCGGCGTGCGCAACCTCGCTATCTCGGAAGCAGCCGCGCCGTACGGCCTGTATTACGCGCCCGATCCGTCGTCGCAGATCGCCTGCACGATCGGCGGCAACGTCGCGGAAAATTCCGGCGGCGTGCACTGCCTGAAATACGGGCTGACCGTGCACAACGTGATGCGCGTGCGCGCGGTGACGATCGACGGCGAGATCGTCGAATTCGGCTCGCTCGCGCTCGACATGCCGGGCCTCGACCTGCTCGCCGTGATGATCGGCAGCGAAGGGATGTTCGCGATCGTCACCGAGGTCACGGTGCGACTGATCCCGAAGCCGCAGACCGCGCAGCTCGTGATGGCGAGTTTCGACGACGTCGTCAAGGGCGGCGAGGCCGTCGCGGCGATCATCGCGTCGGGCATCATCCCGGCCGGGCTCGAGATGATGGACAAGCCGGCCACGCAAGCCGTCGAGGCCTTCACGCACGCGGGCTACGACCTCGATGCGAAGGCGATCCTGCTGTGCGAATCGGACGGCACGCCCGAAGAAGTCGCCGAGGAAATCGTGCGGATGACGGCTGTCCTGCGCGAACACGGCGCGACGCGCATCCAGGTGTCGCGCAACGAAAGCGAGCGGCTGCGCTTCTGGTCCGGCCGCAAGAACGCGTTCCCGGCCGCCGGTCGCATTTCCGCCGATTACTACTGCATGGACGGCACCGTGCCGCGCCGCGCGATCGGCCCGCTGCTCGCGCGCATCGAGCAGCTCGAAACGCGCTACGGGCTGCGCTGCATCAACGTGTTCCATGCGGGCGACGGCAACATGCATCCGTTGATCCTGTACAACGCGAACGATCCGGACGAGCTGCACCGCGCCGAGCAGTTCGGCGCGGAAATCCTCGAATGCTGCGTGGAATTCGGCGGCAGCGTGACGGGCGAGCACGGTGTCGGTATCGAAAAACTCAATTCGATGTGCGTGCAGTTCTCGCCGCAGGAGCGCGATGCGTTCTTCGCGGTCAAGCGCGCATTCGATCCGGCCGGGCTGCTGAACCCGGACAAGGGCATCCCGACCCGCGCGCGCTGCGCCGAATACGGGCGCCAGCACGTGCGCGGCGGGCTGCTGCCGCACCCCGATCTGCCGCGCTTCTGAGCGGCGCGCGGGTCGCGGCCCGCACCGCCGGCCGCGGTGCGGGGGGCCGCCGTGCCCGCGCGGCACGTTCGCGTGCCGGCCCGGGCAGGCCGGATGCGAGACGGGGCTTAGGGATAGTCGCGATGTGCAATCGCGCCACCCCGGTACAATCGACCGGACAACGAGACGAGAAAGCAACAGAACATGGAAGAGGACGACATCGTCGCCGGATGGGCCGAGCGCATCCGCGCCGCCAGTGCCGACGGCCGGCCGCTGCGGATTCGCGGCGGCGGCACCAAGGACTGGTACGGCCAGGCGCTCGAGGGCGAAATACTCGACACGCGCGCGTTTCAGGGCGTCGTGTCGTACGACCCGGCCGAACTCGTCGTCACGGTCCGCGCGGGCACGCCGCTCGCGCAGCTTGAAACCGTCCTCGCCGAGTGCGGCCAGATGCTGCCGTTCGAGCCGCCGCACTTCGGCCGTTCGGCCACCGTCGGCGGCTGCGTCGCGGCCGGCCTCGCGGGCCCGCGCCGCGCCGCCTGCGGCGCACCGCGCGATTTCGTGCTCGGCACGACGCTGATGAACGGTCGCGGCGAAAGGCTGCGCTTCGGCGGCCAGGTCGTGAAGAACGTCGCCGGCTACGACGTGTCGCGGCTGATGGCCGGTGCGCTCGGCACGCTGGGGCTGATGCTCGACCTGTCGATCAAGGTGCTGCCGATGCCGGTCGCCGAAGTCACGCTGAAGTTCGAGATGACCGCCACCGACGCGGTGCGCAAGCTCAACGAATGGGGCGGCCATCCGCTGCCGGTCAGCGCGAGCGCGTGGCGCAACGGCACCCTCGTGCTGCGCCTGTCGGGCGCGGAAGCCGCCGTGAAATCCGCGAAAACGCTGCTCGGCGGCGAAGTCGTCGACGCGGTCGAGGCCGAGCGCTTCTGGTCCGGCCTGCGCGAGCATACCGATCCGTTCTTCAACGGCATCCCGCCCGGCTACGCGCTGTGGCGCCTGTCGCTGCCGTCGATCACCGAACCGATGCACCTGCCCGGCACCCAGTTGATGGAATGGGGCGGCGCGCAGCGCTGGTGGATCACCGACGCCGACGCGCAAACCGTGCGCATGAGCGCGAAGCAGGCCGGCGGCCATGCGACGCTGTTTCGCGCGGGCGACACCTACGACCGCAGCGCGGGCGTGTTCACGCCGCTGCCCGCGCCGATGATGAAGATCCACCGCGGGCTGAAGAGCGCGTTCGATCCCGCGCGCATCTTCAATCGCGGCCGGCTCTACCCGGATCTCTGAGATGCAAACGAACCTCGCCGATTTCATCCGCAATACGCCCGACGGCGACGAGGCCGACGCGATCCTGCGCAAGTGCGTGCACTGCGGGTTCTGCACCGCGACCTGCCCGACCTATCAACTGCTCGGCGACGAACTCGACGGCCCGCGCGGGCGCATCTACCTGATCAAGCAGATGGTCGAGGGCGCACCCGTCACGCGCAGCACGCAACAGCATCTCGACCGCTGCCTCACCTGCCGCAGCTGCGAGACGACCTGCCCGTCCGGCGTCCAGTATGGCCGACTCGTCGAAATCGGCCGCAAGCACGTGGAGGCGCAGGTGGAGCGCCCCGCGCAGCAGCGGCTCATGCGCCGCGTGCTCGCGAGCGTCGTGCCGAACGCCGCGCTGTTCTCGCCGGTGATGCGGCTCGGCCAGCACGTGCGGCCGCTGCTGCCGAAGCGGCTGCGCGACAAGGTGCCGCCGCGCACGCGGCTGCTCGAATGGCCGCACCGCACGCATACGCGCAAGATGCTGATGCTCGGCGGCTGCGTGCAGCCGTCGATGCTGCCGAACATCAACATCGCGACCGCGCGCGTGCTCGACGCGCTCGGCATCGAGACGGTCGTCTCGCCCGACGCGGGCTGCTGCGGCGCGATCCGCCTGCACCTGAACTATCACGACGAAGCGCTCGACGACGCGCGCCGCAACATCGACGCGTGGTGGCCCCACGTCGAACAGGGCGCCGAGGCGATCGTGATGAATGCATCGGGCTGCGGCGCGACGGTGCTCGAATACGCGCACCTGCTGCGCGACGATCCGGCCTACGCGGAGAAAGCGCAGCGCATCGTGTCGATGACGCGCGACATCTCCGACGTGCTGCTCGCGTTCGAGGCCGAACTCGCGACGATCGCCCGGCGCCGCGCGATCCATACGGTCGCGTACCACCCGCCGTGCACGCTGCAGCACGGGCAACAGTCGCGCGGCAAGGTCGAGCGCCTGCTCGAGACGCTCGGCATCGACGTGCGGCTGCCGGCCGACAGCCATCTGTGCTGCGGCTCGGCCGGCACCTACTCGCTGACGCAGCCGTCGCTGTCGTACCGGTTGCGCAAGCAGAAGCTGCTGAAGCTGCAGGCGCTCGAACCGCAGATGATCGTATCCGGCAACATCGGCTGCATCGCGCACCTGCAAAGCGGCACGCAGGTGCCGGTCGTCCACTGGGTCCAGCTCGTCGAGCATTTGCTGTACGGCTAGCGCCTGTTCCCGCTAATCACGAGCTTGTGCTGCCCTCCCGGAAGGACCGAGCGCAAGGACGGCGACGAAGCGAATACTCGACGTATTCGCGACGAGCATGACGCGGCGATCGGCCGCGCGGCGTCCGTATAATGAGCGGATCGGTGCGCCGCGGATCGCAGTGCATCGGCTTCATACCCGCTTCCGTGCCCGCCATGTCCGATCTCGCCGCCCGTCTCGACTCCGTTCATCGCCGCATCGCCGACGCCGCCCGCGCGGCCGGCCGCGATCCCGCCACCGTATCGCTGCTCGCCGTGTCGAAGACGTTTCCGGCCGACGACGTGCGCGCCGCGCACGCGGCCGGCCAGCGCGCCTTCGGCGAGAACTACGTGCAGGAGTCGATCGACAAGATCGACGCGCTCGCCGACCTGCGCGCGAGCCTCGAATGGCATTTCATCGGGCCGCTGCAATCGAACAAGACGCGCCCCGTCGCCGAGCGCTTCGACTGGGTCCATTCGGTCGACCGGCTGAAGATCGCCCAGCGCCTGTCGGAACAGCGCCCCGCGCACCTGCCGCCGCTCAACGTGTGCGTGCAGGTGAACATCAGCGGCGAGACGTCGAAGAGCGGCGTCGCGCCGGCCGACGTGGCCGAGGTCGCGCGTGCGGTCGCCGCACTGCCGTCGCTGCGGCTGCGCGGCCTGATGGCGATTCCCGAACCGGCCGGCGACACCGACGCGCAACGCGCGCCGCATCGCGCGCTGCACGCGTTGTTCGACACGTTGCGCGCCGACGGCCTGCCGCTCGACACGCTGTCGATGGGCATGTCCGCCGATCTCGACGCGGCCGTGCTCGAAGGCGCGACGATCGTGCGCGTCGGCACCGCGATCTTCGGCGCGCGCGATTACTCGCGCTGAACGCCGCGCTCCTTTCCGCCTTTCCGTTCACTCACTCGCTCATTCCCGACATCATGAAAATCGCATTCATCGGCGGCGGCAACATGGCCGCGGCCCTGATCGGCGGCCTGATCAAGCGCGGCGTCGCCGCGGACGGCCTGTATGCCATCGACATCAACGAAGACGTCCGCGCGCGCGCCGCGCAGCAATTCGGCGTGCGCACCGGCGCGGCCGTCGACGCAACGCTCGCCGATTACGACGCGATCGTGCTCGCGGTGAAGCCGCAGGTGCTGAAGGACGTCGCGCAGACGCTCGCGCCGCACCTGAAGTCGCAGCTCGTGATCAGCATCGCGGCCGGCATCCGCGGCACGGATCTCGCCCGCTGGCTGGGCGGCTACGCCCGCGTCGTGCGCACGATGCCGAACACGCCCGCGCTGGTCGGCATGGGCGTGACCGGCCTGACCGCGCTGCCGGGCGTCGACGCGGCAGGCCGCGAACTCGCGTCGAGCGTGCTCGGCGCGGTCGGCGAGATCGTCTGGTTCGACGACGAATCGCAGCTCGACGCGGTCACGGCGATTTCGGGCAGCGGCCCCGCGTACGTGTTCTATTTCATCGAAGCGCTGCAGGAAGCCGCGCGCCGTCTCGGCATGAACGACGAGCAGGGCCGCGCGCTCGCGGTCGCGACGTTCACGGGCGCCGCGCAACTCGCCGCGCAATCGGGCGAACCGGCGGGCGTGCTGCGCGAACGCGTGACGTCGAAGGGCGGCACGACGGCCGCCGCGCTCGCGGCGTTCGACGCGCAGGGCGTGAAGGAAGCGATCGTGCGCGGCGCGCTCGCGGCCGAAGCGCGCGCGAAGGAAATGGGCGACGAGCTCGGCGGCGCGTAAGCGCGACAGCGGCGCCGGTCGGGCCGGCGCCGGACGTAAAAAAAGCGACCGTCGGGTCGCTTTTTTTGTTGGCGCCGCGCGCACGAACGTGCGGTACGCCAGTGTGTCGTTCAGTTGCCGGCCAGCAGGTAATGCGCGGCGATGCCCGCGAACAGCACGCCGCCGAGCCAGTTGTTGTGGCGAAACGCCGCGAAGCACGGCATCCGTTCGCGATCCTTGATCAGCGTGTAGTGATACAGCGCGCAGCCGACCGCCGCCGCCCAGCCGGCCCAGTACGCGAGGCCGAAGCCGAGCGTCACGCCGATCCACACGTAGATGCCGAGCGTCACCGCGTAGCACGCCATCACGGCCGCGACGTCGAAACGGCCGAACGTCAGCGCGGACGTGCGGATGCCGATCCTGATGTCGTCGTCGCGATCGACCATCGCATATTCGGTGTCGTACGCGACCGACCAGAAGATGTTCGCGACCAGCATCACCCACGCAAGCACCGGCACCGTGTCCTGCACGGCCGCGAACGCCATCGGGATGCCGAAGCCGAACGCGATGCCGAGATACGCCTGCGGAATCGCGAAGAAGCGCTTCATGAACGGATAGGAGCCGGCGACGAACAGCGCGACGACCGACAATTCCTTCGTCAGTGTATTGAGCGGCAGGATCAGCAGGAACGCGACGAACGACAGCCCGACCGCGATCGCGACGGCCTCCCACGCCCGGATCTTGCCCGACGTCAGCGGCCGGTCGGCCGTGCGCTTCACGTGGCGGTCGAAATCGCGGTCGGCGTAGTCGTTCATCGCGCAGCCGGCCGAGCGCATCAGCAGCGTGCCGAGCGTGAAGATCACGAGCAGCGGCCAGCGCGGATGGCCGTCCGACGCGATCCACAGCGCGTTGAGCGTCGGCCACAGCAGCAGCAGGCTGCCGATCGGCTTGTCCATCCGGACGAGCCGCAGATACAGGGGAAAGCGGGCAAGCATGACGAAGCACCGGGAAGGGAATCCCGGCATTTTAGAGCCGAGCGGTGCTTCGCGTCATGTCGGCGCGACCCGCGCCCGGCGGTCGCGGCGGGCCGGCTGGCCGCCGCGGCCCGCTGCGCGCGGGCGCGCGGCGGGGCATCAATCCGGGGACAGAGTCGAAGCCGGCCCACATGGGGCCGGCCTGACGCCCCCGCGGCGCCGGGCTTACGCGAGCAGCGACCGCAGCATCCATGCGGTCTTTTCATGCGTCTGCAGGCGCTGGGTCAGCAGGTCGGCGGTCGGCTCGTCGCTCGCCGCGTCGGCGATCGGGAAGATTTCGCGCGCGGTGCGCACGACCGTCTCGTGCCCTTCGACGAGCTGGCGGATCATCTCCTCGGCGGCCGGCACGCCCTTCGCTTCCGGCACCGACGACAGTTTCGCGAATTCGCCGAACGTGCCGGGCGCGACGACGCCCAGCGTACGAATACGCTCGGCGACGGAATCGACCGCGAGCCACAGTTCGTTGTACTGCTCCTCGAACATCAGGTGCAGCGTGTTGAACATCGGTCCGGTCACGTTCCAGTGGAAATTGTGGGTCTTCAGGTACAGCGAAAACGTATCGGCGAGCAGGCGCGACAGGCCGTCCGCGATGTTCTTGCGGTCCTTGTCGCTGATACCGATGTTGATCTGCGTGGCGTTGCCTTTCTTGGCCATCTTCGGGACTCCTCATTCGAAATGTTGAACCGGCGAAAATGCATCGGGCAATCCGCATGCCGCCTCGTGCGGCATCCGTTCGCGACTCGCCAGTCTAGCGTCGCGAATCCGTTGCCGCCCTCGCCCTCAACCGCCGGCGGCCGACACGACCGGCGCGAGCGCGTGCAGCGCCTGCGAAACCAGCTCTGCCGCCCCGCCGACGACGATCGCGAAGCCGACGACGTAGCGCGCCAGCTCCACCGGCGATCGCAGAATGGGCGACGCGGCGGCGCGCATGTCGAGCATCATTTGCGTCATGGTCGTCACTCCTTTGACAAGACATCGTTCAGGGAAGAAACGGCCGGTCGTCGGACCGGCCGTTTCACGTTACTGCATTACTGCATCACCGCGTCAGGATGCGGCCGCGTTCATGCGAGGTCGAAGCGGTCGAGGTTCATCACCTTGTTCCAGGCCGCGACGAAATCGCGCGCGAACTTCTCCTTCGCGTCCGCGCTGCCGTACACCTCGGCCAGCGCACGCAGTTGCGCATGCGAACCGAAGATCAGGTCGACGCGCGTGCCCGTCCACTTGAGCTCGCCCGTCGCGCGATCGCGCCCTTCGAACACGTCGTTCGCGGCCGACACCGGCTTCCATTCCGTGCCCATGTCGAGCAGGTTCACGAAGAAGTCGTTCGTCAGCGTTTCCGGACGATCGGTGAACACGCCATGCTTCGCATCGCCGGCATTCGCACCGAGCACGCGCAGGCCGCCGACGAGCACCGTCATCTCCGGTGCGCTCAGCGTCAGCAGCTGGGCCTTGTCGACCAGCAGCGCCTCGGCCGGCGTCTTGTACGCGTGCTTCAGGAAGTTGCGGAAACCGTCGGCGAGCGGCTCGAGCACGGCCATCGCGTCGACGTCGGTTTCTTCCTGCGACGCATCCATCCGGCCCGGGGCGAACGGCACGGTGACCGCGACACCCGCGCTCTTCGCGGCCTGCTCGACGCCGGCCGCGCCGGCCAGCACGATCAGGTCGGCCAGCGACACCTTCTTGCCGCCCGTCTGCGCATCGTTGAACGCCTTCCGCACGCCTTCGAGCGTTTCGAGCACCGCCGCGAGTTCGGCCGGGCGGTTCACTTCCCAGTCCTTCTGCGGTGCGAGGCGGATGCGCGCACCGTTCGCGCCGCCGCGCTTGTCCGAGCCGCGGAACGTCGCCGCCGACGCCCAGGCGGTCGACACGAGCTGCGACACCGACAGGCCGGTCGCCAGCACCTTCGCCTTCAGCGCGGCGACGTCGGCGGCGTCGATCAACGGGTGATCGACGGCCGGGATCGGGTCCTGCCACAGCAGGTGTTCCGCCGGCACATCCGGGCCGAGATAACGGGCACGCGGGCCCATGTCGCGGTGCGTGAGCTTGAACCACGCGCGTGCGAACGCGTCGGCGAATTCGGCCGGATTCTCGTAGAAGCGGCGCGAGATCTTTTCGTAGGCCGGGTCGAAACGCAGCGACAGGTCGGTCGTCAGCATCGTCGGACGATGCTTCTTCGACGCGTCGTATGCATCCGGAATCACCTCGCCGGCATCCTTCGCGACCCACTGGTGCGCGCCGGCCGGGCTCTTCGTGAGCTCCCACTCGTAGCTGAACAGGTGCTTGAAGAAGTCGTTGCTCCACTTCGTCGGGGTCGACGTCCACGTGACTTCGAGGCCGCTCGTGATCGTGTCCTTGCCCTTACCCGTGCCGAACGTGCTCTTCCAGCCGAGGCCCTGCTGCTCGAGGCCCGCGGCTTCCGGCTCGGGACCGACGTTGGTGGCCGGGCCGGCGCCGTGCGTCTTGCCGAACGTGTGGCCGCCCGCGATCAGCGCGACCGTTTCCTCGTCGTTCATCGCCATCCGCGCGAACGTCTCGCGGATGTCGTGCGCGGCGGCGACCGGGTCGGGGTTGCCGTCCGGGCCTTCCGGGTTCACGTAGATCAGGCCCATCTGCACCGCGGCGAGCGGGCTTTCGAGCTCGCGCTTGCCCGTGTAGCGGCTGTTCGGGCCGCCGCTCAGTTCCAGCCAGATCTTTTCCGAGCCCCAGTAGACGTCGTCCGGTTCCCACGTGTCGACGCGGCCGCCGGCATAGCCGAAGGTCTTGAAGCCCATCGATTCGAGCGCGACGTTGCCGGTCAGGATCAGCAGGTCGGCCCACGAGATGTTGCGGCCGTACTTCTGCTTGATCGGCCACAGCAGCCGGCGCGCCTTGTCGAGGCTCACGTTGTCCGGCCAGCTGTTGAGCGGCGCGAAGCGCTGCTGCCCGCCGCCCGCGCCGCCGCGACCGTCGGCCGTGCGGTACGTGCCGGCGCTATGCCACGCCATGCGCACGAACAGGCCGCCGTAGTGGCCGAAGTCGGCCGGCCACCAGTCCTGCGACGTCGTCATCAGCGCGTGCAGGTCCTGCTTCACCGCGGCGAGATCCAGCTTCTTGAACGCCTCGGCGTAGTCGAAATCCGGGTCCATCGGATCGGACAGCGCCGAATGCCGATGCAGGACGTTGAGGTTCAGCTGATTCGGCCACCAGTCCTTGTTCGTCGTGCCGCTGCCTGCGGTGTGGTTGAACGGGCATTTCGTTTCGTTCGACATGCTTTTTTCTCCTTGACTTGCTCGTAGGCCCCCACGTGCCGGGCGCGGTTCGTGGAGCATTGCGGGGGGATGAAACGGAACAGGCGGGTACTCCTGTCGTACTACGGGATGTCGTACGCCGCCTTCGGCACGCATTCCCGTTGCCACGCGCCGCAGGCGGGGCACTCGGGGAAGCGACTGCCGGCAGTCGTCGTACCGGCGAGGCGGGCGGTCTTTCGGGTATCGGGCATGCGATGCTCCCTCATGGCTCGACGGCAGGTGAATCGGGAGAACACAGGACCGGCGTGCGGCGGCACTCATCCGCCATACGCACGGTCCGCCAGATACGCGAACGCAATCGGACGCAGGCCGCGAACCGCCGCCCTGGCGCGATGTACGACCGTGTCGCGCGACGGGATGTTCCGCTGCGCGTGCTGCAATACCGACCGCATCATGACATCCTCCTTTGACGCTTGCATTCAACGTGCATGTCGCACGTCGGCTCGACACCGATCCATGTAGAGGATTCTATCTACATCTATCAATTATTTGAATTTGATAAATTTTATCTATGCGATAGGCAAAAATAAACGGGGTCGCGCGACCCCGTTCATCACGCTGCCACACCCGCATGCGCCGGTGCGTCAGTTCATCATGGCCGGCATGTCGAGCTTCGCGACACCCGGCAGATCGCACGCGGTAATCGCATCGCTGATCGCGTCGATCGCCGGCATCCGCGTGAAGCTCTTGCGCCACACCAGCACCACGCGGCGGTCGGGCACCGGTTCGTTGAACGGCACGTACGACAGCAGCTCGGCATCGGGGCCGTTCGCGCGCGGGCCGACCTCGGCGACCGACATCCGCGGCAGCACGGTGATGCCGACGCCGCTCGCGACCATGTGGCGAATGGTTTCGAGCGACGAGCCCTCGAACGTCTTCTGGATGCCGTCGGCCGTCTGCGAGAAGCGCATCAGTTCCGGACACACGCCGAGCACGTGATCGCGGAAGCAGTGGCCGTTGCCGAGCAGCAGCATGGTTTCCTGCTTCAGATCCTCGGCGTCGATTTCCTCGCGCTTCTCCCACGGATGGCCGGCCGGCAGCGCGACGACGAACGGCTCGTCGTACAGCGGCCGCACCATCAGGCCGGTTTCGGGGAACGGCAGCGCCATGATCGCGGCGTCGATCTCGCCCTGCTTCAGCAGTTCGAGCAGCTTCAGCGTGTAGTTCTCCTGCAGCATCAGCGGCATCTGCGGGACACGCTGGATCATTTGCTTGACGAGCGTCGGCAGCAGGTACGGCCCGATCGTGTAGATCACGCCGAGGCGGAACGGGCCGACGAGCGGGTCCTTGCCCTGCTTCGCGATCTCCTTGATCGCGAACGTCTGCTCGAGCACGCGCTGCGCCTGGGTGACGATCTGGTCGCCGATCGGCGTCACGCTCACTTCGCTCGCGCCGCGCTCGAAAATCTGCACGTTGAGCTCGTCTTCCAGCTTCTTGATCGCCACCGACAGCGTCGGCTGGCTCACGAAGCACGCTTCGGCCGCGCGCCCGAAATGCCGTTCGCGCGCGACCGCGACGATGTACTTCAATTCAGTCAGGGTCATTGTGGGTCAATCAGAGATATACAGGCGATAGGTTTAATTTATACACCCTCTGGCCCAGGTTCGCCAAGTTTCTCTGCATCGCGATGCGTCGAGTGGCGGTTTTCGATCCGGCCCCAGGCCGGCCGATCAGGCCTTCAGGTACTGCTCGCGCGCGCCGAGCCAGCGCGCGAGATGCTGCGTGACGACGTCCGGATACGCGGCAATCAGCCGCGCAGCGGCCTCGCGGGCAGGATCGATCAGCCAGCCGTCGGTTTCGAGGTTGGCAAAGCGCAGCATTGCCGCGCCCGACTGGCGCGCGCCGAGGAATTCGCCGGGGCCGCGGATTTCGAGGTCGCGCCGCGCGATCTCGAAACCGTCGGTCGTCTCGCGCATCGTCTTCAGCCGCTCGCGGCCGGTGATCGACAGCGGCCCGGTGTACAGCAGCACGCACACCGACGCCGCGGTGCCGCGCCCGACGCGGCCGCGCAATTGGTGCAACTGGGCCAGGCCGAACCGTTCCGCGTGCTCGATCACCATCAGCGAGGCGTTCGGCACATCGACGCCCACCTCGATCACGGTCGTCGCGACCAGCAACTGCACTTCGTTGCGCGTGAACGCTTCCATCACGGCCGCCTTGTCGGCCGGCGCCAGGCGGCCGTGCACGAGGCCGACCTTCAACTCGGGGAGCGCCGCGGCCAGCGTCTCGTAGGTTTCGACGGCCGTCTGCAGCTGGAGCGTCTCGCTCTCCTCGATCAGCGGGCACACCCAGTACACCTGGCGCCCGGTCAGCGCGGCCTCGCGCACGCGGGCGATCACCTCTTCGCGCCGCGCGTCGCCGACGAGGCGCGTCAGCACGGGCGTGCGGCCGGGCGGCAGCTCGTCGATCGTCGACACCTCGAGGTCCGCGTAGTACGTCATCGCGAGCGTGCGCGGAATCGGCGTGGCCGACATCATCAGCTGGTGCGGCTGAAAGTCGCGCGCGCCATTGGCGGCATTCGCGGCCTTCGCGCGCAGCGCGAGACGCTGCTCGACGCCGAAGCGGTGCTGCTCGTCGACGATCACGAGGCCGAGCCGCGCGAATTCGACCGTATCCTGGATGATCGCGTGCGTGCCGATCACGAGCTGCGCGGTGCCGAGCGCGGCCGCCTCGACCGCCGCGCGTTTCTCCTTCGCCTTCAGGCTGCCCGCGAGCCACGCGACCGTGACGCCGAGCGGCTCCAGCCATGCGCGCAGCTTGCGCGCATGTTGCTCCGCGAGGATTTCGGTCGGGGCCATCAACGCGGCCTGGTAGCCGGCGTCGATCGCCTGCGTGGCGGCCAGCGCCGCGACGACCGTCTTGCCGCTGCCGACGTCGCCCTGCAGCAGGCGCTGCATCGGGTGCGCGAGCGTGAGGTCGTGCGCGATCTCGTCGACGACGCGCGCCTGCGCGCCCGTCAGCGTGAACGGCAGCGCCGCGTAGAACCGGGTCGTCAGCGCGTCGGCATCGCTCGCGGTGCGGCGCGGCATCGCGGGCGCCGCGCGCGTGCGGCGTTCCTCGTGCGCACGCTTGAGCGACAGCTGCTGCGCGAGCAGCTCCTCGAACTTGATGCGCGTCCAGGCCGGATGCGAGCCGTCCATCAGCGCGGCTTCGTCGGAATCGACACCCGGATGGTGCAGGATGCGCACGGCCTGCGCGAGCGTCGGCACGCCGAGCGGCTTCAGGTAATCGCGCTCGATTTCAGGCGGCAGCAGCTCGGGCAGCGGCGTGCGCTCGACCGCGTTCTCGATCGCCTTGCGCAGATACGCCTGCGACACGCCGGCCGTGCTCGGATAGACGGGCGTGAGCACCTGCGGCAGCGGCGCATCCGCTTCGACGACCCGCACCGCCGGATGCACCATCTCCATCCCGAAGAAGCCGCCGCGCACGTCGCCGCGCACGCGCAGCCGCTGGCCGACCGCCATCTGCTTGACCTGCGACCCGTAGAAATTCAGGAACCGCAGCACGAGCTGCTCGCCGTCGTCGTCCTGGATCTTCACGACGAGCTGGCGGCGCGGCCGGAACGCGACCTCGTTGTCGAACACGACGCCTTCGGTCTGCGCGATGCCGCCCGGCAGCAGTTCGCCGATCGGCGTGAGCGTGGTTTCGTCCTCGTAGCGCATCGGCAGATGCAGCACGAGATCGATCGAGCGCGTGAGGCCGAGCTTCGCCAGCTTGTCGGCGGTTTTCACCGGTTTGTCGGCGGCCGGCTTCTTCTTGCGTTTCGTGCCGGCCGCCCCTGCTTCGTCGCCGGCGGCGCCGTCGGTCTCGGGCGCGGCGGCCGCGGGCTGCGCGAGCCGCCCGTCGGCGCCGCGCTTCGGGCCGGCGCGGCGGGCGCCGGAGCCCGATGCGGACGGCGCGGACGAGGCGGCATCGTCCGCGTCGAACGGATCGGCGGAATCGGCGACGGCAGCGGGGGAACGGCGTGGTGACACAGGCATCGGATCGTCTGGGTGCTTCGCAAGGCAAGTACAATAGCGGCTTTCACGTCGTCCGAACGAACGACGCCGGCCAGGCCGCGCATCCCGTCATCATAGCGGCTCGCGCGCCCCGATTACGCGTTTCCGCCCTGCCGGCGACGCCCGCCGGCCGCTTCGAACCAGCCCGCATGTTCACGCTTTCCGATTTCGATTTCAATCTGCCGCCCGAGCTGATTGCGCAAACCGCGCTGCCCGATCGCACCGCGAGCCGCCTGCTCGAGGTCGAACGCGGCGTCGAGCCCGCACGCCTCGTCGACCGCCGTTTCGCCGAGCTGCCGTCGTGCATCGCGCCCGGCGACCTGCTCGTGTTCAACGATACCAAGGTGCTGAAGGCGCGTTTCTTCGGCCAGAAGGCCAGCGGCGGCAAGATCGAGGTGCTGATCGAGCGCGTGACGGGCACGCACACGGCGCTCGCGCAGATCCGCGCGAGCAAGTCGCCGGGCGCCGGCACGACGCTGCGTCTGGCCGATGCGTTCGACGTGACGGTCGGCGAGCGCGTCGAGCCGTTCTTCACGCTGCACTTCCCCGCGCCGTGCCTCGAACTGATCGAGCAGTACGGCCGCCTGCCGCTGCCGCCGTATATCGAGCACGATCCCGACGCGACCGACGAAACGCGCTACCAGACCGTCTACGCGAGCAATCCGGGCGCGGTCGCGGCGCCGACGGCCGGGCTGCACTTCGACCAGCCGCTGCTCGACAAGCTCGACGCGATGGGCGTCGAGCGCGCGACGCTGACGCTGCACGTCGGCGCCGGCACGTTCCAGCCGGTGCGCGTCGACAACATCGCCGAGCACAAGATGCACAGCGAGTGGTACGACCTGCCGCAGTCGCTCGTCGACAGGATCGCCGCGACCCGCGCGCGCGGCGGCAACGTGATCGCGGTCGGCACGACGTCGATGCGCGCGCTCGAAGCCGCCGCGCGCTCGGCCGACGAAGCGGGCCGCCCGCTCGCGGCGACGCAGGCCGAAACCGACATCTTCATCACGCCCGGCTACCGTTTCCGCGTGGTCGACCGGCTCGTCACGAACTTCCACCTGCCGAAATCGACGCTGCTGATGCTGGTGTCCGCGTTCGCGGGCGTCGAGACGATCCGCGCCGCTTACCGGCACGCGATCGCCGAACGCTACCGCTTCTTCAGCTACGGCGACGCGATGCTGCTCACGCGACGCGACACGCCGGAGGCGCCGGGCGCGTAGGCGCGCGCGGGCATGCTCGCCGGCACGCGCCGCATTCGCTGCTTGCCGGCTGCGTGCGCCACGCCGGCGCGCCCCGTTTCTTTCACCGCCGCCGGCCTTTCGGCGGCGTTTCCAACATGCGCCGGACTGTCTTCCGGTAGCAAGGAGCACTCACGATGACCGAAGGTTCATCCCACGATACGCACGATACGCACGCGAGCCACGACACGCCCGCTCCCGTGCAGGACCGCCCGGCGAACGGGCTCGAATTCGAACTGCTGACGACCGACGGCCACGCGCGCCGCGGCCGCGTGAAGCTCAACCACGGCACGGTCGAAACGCCGATCTTCATGCCGGTCGGCACGTACGGCACCGTGAAGGCGATCCAGCCGCGCGAGCTGCACGAGATCAAGGCCCAGATCATCCTCGGCAACACGTTCCACCTGTGGCTGCGCCCGGGCCTCGACACGATCGACGCGCACGGCGGCCTGCACGGCTTCATGGGCTGGAACAAGCCGATCCTGACCGACTCGGGCGGCTTCCAGGTGTTCTCGCTCGGCGACCTGCGCAAGATCACCGAGGACGGCGTCACGTTCGCGTCGCCGATCAACGGCGACAAGCTGTTCCTGTCGCCGGAAGTGTCGATGCAGATCCAGAAGGTGCTGAACTCCGACATCGTGATGCAGTTCGACGAATGCACGCCGTACGCGACCAACGGCATGCCGACGACGCACCAGGAAGCGGCCGACTCGATGCGCATGTCGCTGCGCTGGGCGAAGCGCTCGCTCGACGAATTCGACCGGCTCGGCAACCCGAATGCGCTGTTCGGGATCGTCCAGGGCGGAATGTTCGAGGACCTGCGCGACGAATCGCTCGCCGGCCTCGCGGAACTCGGCTTCCACGGCCTCGCGATCGGCGGGCTGTCCGTCGGCGAGCCGAAGGAAGACATGATGCGCGTGTTGCAGCACGTGGGCCCGAAGCTGCCGGCCAACAAGCCGCACTACCTGATGGGCGTCGGCACGCCGGAGGACCTGGTCGAGGGCGTCGCGAACGGCATCGACATGTTCGACTGCGTGATGCCGACCCGCAACGCGCGTAACGGCTGGCTGTTCACGCGCTTCGGCGACGTGAAGATCCGCAACGCGACGCACAAGAACTCGCTGAAGCCGCTCGATGCGACCTGCACGTGCTACACGTGCCGGAACTTCTCGCGCGGCTACCTGCATCACCTGCACCGGGTCGGCGAAATCCTCGGCGCGCAGCTCAACACGATCCACAACCTGCACTACTACCTGCAGCTGATGAGCGAGATCCGCGACGCGATCGAAACGCATACGTTCGACGCGTTCCGGCAGCGCTTCGCGGAGGATCGCGCGAGAGGGGTCGACTGACTGTCCGGCGGGCGGCCCGCCCCATAGGACATGACCTGAAAGAAAGCCATATCCAATGGGACACGCACTAAAAAACCCGGTCCAACCACCGGATCGGGCCATCAAACATTACAATTGCCTTTCCACACAAGCCGCAACGGTATCGGTTCGGGCTTTAACAGCTTGATCCGAAAGCGCATTTGCCGAGCCGTTTGCGCATGGGGCCGGTGGTAGAATAACCGGCTTATTTTTCGATCTTCCCCTACGGAGAGACCAACGTGCCGTTCATTTCCAATGCCTTCGCGCAAGGTGCCGGTGGCGCCGAATCGAGCCTGATGAGCTTCCTGCCGCTCATCCTGATGTTCGCGGTGCTGTACTTCATCATGATCCGTCCGCAGATGAAGCGCCAGAAGGAACACCGCAACATGCTCGCGGCCATGGCGAAGGGCGACGAAGTCGTCACGAGCGGCGGCCTCGTCGGCAAGGTGACGAAGGTCACCGAAGGCTACATCGGCGTCGAAATCGCCGAAGGCACCGAAATCACCGTGCAGAAGGCTGCCGTCACGACCATTCTGCCGAAGGGCACGATCAAGTCGCTGTAAGGCTTTCACCGAGCGTCCGGCTCCCCGCGCCGTGCCCGCCTGAGAGAGCGGGCCGCCGCGGCGCCGGACGCGACGCTTTCACGCCAACCACCCGTTCGGCCCCCTCATGAATCGTTATCCACTCTGGAAATATGTCGTGATGGTCGTGGCGCTCGCCATCGGCCTTCTGTACACATTGCCCAACTTCTTCGGCGAAGCGCCGGCGGTGCAGGTGTCGAGCGGCAAGGCCACGGTCAAGCTCGACTCGACCACGCTGACCCAGGTCGAATCGGCGCTCGCGTCCGCGCAGATCACGCCGGACGACGTCACCTTCGAGAACACGGCGACCAACGCGAACATCCGCGTGCGCCTGAAGGACACCGATACGCAGCTGCGCGTCAAGGACCTGCTGCAGAAGTCGCTGAACGCCGATCCGAACGATCCGCAGTACGTCGTCGCACTGAACCTGCAAAGCGCGTCGCCGCGCTGGCTGACCGCACTGCACGCGCTGCCGATGTATCTCGGCCTCGACCTGCGCGGCGGTGTGCACTTCCTGCTCCAGGTCGACATGACGGGCGCGCTCACGAAGAAGCTCGACTCCGACGCGTCCGACACGCGCACGCTGCTGCGCGACAAGAATATCCGCGACGGCGGCGTGAGCCGCGTCGATCAATCCGTCGTCGTCAACTTCAGCGACGCGCAGACGGCGGAAGACGCCCGCAAGGTGCTCGCCGCGTCGGTCACCGAGCTGCAATGGGCGACGCAGCCCGGCGGCGGCGGCACGCAAGTGGTCGGCACCTTCACGCCGGCCGTGCAGAAGTCCGTCGAGGACGCCGCGCTCAAGCAGAACCTGACGACGCTCCACAACCGCGTGAACGAACTCGGCGTGTCCGAGCCGATTCTGCAGCAGCAAGGCAGCGACCGCATCGTCGTCGAACTGCCGGGCGTGCAGGACACCGCGAAGGCGAAGGACATCATCGGCCGCACCGCGACGCTCGAGGCGCGCCTTGCCGACCCGATCAACACGCACCCGAACCCGAACGACCCCGTGCCGCCGGGCGAGGAGCTGTTCACGCAGGGCATCCAGGCGCCCGTGCTGCTGAAGAAGGACGTGATCTTCACCGGCGACCGCATCATCGACGCATCGGCCGGCTTCGACGAACACCAGCGTCCGTCGGTCAACATCCGCCTCGATTCGGCGGGCGGCCGCGCGGTGCGCACGGTGTCGCGCGAGAACATCGGCAAGCCGATGGCGATGGTGCTGTTCGAGAAGGGCAAGGGCGAAGTGCTGACGGTCGCGACGATCCAGTCCGAACTCGGCGACCGCTTCCAGATCACGGGCCAGCCGACGCCGCAGGCCGCGGCCGACCTCGCGCTGCTGCTGCGCGCCGGTTCGCTCGCGGCTCCGATGGACATCATCGAGGAACGCACCATCGGCCCGAGCCTCGGCGCCGACAACATCAAGATGGGCGTCCACTCGGTGATCTGGGGCTTCTGCGCGATCGCCGTGTTCATGGTCGCGTACTACATGCTGTTCGGCGTGGTGTCGGTGATCGGCCTGTCGGTGAACCTGCTGCTGCTCGTCGCCGTGCTGTCGCTGATGCAGGCGACGCTGACGCTGCCGGGCATCGCGGCAATCGCGCTCGCGCTCGGCATGGCGATCGACTCGAACGTGCTGATCAACGAGCGCGTGCGTGAAGAACTGCGCGCCGGCCAGCCGCCGCAGCTCGCGATCCAGGCCGGCTACGCCCATGCGTGGGCGACGATTCTCGACTCGAACGTCACGACGCTGATCGCCGGCCTCGCGCTGCTCGCATTCGGCTCGGGCCCGGTTCGCGCGTTCGCGATCGTGCACTGCCTCGGCATCCTGACGTCGATGTTCTCCGCGGTGTTCTTCTCGCGCGGGATCGTCAACCTCTGGTACGGCGGCCGCAAGAAGCTGAAGTCGCTCGCGATCGGCCAGGTGTGGAAGCCGGAAGGCGCCGCAGCCGGCGCATCGTTCGCCGCGGCCGACGAATCGACCGACACCGCGCGCGCCGCGAAGCTCGCCGCACCGGCGAAGGGCAACGCACCGCGCGCCGGCAAGCCGCAGCTGCGCAACCGTGCGCAGCAAGGCGTGTCGCCGAAGAAACCGGGCTCGACCCAATAAGGCCCCGGAGACGAAGCCATGGAATTTTTCCGCATCCGTAAAGACATTCCGTTCATGCGGCACGCGCTGGTGTTCAACGTGATCTCGCTGGTCACGTTCCTCGCCGCCGTGTTCTTCCTATTCCACCGCGGGCTGCACCTGTCCGTCGAATTCACCGGCGGCACGGTGATCGAGGTCCAGTACCAGCAGGCCGCGCAGCTCGAGCCCGTGCGCGACACGCTCGGCAAGCTCGGCTACACCGACGCGCAGGTGCAGAACTTCGGCACGTCGCGCAACGTGCTGATCCGCCTGCAGCTGAAGCAGGGGCTCACGTCCGCGCAGCAGAGCGACCAGGTGATGAACGCGCTGAAGGCGCAGAGCCCGGACGTGACGCTGCAGCGCGTCGAGTTCGTCGGGCCGCAGGTCGGCCGCGAGCTCGCGACCGACGGTCTGCTCGCGCTCGCGTGCGTCGTGATCGGCATCGTGATCTACCTGTCGTTCCGCTTCGAATGGAAGTACGCGGTGGCCGGCATCATCGCCAACCTGCACGACGTCGTGATCATTCTCGGCTTCTTCGCGTTCTTCCAGTGGGAGTTCTCGCTGGCGGTGCTCGCGGCGATCCTCGCGGTGCTCGGCTACTCGGTCAACGAGTCGGTCGTCATCTTCGACCGGATCCGCGAAACGTTCCGCCGCGAACGCAGGATGAACGTGCAGGAAGTGATCAACCACGCGATCACGACCACGATGTCGCGCACGATCATCACGCACACGTCGACGGAAATGATGGTGCTGTCGATGTTCTTCTTCGGCGGCCCGACGCTGCACTACTTCGCGCTCGCGCTGACGGTCGGCATCATGTTCGGCATCTACTCGTCGGTGTTCGTCGCCGGCTCGCTCGCGATGTGGCTCGGCATCAAGCGCGAAGACCTGATCAAGGACAAGAAGACCGCGCACGATCCGGACGATCCGAACGCCGGCGCGCAGGTTTAAGCGCCACGCCGTTTCGGCTTCGAAAAAGCCGGCCCGTCTGGGCCGGTTTTTTTTATGTGCGGGCCACCGCGGTACGGCGCGCGGCCGGCTCGGCCGGCGCCGCGCGGGTGTCGGCTACAATCGTCACCGCCCTGCCCCTTCGCTTGCCGGTCGCATCCCGGCACCGGCCAAACCTCTCGCCCCCGTCCGAACGTGCGGTCCCGATGATGCCTCCCCTGCGTGTCGTTCGTCGCCTCGCCGTCTGCGCAGCCGTCGCGGCCGCGTTCCCGTACGCGCCGCTCGCCGGTGCGCAACCGGCATCCGCACCATCCGCCGCTTCGCTGCCTGCCGATGCGCCGCTCGCCGATTCGCCGCCCGCCGCTTCACCCGCCACCGCTTCGGTGCCCGCTTCGGTGCCCGCTTCCGTGCCCGCTTCCGTGCCCCCCGCCCACCCGCCGTCGCCCTGCCCGCCCGACTGGGAGCCGCAGCTCTGCGAACTGAAAGCGGCCGTCGAAGTGCTGAAGAAACAGCACCTGACCGACGTCGACATCGGCGCGCTGCTCGACGCCACGACCCACGACGGGATCAAGACGTTGCCGTACGCGCGCTTCTTCAACGCGAAGGAAGAGCAGGAACGGCGCGACGACGAGCGGCGCGCCCGCGACGGCATGCCGGGCATCGGGATCGTGTTCGAGACACGGCCCGACGGGCTGCACATCATCGACGTGATTCCCGACGCGCCGGCGGAACGGGCCGGCGTGCGGCCCGACGATCTCGTCGTCGCGATGAACGACAGGAGCGTCGCGGGCATCGACGGCAGCGCGCTGACGAAACTCGCGAAGGGCGACGCGGGCGTGCCGCTGAAGCTCACGGTGCAGCGCGGGCCGAAGCATGCGGTGCTGAGCTTCGCGCCCGTGCGCGCGATCGTCAGACCGCATCCGGCGACCGCGAAGCGGCTCGATGGCGACATCCTGTACACGCGGCTGTCGAGCTTTCCGGAGCCGGCGGTCGGCGACTATATCGACGCGGTACAGGCCGCGCGCCGCGCGGGCCCGCCGGTGAAGCAGATGATCCTCGACCTGCGCATCAACGGCGGCGGCGCGCTCAATGCGGCGATCGGCATCACCGCGCTGTTCGCGGGACGCGACCGCACCGCGATGGTGACGGTCGAGCGCGGCGACACGCACCGCCGCCGCTACACGACCAACTGGCCCGACTACGAACTACCCGTCATGCACGGGCAGGATCCGCTCGCGCCGCTGCAGGCCGACGACTGGTGGCGCACCGTGCCGCTCGTCGTGCTCGTCGACGGACAGAGCGCGTCGGCCGCCGAAGCGACCGCGGCGGCGCTGAAGGATCTCGGCCGCGCGAAACTGCTCGGCATGCCGACCTACGGGAAAGGGCTCGCGCAGACGGGTATCGACCTGATCGACGGCACGCGCCTGAATTTCACGTTCGCGCGCAACCTGCGGCCGAACGGCTGCCCGATGGACGGCTACGGCGTCATGCCGGACTGGCTCGTGCCGCCGCGCGTCGATTCGGACGTCAACGGCGTGCTGCTGTGGTACCGGGAAGTCGATCTGGCCCGCGCGCCGTATGCGGACCGGCAGGCGCCCGACCCGTTCGCGCAGGTGCGCCAGGCACGGCAGAAGCTGCGCGAGCAGCGTGTACGCGCGAAGATCGATACGGCGAGGAGCGCGGCGCTGCCGCAGCGCGCATTCGGCACGGCCGCCGACTGGCAGCTCCGGCAGGCGCTCGCCGCGCTCGCGGGGCGCCCGGTCCGCACCGTCGACGCGCCGCCGCAACTGATGCCGGCGCAACCGGTGTGCGAGCGCGGCGGCAGCTGACGCGCCGCCCGCCCCTTTCAGCGAAACCCGAACCGCTTGCGCAGCACGATCAGCGCCGCAAGGCTCAGTACCGCCGCGAACATCAGGTAGAAGCTCGGCGCCGTCTTCATCCCGGTCTCGCGGATCAGCCACGCAATGATGAACGGGCCGAAGCCGCCGAAGATCGTCACCGCGACGTTATACGCGAGCGACATCCCGGTCGTGCGCGTCTGCACCGGAAACACCTCCGACAGCAGCCCCGGCAGCGCCGCGAAGTAGCCGGTCATCAGGAACGCGAGCAGCACCTGCAGCGCGATCAGCGTGCCGAAGCCCGGATGCGCGACGAGATACGCGAACGCCGGATAGATCAGCACGAGGATGCCGACGGCCGGCGCGATCATCACGCGCACGCGGCCGTAGCGATCCGACCAGTGGCCGACGAGCGGCGCGAACGCCATCTGGATCACGCCGACGACGAGAATCGCCGCAAATGCGGCCGACGGCGCGAGGCCGAGCTGCTTCACGCCGTAGGTCGGCATGAACAGCACGAGATAGGTCGCGACGGTGCCGAGCACGACCACGCCCATTGCCGCGACGAGCCGCGCCTTGTGCGATGCGAACGTATCGCGCAGCGGGCTCGCGGTGCTTTCGGCCGCGAGGAATTCGGGTGTCTCGTCGACCTTGGTGCGGATGTAGTACGCAACCGGCCCGAGTAGCAGCCCGAAGAAGAACGGCACGCGCCAGCCCCACGACGCCATCTGCGCGGCCGACAGCTGCGCGTTCAGCACGGTGCCGAAGCCGGCCGCGAGCAGCGTCGTGAGCCCCTGGCTCGCGACCTGCCAGCTCGCGAAGAAGCCACGCCGCCCGGGCACGTGCTCGGCGAGGAACGCGGTCGCGCTGCCGAACTCGCCGCCCGCCGAGAAGCCCTGCATCAGCCGCGCGGCGACGAGGATCACCGGCGCGGCGACGCCGATCGTCCCGTAGGTCGGCAGCACCGCGATGACCAGCGTGCCGGCCATCATCAACAGGATCGACAGCGTGAGCGCGGCCTTGCGGCCCGCGCGGTCGGCATACGCGCCGAGCACGATCGCGCCGAGCGGCCGCATGAAGAACGACACGCCGAACGTGCCGAGCGTGAGCAGCAGCGACACGGTGTCGTTGCCGGCCGGGAAGAACAGCTTCGAGATCGTCACCGCGAAAAAACCGTAGACGACGAGATCGAACCACTCGAGCGCGTTGCCGATCGACGCGGCGACCACCGCGCGCCAGACGCGCGGCGACGAGGCAATGGAACGGGGCTGCGTGACGGCATGCATCGGCGATCTCCTTGTCGTTGTACATTCTGTTCGAGGCGGCCGCCGTCGCGGCGTCGGCCTGCCCGGCGCCGCATGGCCGCATGCTGCGCTCGGGCGATTATAGGCGCGCAAAAAAACCGCCGCGCCCCGGTAACGGGAGCGCGGCGGTTGGCCCGCAGGGGGCCGGCCCGACGGCCGGCCTCGCCGGGAAGTCTTACTGCTGCTTGACCGCTTCGGCCGTGATCAGCAGCTTCGTCTTCATCTTGAAGCCGTACTGCTTGCCGTAGTCGAGACCGAAATCGTCGCGGCTGAACTCGCCGACCGCGTCGACGCCGCACACTTCACGCTTGAGCATCGGGTGCGGCATGCACTTGAACGAATCGATCTTCAGCGTGAGCGGCTTCGTGACGCCATGCAGCGTCAGATTGCCGACCACCGACACCGGCTTGTCGCCGTCGAACTTGATCGTGCCCTTGTAGTTCGCCTGCGGGAACTTCGCCGCATCGAAGAACTCGGCCGTCTGCAGGTGCTCGTCGAGCTTCGCGCTGCCCGTGTGGATCGACGCGATGTCGGTCGTCACGTCGACCGTCCCGGTCTTTGCCGCACGATCGAGCGTCACGGTGCCGCTCGACTTGTCGAACTTGCCGCGCCAGACCGACAGGCCGCCGAAGTGGTCGGCCTCGAAGCTCGGGTACGTGTGGCTCGGGTCGAACTGGTAGGTCGCGCTTTCGGCGAAGGCCGAGAACGACAGCGAAGCGGCCAGCGCGCCCGCGGCGATGATCAGATGCTTTTTCAAACTTTTTCTCCTGGGAACGGCGCCGCGCCCTCGCGCGGCATTCAGTTGAGGCGGCAACCTGCCGCTTACTTGGTGGCGACGAGATGGAACTTGATCTGCACTTCGTCCGCGACGACCGACGTGTCCTTCCACTCGCCGGTGCCGACGTTGAAGGTCGAACGCTTGATCGGCAGCACGCCGTCGAACGTCTGCGTCGCGCCGTTTTGCGCGACCGTGACGGGCACCGTGACGGTCTCGGCCTTGCCCTTGATCGTCAGCTTGCCGGTCACGTTGTACTTGTTGCCGCCGGCCGGCGCGATCGCCGACGACACGAACGTCGCCTGCGGATAGGTCTTCGCGTCGAACCAGTCCTTGCCGGCGACCTGGTCGTTGTACATCTTGTCGCCGAGGTCGAAGCTCGCGACGTCGATCGTCATCTGCGCGCTGCCCTGCGCGGCTTTCGCCGGGTCGAACTTCACCTGCGCGGAAAACTTCTTGAACGCGCCTTCGGTCGGCACGTTCATCTGCTTCGACACGGCGGACACCTTGCTCTTCGCGAGATCGACATCGGCATGCGCCGCGCCCGACGCGACGAGCGCCGCCGCGGCGAACGCGGTCAGCATGGAGCGGGAGAAAGACACTTTCATGGGATCCTTCATTTGGCAAAGGGAAGCATGCGCGACAGCAGGCCGTCGCGGTCCAACAACTGGTGCTTGAGCGCCGCGAGCACGTGCATCGCGACGAGCGCAAGCAGAATGTAATTCAAGGACACGTGCAGCGTCTTGAAGGTTTCCTTCAGCACCGGATCGGGGTCGATCAGGCGCGGCAGCGGCACGATGCCGAGATAGACGACCGGGATGTTCGACGCCGAGCTGTACAGGTAGCCCGTCACCGGGATCACGATCATCAGCACGTACAGCAGCATGTGCACGCCGTGCGACGCCGCGCGCTGCCATGCCGGCGTGCCGCCCGGCAGCGGCGGCGGCACGTGGGTCGCACGCCACAGCACGCGCACGACGGCCAGCGCGAACACCGTCACGCCGATCCACTTGTGCCACGAGAAGTACTTCAGCTTGGTCGGCGTGAAGCCGGGGATGTCGGTCATCACCCAGCCGAGCGCGAAGCCGCAGACGATCAGCAGCGCGATCAGCCAGTGCAGCGCGATCGCGGTAGGTGCGTAGCGGGCCGGCGCGGCCAGCGGCGATTTCGATGCCATCTCGGGTTCCTCAGTTCAGCGAACGGCTGCGCCGGTAAATTCGTCCGACGCACGTCAAGGGCGCCATGCTACCGCAACCTTTTGACGCGCGCGGACTCTGAGGACAGGCGCGCCAGCCGGCTGACGGCTTCCCGCCATGTTACCGACCGGTCACGCAACTCACGATCCTTGACCCACCGAAAAAGCCCTTTTGGTAAGATTGGCGCGGGTTCCGGCCCCGTCGACGCGTTCTCCCGGCCGTCGCAACACCCCTTTTCCATGCAACGATACGACCTGATTGCCTGCCACGAATGCGACGCACTGTTGCATAAACCGCGCCTGAGCGGCCGCGAGATCGCACGCTGCCCGCGCTGCGACGCGCTGCTGTATCGCAACAGCACCACGCAGATCGAGCGCATCAGCGCGCTCGCGGTCGCGGCGCTCGTCACGTTCATCATCGCGCAGACGTTCCCGATCCTCGAAATGGACCTGAACGGCACCCGCGTGCAGACGACGCTGATCGGCGCGATCGACGCGCTGTGGCATCAGGACATGGCGATCGTCGGCGTGATGGTGTTCTGTTCGACCGTGCTGTTCCCGCTCGTCGAGATGGCCGCGCTGCTTTACGTACTGCTGCCGATCCGGCGCGGCATCGTGCCGCCCGGCCTCAACCTCGTGCTGCGCACGATCCAGCTCGTGCGGCCGTGGGGGATGATCGAGGTGTTCATGCTCGGCATCGTGGTCACGATCGTGAAGATGGTGAGCCTCGCGCGCGTCGTGCCCGACGCGGCGCTGTTCGCGTTCGGCGCGCTCACGCTGATGACCGCCGTCGTGCTGATGTTCGACCCGCGCACGGTATGGGACATCGCCGACGACCTGCGCGCCGGCCGCGCGCCGGAGCGGCCCGACCCCGCCGCGCCGCTGCCGGGCGCCCCCCGCCGATGACGAGCTCCCAGCCGACCGCCGCCCGCGAGGGCTACGCCAGCTGCCACGCATGCGGGCTCGTGCAGACGATCGACCGGCCGCACGCGCATTGCGCGCGCTGCGGCAGCGCGCTTCACGTGCGCACGCCGAACAGCATCATGCGCACGTGGGCGCTGCTGCTCGCGGCCGCGATCCTCTACATTCCGGCGAACCTGCTGCCGATCATGCGTACGTCGTCGATCGTCGGGTCGCAGCAGGACACGATCATGAGCGGCGTCATCTATTTCTGGACGTCCGGCGACTGGCCGCTCGCCGTCGTCGTGTTCGTCGCCAGCATCCTCGTGCCGATGCTCAAGCTCGGCGTGCTGACGATCCTCGTCACCAGCGCGCAGCGCCGCGCCACGTGGCGGCCGCTGCAGCGCACGCGCCTCTATCGGATCGTCGAGCGCATCGGCCGCTGGTCGATGCTCGACATCTTCGTCGTGACGCTGACCGTCGCGCTCGTCCATTTCCGTTCGCTCGCCGTCATCACGGCCGGCCCCGGCGCACTCGCGTTCGGCTCGGTCGTGATCCTGACGATGCTCGCGTCGATGCAGTTCGATCCCCGCCTGATCTGGGATCCAGTCGAAACCTCAGGGAATCACCATGAATAGTCCACAAGGGCCGCAGCACGACGCGCCCCGACCGCCCGATCCGACGATCTCGACGAAAAGCGGCTGGCTGCCGTCGCTCGTCTGGCTCGTGCCGCTGATCGCCGCGCTGATCGGCATCGGCCTCGTGATCAAGTCCGTGCGCGAGCGCGGCCCGGAAATCACGATCAGCTTCCACAGCGCCGAAGGGCTCGAGCCGGGCAAGACCCAGGTCAAGTACAAGGACGTCGAGATCGGCATGGTCAAGACGATCAAGCTGTCGAAGGATCTGTCGCGCGTGCTGGTGCAGGTGCAGCTCAAGAAGGAAGCGGAGGACTTCGCGGTCCAGGGCTCGCGCTTCTGGATCGTGCGCCCGCGCGTCGGCGCGACCGGCGTGTCGGGGCTCGGCACGCTGCTGTCCGGTGCGTACATCGGCGTCGACGCCGGTCACGGGCAGGACACGCTGACCGACTTCACCGGCCTCGAGACGCCGCCCGCGGTCACGGGCGACCAGAAAGGCACGCAGTACGTGCTGCGCGGCGATTCGCTCGGCTCGGTCGACATCGGCTCGCCGGTCTACTACCGCCGCGTCCAGGTCGGCCAGGTGGTCGGTTTCTCGCTCGACAAGGATGGCACGGGCGTCACGTTCAACGTGTTCGTCAATGCGCCGTACGACCAGTACGTCGGCGTGAACTCGCGCTGGTGGCAGGCGAGCGGCGTCGATCTGCGGCTCGATTCGAGCGGCCTGAAGCTGAACACGCAGTCGCTCGCGACGGTGATCCTCGGCGGCATCGCGTTCCAGACGCCGCCGAACCAGGGCAGCGGCGCGACCGCGCCGAACAACACGACGTTCCGTCTCGGCTCCGACGAGGGCGACGCGATGCGCGACCCGGACGGCCAGCCGCTGCAGGTCGTGATGAACTTCAACCAGTCGCTGCGCGGGCTCGCCGTCGGCGCGACGGTCGACTTCCGCGGCATCGTGCTCGGCGAAGTGACGAACATCGGCATCGACTACGATCCGAAGGCGAAGAACTTCACGATGCCGGTGACGATGAACGTGTATCCGGAACGCCTCGGCCGGCGCTTCCGCGAGACGATCGCGAGCCAGGGTGAACCGGCCCGCCGCGAGATCGTCGAGCGGCTCGTCCAGCACGGGCTGCGCGGCCAGCTGCGCACCGGCAACCTGCTGACGAGCCAGTTGTACGTCGCGCTCGACTTCTTCCCGAAGGCGCCGGCGGTGAAGATCGACACGGCCCGCCAGCCGCTCGAACTGCCGACCGTGCCGAATACGCTCGACGAGCTGCAGCTGCAGGTCGCCGACATCGCGAAGAAGCTCGACAAGGTGCCGTTCGACCAGATCGGCGCGAACCTGAACAGCGCGCTCGCGAACGCCGACAAGCTGTTCAAGCAGCTCGACACGCAGGTCGCGCCGCAAGCGCGCGACACGCTGTCGGCCGCGAAGCAGACCTTCTCGACGGCCGAGGCGACGCTGCAGCAGGATTCGCCGCTGCAGTCCGACGTGCGCGGCGCGCTGAAGGAACTCACGCGCACGCTGCAATCGCTGAACGCGCTCGCCGACTATCTGGAGCGCCACCCCGAATCGCTGCTCAAGGGCAAGCCAGGAGATAAGCAATGACGACACGCGTGAACGGTTTCGCGAGCGGCGCGGCGGCGGTCTTCGCCGCACTCGCGCTCGCCGCGTGCAGCTCGCCGCCCGCGCGGTTCTACACGCTCAGCCCGGCCGACGCCGCGGCGCCGCTGCGTACCGCGCCGGCCAACCCGGCGTTCCTGATCGAGGTGCCGTCGGTCGGCGTGCCCGAGCAGGTCGCGAAGAGCCAGCTGGTCGTGCAGAAGAACGCCGCGCAGGTCGACGTGCTCGAGCAGGAACGCTGGGCGTCGCCGCCCGCCGACGAGATCCGCCGCGCGCTGTCGGACGATCTCGCCGCGCAACTCGGTACGATCGACGTCGCGAATTCCGCCTATCCGGCCGGCGTGCCCGTCTATCGCATCAGCGTGAACGTGCAGCGCTTCGAGTCGTGGCCCGGCAAGCGAGCCGCGGTCGACGCCGTGTGGAGCGTGCGCTCGCTCGCCACGCAGGCCGTGATGACCTGCCGCACGAGCGTCGCCGAACCGGTCGCCGACGGCTACGACGCGCTCGTCGCCGGCCACCGGCGCGCGCTCGACGTGATTGCCGCGCAGGCCGCGGCCGGCGTGCGCGCGATGGCCTCACGCCGCGGCGCGACGGCCGCGCCCGCGGCCGGCAGCAAGACGGCGGTCACGCCGGTTGTGCCGTGCCCGGCCAACCCGACCTCCGGCGGCGATGCCGGCGCGACGGGCCAGTCGGGCGCATAAGCGAACGCGGACGGCCGCGCGGGCGAACGTTCGATACGGCGTTCGCGTGCGCGGTGTCGAATGGCGCCGCGCGTTCGGCAGCGCGCGCCGCCCGTCGTAGGTCGTAGGCCGTAGGCCGCAGGTCGTAGGCCGTAGGCCGTAGGTCGTAGGTCGTAGGCCGTAGGCCGTAGGCCCCACGCCGCCACAGCCGGTCTCGCGCACCGCCTTCATCGGCCGAACGGCCATTTACATTCTTTGTCAAAGCCGCCGGAACCCGCGCCATGCAACGCGGTCGGCTTGCGTTTTCCGGCCCGATTGACGATCCTACGCACTTTCAGGCTCGCGCCGTTCGTCGTGCGCACCAGCCAGCGGCGCCGGGCCGCGTTCGGCCCGACCGCCGTGCCTCCCGGCGCCCGCACGCGGTCGGCGTGCACCGCGGCGGGGCAGCCGCATCGCGGGTCGCCGCGCCCCGTCCGGCACCGGCCCCGTCTCACCCGTTCTCCCGGCGCCGCGCCGTTTCCCCGGCCGGCATCCCGAACCCGCCCGTCCCGGGCTTTCGCTATTCCGTTTATGTTTCGTTCCCTGACGACCCTGATCAAGAAGTGGCGCGCGTCGCGCAATGCCGGTCACCAGCTCGATGCGCTGCTCGCGCACGCCGACGCCGACGCGTCGTACGCCGAGCGCAGCGAATGGCTGATCGAGCTCGCGCACTGGCTGCGCCGCAACGGCACGGTGCAGGACGCGCCGGCCGAGCGCGACGCCGACACGCGCGCGTATCCGGCCCATGCGCGGCTGCGCTACCTGTTCCACGTGCTCGATCGCAACCCCGCGTGGAAAGCGCACGCCGGGCGCATTCTGCGCGGCATCCTGCGCGAGTGCGACGGCATCTCGCTGCTGTGCGACGCCGGCATGCCGGTGCATTCGGGCTTCTTCGGCGCGCTGTTCGAGCGGATCGATTCGTCGCTGATCCCGCCCGCGCCGAACCGCCGCGAGCTGTCGGCGCTGTTCACGCTGATGTTCCCGACGCCCGAGGACGCGAAATGGATCGGCGCGCTGCCCGACGACCTGCTCGCGCGCTTCGCCGAGCTGATCTCGTTCGACGTCACCGAAGAAGAGCGCCACGAGCCCGGCTCGTTCTCGCGCGACCTGCTGGCCGCGCTGCACAACCTGACCTGCCAGATCAGCTCGACCGGCCTGTCGCAGACGGTGCGCAGCCGGCTGTCCGACGACGATGCACGCAAGCCGCTCGAATCGCAGCCGTTCTACCGCCTCACGCGCGCGATGCTCGCGGTCGAGACCGCGCATGCGGCCGCCGACGACGGCGGCGACCCGAGCAAGCTGCTGCACGAGGTGAACTACCTGCGCGTGCTGCTCGACGAATGCCGCATCGCCATCGACGACGTGTTCGCGCACCTGTACCGCAACGGCGTGTCGGTCGACATCGTGTTTCAGGTCGAACGGATGCGCATGCGCATCCTGCGCGCGGAAATGCTGCTCAACGCGTGGATGGCGCGCGACGACCTGCGCGGCATGGCGCACCTGACCGCCGAGCTCGTCGATGCGAACCAGAGCAGCCAGAGCGTCGCGCACCTCGTGCGCAGCAACTTTTCTCTTTTCGCACGCAAGCTCGTCGAGACCAACGCGGACACCGGCGAGCACTACATCTCCCGCGGCCGCGCCGAATATCTGAAGATGTTGCGGATGGCCGCGGGCGGCGGCCTCGTCACGGTCGCGACCGTGTGCGTGAAGTTCGCGATCACGGGCGCGCACCTGCAGTCGATGCTCGAAGGGCTGCTCGCGGGCGTCAACTACGCGGCCAGCTTCATGCTGATGCACTTCCTGCATTTCACGCTCGCGACCAAGCAGCCCGCGATGACCGCGCCGACACTCGCGCGCGAGCTCGACGACACCGGTCACGAGGAAGGCGTGAAGACGTTCGTCGCGTCGGTGATCGCGCTGATCCGCACGCAGGCGGCCGCGATTTCCGGCAACGTGCTCGTCGTGCTGCCCGTGTGCCTGCTCGTGCAGCTGTTCGCGAGCAACGTGCTGCACGCGAACCTGATCTCGCCGGAGAAGGCGCACGCGACGCTGCACTCGTTCTCGCTGCTGGGCCCGACGCCGTTCTATGCGGCGCTCACGGGCGTGCTGCTGTGGGCGTCGAGCCTGCTCGCCGGCTGGGCCGACAACTGGTTCGTGCTGCACCGGGTCGGCGACGCGCTCGCGTACAACCGCCGGCTGCGCCTGACGCTCGGCGCGGCCGGCGCCGCGAAGCTCGCGCACTTCTGCCGGTCGAACGTCGCGGGCGTGGTCGCGAACGTCGGCCTCGGCCTGATGCTCGGCCTCGTCCCGGCGATCGTCACCGTGTTCATGTTCCCGTTCGAGGTGCGGCACGTGACGCTGTCGGCCGGCTCGATCGGGATCGCGCTCGGCGTACTGGGCAAGGATGCGCTCGGCACGCCCGAGCTGTGGTGGGCCGGCGCCGGCGTGCTCAGCATGGCCTTCCTCAACGTGCTCGTGAGCTTCGCACTCGCGTTCACGATGGCCGTGCGCTCGCGTAGCCTGCGCCCGACCAAGGTGCGCGCGCTCGTCGCCGCGATCGTCCGCACGGTGCTGTCGAATCCGCTCGCGCTGTTCTGGCCGGCGGCCAACCCGGCCGCGCGCGCCGGCCAGCCGGGCGCGCACTGACCTGCGGCGGGGCGGCGGCGCCCCGCCGGGCGCCCGTCGCCGTCCGCCCGGCACGCGCGAGCGGCCGTCGCGACGACGCCGCCCCGCCGAAACGCCGGCCCCGGTCGCCCGCGCCGCGTACAATGGTGGACTTTTGCACGTCCTCACCCGCCTTATGTCCTCGCCCACCCTGTTCGAATTCTTCGCCCCCTGCCCGCGCGGCCTCGAAGCGGCGCTTGCCGCCGAGCTGGCCGAAATCGCCGGCCGCCACCTGAACGGCGCGCCGTTCACCGCGGGCGCGCAGGTGCCGGGCGGCGTCCATTTCAGCGGCGGCTGGGCCGCCGGCATGGCCGCGAACCTCCATTCGCGGATCGCGAGCCGGATCCTGCTGAAGATCGCGCACCGCGCGTACCGCAACGAGCAGGACGTCTATGCGCTCGCGCTCGAGCAATCGTGGGAGCGCTGGTTCGCGGCCACGCAGACGCTGCGCGTCGACATCACCGCGATCAAGTCGCCGCTGAAGAGCCTCGAATTCGCGACGTTGCGCGTGAAGGACGCGATCTGCGACCGGATGCGCGACAAGACCGGCGCGCGTCCGAGCATCGACACCGGTGCGCCGGACGTGCGCGTGTTCGCGTTCCTGACGGCCAACGAATGCACGCTGTACCTCGACACGTCGGGCGAGCCGCTGTTCAAGCGCGGCTGGCGTCTCGACAAGGGCGCGGCGCCGCTGCGCGAAAACCTCGCGGCCGGCATCCTGCGCCTGACGGGCTGGACGCCCGGCACCGCGCTGTACGACCCGATGTGCGGCAGCGGCACGTTCCTCGCGGAAGCCGCGCAGATCGCGCTCGGCGTGGCGCCCGGCGTCGAGCGCCGGTTCGGCTTCGAAAAGCTCAAGCAGTACGACATCACCGCGTGGCAGGGGCTGAAGGTCCCGGCGCTCGACGCGAAGCGCGCGGCGCGGGCCAAGCGCGGCGAAGCGCTCGGCGTGTACGGCAGCGACATCTCCGGCGACATGCTCGAGAAGGCGCGCGCGAACCTCGAGCGCGCGGGCGTACCGTCGGTGTGGCTCAAGCAGGTCGACGCGCGCGGGATGACGCCGCCGTGCGACGGGCCGGGCATCCTCCTCGCGAACCCGCCGTACGGCGAGCGGATCGAAGTGCGCGGACGCAGCGCCCGCGGCGAGGTGCGCGAAACCGGCCGTAACCGCGACAACGACGACGCATTCCGCCGCACGCACACCGACGCGCCGGACAGCGAGTTCTTCAACGCGCTCGGCGATGCGCTGAAGCAGCGCTTCACGGGCTGGCAGGCGTTCCTGCTGACGTCCGACCGTTCGCTGCCGGGCCAGTTGCGCCTGCGCGAATCGGCCAAGACGCCGCTGTTCAACGGCGCGCTCGAATGCCGGCTGTTCCGCTTCGACCTGATCGCCGGCAGCGTGAAGGCACGACCGGCCGCGCCGGAAGGCGACGCATAAGCCGTCCGTCCGGTTCCACGAGCCACGACGTGTCCAGGGGCCGCCATCGCGGCCCCTGTGCTTTTGCGCGGCCGGTCAATGCTTCGACTGCGACCAGCGCGCCATCGTGAACGGCAGCGCCTGCCCCGTCTCGAGGAGCGTCTTCAGGCTCGACAGCACGACCGGCCAGCCGCCGCGAATCCCGCGATCCATCTCCGAACCGGGCACCAGCCCGTCGTGCGTGACGGTCAGCTTCACGACGCCCTCGTGCGGCTCGACCAGATAGGTCACGCGCGATTCGCCGCCCTCCCCCGACGGCGTGCGCCACGTGACGACCAGCCGGCGCGGCGGATCGTTCTCGACCACTTCGCCGACGATGTCGACCCGCGACGGATCGTCGTAGTCCTGATGTTCCCACCGCGAACCCGGCCGCCAGTCGGGCGACGCGTTGCGATGCCGCACCCAGTAGTCCTTCGTCAGCTCGGCGTTGGTCAGCGCGTCGAATACGCGCTCGGGCGTGGCAGCGATGAAGGTCACGTACACGAAGGCGGGGTTACCCATCGTCATCTCCCGTGTCGCGGGGCGCTTCCAGCCCCCGCTTGAGATCCGCCAGCGCCTGCAGGCGCTGACGCTCGAACTTGCCGATCCAGCGTTGCGCGATGTCATGGATCGGCACCGGATTCAGGTAATGCAGCTTCTCCCGGCCGCGCCGCGTCGTCGCGACGAGATTCGCGGCCTCGAGCAGCGCGAGATGCTTGCTCACGGCCTGCCGGCTCATCGCGAGCCCGTCGCACAGCTCGGACACGGTCTGGCCGTTTTTTGCGTACAGCAGATCGAGCAACTGACGGCGCGTGGCGTCGGCCAGCGCCTTGAAAACGAGATCCATGCCGCTCCTGGGTCGATGACCTCATTATGCAACCAAATAGTTGCATGTCAAGGGTGACAACTCTACTGACAATACGGTGTCAGCAGCCCGCGATCACACTGCAATCCCGGCGCAATGCAGGCTGGTTTCCGCACCGAATCCGAATAACAACGCAACACAAGGAGCTCGTCATGACGTCAGCAACCGCCACTGCAACCCTGGAACGCGCGATCGCCTGGTTCGACATTCCGTCCCTCGATTTCGACCGCGCGATCCGCTTCTACGAAACCGTGCTGCAAACCACGTTGCAGCGCGAGGTCATCGGCGGCGTGCCGATGGCGACGTTCGATCGCGACGCGTCGAGCACGGGCGGCAGCATCGTGTTCGATCCGCAGCAGATGAAGCCGAGCGCGAACGGCGTGCTCGTCTACCTGAACGCCGGCGAATCGGTCGTCGCGGCGCTCGAACGCGCGAAGCGCGCGGGCGGCGTCGTGCAGGGCTCCGTCGTCGAGCTGCCGAACAATTACGGCTACGTCGGCTACCTGATCGACACGGAAGGCAACCGCGTCGGCCTGCACGCGCCGAAATGCCACTGAGCGCAGCGGTCAGCGGGCCGGCGCGGCGCTATCATCGCGAAGTCCCCGTAGCCAGAGGAATCGAGGTGCCGTCATGACCCGCCGTGCCGATCGCCTGTTCCAGATCGCCGAGCTGTTGCGCGGGCGTCGTCTCACGACCGCGCAACAACTGGCCGACTGGCTGTCGGTGTCGCCGCGCACGGTCTATCGCGACGTGCGCGACCTGCAACTGTCAGGGGTGCCGATCGAAGGCGAAGCCGGCATCGGCTACCGGCTGAACCGCAACGCGAGCCTGCCGCCGCTCACGTTCACGGCCGAGGAGCTGGCGGCGCTCGCCACCGGCGCGCGCATGCTCGAGACCTGGGGCGGGGCGCGCTTCGCGAGCGCCGCGCGCTCGGCGCTCGCGAAGATCGCGTCGGCGATGCCGGCCGACAAGCGCACGGCGCTCGACCGGCTGCCCGTGTTCGCGCCGTCGTTCCACATCGACGAGACGTTTTGCGCGAAGGTCGACGCGATCCACCAGGCGATCGACACGCGCCACATCGTCAGCTTCGACTATCGCGACCGGCTCGGCGCGCATTCGCAGCGCCGCGTCTGGCCGCTCGGGCTCGTCTACTGGGGCGGGCGCTGGACGATCGGCGCGTGGTGCGAGCTGCGCGGCGATTTCCGCACCTTCGACATCGCGCGGATGGGCGACATCACCGTGCACGAGCAGTTTCCGGACATGGAGGGCCGGCGGATCGCCGACTACATGCGGATCGCGGAAGCGCCGATGCGCTGACGCGGCGCGGCGGCGGGCGCAGTCGCGCCGGGCGGTCATGCGGGCCTGATCGATCCGGCTCGCCTCCCGGGGGCGCCGCGCACGCTTACGCTCGCCGATTTCCTGCGGCGCGACCACCTGCTCATGTCGTCGGCGGCGTGATCGGGATCGTCGACGAAGCGCTGGCCGCGCTCGACCACAAGCGGCGCATCGCGGCATCGACCACGCATTTCGCCGCGCTGCCGTCCCTGCTCGCCGGCCCCGACGCGGTCGCGACGATTCCCGCGCATGCGGCGTGCGCGATCGTGCGCGTGCGCGACACGATCGCCGCCTGCGTCGCACGCCTCGTCGCACCATGAAAAAGGCCCGGCCGGCTTGCGCCGGTCGGGCCTGTCCGGAGCGCGGCGCCCGCATCGAAGCGGGCAACCGCGTAGCCGGGGCGCGCGTTACTCGACCGCCTTCACCATGTCCTCGATGACCTTCTTCGCATCGCCGAACACCATCATCGTCTTGTCCATGTAGAACAGGTCGTTGTCGAGGCCCGCGTAGCCGGCCGCCATCGAACGCTTGTTGACGATCACGGTGCGCGCCTTGTACGCCTCGATGATCGGCATCCCCGCGATCGGCGATTTCGGATCGTTCTTCGCGGCCGGGTTCACCACGTCGTTCGCGCCGAGTACGAGCACCACGTCCACCTGGCCGAATTCGCCGTTGATGTCCTCCATCTCGTGCACGATCTCGTACGGCACTTCCGCTTCCGCGAGCAACACGTTCATGTGGCCCGGCATCCGCCCGGCGACCGGGTGGATCGCGTACTTCACGTCGATGCCCTTCTCGACCAGCTTGTCGGTCAGCTCCTTCAGCGCGTGCTGCGCACGGGCGACGGCGAGCCCGTAACCCGGCACGATCACGACCGATTCCGCGTTGCCGAGCATGAACGCCGCGTCGTCGGCCGAACCCGACTTCACCGGCCGCTGCTCCTGCGCGCCCGTCGCACCGCCGGCCGCGGCTTCCCCGCCGAACCCGCCGAGGATCACGTTGAAGAACGAGCGGTTCATCGCGTGGCACATGATGTACGACAGGATCGCGCCCGACGAGCCGACCAGCGAACCCGCGATGATCAGCATCGCGTTGTTCAGCGAGAAGCCGATGCCGGCCGCCGCCCAGCCCGAGTACGAGTTCAGCATCGACACGACCACCGGCATGTCCGCGCCGCCGATCGGGATGATGATCAGCACGCCGAGCACGAACGCGATCGCCGTCATGATGATGAACGGTAGCCACGCCTGCGTGATGAAGAACAGGATGCCGAAGCCGAGCATCGCGATCGCGAGCATCAGGTTGATCAGGTGCTGGCCCGCGTACACGACCGGTGCGCCCTGAAACAGCCGGAACTTGTACTTGCCGGACAGCTTGCCGAACGCGATCACCGAACCGGAGAACGTGATCGCGCCGACGAATGTGCCGATGAACAGCTCGACGCGGTTGCCGTACGGGATGAAGCTCGACGACACCGCATCCTGCGGCACGAGCCCGAACGCTTCCGGCTCCGACACCACCGCATACGCGATGCACACGGCCGCGAGACCGATCAGCGAGTGCATCGCCGCGACGAGTTCCGGCATCTTCGTCATCTCGACGCGCGCGGCGACGAATGCCCCGATGCCGCCGCCGACGATCAGCGCGCCGAGCACGAGCGCGAGGCCGAGCGGCAGGTTCGCGCCGAGCCATGCGGCCTGCTTGACGATCAGCGCGATCGTCGTGAGGATCGCGATGGCCATCCCGACCATCCCGAACAGGTTGCCGCGTCGCGCGCTCTTCGGATTCGACAGGCCCTTCAGCGCCTGGATGAAGCACACCGATGCGACGAGGTACAGCAGCGTAACGACGTTCATGCTCATCGCGCGCCCTCCTTGCCGCCCTCGACACGCTTGGGCTCCTTCTTGCGGAACATCTCGAGCATTCGCCTCGTCACGAGAAAGCCGCCGAACACGTTGACGGCCGCGAGCGCGACCGCGAGCGTGCCGAAGAACTTGCCGGTCGCCCCGACGGTGAGCGCCGCCGCGAGCATCGCGCCGACGATCACGATCGCCGAGATCGCATTGGTCACGGCCATCAGCGGCGTATGCAGCGCCGGCGTGACGTTCCAGACGACGTGGTAGCCGACGTACACCGCCAGCACGAAGATGATCACGTTGATCACCGTGTGATTGATGACTTCCATGGTCTCCTCCGTTATTTGCGCGTGACTTCGCCGTCGCGGCACAACAGCGTCGCGGCGACGATGTCGTCGGTCAGGTCGATGTTCAGCGTGCCTTCCTTCGTGACGATCAGCTTCATGAAGTCGAGCACGTTGCGCGCGTACAGCGCCGACGCGTCCGACGCGACCATCGACGCGAGGTTCGTGTAGCCGGCGATCGTCACGCCGTTGTGCACGACCACCTCGTCGGCGACGGTCAGCGGGCAGTTGCCGCCCCTGCGGCCGTCGATTTCCGGGCCGCGGCCGGCCGCGAGATCGACGAGCACCGAGCCGGGCTTCATCGACTGCGCGGTCTCGACCGAGATCAGCGTCGGCGCCGGGCGCCCGGGAATCAGCGCGGTGGTGATCACGATGTCGGCCTGCCTCGCACGCTCGTGCACGAGCGCGGCCTGGCGGCCGAGCCACGACGGCGGCATCGGACGTGCATAGCCGCCGACACCCTGCGCGGCTTCGCGCTCTTCGTCGGTTTCGAACGGGACGTCGAGGAATTTCGCGCCAAGCGACTCGATCTGCTCCTTCACGGCCGGCCGCACGTCGGACGCCTCGATCACCGCGCCCAACCGCTTCGCGGTCGCGATCGCCTGCAGGCCCGCGACGCCCGCGCCGAGAATCAGCACGCGCGCCGCCTTCACGGTGCCCGCGGCCGTCATCAGCATCGGCATGAAGCGCGGATACAGCGACGCGGCAACCAGCACGGCCTTGTAGCCGGCGATGTTCGCCTGCGACGACAGCACGTCGAGACTCTGCGCACGCGTCGTGCGCGGCGCGGCCTCGAGCGCGAAACCGGTCACGCCGGCCGCGGCGAGTTTCGCCGCCTGCTCGCAGTTGAACGGCTCGAGCATGCCGACCAGCACGGCGCCGCGCTTGAGCAACGGCAGTTCGGTGTCGGTCGGCGCCTGGACCTTCAGGACGAGATCGGCGCCAAAAGCGGCCGACTGGTCGGTCAATTCGGCGCCGGCGGCCGCATAGGCTTCGTCGGGATAGCTGGCTGCGCTGCCGGCCCCTTTCGCGATACTGACGCGATGGCCGGCCGCCGCGTACTTCTTCACGGTTTCCGGCGTCGCAGCCACGCGCGCCTCGTTGGCCCGCGTTTCAGCAGGCACTCCAATATGCATCGTCAGTTCCTCCAGTCATTGTCAGTATTTCTTTTCTTGCGATCTTTACTGCGCAACGAGCCGGACAGGCTGACTTACCGGCTCACGAGCAACGGCTTTCACGCTGCACTTTAACCGAAAGCGATGGCCCCGCCAGCACTTTGCGCACGATCGTGCTCGAATGCGACATGCGCTTGGCCCGCGCCGTCACGCAGCGCCGGGACGGACGATTTACAAGGGTCGGATTCGTCTAACGAACGACCGGCGGCCGACGACCGGCAGCGTTCGGGCGCAACCGGTAAAATGCCGAACCATGAAACCCGAAATCTGGACCCCGCATGTGACGGTCGCCGCGCTCGTGGAGCGCGCCGGCCGCTTTCTCGTGATCGAGGAAGAAACCTCGACGGGCCTGCGCATCAACCAGCCGGCCGGTCATCTCGAAGCCGGCGAAACGCTGGCCGACGCCGTGATCCGCGAAACGCTCGAGGAAACCGCGCACCCGTTCACGCCCGACGCGCTCGTCGGCGTCTATCTCGCGCACTACGATCGCCCCGGCAACGCCGGCGCGACCTACCTGCGCTTCACGTTCTGCGGCACGGCCGGCGAACCGCTCGCGGGCCATGTGCTCGACGACGGCATCGTCCGCACGCTGTGGATGACGGCCGACGAATTGCGCGCCTGCAGCGAGCGCCATCGGTCGCCCGCGGTGATGCGCTGCGTCGACGACTATCTCGCCGGGCGGCGTATTCCGCTCGATTTCGTCCACACGCATTCGGTCGCCCCGCGCCCCGAGGCATTCGAACGTCAGGCGGTCGGCAAATGAGCAAGCGCCGTGTAGTGGTGGGCATGTCGGGCGGCGTCGATTCGTCGGTGACCGCGTGGCTGCTGAAGGAACAAGGCTACGACGTGGTCGGCCTGTTCATGAAGAACTGGGAAGACGACGACGACGGCGAATACTGCTCGACGCGCCAGGACTGGATCGACGTCGTGTCGGTGGCCGACCTGATCGGCATCGACGTGGAAGCCGTCAACTTCGCCGCGCAATACAAGGACCGCGTGTTCGCCGAGTTCCTGCGCGAATACTCGGCCGGCCGCACGCCGAACCCCGACGTGCTGTGCAACGCCGAGATCAAGTTCAAGGCGTTCCTCGACCACGCGATGTCGCTCGACGCGGAAATGATCGCGACCGGCCACTATGCGCGCGTGCGCGAGCGCGACGGGCGTTTCGAACTGCTGAAGGCATTCGATCATACGAAAGACCAGTCGTACTTCCTGCACCGGCTGAACCAGGCGCAACTATCGAAGACGATGTTCCCGCTCGGCGAGATCCCGAAGACGAAGGTGCGCGAGATCGCCGCGCAGATCGGGCTGCCGAATGCGAAGAAGAAGGATTCGACCGGCATCTGCTTCATCGGCGAACGGCCGTTCCGCGATTTCCTGAACCGCTATCTTCCGACGAAACCCGGCCCGATGAAGACGCCCGACGGCAAGGTGGTCGGCGAGCACATCGGCCTCGCGTTCTATACGTTCGGCCAGCGCAAGGGCATCGGCCTCGGCGGCAGCAAGAGCGGCAGCGGCGAGCCGTGGTTCGTCGCCGCGAAGGACATCGCGTCGAACACGCTGTACGTCGTGCAGGGCCACGATCATCCGTGGCTGCTGTCGCGCGAGCTGGTCGCCGGCAACGTGAGCTGGGTCGCCGGCGAGCCGCCGGCGGACGGTTTCGCGTGCGGCGCGAAGACGCGCTACCGGCAGGCCGATGCGGCGTGCACGTTCGGCCGGGCCGCGACAGGCCGGGACGCGACAGGCGGGGCCGCGACAGGCGCCGCGGCAGCCGGCCCGGCAGGCGAAGCGCGCTTCTCGCTCGCGTTCGACGATGCGCAGTGGGCCGTCACGCCCGGCCAGTCGGCCGTCCTGTACGACGGCGAGATCTGCCTCGGCGGCGGCATCATCGAGTTCGCGGCCACTGGCCAACCCGGTCAGGCCGCACCGGCGGGCGACGCGCCGGCACTCGCCGACGCACGCTGACATCCATTCGGTTTAGACTTGCGGCACGCCGCGCCCGGCGGAACACGATTCCGCCGCGGCCGGCGCGCCGCCTTCGCAGCGTACGCATGGCGGTATTTCAAGATTCTTACGGAGTCCCCCCCATGCTTTCAAGACGCTACCTCGCGATGTGGTGTGCGGTGCTGCTGCTCGTCGCGGCGGCCGCGCTCGCGTCGGTCCACGCACTTTCCTGGCTGTGGATCGTCATCCCCATCGCCCTCGTCGCGCTCGGCCTGTACGACCTGAAGCAGGACCGCCACGCGATCCTGCGGAACTACCCGCTCTGGGGCCACTTCCGCTTCCTGTTCGAGTTCATCCGACCTGAAATCCGCCAGTACTTCGTCGAGGACGACACCGACGAAAAGCCGTTCTCGCGCGCGCAGCGCAGCCTCGTCTACCAGCGCGCGAAGAACGTCGCGGACAACCGTCCGTACGGCACCGAGCTGAACGTGAAGGCCGTCGCGCACGAATGGATCAGCCATTCGCTCGCGCCGACGAAGCTGCCGAACCACGACTTCCGCATCCGCGTCGGCGCGAATCGCGCGCAACCGTACGACATTTCGATCTTCAACATCTCGGCGATGAGCTTCGGCTCGCTGTCCGCGAACGCGATCCGCTCGCTGAACCTCGGCGCGAAGAAAGGCGGCTTCGCGCACGACACCGGCGAAGGCTCGCTGTCGAAGTACCACCGCGAGAACGGCGGCGACATCGTCTGGGAAATCGCGTCCGGCTACTTCGGCTGCCGCAACGACGACGGCACGTTCAACCCCGACAAGTTCGCGAAGCAGGCCGCCGATCCGCAGGTCAAGATGATCGAGGTGAAGCTGTCGCAGGGCGCGAAGCCCGGCCACGGCGGCGTGCTGCCGGCCGCGAAGATCACGCCGGAAATCGCCGAGACGCGCGGCGTGCCGATGGGCAAGGACTGCATCTCGCCCGCGACGCACTCGGAATTCTCGACACCGCGCGGGCTGCTCGAATTCGTCGAGCGGCTGCGCACGCTGTCCGGCGGCAAGCCGACCGGCTTCAAGCTGTGCATCGGCCATCCGTGGGAATTCTTCGGGATCGCGAAAGCGATGATCGAGACGGGCATCGTGCCCGACTTCATCGTCGTCGACGGCGCGGAAGGCGGCACGGGCGCGGCGCCGCTCGAATTCACCGACCACGTCGGCGTGCCGCTGCAGGAAGGGCTGCTGCTCGTGCACAACACCCTCGTCGGGATCGGCGTGCGGGACCGCGTGAAGCTCGGCGCGAGCGGCAAGATCATCACCGCGTTCGACATCGCCCGCACGCTCGCGATCGGCGCGGACTGGGTGAACTCGGCGCGCGGCTTCATGTTCGCGGTCGGCTGCATCCAGGCGCAGCACTGCCACACCGACCGCTGCCCGACCGGCGTCGCGACGCAGGACCCGGTGCGCCAGCGCGCGCTCGTCGTGCCCGACAAGGCCGAGCGCGTGTACAACTTCCACCGCAATACGCTGCATGCGCTGCAGGAACTCGTACAGGCGGCCGGCCTCGCGCATCCGTCCGAGCTGCGCGCGCATCACATCGTGCAGCGGGTCGCGCCGCACGAGGTGCGACTGATGTCGCAACTGCTGAAGTACCTGAAACCCGGTGCGCTGCTCGACGGCCAGACCTGCGGCTTCTCCCTGTACGACAAGTGGTGGCCGATCGCGCGCAGCGATTCGTTCACGCTCGGCGAAGCGGTGTACGCGTCGATCGAGTGACGCGCGCGGCCGCCCGCTCCGGCGGCGGCCGGCGCCGCAAAAGGAAAAGCGCCCCGCGGGGCGCTTTTCTTTCGTCTGCCGAATGCGTGACGGCCGGGCCGCGGCTCAGTTCTGCGGCAGCGTATCGGCGAACGACTGTCGCTGCTGCAGCTTCATGAAGTGCTTGTCGAGGTTCGGGTGTCGATCGCGCCAGTCGAGCTCGGGCATCCGGAAATCGAGGTAGCCGAGCGCGCAGCCGAGGGCGATGTCGGCGAGCGTGTAATGATTGCCGACGCACCACGTCTTGCCGCCGAGACCCTGCGACATCGCGACGAGCGCGTCGTCGATCTTGCGTTGCTGGCGCGCGATCCAGCTCGCGCTGCGCTGCCCTTCTTCCCGCAGCGTGTGTTCGAGGCGGATCGCGACCGCCGCGTCGAGCACGCCGTCGCCCAGTGCTTCCCAGCAGCGCACTTCGACGCGCTCGCGGCCCGACGGCGGAATCAGCTTGCCGACCGGCGACAGCGTATCGACGTATTCGCAGATCACGCGGGAATCGAACACCGCGGCACCATCTTCCATCACGAGACACGGGACCTTGCCGAGCGGATTGGATGCGTGAATATCCGTCTCCGGCGCCCACACGTTCTCGAGCTCCAGCTTGTAGTCGATCTTCTTTTCAGCAAGCACGATCCGCGCCTTTCGGACGTACGGGCTGCTGAGCGAACCGATTAATTTCATCATCTGCCTTTTTAAGGGAACCGCCGAGAGTATACGTTGTCGCCGATCATAACCGGCCCGCGCGGCCGGGCAGAAAATCGCCCGTCCGGCCTGTGGATGGTTTGCAACAGCCGCCGCCGCGGGCCTTCCGGCGCCACTTCCCGCCCCGCTTTCACGCGCCGCGTCCCGCGGCGCTACAATCGCACGATGAATGCGCCTCTCGATACCGCCATCGCCGTCGACGTCTACCGCCAGCGCCGTGAACGCGTGCTTGCCGCACTGCGTGCCGCGGGCGGCGGCGTCGCCATCGTCCCCACCGCGCCGGAAATGCTGCGCAACCGCGATACGGCTTACCCGTACCGGTTCGACAGCTACTTCCATTACCTGACGGGCTTCACCGAGCCGGATGCCGTGCTCGTGCTGAACGCGGCCGCGCCGCACGGCGCGCCGGAATCGATCCTGTTCTGCCGCGGCAAGAACGTCGACCGCGAGATCTGGGAAGGCTTTCACTACGGGCCCGACGCCGCGCGCGACGCGTTCGGCTTCGACGCGGCATTCGCGGTCGACGTGATCGACACCGAAATGCCGCGCCTGCTCGCCGATGCGGGCACCGTGCACTACCGGTTCGGCGCATCGGCCGACTTCGAGCGCCAGCTCGCGGGCTGGATCGACGCGGTGCGCGCGCAGGCACGCACGGGCGTCGCGGCGCCGGACGCGCTGCTCGACCTCACGCCGCTGCTCGACGACATGCGGCTCGTGAAGGACGAACACGAACTCGCGATCATGATGCGCGCCGCGCACATCTCCGCGCTCGCGCATCGCCGCGCGATGCAGGCGTGCCGCCCCGGCATCCGCGAATACGAGCTCGAGGCCGAGCTGCTGTACCTGTTCCGCAAGCACGGCGCGCAGGCGCCCGCGTACGGTTCGATCGTCGCGGCCGGCGCGAATGCGTGCGTGCTGCACTACCCGGCCGGCAACGCGGCCGCGCAGGACGGCGACCTGATCCTGATCGACGCCGCCTGCGAACTCGACGGCTATGCGTCGGACATCACGCGCACGTTCCCGGCCAACGGCCGCTTCTCGCCCGCGCAGCGCGCGCTGTACGACATCGTGCTCGCCGCGCAGCAGGCCGCGATCGACGCGACGCGCGCGGGCGTATCGTTCGAGGCGCCGCACGATGCGGCCGTCCGCGTGCTCGCGCAGGGGCTGCTCGACACCGGCATCATCCCGAAAACACGCTTCTCGAACGTCGACGACGTGATCGCCGAGCGCGCGTACACGCGCTTCTACATGCACCGCACGGGCCACTGGATCGGGATGGACGTGCACGACTGCGGCGACTACCGCGAGCGGCTCGCCGAGCGCGACGCCAACGGCGCGTTGCCGTGGCGTACGCTGAAGCCCGGCATGACGCTCACCGTCGAGCCCGGCCTGTACGTGCGCGCGGCCGACGACGTGCCGCCCGAGTACTGGAACATCGGCATCCGCATCGAGGACGACGCGATCGTGCGCGAGCACGGCTGCGAGCTGATCACGCGCGGCGTGCCGGTCGCGGCCGACGAGATCGAGGCGCTGATGCGTGCGGACACATGACCGGCCGCCGACCGTTACCTCCGTTTCACGAATCAAGATGACGACCGCTTCCTCCCCGGCCACGCCGGATTACGACCTCGCCATCGTCGGCGCCGGCCCCGTCGGGCTCGCGCTCGCCGGCTGGCTCGCGCGCCGCAGCGCGACGCAGCACGCGTCGATCGCGCTGATCGACGCACGCGAACCGGCCGCGAGCGCGAACGATCCGCGCGCGATCGCCGTGTCGCACGGCAGCCGCGTGCTGCTCGACACACTCGCCTGGCCCGCCGACGCGACGCCGATCGAACATATCCACGTGTCGCAGCGCGGCCATTTCGGCCGCACGCTGATCGACCGCGACGAGCACGCCCTCGCCGCGCTCGGCTACGTGGTGCGCTACGGCTCGATCGCGCAGGCGCTCGCGAATGCGGTGCGCGGCACGCGCGTCGACTGGCTCACGTCGACCACCGCACGCGCGCCGCGGCAGGACGCCGACGGCGTCACGCTGACGCTCGACGGCCCGCAAGGCGAGCGCACGCTGCGCGCGCGCATCGTCATCAATGCCGAAGGCGGGCTGTTCCACGAACAGCAGGCCGATACGGCCAAGCATCGCCGCGACTACGGGCAGACCGCGCTCGTCGGCACGGTCACGGTATCGGCGCCGCGCCCGAATGTCGCGTGGGAACGCTTCACGCACGAGGGCCCGCTCGCACTGCTGCCGCTCGGCGGGCCGCGTCAGGCCGACTACTCGCTCGTCTGGTGCTGTACGCCCGACGAAGCGGCGCGACGTGCCGCGCTGCCCGACGACGCGTTCCTGCGCGAGCTCGGCAGCGCATTCGGCGAACGCATGGGCGAATTCGTCGCGATCGCCGGGCGCGCGTCGTTCCCGCTCGGCCTGAACGCCGCGCAGACGCTCGTCAGCGGCCGCGTCGCGATCGTCGGCAATGCCGCGCAAACGCTGCACCCGGTGGCGGGCCAGGGGCTCAACCTCGGGCTGCGCGATGCGCACACGCTCGTCGACACGCTGTCCGCACAAGGCTTCGAAGCGACCGCGCTCGCGACCTTCAACGCGCGCCGCGCGCTCGACCGGCGCTTCACGATCGGCGCGACCGACACGCTGGCGCGCCTGTTTACGATCGACTCGGGCCCGCTTCCTCTGCTGCGCGGCGCCGCGCTCACCGCGCTCGAGTTCGTGCCGCCGCTCAAGAAGGCGATCGCGCGTCAGATGATGTTCGGCCAGCGCAACTGACGCGCGGCACGCCGTGCGGCGCGTCCGGGCGAACCAGGCAAACCGGGTCAAATCGGCGGGGCATGGGAATACGGTAAAATGCCCGTTTTCCGCCTTCCCTTCCCCTGCCCGCGCCGGTCGCGGGCGGCGCCATTGCGATGCCCGTTATCGGCCCTCACGTATTGCGTAACAACCTGTTCGTCGCCCCGATGGCCGGGGTGACGGATCGTCCGTTCCGCCAGCTGTGCAAACGGCTGGGAGCCGGTTACGCCGTGTCCGAGATGGTCGCGTCCAACGCGCAGCTGTGGAAAAGCGCGAAGACGATGCGGCGCGCGAACCACGAAGGCGAAGTCGAGCCGATCGCGGTGCAGATTGCCGGCGCCGATCCGGCGATGATGGCCGAGGCGGCCCGCTACAACGTCGACAACGGCGCGCAGATCATCGACATCAACATGGGCTGCCCGGCGAAGAAGGTCTGCAACGTCGCGGCCGGCTCCGCGCTGCTGCAGAACGAGCCGCTCGTGCAGCGGATCGTCGAGGCCGTCGTCGCGGCGGTCGGCACGGGGCCCGATGCGGTGCCGGTCACGCTGAAGATCCGCACCGGCTGGGACCGCGAGCACAAGAACGCGATCACGGTCGCGCGCCTGGCCGAAGCGGCCGGCATCTCGATGCTCACCGTGCACGGCCGCACGCGCGCCGATCTGTACCGCGGCGACGCCGAGTACGACACCATCGCGGCCGTGAAGGCGGCCGTGCGGATTCCGGTCGTCGCGAACGGCGACATCACGTCGCCCGCCAAGGCGAAGGCCGTACTCGATGCAACCGGCGCCGACGCGCTGATGATCGGTCGCGCCGCGCAAGGCCGACCGTGGCTGTTCCGCGAAATCGATCATTTCCTGCAAACCGGCGAGCTGCTGCCCCCGCCGCGGATCGACGAGATCCAGCACGTGATGAACGAACACCTGGAAGACCACTACGCGTTCTATGGCGAATTCACCGGCGTCCGTACTGCGCGCAAGCACATCGGCTGGTACACTCGCGGCCTTTCCGGTGCCAACGGGTTCCGGCACCGAATGAACACGCTCGATTCCACCCGCGAGCAGCTCGCCGCCGTCAATGCATTCTTCGAGGCGCAAAAGGCGCTGTCGGACCACCTCGTCTACGTCGATGACGAAGCGGAAAACAGCCAGGGCGAGTCGGACGACCATAACCAGTTAGCAGCATGAGCAAGCACAACATCGAACAATGTGTCCGCGAGAGCCTGGACGTGTATTTCCGGGATCTAGACGGCTCCAATCCGCACGACGTCTATGAAATGGTGATGTCCTGCGTCGAAAAGCCGATGCTCGAGGTCGTGCTCGTACAGGCCGGCGGCAACCAGTCGCTCGCCGCGGAGTACCTCGGCATCAATCGCAATACGCTGCGCAAGAAGCTGCAGCAGCACGGCCTGCTGTAGGCGGCCGTCCCGTCCCCGTTTCCCTGGCTATTGGTGGTTCCATCATGATCAAGCAAGCGCTCATTTCCGTTTCCGACAAGACCGGCATCGTCGACTTCGCGAAGTCGCTGTCCGACCTCGGCGTCAAGCTGCTGTCGACGGGCGGCACCGCGAAACTCCTCGCCGACGCCGGCCTGCCCGTGACCGAAGTGGCCGATTACACGGGCTTCCCGGAAATGCTCGATGGGCGCGTGAAGACGCTGCACCCGAAGGTGCACGGCGGCATCCTCGCCCGCCGCGACCTGCCCGAACACATGCAGGCGCTCGAACAGCATGGCATCCCGACGATCGACCTGCTCGTCGTGAACCTGTATCCGTTCGTCGCGACGGTCGCGAAGGACGACTGCACGCTCGCCGACGCGATCGAGAACATCGACATCGGCGGCCCGACGATGCTGCGCTCGGCCGCGAAGAACCACCGCGACGTGACGGTCGTCGTCGATCCGGCCGACTACGCGGTCGTGCTCGATGAAATGAAGGCGAACGGCAACACGGTCGGCTACCCGACCAACTTCCGTCTCGCGACGAAGGTGTTCGCGCACACCGCGCAATACGACGGCGCGATCACGAACTACCTGACGAGCCTGACCGACGAGCTGCAGCACGCATCGCGCAGCGCGTACCCGGCCACGCTGAACATGGCGTTCGACAAGGTGCAGGACCTGCGCTACGGCGAGAACCCGCACCAGAGCGCGGCGTTCTACCGCGACATCGCGACGCCGGCCGGCGCGCTGGCGAACTACCGCCAGCTGCAGGGCAAGGAACTGTCGTACAACAACATCGCGGATTCGGACGCGGCGTGGGAATGCGTGAAGACGTTCGACGCGCCGGCCTGCGTGATCATCAAGCATGCGAACCCGTGCGGCGTCGCGGTCGGCAACGACTCGGCCGACGCGTACGCGAAGGCGTTCCAGACCGACCCGACCTCGGCATTCGGCGGCATCATCGCGTTCAACCGCGAAGTCGACGAAGTGGCCGCGCAAGCCGTGGCGAAGCAGTTCGTCGAAGTGCTGATCGCCCCGTCGTTCTCCGACGCCGCGAAGCAGGTGTTCGCCGCGAAGCAGAACGTGCGCCTGCTCGAGATCGCGCTGGGCGACGGCCACAACGCATTCGACCTGAAGCGCGTGGGCGGCGGCCTGCTCGTGCAGTCGCTCGATTCGAAGAACGTGCAGCCGAGCGAGCTGCGCGTCGTCACGAAGCGCCAGCCGACCGCGAAGGAAATGGACGACCTGCTGTTCGCATGGCGCGTCGCGAAGTACGTGAAGTCGAACGCGATCGTGTTCTGCGGCAACGGCATGACGCTCGGCGTCGGCGCCGGCCAGATGAGCCGCGTCGATTCCGCGCGCATCGCGAGCATCAAGGCGCAGAACGCGGGCCTGACGCTCGCCGGCTCGGCCGTCGCGTCGGATGCGTTCTTCCCGTTCCGCGACGGCCTCGACGTCGTCGTGGCGGCCGGCGCGACCTGCGTGATTCACCCGGGCGGCTCGATGCGCGACGACGAAGTGATCGCGGCAGCCGACGAGCACGGCATCGCGATGATCCTGACGGGCGTGCGCCACTTCCGTCACTGATCGCGGCATGCGGCCCGCGCGGCCGCTGCACGAGAACCCGGCGGCATCATCCCCGCCGGGTTTTTTATTGCGCGGCGCCTTCGCGCACGACCGGGCGACCGGCTTGCCGCACCATTCGTTGTAGTATCGCTGCATCACGCCACTCTCCTCACTCATGCGAATTCTCGGCATCGACCCCGGCCTGCGCGTCACCGGCTTCGGCGTCATCGACGTCAGCGGCCACCAGCTCGCCTATGTCACGAGCGGCGTGATCCGTACGCCGACCGCCGACCTGGCCACCCGCCTCGGCACGATCTTCCAGGGCGTATCGACGCTCGTGCGGGAGCACGCGCCCGACCAGTCCGCGATCGAAAAGGTGTTCGTCAACGTGAACCCGCAGTCGACGCTGCTGCTCGGCCAGGCGCGTGGCGCCGCGATCTGCGGCCTCGTCGCGGGCGGCTTGCCGGTCGCCGAATACACCGCGCTACAGCTCAAGCAGGCCGTGGTGGGCTACGGCCGCGCGACCAAGACGCAGATGCAGGAAATGGTCACGCGGCTGCTCAATCTGTCCGGCCAGCCGGGCTCCGACGCGGCCGACGCGCTCGGCATGGCGATCTGCCACGCACACGGCGGCAACACGCTCAGCACGCTGGGCGGCCTCGCGCCGGCGCTCGCGCAAAAAGGGCTGCGCGTGCGGCGCGGCAGGCTGGTCGGCTGACGCCGCCGCGCACCGCGGCGCGGCGCATCGGCTCGACCGCGTTGGCGCCTTGACCGTTTTACCCGCGCCCGACATGCCCGCGACACGCGCCGCCTCGGCCTGACGGACGCGCCCATCGGCATTGCGCCGCGCGTGCGCTACACTCGCGCTTTCTTCCTCGCATCCCGTCCTCCATGATCGGTCGCATCGCCGGCATCCTGCTCGAAAAGAACCCACCTCATCTGCTCGTCGACTGCAACGGCGTCGGCTACGAAATCGACGTGCCGATGAGCACCTTCTACAACCTGCCGCAAACGGGCGAGCGCATCGTGCTGCTCACGCAGCAGATCGTCCGCGAGGACGCGCACCTGCTGTACGGCTTCCTGACGCCGCAGGAACGCACGACCTTCCGCGAGCTGCTGAAGATCACCGGCATCGGCGCGCGCATGGCGCTCGCCGTGCTGTCCGGCATGAGCGTGCAGGAACTCGCGCAAGCGGTGACGATGCAGGACGCCGCCCGCCTCACGCGCCTGCCCGGCATCGGCAAGAAGACGGCCGAGCGCCTGCTGCTCGAACTGAAGGGCAAGCTCGGCGCCGACCTCGGCGCGCTCGCCGGGGCCGCGTCGGCATCCGACCACGCGACCGACATCCTCAACGCGCTGCTCGCGCTCGGCTACTCCGAGAAGGAAGGCCTTGCCGCGATCAAGAACGTGCCGGCCGGCACCGGCGTGTCCGACGGCATCAAGCTCGCGCTGAAGGCGCTGTCGAAGGCGTAACGCGCGGTCGATCCGGCCGTCGAAGCCAGTGTCGCGCCGCCGCGCGGCACGCGCCAGTCGGCCGTTCGGCCAGGTGGTGCGCGCTTCGACGCGCGGTACAATGGCCGCATGATTGAAACCGACAAACTCGCCACCGAGCAGCGGATCATCGCCGCCACGCCCACCTCGTCGCACGAGGAGGTGTTCGAGCGTGCGCTGCGGCCGCGCCAGCTCGACGACTACGTCGGCCAGGAAAAGGTGCGCGGCCAGCTCGAGATCTTCATCGAAGCCGCGAAGCGCCGCTCCGAGCCGCTCGATCACGTGCTGCTGTTCGGGCCGCCGGGTCTCGGCAAGACAACGCTCGCGCACATCATTGCGCGCGAGATGGGCGTGAACCTGCGCCAGACGTCGGGCCCCGTGCTCGAGCGCGCAGGCGATCTCGCCGCGCTGCTGACGAACCTCGAGGCGAACGACGTGCTGTTCATCGACGAGATCCACCGGCTGTCGCCGGTCGTCGAGGAAATCCTGTATCCGGCGCTCGAGGATTACCAGATCGACATCATGATCGGCGAAGGGCCGGCGGCGCGCAGCGTGAAGCTCGACCTGCAGCCGTTCACGCTGGTCGGCGCGACCACCCGCGCGGGGATGCTGACCAATCCGCTGCGCGATCGTTTCGGGATCGTCGCGCGCCTCGAGTTCTACGACGCCGAACAACTGTCGCGCATCGTGCGGCGCTCGGCATCGCTGCTGAATGCGCAGATCGATCCGAACGGCGCGCTGGAAATCGCGAAGCGCGCGCGCGGCACGCCCCGGATCGCGAACCGTCTGCTGCGCCGCGTGCGCGACTTCGCGGAAGTGAAGGCCGACGGCCAGATCACCGCGGCCGTTGCCGACGCCGCGCTCGCGATGCTCGACGTCGATCCGGTCGGCTTCGACCTGATGGACCGCAAGCTGCTCGAAGCGATCCTGTACAAGTTCGACGGTGGCCCGGTGGGGATCGACAACCTCGCGGCGGCGATCGGCGAGGAGCGCGACACGATCGAGGACGTGCTCGAACCGTACCTGATCCAGCAGGGCTTCCTGCAGCGCACGCCGCGCGGCCGCGTCGCGACGCTGCTCACGTATCGCCACTTCGGGCTGTCGGTACCCGATGCGCGCCGCACCAACGAGCGCGACGATTGGGATACCCCCGACGGGAAGTAATCCGTCGCCGAGTCACGCCCGCCATGACGACGCCGCCCAGCCGCCACCCCACCGCACCCGTGCCGAGCCCGCGCTGGGCCGAGCCGATCCGCAAGCGGCTCGTGGCCGGCATCACGCACCTGACCGCCGGCGGCGGCGGCCCGTCGATCGATCTCTCTTCACCGCCTGGAGACCCGGGGCTGTTCGGCCCCGACGCCGTCTGCTGGCGCGTGCATGCCGATTTCACGTCGATGATGACGGGCGGCATCGCCGCGCTGCTGCTGCAGGCGCTCCACCCGCTCGCGCTCGCGGGCGTCTGGGATCATTCGTCGTTCCGCACCGACATCTTCGGCCGCTTGCGGCGCACCGCCACGTTCATCACGGGTACGACGTTCGGCAGCCGCGCGGACGCGCTCGCGCTGATCGAGCGCGTGAAAGCGATCCACGCGCGCATCGCGGGCAGTGCGCCCGACGGACGGCCGTACCGCGCCGACGATCCCGAATTGCTGACCTGGGTACATGTCGCGGAAGTGTCGAGCTTTCTCGCCGCGCATCTGCGTTACGTGAATCCCGCGTTGCCGGGCGAACTGCAGGACTGCTATTACGCGGAGACGGCGCTGATCGCCGAGCTGCTCGGCGCCCGTGAGGTTCCGCGTTCGCGCGCCGAGGTGGCGGCTTATCTCGCGCGCATGCTGCCCGAGCTCGAAGCCGGGCCGCGTACCTTCGACGTGATGTCCATCCTGCTGAATGTGCCGGTCGCGAAACCCACGCTGCGGCCTGCCGCGTCGCTGGTGATGCATGCCGGGATCGACCTGCTGCCGGAGTGGGCGCAGCGCATGCTCGGCGTGTCGACGTTCGCGCCGTTACGGCGCGCGGTGGTCCGACCCGGCATACGCGCCATCGCGCCCGTGCTGCGCTGGGCGCTCGTGAACGGCGCGTCCAAGCGTGCGCGCCGCCGCGCGACGGCCACCCCGTCCGACGGCACCCCGCCCGCCTGACGATCCGCCTCCCCGATCATTTCAATTTACTGTCAAATGCCTGTGACAAGCCGACAGGCTTGCACCTGCAGGACGGGGGCGGCGTACTCAGAGCACCTTGCGGTACCCGTCGTCATCGTCGCTCGCGGCTTCGAGATGCGACACGTCGGCCCACTGCACGACCTGCGCGCGGCCATCCACGTAATCGACGACGTTGATGCTGGTGTTGAGCAACTGATAGTTGCGCGGCGCCGACAGATCCAGACCATTCGCAAAACGATACACGCAATCGAGCACGCCGCCGTGCGCGACGCACGCGATCCGGCCGCCCGGATGCGCGGCGACGATCGGTTCGAGCGCATGCAGCACGCGGTGATAAAACGCGCGCTGCGACTCGCCGCCCTCCGGCGCGAAGCCCGGATCGCGCGTCTGCCAGGCCGCATACGCGTCCGGAAACAGCGCCTCGATCTCGGTGCTGTCGTGCCCCTGGAACGCGCCGTATGAACGTTCGCGCAACCCCTCGCGCAGCAGCAGCGGCAGCCCGAGCGCATCGGCGAACGGTTGTGCGGTCTGTTGCGCACGCATCAGATCGCTCGAATAGACCGCGTCGATCCGCGCGCCGTCGCGCGCCTCGCGCTCGAGCCGGGCGGCCAGCCGCCGCGCCTGCGCGAGCCCGGAATCGGCCAGCGGAATGTCGATATGCCCCTGGATTCGCTTGATGCGGTTCCAGGCCGTCTCGCCATGGCGGATGAAAAGAATCTGCGTGGTGGCCATCGCGGTGCGTCTCCGGGGAAGAATCAGGGCCGCACTTGCAGCCAGAACGTCACGGGGCCGTCGTTGACGAGCGACACCTGCATGTCGGCGCCGAACTCGCCCGTCTCGACGACCGGATGGCGCGCCCGCGCGGCCGCGACGAAATAGTCGAACAGCCGCGCGCCTTCGTCGGGCGGCGCGGCCGGCGTGAAGCTCGGACGCAGCCCGCTGTTGGTATCGGCCGCGAGCGTGAACTGCGACACGAGCAGCAGGCCGCCTGCGCGGCCTTCGCCGTCGATGTTCGACACCGGCAGGTTCATCTTGCCGGCCGCGTCGCTGAACACGCGGTAGCCGAGCATCCTTGCCAGCAGCTTGTCGGCCGCGGCCTCGGTATCGCCGCGCTCCGCGCAGACCAGCGCGAGCAGGCCCGCGCCGATCTCGCCCGTCGTGCGGCCGCCGACGCGCACGTCGGCGCGCGTCACGCGCTGGATCAGCGCGATCATGCGGTCAGCGTGACGCGTGCGAAGCGGCGCTTGCCGACCTGCACGACGAACTCGCCGGCCTCGACCTTCAGGCCCTTGTCCGACACGATCGCGCCGTCGATCTTCACGCCGCCCTGCTCGATGTTGCGCAGTGCTTCGCTCGTCGACGGCACGAGGCCCGCCTGCTTCAGCAACTGGCCGATCGCGAGCGGTGCGCCCGCGAGCGTGACCGACGGAATGTCGTCCGGCACGCCGCCCTTCGCGCGGTGGTTGAAGTCCTCGAGCGCACGCTCGGCGTCGGCCTGCGAATGGAAGCGCGCGACGATTTCCTGCGCGAGCAGCACCTTGAAGTCGCGCGGGTTGCGGCCGCCCTCGATGTCGCGCTTGAAGCCCGCGATCTCGTCGAGGCTGCGGAACGACAGCAGTTCGAAGTAACGCCACATCAGCGTGTCCGAAATGCTCATCAGCTTGCCGAACATGTCCGTCGGCTTCTCGCTGATGCCGACGTAGTTGCCCTTCGACTTCGACATCTTCTCGACGCCGTCGAGGCCTTCGAGCAGCGGCATCGTCAGGATGCACTGCTGTTCCTGGCCATACTGCTTCTGCAGTTCGCGGCCGACCAGCAGATTGAATTTCTGGTCGGTGCCGCCGAGTTCGAGATCGGCGTTCAGCGCGACCGAATCGTAGCCCTGCATCAGCGGGTACAGGAATTCGTGGATCGAGATCGGCACGCCGCCCTGGAAGCGCTTCGTGAAATCCTCGCGCTCGAGGATCCGCGCGACCGTGTAGCGCGACGCGAGCTTGATCATCCCGTCCGCGCCGAGCGGCATCGACCATTCGCTGTTGTAGCGGATCTCGGTCTTGTCGCGATCGAGCACGAGCGCGGCCTGCTCGAAGTAGGTCTTCGCGTTCGACTCGATCTGCTCGCGCGTGAGCGGCGGGCGCGTCGCGTTGCGGCCCGACGGATCGCCGATCAGCGACGTGAAATCGCCGATCAGGAAGATCACCGTGTGGCCGAGGTCCTGTAGCTGGCGCATCTTGTTCAGCACGACCGTATGGCCGATGTGAATGTCCGGTGCGGTCGGGTCGAGGCCGAGCTTGATGCGCAGCGGCGTGCCCGTGGCTGCGCTGCGCGCGAGCTTCTGCGCGAACTCTTCCTCGATCAGCAGCTCGTCGACGCCGCGCTTCGTGACGGCGAGCGCATGCCGGACTTCGTCGGTGATCGGGAAAACGGGCTTGGAACTGGGTTCGGTGCTCATCGGTGCCAGGAAGAATGTCGCAAAAACAGGGATTTTCCCATAACTTGCGCGCGCATCGCTTAACGACGCGTCACGTTGCGCGGATAATCGGGGCGCAAGGCGCGCGGCACGGGCCCGCGCCGCTCGATCCAGGAGAACCCAACGTGCCGCAACGACAGCCGCAGCATGCCCATCCGGCAGACGGCATCTACTTCGGGCTGATGTCGGGAACCAGCATGGACGGCGTCGACGGCGTCGCCGTGCGTTTCGAGGCGGGCCGCGCGCCGGTCGTGCTCGCGGAAGCGTTCGTCGGCTTCGCGCAATCGCTGCGCGACGCGCTGTTCGCGCTGCAGCAGCCCGGCGACAACGAGATCGACCGCGAATCGCTCGCGGCGAATGCACTCGTCACGCGCTATGCGGTGTGCTGCCATGAATTACAGCGCACGGCCGGACTGTCGCGCGACGAGATCCGCGCGATCGGCGTGCACGGCCAGACGGTGCGCCATCGCCCGGAGCGCGGTTATACGCGGCAACTCAACAATCCGGCGCTGCTCGCCGAGCTGACCCATGCCGACGTGATCGCCGATTTCCGCAGCCGCGACGTGGCCGCGGGCGGCCACGGCGCGCCGCTCGCACCCGCCTTCCATGCGACGGTGTTCGGCGCGCCGGGCGAAACGCGCGTGGTCTGCAATCTCGGCGGGATCAGCAACATCACGATCCTGCCCGGCGCGGGCGGCGACGTGCGCGGCTTCGACTGCGGCCCCGCGAATGCGCTGATCGATGCATGGGCGACGCGCCATCTGGGCAAGCCGTACGACGACGGCGGCAAGTTCGCCGCACGCGGCAGCGTACACGCGCCGCTGCTCGACGCGCTGCTCGACGAACCGTATTTCACCGCGCCGCCGCCGAAAAGCACCGGACGCGACCTGTTCAATCCCGCATGGCTCGATGCGAAGCTCGCCGCGTTCCAGCAGGTGGCGCCGGAGGATGTGCAGGCGACGCTCACCGCGCTCACCGCCGTGTCGGTGGCACGCGAGATCGCGCAGCACGCGCCGGGCTGCAAGGCCGTCTTCGTATGCGGCGGCGGCGCACGCAATCCGGTGCTGCTCGACGCGCTCTGGCACGCGCTGCGCGACGCCGGCGTGCCGGCCGCCGTCGATACGACGGCCGCGCTCGGCGTCCCGCCGCAGCAGGTCGAAGCGCTGGCGTTCGCGTGGCTCGCGTACCGCTTCACCGCGAGCCAGCCCGGCAATCTCGCGAGCGTGACGGGTGCCGCCGGCGAGCGCGTGCTCGGCGCGCTCTATCCGCGCTGATGCGATACCCGCCGCGCGGCGGGCGCTGCAAGACGAGCACGCAATAAAAAACGGGGCATCAAGCCCCGTTTTCATTCCGGCGAACCGGTGTAGATCTGACGTGCGCTCAGACCGAGAACGACGAACCGCACCCGCAGGTAGTGGTCGCGTTCGGGTTCTTGATCACGAACTGGGCACCGTTGAGGTCGTCCTTGTAGTCGATCTCGGCGCCGACCAGGTACTGGTAGCTCATCGAGTCGATCAAGAGCTGGACACCGTTCTTGTTCATCACGGTGTCGTCCTCGTTGACTTCCTCGTCGAACGTGAAGCCATACTGGAAGCCGGAGCAGCCGCCACCCTGCACGAACACGCGCAGCTTCAGGTCGGGATTGCCCTCTTCGTCGATCAATTGCTTGACCTTGTCGGCCGCGGCGTCGGTGAAGACGAACGGCAGCGGCATATCGGTCGTCGTTGCTGCGGATTCGGTAACAGCGTTCATTCGAACTCTCCAAGAAGCTTTAGCCGCTATTGTAGGGCCGATCAGAAGATCGTGCTGAAGTCCATGAAATCAATAGGTTCTTGTCGATTTCATCAAGGCCGCCCGCGCGGGCGGCGGCCGCAGCAGCCCGGAAGCAGGCATAAAAAAACCGCCAGCGTGAAAGCTGGCGGTTTTTCCGGCGGACGCCGCCCGAAAGCGGCGAGGCCATGAAGCGAAATTAACGCTTCGAGAACTGCTTTGCGCGGCGTGCCTTGCGCAGACCGACCTTCTTACGCTCGACTTCACGCGCATCGCGCGTGACGAAGCCTGCGCTCGACAGCGACGGCTTCAGCGTCGCATCGTAGTCGATCAGTGCACGGGTGATGCCGTGGCGCACTGCGCCTGCCTGACCCGTTTCGCCGCCGCCGTTGACGTTCACCTTGATGTCGAACGTCTGGCCGTGGTTCGTGAGTTCCAGCGGTTGACGCACGATCATCAGCGACGTTTCGCGCGAGAAGTAGTCAGCGATGGGCTTGCCGTTGACGATGATGTCGCCCTTGCCAGCCTTGATGAAGACACGTGCGACTGCGCTCTTGCGGCGGCCCGTACCGTAGTTCCAGTTACCGATCATGTGGGCTCCCCTTAGATCTCGAGCGCCTTCGGCTGTTGAGCCGAATGCGGATGCGTCGCTTCTGCGTAGACCTTCAGCTTCTTGATCATCGCGTAGCCGAGCGGACCCTTCGGCAGCATGCCCTTGACCGCCTTCTCGAGCGCGCGGCCCGGGAAGCGTTCCTGCATCTTGCCGAACGTCGTTTCATAGATACCGCCCGGGTAGCCCGAGTGACGGTAGTACTTCTTGTCCAGCGTCTTGTTGCCCGTGACCTTCAACTTGCTCGCGTTGATGATGATGATGAAATCACCAGTGTCGACGTGCGGGGTGAACTCAGGCTTGTGCTTGCCGCGCAGACGGCGTGCCACTTCGCTGGCAACACGGCCGAGAACCTTATCCGTCGCGTCAATCACGTACCATTCGCGCGTCACCTCATGGGCTTTTGCGGAAAACGTCTTCATGATCGATCCAAAAAAAATGCTTTGCCCGATGTGTTCTTCCTGCTTGTCTGTGTGCGCTTCGAGGCGCGGTGCAGGCTCTCCCTGTTCTTTTTCCGTGGGCATGAATGCGGAAAAGCCCTGAATTATAAAGGAAATGCGGCTACGCGGTCAAAGAGAATCCACGTCCCGTATTCGCGACGGCCGAAATGGGCCAAAATCCGATCGTGCCCCGACGAGCCAGGCGAACCGAGCGCCTGGGGAGGCACCCATCGACGCGCGGCACATGACCTTGCCGCGCCAGACCGGCCGAACCCGAAAAACAACAAATCAGCATGATGAAACAACAACTTGCACCCTTCCTCGCGGCCGCCCTGCTGGCCGCCGCGGCGCCCGCCGTCGCCGCCCGCTCCGGCTGCGAAGCCAAGCTCGACGCACTCGACGCGCGCATCGCCGAAGCCCGGACCGCCCATGCCGAAGAGCGCATCGCGCGCCTGCGCGCGGTGCGCGAACGCGTGCGCCACTTCTGCGCGCGCGGCCACGGCCACGCGTCGGCCGCCCATGCGCCGATGCCCGAGGCAGGCTCGCGCGGCACGCCGCCCGACGCGAACTCGCAGCCTGCCGCGCGACAGCCCGCGTGACGGTGCCGGCGCGCGCAAGCCGCGCGCCGATGTTTGCATGGGACGAAAAAAAGCCCGAACGGCTGGTTCGGGCTTAATCCACCTTAGGAGGAGGGTGGAGGAGACATTCGGAGGTTGCCGCAGCGCGACAACCAATGAGGTTGATTATACGAATGCCCTGCGGACTTCACAAGAAAATTTGCATTACGAAATCAAATCCCACGATATGAGATTTCGACCAACAAGCTTACGGAAATGAATTGTCGTTTAAAATCAAAAACATAAGCACGTCGGACGCGACCTAAAACCGCCCTCGCCTAGAGCAAAACCCCTAAACTCGACAGGGAAATCGCCGCTCGCCGCCCTGCTCGCACCGCGCCGGCGTTGCACGTCGTGCAGCGCATCAGCCGACCGTTGCACCGCGGGCTACAATGCCGGATCGAATCCGAATCAGGCAACGCTGGAGTGCAAGCATGGAATGCAAAGTAAGCTGGATGGGCCAGGACGGCATGGCGTTTTCCGCCGAGACCGGCAGCGGGCATCTCGTCACGATGGACGGCGCGCCCGAAGGCGGCGGCCACAACCTCGCGCCGCGTCCGATGGAAATGGTGCTGCTCGGCACCGGCGGCTGCACGGCCTATGACGTCGTGCTGATCCTGAAGAAGAGCCGCCAGGAAGTGAGCGGCTGCTCGGTCGCGCTGAAGGCCGAGCGCGCGAGCGAGGATCCGAAGGTGTTCACGAAGGTGCACTTCCACTTCACGGTCACCGGCCGCAATCTGAACCCGGCCACGGTCGAGCGCGCGATCAACCTGTCGCACGACAAGTACTGCTCCGCGTCGATCATGATCGCGAAGACGGCCGAACTCACGCATTCGTTCGATATCGTCGCCGCCTGAACACACGGCGCGCGCCCATAGAAAAAAGGGCCGGCGCTCCGCAAGGAGACGCCGGCCCTTTCGCATTCGAACGGCAAAGCAGGCCGATAAGCCGGATTCTGTGCACGCCGCGCGCCGAAGCACGCAACGCGTGGCAGCCATTCCTCTAGGCGCGCCATTGCTGACGCGCTCAAGCTTCCTACCCGCAGACGAGACGGGGGCCCCGTCCTGCATCCGAAAATGCGCGCCTGCCTACTTGGAATTGCTCCGGGTGGAGGTTACCGTGCCGGCGTACGTTGCCGCAGCCGCGGTGCGCTCTTACCGCACCGTTTCACCCTTACCTGATCCCGGCTTGCGCCGGGCCATCGGCGGTTTGCTTTCTGTTGCCCTGTTCCGCGTGTCGCCACGGATGGCCGTTAGCCATCACCCTGCCCTGTGGAGTCCGGACTTTCCTCGCCCCCGCGCGCCCGAAGGCGGCGAGGCCGCGACTGCCTGGCCTGCTTTGCGACGCGCATTCTAGCACTGCGCGCCGCCGTCGGCAGCGCGCGAGCGGCGGCCGCGGCGAAACACGGCCGGATCGTCGTAGAACGCGGCGTCGGCGTTCGCCGCGCACCAGCCCGGCACGCCGAGCACCGGCAGCGGCGCGAAATCGCGGCTCGTCAGCGCGCGCGTCGCGAGTTCGGCGGCGATTCGCGCGTCGACATGCGCGCTGCGTTGCGCGTCGGGCCATGAAAAATAGTCGGCGCTCACTTCGACGATCCACGCGTGCGCGGTGCAGGACTTGTAGGGCACGACGAGCTGTTCGAGCAGTGCATGGCCGACCAGCCGCGCTTCGCAGCGCGTGCCCCACGCGTCGCGCGCGGCCACCAGCAGCCGCGGCCAGTCGAAGCCGCGCAGCACATCGGCAAGCGAACGGTCGGCCGTCACGAACAGCGCGGCGTTCTCGTCGAATAGCGTCAGCGCATCGCGCAGCGTGCCGCGCACGGGCCCGACACCCCCCGCCGCGTCGATCGCGGCGGCCTGGCGCGCGTTCAACACGGCCTTGATGCGTGGATACGCGAACCAGACGAGCGCATTGAAGAAATCGTGAAGATTGTGGCGGGTCGGTACGCGGCCGGTGCCCGCGATATGGGTCTCGTACGCGACGCCGGGCGGCAGCTCGGCCTGCGGCACGAAGCGCAGCGGCCTGCCGCGACCGGAGACGCGCTCGCCGCCGCGCAACGCACCGTTCAACGCATCGAGCAGCGCGACCTCGCCCGCACGGGCGGCCGCCTGCCACGCGCGGCCCGGCTCCGCGTAATGCGCGAGCCACGGCGCGGACCAGTCGATCCGCGCGAACGTCGCCGTCGCGCGACCAGCCGCAGGGCCGGGTTCGCGCGGCGGCGCGCCGGTCACGCGAGTTTCCAGCCGATCGTTTCGCCGCCGCGCAGCGGCACGACCGGCGTATCGCCCGCGAAGATCTCGCGCGGCAGTTCCCACGCCTCGCGGCGCAGCGTGACCGTCTCGGCGCTGCGCGGCAGCCCGTAGAAATCCGCGCCGTAGAAGCTCGCGAACCCTTCCAGCTTGTCGAGCGCGCCAGCCGTGTCGAACGCTTCCGCGTACAGCTCGAGCGCGTGCAGCGCCGTGTAGCATCCCGCGCAGCCGCACGCGGTTTCCTTCGCGCCGCGCGCATGCGGCGCGCTGTCGGTGCCGAGGAAGAAGCGCGGGTTGCCCGACGTCGCGGCCTCGACCAGCGCCACGCGATGAGTCTCGCGCTTGAGCACCGGCAGGCAGTAGTAATGCGGGCGAATCCCGCCGACGAACAGCGCGTTGCGGTTGTACAGCAGGTGATGCGCGGTGATCGTCGCGCCGAGCAGGCCGGGCGCCGCGTCGGCATCGCGCACGTAGTCGGCCGCGTCCTTCGTCGTGATGTGCTCGAACACGACCTTCAGGCCCGGGAAATCGCGGCGCAGCGGCGTCATCACGCGGTCGATGAACACCTTCTCGCGGTCGAACAGGTCGATCGACGCATCGGTCACCTCGCCGTGCACGAGCAGCGGCATGCCGGTTTCCTGCATCGCCTCGAGCGTCTTCGCACATTTCGCGAGATCGGTGACGCCGTGGTCGGAATTCGTCGTCGCGCCTGCCGGATACAGCTTCACGCCGTGCACGAAGCCGCTTTCGCGCGCGCGGCGGATTTCGTCGGGCGGCGTGTTGTCGGTCAGGTACAGCGTCATCAGCGGTTCGAACGTCATCCCGGCCGGCAGCGCGGCGAGGATGCGCTCGCGATAGGCCTGCGCCTGCGCGGTGGTCGTGACCGGCGGCTTCAGGTTCGGCATGACGATGGCGCGGCCGAACTGGCGGGCGGTGTGCGGCAGCACGGCGGCGAGCATGTCGCCGTCTCGCAGGTGCAGGTGCCAGTCGTCGGGACGGGCGAGCGAAAGCGTCGCCGGGGAGGAAGCGTTCGAGGCAGTCATAGGAGGCGTCGTGAGGAACGGGCTTGCCATCGGCGGGGCCGGAACGCGCGTGCGCGGGGCCGACTGACGGCAAACCGCAACACGGGGCCTTTGGCCAGCGGAATCCGCTTTTTACCGCTCAGGGCTCGGTGATATGCTAGAAGCCGCATTGTACCGGGGTTCGCCCGGTTCGTTACCCCCCTGCTTCAGCCTGCCGCCCCACGTAAAATGTGCCAACTCCTTGGAATGAACTGCGCCGCGCCGACGGACGTCACATTCTCCTTCACAGGTTTCGCGGCCCGGGGCGGGCTCACCGATCACCATGCCGACGGCTGGGGCATCGCGTTCTTCGAAGACAAGGCCTGTCGCCTCTTCATCGATCACCAGGCCTCGGCCACGTCGCCGATCGCCGAAATGGTGAAGCGCTACCCGATCAAGTCCAAGAACACGATCGCGCACATCCGCAAGGCGACGCAAGGGCACATCCTGCTCGAGAACAGCCATCCGTTCATGCGCGAGCTGTGGGGCCGGCACTGGATCTTCGCGCATAACGGCGACCTGCAGGACTACGCGCCGGACATGGACGGCAGCGTCTACCATCCGGTCGGCACGACCGACAGCGAACAGGCGTTCTGCGTGCTGATGCAGGGGCTGCGCGAGGCCTTTCCCGGCGCGCAGCCGCCGCTGCCCGAACTGTTCGAGCGCGTCGGCGAGCTGACGCGCGGCATCACCGATCACGGCGTGTTCAACTTCCTGATGTCGAATGGCCAGGCGCTCATCGCGCACTGCTCGACGCGGCTGCACTACCTCGTGCGGCGCTGGCCGTTCTCGACCGCGCATCTCGTCGACGAAGACCTGTCGATCGACTTCGCGAAATACACGACGCCGGAGGATCGCGTCGCGGTGATCGCGACGCAGCCGCTCACCGACAACGAAGTCTGGACCGCATTCGAGCCGGGCGAGCTGATCATGTTCCAGTGCGGCGACGTCGCCGCGCGGATGCGGATTCCGGTGCCCGAGCGCGTGCTCGAGAAGCTGCGCAACCCGTCGCTCGACGCGTCGGCGTCCGCGCCGCGCACGGTGGTTCGCGAAGCGCTCGCCACCGCGGCCGATGGCGATGCCGACGACGCGATCGATTTCTGACGCGCGGCATCGGCCGCTTCCTGCTCACTGCCTGCTGCGCGAGCTTCGTACGACGCGTCCGACGGCGCCCGTCATCAGCGCAAATCGCCCCGCTTCTGCCAATACGGTTTCATTTTGACCACCACCGGCGCAACCGATCGACGTCACGCAACATTTTCTTGATTTTATTAATTTACAAGCGAAAATAAATAAAAGGCGAGACAAGAAAAATAACCACCAATTAAAACAATAAAATCCGGGACCCGCATTTTAGCGCACCCCGTCCGCCGGAACCGTGCGCTATCCCACCTACTCCGGCAGCCCTTCCGGATCTTCACAAAATCCTCCCGAGCCCGCCACCACCATGGCCTTCGGTTCGATTAACCACACAAATCAAAAATACCGCGCATTACGGTTCGCATCATTACAGTTTCCCATTTCTCGATAATCGACGGCCACCGGAATCAGTAGACTGCGCCAATCCTCGGTGTAACGAAACACGATTGGCGCGACACGCAGCCACAGCCGCCGCACGCCCCTTCGGATCATTTCCCCACCGCGGAATGCGAATTCGCCGAATGGCGGCGAATGCCACGTCAAAAAGAAGAAAGAGGGGTATGTCGTGAATCACTCATTTCGATCGATATGGAGCGAGGCCGCCGGCTGCTGGGTCGCGGTTGCGGAAACGACCCGGGCGCGCGGCAAGCGCTCGGCCAGCGCATCGGGTTCAAGCCGCCGCACCACGCGCGCAACGACGCGCCGGTCGCCGCTTCGCGTCGCGGCGCTCGGCGCCGCACTGGCGGCTCTGTCGGCCGGCGCCGCGCACGCATCGACCTGCGGCGGCGGCGCCGCAATCGCGAACGGCGGCACCTGCACGCTGGACAGCTTCAGCCCGACGGTCAACGACAACCTGGCCGGCGCCACGACCGTGTCGGGCGGCGACCGGGTCGGCCTGACGGGTGCCTGGACCGGCGCGACCGGCGACATGGGCTATACGCTGACGCCGCTCGGCAGCACGTCCGTCGTATCGGGCAACCCCGACCAGCCGCTGCTGTCGATCGGCGGCAAGACGCGCAGCGTCAGCACGCCCGACTCGATCACCGGCAGCCATACGTCGGTCGCGACCTATGATTCGGGTGCGTTCGCTGCATCGAGCGCCGGCTCGACCAACGTGCCGGTCTATCACGACGTGAACGGCAACCAGTACGTGAACACGCGGATCGGCACCGTCGATCGCTCCGGCGGCACGCTCGACGTGTCGATCGGCGATCCGGCGGGCGCGCCGACGGCGGCCGGCAACGCGATCACGATGGCGCCGAAGCAGACCGACCTGTTCGTCGCGGACGGCACGGGCACCGCGCAAAGCGTCGTCAACTGGAACTCGCGCAACCAGGTCTGGCTCGGCACCGGCGACTATCTCGCGAGCGGCGGCCCCGTCAGCCACGTGCTGCTCGACGTGCCGGCGTATGCAGGCACTTTCACGGCCTTCGACGGCAGCGCATGGACGGTCACTGACGCCGCGTCGCTCGCCGCGTACAACACTTTTCTCGTGCGCTCGGTCCAGAGCGGCGCACTCGGCTCGCAGGCCGCCTACGACCACGCATTCGGCCAGGCCCTCACGTTCTCCACGCAATCGTTCGAGTATGCGAACAACGTGTCGCCCGGCGACAAGAACACGCTGCAGATGGACTACCTGACGGTCATGCACGGCACCGGCGCAAACGCGACGCTGCACATCGGCAAGGACGGCCAGATCGACTTCCGCGGCACCAACACGATCGATTCGAGCTCGGCGGTCCTCGCCGAAAACGGCGCGCACTTCGTCAACGACGGACGGCTGTCGGGCGACTTCACGCTCGTGCGCCTGCTGACCGGCGCGAGCGGCGTGAACAACGGCGTGATCTCGTCCGGCTACGCAGCCGGCGACAACTTCAACACGGGCGGCGCGGCGCTGCCCTACAACTTCAGCCTCGGCGCGTACACCGAGGGCAGCGGCATCTACGCGAACGGCGCCGGCACGACTTTCGTCAACAACGGCGTGATGAACGTCGGCGCGTGGACCTTCAACGGCACGCGCCCCGACCTGCAGAACTACGCGGTCGCCGCCACGGACGGCGCGCGCGCGTCGAACGCCGGCACGATCAACGTCGGCGTCAACGCGACGACGCTCGACAGCCAGGTGATCGGCGGCCTCGTCGCCGGCGGCAGCTTCACGAACGAAGCCGGCGGCACGATCTATCTCGGCCGCGCCGCGCAGTACGACGCCGCGTCGCCCGAAGCCGCGAACGACGTCGCGCTGTCCGCGCACGCGTACGGCATTCTTCTCGGCGCGTCGGGCACCGCGAGCAACCTCGGCACGATCGTGATCGGCGCGCAGATGCAGAACGGCGCCGCGCTGGCGAGCATCGGGTCGACCGCCGGCACGCTGACCAACGCGGGCGCGATCGTCGTCAACGGCGCCGCGCCCGGCACGCCGCTCGCCAACGTCGGCATGCTCGCCGCCGACACCGCGGCGGACGTGACCAACACGGGCACGATCACGCTGAATGGCGTAAACGGCATCGGCATCATGGTCGTCGGGACCGGCACGCATGCGACGGCCGCGACGTCGACCGGCACGATCAACGTGGCCGGCGGTCTCGATCCCGCGTCGGGCACGCGCAACTACGGCGTCTGGGCCGAGGGGCCGCTCGCGAAGGCCACGATCGACGGTGCGCTCAACCTGACCGGCGTCGGCGCGATCGGCGTGCATGCGCGTTCGGGCGCGACGATCGACGTCGGTGCGAACGCCGTGCCGGCCTTCACGTCCGGCACCCACCAGATCGGCTTCTATGCATACGGCGCAGGCTCGACGATCAACGTCGCCGCGCAGCACCTGAGCGTCGATACCGACGATTCGACGCTGTTCCGCGTCGCCGGCGGCGCGGCCTACGCGGGTACGTCGGCGGCCGGCGCGCTGACGACCGACGTCAACGGCCAGCGGGCGCGCGGCGTACTGGCGACCGACGCGGGCACCACGTTGTCGACCGGCAACGCGATCTACAACGTCAAGGGCGCGAACGGCGTCGCGATCGCCGTGGAAGGCGGCGCGAAGGGCACGATCGACGCCGGTGCGACGATCGGCCTGAGCGCGGCCGGCGCGACCGCGGGCATCGTCGACGGCCAGGCGCACGATCTCGCCGGCGCGAATGCCGGCGCGCCGGTCGCGACGACGCTGACCAACGATGCCGCCGTCACGTCGTCGACCGCCGGCGTGACCGGCTTCATCGCGCAAAACCTCGGCACGCTCGAGAATCGCGGCACGGTGTTGCTGACCGGCGCCGGCTCGACGGGCGTCGTCGCCGGCACGCTCGGCACGGTGAACAACGCGTCGACGATCCGGGTCTCCAACGGCACGGGCGCGCTCGTGCAGGGTGCGTCGGCCACGCTCGCCAATGCGGGATCGATCGAAGCCGACGACGGCATCGCGGGCGTGCGCCTGACGGGGGCCGGTGCATCGGTCGCGCTGTCGGGCGCCGGCACCGTCATCGCGAACGGCAGCGCCGACGGCGTGCTGATCGACTCGACCGTCGCGGGCGGCGGTATCGCGGCCGGCGCGACGTCGATCGCGGTCGGCGGGTCGGGCAGCGGGATCCGCAACCTCGGTGCGAATGCAACGATCGCGCTGTCCGGCACGCAGGTCGCCACGACCGGCAACGGCGCCGCCGGCCTGACGTCGACCGGCGCGGGCGCGCGCATCGCGACCGATGCGGCCACGGTCGTCCGCACGGCGGGCGCCGATGCGCGCGGCCTGTTCGTGTCCGGGGCCGATTCCACACTCACGGCCAATGGAACGACCGTCGCGACGACCGGCACGAACGCCCATGCGATCGTCATGGACGCCGGCGCGACGGCCCTGCTGTCGGGCACGAAAATTTCGACATCGGGGGGCGCGGCCGACGCCATCGTCGTGCAAAACGGCGGCCGCATCGCCGATGCGGGGTCGTCGCTCGCCAGCGCGGCCGGCAACGGCGCAACCGCGAACAGCGGCGGCGTGCTCGCGTTGACCGGCACGGCGCTCACGGGCGCGACGGCCGGCGTGCTGACGTCGGACACGCTCGCGAACGGCGCGGCCAGCTCGGTACTCGTCGACGGCGGCAGCGTGACGTCCGCCACCGGGCCGGCCTTCGCCGCGCGCGGCGGCACGGCCAACATCGCGGTGCGCAACGGCACGGTCGTGACGGCCGGCAACGGCACGCTGCTGAACCTCACGAACGGCAGCACGGTCACGTTCGACGCATCGGCGGTGAACCTCGCGGGCGACATCGTTTCCGACGCGTCGAGCACCGGCAACGTGTTCCTCGCGAACGGCACGACGCTGACCGGGAAGATCGACCCGGTCGCGCTGACCATCGACGGCACGAGCACGTGGCGCATGACGGGCAGCTCGGTCGTGAGCCGCCTGAGCAACGCGGGCCTCGTCGCGTTCGCCGCGCCGACCGGCTCGCCGACGCTGACCGGCAGCTACAAGACGCTGACGACCGGCGGCTACGTCGGCAATGGCGGCACGATCGCGCTGAACACGTATCTGGGCGCCGACGCGTCGCCGACCGACCGGCTGATCGTGAACGGCGGCGCGGCGAGCGGCACGACCGGCCTGAAGATCGCCAACACGGCCGGCACCGGCGCGCGGACGACCGGCGACGGGATTCCCGTGGTCGTCACGGCCAACGGCGGCACGACCGCCGCGTCGGCGTTCCATCTCGCGGGTCCGGTACAGGCCGGCGCCTATGAGTACCGACTCTATCGCGGCGGGCAAAGTGATGCGAACGGCTGGTACCTGCGTTCGCAACTCGACCAGACCGACCCCGGCGACCCGATCCACCCGTCCGGCGGCGGCGACGGCGGCAGCGACGGCGGCAGCGACGGGAATGGCAACGGCAACGGCGGCGCGCTCGCGTATCGTCCGGGCGTTTCCGGCTACGCGATGACGCCGCTGCTGAACGCCGACTACGGCTTCTCGACGCTCGGCCGGCTGCACGAGCGCGTCGGCGACATCTACAACGTCGAGAAGCAGCAGCCCGGCAATCGCGACGGCGTGTGGGGGCGCATCGGCGGCCAGAGCCTCGATGCGAACGCGGGCCGCTTCTCGGCCGACGAACGCACGTTCTTCGCGCAGTTCGGCAAGGACTGGACCCTCGACCAGGCGCCGAACGGCGCCGGCAGCACGCATGCGGGCGTCACGGCCAGCATCGGCGTGTCGAATGCGAGCTTCAGCGACATGGCGCGCGCGAGCTCGCCCGACCTGTCGACGTCGACGGGCTCGGTCGAGATGCACGCGCAGAGCGTCGGCGGCTACTGGACGCGCTACCTGTCCGACGGCACCTACTTCGACAGCGTCGGACAGCTCACGCACTACGGCAACCGCTATCGCGACAGCTACGGCAACGAAGCGTCGCAGAACGGCTTCGGCGTCGCGCTGTCGCAGGAAGTCGGCAAGCCGTTCGCGATCGGCACGTTGCCGGTCGCGGTCGAGCCGCAGGCGCAGTTGATGTATCAGTATCTGAAGCTGAACGGCTTCAACGACAACGTGTCGGCCGTGTCGGGCACGACGACGAATGCGTTGCGCGGCCGCGTCGGCGTGCGCATCTTCCGGCCGAACCTCCAGTCGGACGCGGGCGGCGGCGCCGCGACGCCGTACTTCACGGCCGACGTGCTGCACGACTTCCTGTCGCCGGGGCAGACCGTCGTCGGCGGCACGCCGTTCGCGACGCATCTCGGGCGCACGTGGTACGAGCTCGGCGTCGGCGTGACGGCCGGCTTCGGCAAGTCCGGCGAGCTGTACGCGAATGCGAAGATCGCGCGCAACATCGGCGGCGATTACCGGCGCGGGATCGTCGGGCAGGTCGGCTACCGGTACAGCTGGTAACGCCCGGCGGCCGACGAAAAAAAACCGCCCGGCTACTTGCCGGGCGGTTTTTGCATGGGTGCGCGCAAGAAGCGCGAGCGCTCAGTGCAGAATCTTCGCGAGGAAGTCCTTTGCGCGGTCCGACTTCGGATTCGCGAAGAAATCTTCCTTGCGGTCGTCCTCGACGATCGCGCCCTGATCCATGAAGATCACGCGATGGGCGACCTTCTTCGCGAAGCCCATCTCGTGCGTGACGACCATCATCGTCATCCCTTCCTTCGCGAGTTGCACCATCACGTCGAGCACCTCGTTGATCATCTCGGGATCGAGCGCGGACGTCGGTTCGTCGAACAGCATCGCGATCGGGTCCATCGACAGCGCGCGCGCGATCGCGACACGCTGCTGCTGGCCGCCCGACAGCTGGCCCGGAAACTTGTGCGCATGCGCCTTCAGGCCGACGCGATCGAGCAGCTTCATGCCCTTCTCGGCCGCTTCGTCCTTGCCGCGGCCGAGCACCTTGATCTGTGCGAGCGTCAGGTTCTCGGTGATCGACAGGTGCGGGAACAGCTCGAAATGCTGGAACACCATCCCGACCTTCGAGCGCAGCTTCGACAGGTTCGTCTTCTTGTCGCCGACCGACTGGCCGTTCACGAGGATCTCGCCCTGCTGGAACGGCTCCAGGCCGTTCACGGTCTTGATCAGCGTCGACTTGCCGGAGCCCGACGGGCCGCACACGACGACCACTTCGCCTTTCTTGACCTCGGTCGTGCAATCGGTGAGGACCTTGAACTGGCCGTACCACTTCGAAACGTTCTTGATGGAAATCATCGTGTGACCTTTTTCTGGAGACCCTTGACGAGAACAGACGCCAACGAGCAAATCACGAAATAGCATGCGCCGGCGAACAGGACCATCTCGACGGTCGTGCCGTCGCGATCGCCGATGTTGGCGGCCGTGCGGAAGAAGTCCGCGAGACTGATCACGTACACGAGCGACGTATCCTGGAACAGGACGATCGCCTGCGTGAGCAGCAGCGGCACCATCGCGCGGAACGCCTGCGGCAGGATCACGAGGCGCATCGCCTGCGCGTAGTTCATCCCGAGCGCGAACGCGGCATTCACCTGCCCGCGCGGCACCGACTGGATGCCGGCGCGGATGATCTCGGAATAATACGCGGCTTCGAACAACGAGAACGCGACCATTGCCGACGCGAGGCGGATGTCGATCGTCGGCGACAGCCCGAGCACGCCCTGCAGCAGCTGCGGCACGATCAGGAAGAACCACAGCAGCACCATCACGAGCGGGATCGAGCGAAACACCGTCACGTACGCTTTCGCGAACCACGCGAGCGGCTTCACGCCGGACAGCCGCAGCAGCGCCAGCACCGTGCCCCAGACGATCCCGACCACGATCGCGATCAGCGTGATCTTGAACGTGACGATCGCGCCCGACCACAGCGTCGGCAGCGCGCCGGGAATACTACTCCAGTCGAACTGATGCATCACTTGCCTCCGATATAGCCGGGCAGCCGCGTACGGCCTTCGATCCAGCGCATGAACGCCATCACGACGAGGTTGATCAGCACGTAGGCGAGCGTGACCGCGATGAACGACTCGTAGGTCTGCGCGGTGTAGTCGACGAGCTGGCGCGCCTGCGCGGACAGATCGAGCAGGCCGATCGTCGACGCGACGGCGGAGTTCTTGAAGATGTTCAGGAATTCCGACGTAAGCGGCGGCACGATGATCCGGTACGCCACGGGCAGCAGCACGTAGCGATACGTCTGCCATTGCGTGAAGCCCATCGCGAGGCCGGCCGCGCGCTGGCCCTTCGGCAGCGCGTTGATCCCCGAGCGCACCTGTTCGCACACGCGCGCGCCCGTGAACAGGCCGAGACAGATGATCGACGCGGTAAAGAACTGCGTGCCGGGCGGCAACTGCTTGATCCAGGTGCCGATCGACGCGGGCAGCAGCTCGGGTATCACGAGATACCAGACGAAGAACTGCACGATCAGCGGAATGTTCCGGAAGATCGACACGTAGACGGTGCCGATCGCGGCCAGCCATTTGTTCGGCACGGTGCGCAGCACGCCGAACAGCGATCCGACGATCAGCGCGATGACCCAGGCGGCGAGCGACACTTCGACCGTCACCCAGAAGCCGGACACCAGCCATCCGAAATAAGTCGTCGGCTCGCCGGTCGACACGGGGCTCAGGAAGATGCCCCAGTTCCAGTGGTAAGACATGGGCAAGACTCCAGCAAAAAGAAACGGAAGAAGCATGGCCTCTTCCGTCTCATGAGCGTCATTTCTGCATCAACGGCAGTGTGGTCAGTCGAGCGCCTTGTCGTTCGGGTTCGCGTACAGCTTCTTCATCGACTCGGACAGCGGGAAGTTCAGGTTCAGCCCCTTCGGCGGGATCGGGTTCTCGAACCACTTCGCGTAGATCTTCGCTGCTTCGCCCGACTTCTCGACTTGCGAGATCGCGTCGTCGACGACCTTCTTGAAGTCGGTGTCGCCCTTGCGCATCATGCAGCCGTAAGCCTCTTCCGATTGCGGCGTGCCGACGATCACCCACTCGCCCGGCTGCTTCGCCTTCGCGCGCTCGCCCGCGAGCAGCGCGTCATCCATCATGAACGCGACCGCGCGGCCCGATTCCAGCGTGTTGAACGAATCGCCGTGATCCTTCGCGCTGATGATGCTCATGCCGAGCTGTTTGTCGTTGTTCATCTTGCGCAGCAGGCGCTCCGACGTCGTGCCGGCAGTCGTCACGACCGTCTTGCCCTTCAGGTCGGCGAAATCCTTGACGCCGGAATCCTTCTTCGTCATCAGGCGCGTGCCGATCACGAAGATCGTGTCGGAGAACGCGGCCTGCTGCTGACGCTCGACGTTGTTGGTCGTCGAGCCGCACTCGATGTCGACCGTGCCGTTCTGTACCAGCGGAATACGGTTCTGCGACGTGACGGGGATGTTCTTCACCTGCAGGTTCGGCAGATTCAGCTTCTTCTTCACCGCGTCCACGACCTTCAGCTGGAAGTCGCGCGAATAGCCGACCACCTGCTGGTTCTGGTCATAGTAGGAGAACGGAATCGACGATTCGCGGTGGCCCAGCGCGATCACGCCCGTGTCCTTGATCTTCTTCAGCGTGCCCGTCTCCTGAGCGTGCGCGCCGCTTGCGAACGCGCAAAGCGCCGCCACCATCAGGACTGCCTTGTGGTATTTCATTTTTGGTCATCTCCTTGGCTAAAACCCGCGCCAGTGTATCAAAGTAATATTTTTGAAAGTACTGGTTGTTTACCGCACTACGAATCGCCCTGTGCGGAGCCGTCCTCCCGGCTCCGGGCACGCCGAATGCGCGCGCGGGCGATGCCGGATCCGGCATCGCCCGCGAGGGTTCATATCCGCAATCGGGTGGATTGCGTCATGAATCGATCATCATCTACGATCAGGGATAGAGGCCGCGCATTTCGCGCGCCATCAGGATGCGCTTGCACGCGACGATGAACGCCGCCGTACGCACCGTCACCTTGTGCTCTTCCGCGACCGCCCACACGCCGGCGAACGCTTCGCGCATCACGCGCTCGAGACGGTGGTTGATCTCGTCTTCCGTCCAGAAGAAGCTCGAGAAATCCTGCACCCACTCGAAGTACGACACGGTCACGCCGCCTGCGTTCGCGATCACGTCGGGGATCACGAGCACGCCGTTCGCGCTCAGGATGTCGTCGGCCGCCGTCGTCGTCGGGCCGTTCGCGCCTTCGACGATGATCTTCGTGCGGATCTTCGCCGCGTTCTTCTCGGTGATCTGGTTTTCCAGCGCCGCCGGGATCAGGATGTCGGTCTCGACCGTCCAGAACTCGTCGTTCGGCATCGGCTCGGCGCCTTCGAAGCCCGCGACGCCGCCCGTGCGTGCGACGTGGTCGAGCAGCTTGTTCGAATCGAGGCCGGCCGGCTGGTAGATCGTGCCCGTGTGATCCTGCACCGAGATCACCTTCGCGCCCGCTTCCTGGAACAGCTTCGCCGCGATGCCGCCGACGTTGCCGAAGCCCTGCACCGCGATGCGCGCGCCTTCGATTTCCAGGCCCTTCTTCTTCGCCGCTTCGCAGCCGACGACGAACACGCCGCGGCCCGTCGCTTCCTTGCGGCCGAGCGAGCCGCCGAGCGCGATCGGCTTGCCGGTCACGACGCCGGTCGACGTCTGGCCCTGGTTCATCGAGTAGGTATCCATCATCCACGCCATCACCTGTTCGTTGGTGTTGACGTCCGGCGCCGGAATGTCGGTGTTCGGGCCGATGATGATGCCGATTTCGCTGGTGTAGCGACGCGTCACGCGCTCGAGCTCACCGCGCGACAGCTTGCGCGGGTCGACGCGGATGCCGCCCTTCGCGCCGCCGTACGGCACGTTCACGGCCGCGTTCTTCACGGACATCCATGCCGACAGCGCCATCACTTCCGACAGCGTCACGTCCTGGTGGTAGCGCACGCCGCCCTTGCCCGGGCCGCGCGACACGTTGTGCTGCACGCGATAGCCCTCGAAGTGCGCGACGGTGCCGTTGTCGAGCTCGATGGGGCAGTCGACGATCAGGATGCGCTTCGGGCGCTTCAGCGTTTCGAGCCAGCGCGACAGCGAACCGAGGTACGGCGCGACGCGATCGACCTGCCGAAGGTAGTTGCCCCACGGGCCGAGATCGTCGGCGTGCAGGTAGGACGGGATGGACTGCTGTTGCGAAGACATGGATGCTCCAACGTTCAACGGATTGCGCACATTGTCGAAAAAGCCGTTTTTTTTATCCAATGCCGTTTGTTTATTCGATTATGCGTTTCTTGCATGATCGCGATTTTTCGCAAAATCGCGGTCGATTTGCGCAAGAACGCCCGCGATCCGCCGCGCATCGCGTTCGTGAAAAATCGGTTGGCCGACGCGCGGGCCGGCCGGCGGACAGCCGTCCGACAGGCGCTGCAAGGCCGCCGTCAGCCGGCCGGTCGATCGGCGCCGGATTAACCGTCGGCGGTTAACCGGCGGTGTCGCCGGAGGTCTCGCGCAGTTCGTCGCGCACGACCTCCCACAGCGCGCGCACGAGCTTCTGGCGCGGATCGTCGCCCTGCAGCGCGAGCTTGTCGCAGTACAGCCGGATCTCCATCGTCAACGTGAACGGATGCGCGCCGCCGCCGCGCGCCGACCGGTCGAGCCGGATCAGCCGGCCGCCCGCGACCGCATCGTCGACCGCGCTGTGCGGCAGGAACGCGACGCCGTGGCCCGCGAGCGCCATCGCCTTCAGCCCTTCGGCCATGTCGGTTTCGTACACGCGATCGAGGAACAGCCGCGTCGGCGCGTTCGCGATGATGACTTCGGTCATCCGGCCGAGATACGCGTTCGGCGTATACGACAGGTACGGCACGCGCGCGTCGGCCGCGCCCGGCAGCGTATGGCGCGGCCGGCCGGCGCGGCCGGGCGCCGAGAACGGGCTGATCGGCTCGCTGCCGAGAATCAGCATGTCGTAGCGAGCCGGGTCGAGCGCGACCGGGTGGCTCGGGTGGTGGTAGCCCATCACGAGGTCGCAGCCGCCCTCGACGAGCGACAGCACCGCGTCGTGCACGTTCAGCGCGCGCAGCCGCGTGTGAACCTGGCCCATCTTCGCCTCGATCCGCTCGAGCCAGCGCGGGAAATACGTGAGCGACAGCGTGTGCGGCACCGCGAATTCGATCGTCGGCACCGGCGCGCCGACGTGGCCGCGCAGCAGCGTCCTCGCCTCGTGCGCCTGCGACAGCATCGTCAGCGCCTGCTCGTAGAAGATTTGCCCGGCCTGCGTGAGCCGGGTCGGATAGACCGAACGATCGATCAACTCGGTCGCGAGCCACGCCTCGAGCGCCTGGATGCGCCGCGAAAACGCCGGCTGCGACACGTGCCGCAGCTCGGCGGACCGGCTAAAGCTGCGCGTTTCCGCGAGCGAGACGAAGTCTTCGAGCCATTTCAGTTCCATGCGGGCAGGCGCGGCGGGCGGCGGTCGGGAAGAAGCCTGCATTCTACCGGCGGGCAGGCCGGGCCGGCGGCTCGGCTGGCGGCCCGGCGAGCCGGCGCGAGGGCCTGCCGGCAGGCCATTCGCGCGCCGCCCGCGCATCGCTCGCCCGTGGCGCCCGCGCACCGGACCGGTTCGGCCGGGATCGTCCCGCGCCGATGGTAAAATGCCGGATTCCCTCCCCTCGCTCGACCCGGCCTCAAGGCCCCGCCCGATCATGTCCGACACTCGTCCCGATACGCTTTTCGCCCTCACCGCGCTCTCGCCCATCGACGGCCGCTACGCCAGCAAGACCGAAGCGCTGCGCGACTGGCTCTCCGAAGCCGCCTTCATGCGCCACCGCGTCACCGTCGAGGTGCACTGGCTGATCGCGCTGTCGCGCGCCGGCTTCGCGGAAGTCCCGCGCTTCTCGGAAGCGTCCGAGCAGTTCCTGCTGCAGCTCGCCGAGCGCTTCACCGCGCACGACGCCGCGCGCATCAAGGAAATCGAGCGCGTGACGAACCACGACGTGAAGGCCGTCGAATACTGGCTGAAGGAATCGGTGAAGGGCCAGGCCGAACTCGAGAAGGCCAGCGAATTCATTCACTTCGCGTGCACGTCCGAGGACATCAACAACACGTCGCACGGGATGATGCTCGCCGGCGCGCGCGAACACGTGATCCTGCCGGCGCTGCGCACGGTCTACCAGCGCCTCGTCGCACTCGCGCACGCACACGCCGAACAGCCGATGCTGTCGCGCACGCACGGCCAGCCGGCCAGCCCGACGACGCTCGGCAAGGAACTCGCGAACGTCGCCGCGCGCCTCGCCCGCGCGATCGCGCGCATCGAGAAGGTCGAGATCCTCGGCAAGATGAACGGAGCGGTCGGCAACTTCAACGCGCATCTTTCCGCGTATCCGGAATTCGACTGGGAAGCGTTCTCGCGCGACGTGATCGAAAACCGCCTGAAGCTCACGTTCAACCCGTACACGATCCAGATCGAGCCGCACGACTACATGGCCGAGCTGTTCGACGCCGTCGCGCGCGCGAACACGATCCTGCTCGACCTCGACCGCGACGTGTGGGGCTACATCTCGGTCGGCTACTTCAAGCAGAAGACGAAGGCCGGCGAAATCGGCTCGTCGACGATGCCGCACAAGGTCAACCCGATCGACTTCGAGAACTCGGAAGGCAACCTCGGCCTCGCGAACGCGACGCTGCGCCACCTCGCCGACAAGCTGCCGGTGTCGCGCTGGCAGCGCGACCTGACCGACTCGACGGTGCTGCGCAACATGGGCGTCGCGCTCGGCTACTCGCTGCTCGCGTACGATTCGCTGATCCGCGGCCTCGACAAGCTCGAAGTGAACCCGCAGCGCCTGAACGACGATCTCGACAACTGCTGGGAAGTGCTCGCGGAGCCGGTGCAGACGGTGATGCGCCGCTACGGCATCGAGAACCCGTACGAGCAGCTGAAGGAGCTGACGCGCGGCAAGGGCATCACGCGCGAAGCGCTGCAGGAATTCGTCGGCACGCTCGCGATCCCGCAGGACGCGAAGGACCGCCTGCTCGCGATGACGCCGGCGTCGTACATCGGCAAGGCCGTCGAACTCGCGAAGCGGATCGCATAAGCACCGCCGTCGCCCGACAAAAAAACCCGATGCAAGCAATCGCATCGGGTTTTTTCATGGGCGCGCGCGGGGCGAAGATCAGAACGAAATCATCCGGCCCGGGTTGAGCGCGCTCATCACGCTCATCGCGGCCTTCGCGGCCGGGATCGCGATCGGCGACAACTGCCGGCCGAGCGGAATCGCGCGATGGTCGATGCCCGTGAGCATCGAGAAATCGTCGTTGCGGCCGACGAAATCGTCGCAGATCGCCTGGCCGATCCGCACCGTCTGCGCGACGCCGTGGCCGCTCCAGCCCTGCACCATGTACATCGGCACGCGACCGTCGGTCTTGCGGCTGTCGGTGGCGCCGTTCAGCGTGAAATCGCTGACGCCGCTCCAGCAGTAGTCGAGCGCGAAGCTGCCGTCCGCCTGCGGAAACACCGTGTTCAGGCGCGTCAGCAGATACGCGTTGACGTCGGGCTGCGCCCAGCAACTGCCGGTGCCCTGCCCACCGAACAGCAGGCGGTTGCCGCGCACCGGCCGGTAGTAGTCGATCTGGAACTGCGTGTCGTACACCGGCATGCCGGCCGGCATCAACGTCGCGACGTCGACGTCGAGCGGCGCCGTCACGCTCACGTACGTAAAGAACGGCACCGTGGTCGCCGCGCCGTCGTCGAGCAGCCGGAACGTCGTGTTGTGCAGCGCGAGCACGACGCCGCGGCGCGCGGTGATCGTGCCGCCCGGCGTCGTCGCGACGACGCCCGCGGGCGTCTCGTCGAGCTCGAGCACCTCGGTACCCTCGAACAGCGCGCCGCCGTTCAGCCGGAAGCCGTGCACCATGCCGCGCACCAGCGCGAGCGGGTGAATCTGGCCGCCGAGCGCGTCGATCGCCGCGCCGTGATACAGCCCCGAGCGCACGTATTCGTCGTGCAGCTGATGGCGGCCGACGAGCGTCACGCCCGCATCGCCGAGATGGCGGCGCGCATCCGCGCCGTCGAGCAGCGCGCTCATGTGGCCGGGGTGAACCGCCGCCGTGACGTGGCCGCGCTTGCGGTCGAGATCGAGCGCGTAACGCGCGCCGATCTCGTCGATGAGGCTCATCGACTCGGCCGACGCGAAGCGCCACAGCCGCTTCGCATCGTCGTGCGACAGGTGATCGATCATGTCGGCGGCTTCCCAGCGCGCGAGGCCGGGCGTCAGTTGCCCGCCGTTGCGGCCCGACGCGGCCGAGCCGACGTGATGCTTGTCGACGAGGATCGTGTCGACGCCCGCTTGCGCGAGATGCAGCGCCGCCGATGCGCCGAGCAGGCCCGCGCCGATCACGAGCACGTCGCAGACGGCGTCGCGCGTCAGCGGCGCGCCGTTTTCATGGCGCGACAGCGACGCCTCGTACCAGTTGGCCGGACGCTCGCCGTCGTAGCGGGCCGGGTCGCACCAGTTCCAGTTGTCTTTTTCGATGTTCAGTTGCGTTTGCTCGAAACGCGCTTCGCCCTGGATCAGGGGTTTGTTATCGGACGTCATGATTGACCTTGCATGATGGGGCCGCCTGTCGATGAGCCTTCTGGCTTCGCGGGTGGGGCAGCCGGTTCCACATGGGAGTCAACGAGAAAAGGGGCGCGAGAGCCCGTGTTGACGGCGGGCACGCTCGTGCCGCCTGGATCCCGGACTGTGCGAAAGCACGTATTGAAAGGTGCCGGGACACCCAATTTCTACACCGCAGAAATAATTCTACAGTGTAGAATAAGCTTTCGTCAAGTTTACAGCCGGCGCCATGCCGGCCTGCCGCCCCGCCTCGATGACAGACAAACCCGCCCAAGGCCCGCGCGGTCTCGACAAGGACGCGATCGTCGCCGCCGCGCTCGCGCTGCTCGAAGACGTCGGCGAAACCGCGTTCAGCGTGCGCAAGCTCGCGCAAACGGTCGGCTGCGACCCGATGAGCGTGCTGTATCACTTCAAGTCGAAGGAGGGCTTGAGCCGCGCGATCGCGAATGCGCTGTCGCGCTCGCTCGTGCCGGTCGATCCGTCGCAGCCGTGGCGCGAACGGCTGCGCGACCTCGCGCGCCAGTACCGCGCGCTCGCGCTGCGCTACCCGGCCGCGTTCGCGTTGCTGCAGCGGCACATGAGCACGGGGCCGGCCGATCTCGCGCACATCGAGGCCGTGCATCGCGCGCTGACCGACGCCGGCATCCCGCGCGCGGCGCTGCCGTCGGTATGCGTCGGCTGGTACGCGAGCGTGATCGGACTCGCCGCCGCCGAAGCGGGCGGCCTCACGCGCGCCGCGAACGATGTCGAGCTCGCGGAGATGCACGCGCTGTCCGACGCCGGGCATCCGCTCGTCAAATCGGCCGCCCCGCTCTATGCGCGGCTCGATCCGGCCGTCGTGCACGACACGATGCTCGACGTGCTGCTCGACGGCATCGCGCAACGCGCGCGGACGGCCTGACCCGCGTACGCCCCGCCAACGAAAAAGGCGCCCGAAGGCGCCTTTTCCATGACGATGACCGCGAACGCGCTCAGTGCGAGTGCGCGAGGCCGATCTTCAGCATGACCTGATCGACGATCTGCTCGGGCGTCAGCTCGATGCTGACCTCGATCGCTTCGTCCGGGCCCGGCTCCTCGAGCGTGTCGAGCTGGCTTTTCAGCAGCGACGGATCGAAGAAATGGCCGGTGCGGCTCTTCAGGCGCTCTTGCAACACCTCGAACGAGCCCTTCAGATACACGAACCGCACGTCGGTATCGGTGCCGCGCAGCACGTCGCGGTACGAACGCTTCAGCGACGAGCACGTGAACACGGCCGTCTCGCCCGCGCGCTGCTTTTCCTCGATGGCCGCGCGGATCGTGCGCAGCCACGGCCAGCGGTCTTCATCGGTCAGCGGAATGCCGTGGTGCATCTTTTCCTTGTTCGCCGCGCTGTGAAACGCGTCGCCGTCGGTATAGCTGCACGACAGGCGTTCCGCCAGCATTTCGCCGATCAGCGACTTGCCGGCGCCCGACACGCCCATTGCGATCAGAATCATTGACTACCCCTTGTTACAGAACCATGCTCAGCAGCAACGTGAAACTGAGACCCAGCACCGAGATGATGGTTTCAAGCAGCGACCAGGTCTTGAACGTCTGACCGACCGTCATCCCGAAGTATTCCTTGATCAGCCAGAAACCGCCGTCGTTCACGTGCGAGAAGATCAGCGAGCCCGAGCCCGTCGCGAGCACCAGCAGCTCCGGGCTGACCGTCGTGCCGGCCGCCGCCGCGATCGGCGCGACGATGCCGCAGGCCGTCGTCATCGCGACCGTCGCCGAACCCGTCGCGAGACGCATCAGCGCCGCGACGAACCAGCCGAGCAGCAGCGGCGACAGGTGCGCGTGCTTCGCGGTCTCGACGATCTGCTGCGAGATGCCGCTGTCGCGCAGGACGCCGCCGAAGCCGCCGCCCGCGCCGACGATCAGCGTGATGCCGGCGATCGGCGCCAGGCACTCGCCGCAGAACTTCTGGATCTGGTCGCGGTTGAAGCCCTGCAGCTTGCCGAACGTGAAGAAGCTCACGAGCACGGCGATCAGCAGCGCGACGTCCGAGTTGCCGGCAAAGCGCAGCAGGTTGTTCGGCAGCGACTTCGGCGCGAACACCAGGTCGGCCCAGCTGCCGATGAGCATCAGCACGACGGGCAGCAGGATCGTGAACAGCGTGATGCCGAAGCTCGGCAGTTCGCGCTTGCGGCCCTCCGCGTTCGAATCGACGAATTGCGATGCGAGCGGGTTGTTTTCCGGCAGCTTCACGAACTTCGAGATCGTCAGCGCGAACAGCGGGCCCGCGATGATCGCGGTCGGCACGCCGACGATCAGGCCGAATGCGATCGTCTTGCCGATATCGGCGCCGTATTGCTGGACGGCCAGCAGCGCGGCCGGGTGCGGCGGGATCAGCCCGTGCACGACCGAGAGGCCGGCCACCATCGGCAGGCCGACGACGAGCAGCGACTTGCCGGTGCGCTTCGCGACGTTGAACGCGATCGGGATCAGCAGCACGAAGCCGACTTCGAAGAACACCGGCAGGCCGACGATGATCGCGACGAACATCATCGCCCAGTGGATGTTCTTTTCACCGAACCAGTCGATCAGCGTGGTCGCGATCCGTTCGGCGCCGCCCGATTCGGCCATCATCTTGCCGAGCATCGTGCCGAGGCCGACGACGATCGCAATGTGGCCGAGCGTGCCGCCGGTACCCGTTTCGAACGACTTGACGATCTTGTCCATCGGCATGCCGACGACGAGACCGAGGCCGAGCGAAACGATGATCAGCACCAGGAACGGGTAGATCTTGTAGCGCGCGATCATCAGGATCAGCGCGGCAATCGCGATCAGCGTGAATACGAGCAGCATGCTGCCTTGTACGGCCCCCATGTGGCACTCCTCCTAGAATTGTTCGAAACCGGGCGAGTCGTTGCGAGTATGCCCGGCTATGCAGGTCTCCGAAACACGGGGGTACCCCCCGTCAGGACGCTGAATTTTACTTATCTTTGCGATCCGCGGATAGAACCGGTTCCATCAGCAAAAACCCTCGGTAAAACAAGCACTAAGCGCCTGTATCCCGAGGGCCAATTCGTCATTTCGTACAAGTTTTAGCGGGGCAGCTGGCTCGCCGCTTGCGCGAGGCGCGTGACTTCGGCCCAATCCTGCGCGGCGAGTGCGGCCTTCGGCGTGAGCCACGAGCCGCCGACGCACACGACGTTCGGCAGTTTCAGGAAGTTCGGCGCGGTGTCGACCGTGATGCCGCCGGTCGGGCAGAACTTCAGCGCCGGGAACGGACCGTGGAACGCCTGCAGCATCGGCACGCCGCCCGCCTGCTGCGCGGGGAAGAACTTCACGATGTCGTAGCCGAATTCGAGCGCCTGGATGATGTCGCTCGGCGTCATCACGCCCGGCAGCAGCGGCAGGCCGGCGTCGAGCGACGCGAGATGCAGCTCCTTCGTCAGGCCCGGCGATACGCCGAATTTCGCGCCCGCGCGCTTGGCCTGCGCGCAGTGCTCGGGCTTCGTGATCGTGCCGACGCCGACGACGATGTCGTCCGCGAGCTGGCTCGCGCGCTGGATCGCCTCCAGGCCCGCCGGCGTGCGCAGCGTGATCTCGAGCACCTTCACGCCGCCCGCGTGCAATGCCCGCGACACGTTTTCGCCCTGCTCGACCGAGTCGAATGCGAGCACCGGGATGACCGGGCCCAGCTTCACGATTTCAGCAATCGTCTTCATTGAATTGGCTCCTTGAAATTCATGCGGCGACGCTGACGGCCGTTTCGCCGACCAGCGTCCCGAAAACCGATGCGCCCTGCTCGGCCGGCGCCGCGGCCGCGCGGAACACGCCGAACAGTTCGCGCCCGAAACCGACTTCGTTCTCGGCCTGGTGCCGCGGCTGCGCGACCGGGCGCGCGTGCCATTCGGCGTCGTCGACCTCGATGTCGAGCACGCCGGCTTCCGCGTCGATCACGAGCGTGTCGCCCGTCTTCACCTTGCCGATCGGGCCGGCCAGCAGCGCTTCCGGCGACACGTGGATCACGGCCGGCACCTTGCCCGACGCGCCCGACATGCGGCCGTCGGTCACCAGCGCGACGTGGAAGCCCTGATCCTGCAGCACGCCGAGCAGCGGCGTCAAACGGTGCAGCTCGGGCATGCCGTTGGCGCGCGCGCCCTGGAAGCGCACCACCGCGACGAAATCGCGCTTCAGTTCGCCGCGATCGAACGCTTCCTGCACGGCTTCCTGCGAGTCGAACACGATCGCGGGCGCCGTCACCTTGCGGTGCTCCGGCGCGACCGCCGAGATCTTGATCACGCCGCGGCCGAGCCGGCCCTGCATCAGGCGCAGGCCGCCGTCCGGCTGGAACGGCTCGCGAATGCCGCGCAGCACCTTCGTGTCGTGGCTCTCGGCCGCGCCGTCGACCCATGTCAGCTTGCCGTCGATCAGCTTGGGCTCCTTCGTGTAGTGCGAAAGGCCCTTGCCCGCGACCGTCGTCACGTCCTCGTGCAGCAGCCCGCCTTCGAGCAGGTTGCGTACCAGGAACGCGACACCGCCCGCCGCATGGAAATGGTTCACGTCGGCCTTGCCGTTCGGGTAGATCTTCGCGAGCAGCGGCACGACGGCCGACAGCTCGTCGAAGTCGTTCCAGTCGATCAGGATGCCGGCCGCGCGCGCGATCGCGACGAGGTGCAGCGTGTGGTTGGTCGAGCCGCCCGTCGCGAGCAGCGCGACGATCCCGTTGACGATCGCCTTTTCGTCGATCACATGACCGATCGGCGTGTAGTGGCCGCGCTCGACCGTCAGATCGAGCACGCGGCGCGCGGCCTCGGCCGTCAGCGCGGTGCGCAGCGGCGTATGCGGGTGAACGAATGCCGAGCCCGGCAGGTGCAGCCCCATCAGCTCCATCAGCATCTGGTTGCTGTTCGCGGTGCCGTAGAACGTGCAGGTGCCATGGCCGTGATACGCGGCCGATTCGGCTTCGAGCAGCGCGTCGCGGCCGACCTGGCCGGTCGCGAACTGCTGGCGGATCTTCGCCTTGTCGTCGTTCGACAGGCCGCTCGTCATCGGGCCGGCCGGCACGAAGATCGTCGGCAGGTGGCCGAACTGCAGCGCGCCGATCAGCAGGCCCGGCACGATCTTGTCGCAAATGCCGAGGCAGAGCGCCGCATCGAACATGTTGTGCGTGAGCGCGATCGCCGTGCCCATCGCGATCGCCTCGCGCGAGAACAGCGACAGCTCCATGCCCGGGTTGCCCTGCGTGACGCCGTCGCACATCGCCGGCACGCCGCCCGCGAACTGCGCGACTCCGCCGTTTTCGCGCGCGGCCGCCTTGATGATCTCGGGGAAATCCTTGTACGGCGCATGCGCGGACAGCATCTCGTTGTACGAGGACACGATGCCGATGTTCGGCTCGCGGATCGCCTTGATCGCGAACTTGTCGTTGCCCTCGAGGCCCGCGAAGCCGTGCGCGAGGTTCGCGCACGACAGCGCGCCGCGCGCCGGGAACTTGCCTTGCGCGCCGTCGATGCGCTGCAGATAGGCGGAACGGGTCGATTGGCTGCGGGCGATCACGCGTTCGGTGACCTTCGCCAGAGTGGGGTGCAGCGACGTCATGCTGGGCGCTCCTGTATGCCGGCCGACACCGGCGGTTGGAATCGTGGGGACGGTCGAGCTTCGTCGATCGAACGAAAGCAGTCTAGTAGAAAAACTACAAGCATGCAATGCAGATCAGTTCGCTCGCAACCCTTATTCCCGCCACCAGCAAGGCTTTAATCAGTGAAAACCCTAATTCACCTCGCTCACCCCGCATCGGAATTATCACAATTGCGCTAGTATTTTCATGTAGATTTTCTACAATTCGATTGAGATACACTCGCTCATCCGAACCCGATTTCCACATGCCGTCCCATGCTGCCCCGCATTGAAGCGATCCGCGCCGAGCTGCGCCCGTCCGAGCGTAAGCTCGCCGACTACATTCTCGCCGCGCCGCGCGAGGTGCTCGACCTCGCGATGACCGAGCTGTCGACCCGTGCGGGCGTCAGCCAGCCGACGATCGCGCGCTTCTGCCAGGCGCTCGGCTGCAGCGGCTTTCGCGAATTCAAGATCCGGCTCGCGCAGAGCGTGGCGCCGGGCGTGTCGTCGGTGTACCGCGACGTCGAGCCCGACGAACCGGCGCCCGGCATCATCGGCAAGGTGTTCGACCGTACGATCGGCGCGCTGATCGAGGTGCGCAACAGCCTGTCCGCGGGCAGCGTCGCCGACGCGATCGCGCTGCTGTCGAACGCGTCGCGCATCGAGTTCTACGGTGCCGGCGGCTCGGGCATCGCCGCGCAGGACATCCAGCACAAGTTCTTCCGGCTCGGCGTGCCGAGCGTCGCGTATTCGGATCCGCACACGTTCTCGATGTCGTCGGCGCTGCTCGGGCCGCACGACGTCGTCGTCGCGATCTCGAATACGGGCCGCACGCGCGACATCGTCGACGCCGCGCGCTCCGCGCTCGCGTGCGGCGCGAAAGTCGTCGCGATCACGCAGAGCCATTCGCCGCTCGCGAAGCTCGCGACGGTCAGCCTCGCGTCGAACGTCGCCGAGGAAACGGACGTGTTCTCGCCGATGACGTCGCGGATGTCGCATCTCGCGATCGGCGACATTCTCGCGGTCGGCGTCGCGCTGTCGCGCGGGCCGGCGCTGATGGAACGGGTCGGCCGCGCGAAGGAAGCGATCACGCGGCGCCGGATCGACGACGGCACGAAGGATTGAACCGGCGCCGCGCGGAACCGCCCGTAAACGCACAACGGCACCCCGTGGGGTGCCGTTGTTCATCGACCGCCGGCCGTGCTTGCCGCGCCGCTCAGAACGGCTTGATCACCACCAGCGCGACCGCCGCGAGCATGCCGAGCACCGGCAGTTCGTTGAATACGCGATACCACTTGTCGGTGCGGCGGTTCTCGCCGCGCTCGAACACCCGCAGCAGGTGCCCACAATACGCGTGGTAGATCACGAGCAGCAGCACGACCGTCACCTTCGCATGGATCCAGCCCTGCCCCTGCCCGATGCCGATCACGAGCCAGAGCCAGAGCCCGCAGGCCAGCGCGGGCACCGCGATCATCGTCATGAAGCGGAACAGCTTGCGCGCCATCAGCAGCAGGCGCCGCACCGCGGCCGGATCGGTCTCCATGGCCAGGTTCACGTAGATGCGCGGCAGGTAGAACAGCCCCGCGAACCACGCGGCGATCAGAACGATGTGGAACGTCTTGACCCAGAGCATTGCCATTGGTGTTGCGCCTCGCTGTTGACTTACTGACGGCCTTCGCCGTGCCCGAGCACCACGTACTTCAGCGACGTCAGCCCTTCCAGGCCGACCGGCCCGCGCGCGTGCAGCTTGTCGTTCGAGATGCCGATTTCCGCGCCGAGGCCGAATTCGAAACCGTCCGCGAAGCGCGTCGACGCGTTGACCATCACGCTCGCCGAATCGACTTCGCGCAGGAACCGCATCGCGCGGTCGTGATCCTCGGTGACGATCGCATCCGTGTGATGCGAGCCGTAATGGTTGATGTGCTCGATCGCGGCGTCGAGCCCGTCGACGACCTTGATCGCGAGCACCGGCGCGAGATACTCGGTGTGCCAGTCTGCTTCGGTCGCGTCGACGAGCGGGCCGACGCCCGCGTCGGCGAGCACCGCGCGCGCGGCCGCATCGACGCGCAGTTCGACCTGCTTGTCGCGATACAGCTTGCCGAGCGGCGGCAGCACCTTCGCGGCAATGCCGTTCGCGACGAGCAGCGTCTCCATCGTGTTGCAGGTGCCGTAGCGGTGCGTCTTCGCGTTGTCGCAGACGGTCAGCGCGCGGTCGAGATCGGCGCGATCGTCGACGTACACGTGGCAGATGCCGTCGAGGTGCTTGATCATCGGCACGCGCGCCTCGTCGATCAGCCGTTCGATCAGGCTCTTGCCGCCGCGCGGCACGATCACGTCGACGTATTCGGTCATCGTGATCAGCTTGCCGACCGCAGCACGATCGGCCGTCGCGACGACCTGCACCGCGTCCTGCGGCAGCCCGGCCGCTTCGAGCCCTTCGCCGATCAGCCTCGCGAGCGCCGTGTTCGATTCGAGCGCTTCGGAGCCGCCGCGCAGGATCGTCGCGTTGCCCGACTTCAGGCACAGCGCGGCCGCGTCGATCGTCACGTTCGGGCGCGACTCGTAGATGATGCCGATCACGCCGAGCGGCACGCGCATCTGGCCGACCTGGATCCCGCTCGGGCGGAACTTGAGGTTGCCGATCTCGCCGATCGGATCGGCCAGCGACGCGACCTGGCGCAGCCCTTCCACCATCGTTTTCAGCGCCTTGTCCGACAACGTCAGGCGGTCGACGAACGCCGCATCGAGCCCCTTTTCACGGGCGCGGGCGACGTCGCGCGCATTCGCGTCCTTCAGCGCCTGCGCGTCGCGTTCGATCGCGCGGGCCACGGCGTCGAGCGCCGCGTTCTTCGCGGCCGTGCTGGCGCGCGCCATCGCGCGGGAAGCGTGCCGGGCGCGGCGGCCCAGGTCGGTCATGTACTGATCGATATCCATCGTGTGACTCGAGAAGCGAGCCGCGCGGAGCGGCATGAATTCGTGGGGAAGCGTGGATCGGCCATCCGGGGCCGGCCATCCGGGGAGCGGCCATCCGGCGCGACGATCCGCGGGACAGCCCTCCGTGCAGGGCAGCGGCCGATATGCCGCGCCAGCCGTCGAAGCATTGTAAGCGGGTTGCGCAGCGCACGCTGAAGGCCCGAACGGGGCTTAGCGTCGCACGCGACCCGCGGTCGGCGGTCGCTCGCCGCGGGCGCCCGCGACCGTCATCGCGAGCTGGAACAACCCATCCCACGGGTCCGGCGGCGGTTCGTCCTGCGTGCGGCGGCCCGGCGCGACGGCCGTGAGCCCCTTGACCTGCCGGTCGAGCTTCGCGGCGAACGCGAGCGCCTTTTCGAGCACCGCTTCCGACACGCGGTTCAGCGCGGGCGCGATCAACCGCTCGCGTGGCCCCCACACGCGGTTCTCGCGCAGCAGCGTCGCGAGCGGCTTGCCCGCCGTCGTGCCGCGCTTGATCCGCAGCAGCGTGCGCAGCTCCTCGACGACGGCCCACATCACGAGCACGATCGCCTCGCCCTCGCCCTTCAGCCCGTCGATCATCCGCGCGAGCCGCGCGGCGTCGCCGGCGAGCATCGCTTCGTTCAGCTTGAACACGTCGTAGCGCGCGACGTTCAGCACCGCGTCGTGCACCTGCTCGAACGACAGCGCGCCTTGCGGATACAGCAGCCCGAGCTTCTGGATTTCCTGGTGCGCGGCGAGCAGGTTGCCCTCGACGCGCTCCGCGATGAATTGCAGCGCGCGACGCCCGTCATCGCCCGGCGCGGCACGCTGGCCCTGCATCGCGAGTCGCTGGCCGATCCAGTTCGGCAGTTGCGCACGGTCGACCGGATCGATCTTCAGCGCGACACCGCCGTTCTGCAGCGCGGTAAACCATGCGGATTTCTGCGTGGCCGCGTCGAGGCGCGGCAACGTGACGAGCAGCAGCGCGTCCGGATTGGGCGTGGCCGCGAGCGTCTTCAGCGCATCGGCGCCTTCCTTGCCGGGCTTGCCCGACGGAATGCGCAGCTCGATCAGCTGGCGCTCGCCGAACAGCGACATCGCCTGGGTCGCGCCGAGCAGCACGCTCCAGTCGAAGCCGCGCTCGACCGTATGCACCGAACGCTCGGTAAAGCCGGCCGCGCGCGCGGCCGCACGGATGCGGTCGCACGCTTCCTGCGCGAGCAGCGGCTCGTCGCCGTAGACGGTGTAGAGCCCGGCCAACCCCTTCGCGAGGTGCGGCTCCAGCGCATCAAGTCGCAATTGCATCGCTGCGTTCGCCCGCGATCAGAGCGGCGGCGGCGGCAGCGGCGCACGCGGCGCCACGCCCGGCACCACGTCCTCCGGCGCCGGCGTCAGCGAGTGGACGATCGCGAGACGCCGCATCAACTGGTCGACCGCGTCGTTCTGCATGTCGCCGTACAGGATGTCGGCTTCCTGCGCCTTCGCGTTCGTGTACTGGTCGCTGTACGTCATCGCGCGATTCAGCGCGATCGCGCTCGGCGGGATCAGCACGGTGCCGTCCTTGCTCGTCAGCGTGTAGTTCAGCGTGTAGAACAGCGCGTATTCCTGCGCGGAGCCGTACTTGTTGAGTGTCAGCGTGTTCTGGCCACGCGACTCCCACATGCGCAGCACGGCGTCGGCGTCGTCCGCCGACTTGACGATCTTCGTGTCGCTGCCGGCCTGGACGAGGCGCGTGAGCCGCGCCTCGACGGGCGCCGGCGCACCGGCTACGAACAGGTGCTTGAACGCGTAGTCCTGCTGGCCGCGCAACTGGAAGCCGCATGCCGACAGCGCGACCGCGCTGCCGACGAGCATCAAAAACGATCTGCGGATCACCTTCGCTCCTTCTGGGTACGTCCGACGGCCGGCGGCCGTCAGACGACGATGTTCACGAGGCGGCCCGGCACGACGACGATCTTCTTCGCCGGCTTGCCGTCGCTGAATTTCGCGAATGCCTCGTCGGCCACCGCCGCCGCTTCGATCGCGTCGCGGCTCGCGTCCTTCGCGACCTTCAGCGCACCGCGCACCTTGCCGTTCACCTGCAGCACGAGCTCGATCTCGGCCTGCTCGAGCGCGGCCTCGTCGACCTTCGGCCACGGCGCATCGAGCAGCGGGCCGAATTCGTCCGCGTAGCCGAGTACCTTCCACAGCTCGAACGTGACGTGCGGCACGACCGGGTACAGCACGCGCAGCAGTACGCCATACGTCTCGCGCAGCACGGCGGGCGTCGCGCCCTTCGCGCCGTCGATCGCGTTCAGCATCTTCATCGCGGCCGACACGACCGTGTTGTACTGCAGGCGCTGGTAGTCGAAATCGGCCTGCTTCAGCACGCTGTAGATCTCGCGGCGCAGCGCCTTGTCGGCGTCGCCGAGCGCGGCGGCGTCGAAGCCCGCGCGCGCGGCGAGCGCTTCGCGGTTGCCGTGGCCGAAGCTCCACACGCGGCGCAGGAAGCGGCTCGCGCCCTCGACGCCCGCGCCCGACCACTCGAGCTGCTGCTCGGGCGGCGCCGCGAACATCGTGAACAGACGCGCGGTATCGGCGCCGTACTGGTCGATCAGCAGTTGCGGATCGACGCCGTTGTTCTTCGACTTCGACATCTTCTCGATGCCGCCGAGCACGACCGGCTGGCCGTCCGCATTCAGCGTCGCGCCGACCGGGCGGCCCTTGTCGTCGTGCGTGACCGTCACGTCGAGCGGGTTGTACCAGGTCTTCTTGCCCGCCGCGTCCTCGCGGTAGTACGTCTCGTTCAGCACCATCCCCTGCGTGAGCAGGTTCTTCGCCGGCTCGCCGAATTTCACGAGGCCGAGGTCGCGCATCACCTTGGTCCAGAAGCGCGAATACAGCAGGTGCAGGATCGCGTGCTCGATGCCGCCGATGTACTGATCCATCGGCATCCAGTAATCGGTGCGCGCGTCGACCATCGTCTCGGCGTCCGGCGCCGTGTAGCGCGAGAAGTACCACGACGAATCGACGAAGGTGTCCATCGTGTCGGTTTCGCGCTTCGCCGCCGCGCCACATTTCGGGCACGTGCAGTTCAGGAACGCCTCGGACTTCGCGAGCGGGTTGCCCGAGCCGTCCGGCACGAGGTCTTCCGGCAGCACGACGGGCAGATCCTGCTCGGGCACCGGCACGTCGCCGCACGACGGGCAGTGGATGATCGGGATCGGCGTGCCCCAGTAGCGCTGGCGCGACACGCCCCAGTCGCGCAGGCGCCACGTGACCTGCTTGTCGCCGAAGCCGCCGGCCTTCAAGTCGGCGGCGACCGCGTCGACCGCTTCCGTGTAGCGCAGGCCGTCGTACTTGCCGCTGTTCACGCAGACCGCGGTTTCCTTGTCGCCGTACCACTCCTGCCATGCGTCGAGCGAGTACGTCTGCCCTTCGCTCGCGATCACCTGCTTGATCGGCAGCGCGTATTTCTTCGCGAACGCGAAATCGCGCTCGTCGTGGCCCGGCACGCCCATCACCGCGCCTTCGCCATAGCTCATCAGCACGTAGTTGCCGATCCACACCTCGACCGGCTCGCCGGTCAGCGGGTGCTTGACCGAGAAGCCGGTCGCGACGCCCTTCTTCTCCATCGTCGCGACGTCGGCCTCGGCGACGCCGCCGCGCTTGCACTCGTCGATGAACGCGAGCAGTTCCGGCTTGTCCTGCGCGAGGCGCGTGGCGAGCGGGTGCTCGGCCGCGATCGCGCAGAACGTGACGCCCATGATCGTGTCGGCGCGCGTCGTGAACACGCGCAGCAGCTTCTGCTCGCCGTCGAGTTCGTACGGGAAGCCGAAGTTCACGCCAAAGCTCTTGCCGATCCAGTTCTGCTGCATGATCTTCACGCGCTCGGGCCAGCCGAGGCCGTCGAGGTCGTTCAGCAGCTCATCCGCGTACTGTGTGATGCGCAGGTAGTACATCGGGATCTCGCGCTTCTCGACGAGCGCGCCCGAACGCCAGCCGCGGCCGTCGATCACCTGCTCGTTCGCGAGCACGGTCTGGTCGACCGGATCCCAGTTCACGGTGCCCGTCTTCTTGTACGCGATGCCCTTCTCGAGCATCTTCAGGAACAGCCACTGGTTCCACTTGTAGTAGTCGGGCTTGCACGTCGCGATCTCGCGCGACCAGTCGATCGCGAGGCCCATCGACTGCATCTGGCCCTTCATGTAGTCGATGTTGTCGTAGGTCCACTTCGCGGGCGGCACGCCGTTCGCCATCGCGGCGTTCTCGGCCGGCATCCCGAACGCATCCCAGCCCATCGGCATCAGCGTGTTGTAGCCGTTCATCCGCAGATAGCGGTACATCACGTCGTTGATCGTGTAGTTGCGCACGTGACCCATGTGCAGCTTGCCGGACGGGTACGGCAGCATCGATACGCAGTAGAACTTCGGCTTCTGCGAATCTTCCCTCGTCTTGTAGGCATCGGCTGCGCGCCAGTCGCCCTGGGCGGCGGCTTCGACGTCGGCGGGTACGTATCTCTCGTGCATGGTTTGGTTCGGGCTAGGCTTTAAGCGGCGCGACGGCGCGCGCAGGATTGGATCGAAATCGTGCGTGCCCGGCGCCGGAACGGGCTGAGCGGTTCCAGGCCGGGAAAAACGTCGATTATACCGCCCGTGCGGGCCCGCACGGCCGCTCTCTCGGGCCGGAGGGCCCGCAACGACGACGAATCAGGGTTTCGCGCCGGCAGCGGCCGGCGCGGCGACGGCCGCCGGCACGTCGGTCACGAAACCGATCCGCGTGAGGCCCGCGGCCTGCGCGGCGCCCATCACCTGCGCGATCACGTCGTAGCGCGTCGCGCGCGACGCGCGCAGCCGCAGCTCGGGCGGCGCGGCGCCCGCGGCAGCGGCCCGGAAGCGCGCGGGCAGCGCGTCGAGCGCCACGGGCGCGTCGTCCCAGTAGAGCTTGCCCGCGTCGTCGATCGACAGGGTGACGGATTGCGGCGTGTCGCGCGCGACGCTGGCCGCGACCTTCGGCAGGTCGAGCCGGATCGCGTGCGTCATCAGCGGCGCGGTGATGATGAAGATGACGAGCAGCACGAGCATCACGTCGATCAGCGGCGTCATGTTGATCTCCGCCATCGGCGCGGACGTCTTGTGGTGCTCGAGCCCGCCGAATGCCATGGTCGTTCCTCCGGAGCCGGCGCGTCAGGCGCCCTGTCCCTGTGCGCACACGAATACGTGCAGATCGCGCGCGAAGCCGTCGAGTTCCTCGCTGAGCTGCCGGACGAGCCGGCCGAGGATGTTGTACGCGAGCACCGCGGGAATCGCGACGACCAGCCCGAACGCGGTCATGATCAGCGCCTCGCCGACCGGCCCCGCGACGTTCTCGATCTGCGCCTGCCCGCTCGCGGCGATGCTGCCGAGCGCGTGATAGATGCCCCATACGGTGCCGAGCAGCCCGACGAACGGCGCGGTGCTGCCGATCGACGCGAGCAGCACCTGGCCGAATTCGAGGCGCCGCTGCGAGCGCAGCATCGCATGACGCAGCGCGCGCAACACGCGTTCGCCGCGCTCGACGCGCGCGGCCAGCGCGGCCGGGTCGTGGTCGTCGGCCGCGTCGCGCGCGGCTTCGGCGAGCGGCACGAACACGCGCTCGCGATCGGCGCCGGCGAGCGCGGCGATACCCGCGTCGAGCGACGGCGCGCGCCAGAACGCGGCGAGCGCAAGCGGCCCCTGCCGCTTCGCGCGGACCAGCAGCCAGGCTTTCATGAAGAGGAAGCACCAGCTGGCGACGGACATCGCCAGCAGCACGTAGGAGACGGCGTGCGTGATCGCATCGCCGCTTTCGAGGTAGTGGACAACGCCGGTGGGAATCGCCATCGGAGTTTCCTCGCAGGGTCAGCGCAGGCCGAGCACGTCCTGCATGTCGAACAGGCCGGCGCCGCGCGCCGACAGGAAGCGCACCGCGCGCAACGCGCCCTGCGCATACGACACGCGGCTCGACGACTTGTGCGTGATCTCGATGCGCTCGCCGATCCCGGCGAACAGCACGGTGTGGTCGCCGACGATGTCGCCGCCGCGCACCGCGGCAAAGCCGATCGACGACGGATCGCGCTCGCCCGTCACGCCGTGGCGGCCGTACACCGCGCAATCGTCGAGCGAGCGGCCGAGCGCGCCGGCGACGGCTTCGCCCATCATCAGCGCGGTGCCCGACGGCGCGTCGACCTTGTGGCGGTGATGCGCCTCGATGATCTCGATGTCGTAGCCGTGCGAGAAATGCTTCGCCGCGAATTCGAGCAGCTTCAGCGTGACGTTCACGCCGACGCTCATGTTCGCCGCGAACACGATGCCGACCCTGGCCGCAGCGGCCTGCAGCTCGGCCTTCTGCTCGGCGGTGAAGCCGGTCGTGCCGATCACGAGCTTCACGTCGTGGCGCAGCGCGGCCTCGATGTGGGCCATCGTGCCTTCCGGACGCGTGAAATCGATCAGGTAGTCGGCCTGCGCGAACACGGCGTCGAGGTCGTCGGTCAGCTTGATCCCGGTGTCCTTGCCGAGGAACGCACCGGCGTCCTGGCCGAGGAACGGCGAACCGGCGCGGTCGAGCGCGCCGACGAGCTGCGCGTCGGCATCGTTGAGAACGGCTTCGATCAGCATCCGGCCCATTCGGCCCGATGCGCCGGCAATCGCAATCTTCATGGCTTTCTACACGACAGGTCTAAAGGCGGGCGGCGCATGCCGCCCCGTTTCCGCATGCCGGCCGCTTACTGGGCCGGTGCGGTGAGCGGCTGGTTCTGCAGGTTGTCCGAGCCTTGCGGGCCGACCGGCGGCGCAGCCTCGTTCGACACGTTCGGCTGCGGCGGACGATGGAACTGGAACTGCGGCTGGATCGCCGGCGCGGCGCCCGGCGGCTGCCCGCCCGGCACCGGCGCGCCGCCCGAGGCCTGCGCGGACGGCGTGAACCGGCGCGACGCCGAACCCTGCCCCGACACCTGGTTGGTCGCGCGGTTCGCCGCGCGTGCCGCCTGGGCGTTCGCATCCGCATCCTGCTCGACCACCGCGCCGGACGCCGGCACCGCGGCCGGACTCGCGGCAGCGGCGGCCTGCGCGGCGCTCGCGGCGGCGGCTTCGGACGCCTTCTTCGCCGCGGCGGCGGCCTTCGCCTTCTTGCCGCCGCGGTCGCCGTCGATGTCGGCCAGCAGGTCGAGCTCGGACGGCAGGTTGTCGGCGCCGCTCCAGCTCGCTACGCGATCGCCCGCGAAGATCACCACGAGGTCACGCTGCTGGACGATCGACGTCGAGCCGCGCTTGAAATAGAACAGGTAATCCCAGCGATCCGCGTGGAACATGTCCGCCAGCAGCGGTGTGCCGAGCAGCGCGCGGACCTGCTCGCGCGTCATGCCGACCTGCAACTGTGCGGCTTTCTCCTGCGACACGAAGTTGCCTTGCACGACGGTGATCCGATACGGCGTGATGCTCTGCGCAATGCGCTGCGTCACGCTGTCGTACGACGAACAACCCGCCAGCGCGACAACGGCGGCGGCAGCGATGATGGCACTCCGCATGCGACTCCTCTGAAAGTGCGAAAGCGATTCTGGGATCATTTCCTTCACCGTGCTGGCCCGCGTGCAGGCCGCGCGTATATCTGGAACGGCGAAAAGCCGGTAACATTGAAGCCCTGCATTGTACTCTAGGGATGCCTAGCCATGACCAATCCGACGGATCTCAAGAATATCGGGCTAAAGGCCACCCTACCGCGCCTCAAGATTCTCGAGATCTTCCAGCAGAGCCCCGTGCGTCACCTGACGGCCGAAGACGTCTACCGCAACCTGCTCAACGAGCAGCTCGACATCGGGCTCGCCACCGTCTACCGCGTGCTCACGCAGTTCGAGCAGGCCGGCCTGCTCACGCGCAGCAACTTCGAATCCGGCAAGGCGGTGTTCGAGCTGAACGAAGGTTCGCACCACGACCACCTCGTGTGCCTCGATTGCGGCCGCGTCGAGGAATTCTTCGACGCCGAGATCGAAGGCCGCCAGCAGGCGATCGCGAAGGAGCGCGGCTTCCGGCTCCAGGAGCATTCGCTCGCGATGTACGGCTCGTGCACGACCGAGAATTGCCCGCACCGCAAGCACTGAATCGCGCCTCCCGCGCACGCAGCACGGCCCGGCCGGCATCTCGCCGCCCGGGCCGTCTGCTTTTTCGGCGCGCCTGCCGCGCGCCCGGAATGCTTACGAAAGCCCTTCGGCACCCGCGCAGGCCGGCTCGAAATCGAGCGCCCACGCGCGTTCCAGCGGGATCTCGTCGCAGTTCGGCTGCGGGCCGCCGCGATCGACGATCACGAAATCGCTGACCGCGTCGAGCGCGAGCAGCGGATGGTGCCAGACTCCCTTCGCATAATTGACGCCCTGCCAGCCTTCGGCCAGGAACGCGCGCATCGCGTCGGGCCGGAATTCGCCGGCCGGCGCGACGACGATCGCGTAGCGCGACACCGCCGCGAGCGGGATGAACGCCTGGCTGCCGTGCGGATGACGCTCCATCAGCGTGATCGCGACCGGCAGCGCACGCGGCTGCGCGCGAAACACGCTGACGAGCGGCCGGCCGCCGTCCGCGCAGACGTCGATCGTCGCGAGATCGTGAAAGCGCTCGGTCGTGCCGCCGTTGATCGGGAAATGCCGCGCGCCTTCGAGCTCGATCACGTCGCCGAACGGCGCGAACGCTTCGCGGGTCAGGCGCTCGACGCGCAGGATGGGAGTTCCGCTCATGCCGTTGCCCTCCGTCAAGCCGGCTCGCCCCACAGACGCAGGCGCGACACGCCGCCGTCCGGGAAGATGTTGAACCGCACGTGCGTGACGGGGCCGAGCGCCGCGAGCGAGTCGAACGTGTGCACGTGGTCCATCTGCAGCTTCTGCTCGCCGAGCAGTTCGGCCCAGAACATCGCCTGCGTGACGAGCGAATCGTCGGTGCCGCCCGTCACGTGCGCGGCCTGCAGCGAGCAGCGATCGGGGAAATTGCCCTTGAAGAACGCTGTATCGACCTCGACGCGCCGGATGATGCCCGGCCGCGCGAGCGCGACGATCGCCCAGTCGTTGCCGGGTTCGCGGCGGCGCCGCGTTTCCCAGCCGTCACCCATGTTCGCGCCGCGCCCCGGCATCAGCATCTGCGAGGCCGGGCCGAAGTGCTGGTTGTTCGCGGCCACCAGGTAGCCGCCGTTCTCGATCGCCGCGAGATCGACGAGTTCGCCGGCCGGCACGTGGCGCCAGTCGCGCTGCGGCTGGCCGTACACGCGCAGCCGCGCGAGCCCGCCGTCCGGATACAGGTTCACGCGCAGGTGCGTGACCGGCCGCGCATCGTCGACGCTCACGTAGTGATGCGAATTGCCCTGCAGCGTCGTCGCGGGAACGATCGTGCGCCATGCGGCGTCGTCGGGCGGCGTGTCGCCGTCCACCGCGCAGGCCTCGATCGACGCGGCCGGCGGAAAGTTGCCGGTGAAGTGGCTCGTATCGAGATCGACGCCGTGGATCACGCCCGGCCGCGCGAGCCGGACCACGCAGAAGTCGTGGCCGGTCGTGCGCTTGCGGCGGGTTTCCCAGCCGTCCATCCACTTGCCGTGGTCGTCGTACTTGCCGGGAACGAACACGGCCGGCTCGGGATCGAGCATGCGCTCCTTCGGCGCGAAGAATTCGTCGCTGGCGAAGAGCGCCTGCGCGCCCAGGCGCGGGTCGGCGAGGTTCATGTAGCGCCGCGTGAAAGCCGGCGCGTTCGGATCGAGGATGGGGGCTGCCATGTCGTCTCCACTTTTTTTGGCAAGCGCCGACGCGTCGGCGCGCCGGTCGCATGAAGTTCGCTCGCGCGGTGCGGCCGGGGAAGCCGCGCCGCGCGAGTGTCGTGTTCAGAGTGCGTGAGCCTGGTCGCCGGCGACCGGCGCGGCGCTGCCCGGCACATCGGCCACGTAGCGCAGCTCGCGGTTCAGCACGCGCTTCGCGCGGGCACGGTCGATGTCGTTCTCCCACACCGCGACCACCACCGTCGCGACGCAGTTGCCGATCAGGTTGGTCAGCGCGCGGGCGATGCCGACGAACCAGTCGACCGGCAGGATCAGCACGAGGCCGAGCACCGGAATCGCGGGAATCGCCGACAGCGTCGCCGCGAGAATCACGATCGCCGAGCCGGGGATGCCGTGCGCGCCTTTCGACGTGACGAGCGACACGAGCAGCACGACGATCAGGTCGTGCGTGGACAGCGGCGTGTTGGTGGCCTGCGCGATGAACAGCACCGCGAGCGTCAGGTAGATCGAGAAGCCGTCGAGGTTGAACGAATAGCCGGTCGGAATCACGAGGCCGACGGTCGAATCCTTGATGCCCATGTATTCGAGCTTGCTCATCACCTGCGGCAGCACCGCGTCCGACGACGCCGTGCCGAGCACGATCGACAGTTCCTCGCGCAGGTAGCGGATCAGCTTGAACACCGAGAAGCCCGCGAGCCGCATCACCGTGCCGAGCACGACCGTGACGAACACGAAGCAGCTCAGGTAGAACACCGCGACCAGGTAGCCGAGCTGCTTGAGCGACGCGACGCCGTACTTGCCGGTCGTGAACGCGATCGCGCCGAGCACGCCGAGCGGCGCGAGCTTGATGATGAAGCCGATGATCCGGAAGAACACGTGTGACAGTTCCTCGATCAGCGAATTGACGCGCTGCGCCTTGTCGCCGAGCAGCGACAGCGCGGAGCCGAACAGCACCGCGAACACGAGGATCTGCAGGATGTCGCCCTTCGCGAACGCGTCGATCGCGGTCTCGGGGATGATCTTCATCAGGTAGCCGGCCGTGTCCTTCAGGCTTTCGGCGTTCTTCGCGTACGTCGACAGCGACGCCGCGTCGAGCGAGCGCAGGTCGATGTTCATCCCGACGCCCGGGCGCGTGACCCATGCGAGGACGAGCCCGATACCGAGCGCAAGCGTCGTCATCACCTCGAAGTAGACGATGGCCTTCAGGCCGACCCGGCCGACCTTCTTCAGGTCGCCCGCATTGGCCATCCCGCTGACCACGACGCAGAACACGATCGGGCCGATGACCATCTTGATGAGCTTCAGGAAGCCGTCGCCGAGCGGACGGAGCGACTCGGCGAAGTGCGGGAAGAACGCGCCGAGCGCGACCCCCAGGATTAATGCGACGACTACCCGGCCAAACAGCGAATTGAGGAATTTCGACACGGCGCTCTCCCGATCCAACGGTTGCAGTTTCGTCTGTTCATACTGGTAAGACCAGTGATGTTATGGTGGATAGTAGGAAGCCGATATAGTGACGTCAAGGACGGACAAAATAGGGATTTCCCGCCCCTGCGCGTGCGCTGGCGGTGCCCCATGAGGGGGCGGTCGTGGCTTTCCCGTAGGCTGTCGTGCACCGGCTGCGTGCGGATTACAATGCCGGTCAGACCGGCCATCGTTCACATCATGAAAAATGTTCCGCATACCGTGACCGACACCGCCATCGCGACGATCCGCGACCGGATCGAGACGGGCGTGTACCCGGTCGGCAGCCTGCTGCCGGCCCAGCGCCAGCTCTCGGAGGAGCTGGAAATCAGCCGCGCGTCGCTGCGCGAGGCACTGTCGACGCTCGAGGCGCTCGGGATGCTGCGCATCCGCGCGGGCAAGGGCGTGTACGTCGAAAGCGCGCAGGCGTCGGCCGCGCACCCGTGGCAATTCGCCGAACAGTCGTCGCCGCCCGATACCTACCAGATGCGCTATGCGCTCGAAGGCTTCGCCGCGCAGATGGCCGCGCGCGTGGTCAGCGACGCCGACATCGCGTGGTTCGAGGACAACCTCGCCGACCTGCACGTCGCGCTGACGGAGAACGCGCTCGACGAAGCATCGCGGCTCGACTTCGACTTCCACATGCGGATCATCCATCTGGCCGGCAACGCGGCGATCGAGTCCATCCTGCGCAGCAGCGCGGACATCATGAAGGAAAGCCAGCGCATGCCGTTCTACCGGCGCGAACTGCTGCTGTCGACGTGGCACGAGCATCGTGCGATCGTCGACGCGCTGATCGCGCGCGACGCGGGCGCCGCCGGCACCGCGATCGAAACGCACATCGCGAACGCCGCGCAGCGCGCGGGCGTCTTCTTCCCGACGCCCGGCGCGTAACCCTCCCGCGCCGCCTGGCCCTGCGCCCGGCCTTACCGGTCACCGTTCCGACGGAGCGCGATACGCGAGCACGCGCTCGATGAATGCGCGCGCCGCGACGCTGCGGTACGCACCCTTGCGCGTGAGCAGCGCGGCCGTTCGCGTCGGCAGCGGCGGATCGATCTCCAGCGCGCACAGGTCGGCGCTCTCGCGCGCGACCGCGTCGGGCAGCACCGTCGCGAGCCGGCCGCGCCGCACGAGCTCCAGCACCGCGCTGACCGTATTCGTCTCGATCGCGATCAACGGCTGCGCGCCGTGCTCGACGAAATACCGGTCGATGCGCTCGCGCGTCGCGAACGCACGGCTCAGCAGCACCAGCGGCTCGCCGCCGAGCTCGGCCGGCGTCAGCGCGCGGCGGCGGCGCGCGAGGCGGTGCGTGCGGCCCGTCACCAGTGCAAGCGGCTCGTCCCACAGCGGCAGCGCGTCGATCTCCGGCGCGCGCGGCGGCATGAAGGCGAAACCGGCGTCGAGCTGGTCGTCGGCGAGCAGCGCCTCGATGCGCGCCTGCGGCATCGCGTCGATCGTCAGTGCGATGTTCGGATGGTCGGCATGGAATGCGTCGATCAGCGAGCCGCTCAGGTAGGCCGCGAAAGTCGGCATCATCGCGAGCCGCAGCGAGCCGCTGCCGAGATCGGCGACGTCGTGCAGCGCGCGCTGCCCGGTATCGAGCGCGTGCAGTGCGGCGCGCGCATGGCGCACATAGACCTCGCCGAATTCGGTGAGCTGCACCGTGCGGCCCGAACGGTCGAACAACTGCACGCCGAGCGTTTCCTCGAGCTGGCGCACCTGCTGCGACAGCGTCGGCTGCGACACGTGCAGCGCATCGGCCGCGCGCGTGAAACTGCGCTGTTCGGCGACGGCCAGGAAATAGCGGATGTGGCGGAGAAGCATCGCGGCCAACGTATTGGTTTTGCCAATAGAGACCATAACGATCCAGTCTTGGACGCTATGGGTCGATTCCCGCATCATACGCACATCCGCTTCCGTGCAGTGCCGCTGTCGCCGCACCGGAGCAGCACGCCCAGGGCCGCCCTGGCTCCGCCCGCCGCACGGCGGTCCGCCGCCCGCCCGATCCGGGCCCGGGCGCGAACCGCCCGGCACGCGTCGGCTCACCGCCGATCCGTCGACGCCGGCCCCGATTTCCGTCACCCCGCGCAACCGACGGCCCCGTGCCGCCGGTCGGCGCCGCTGTTTTTCGCGACCATGGAACCGCACCACGACAACCACCCTCCCCTTACCCGCGGCATGACGCTGCTGTTCGCCTGCGCGTGCGGCGTCGTCATCGGCAACATCTATTACGCGCAGCCGCTCCTCGCCGCGATCGCGCACAGCTTCGGGCGCGCGCCGACCGAGCTCGGCTATCTCGTCACGCTGACGCAGCTCGGCTATGCGGCCAGCCTGCTGCTGATCGTCCCGCTGGGCGACGCGGTCAATCGCCATACGCTGATCGTGCGGCTGCTGATGCTCAACGTCGTCGCACTGATCGCGGTCACGTTCAGCACGAACTTCACGATGTTCGTCGTCGCGAACGTCGCGGTCGGCTTCGTCACCTGTTCGACACAGCTGCTCGTGCCGTTCGCGGCGTCGCTCGCCGACGCGCGCTCGCGCGGCCGCGCGGTCGGCACCGTGATGAGCGGGCTCCTGCTCGGTATCCTGCTCGCGCGCGTCGCGGCCGGCGCGATCGCCGACTGGTTCGGCTGGCGCGCGGTGTACGGCATCGCCGCGGCGATGGTGCTCGCACTGACCGCCGTGCTCGCCGTGAAGCTGCCGAAGGATCGCCGCGACGCGCGCGTCGACTATGCGGCGCTGATGAAGTCGCTCGTCGCGCTGGTGCGCGCGCAGCCGCCGATCGCGCTGCGCTCGACCTACGGCGCGCTCGTGTTCGCGTGCTTCAGCCTGCTGTGGACGGGCCTCACGTTTTTGCTGAGCCAACCGCCGTACAGCTATTCGGAAGGGCAGATCGGCCTGTTCGGGATCGTCGGCGCGGTCGGCGCGCTCGCGGCGACGTCGGCCGGCCGGCTCGTCGATCGCGGCCACGGCAATGCGGCCACCGGCCTGTTCGCGGCGGCCGTGCTCGCGTCGTTCGCGCTGATCGCGACCGGCTCGCATTCGCTCGCGGCGTTGATCGCGGGCATCCTGCTGCTCGACGTCGGCGTGCAGGGCATGCACATCTCGAACCAGAGCGTGATCTATGCGCTCGCGGGCAACGCACGCAGCCGCGTGACGACGATCTACCTGACGAGTTATTTCATCGGCGGCGCGCTCGGGTCGTTCGCGGCGAGCGTCGCGTACGGCCTCGACGGCTGGCGCGGCGTGTGCGTCGCGGGTGCCGCGCTGGCGGGCGCGCTGATCGCGCTGTGGCTCGCATCGCAACGTGTCGGCACGCGGCGGGTCACGCAGTGATGCCGCGGGCCGGCAATTCGTTTGCGCCGCACGACGAAAAAGGCACGTGCCGCGCATCGCGGGCGTGCCTTTTTGCCAAGGGTGCCGCGGCCGGCGCGACGCGCTGACGCCGCACCGTCACGCGGCCTCGTTCGCGAAATCGATCAGCACCTTCATCGCCCGCTGGCGATCGCCCGCCAGTTCGAACGCGAGGTTCGCGTCGCGCATCGGGAACACGCGCGTGACGGCCGGCCGCAGGTCGACGCGCCCCGCGTTGATCAGCTGCACGGCCAGCGCGAATTCCGCATGAAAGCGGAACGAGCCGCAGATCGACAACTCCTTCGCGACCACGACGTTCTGCGGCAGGCTCACGTCGCCGCCGAGCCCGAGCTGCACGACGACGCCGCGCGGACGCATCACGTCCAGCCCGTCGCGCAGCGCGCGCGCATTGCCCGAACACTCGATCATCACGTCGAACGTGCCCTTGTCGGCGCCGTACCGTTCGACCCAGCCGGCATCGGCCGCCGCGTTGATCGTGCGGTCCGCGCCGAGCGCGCGCGCCACTTCCAGCGGCGCGTCGACGACGTCGGTCGCGACGATCTCCGCCGCGCCGTGCACGCGCGCCGCCGCGACCGCCAGCACGCCGATCGGCCCGCAGCCCGACACGAGCACGCGCTTGCCGATCAGCGAGCCCGCGCGCGACACCGCATGCAGCCCGACCGCGAACGGCTCGGCGAGCGCCGCGAGCGACAGCGGCACGTGATCGGCGACCTTCACGCACTGCGCCGCGTCGCACACGAGCGCGTTGCGGAACGCACCCTGCACGTGCGGCATCCGCATCGCGCTGCCGTAGAAGCGCATGTCGAGACACTGGTTCGGCAGCCCTTCGAGACAGTAGCGGCACGCGCCGCACGGCCGGCTCGGATTGACCGCGACGCGATCGCCGGCCTTCACCGACGTCACGTCCGGCGCCACTTCCGCGACCGTGCCGGCGACCTCGTGGCCGAGCACCATCGGCTGCTGCAGCCGGATCGCGCCGAAGCCGCCATGCCGGAAGTAATGCAGATCGGAGCCGCAGATGCCGCCCATCGCGACGTCGACACGCACCTGGCCCGGGCCGATCTCGCCCGCGTCCTGCTCCTCGACCCGCAGGTCGTTCGGCCCGTGGATCACGACACACATGCAACGCATACGCATGACACGCTCCTTGTCAGACGGCACTGGTCAGCCCGCCATCCACGAACAGCGTCTGGCCGTTCACGAAATCGGACGCGGCCGACGCGAGGAAGATCGCCGCGCCGCACAGCTCGTCGACCTGCCCCCAGCGGCCGGCCGGCGTGCGCTTGCACAGCCAGTCCGAAAACGCCGCATCGTCGACCAGCGCGCGATTCAGTTCGGTTTCGAAATAGCCGGGCGCGAGGCCGTTCGCCTGGATGCCGTGGCGCGCCCAGTCGGCGCACATCCCTTTGGTCAGCATCCGCACCGCGCCCTTGGTCGCCGCATACGGTGCGATCGTCGGCCGCGCGAGTTCGCTCTGCACCGAACAGATGTTGATGATCTTCCCGCGGCCGCGCGCGATCATGTGCCGCGCGACGGCCTGCGCGACGTTGAACACGCCGTCGAGATTCACGCGCATCAGTGCATGCCAGTCGTCCGGGTCGAATGCATCGAGCGGCGCGCGGCGCTGGATGCCCGCGTTGTTCACGAGGATGTCGATCGCGCCGACGCGCGTCTCGACATCGTCGATCGCCGCGCGCACCTGCGCGTGCTCGGTCACGTCGAACACCGCATGGTCGGCCGCGAAGCCTTCGTCGCGGAAACGGCGCGCGAGCGTCGCGGCCTTCTCCTCATTGCGATCGTTGATGACGATTGCCGCACCGGCCTCCGCGAGCCCGCGGGCGAGCGTCAGCCCGATCCCGCGGCCGGAACCGGTAATCAGTGCGCGGCGGCCGTCGAGGCGGAACCGGTCAAGCGCGTTAGTCATGAATGTCTCCTCGTGCCGGTCGAGCCGGCTGCCCGTCGCGGCCGGTCTCGCGTCGACGCTATCTTCCGCTGCAACCGGGTGCTCCGCCAATGGTCTTTCTTGATCCGGTTATCATGAAAACTGATTACCGCCCTCTCGTGTCCGCCGCCCATGGAACTCAAGCAATTACGCGCCTTCGTCACGCTCGCGGAAGAGCTGCATTTCGGGCGCGCCGCGCAGCGCCTGTGCATCGTGCAGCCGGCGCTGAGCATGCAGATCAAGGCGCTCGAGGCGCAACTCGGCGCGCGCCTGTTCGAGCGCGACCGGCACAAGGTCGAACTGAGCGACACGGGGTGCGTGTTCCTGCCGGAAGCGCGGGCGACGCTGCAGCAGGCCGCACGCGCGGAACAGATGGCGCGACTGTCGAGCCGCGGCGAAATCGGCACGCTGCGGATCGCGTTCGTGTCGTCGGTATTGCCGGCGCTGCTGCCGGCCGTGCTGCGCACGATGCGCGAGCGCTATCCATTGATCGCGCTCGAACTGAAGGACATGCCGACGCCCGACCAGATCGCCGCGCTGCGCGAGCGCCGGATCGACTTCGGAATGATCCGGCTGCCGGCCGCGTATCCGGGCATCGCCCTACGTGTGGTGCTCGAGGAAGGCTTCGTCGTCGCGCTGCCGCTCGACCATCCGCTGGCCGCGCACGATGCGATTTCGCCCACCGCATTGCGCGGCCACCCCGCGTTCGTGCTCGCGCGCCGCTACGCGCCCGGCTTTCACGACGACATGCTGCTCGCATTGAGCCGCGCGGGCACGACGCTCGAGATCGCGCAGGAGTTCGGCGAATTCACGACGATGCTCGCGCTCGTCGCGGCGGGAATGGGGATCGGGCTGATCCCGGCGCAGGCGGCCAGCGCGCTGCCGCCGAACGTGCTCGCGCGGCCGCTCGATCTGGCCGGTCACCGCAGCGGCATCGGGCTCGCGTGGACCGATCTCGACAGCCCGCTGAAGCGGGCGTTCGTCGATGCGATCGAGCAGGTTGCGTTCGCGCCGCCGGACGCGCATTGGGAGGCGCGATGACGCGCATGCTTCACGACTTCGCGTCGAGATGACGCCCCGAACGGCGCGTGCTGTCGAGGCACCTCCCGACGGCGAGACACGAATTGCGCCGATCAATCGTCGCGCAGGTCGCCCCGCTTGACCCAGCGGATCACGTCGCTGCCGCGCGCGAAGTAATCGATCTGAACCCAATCGCCTTGCCTCGCGAGCACGGCGACGACGTCGCCGCTCACGACATAGGCCTTGCTCCGTGAGGAATCCCGCGCAGTCGCATAGAGCGGCGCCCGCTTGCTAGCGACCGTCGCGAAGCCGATCCAGTTTCGACTCGACTTGAACGTCAGGATATCCCCGCTTTCGATCGTCGGCACTTCACAATTGGGCAGATCGCCGTCGACTCGCACGTTCCATACGCCGCGATTGCCCGGCGAAACACTTATCCGCCCACCCCGCTCACCCGCAAAATACGTGGTGAGACCGACCGCACCACTCTTCTCCGCCCCCCCTTTCAGCAGGAAACGGCAAGTCGGATCCCGATCCGGATTGTTCACGGCCGGCGCCGTGAACGGGTTGTCGAAGTAGCCGGCCACCGCCCCGTTGTCGACCGCGACATAGACCTTTCGGTAGTCAAGCTGCGTACCCGGCACGCTACGCAATTCGTAGACACCCGCGCGCAATTCGTCGGCGCCTGCGCACCCCGCCGCCATCAAAGCAAATGCCGTCGCCCATCCCAACAAGAGTCGCTTCATTACTTTCCCTTTTTCTTGTCGGCATCCGCCTTTTCGAATGCGTCGAAATTGTGCTTCATCTTGCCGTCGTAGTCGTTTTCCTTGTAGGTCGGACCATTGTAGCGAGAGGCAAACGTGGAGAAATCCTCGTTCTTCGCAGCCTTCACCAGTACCGGATCGGCCTTGACGAAACTCACGAATCCCTTGAGGTGCGCACGCTCCGATTTAGACATGTCCTTGACCATCGCCTGCACGCTGCCATAGCCGAGCGTCTTGTAGTTGGCACCCATGATCTGGAACGCCCCCCACGAACACGCCTGCAACGCGGCTGATGCGTCAAGGCGGTATGCCTTGCGCAAGCGGCGATAGCTGAGCGAACCATATGTGTCGCGATCCTTCGTCAACACCCCTTCGTCTAGCAATTGCCGCGCAGTCTCCGCCTCCTTCGCGTGCTCCTTGTCCTTTTTCTTGTCGTAGCGCACCCAGACGTCGACGTCATGCATCTGCCCGTCTTCACCCTTGAGCTTCATCGTCTTCTTGATGTACTTCGTGTTGAGGCGGTAATAGCCGACCGGGTAGGACAGATCCGGGTTGGTGTCCCAATGCTTGCCGCCGGACAGCCTGTAGAAATAGTGGCGCTCGTAAAGGATCTTCGGCACGATTCGCCCGTCGACCTTGGTGAAACTGCCGCCGCCCACCTCGGTCTGGTGAACGGCCTTGATCACATTGACTTTGCAGCCGATTTCCTTCGCGGCATCCTCGAAATCCTTCTCGGTGATCGGATCACCCGTATACTTGTCGAGGAATTCGTCCAGCGACGCGTCGTCGCTCGTGACATTGAGATCGGGTGCCCCGCCCGGATCGCTGGTCTGCTTCTTCTTGACGCCCTTGTCCGGCCCGAACGACGAATCGGTCTGATCGCCCGACGGCGACGCTTTGCCAGCAGGCTTCGGCGGTTTGCGCTCACCGTCCGCGCCCTGAGGATGCGGATGGGTTTCCGTCGAGATCTTGAGACGTGGGCTCACAAGCGTCACCAGCTTGTTCGCCTCCTCGGCAACCGTTTCATAGACCTTCTTCCATTCGCCATTCAGCTTCTGAAAGAATATCTCGACGGTCTGACCTTCGAAATCCGGCCAGAACTCCGCGAGCCGGCCGCCCTTGGTCGTGCGCCCGGACACCTCCTTGTCAGCGCTACGGATCTTGTAAGGGGCATCTGGCAGTGGGTTATGCTCCGCATCGAGTGTATGGGTATCTATCTTCCCAGCCTTCTTCGGGATCTTCAGTCGCTGTCCCGGCCGCAGTGTCCGCGCGTCGTGGATCTCGTTGAGCCGGGCAATCTCTTTCCAAGGTACGCCTTTCTTTTGCCCGATCGCGCTCAGCGTGTCGTTCGGTTGAACCGTGTAGATGGAGGGATCATCGGTCATGGGGATTCCCGCAGACATGCATCATTTCGCCTGGAGTCATTGCTTGCTCGAGGGGCCCGACGTCACCCGCTCGAGAAAGGTATGACCGGGTCCGTAGACCGAGCTCGTAATCGAATAGGCGACCTTCGGCTCGACCGGCCGACCTGCCTGATCGACCGAAACGGTCTCGATTTCGACGACGGGAATACACCACGCGGCCTGATCCCGCGCGACGGAATGGCCGTCCGCATCGCTGCAGCGAAAGACGAACGACTCCGGCAATTCGGCGGCCTTCCAGGTCTCCGTCGAACCGTTCCATGCGTACTTCACGGAGATCAAACCAGGATGAGGCGCGTGCGGATCCTGCGCCCCCGGCGGAAATGGCTTTGACATGCTGCTTGCTCCCAATGCACCTGACGCACAACCGCACGCCAGCAACGTGGACACGATGACGGCCGCCGACGTGCGGCAGAAATTATTTGGCGATCTTGTCGAAATATTCATAACGGGCGGGGTAGCGTTTTCGTCCTTCCTGCTCGCAAGGCGTGCCTTTGCTGGACCAGTACATGTTGGCGGATTCGGCGAAATCCTCTGTCGGATTGCTGGCGCCATACAGCGACGGTGCCTTGCCATCCTTCGCGATCGCGTCCAGATACGACTTCTTCAACGCATCATCCTTCCAAAGCGTCTCGCTCCACAGATGGCCCGTTTCGTGAATCATCGTACTGTCGATGTACTCCTGCGGAATCGCCTTCCAGTCCTTCCACGGATAAAATGCGACGCCCTGATTGATACTCGCAGTCGCCGCCGAAGAGAAGTCCGGCTTGTTGTAGATCTTCTGCCAGACGGCATCCTGCGGGTTCGGCGCAGGATTGATCGACACGCGACTCAACTGCTCGAGCTGTTTCGGCGGCGTGGCTTCCAGCGCTTTCGCAATAGCGTTCTGGTCCGGTAATGCGGTACCCGCAGGCGCACCGTCGTTGGGCACCAGAATATCGAATGGATGGTCGTTGACTTTCGCCCGATACAGGGTCGCCTTTCTCTCGCCGCCACCGGGAAAGCTGAATTTCGTCTCCTTGCCGGGCTCGAGCGAAACCACGTTCTTTTTCGTATAGAAATCACGCGGCGCATCGATGCGGCCCTTCGTCCCGTCAAGGTAAGAGCAGTCAGGCATCGCAGGCGCTGGCCCAGGCGCTAGCGAAGCGGATGCCACCTCCACTTCCTCGCTGCTCAACCACTCGTCTTTCTCGATCCAGATGTGGACCGGCTCCGACTCGCGCGTAAAGAATCGTTCGCCTTGGCCGAACCGGTCAGTCACGCCACGCGCGATCACCGTGCCGGTGGCTGTCGTCACATAATAGGGCGTGTGCGCCCACAGGTGCGTTGCACCGTCCGAATCGGCAATGGCGTCGAGGCCCGACAAATCGAGCCGGTTGCTGAATTGCTTCATGTCAGCCGGGATCGGCAGCGATGTCAGCGGATACGAGCGTTGAGCCGGACCGCTGAATGCATGCGTACTACCCTTAACGTCTATCTTGCCCGGCGCATGAATCTGGATATTCCCTCCCGCGATTCGTATGTAGGCGCCGCCAGATGTCAGCAGGATTTCCTTCTCCGCGGCCATTTCGACCTTTTCGGTCGCCGACAACAACTTGACGCTCTTTTGCGCGGTCAGTTCGATGTTGTCCGAATGCGCCTGAATCTCGACCTTGCCCTTGCCAGCGAACAGCTTCATCCCCGCACCCTGCACGAACAGACTGATCTTTTCCGTCACGCTCGCGAGCAGCGAGCGCCCGGCGGCGATATGCATGCTTTGGCCGGTCACGACATTGACGTGTCGATCGGCATTGATCTGCGCGGATTGCTGAGTGGACAAACCGATGCCTGCTGGACTCCCGAATAGCATCACCGGCTCCTTGAACACATTGGCGCTACCCATCCCGCCGCCCGCCGTCCGTCCGCCCGAGGCCAGTCCCGACTCGCTTTGCTGAGTCCAGTCCACAAATGACTTGAGCGCATCACGGCCTGAGCTCAGGTTTTCCGCGTGCTGCTGGGCACTGACCTCCGACAACGCCTCCATCAGACTGTCGGCATTGGCGAGCTGCTGTTGCGTCTCGCGCGCATCCAGTACCTGGCTGTTTGACTGCTTCGGATGCGTGCTCACGTAAAGTCCACGACTTGCCCGCACCGCACCATAGCGGTCGGTTTTCAAGTCAAAGCCGCTACCAAGATACGCCCCCCGCGAATTGCCGCTCTGATCAATCAGGTAGCCGAGATGCAGCATGCTGTTCCCGGTACTGCTCATCAGTTGCACACGGTTCTGCCCAGTTGCGTCGTCCATCACCATCTGGTTGAACCCGCTGCCGGAATACTCCTTCGATCGGTATCCCGACAGAATGCCGTTGCTGTGCCACTGCGGCCGAGCTGCTCCGTTATACACGCGGGCGATGGCCAGCGGTCGGTCGCAATCGCCCCCAATGTGACTGACAAGCACCTCTTCGCCAACACGGGGAATATGCACACCACCGTAGCCCCCCCCGGTATCGGACTGAACCACACGCAACCAGCATGATGCCCCGTGGTCGCCTGGATTGATTCGATCCCAGATGAACATCACGCGGATTCGGTTCAGTTCGTCGGTATAAACTTCTTCGCCTTTCGGCCCGACAACGATCGCCGTCTCAAGATGCATCGTCGGCTTCTCATGCTCGAACGGACTGCGATACGGAATGCTCGCTCGCTGTGCTTCGACCTCAACGAGATAACAGCCGACGGAGCCGTCCGCATGCGGAACCTGGACCGCAGCTGCGTCTGACCGGTTCGCACGCACCGCGGCGATCTCCCGTTGCAGACCATGCGGGAAATTCAACGAGCTGCTTACCGGCAGATTATTCTCAATCCACCACGCGACCTCGATCGCCGCAAAATCCCGGTGGCTGGGCGAATCGCCATCGTGGGCGGGATGGTCCGCCAGCGTAAATCGCCGACCTGCGTCGATTGCACGAACCCCGCCGACGCCATGAAAGCGCTTTGCACGGGATTCCTGCTCCTCCATGCGGATCCTCGTCAACTGGTCGCCCCGCTGCTGCTCGAAGTATGTGTACGGACCCGTGTATTCGTAGACTTCGAGTTGACCAGGCAAATCGCCCTGATTCCCGACCGTTGGCAACATCGTGCCCTTCGGATTCATCGGTGTGGCAGGGTTTTTGTAATCGAACGTGCGGGTTGTCAGGGAAACGCTTTGCAACGTCCGTGTGCCGGCCCACTGGGTGAAGGCGTCAACCGCTCCACCCGTGCCAGCCCGAGAGAACGAGATCACCTCGGGCGACAGCTTCGGAAACGTGTCCATCCGATCCGTGATGACCAGCGTGTGCGACTTGCCGTCGTCAGCCTGCTCCCAGTAGCCAAACAACCCTTCGGTCTCCAGCAGCCGGTGCACGAAGTTCCAGTCGGTTTCGCTCTGACGGGTGTATGAGCGGTTCGACGAGGGTTGCGACAGCTCGAACCTGAAATGGCCGCGCGCCTCAGGATGCTCGTTCAGCACATCGGACACAATGTCCTCGATCGACCTGTCGATCCAGATCTTCTGATCCCGGCGGAACCTCAGCACGTGCATCCAGGCTTGCAACGTGATCTGATAGGTTGTCAGCCCTCCGTCAGCGCCGAGGCGGCGGGCCGTGTACACGTACCCATTGACGGCGCGATACGATCGGTCGGCCTGTTGAATCCACAATGTGACGGGCTGGGCAATCAGCTTCTTCAGCTCAATACTGCCGTTCAGCGACAACACGTCGAGCGTAAACGAGTAGTCTCGGCCGATCTTCGACCGGCCGACGGCACGCTGAACTACCAGGGTATTCGCCCCCAACGGGGTATCGAGCTTCAGCAATCGATCCTGCTGAATCACTCCGCCACGAATCGCGGCGATGATGTCACGCGTTTGCATGGCATGCCCTTCGTTATTATTACAGCGCTTCGGATAGCGTCTGACGAACGTCGGCGATTGTAACCTGTCTCTCAGAAGGGTAGAAAAATGTCATCGAGCACGCGCGCTGATGCGCACCATCGGTTCGAAGTCGTGAAGCGCATGGCCTGCGGCTATGTTCACAGCGCCTGCCGGTTCCCAAAATCGATGACGCCTGTTCCGGCAATTCACACCAGACGATAAAAAAACCCGGCCGGGAAGCCCCGGGCCGGGTTCGTTCGCCACGCCGGCCGCCTTCCAGCGGCCGCGCGACGTGCGGGATTACTTCGCGTTCGCGAATGCGACAGCCGTATCCAGCATGCGGTTCGAGAAACCCCACTCGTTGTCGTACCAGCTCGACACCTTCACAAGGCGGCCCGACACCTTGGTCAGCGTTGCGTCGAACGTCGACGAAGCCGGGTTGTGGTTGAAGTCGATCGACACCAGCGGTGCGTCGTTGTAGCCGAGGATGCCCTTCAGCGTGCCTTCCGACGCTTCCTTCATGATCGCGTTGACTTCCTCGACCGTCGTGTCGCGCTTCGCGATGAACGACAGGTCGACGATCGACACGTTGATCGTCGGGACGCGGATCGCGTAGCCGTCGAGCTTGCCGTTCAGTTCCGGCAGCACCAGGCCGACGGCGGAAGCCGCACCCGTCTTCGTCGGGATCTGGCTGTGCGTGGCCGAACGCGCGCGGCGCAGGTCTTCGTGATAGACGTCCGTCAGCACCTGGTCGTTCGTGTACGCGTGGATCGTCGTCATCAGGCCGGTTTCGAGGCCGATTCGGTCGTTCAGCGGCTTGACGAGCGGCGCGAGGCAGTTCGTCGTGCACGATGCGTTCGAGATGACCGTGTGCTCGGCCTTCAGCACGTTGTGGTTCACGCCGTAGACGATCGTCGCGTCGACGTCCTTGCCGCCCGGCGCCGAGATGATCACCTTCTTCGCGCCGCCCTTCAGGTGCGCGCTCGCCTTTTCCTTCGTCGTGAAGAAGCCCGTGCATTCCATCACGACGTCGACGCCCAGCTCGCCCCACGGCAGTTCGGCCGGGTTGCGGTTCGCCAGCACGCGGATCTTGTCGCCGTTCACGACAAGGTAGTCGCCGTCGACCGACACTTCGCCCGGGAACTTGCCGTGCGCGGTGTCGTACTGGGTCAGGTGCGCGTTGGTCTTCGCATCGCCCAGATCGTTGATCGCGACGATCTCGAGATCGTGCTTCTTGCCGTTTTCATAAAACGCGCGCAGCGTGTTGCGGCCGATACGGCCGTAGCCGTTGATTGCGACGCGAATCGTCATGGTCTATCTCCTGATGGCTGAAAAAATTCGGTTCGTGCAGCTTCACGGTGCGACGCGCGCAACGGGTGGCGCGCGTCGCGTATGCTTTCAGGCCAGCACGGCCTTCGCGGTTTCGACGACGTGCTCGACGGTGAAGCCGAAGTACTTGAACAGCACGCCGGCCGGCGCCGATTCGCCGAACGTGTCGATCCCGACGACGCCGCCGTCGAGGCCGACGTACTTGTGCCAGAAGCTCGTCACGCCCGCTTCGATCGCGACGCGGCGCACGCCGTGCGGCAGCACGCGTTCGCGGTATTCGGCGTCCTGGCGGTCGAACACGTTGGTCGACGGCATCGACACGACGCGTGCCGCGATGCCCTGCTGCGCGAGCGGCTCGACGGCCTTCATCGCGAGTTCGACTTCCGAGCCCGTCGCGATCAGGATGATCTTGCGCGCGACGATTTCCTCGTCCCAGTCCTTCAGCACGTAACCGCCCTTCTCGATGTTGGCGATCTGCGCATCGGTACGCGGGTTGAATGCGAGGTTCTGGCGGCTGAAGATCAGGCTCGACGGACGGTCTGCGGCAATCGCGCGGGTCCAGGCGACGGCCGTCTCGACCGTGTCGGCCGGGCGCCAGACGTCGTGGTTCGGGATCAGACGCAGGCTCGACACGTGCTCGATCGACTGGTGCGTCGGGCCGTCTTCGCCGAGGCCGATCGAGTCGTGCGTGAACACGAAGATCGACGGCAGCTTCATCAGCGCGGCCACGCGCAGCGCGTTGCGGCTGTAGTCGGAGAACGTCAGGAACGTGCCGCCGAACGGCTTGTGGCCGCCGTGCAGCGCGAGGCCGTTGATCGCGGCGCTCATGCCGAATTCGCGCACGCCGTAGTTGATGTGGTTGCCGAGCAGCACGCCCGCGCCTTCCGGATTCGCGCGCACGGCCTTCGACGCCTTCCAGTTGGTCAGGTTCGAGCCGGTCAGGTCGGCCGAGCCGCCGAGCAGCTCGGGCAGCGCGGCGGCCAGCCCTTCGATCGCCTGCTGCGACGCCTTGCGGGTCGCGACCGTCTCGGCGCGCTCGTTCGCGCCGGCGATGATCGCGGCAGCCTTCTCGGCCCAGTCGGCCGGCAGCTTGTTGGCCATCCGGCGCTCGAATTCGGCGGCTTCTGCCGGGAACTTCGCGCGATAGGCCGCGAACGTCGCGTCCCATTCGGTCTCGGCGCGCTTGCCGGCTTCCTTCGCGTCCCATGCCGCATAGACTTCCTGCGGAATCACGAACGGCTCCCACTTCCAGCCGAGCGCTTCGCGCGTCTTCGCGATTTCTTCCGCGCCGAGCGCGGCGCCGTGCACGTCGTGGCCGCCGGCCTTGGTCGCCGCGCCCTTGCCGATCACCGTCTTGCAGCAGATCAGCGTCGGCTTGTCCGACAGCTTCGCCTTCGCGATGGCCGCGTCGACCGCGTCGACGTCATGGCCGTTCACGTTCGGGATCACGTTCCAGCCGTAGGCTTCGAAGCGCTTCGGGGTATCGTCGTGGAACCAGTTGACGACGTCGCCGTCGATCGAGATGCCGTTGTCGTCGTACAGCGCGATCAGCTTGTTCAGCTTCAGCGTGCCGGCGAGCGAGCAGGCTTCGTGCGAGATGCCTTCCATCAGGCAGCCGTCGCCGAGGAACACGTACGTGTGGTGATCGACGATCTTCGCGCCGTCACGGTTGAACTCGTCGGCCATCAGCGCTTCGCCGAGCGCCATGCCGACCGCGTTCGCCAGCCCCTGACCGAGCGGGCCGGTGGTCGTCTCGACGCCCGGCGTGATCCCGTATTCCGGATGGCCCGGCGTCTTCGAGTGCAGCTGGCGGAAGTTCTTCAGCTCCTCGATCGGCAGGTCGTAGCCGGTCAGGTGCAGCAGCGAGTACAGCAGCATCGAGCCATGGCCGTTCGACAGCACGAAACGGTCGCGGTCGGCCCAGTGCGGGTTCGTCGGATTGTGCTTCAGATGGCGCGACCAGAGCGCGACGCCGATTTCGGCCATGCCCATCGGCATGCCGGGGTGGCCGGAGTTCGCTTGCTGGACGGCGTCCATCGCGAGCGCACGGATCGCGTTGGCCATCAGGGTGGTGGAGGCGGGAGACGAAGTCGTCATGTCGAGTCCGGAGAACGAGTCGAGGAAACGGGAGCACGGCGGCATCCGGAAGCTCGAGCGTCAATCGTTCCCGGCGCGCGGTGCGGCGCCTGACGGACGCGAAGCGGACGGAGCCTACGGACGGGGCTGCAAAGCTCGTCATTTTAACAGATGGGCCGGCATTTCCCTTGTCGGCGCATGGTGTTCCGGCACGGTTTTCCGCGAAACCGCCCGCCTCCTATAATTCAGGCGTCGGAACTGCCTGCCCCAGCGGCCTGCCCGTGAGCACCACCCTTCTCTTTCACCCGACGCCCGACGCCACCTACGGCTTCCCGAATGCCCGGCGGCTCGCGCACGTCGCGTCCCCGCACCAGCGGATCGAAGTCTGGGAAACCCCGCAGCTCGGCCGCCTGTTCACGCTGGACGGCCGACCGATGACGTCGGTCGGCGACGAATACGTCTATCACGAGTGCATGACGCACCCGGCCGCGCTCGCGCATCCGTCGCCGCGCAAGGCGCTCGTGCTCGGCGGCGGCGACGGCGGCGCGGCGCGCCAGTTGCTCAAGCACGCGTGCATCGAGCGGATCGTGATCGCCGAACTCGACGACGAGGTGGTCGGGATGGCGCGCCGCTATCTCGACGACGTGCACCAGGGCGCGCTCGACGACCCGCGTGTCGAGGTCGTGATCGGCGACGCCGCGCATTTCGTCGATTCGACGGTCGAACATTTCGATCTCGTCGTGTTCGACCTCACGCCGCCCGATTCGCCGGCGGCCGGCCTCTACACGCGCGCGTTCTACACGCGACTCAAGCGGATCCTCACGCGCTGCGGCGCGATCTCGATGCATCTCGGCTCGCCGGTGTTCCATGCCGCACGCATCGTCGCGCTGCTCGGCGACCTGCGCGCGAGCTTCGCGGTCGTCGATCCGCTGTCCGCGCACGTGCCGCTGTACGGCTCGCAGTGGCTGATGGCGATCGCGAGCGACACGCTCGATGCGGCCGCACTGTTCTCGCACGACGTCGACGAACGGCTCGTGGCCCGCCGGGTCGACGGCTTGCGCTACTACGATGCACGGCTGCATGCGTCCCTCTTTGCCCTGCCTCGCGCGCTGCGCGATACACTGGGCGTTCGCCGCTGAACCTCCGGACGGCCGCAACGTTCCGTTGTTCCAGCATGAGACCGGCGCAGGCGCCGACGCGCCGACACTGCAACAGGAGATTTCATGACCGATCCACGTCCGGCCAACGTGCCTTGGTTGACACCCTACCTGGCCGTACGCAACGCGCGCGCGGCCATCGATTTCTTCCAGGCCGCATTCGGCTTCACGGTGCGCGACATGCACGACGAGGACGGCGCGATCATGCACGTCGAGATGGCCTATCGCGGCCAGCTGATCGTGATGTTCGCGCCCGAAGGCGCGTTCGGCTCGCCCGCGCTCACGCCGAAGCGCGCGAACGCCACCGCGCCGCAATCGTTTTATCTGTATGTCGACGACGTCGACGCCACCTGGCAGCGCGCGCTCGATGCGGGCGCGAAATCGCTGAGCGCGCCGCAGGATCAGTTCTGGGGCGACCGGTTCGCGCAGATCGAGGATCTCGACGGCTACCGCTGGGCGCTCGGGTGCCGTCTCGACGCATGACCGAAACCCCCACACGCATGAACGAAGCCACCACCACCGCGGCCGTGCCGCGCTTTTTCGTCGACGCCGCGCTGTGCGCCGACGCCACGCTCGCGCTGCCGGCCGACGTCGCGCGCCACGTGCAGGTGCTGCGCCTGCAGCCCGGCGACGTGCTCGCGCTGTTCGACGGCACGGGCGGCCAGTACCGCGCACGGCTCGTCGAAGTCGACAAGCGCAACGCGCTCGTGCAGGTCGAGACGTTCGAGCCCGCCGAGGCCGAGCCGCCCTATCGCGTGACGCTCGCGCAGGGGATCGCCGGCGGCGACAAGATGGACTGGGTGATCGAGAAGGCCGTCGAGCTCGGCGTCGCGGCGGTCGTGCCGCTGTCGACCGCGCGCGGCGTCGTGAAGCTCGCCGGCGAACGGGCGGACAAGCGCGTCGCGCACTGGCGCGGTGTCGTACGCGCGTCGTGCGAGCAGTGCGGGCGCAACCGTGTGCCCGAGGTCGCGCCGGTATCCGGCTTCGGGGCGTGGCTCGATATGCTGCCGGCGGCGCCGGCCGACGGCGAGCTGCGGCTGCTGCTGTCGCCGCGCGCGAGCGTTCCGTTTTCGTCGCTGCCCGATGCGCCACCGACTGCGCACGTCACATTGCTGATCGGGCCTGAAGGCGGGTTGTCGCCCGACGAGGAAAACGCGGCGCGCGCACGCGGGTTCACCGCGCTGTCGCTCGGGCCGCGTGTGCTGCGCACGGAGACTGCGGGCGCGGCGGTGCTGGCGGCGTTGGCGGCGCGCTGGGGCGGGTGGTGACAAGCAAAAAGCTGCGTGGTGCTATTGCGTCGATGTGCTTGTCGCCGGCACGGCCGCGATGACGCGAAGCACGGTCCGTGGGTGCCGGCGTGCCTGCGGATTTTGTCGCCAAGCGTAAAAAAACCCGCACGAAGGCGGGTTTTGGAGAAATTGCGGACCTGATTCCGGTGCCGGCGGCGTACGCGACCGGAAGCTGCGATGACGCTGCGTGCCGGGCCGTCGATGCAAACTTACGCGAACGAGTAGAACACGCGGAACGCGACCTTGCGCTCGGCCCAGAACTCGGCTGCCTCGCGGAACACGTCGAGCAGCGTCTCGCGCCCTTCCTTGTCGAACTTCTGCGCGATCGGCAGCCCTTCGAGGACGATCACGAAACCGGGCTGCGCGCCGGCCTTCGCGACGAGGTCGGTCAGGCAGTCGTACAGCGCGTCGTAGTTCTTCCCGAAATGCTTCGGGAACAGGAACGACGTCGCGATCGTTTCCATTACTTCCTGCTTCGACTGCGCGGCGCCGCAATACGCGTACAGAAAGTGCTGGCCGAGCCGACCGGCTTCGTCGGCGAGATCCTGCACGCGGAACGCGCGGATCGACTGCACGAGATTGGGTCGCACGGTCGTGAAAAGGCTCATAGGCTCCTCGTTCGATGAAAGCCCGGGCTCGGCTTCCTGTTGTTCCGGCGCGCCGACGGCCTGTGCCGCCGCGTTCAGTTGAATCACGCGCTGAAACAGATTGCCGTCGCCGGCCGCGAACAGTTCCGCCGCCGCCGAATCGTGCGCGTAGATGGAGTCGCTCATGCCATTCGTCCCGAAGTCATTCAACAATACGTTTAAAACTGTTGTAGTGGTCGCCCGTGTAATAACAGTTGTCGATCCGGCGCAACGGCCCGCCACAGACGATCCGACGCGCGCCGCGATTGCGCGCACGCGGCGTCGGTACCGTGTACTCATGGTAGTAGCCGCGCTTCGCCTTCGGCAAAATCCGCTCGCGGTTGCCGAACACGACGCCGTCTTTCTCGTACGGATAGGGGCCGCCGGCGCCGATCAGTCCCAGCGTGGTCACGGCCTCGCGCGGAAGACGGGCGGTCGGGATCGTATCGAGCCCGCTCGCGGCCACGTCGGCCGGAACGGCCTCCCGTGCGTAAGCGGCGGAAACCAGACTGCCCGTCGGCGTGCCGACGATACCCATCGCGAACATCGCGAAGACGGACGCGAGCGCGCCGTTGCGGAGCCACTTGCGTGCCATGAACCAGGGTTCCCGCTGTTAAATCAAGTAGTTGACGACCAACAAAGGCGTTAGCGTAGCGTTATTGGCCGCGCGAATCAATGTCCGTTTGGGAATCGAAAGCCCGACGACGCGCGGATATGCGTATTTCTTACCGAATTTGCACTACATTTAACTTACATAGGATAAAATACGGCCGGCATCTTTCGTATGGCGAGTCCCTGCCTCCTCGCCACACTCGCTGCCTGGAGTGGAGAGATGCTGCTGTTGCTTTGAGGGAAGCGCGTTTGCGCCCTGCCCGCGGCGTGCCCATTGCGGGCACGCCTCTTTTTGCTTTTGTTTACAATTTCGCCCGACGTGCGGCACCGGTTCGACCGGCGCCGCGCGTTCGTTCCGGCTCAGCGGGCGGCGTTGACGTCGGCGACCAGCAGCGCCGCCATGTTGACGATGCGACGAACGGTCGCCGATTCGGTCAGCACGTGCACCGGCTCCGCGGCGCCCAACAGGATCGGCCCGATCGCGATGTTGTTGCCGGCGGCCGTCTTCAGCAGGTTGTACGCAATGTTCGCGGCGTCGATGTTCGGGAGGACCAGCAGGTTCGCGTCGCCTTCCAGCGTCGATTCCGGCAGGATTTCCTTGCGCAGCGCCGCGTCGAGCGCGACGTCGCCGTGCATCTCGCCGTCGACCTTCAGTTCCGGCGCGGTTTCCTGCAGGATCGCGAGCGTATCGCGCATCTTCTTCGCCGAAGGGGCATTGCTCGTGCCGAAATTCGAGTGCGACAGCAGCGCGACCTTCGGCTCGATGCCGAAGCGGCGCACTTCTTCCGCGGCCATGATCGTGATCTCGGCCAGTTCCTCCGGGGTCGGATCGACGTTCACGTGCGTATCGACGAGGAAAATCTGGCGCCCCGGCAGCACGAGGCCGTTCATCGCCGCGTACACGCTGCAACCCGGGCGCTTGCCGATCACCTGGTCGATGAAGTGCAGGTGGCGATGCGTGGTGCTGATCGTGCCGCAGATCATCCCGTCCGCCTCGCCCTTCTTTACCAGCATCGAGCCGATCAGCGTCGTGCGCCGGCGCATTTCGACGCGCGCGAGCTGCTCGCTGATACCCTTGCGCGCCATCATCTTGTGGTACGTCTGCCAGAAGTCGCGGTAGCGCTCGTCGTGCTCGGTGTTGACGACCGTGAAATCGGTGCCGGGCGTGAGGCGCAGGCCGTAGCGCTGGATCCGGTGCTCGATCACCGACGGGCGGCCGATCAGGATCGGCTTCGCGAGTTTTTCGTCGACGATGATCTGAACGGCGCGCAACACGCGCTCTTCTTCACCTTCCGCGAACACGACGCGCTTCTTCGCTTCCGGCGCGGCGCGCGCGATCTGGAAGATCGGCTTCATCGTCGTGCCGCTGTGATACACGAACTGCTGCAGATGGACGCGATACGCCTCCATGTCCTCGATCGGGCGCGTCGCGACGCCGCCGTCCATCGCGGCCTGCGCGACGGCCGGTGCGATCTTCACGATCAGGCGCGGATCGAACGGCTTCGGAATCAGGTATTCGGGCCCGAACGACAGGTCCTGGATGCCGTACGCGGTCGCGACGATGTCGCTCTGCTCGTGCTGCGCGAGTTCGGCGATCGCATTGACGGCCGCGATCTCCATTTCGCGCGTGATCGTCGTCGCGCCGACGTCGAGCGCGCCGCGGAAGATGAACGGGAAGCACAGGACGTTGTTGACCTGATTCGGATAGTCGGTGCGGCCGGTCGCGAGAATCGCGTCGGGGCGGACTTCGAGCGCCGCTTCCGGCAGGATTTCCGGCGTCGGGTTCGCGAGCGCGAGGATCAGCGGGCGCTCGGCCATGCCCTTCACCATCTCCTGCTTCAGCACGCCCGCGGCCGACAGGCCGAGGAAGATGTCCGCGCCGTCGATCACCTCGGCCAGCGTGCGGGCGTCGGTTTCGCGCGCGAAACGCTCCTTGTCCGGATCCATCAGCTCGGTGCGGCCCTTGTAGACCACGCCGGCCAGGTCGGTCACCGTGATGTTCTCGAGCGGCAGGCCGATGTCGACCAGCAGGTCGAGACACGCGAGCGCGGCCGCGCCCGCGCCGGACGCGACGAGCTTGACCTTCTTGATGTCCTTGTTGACGACCTTCAGGCCGTTCGTGACCGCCGCGGCCACGACGATCGCGGTGCCGTGCTGGTCGTCGTGGAACACCGGAATCTTCATCCGCTTGCGCGCTTCGCGCTCGACGATGAAGCAGTCGGGCGCCTTGATGTCTTCGAGGTTGATCCCGCCGAAGGTCGGCTCCAGCGCGGCGATCACGTCGACGAGCTTGTGCGGGTCCGATTCGTTCAGCTCGATGTCGAACACGTCGATACCCGCGAACTTCTTGAACAGCACCGCCTTGCCTTCCATCACCGGCTTCGACGCGAGCGGGCCGATGTTGCCGAGACCGAGCACCGCCGTGCCGTTCGTCACGACACCGACGAGGTTGCTGCGGGCGGTGAAACGCGCCGCGTTCAGCGGGTTCTCGACGATCTCCTCGCACGCGTACGCGACACCCGGCGAATACGCGAGCGCGAGGTCGCGCTGGTTGATCATCTGCTTGGTCGGGGCGATCGCGATTTTGCCGGGGGTCGGAAATTCGTGATAGTCGAGCGCGGCTTCGCGGAGCTTGGCTTTGGAGGAGGCTTGGGTGGACATGTGTCTCGTGACGTGCGGATTAGAATAACTGTTCGACGGCATTGTAGCGCCAATCATCGGCCGCCAGACCGGCGATTCGGGTGCGACAGCCGCGACCAAAATGTACTGGATGGTGCAGGCGCGCCGCCGCTCGCCTCGTACAATGCCGTTCCTTCAACCGTTTCGGATCGCCCGCCGTGCCAGCCGCCCTCTCCGAGTTTTCGCTGATCGAACGCTTCTTCACGCGCCGCGCCGCGCAGGGTGCCCGCGCGTCGACGCTCGGCATCGGCGACGATTGCGCACTCATTGCGCCCCGATCCGGGAAATTGCTGGCCATTTCGACGGACATGCTGGTGGAAGGCCGCCACTTCTTCCCCGATGTCGCGCCCGACGCGCTCGGCCACAAGACGCTCGCGGTCAACCTGTCGGACCTCGCGGCGATGGGCGCCGAGCCGCGCGCCTTCACGCTCGCGTGCGCGCTGCCGCGTGCCGACGCGGCGTGGCTCGAGGCGTTCAGCGACGGTCTCTTCGCGCTGGCCGAGCGATACGGCTGCGAGCTGATCGGCGGCGACACGACGAGCGGGCCGCTGAACCTGTGCGTGACCGTGTTCGGCGAAGTCGCACCCGACGCGGCGCTGCGGCGCGATGCCGCGCGCGACGGCGACGACGTGTGGGTATCCGGCACGCTCGGCGATGCGCGCGCGGGCCTCGGCGTCGCCCGCGGCGAATGGACGGCCGGCGCGGATGAAGCCGCCGCGTTCCGGCGCGCGCTCGAGCGGCCCGAACCGCGCGTCGCGCTCGGCCTGGCGCTCGCGGGCGTCGCGCACGCGGCGCTCGATCTTTCGGACGGCCTCGCCGGCGACCTCCAGCACATCCTGACGCGCTCGAACGTGCGCGCCGAGATCGACGCCGATGCGGTGCCGCGCTCGGCCGCGCTCGCGACGCTGCCGGCCGACGTGCAGCGCCGCTGCACGCTGGCCGGCGGCGACGACTACGAACTCTGCTTCACGGCGCCGGTTGCGGCGCGCGCGGCGGTCGCCGCAGCGGGCGCCACGGCCGGCGTGCCGGTCACGCGAATCGGTACAATACGCGCGTTGTCCGCGCCGTCGGCGCAACCCGCCATCGCGTGGCGCGACGCCGCCGGCGCGCCCCTCGCTCTCACGTTGCACGGCTTCGACCACTTCCATGCAGACTGATCCGACGCCCGCGCGCGCCGCGGCCGAGCCCGGCGCCGCGCAGCCCGCGCCGACACGCGTGACGGCCCGCTTCATGCTGTCGCATCCGGCGCATATCGTGTCGCTCGGCTTCGGCAGCGGGCTCGCGCCGATCATGCCCGGCACCTTCGGCTCGCTGTTCGGCTGGCTCGCGTTCGTCGTGCTCAACCGCTACCTGACGGTGCCCGAATGGTGGGCGCTGATCGCCGTCGGCTTCGTGGCGGGCACGTGGGTCACCGGTTTCACCGCGAAGAAGGCCGGGATGGCCGATCCGGGCGCCGTCGTCTGGGACGAGATCGTCGCGATCTGGCTCGTGATGCTGTTCGTCACGCCCGCGACCTTCGTCGGCCAGCTGTGGGCGTTCGTCGCGTTCCGCTTCTTCGACATGCTCAAGCCGCCGCCGATCCGCTACTTCGAGCGCCGCCTGAAAGGCGGGCTCGGCATCATGGTCGACGACCTCGTCGCCGCGTTCATGACGCTGCTCGTGATCGCCCTGTGGCGCTCCGTCGCCGGCTGACCGATTTCCCGACCGTTTCCCCGACTGTTTCCCGACGCGCATGCCAACCGATTCCGTCGTTCATCAGCTTGCGATCCGCGCAGGCAACAAGCTGCGTGACGAGCACCTCACGCTCGCCACCGCCGAATCCTGCACCGGCGGCATGATCGCCGCGGCGATCACCGACATCTCCGGCAGCAGCCAGTGGTTCGAGCGCGGCTTCGTCACGTACTCGAACCAGGCCAAGATCGAGATGATCGGCGTGCCGGCCGACCTGATCGACAAGCACGGCGCGGTCAGCGAGCCCGTCGCGCGGGCGATGGCCGAAGGCGCGCTGCGCAACAGCCGCGCGCAGGTCGCGCTGTCCGTCACCGGCATCGCGGGGCCGGCCGGCGGCAGCGAGAAGAAGCCGGTCGGCACCGTGTCGTTCGGCTGGAGCAACCGGCTGCATACCGACGTCGAAACGCTCGTGTTCAAGGGCGATCGCGAACAGATCCGCACGCAGGCGGCCGCGCATGCGCTGCGCGGGCTGCTGAAGCTGCTCGACGAGCGCGAACGCTGAGCGGGCCGGCGGCGTGCCGCGCCCGCCGCGCGCTTACTGAATCGCGTCGGGCTTCACGACGATCCAGTTCTTGTCCGCCGTCACCGGCAGGCCGAGCGACTTCTGCTTCGCGGCCGATTCGTCCGACCACGCGCGGATCTGCGCCATCTGCTTGTCCTTCTTGTTGACCCACACGCGCACGCCGCCGCGCGCGACGTCGGTCGCGTTCAGCAGCATGTAGCCGTCGGACGTCGGCGTGTCGCCCGCGACGAGCACCGGCTTCTTCCACTGGTCGATCCAGCCGACGATCGAACCGAGCTTGCCTTCGTACCACGTCATCGGGTTCATCAGGAACGGCGTGATCACGAGGTTGCGGTTCGCGGCCTCGTCGTACTTGCCGGCCTTGATCTGCAGCCGCGACGTCGTCAGCGCGCCGGTCGCCGGGTTGCGCAGCAGCGTCGTCACGCCGATCACGTTCTGCGGCTTCACGTTGTAGCCGTACTTCGGGTCGGACAGCACGAGCCGCGCGAGCTCCTCGTGTGCGGCCGTCATCACGTAGACATCGATGCCGTTCTCGCGCAGCGCGTTGTACAGCTCCTGCATCCCGCGGAAGAAGCGCGGCGGGTTCACCGTGCCGTCGACCACCTTGTCGCCCTGCCAGTAGCGGATCGGGATCGGCTTGCCGTCGGCGAGCATCGCGTCGACGTGGCGCTTCAGGTCGGCGAGCGACTGCCCGGCGAACGCCTGCGCGATCCACGGATAGCAGACCAGATCGTCGATCTCGCACAGCCGGTAGTAGTAGCTCGTCAGCGATTCCTTGTAGTCGGCGGAATCCTTGAACGGGATCAGCTTCAGCGAAGGGTCGAGCGAATCGCGCGTCAGCACGCCGCGGTTCTCGAGATACGGCAGCAGCGATTCCTCGAGGTCGTAGCGGTAGGTCGTGTTGTCGGCGTCGAACACCGCGTAGTCGCCGCGGTTCGCATGCGCGGCGATCATCGCGTTCAGCGCCTTCGCGCTATCGGCCGGCCAGTGCGAGAGATCCGCCGCATGGGCGAACGTCACGCACAGCGACGCGGCGAACGCGCTCAGAAGACGGCGGGACAGCTTGGGCATGGCGTCGCTCCTTTTCTTGACATTTTCGTGACGGATCGATGACAAGAGGCAGGATCGCGCGAATAAATTGCCGACATGCAATGCGGAAGCGACGGGAAGTTGTCGGCGCGCGCCAGGGAGGATCGAGGAAAGCGAAGGGGACGGGAGGATGCGGCGCGAGCCCGCGAGCGCGGGGCCGGCACCCACCGCCCAGCGTGCCGGCTGGGCGGTGTGGTGAGAGACAGCGTGGTGCGAGACGGTGTCGTGCGAGTCGATCAGCGATGCGCGTTGATCGTGTCGCGCGTCTTCTGCGCGGCGAGCGCCGCGGCTTCGGCGAAATCCTCGCCCTTGCTCGCGTACAGGATCGCGCGCGACGAGTTGATCATCATCCCGGTGCCGCCGGCCGTGCGGCCCGCGTTGACGGTCGCCTGCACGTCGCCGCCCTGCGCGCCGATGCCGGGGATCAGCAGCGGCATGTCGCCGACGATCCCGCGCACGACCTCGATTTCCTTCGGGAACGTCGCGCCGACCACGAGGCCGAGCTGGCCGTTCCTCGCATTCCACTTGTTCGCCGCGAGATCGGCGACGACCTGGTACAGCGGCCGGCCCGGCTGCCCGGCCCCGTTCGTTTCGAGGAACTGCAGGTCCGAACCGCCCGGATTCGACGTGCGGCACAGCACGATCACGCCCTTGCCTTCATGCTCGAAGTACGGCTCGACCGAGTCGTAGCCCATGTACGGGTTCACCGTGACGGCGTCCGCGCGATAGCGCTCGAACGCTTCGCGCGCGTACTGCTCGGCGGTGCTGCCGATGTCGCCGCGCTTCGCGTCGAGGATCACGGGCAGGCCCGGATGCTGCAGATGGATGTGCGCGATCAGGCGCTCGAGCTGGTCTTCCGCGCGATGCGCGGCGAAGTACGCGATCTGCGGCTTGAACGCGCTCGCATACTGCGCGGTCGCGTCGACGATCTGCCGGCAGAACTCGAAGATCGCGTCGGGCTGGCCGTCGAACTGCACGGGAAAGCGCGACGGCTCGGGATCGAGGCCGACGCACAGCAGCGAATTCGTGCGCAGCCACGCGGCGCGCAGCGATTCAATGAAAGTAAGCGGGGAAGACATGGCGGGTACTCGCGGCAAACCGTTGGTAGACCGCGTATTTTACCCGCGTCGCGGGCGGCCCTCGCGTGCCGCGGCGTTGCCGCGCGCATCGGCGCGCTCGACGGTGAACGCGAAACGCCGCGTGAGCCGCTCGCCGGGCGCGAGCAGCGTCATCCCGTGCGCGGTCGCGCCGCCCGGCAGGTTCATCGCGTTGATCGGATGATCGACCGGCTCGAAGCAGAAGAAATCCTCGCCCGGCGGCGTATAGAGCACGTACGCGTCGGCGTCGGCCGCGACGGTCAGCGACAGCCGGCGGCGCGGCCAGCTCACCGTCGCGTGGCCGCCCCAGCCGGTGAACGCGTGATTGACGAGCGTGGCCGGCAGCGGATACGCGACGCCGAACTGCCAGGCCGGCGGCACGCTGACGTGCCGCACCGGCAGGAAATCGGCGCCCGACAGCCACAGGCCGCCCGCCGCCGCGGCCAGCTCGGTCACCGCATCGCGCACGAGGAACGGATGCACGCCGAGCCCGAACGGCAGCCGCGCGCGCCCCGCGTTCTCGATCGTCAGCGCGATCGACAGCGTCGCGTCGTCGAGCTCGAACGACTGGATCGCGCGGAACGCGTACGGCGCGCCGGCGGCACGGTCGAGCGACAGTTGCAGCGACGTGTCGGTCGCATCGTCCACCTGCCACGGCGCGAGCCAGCCGTCGCCGTGGATCGGCAGCGGCTCGTCGCGGCGGTTGCGCGGCACCGCGACCTTGCGCCCGTCGCATTCGAAGCGCCCGTCGCCGATCCGGTTCGAGTACGGCAGCAGCGGATAGCACGCGAGCTCGTTCGGGTCCGTCGCCGTCTCCGGGTGCTCGCAGCGGCGGAACACCGGCATCAGCACGCCGTTGTCGCCGCGCCAGTCGAAGCGCGCGATGCCGCCGCCGAGGTGCGGCAGCACGTCGAGCCGCAGCGACGCGTTCGACAGCGTGACGGCCGCCGCATGCGCGGCGCCGACGCCCTGCGCGAATGCGGCCGTCTGCGGGCCGGGGCTGACCGGCTGGGCGGCGGCGGCCAGGCGCGCGCGGCGCGACTGGCTGGTGGACGACGATGCGCGCGAGGACGTGGCGGTCATGGTGAGCTCCTTTCCTTCGTCGAAGAAACGATGCAGGTCGTGCGAACGGTCAGGCCCAGCCGCCGTCGACGATCACGTCCTGCGCGGTGATCATCCGGCTGTCGTCGGCCGCGAGAAACAGCGCCATCCGTGCAAGATCGGCCGGCAGCAGTTCGGCATCGATGCACTGGCCGGCCTTGATCGCCGCGCGGCCCGCGTCGTCGAGCCACAGCCGGCGCTGCTTGTCGGTCAGCACCCAGCCGGGCACCAGCGAATTCACGCGGATGCCGAACGGGCCGAGATCGCGCGCGAGCCCGCGCGTCAGGCCCTGCACGGCCGCCTTCGCCATCACGTAGACGGGATAGCCGCCGTTCTTCAGCATCCAGCTGATCGAGCCGAGATTGATGATCGCGCCGCCGCCCTGCCGCTTCATGTCGTCGATCACCGCCTGCGCGGCGAAGAACTGGTGACGCAGGTTCACCGCGATGCCCGCGTCGAACGACGCGGGCGTCACGTCGCCGATCGCATGGCGCGTGTCGTTCGCCGCGTTGTTCACGAGCACCGCGATCGCGCCGATGCGTGCGCGGATCGCGTCGATCGCCCGGCGCAGCGCCTCGACGTCGGTCAGGTCGCACGACAGGAACAGCGGCGCATGCCGCGCATGCGCGAGGCGCTCCGCGAGTGCGGCGCCGGCCGCCGCGTCGAGATCGACGAACGCGACGCGTGCGCCCTGTTCGACGAAGTGCTCGACGAACGACGCGCCGATGCCGGTCGCGCCGCCCGTGATCAGCACCGCGCGATCCTCGAGGCTCGGGTAGCGCGCGAAGCGCGCGTCGCTCGCGGCGTGCGGATCGGGCGCGGAAGTGTCGATGGTCATGCGGATCGTCTCCGTGTAAACAGGTCGGTCAGTCGCGTACGCCGCGGTTCTTGAGCTGGTCGAGCAGCACGGCCGCGAGCAGGATCGCGCCGCGCACGAGGTACTGGTAGAACGCGTCGATGTTCAGCAGGTTCATCACGTTCTCGACGGTGCCCATGATCAGCACGCCGATCACGACGCCCGAGATCGTCGCGCGACCGCCCATCAGCGACACGCCGCCCAGCACGCACGCGGAGATCACGTTCAGCTCGAAACCCTGCGCGGCGTTCGGCTGGCCCGACGTGATGCGCGACGCGAGAATCACGCCCGCGAGCGCCGTCACCGCGCCCTGGATCAGGAAGATGTATACGCGCGTGCGTTCGACGTTGATCCCCGCGAGCCGCGACGCTTCCGGATTGCCGCCGATCGCCAGCGTGTTGCGGCCGTAGACGGTCTGGTTCAGCAGCACGCCGAACCCGATGAAGCACACCAGCGTGACCCAGATCGGCAGCGACACGCCGAACATCGACAGCCCGCCGAGCGCGATGAACGTGTCCGACGACACGCCGACCGCCTGCCCTTTCGACACGATGAAGCCGAGCCCGCGCACGATCTCCATCGTCGCGAGCGTCGTGATCAGCGCGTTGATGCGCAGGTACGCGATCACCGCGCCGTTCACGAAGCCGATCGCGGCGCCGGCCGCGACCGCCGCGATGATCGCGACGAACGTGTTGTCGGTCGCGTTCAGCACCATCGCGCACAGCACGCCGGAGAACGCGACGGTCGAGCCGATCGACAGGTCGAAGTCGCGCGACGCGAGACAGAACATCATCGTGCACGCGACCATGCCGATCTGCGAGATCGACAGCGCCAGGCCGAGCATGTTGTCGATCGAGAAGAAGTGATCGACGGTCAGCGACATCGTGATGAACATCACCGCGAAGATCGCGATCAGGCTGTATTCGGTCAGATGCTGCCACCACTTCTGGCGGTCGCTCTGCTGTGGAACCAGCGCGTCGGCCGACGGCTTCACGGCGGCGCTGCCAAGGTTTTCGTTGACTTGCATGGTGTATCTCCTGCTCCTGCATCGCGCGACCCGCGCCGCGCGTGTTCGATTCGAATGTCGTATGTCGCGTCAGGCCGCCTCGACCGCGCTCGTCTGCGGCAGCGCGAGATTCAGCACCGCGTGCTCGTTCGCCTCGGCGCGCGGCAGTTCGCCGGCGATCCGGCCTTCGCGCATCACGACGATGCGGTCGGACACGCCGAGCACTTCCGGCAGTTCCGACGACACCATCACGATCGCGCAGCCGCGCTCCGCGAGCCGGTAGATCACGTCGTAGATCTCGTGCTTCGCGCCGACGTCGATCCCGCGCGTCGGTTCGTCGAGGATCACGACCTTCAGGTCGGGCTCCGCGAGCCAGCGCGACAGGATCGCCTTCTGCTGGTTGCCGCCCGACAGGAAGCGGATCTTCTGGCGCCGGTTCGGCGTCTTGATCTTCAGCCGCTGGATGAAGCGGTCGGCCGTTTCGCTTTCGGTCTTGCCGTTGATGAAGAGCCCCGCGCGCAGCGAATGACGGCGGCAGCTGATGTTGATGTTCTCGGCGACCGACGCGATCGCGATGATCCCTTCTTCCTTGCGATCCTCGGGGCACAGCACGATGCCGTGACGAATCGCGTCGCCGGTGCGCTTCACGTCGATGCGCGCACCGTCGAGCGTCAGCACGCCCGCGCGCCGGCGGTCCGCGCCGTACACGAGCCGCATCAGCTCGCTGCGACCCGCGCCGACGAGCCCGAAGAAGCCGACGATCTCGCCCGCGCGCACCGAGAAGCTCGCGCGTTCGCGCAATGCCGGGCCTTCGACGCCGTCGGCGGAAAACCGCACGTCGCCGAGCGCACGCGGCGCGTAATGGTAGATGTCCGAAATCTCGCGCCCGACCATCTCGGCGACGAGCCGCTCGCGCGGCACGTCGGCCAGCGATTGGTGCGACGCGATCTTGCGCCCGTCGCGAAAGATCGTGCACGCATCGCACAGCCGGTAGATCTCGTCCATCCGGTGCGAGATGTAGATCAGCGCGCGGCCTTGCGCACGCAGATCGTCGACCAGTTTGAACAGCACCTCGGTCTCGCGATGCGACAGCGAGCTCGTCGGTTCGTCGAGCGCGATCACGCGCGCGTTGCGCATCAGCGCCTTGCAGATCTCGACCATCTGCCGCTGCGCGATCGACAGCCGCCCGAGCCGCGCGTCCGGATCGAGATCGACGCCCATCTCGGCGAGCCGCTCGCGCACGTAACGCTTCGCCTCGCGCTTTCTCACCCAGCCGAACGCGTTCGGCAGGCGGCCGAGCAACAGGTTTTCCGCGACCGTCAGATCGGGCACGTACTGCAATTCCTGGTGAATCACCGCGATGCCGGCCGCGATCGACGCGGCCGCACTCGCGAACTGCACGGGCTGGCCGTCGACCAGCACGCTGCCCGCATCGGGCTGGTATTCGCCGCCGAGAATCTTCAACAGCGTCGACTTGCCCGCGCCGTTCTCGCCCATCAGGCCATGCACCTCGCCCGCATGCACGTCGAACGAAATGCCGTCGAGTGCGCGCACGCCGGGAAATACCTTGCCGATATTGTCAAAACGCAGTGCCGCTGACACGTCGTCTCCCCACTTCCAGATCGATCGACCGCCGGCCGCCGCGTCGCCGCGGCAGCCGGCGGGCCGCTTACTTCGACGCGAGCCCCATCTCCTCGCGCACCTTCGCCACGTTGTCGCGCGTGGCGAGCATGCCCGTCGTCAGCGTCAGCGGCGGCGGCGCCTTGCCCTGCGTGATCCACGTGTACATCAGGTCCGAGGTTTCCTCGCCGTGGCGCTTCGGGCTGATGATCACGGTCCCGTAGAAGCCCGTCGGCTGCGGCTTCTTGAACTCGTTGAGCGCCGAATCGGAACCGCCGATGCCGATGCCGATCATGTTGTCGGCCTTGAAGCCGCGCCCTTCGGCCGCGCGCACCGCGCCGAGCACGGCCTCGTCGTTCAGGCCGTAGGCGACCCAGTGCTTGAACTGCGGGTTCTTCGTGAGCGCGATGTTCGCCGCGTTGAACGCGTTTTCCGTATCGGTCTTCGCCTGCGGCGCCGCGATCACGTTCGCCTTCGGGAAGCCGGCGGCGACCAGCGCGTCGGTCGCGCCGCTCGTGCGGTCGTGCGCGGTCGGCAACTGCTCGTAGGTGATGTCGATCGCGCCGACGTCCTTCATGTCCCAGCCGCGCTTCTTGATCTCGGCCGCGATGCCGTCGCCGACCTGCTTGCCGATGTTGTACGCGGAGATCCCCATGTGCGGCACCGCCTCGATCGGCTTGCCCGCGCCGTCGACGAGGCGGTCGTCGACCGTCATCATCTTCAGGTTGTGCGACTTCGCCTTCGCGACGATGCCCGGCCCGAGCTTCACGTCGGGCGTGCAGATGATGAAGCCCTGCGCCTTCTGTGCGGACAGGTTGTCGATCGCGCTCATCACCTTCTCGCCGGACGGCGCACCGATCTTCACGAGCGTGAAGCCCTTCTGCTTCGCGGCGATCTCGGCGAATTTCCATTCGTCCTGGAACCACGGTTCCTCAGGCTGCTTCACCAGGAAGCCGATCTTGACCGGGTCGGCCGCGTGCGCGACCGGGCTGCCCATCACCACCGCGGCCGCAGCGGCCAGCGTTACGAACGTTCTGCGTTTCATCTCCAGAGTCTCCTTGTTTTCATCGAACAGGATGCAGCCGCTTGTTGGTTTCGACGCAGCGTGCGCGCGGCCGTCGCACGTGCGGTCTTTCGAATCGCTACGTCAATCGTGTCAGTCGTGATACAGCGCCGCGCGCCCGCCATCGACGGTGATGCACGCGGCATTGATGAACGGCGCCTCGTCGGACGCCAGGAACACGGCCGTCATCGCGACCTCCTCGGGGCGGCCGATCCGCTTCATCGGCTGCAGCGCGAGCGTCTCGGCGCGCGCGGCGGCCGGATCGGGCTGCGCGTCCCACCAGTCGCGCGTGAGCTGCGTCTCGATGTAGCCCGGCGCGATCGCGTTCACGCGCACGTTGCGCGCCGCGTATTCGATGCCGAGCGCACGCGTGAGGCCGAGCACGCCGTGCTTCGCGACCGGGTACGGAAAGCAGCCCGGGATGATCCTGAATGCATGCGTCGACGCGATGTTCACGATGCTGCCGCGCCCGCGCTCGACCATGCCCTCCAGCGCGGCGCGGCAGCCATGCCACACGCCGTCGAGATCGACCGCGAAGCAGCGCCGCCAGTCGTCGTCGGTCATCGTCAGCGGATCGGCGAACACGTTGATGCCCGCGTTGTTCACGAGCACGTCGAGCGGGCCGAACGCCGCTTCGGTCTGCGCGAGCGCATCGCGCACCGCCTGCTGCCGCGCGACATCCGCCTGCAGCGGCAGCACGCGCGCGCCGTCGCATTCGTGTGCAATCGCGGCGGCCGTGTGCTGCGCCTGCGGGAAGTCGAGATCGACGAGCGCGACGGCCGCGCCTTCGCGCACGAACGCGCGCGCGATCGCGGCGCCGATGCCGCGGCCCGCGCCCGTCACCATCGCGACCTTGCCCGCGAGGCGGCCCATCATGCGGCTCCGCCGCGCGCGACGCGCAAGCCGGCCTGGAACGCGCGCGCATTCGCCGCGGTCGTGTCGGCCGACTGGCCGGGGCGGTACAGCGCCGAACCCAGCCCGAAGCCGTTCGCGCCGGCGTCGAGGAACGGCCGCATGTTGTCCGGCGCGATCCCGCCGACCGGAATCAGCGGCACCGCGCGGTCGATCACCGCGCGCCATGCCTTCACGACCGTCACGCCGAGTTGCTCGGCCGGGAACATCTTCAGCACGTCGGCGCCGTTCGTCAGCGCCGCGAACGCTTCGGTCGGCGTCGCGACGCCCGGCGCGCTCGCCAGCCCGCGCTCGCGTGCGCGGCGGATCACGGCCGCGTCGCTGTGCGGCATCACGATCAGCGCGCCGCCCGCGTCCTGCACGCGATCGACGTACTCGGCGCGCAGCACGGTGCCCGCGCCGACGATCGCGTCGTCGGGCAACGCGCGCCGCAACGCCGCGATGCTGTCGAACGGGTCCGGCGAGTTGAGCGGCACCTCGACGATCCGGAAGCCGGCTTCGTAGAGCGCGCGGCCGTGATCGGCCGCTTCGGCGGGCGCGATGCCGCGCATGATCGCGATCAGCGGACACGCATCGAACGCGCGCATCAGTGCGGCGTGGGGCGTGTACGGCGCGGGCAATGTCAGGTCGGTCGGCATCGAGGATTCCTCTGCAAGCAGTTCAGTGGTCGGCGCAGACGGGCTCGCCGTCCGCGCGCACGAGCCCGGCGCGCGACGCGATCCGCCACAGGCCAAGCTCGGTCGCATGCGCGGCGACACGCGCATGCGCATGGCCGAATACCTGGAGCGCATCGACGTAGCGCGAACACAAGCCGCCGTCGCCGATCAGCAGCAGCGGCTGGTCCGCGAGCGCGATGCCGCGCTCCGCGAGCATCGCGTCGAGCGCATTGAGTTCGTGGCCGATCAGCAGGCCGGACAGGTAGTCGCCCTGCGCGTCGGGTGCGAGCCGGTCGGTCAGCCCCAGCGTGCGCGTGCTGAAAATCGTCGCGAGCAGCCCCGTGTGCTGCGCGCCGCGTGCGACCGCTACGCCGCGGACGAACGCGGCGCGGTCGGGCGACGCACCCGTTCGCATCGTGCGGCCGAGGATCGTGTGATCGCGCAGCACCGCGAACAGCTCGCCGGTCATGAAGGTCTGGAAGCGCTCGATCAGCCCGTCCTTCACCCACGCCCATTTCGCATGCGTGCCCGGCAAGCCGATCAGTACCCCTGAACGATCGGCGCCAAGCGTCGGATCGCTCGCGAGTGCGCCGACGATCTGCGTTTCTTCGCCGCGCATCACGTCGGGCAATTCGCCCGTCGCGATCACGCCCGGCACGATCGAAACGGTCGCGCCGCGCGACGTCGTCACCGTGATGAGGCCCGCGACGAGCGCGTCGGCCCCGGCCGGCACCGCGACGTACGGCGCCTCGCGCCAGCCCTGCGCGCTGCCGACCATTCCGGCGGCGAGCACCGGCAGGCCGGGCGCACGGTCGAGCCAGTCGCCGCACGCTTCCTCGAACACCGCGTCGAACGCACGCGCGCCGCCGCCCGGTACGTGCATCACGCCGGCCGCCCGGCTGCGCGTGTCGATCGGCACGCCGTGCGCGTCGTACAAATACGCGCGCAGCGACGTGGTGCCCCAGTCGAGCGCGATCAGCGACGGGGAAGCGGAACTGGCATCCGGAACGAGCCGGGTCGAAGTCGTCATCGTTTGATCCTGCGGGTACCCTGCGGCGGGCTCCAGCCCAGTTCCGCGGAAATGGCTCGCGCTTCGCGCTGCACGAGCGGAATCAGTTCGTCCATGCGGTCGTGCGGCATGTACGGAATCGTGCTCGCCACCGACACCGCCGCGACGACCGCGCCCGACGCGTCGCGGATCGGCGCGGCCACGCAGCGGATCGACGCCTCGTTTTCCTCGAGATCGAACGTATAGCCGCCGGCCGCGTAATGGGCCATGCGCTGCAGGAACGCGCTCGTCTCGGGCCGGTTGTCGGGCTTGAAATTGACGCCGGCCAGCGCGCGCCGCGCGGCTTCGAACAGCGAGCGCCACAGGTCGGGATCGAGGTCGAGCATCATCGCCTTGCCGATGCCGGTCGACGCGAGCGGCATCCGGTGGCCGACGCGCGAGCGCATCTCGAGGCCGCGCGTGCCGGGAATCTTGTCGATGTACAACACGTCGTCGCCGTCGCGCACGCCGAGATGGATCGTGTCGAGCGTCGCTTCCGCGAGCGCCTCGAGATGCGGACGCGCCACCGCGGTGAGCGGCATCTGCTCGAGCGCGATCGTGCCGAGCTCGATCAGCTTCGGGCCGAGCAGGTAGCCGCCCTGCACCTGGCGCAGATAGCGCGCCTGGACGAGGCTGCTGACGAGCCGGTGCGTCGTGCTGCGCGTCGTGCCGAGCGCGGCGCCGATCGCGCGCATGTCGCGCGCGCCGTTGGCGATCGCTTCGAGAATCGCGAGGCCGCGCAGCAGCGTCTGCGTGCCGGCCTGCTGCGCGGCGAGGTCGAGCGGCGTGCTGGTCGCGCCGATGCTGTCGGTCAGCGACGCATTGACCGGCATCGCGCGCCGGGCGTCGAGGGCAAGGGAATCTGGCATCTTGGTCATGGGGCGGGGCTTCTTCAACGGAATCGGTGAAGCCGCTCGCGCAGCGCCGGAACTGCGTCCGGTGCTGCGGCGTGGCGGCGGTCGATGCACCGAGTAAAGCGCCCGGCAAACTTCATGGAAGGTGTCTCCGTGTGCGACGGGCGCCGCGCGATGCGTGGGTCCGAAGCTGTCGATGTGCTTCGGATTGTAGGAGCGCACGCACTCGTCTCCAATATTTGAATGCGTTGTCCAGATAATGAGAATGACGGCGAAATCGCCCGCAGGCTCGACGCGACGGCTGCGCCATGCGCACGGGGGCGGAACCCGCCGTGTCGCAGGTTCCGCCCCCGTTTGTTCAACGCGTCCCGCGCTTACTGCTGGCTCGTGCTGCGCGCCTGCATGTAGCGCTGGACGTCGGCGAACGACACGCGACCGCTGCCGCCCGCGTCGATCTGCCGGAAGTGGTTCGCGACATAGCCGAGGCCGGCCGCGCGCGCCTGCGACTCGGTGATCGAACCCGTGTTCTGCGTGTCGGCCGCACTGAACTGCCGCGCGAGCTTGCGCACCACCTGCGCGTGCAGCGCGGCGCCGGTCGTTTGCGTGCCGGCGGTCACGTGGCGCGCGGCCGGCGGCACGTACGGGTCGCCGAGCTGCGCCTGGCGCGCACGCGCCGGCGCGGCGGCGTCGCTCGCCTGCGCGGAAAGGGATGCTGCGGCGCCGACGCATGCGAGCGCCGCGGCAACGACGATGAAACGATTCTTCATGTCAGGCTCCAGTCTGGAATGGGATCGACGGCCGGCGAGCGGCGCCGGGGGCGCCTGTCGCCGGCGTGGCGCAATCAATGCGCGGCCGCGCCGTAGAAGGTCACGAGGTCGGCTTTCTCCTGCGGACGCGACGTATCGTCGAGATAGACCATGTGCCCGCCCTGATAGTCCTTGATCGTCAGGTTCGGTTGTGTCCCGAGCCGCGCGAGGTCGAGTTCGGTCTGGTAGAACGGCGTCGCGATGTCGTGATACCCGTTCAGCGACAGCACCTTCAACGCCGGGTTCAGCGTCAGCGCCGCGGCCAGATCGGGGATCGTGTCGGGCATCGCCAGGCCGTCGTGCGTCCAGTCCCACGTGTTGATCGCGTTGCTGCTCACCGAGTAGGCCGACTGCGCGGTGTACTTCAGTTCGTTCGGCAGGTAGCTGCCGATCGTGTCGGTGAACGGCTTCGTGATAAACGAGCTGGACGGATCGCCGTCGGCCGCGAGCGGGCTCGACACGGGCACGTTCACGCGTGCGTCGTAGCGGCCGATCAGCGTGCCCGGGACCAGCGACAGCTGGAAGCTGTTGTCGAAGAAGGTCGGGACCACGTTGAAGTCGGCATTCCACAGCGCCTGCTTCACGCCGGTCGAATTCGCCATCGTCGTGACGAGATTCGGCGGCGGCGGCGTATGGCTCGCCAGATACGCGTTCACGGCGGGCGCGTAGCTGCCGGCCGTCAGCAGGCGCATCTGGTCCGCATACTGCGGCAGGTTCGACGGATTGGGGTTGTCGAGCTGGTAATACGCGCCGACCGTGCCGTACGACGGCACGAAGCCGGCGCAGCTCACCGGGCTCGCGCCGTTGTTCGAGTTGCCGACATAGTCGCTCGCCATGTCGCAGTTCGTGTTGTAGTTCAGGATCGACGATTGCAGCACGATGCCGTCGAGCTTCACGCCAGCCGTCTCGAGCAGGTTCGCGAGCACGTCGGTGCGCGGCGTGCCGTACGATTCGCCGAACAGGTATTTCGGCGAATCGTTGCGCTGGTTCACGCTCAGGTAGCGCGTCACGAAATCGCGGAACGCGCCGGCGTCCTGGTCGACGCCCCAGAACGTCTGGTTCGTGTTCGGCGCGACCGCTTCCGAGAAGCCGGTGCCGATCGCATCGACGAACACGAGGTCGGTCGTGTCGAGCAGCGTTTCCTGGTTGTCGACGAACGGGAACGTCGACGTGTTCGCGTTCGGGTCGCCGGTCTGGATCCGGCGCGGGCCGAACGAGCCGAGGTGCAGCCACACCGAGGCCGAGCCCGGACCGCCGTTGTACAGGAACGTGACGGGCCGCTTCGCCGCGGGCTGGTTGTCGGCCGTGTACGCGACATAGAAGAACGATGCTTCGGGCGCGCCCGTCTGCGGATTGCGTGCGACGAGGTGGCCGGCGGTGGCCGTGTACCGGATCGTCTTGCCGTTCAGCGTGATCTGGTGGTGCGTGACGGCGGCTTTTTCGACCGCGGCGGACGCGTCGAGCGACGCGGTCGCGCTCGACGAATAACTGTTGGGATCGTTGTACGCACGGTCGACCTGACCGGCGGGATCGGCTGAATCGGCGGCGCTCGCAGCGGCGGACGACGTCACGTCGTCGTTGCAGGCCGTCAGAATCAGCGAAGAACACACCACCCCCAACAACAGCTTCGCTTTGCTCGCTGGCATCGTTGCGTTCCTTCTCTCGGATGTTTTTCGTGTCGAGCAGCCGGATAAGCCACCCCCCGCCTCGATTGCGGCCGATAAGCCGAGGCGCTGGCCAATATACGCGAGCCCGTCAGCTTTGAAAAATTTGGAAATATTTGGCGCGCCGGCGGTGCAGCGCACACCTTTCAGGAATGCTTCGATTCGCGAAACGTTGCATTTCACGTCGCTTTCATCGGCTTTCGCGTTTAGCCGTGCGGACTAAAAAAGCACGGATTTCACGCGCTGCCCACCAACAAAATCGCGCGGTCGCCGGCATTGCTCAGCAAAGCGAAATAGACGGATTCGTCTAAAGGATGTGGCCCGAAATGGCGGCGACACGAATCCGCTGCAGCGCGTCAATCGCGCGTCGACGGCGCAACGGACAATGCAGCGGCGCGGGCGCGCCGCTTACTCGGATTGCGGGAGCTCGGCCGCGCCCATCCGGCGCGCGATGACTGCCGCACGCTGCGCCTGGTAGGCCGAGCCGCGATGCGCATCGAACCAGCGCGGCTTCGGCAGCATCACCGCGAGACGCGCCGACTGCCACGCGCCGAGCCGGCTCGCCGGAATCTTGTAGTAATAGCGTGCGGCCGCTTCGGCGCCGTACACGCCGCGCCCCCATTCGACCGAATTCAGGTAGATCTCGAAGATGCGCTCCTTGTCGAGCACCGTTTCGAGCATCCACGTGATGATCAGCTCCTGCCCCTTGCGGATGTAGCTCTTCTCGCGCGACAGGAACAGGTTGCGCGCGAGCTGCTGCGTGATCGTCGAGCCGCCCGCGACGATCCTGCCGCGCGCCTTGTTCTTCTCCCACGCCTGAAGGATCGCGTCGACGTCGTAGCCGTTGTTGGTCGCGAAGGTCGAATCTTCGGAGGCGATCAGCGCACGCTTCAGGTTGCGCGAGATCTGGTCGTACGGCACCCACTGGTGCCGGATCTGCGCGGGCGGCGTGTCGCGCGACAGCCACCACGCGTCGGTGCGCATGAACGCGGTCGAGCCCGGGTTCACGAACGACCACAGCGCGATCTGCCCGAGATAGAACAGTTGCGTCGCGAGCCATGCGCCCGCGAATACCGATCCCGCGTAGACGATCCAGCGAGCGAGGCTCGTCGTCCGCGTGCGCTGCGTGCCGCTCACCGCCACCACGTGCCGCGCTCCGTTCAGCTCGCCGCGAGCGCCTGGCGCAGCGCGGCCAGCACCGGCGCACCGTCCGGCCGCACGCCGCGCCAGATGAAGAACGATTCGGCCGCCTGCTCGACCAGCATCCCGAGCCCGTCGGCCGTGCGCGCGCCGAGCGACGCCGCGTGCTGCATGAACACGGTCGGCTGCGCGCCGTACATCATGTCGTACGCGAGCGTGCCGGCGCCGAATGCGGCAGCGTCGCATTCCGGCAGCGCGGCGTCGAGGCTGCCGGCCGTCGCATTGATCACCACGTCGTACGGTTCGGCCCGCACGACGCCGGGGCCGCCCCCCGCGAACGTGCAGCCCGCATCGTGCGCGGCCTGCATGAACTGGCCGACGAGCGCTTCGGCCTTGCTCGCGGTGCGGTTCACGATCGTGATCGACAGCGGCGCGCGGTCGAGCAGCGGCAGCACGACGCCGCGCGCGGCGCCGCCCGCGCCGAGCAGCAGGATGCGCGCGCCCGCCAGCGACACGCCGAGATTCGCTTCGATGTCGCGCACGAGGCCGACGCCGTCGGTGTTGTCGCCGTGGAGGCGGCCGTCGGCGTCGATACGCAACGTGTTCACCGCGCCTGCCGCCGCCGCGCGCGGCGACAGCGTATCGGCGAGCGCATGCGCATCGAGCTTGAACGGCACCGTCACGTTCGCGCCGCGACCGCCTTCGGCGACGAACGCGCGCACGGCGGCCTCGAAACCGTCGACCGGCGCGAGCCGGTGCGTGTACTCGATCGGCTCGCCGGTCTGCGCGGCGAATTGCGCGTGGATGAACGGCGACTTGCTGTGCGCCACCGGGTTGCCGAACACGACATAGCGGTCGGCGCCGCTCGTCGACGCAACTGCGTTCATGATGCGCGCCCCTCTTCGCCGTCGTTGCCGCTCGCGGCTTCGCCGCCTTCTGCCGCCGCGTCCGCCGCGTCGCCCGATTCGGCCAGCGCTTCGGCCTCGGCCTGCGCCGACGCGTCTTGCGCGTCGACCAGCGTATCGTCGCCGCCTTCGGCGTCGTCCTCTTCGTCGGCCGCGTCGCCGCTCGTCACGGTCGGCGCGTCGAGCACGTTGAGCAGGCGCACCGACGCCTCGATCGTCAGCTCGTCGAGCGACATCACGTCGAGCAGCACGCGCGTGCCGCGCGCATGCACGCCGAGCCCCGGCACGTGCAGCAGCAGCGGAATGTCCTCGAGGCGCACGAGATCACCCTTCACGACGCTCGCGACGACCTGCTTCTTCTGTTCCTGCTTGAGCCAGCGCAGGCACCAGAAGTACTCCATCCGGCGCTGGTAGTCGGCGTAGGCCGTATACGTATCGTCGAAGCCCTGCACGACCGCGTACAGGTCCGCGTCCTTCGGCTTGAACGGCGCGGCGAGCTTCGCGGTGACGCCGTGCTGCACGCACGCGAGCAGTTGCCACTGGTTCACGAGGTCGACGTAGCGGCGCAGCGGCGACGTGCTCCACGCGTACTGCGCGACGCCGAGGCCTTCGTGCGGCGCGGCCGTCGTCTGCATCCGCGTGCGCTTCGGCCCCGGCGCGCCGAAGCCGCGCTGCGAACGGTAGATGCCCGGCACCGTGTGGTCGTGCAGGAACGCGCCCCAGGTCGAGTTCGCGAGAATCGCGAGCTCCGACACGATCAGGTCGAGCGGCGAGCCGCGGCGGCGCGGCGTGATCGTCACGTGCTCGCCTTCGACGTAGAAGTTGTAGTCGGTGTTGCGCTGCACCTCGCGCTTCAGGCCGTAGCCCGCGCGCGCGACCTGGCGCTTCTCGAACAGCGCCTGCGCGAGCGGCCACAGCACGGCGATGTCGTCCTTGTGCGGATAGTCGCCGGTGCCGGCCGCGAGCGTCTCTTCGTTGACGAGCTCGTCGAGCGTGTTGTGGCGCAGGTTGTTCTTCACGAACACGAGCTCGGCGCGCGTCTCGTTCGCGACGATGTCCTGCGTCTCGCGGTTGACGATGATGTACAGCGACAGCGCCGGGCGGTAATCGCCCTCTTTCAGCGTGAACACGTCGACGACGTCGTCCGGCAGCATCGTGATCTTGTCGCCCGGCATGTAGACGGTCGACAGGCGCGCGCGCGCGATCGCATCGACCGCGTCGCCGCGCACGATGCCGAGCGCCGGCGCCGCGATGTGCACCCCGATCCGCACCCGGCCGTCGGACAGGTGCTCGACCGAAAATGCGTCGTCGATTTCGGTGGTCGTGATGTCGTCGATCGAGAACGCCTCGACGTTCGCGCGCGGCAGGTCGTCCGGCAGCGGGCCGACCGTGACGGGCGGGAAGCCCGTGCCGTGCGGGAAGAATTCCGCGAGGAAGCGCGCTTCGTGCAGCGCGCGCGGCGACTCGATGCCGCCGCAGTCGAGCATCAGCCGCGCCGGCGACACGCCGCGCGCGCCGGCCGCCGCTTCCATCGCCTTGTACTCGATCGAATTCTTGTCCGGGCGCGTCAGCAGCCCGAGCACCTTGCCCGCGAACGCTTCCGGCAACTTGCCGGCCTTCAGTTCCTCTTCATACTGCGCCTGCACGAGCGCCTGCTGGCGCTTGCGCTCGAGCGACGCGAGCGCCATCTTGAGCTGCTCTTCCGGCGCGCGCTGGTACTGGCCGCGCCCCTTGCGGCGGAAATAGACGGGCGAGCCGTGCAGCCGCAACACGAGCGCCGCGCGCTCGACCGGGCCATACGTCGCGCCGAAGTATTCGGCGGCGAGCGCCGTGTACGCGAACTCGTCGGCCGGCGCGCATTCCCACAGGAAGTCCAGATCGATCTGCTGCGCGGCCGTATCGGCCTCGTGCATCAGATCGCCGGCGGCCGGCTTGTCGAATTCGATCAGCACGTCTTTCGCGCGTACCTTCGCGCGCCGCCCGCCGGGCAACTCGACCTGAAATGCGTCGCCCTGGCGCGACAGCACGCTGCCCGCCTTGAAACTGCCCGATTCCTCGAAGAAAACGTTCACTCAGTACTCTCGTTCAGACTGCCGGGCGCCGCATCGGCGGCGCCGCATGATGATGGGAATTCGATCGGCACGTGGCCGGTTTATGACGTCTTTCCGTCGCAAAACGCGAGAACGTCGTCGACATAGTCGGCAAATTCGCTGATTCCGTGATCGCTGCCGTCGATCACGCGGGTTTTCGCGCCCGGGTAATGGGCGAGCATCTCGCGATAGTCGAGCACTTCGTCGCCGGTCGCCGCGAACAGATAGTAGCGGTCGGCGCGCGTGATCGCCGGCACGCGCAGCGCGTCGAGCTCGTGCAGGTGACGGCGCTCGACGACGATCGTGCCGCCGCCGTGCCACAGCGGCTGTTCGCCCAGATGCTGCTCGAGATCGCGCTGCGGCACGATCGCCGGATTCAGCAGCACGGCCTTCCAGCCATGCTTTTCGGCGAGCCACGTCGCGTAATAACCGCCGAGCGAGCTGCCGATCACGGTGACCTCGCGGGCGCCCGCGACCTCCGACTCCGCGACGGCGATCGCCTCGAGCGGCGACACCGACAGCGACGGGCACCGCCACTCGCCGGTGCGGCCGAGTTCGGCCATGCGCGCGGCGAGCAGCCGCGACTTCTGCGATTCCGGCGACGACCGGAAGCCGTGCAGATACAGGATCACGTGCGGCTCCCGAGCGCGTCGAGCAGCTTCTGGTGCACGCCGCCGAAGCCGCCGTTGCTCATCACGAGCACGTGGTCGCCCGGACGCGCGGCCTCGACCACCGCCTTCACCAGCAGATGCAGATCGTCGAATGCGCGCGCGCGGTCGCCCAGCGGCGCGAGCGCTTCGGCGAGATTCCAGCCGAGCGCGTCGCGCCCGGCGGGCGCGCCGTAGCCGAACACGAGATCGGCATCGGCGAGACTTGCCGGCAATTGCGACTTCATCACGCCGAGCTTCATCGTGTTCGAACGCGGCTCGAGTACGGCGAGGATGCGGGCATTCTCGCGGCCGATGCGCGCACGAAGGCCGGCGATCGTGGTGTCGATCGCGGTCGGATGGTGTGCGAAATCGTCATAGACGGTCACGCCGTCCACGCTGCCGCGCACTTCCATGCGGCGCTTCACGTTGCGGAACGATGCGAGCGACTCCGCGGCCTGCGCGGGCGGCACGCCGACGTGGCGCGCGGCGGCGATCGCCGCGAGCGCGTTCATCCGGTTGTGGTCGCCCTGCACCTGCCACGCGACTTCGCCGACGCGCTCGGCGTGCGAATACACCGCGAAGCGTTCGTCGACCGGCACCCCGTCCTCCGCCGGCAGCGCCTGCCAGCCGCCGTCGACGCCGAAGCGCTCGACCTCGCTCCAGCAGCCGCGCGCCAGCACGCGCTCGAGCGCGTCCGAGCGACCGTTCGTGACGATCCGCCCGACGCCGGGGACGGTGCGCACGAGATGATGGAATTGCGTTTCGATCGCGGCGAGATCGGGGAAGATATCGGCGTGATCGAATTCGAGGTTGTTCAGCACCGCGGTGCGCGGCCGGTAGTGCACGAACTTCGAGCGCTTGTCGAAGAATGCCGTGTCGTACTCGTCGGCCTCGATCACGAAGAAGCTCGAATCGGTGAGCCGCGCGGACACGCCGAAGTTCAGCGGCACGCCGCCGATCAGGAAGCCCGGGTTCAGCCCCGCGTCTTCCAGCAGCCATGCGAGCATCGACGACGTGGTCGTCTTGCCGTGCGTGCCCGCGACCGCGAGCACCCATTTGCCGGCGAGTACGTGCTCGCCCAGCCACTGCGGGCCGGACACGTACGGCAGGCCGCGATCGAGGATCGCCTCCATCAACGGATTGCCGCGCGTGACGACGTTGCCGATCACGAACAGGTCCGGATTCAGGTCGATCTGCTCGGCGCCGTAGCCCTCGGTCAGCGTGATGCCCTGCGCCTCGAGCTGCGTGCTCATCGGCGGATAGACGCCCGCGTCGCAACCCGTCACCGTGTGGCCCGCCTCGCGTGCGAGTACGGCGAGACCGCCCATGAAGGTGCCGCAGATGCCAAGAATGTGGATGTGCATAGATGAATGCTTTCGCGCCGCCGGGCGCCGTCGATTCGGAAAGGATGCGTGTGCGGCGCACCGGCGAGGCCGTGCGGCCGGCGCCCGGCCAACGACCTGGCCGCGACACAAAGGACAGTATTGTAACTGACGGCCTGCGATGCCCGGCGGCCCGCACGATGCGCGCGAACGGCGCCGGCACCCTCGGGCGGCAGGCCGCCGCACCCGTGCTCGGGCGCCGCGACGATCGAGTATGATGGCCGGATCATGTCTCGCAAACCTCTTGTCGACCCGCGGCGCGTCCGCGAGGAAATCGCCCAGTCCGCCGCCCGTCTGATCGCGGAGGATGGTCAGGACTATGCCGGCGCGAAGCGCAAGGCGGCGCGCCAGTTGCTGGGCGATTCGCGCGTTGCCGGCGAATGGCTGCCGGATAACGACCAGATCGAGGAAGAACTGCGCGAGTACCTCGCGCTGTTCCAGAGCGACACGCAGCCGGACGAACTGCGCCGCCTGCGCGAGATCGCGCTCGACTGGATGCGCCGGCTCGCCGAGTTCCATCCTTATGTGACGGGCGCCGTGCTGAACGGCACCGCGAACGCGCATTCGGATATCCATTTGCAGGCATTCACCGACAACCCGAAGGACGTCGCGATCTACCTGCTGAACCAGAACGTCCAGTACGACGTGTCGGAGACGCGGCATTTCGCGGGCCGCGGCGACGTCGAGACGCTCAGTTTCCTGTGGCGCCCGCGGCGCGACGTGGACGCCATAGGCATTCATCTCGCGCTCTATGCGAGCGACGACCTGCGAGGCGCGGTGAAGGCCGACGCGCGCGGTCGCGTCGCCCGCGCGGACGCCGCCGCGCTGCGCGCGCTCGTCGACGCAAGCCAGGCCCCTTCCGAACCCAAATGATTCAACGATGATGATGAAACGCATGTTGGCGCTCGCGGTGGTCGCGGCCGCCGCCGTCGCCGGCGGGGTCGCCGCCGGCCACTGGTTCCGCGGCACGGACGGCGACGGCGTCGCCGTCGCCGCGCCGTCCGCCCACGGCAACCCGGTCGACCAGCTATGGGCGTCATCGCTCACTGGCGTCGACGGCAAGCCAGCCACGCTGGCCGCCTTCAAGGGCCAGAAGGTCGTCGTCAATTTCTGGGCGTCGTGGTGCGGCCCGTGCGTCGAGGAGATGCCCGAGCTCGTCGCGCTGTCGCATCAATACAAGCAGAAAGGCATCCGTTTCATCGGGATCGGCGTCGATTCCGAGCAGAACGTGAAGAACTTCCTGCAGAAAGTGAAGGTCGACTATCCGGTTTTCGTCAGCGGTTATGCGGGCGCGGATCTGGCCCGTAATTTTGGAAATACCGCCGGCGCGCTGCCGTTTACGGTCGTCATCGACGAAACCGGCAAGATTCGCGAGACAAAATTGGGACAAATCCAGCCGGCCGAGCTGAAAAAGACACTCGACGCGCTGTAAGCTGCCCGAACACCGGCCCGCACGTTCGCAGCAATTTGTCCGTCGATCGCCGCGATTTCGCGTGAATTCGCCGATACTTTGCATCCGCACCGGTAATTCTTGCAGGTCCGACGAACCTGGCCGTTCGGCAAAACTAGACAAATTTCTCTAAATAGCGCTAAAGTTCGCGCAATTCCGCAGAAATAGAAGCGACCATGACACGATTGCTGGTGTTGCACGGCCCCAACCTGAACCTTCTCGGCACCCGGGAACCGGAGGTGTATGGCCGCGTCACGCTCGCGCAGATCGATCAGGCGCTTGCCGCGCGCGCCCGGGAAGCCGGCGCCGAACTGTCGTCGTTCCAGAGCAACCATGAAGGCGCGCTGGTCGACCGCATCCAGGCCGCGCGGGAGGAACAGACCGATTTCATCCTGATCAATCCGGCCGCGTACACGCATACGAGCGTTGCGATCCGGGACGCGATCGCCGGCGTTGGCATCCCGTTCGTCGAGGTTCACTTGTCGAACGTGCATCGCCGCGAAGCGTTCAGGCACCACTCCTACTTTTCCGACCAGGCCGAAGGCGTGATCTGCGGGCTCGGCTGGAAAGGTTATCTGTACGCGCTCGAGTACGCGCTGGACAAGCTGCAAGGCGCGTCGCGCGGCTGATTTCGCGATCTAGATTCAGCGCCGGCCCCTAACCGGCGCTTTCACGTATTGAAAGGGGAATTCCCGATGGATCTTCGTAAGCTGAAAACTCTGATCGACCTCGTTTCCGAATCCGGCATCTCCGAGCTGGAAGTGACGGAAGGCGAAGGCAAGGTGCGCATCGTCAAGAACGCGCCGCCGGTCTACGTGCAGCCGACGGCTGGGTATGCCCCGCAAGTCAGCGCGCCGCCTCCGTCGGCCGCGCTGCCGACCGACGGCGCCGCGCCGGCAGCCGGCGCCGCGGCCGCACCGGCCGTCCCGCAGGGCCACGTCGTGACGTCGCCGATGGTCGGCACGTTCTACCGCGCGCCGTCGCCGGGCGCCGACCCGTTCGTGCAGGCCGGCGACACGGTCAAGGAAGGCCAGACGATCTGCATCATCGAAGCGATGAAGCTGCTCAACGAGATCGAGTCGGACAAGGCCGGCGTGATCAAGGAAGTCCTCGTCGAGAACGGCCAGGCCGTCGAATACGGCCAGCCGCTTTTCGTGATCGGCTAAGCCCGCCGCGCGGCCCTGCCGGCCGCGCGCCGCCGATGCTCGCCAGGCGCCGTTCGCGCGCCCCTCGAAGAGACGAATACTCGCTATGTTTGAAAAAATCCTCATTGCCAACCGCGGTGAAATCGCGCTGCGCATCCAGCGCGCGTGCCGCGAACTCGGCGTCAAGACGGTGGTCGTCTACTCGGAAGCCGACAAGGAAGCCAAGTACGTGCGCCTCGCGGACGAAGCCGTCTGTATCGGCCCGGCCCCGTCGAACCTGAGCTACCTGAACATGCCGGCGCTGATCAGCGCCGCGGAAGTCACCGATGCCGAGGCGATCCACCCCGGCTACGGCTTCCTGTCGGAGAACGCCGATTTCGCGGAGCGCGTCGAGCAGTCGGGCTTCACGTTCATCGGCCCGCGCCCGGAAACGATCCGCATGATGGGTGACAAGGTCACCGCGAAGCAGACGATGATCAAGACCGGCGTGCCGTGCGTGCCGGGGTCGGAAGGCGCGTTGCCGGACGATCCGAAGGAGATCGTCAAGATTGCGCGCGCGATCGGCTATCCGGTCATCATCAAGGCGGCGGGCGGCGGCGGCGGACGCGGGATGCGCGTCGTGCACACCGAGGCCGCGCTCGTCAACGCGGTCAACATGACCCGCGAGGAAGCCGGCCGCGCGTTCGGCAACCCGCAGGTGTACATGGAGAAGTTCCTCGAGAACCCGCGCCACATCGAGATCCAGGTGCTGTCGGACGCGTACAAGAACGCCATCTGGCTCGGCGAGCGCGACTGCTCGATGCAGCGCCGCCACCAGAAGGTGATCGAGGAAGCGCCGGCGCCCGGCATTCCGCGCCGCCTGATCGACCGCATCGGCGACCGCTGCGCGGACGCGTGCAAGAAAATGGGCTACCTCGGCGCGGGCACCTTCGAATTCCTGTACGAAAACGGCGAGTTCTACTTCATCGAGATGAACACGCGCGTGCAGGTCGAGCACCCGGTATCGGAACTGATCACCGGCGTCGACATCGTGCAGGAACAGATCCGCATCGCGGCCGGCGAGAAGCTCGCGCTGCGCCAGCGCGACATCCAGTTCCGCGGACATGCGATCGAGTGCCGGATCAACGCCGAGGATCCGTTCAAGTTCACGCCTTCGCCGGGCCGGATCACGTCGTGGCATACGCCGGGCGGCCCCGGCGTGCGCGTCGACTCGCACGCCTACAATGGCTATTTCGTGCCGCCGAACTATGATTCGATGATCGGCAAGCTGATCACCTACGGCGCGACGCGCGAGCAGGCGATCAGCCGGATGCGCATCGCGCTGTCGGAAATGGTCGTCGAAGGCATCCAGACCAACATCCCGCTGCACCGCGAGCTGATGATCGACTCGAAGTTCGTCGAAGGCGGCACCAGCATCCATTACCTCGAAAACCGGCTCGCGCAGAAGCTGCAGGTCGCACCGGAAGAAGCGTAAGCATGAGTTATCGCGAACTCGTCGTCGAACTGGCCCGCGAGCATGCGGAGGCCCTGTCCGACGCACTGCTCGATCTCGGCGCGCTGTCGGTGTCCGTCGAGGACGCCGACGCCGACACGCCCGACGAACAGCCGCTCTTCGGCGAGCCGGGCCTCGTGCCCGACCGCACCGCGTGGCAGCGCTCGCGCGTGGTCGCGCTGCTGTCGGCCGACCATGAGCCGGCCGTGCTGCTCGCGGCGGCCGCGAACGAAATCGGCATCGCCGAGACGCCGACGTTCGTCGTGCGCGAAGTCGAGGAGCAGGACTGGGTGCGGCTCACGCAGTCGCAGTTCGAGCCGATCCCGATCGGCGAACGGATCTGGGTGGTGCCGTCGTGGCACGATGCGCCCGATCCCGATGCACTCGTCCTCGAGCTCGACCCCGGCCTCGCGTTCGGCACCGGCAGCCACCCCACCACCCGTCTGTGCATGGAGTGGCTCGAACAGTCGGTGAAGCCCGGCCAGTCGGTGCTCGACTACGGCTGCGGCTCGGGCATCCTCGCGATTCTCGCGAAGAAATGCGGGGCGAACCCCGTGATCGGCATCGACATCGATCCGCAGGCGGTCGAATCGGCGCGCCAGAACAGCGAACGCAACCGGGCCGAAGTCACGTACGGGCTGCCCGATGCATGCCCGGACGGCGAATTCGACATCGTCGTCGCGAACATCCTGTCGAACCCGCTGAAGCTGATGGCATCGATGCTCGCGTCGAAGGTCAAGCCGGGCGGGCGCATCGCGCTGTCGGGCGTGCTCGCGCGCCAGGCGGACGAGGTCGCGGCCGTTTATGCGCGCTACGTCGACATCTCGGTCTGGCGCGAACACGAAGGTTGGGTATGCCTCGCCGGAACCCGCCGCGAAAGCCATTAGAATAGCGCTGTCCTTCACTCTGGCCAGCAGGCCGCCCGCCTCGACATGCTTCTTGCGACGCGCTGCCCTCATTGCGAAACCGTCTTCCGGCTGCAGCAGGAACAGCTCTCGCTGCATCAGGGGCTCGTGCGCTGCGGGCATTGCCACGAAGTCTTCAACGCTTCCGAATCGCTCGTTCCCGAATACGCGCGGGCGCCCGAGCCGGCCTTGACGGAACCGGCTGCCGCGCCGCATGGCGGCGATGCACACCAGCAGGCCGCTCCGGTTCGGCTGTTTACCGCCGACGCGCCGGCCGGACTGCCGACCGGCACCGATTACAAGCCGGAAGGCTGGGACATGTGGGCGCCGTGGCTCGACGCAGGCGTCGATCCGACGCTGCAGCACAGCGTCGAAACCGTGCGCACCGAGCCGCTGATACCGCTCGCGCTCCCGTCCACGGAAGCCGGCGTCGTCCATCTGTCGGGTACGCCCGCGCCGTTCGCGACCTCTCCGGCCGAGCTCGATTCATCGGCTGCCGTCGAGCAACCGGCCGAACCGCATTCGCCGCAAACGCCGCACGAACCGCGCGAAATCGAAGAAGCCGCGCCGTCGCCCTCGCCCGCTCCCGCGCCCGTCGAGCGCGACCCGCGCGAGCCCCGCTTCGTCGCCCACCTTCCGTCGGAACCGGAAATCGCGGCCGAACCGGCCGAACCCGTCGGCCACGCGCACTTCGCCGTACCGGACGACGAACGCGCGCCGCGCGAACCGCGCTTTGCGTTCACGCCCGCACCGGCCGTCACCGAAGCCGAAACCGCATCGGAATCCGACACCTTCGCCCGACACGACAGGGCCCCGGCCGCGGCGGCAACCGATGAACCGGCCGTCGAACCGGTCATCGAATCGGCCGCCCAACCGGCCGTCCAACCGGCCGTCCCGTTCCCCGCCGCACTGACCGACGACGATCGCCCGCCCTTCGCCGTCACGCGCGAGACGCGCGCGCCGCAGCGCCGCGGGATGCTCGGCGGCTTTCTCGGCGGCCTCGTCGCGGCCGCGCTGGTCGGGCTGCTCGTCGTGCAACTGGCGTGGTGGCAGCGCGAAACGCTGATGATCTACTGGCCCGTCACGCAGAACTGGTTCCGGCAGGCCTGTGCGCCGCTCGGCTGCACGGTCACGCCGCCGCGCGCGATCGACGGCCTGCGACTCGACGCGACCGACCTGCGCCAGCTCGACGGCCCGCGCGAACTCGAACTGAAGGTGCCGCTGACGAACCGCTACCGCGTCGCGCTCGCGTACCCGTCGCTCGAACTCACGCTGCTCGACGACACCAATCACGTCACCGTGCGCCGTGTGCTCGCGCCGCGCGACTACGTGCGCCCGGGCACGCCGATCGACGCCGGGCTGCCGCCCGGCACGACGCAGACGATGGTCGTCCGCCTCGAAACGAACGGCACGCCCGCCTCGAATTTCCGCGTCCAGATCTTCTATCCGTGACGCACCGCGGCGCGCTTGCGCGCCGTCTCAACCCGCGCGCCGAGCGGCGCGCTATTTCGGAGCACGAACATGAGCAAAGTTACGCTGGGTGGCAACCCGATCGATCTCGCCGGCACGTTCCCGGCCGTCGGTGCACAAGCCGCCGATTTCAAGCTGGTCGGCAAGGACCTCGCCGACCTGTCGCTCGCCAGCTTCGCCGGCAAGCGCAAGGTGCTGAACATCGTGCCGAGCCTCGACACGCCGACCTGCGCGACGTCGACCCGCAAGTTCAACGAAGCCGCGTCGTCGCTCGACAACACGGTGGTGGTCGTCGTGTCCGCCGACCTGCCGTTCGCCGCCACGCGCTTCTGCACGACCGAAGGCCTCGAGAACGTCGTGACGGCATCGACGTTCCGCACCGGCCGCGCGTTCGCGAACGCGTACGGCGTCGACGTGACGAGCGGCCCGCTGAACGGCCTGACCGCACGCGCGGTGGTCGTGCTCGACGCGCAGGACAAGGTGATCCATGCGGAACTCGTCGGCGAAATCAAGGACGAGCCGAACTACGATGCAGCGCTCGCCGCACTGAAGTAAGCTTTCTTCCGCTTTCCCCTGCCGCGCCGCGCCCTTCGCGCGGCGTTGTCGCGCAGGGCCCCTCATTTCTACAGGAACGCACACCTTGGCTACGCTGATTTGCGGCTCGATCGCCTACGACTCCATCATGACCTTCGAAGGGCGGTTCCGCGAGCACATCCTGCCCGACCAGGTGCACCTCATCAACCTGAGCTTCCTCGTGCCGACGATGCGCCGCGAATTCGGCGGCTGCGCGGGCAACATCGGGTACGCGCTGCACCTGCTCGGCGGCGACGCGCGCATCATGGGCACGATGGGCGCGCTGGATGCGCAGCCGTATCTCGACCGGCTCGACCAGCTCGGCCTGCGCCGCGATCACGTTCGCGTGCTGCCCGATACGTACACCGCGCAGGCGATGATCACGACCGATCTCGACAACAACCAGATCGCGGCGTTCCACCCGGGCGCGATGATGCAATCGCACCTGAACCACGCGGGCGACGCGCCGGACATCAAGCTCGCGATCGTCGGCCCGGACGGCTTCGACGGGATGGTGCAGCACGTGGAAGAGCTCGCCAAGGCCGGTGTGCCGTTCGTGTTCGACCCGGGCCAGGGCCTGCCGCTGTTCGATGGTGCGACGCTGCGCCGCAGCATTGAACTTGCGACCTACGTAGCGGTCAACGACTACGAGGCCAAGCTGGTGAGCGACAAGACGGGATGGTCCGAAGATGAAATCGCCAGCCGGGTCGACGCCCTCGTCATCACGCGTGGCGAGCACGGCGCGACCATCCGCCACAAGCAGGGTGCGGAGCAGATTCCGGTCGTGCCGGCCGAGCGCATCGCCGATCCGACGGGCTGCGGCGACGCCTTCCGGGGCGGCCTGCTGTACGGCATCGAGCATGGCCTCGACTGGGCCACCACCGGCCGTCTCGCGAGCCTGATGGGCTCGCTCAAGATCGCCCATCAAGGGCCCCAGACTTATGTACTGACGCGCGCCGAAATCGACGCACGCTTCGAGACTGCATTCGGTTACAGTCTCAAATGAATATTGTGGGAGAGCAAAGATGTTGACGAAAAAAACCCTCACGCTCGCGGCCATGCTGACGGCCACGCTGACGCTCGCCGGCTGCTTCACGGCGCCCGGTTCGGCGGATGTCTATAGCGTCGGCCAGGCGCAGCGCGAACAGACGGTCCGCATGGGCACGGTCGAAAGCGTCCGTGCGGTGCGCATCCAGTCCGACGGCGGCGGCAGCGCGATCGGCACGCTCGGTGGCGGCGCACTCGGCGCGGTCGCGGGCAGCGCGATCGGCGGCGGCAAGGGCTCGATCCTGACGGCGATCGCCGGCGGCCTCGTCGGTGCGGTCGCGGGTAACGCGGTCGGCGAAAACCTCAGCACGGCGAACGGTGTCGAAATCACCGTGCGCCTCGACAACGGCGATCTGCGCTCGATCACGCAGGCGGCAAACGGCGAAGCGTTCCGCGCCGGCGAGCGCGTACGCCTGCTGTCGAGCGGCGGCGTCACGCGCGTCACGCACTAACAGGTACCTCAGCACGCGGCGCAAGCCGCGGTCGAACGCATGTGCGAAGCCGCACATGCGTTTTTTTTCGTCCGCCCGTTCTTGTCCGCGCTCGCGGCGGCGAGCCGACCGGCGCCCCGTCGGCGCCCCATACGGACGAAAAAAATCCCGCCACCTGAGCCAGATGGCGGGACTGATTGAGTAGCGCTACTCAACCCACGGACACCACGTGAGTGTCCGGGTGATGCTGCTCAGCCGCGATTACGGACGGCTGCCGGTCGGGAACGGCCATGCTGCTGCCGGGTTGAGCGCGGTCTTCACGCCCGATGCCGGCGCAACCGATGCGGTCGACGCGGTCGTTGCCGGCGCAGCCTTCTTCACGACGGCCTTCTTCGGCGCAGCAGCCTTCTTCGCCGGTGCGGCAGCCTTCTTCGCAGGGGCAGCCTTCTTGGCGGGCGCAGCCTTCTTCGCGGCAGCCTTCTTCGCAGGCGCGGCCTTCTTCGCAGCAGCCTTCTTCGCCGGCGCAGCCTTCTTGGCAGCAGCCTTCTTCGCCGGTGCGGCCTTCTTCGCAGCAACCTTCTTCACTGCGACTTTCTTGGCTGCAACCTTCTTCGCGGCGGCCTTCTTCGCCGGTGCTGCCTTCTTCGCAGCAACCTTCTTCACCGCGACTTTCTTCGCTGCGACCTTCTTGGCTGCAACCTTCTTCGTTGCGACCTTCTTGGCTGCGACCTTCTTTGCAGCGGCCTTCTTCGCCGGTGCTGCCTTCTTCGCGGCAACCTTCTTCACCGCGACCTTCTTCGCAGCAACCTTCTTCACCGCGGCCTTCTTCGCCGGAGCAGCAGCCTTCTTCGCAACGGTCTTCTTGGCAGCAACCTTCTTAGCAGCCGGTTTCTTCTTGGCAGTAGCCATGTTGTTCTCCTTCAGGTTCAGATGAGAGTCAGTTCAAACTACACCCTTCGTCAAAACCCGCTTCCCGCGGACGCTGTTCAGGACGTGCGCTTCGAAGCGGGCTATTCATCGGCGTACGCAGGTACCGCGCGCTTACGCTAATGAATACGGTATGGCGCGCGTGACCACTCGGCCTCGCGCGCCAAATCAAGTCGGTAGCCGGCGCACCTCGCGCCGCTACCCCTAATCGCTTGATCAAGCGGACCGCCACACGGCCGTCCGCTTTTTCCGGAGGGAAGTTTGCCCATCCCACTGAAGGGTTCGCAAAGTGCCTGTCGTATCGTTGGGCCGTTAAGGCACCGGGCATGCTTTGCATCAGGCGTTCTTGCTCCTAAACCTTGGGCCGGGGCCGAGAGGCCACCGGCTGCTCCATCATGTAACGGGTTCGCTGCTGCGGGTTATTCCCAGGACAGCGCGCCCCCCGTCTGATACTCGATCACACGCGTCTCGAAGAAGTTGCGTTCCTTCTTCAGGTCGATCATCTCGCTCATCCACGGGAACGGGTTTTCCTCGTTCGGATACAGCGGGTCGAGGCCGATCTGCTGGCAACGGCGGTTGCTGATGAAGCGCAGATAGCTCTTGAACATCGACGCGTTCAAACCCAGCACGCCGCGCGGCATCGTGTCTTCGGCGTAGCGGTATTCGAGTTCGACAGCCTGCTTGAACAGCTCGCGGATCTCGGCGCGGAATTCCGCGGTCCAGAGATGCGGATTCTCGAGCTTGATCTGGTTGATCAGGTCGATGCCGAAGTTGCAGTGCATCGACTCGTCGCGCAGGATGTACTGATATTGCTCTGCAGCACCCGTCATCTTGTTCTGGCGGCCGAGTGCGAGGATCTGCGTAAACCCGACATAGAAGAAAAGGCCTTCCATGATGCAGGCGAACACGATCAGCGACTTCAGCAGCTTCTGATCCGCTTCGAGCGTGCCGGTCTTGAAGGCCGGGTCCGTCAGCGTATGAATGAACGGGATCAGGAATTCGTCCTTCGCGCGGATCGACGTGACCTCGTGATACGCGTTGAAGATCTCGCCTTCGTCGAGACCGAGCGATTCGACGATGTATTGGTACGCGTGCGTGTGGATCGCTTCCTCGAACGCCTGGCGCAGCAGGAACTGCCGGCACTCGGGCGCCGTGATGTGGCGGTACGTGCCGAGCACGATGTTGTTCGCCGCGAGCGAATCGGCCGTCACGAAGAAGCCGAGGTTGCGCTTCACGATGCGGCGCTCGTCCTCGGTCAGACCGTTCGGGTCCTTCCACAGTGCGATGTCGCGGGACATGTTGATTTCCTGCGGCATCCAGTGGTTCGCGCAACCGGCCAGATACTTTTCCCACGCCCACTTGTATTTGAACGGCACCAGCTGATTGACGTCAGTCTGGCCGTTGATGATGCGCTTGTCGGCGACATTGACCCGCGCTTCCGTACCGCCGGCGGGAACAGCCGATGCTTGCGGCGGCACCGCAAGATCGCCTTCGAAAATGTCGCGGACCTGATGGGCGGCAGGCGACGCAGCCTGCATTCCGACAGCCACTCCGGCGGGGGCGCGCATCGCGTTGTGCTGCGCTCCGCTCGCGGGAGTTACGGCAGTCTTCTCGTCATCCCAGTTGAGCATAAATTCTCACCATCAATTTAGAACGGTTTGTACCATCTTTTCCTGAGCGATAAAAGGGTTCGCTCACGAAAAATCCTTTTTTCGATTCGCGTTGCGACCTCGATACAACACTTTGAGCAACGCATCGTCGTTCATGCAGCGCGCGATGTGAGTCGCGCTTGTATCGCGAGGTGCGCTCGACGCATCGAACGCTGATCGAAACGCGACGCCGTCGGGGATGTTTCGATCGCTTGTCATTGCCTGCAACGCAGGTGTCGCGTTACAGATTCCTTATCATTTTTTTAGTTGAGAGCGGCGCACACTTCAACCTCGATCGGTCGCCGTGTGCGCCGCCCTCGCCTGCTTCTCAGGTCAGGCGCACTGCGTTACTGGCACGCTTCGCATTCGTCGAAGCCGGGATCGCCCGGACGCATCGTGCACACCGGACCGTCTGCTTCGACCGGCGCGAGTGCCGGCGCCGCGTTGACCGCGCCCGACGATGCATTGCCGCCTGCCGCACCGAAGCCGCCCGCCGCGCCTTGCGCGCCGCCGCTGCTCGAACCACCGCTACCCGCACCGCCCGTCGGCACCGCGTTCAGCGCGCCGTGCGCAACCGTCGACTTCTCGACGTGCGTCGCCGCCATCGTGCGCAGGTAGTAGGTCGTCTTCAGGCCGCGCAGCCATGCGAGCTTGTAGACCTCGTCGAGCTTCTTGCCCGATGCGCCGCCCATGTAGATGTTCAGCGACTGCGCCTGGTCGATCCACTTCTGGCGACGCGAGGCCGCTTCGACCAGCCACGTCGGGTCGACTTCGAACGCGGTCGCGTAGATCGCGCGCAGGTCGGCCGGGATGCGATCGATGCGCGACAGCATGCCGTCGAAGTACTTCAGGTCGGAGACCATCACTTCGTCCCACAGGCCGCGCTCCTTCAGGTCGCGGACGAGATACTCGTTTACCACCGTGAATTCGCCCGACAGGTTCGACTTCACGTACAGGTTCTGGAAGGTCGGCTCGATACAGGCCGACACGCCGATGATGTTCGAGATCGTCGCCGTCGGCGCGATCGCGACGCAGTTCGAGTTGCGCATGCCGTGCGAGGCGATCCGCGAACGCAGCGTCGTCCAGTCGAGCGATTCCGACGTGTCGACCTCGACGTAGCCGCCGCGCGCTTCGGCCAGCAGCTTCAGCGTGTCCTGCGGGAGGATGCCGCGATCCCACAGCGAGCCGCGGTAGCTCGAGTAGCGGCCGCGTTCTTCGGCCAGCTCGGTCGACGCGTAGTACGCGTAGTAGCAGACGGCTTCCATCGAACGGTCGGCGAACTCGACCGCCGCTTCCGACGCGTACGGCGTGCGCAGCAGATGCAGGCAGTCCTGGAAGCCCATGATGCCCATGCCGACCGGGCGGTGCTTCAGGTTCGAGTTACGCGCCTTCGGCACCGCGTAGTAGTTGATGTCGATCACGTTGTCGAGCATGCGCATCGCGACGCTGATCGTGCGCTTCAGCTTGTCGTGGTCGAGCGCATAGCTGCCGTCCGCCTGCTTCACCAGGTGGGCGACGAGGTTCACCGAGCCGAGGTTGCACACCGCGATTTCGGTGTCGCTCGTGTTCAGCGTGATTTCCGTGCACAGGTTCGACGAGTGGACGACGCCGACGTGCTGCTGCGGCGAGCGGATGTTGCACGGATCCTTGAACGTGATCCACGGGTGGCCCGTCTCGAACAGCATGCCGAGCATCTTGCGCCACAGCTGCGCCGCCGGGATCTTCTTGAACAGCTTGATCTCGCCGCGCGCGACCTTGTCTTCGTAAGCCGTGTAAGCCGCCTCGAATTCCGCGCCGAACTTGTCGTGCAGGTCCGGGCAGGTCGACGGCGAGAACAGCGTCCAGTCGCCGCCTTCCATCACGCGCTTCATGAACAGGTCGGGAATCCAGTTCGCCGTGTTCATGTCGTGCGTACGGCGACGGTCGTCACCGGTGTTCTTGCGCAGCTCCAGGAACTCCTCGATGTCGAGGTGCCACGATTCGAGGTACGCGCAGACCGCGCCCTTGCGCTTGCCGCCCTGGTTCACCGCGACGGCCGTGTCGTTCACGACCTTCAGGAACGGGACCACGCCTTGCGACTTGCCGTTCGTGCCCTTGATATGCGAGCCGAGTGCGCGCACGCGCGTCCAGTCGTTGCCGAGGCCGCCGGCGAACTTCGACAGCAGCGCGTTTTCCTTCAGCGCTTCATAGATGCCGTCGAGGTCGTCCGCGACCGTCGTCAGGTAGCACGACGACAACTGCGAGCGGTGCGTGCCCGAGTTGAACAGCGTCGGCGTCGAGCTCATGAAGTCGAAGCTCGACAGCACGTTGTAGAACTCGATCGCGCGCGTTTCGCGGTCGATCTCGTTCAGCGACAGGCCCATCGCGACGCGCATGAAGAATGCCTGCGGCATTTCGATGCGGGTGCCTTCGACGTGCAGGAAGTAGCGGTCGTACAGCGTCTGCAGGCCGAGGTAGCCGAACTGCAGGTCGCGGTTCGCGTCGAGCGCTTCGCCGAGGCGCTTCAGGTCGAACTGCAGCAGCTTGTCGTCGAGCAGGCCGGCGTCGACGCCGCGCTTCAGGAACTGCGGGAAGTATTCGGCGTAGCGGGCCGACATCTCGGACTGGAGCACTTCCTCGCCGAGGATCTCGCGACGGATCGTATGCAGCAGGATGCGGGCCGTGACCTGGCTGTATGCCGGATCCTTTTCGATCATCGTGCGTGCCGCGAGGATCGCCGAGTCGTAGACCTGGCTCATCGGCACGCCGTCGTACAGGTTCTTCACCGTCTCCGCGACGATCGGGTCAGGGTTAACCGCAGCGCCGAGGCCGTCGCACGCCGACACGATCAGCGAGCGCAGCGCGTTCAGGTCGAGCGGGCGCGACACGCCGTTGTCGACGACGTTGATGCCGGTGGTCGACTCGCCGCCCGCGGCCGCCGCTTCCTCGCCCGCATGCTGGCGCTCGAGGTGACGCTTCTCGCGATACAGCACGTACGCACGCGCGACGTTGTGCTCGCCGCCGCGCATCAGCGCGAGTTCGACCTGGTCCTGGATGTCTTCGATATGGAACGTACCGCCGTTCGGGCGGCTGCGCACGAGCGCGCGCACGACGTTGTGCGTCAGTTGTTCGACCTGCTCGCGTACGCGCGCCGATGCCGCGCCCTGCCCGCCATTGACGGCCAGGAAAGCCTTGGTCACCGCGATCGCGATCTTCGAAGGTTCGAACGACACCACGCTGCCGTTGCGGCGGATCACCTTGTAGTCGGCGAACGTGGCCTGCGGCGCGAGCGCCTTCGCGCCCTGTTCGGTCCCGCCGAGCGGACGGCTCGAGGCGCTCTCGTACTGGGACGTCGCGTTGTCGGTGGTTTGCATGTGCAAAGCTCCTGGTGTTGGATGGTGCGGAGAGAACCGCGGATTAAAACGAACGCCGCGCAATGTGGTGCGCGAGCGGTAAGAGGCGAGCGATGCGCCGGGGAAGCCGGTTCGGTCGATGCGCGACAACCCAGCCGGTCGTGTGCTTCGTCATGTATACCCTGCCCCGTCGATATTCGCTGCGCTGATCGCGACGCCCTGACCGCCCGGCCTGACGCGCCGCCTTGAGAACCCCGTCCGCCGGCGTTGCCCGCCGGCCGGTGCCGCTCGGGTTTTCCCCTGCGACACACACTATATCTAGTACAAAACTGCTCAACTGGCACCAAGTATAGTGGACATTCGGAGGACGTCCAAACGGATAATTTGCGATAGAGGTCTTGACATCGCTCACGCGCAGACACGGCAAGGCATTGATCGGAGAAAAAACTTTCTCCGATCAAAAAACCCCGCGATCAGTGCTGACGGAAAGGAAAGTATTCGGCGGAAAAACCGGCATCGCTCGCGAAGCGTTGCCAATCGAAGTGCGGGCCCGGGTCGGTCTTGCGACCCGGCGCGACGTCCGAGTGCCCCGCGAACGCCTCGACCGGGTAGCGCGCGGCGAGCGCGCGGGAGAGCGCGGCGAGCACCGCGTATTGCGCATCGTCGAACGGCACGTCGTCCGCGCCTTCGAGCTCGATGCCGATCGAGAAGTCGTTGCAGCGCGTGCGGCCGAAGAACTCGGACGAGCCCGCGTGCCACGCGCGCTCGTCGCACGATACGAACTGCACGAGCTCGCCGCCGCGCCGAATCAGGAAATGGGCGGACACGCGCACGCCGCGCAGGTGGCTCTGGTAATAGGGGTGCGCATCGCAGTCGAGGCGATTCAGGAACAGCGCCTCGATCGCGTCGCCGCCGAATTCGCCGGGCGGCAGGCTGATGTTGTGGACGACCACGAGCGTCGGCACCGCACCCGCGGGCCGCACCTCGAAGTTCGGCGACGGCGCATGACGCGCTTCGCGCACCCAGCCGTTCGCGTCGACCGACAACACCGGCGCGTCGCTCATCGCGCGTCGCGGCCGTCCACGCGCGCGGCGTGGCGCCGCGCATGCTCGGCGCTGCAGAAGTATTCGCCGCTCGCGGCGACGGCGTCGCCCTTCGGCGCATGCACGCCGCATTCGGCGCAGCGCACCATCGGCTCGGGCAGCGACCGCGCGTCGCCGTTCGGGCGCGCGGCACCGCCGGCGGCACCCGCGCCGGGCGCACCGTCGTAACCGGCGCCGCGGCCGGCGCGCGCCTGCGCCTGTTCCTGTGCATGGCGCAGCTTGCGCGCGAGCCACGAACCCGCGAAGAAGAGAAGAATCAGGAGAAGAATCTGTCGCATCGGAAACCTGCGGTCAAACCACGGAGCGGTGCAGCAGCACCTCGAAAACGAACCGGCTGCCGACATACGCGAGCAGCAGCGCGGCGAACGACACGAGCACCCAGCGCGCGGCGCCACGGCCGCGCCAGCCCGACGTCTTGCGGGCCACCAGCAGCCCGCCGAACATCAGCCACGACAGGATCGCGAACACCGTCTTGTGGTCGAGCCGCAACGCGCGCGCGTCGACCTGCTCGCTGAACAGGATGCCCGACGCGAGCGTCAGCGTCAGCAGCACGAAGCCGGCGCCGATCAGGCGGAACAGCAGCTTCTCGAGCGTGAGCAGCGGCGGCAGCGTTTCGAGCCAGCTCGCGATCCAGCCCGTCGAGCCGTCGCGCCCGCCGCTGCGCAGCGACTGCAGGCGCCGCTCGACCATCAGCATCAGGACCGCGTGCAGCGCGGCGATCGCGAACAGCCCGTAGGCGATGTTCGCGATCAGGAAATGCAGCTTGAACAGCGGCGCCGCGGCATAAGGAAGCACCCGCACGCCGCCGAACACGAGCGGCAGCAGCGACGCGCCGCACGCGAGCGGCAGCACCAGCAGGCGCAGGCTGTCGAGCGGGAAGAAGAAGCTCTCGATCCAGTAGATGCCGGCGCCGAGCCAGAACATCGCGGACAGCGCGAACGCGAAACCGAACACCATCGCGTCGTTCGGAAAGATCGTCATGTGGAGCAGCACGCCGTGCGCGACCAGCGCGGCGAAAAGCAGCGCGCGGCCGGCCCCGCTCATCCCGGACGCGGCCGACGCGGGGACCGGCACGGCCGGCACGCTCGCGACGAGCGGCGTCGCGCCCTGCCGATGCGTGCGCCAGCCTGCGACGGCGAGGCCGCCGTACAGGAATGCGGTGAGGGCATACAGTACAATATCCATGTTCGAAGTTTACACTAGGCCCCCTTCCCGCGACGGCTCCCTTTGTTCGGTTCCGCCGCGCCTTCGGGCCCCACTGTCCACCGCTCCCCATGCTCGACAATCTCACTCAACGGATGGCCCGCGTCGTCAAGACGCTGCGCGGCGAGGCCCGGCTCACCGAGGCGAACACCCAGGAGATGCTCCGCGAGGTGCGTCTCGCGCTGCTGGAGGCCGACGTCTCGCTGCCGGTCGTCCGCGAATTCATCGCCAAGGTCAAGGAAAAGGCGCTCGGCGAAGAAGTGATCAGCAGCCTGTCACCGGGCCAGGCGCTCGTCGGCGTGGTCCAGAAGGAACTGACCGCCGTGATCGGCGGCGACTACGAAGGCAAGGCCGCCGAGCTGAACCTCGCGGTCACGCCGCCCGCCGTGATCCTGATGGCCGGCCTGCAGGGCGCCGGCAAGACCACGACCGTTGGCAAGCTCGCGAAGCTGCTGCGCGAGAAGCACAAGAAGAAGGTGCTGACCGTGTCGTGCGACGTGTATCGCCCGGCCGCGATCATGCAGCTGAAAACGGTGAGCGAACAGGTCGGCGCCGACTTCTTCCCGTCCACGCCGGATCAAAAGCCCGTCGACATCGCGGTCGCGGCCGTCGACTGGGCGAAACGCCACTACCATGACGTGCTGATCGTCGACACGGCCGGCCGCCTCGGCATCGACGAAGCGATGATGCAGGAAATCGCCGCGCTGCACGGCACGCTCAAGCCGGCCGAAACGCTGTTCGTCGTCGACGCGATGCTCGGCCAGGACGCGGTCAACACCGCGAAGGCGTTCAACGACACGCTGCCGCTCACCGGCGTCGTGCTGACCAAGCTCGACGGCGATTCGCGCGGCGGCGCCGCGCTGTCGGTGCGCCACATCACGGGCAAGCCGATCAAGTTCGTCGGCGTCGCCGAGAAGCTCGACGGCCTCGAGGTGTTCCACCCCGACCGGATGGCGAACCGGATCCTCGGCATGGGCGACATCCTCGCGCTCGTCGAGGAAGCGCAGCGCGGCGTCGATGTCCAGGCCGCGCAGAAGCTCGCCGACAAGGTCAAGAAGGGCGGCGATTTCGACCTGAACGATTTCCGCGCCCAGATCTCGCAGATGAAGAACATGGGCGGCCTGTCGTCGCTGATGGATAAACTCCCCGCGCAGTTCCAGCAGGCGGCGGCCGGCGCCGACATGGGCCAGGCCGAGAAGTCGATTCGCCGGATGGAAGGCATCATCAGCTCGATGACGCCCGCCGAGCGCGCGAAACCCGAAATCATCAAGGCGACGCGCAAGCGCCGCATTGCAGCCGGCGCGGGCGTGCCGGTGCAGGAAGTCAACCGGATGCTGAACCAGTACGACCAGATGCGTACGATGATGAAGAAGCTGAAGGGCGGCAACATGCAGAAGATGATGCGCGGCCTGAAGGGCATGATGCCCGGCATGCGCTGATTTCGCCCGCCGGCCGGCGCGCGGGTTTTTGCCGTAGCGCGCGCCTGCCGTTCTGCTTCATCCTTATTTGTATACCGACTGCCCGCCAGAACACATGAACCGCGAAGAAGCCCTCCACATTTTCGACCACTCCGAAGAGATCGTCTCGGCCGACGCCGTCAATGCGTCGATCTCGAAGATGGCCGACGCGATCCGCGCCGAAATCGGCGACGCGTTCCCGCTCGTTCTCTCGGTGATGGGCGGCGCCGCGGTGTTTACCGGGATGCTGCTGCCGCATCTCGATTTCCCGCTCGAATTCGACTACATCCACCTGACCCGCTACCGCAACACGACGCAGGGCAGCCCGGAGATGCACTGGCGCGTCGCGCCGCGCGAATCGGTGAAGGACCGCATCGTGCTCGTACTCGACGACATCCTCGACGAAGGCGAGACGATGGCCGCGATCCGCGACCGCATCCTCGACATGGGCGCGCAGCGCTTCATGTCTGCCGTGCTGTGCGAGAAGACGCTCGCGAAGGCGAAACCGCTGCACCCCGACTTCTGCGGCTTCTCGGTGCCGGACCGCTATGTGTTCGGCTGCGGGATGGACGCGAAGGGCTACTGGCGCAACCTGCCGACGATCCGTGCGCTGACCGCGAACGTCTGACAGCCGCCCTGCCCGCCATATAAAAGAAAGCGGCGCTCCGGTTTCCCGGAGCGCCGCTTTTTTGTGCGCGCGCCGCCTGCCTTACAACTGGCGCACGAACGCCCGGATGCCGGCCAGCAGCATCTCGACCGAGATCGCGACCAGCACGAGGCCCATCAGCCGCTCGAACGCCGCGACCGTCCGTTCGCCGAGCCACTGCTGGATCCGTTCGGCCAGCACCAGCGTGATCGCGCAGACGATCATCGTGACCGTCAGCGCGCCGACCCACTCGAGCATCTTGCCGGGCGCCTGCGACGTCATCAGCATCACCGTCGCGAGCGCGGACGGCCCGGCCAGCGCCGGAATCGCGAGCGGCACGATGAACGGCTCGCCGCCCGCGCGCGGATCGCTGCCGAGCGCGCCGTCCGGATGCGGGAAGATCATCCGCAGCGCGATCAGGAACAGCACGATCCCGCCGCCGAGCCGCAGCGACAGGTCGGTGAGGCTCATCATCCGCAGGAAGCGGTCGCCGACCAGCATGAAGAACAGCAGGATCACGAACGCAATTCCCACTTCACGCAGGATCAGCTTCACGCGCCGCTCGCGCGGCACATCCCGCATCGCCGTAATGAACAGCGGGATGTTGCCGAGCGGATCCGTGATCAGTACGAGCAGCACGGTGGCCGACAGGAACGTGTATTCCATCGTGTCCGCCGGTCGCCGCGCTTAGTGCGCGAGCGCGGCGCGGATCTTCTCCGCGACCGTCGCCGCGGCCGTGTCGGCCGGCAGCAGCGTCGCTTCGGCGTCGCGGCGGCCCTGGTACTCGATCTTGCCTTCCTTCAGGCCGCGCTCGCCGATCACGAGGCGATGCGGCACGCCGATCAGTTCCCAGTCCGCAAACATCACGCCCGGGCGTTCGCCGCGATCGTCGAGGATCACGTCGATGCCGGCCGCGACGAGTTCCGCGTACAGCTTGTCGGCCGTCTCGCGCACCATGTCGCTGCGGTCATAGCCCATCGGGCACAGCACGACCTCGAACGGCGCGATCGACTCGGGCCAGATGATGCCGCGATCGTCGAAGTTCTGTTCGATCGCCGCGCCGAGAATACGCGTGATGCCGACGCCGTAGCAGCCCATCAGCATCGGCTGCGGCTTGCCCGACTCGTCGAGGAACGTCGCGCCCATCGCTTCCGAGTACTTGGTGCCGAGCTGGAACACGTGGCCGACTTCGATGCCGCGGCAGATGTCGATCGCGCCCTTGCCGTCCGGCGACGGGTCGCCCTTCTTCACGTTGCGCACGTCGGCGACTTCCGGCTCCGGCAGGTCGCGGCCCCAGTTCACGCCGGCGATGTGATAGTCGACCTCGTTCGCACCGACGACGAAGTCGCTCATGTTCGCGACCGTGCGGTCCGCGATCACCTTCACGGGCTTCTTCGTGCCCACCGGGCCGAGGTAGCCCGGCGGCGTGCCGAACCACTCGACGATTTCCTGCTCGGTCGCGAAGCGGTGGTTCTGCAGGCCCGGCAGCTTCGATACCTTGATCTCGTTCAGGTCGTGATCGCCGCGCAGCATCACGAGCCAGATGGTCGGCTCGGCGCCTTCGTTGTCGGTCGCGAGCACGATCGACTTGATCGTGCGCTCGAGCGGGATGGCCAGCAGTTCGGCGACGGCCTCGCACTTCGCCTTGCCGGGCGTCGCGACCTTTTCCATCGCTTCGGCCGGCGCCGCGCGCTCGGCAATCAGCGGCAGCGCTTCGGCCGCCTCGACGTTCGCCGCGAATTCGGAGGTCGGGCAGTACGCGATCGCGTCCTCGCCGGTGTCGGCGATCACGTGGAACTCGTGCGAGAAGTTGCCGCCGATCGAGCCGCTGTCGGCCGCGACCGCCCGGAACTCGAGGCCGAGGCGCGTGAAGATGCGCACGTACGCGTCGTACATCTTGCGGTACGACTCGTTCAGGGCCGCCGCATCCTTGTCGAACGAATACGCGTCCTTCATGATGAATTCGCGGCCGCGCATCACGCCGAAGCGCGGACGGATCTCGTCGCGGAACTTCGTCTGGATCTGGTAGAAGTTCACCGGCATCTGCCGGTAGCTCTTGATCTGGTTGCGCGCGATGTCGGTGACGACTTCCTCGTGCGTCGGCCCGATCACGAAATCGTTGTCCTTGCGGTCCTTGAAGCGCAGCAGCTCGGGGCCGTACTGCTCCCAGCGGCCCGACTCCTGCCACAGCTCGGCCGGCTGCACGGCCGGCATCAGCAGCTCGATGGCGCCCGCCCGGTTCATTTCCTCGCGCACGATCGCCTCGACCTTGCGAATCGAACGCAGGCCGACCGGCAGGTAGTTGTAGATGCCGCCGGCGACGCGACGGATCATGCCGGCGCGGACCATCAGCTTGTGGCTGACGATCTCTGCGTCGGCGGGTGCCTCTTTCAGGGTGCCGATAAAGAAACGGGAAGCTTTCATGCGGACGGTTCCAAAAACGGCGCCCCAACGCGGGGCGCCCGAAAAAGTTTCAAGGTGAAAAAGCTGCGCGCCGCGAACAACGATGGCGCAGATGACGTAGCAGACTAATCAGGGACAATTCAGCCGGTGTACCCCGTGCGGATTCGCTCCGTCACGGTGCGCAGCGCCCGTTATCTGTTTATAATCAAAGCAATTTTAAAGGATTCGAAGGTGGTTGTATGCTGGATCGTGAAGGCTTTCGCCCGAACGTCGGCATCATCCTCTTGAACGCGCGCAACGAGGTGTTTTGGGGCAAGCGGCTCCGCGAGCATTCCTGGCAGTTTCCTCAAGGTGGGATCAAGTACGGCGAGACCCCCATGCAGGCGATGTACCGGGAGCTGCACGAGGAAACGGGCCTGCATCCGGAACACGTCAAGATAATCGGCCGCACCCGCGACTGGTTGCGTTACGAGGTGCCTGACAAGTTCATCAAACGCGAAGTACGCGGTCATTACCGCGGCCAGAAGCAGATCTGGTTCCTGCTGCGGATGGTTGGACGCGATTGCGACATTTGCTTGCGCGCGACCGACCACCCGGAGTTCGATGCGTGGCGCTGGAACGAGTACTGGGTGCCGCTCGATGCGGTGATCGAGTTCAAGCGGGATGTCTATCAGTTGGCGCTGACGGAACTGTCGCGCTTCCTGCGCCGCCCGGCGCAGCGAGCCGAGAAGCCGCGCGGGCCGCGTGTGTCGCGCTATCCGCGCGTCATTGGCGCACAGGCCCAGACGCTGACGATTGTCGACACATCGGTGGTCTGTTCGGAGATTGAAATGGAGGCGAGCACGCTCGACGAGATGCCGCCCCAGGTGATCGTCGGCAAATGACGAGTCGGACTGCATGACCGGGCGCGACCTTGGTGTCGCGCCCTTTTTTTACGAGGAATGCATATTGAAAGCGATTGCTCTCGCGCTCGCATCGATCGCCGCGGTGGCCGCCCTGGCCGGCTGCGCGAACTCGAAAGCGCCGTCCAACAAGGATGACAGCGAGTTCGTGTACCTGCTCGACCGTCAGGGAACCTGGAAGGAAAACGCCGTCGACACGCTGCCCCCGCTGCCGCAAACGGGCGATCTGCTGCCGTTCAACGTGTCGCAGAACACGCCGCTCAAGTTCTTCGTCGATGCGAAGTCGCTCGAAGTCGGCACCGACGGCGTCGTGCGCTACGCAGTCGTCATCACGAGCCCGGCCGGTGCGCGCAACGTGAACTACGAAGGCATCCGCTGCGACACCTACGAATGGCGCCAGTACGCCGGCCTGAACTCCGACCACAACGGCTGGGATCGCACGGTCGAGAACGACTGGCGGCGCATCGAGAACGGCGAGCTGAACGCCTACCACTCCGCGCTCTACCAGGACTATTTCTGCTCGAACAAGATGCCGCAGGGCTCGACCCGGCAGATTCTCGAAAACATCCGGTTCCACCGCACCGCGATGACGCAGTTGCGCTGATGGCACGCGATGCGGGCCGCCCGTATCGTCCCGCCGCACAAAAAAGCCCGCATCGCGCGGGCTTTTTCATTTGAACGATGGCATTCGGCCGGCGATCACACCAGCACGAGGTTGTCGCGATGAATCAGTTCGGGCTCCAGCATGTAGCCGAGCACGGTCTCGATCTCGCCGCTCGGCTTGCGGTGAATCAGCTTCGTTTCCGCGCTGCTGTAGTTCGTGAGCCCGCGCGCGACCTCGCGCCCGTCCGGGCCGACACACGCGATGACCTCGCCGCGCGCGAACGCGCCCTGCACGTCGATCACGCCGATCGGCAGCAGGCTCTTGCCGCCGGCCGTCAGCTTCTCGACCGCGCCCGCGTCGATCACGACGTGGCCGCGCACCTGCAGGTGGTCGGCCATCCATTGCTTGCGTGCCGCCATCCGCGCGGTACGTGCGATCAGTTGCGTGCCGATCGCCTCGCCGGCCGCCAGACGCACGAGCACGTCGGCCTCCCGGCCGCTCGCGATCACGGTATTCGCGCCGCTGTGCGCCGCACGCTTCGCCGCGAGGATCTTCGTCAGCATCCCGCCGCGACCGAGACTCGAACCGGCCCCGCCCGCCATCGCCTCGAGCTCCGGTGCGCCCGCATTGGCTTCGCCGACGAGCGTCGCGTTCGGGTCCTTGCGCGGATCGGCCGTGAACAGCCCGGTCTGGTCCGTGAGGATGATCAGTGCATCGCCTTCGATCAGGTTCGCGACGAGTGCGCCAAGCGTGTCGTTGTCGCCGAACTTGATTTCGTCGGTGACGACCGTGTCGTTCTCGTTGATGATCGGCACGACGCCGAGCCGCAGCAGCGTGAGCAGCGTCGATCGCGCATTCAGGTAGCGCTCGCGATCGGCCAGATCGGCGTGCGTGAGCAGGATCTGCGCGGTGCGGATGCCGTGCTCGGTGAAGCGGCTTTCGTAGACTTGCGCGAGCCCCATCTGGCCGACCGCGGCCGCAGCCTGCAGTTCATCGATTTCCCGCGGGCGCTTGCTCCAGCCGAGCCGCTGCATGCCTTCGGCAATCGCGCCCGAACTGACCAGCACGACTTCCTTACCCTGCGCACGCAGCGCAGCGATCTGAGCGGCCCAGCGGCCGATTGCAGCATGATCGAGCCCCTTGCCGTCGTTGGTCACGAGGCTGGAGCCCACCTTCACCACCAATCGCTTCGAATCCGCGATGATCGAACGCATCCTGCACTGTCTCCTGTATCTGATGCCTGCCCGGCCGGGCGCGATTGAACGCCAACGCCGGGCGGCACGCCCGGCGCGTTACGCACCGTTCAGGCGTCGTCGTCCGGCGCCGCACCGCCCTTCGCCGGCGGCGCATCGCGGAAACGCACGTCCGCCGCGAGATCCTCCTCTTCCGCCGCGCGATGCGCGTCCGAATGTTCGGAGAGGTAGTCGTAGATCGCGTAGCACAGCGCTTCGCAGCCCTGGCCCGTCAGCGCCGAGATCTCGAACACGGGGCCGTCCCAACCAAAGCGGTCGAGGAAATCGGCGACGCGCGCCTCGCGCTCGTCTTCCGGCACCATGTCAAGCTTGTTGAGCACGAGCCAGCGCGGCTTCTCGTAGAGCGCCTCGTCGTACTTGCGCAGTTCGCCGACGATCGCCGTCGCTTCCGCGACCGGATCGACGCTTTCGTCGAACGGCGCGAGATCGACCAGATGCAGCAGCACGCCGGTACGCTGCAGGTGACGCAGGAATTGGTGCCCGAGGCCCGCGCCTTCGGCGGCACCTTCGATCAGCCCCGGGATATCGGCGATCACGAAGCTCTTGCTCGGGCCGACACGCACCACGCCGAGATTCGGCGCGAGCGTCGTGAACGGGTAGTCGGCGATCTTCGGCTTCGCGTTCGACACCGACGAGATGAAGGTCGACTTGCCCGCGTTCGGCATGCCGAGCAGGCCGACGTCGGCGAGTACCTTCAGCTCGAGCTTCAGCATGCGCCGCTCGCCCGGCTTGCCGTCCGTCTTCTGGCGCGGCGCGCGGTTCGTACTCGACTTGAAATGCAGGTTGCCGAGACCGCCGGCGCCGCCCTGCGCGAGCATCACCTGCTGGTCGTGCTCGGTCAGATCGGCGATCAGCTCGCCCGTATCCATGTCGCTGATGACCGTGCCGACCGGCATGCGCAGCGTGACATCGTCGCCGCCCTTGCCGTAGCAATCCGAGCCGCGACCGTTTTCGCCGTTGCGCGCGAGGTGCTTCTTCGCGTAACGGTAGTCGATCAGCGTGTTGATGTTGCGGTCGGCGATCGCGTAAACGCTGCCGCCCCGGCCGCCGTCGCCACCGTCCGGCCCGCCGAACGGGACGAATTTCTCGCGGCGCATCGACGCGCTGCCATCGCCTCCGTCGCCGGCGATGACTTCGATTCGTGCTTCGTCAATGAACTTCATTCGTCACTCCGCCCAGTATTTCCGCTATTGTGCCGCGCGCCGGCACGCTTGAACAATCTGCCGTTCGGCCGATCGCATGCCGGTTGCGCGAGGGTCGCCGGCACGCAAATGCGCCCGGCGACCCAATAAAAAAGGCCCCGCGAAGACTGCGGGGCCTTTCGGCTACGAAGCCCGTGAGTGCCTAAACTTAGGCAGCCGCCGGGACGACGATGACCAGATGCTTCTTGTCCGCGCCCTTCGTCGCGAACTTGACGTGACCGTCGATCAGCGCGAACAGGGTGTGATCCTTGCCCATGCCGACGTTCTCGCCAGCGTGCATGCGCGTACCGCGCTGACGCACGATGATGCCGCCGGCATTGATCGCCTGGCCGCCGTACACTTTCACGCCGAGACGTTTCGACTCGGAGTCGCGGCCGTTCCGGGAAGAGCCGCCTGCCTTTTTGTGTGCCATCTGATTGCTCCTTAACCGAGGCGCTTACGCATTGATCGCGTCGATGCGCAGCTCAGTGTAGTTCTGGCGGTGGCCGCCATGCTTTTGGTAGTGCTTCCGGCGACGCATCTTGAAGATGGTGACCTTGGCATGACGACCGTGCGACACAACGGTGGCCTTGACGGAAGCCCCACTGACCAGCGGCGCACCGAACTTAATCGATTCGCCTTCGCCCACTGCGAGAACCTGGTCGAGCGTGATTTCAGCGTCAATGTCAGCCGGTATCTGTTCTACTTTGAGTTTTTCGCCAACGGCAACCTTGTACTGCTTGCCGCCGGTTTTTATGACCGCGTACATTGAGAACCTCACTCTGGATCCAATTTTTCCGCACACCACGCGCGGAAAACACGTGATTATACATGGGCTTAGCACCCAAGTCAAAGCCGATCGACGATTGCCGCGCGCGGGCCTCGGCCGGACGGCCAAAAATCGCGCCGCGGCGCGTCTGACAGACCGGCATATCGCGGATTCGACTTATAATCCGCGGCATCACCCAATTCCATCATCATGTCGTCGTCCACCGCCTCCCCCACCCTCAGCGCCGCCCACCTGCTCGCCCCGATCGCCAGCGACATGGAGCAGGTGAATCGCGTTATCCGGCAAAGCCTCGCGTCCGACGTGCTGCTGATCAACCAGATCGCCGAGTACATCATCGGTGCGGGCGGCAAGCGGCTGCGTCCGGCGCTGCTGCTGCTCGTCGCCGGCGCGCTCGGCGAAACGTCGCACCAGCGGCACGTGCTGGCCGCCGTCGTCGAGTTCATCCACACGGCCACGCTGCTGCATGACGACGTCGTCGACGAATCCGAGCTGCGCCGCGGCCGCCAGACTGCCAATGCGCTGTTCGGCAACGCGGCGAGCGTGCTGGTGGGCGATTACCTCTACTCGCGCTCGTTCGAGATGATGGTCGGCGTCGGCAAGATGCGCGTGATGGAAATCCTGTCCGAAGCGACGACGATCATTTCGGAAGGCGAGGTGCTGCAGCTCCTCAACATGCACGACGCGGACGTCGACGAGGCGCGCTACATGCAGGTGATCCGCTACAAGACGGCGAAGCTGTTCGAGGCGTCGGCGCGGCTGGGTGCGGTGCTCGCGGGCGCCGATGCGCCGACCGAGGCCGCCGCCGCCGAATACGGCCGCCGGATCGGCACCGCGTTCCAGATCATGGACGACTGGCTCGACTATGCAGGTACCGCCGAGGCGATGGGCAAGAATGCCGGCGACGATCTCCGCGAAGGCAAGCCGACGCTGCCGCTCATCTATCTGATCGAGCGCGGCACGCCCGAACAGTCGGCGCTCGCACGCGAGGCGATCGAACAGGGCGGCACCGATCGCTTCGACACGATTTTCGAAGCGATCACGCGCTCGGGCGCACTCGATCACACGCTCGAATGCGCACGCCAGGAAGCGCAGGCGGCGGCCGCGGCGATTGCCGCGTTTCCCGATTCGATCTACAAGGAAAGCCTGCTCGGGTTGTGCTCGTATTCGACGTCGCGTCAATCGTAAACACGCCGCGAACGGGAAGCGATGTCTTGTCTCGAAAATTTTCTTCGTCCAAGTATTCCCTTTTAGAAAAAACATCGTTATAGTTACGTTCTTGCTTGAGACGACGCAGAAAATCTTCACGAAGACGGCGAAGTCCGAGGAGCAAAAATCGGGGTGTAGCTTAGCCTGGTAGAGCGCTACGTTCGGGACGTAGAGGCCGGAGGTTCGAATCCTCTCACCCCGACCAGATTTAAAAAAACCGTGCACCGCGTGCACGGTTTTTTTTCGTCCGGCCGCCGCGAGCCCCGTGTCGCGCGCGACACATCGCGGTCGCCGGCCTCTGCTATATTTCCCCCATCCCTGTCCTTCACTGCCCTTTCCAACGCGTGGACCAAATTCCCTTATGGGCGCAAATCGGCGCCGTCTTCCTGCTTCTCCTCTGTTCCAGCTTCTTTTCCATTTCCGAGACCGCGATGATGGCGCTCAATCGCCATCGGCTGAAGCATCTCGCCGGCCAGGGCGCCCTCGGCGCGAAAACCACGCAGGGGCTGCTCACGCGCACTGACTTGCTGCTCAGCGTGATCCTGATCGGCAACAACCTGTTCAACACGATCATCCCGGTCCTCACGACGTCGCTCGCGCTCCACACGTTCGGCCGCAACAACCTCGCGCTGTCGATCGCGACCGGCATCGTCGCGTTCCTGATCATCGTGTTCGCGGAAATCGCGCCGAAGATCGTCGGCGCGACGTTCCCCGAACGTATCGCGCTGCCCGCGAGCCTGGTGATCGCCCCGCTGATGCGCGTGTTCAAGCCCGTCGTCTGGTTCGTCAATGCGCTCGCAAACGGCGTGCTGTGGGTGCTGCGCATCAACACGAAGAAGGGTCGCGACCAGCGGATGTCGGCCGACGAGCTGCGGGCCATCGTGCTCGAGTCGAGCAGTTTCATGCCGACCAAGCACCGCAGCATCCTGCTCAACCTGTTCGACCTCGAGAACATCACGGTCGACGACGTGATGGTGCCGCGCCGCCAGATCGAGTCGCTCAACTTCTACGCGCCGCTCGACGACATCCTGCATCAGCTCGAAACCTGCTATCACAACCGGCTGGTCGTCTACGAAGGCGACATCGACAAGGTGCTCGGTGTGCTGCACGTGCGCAAGACGCTCACCGCGCTGCACAACCAGGATTTCGATCGCGAGACGCTGCGCGCGCTGCTCGCCGAACCGTACTACGTGCCGTCGGGCACGCCGGTGGTCCAGCAGCTCCAGTTCTTCCAGGAAATCCGGCAGCGCACCGCGCTCGTCGTCAACGAGTACGGCGAACTCGAAGGGCTCGTCACGCCCGAGGACATCATCGAGGAACTGATCGGCGAATTCACGACGTCGATGCCGCGCAGCGAACGCGCGGGCGGCTGGGACGAGAACGGCGAATGCATCGTCTCGGCCAGCATGCCGCTGCGCGAACTGAACCGCTGGCTGCACCTGAAACTGCCGACCGACGGGCCGAAGACGCTGAACGGACTGGTACTCGAGATCCTCGAGGAAATTCCGGAAGACGACGTGTGCGTGAAAATCGGCGACGTGATGCTCGAAGTGATGCGCAGCGACGATCAGGCAGTACGCACCGTCAAGCTCTTCAAGCCGCGCGGCACACGCACCGGACGCGCCGCCTCGCGCTAGGGCCTGTTCACGCTGATAACGGGCTTGCGCTGGCCCTAACCGAACGGCCGACTGCCGGCGCCGTCCGCGACGCGCGATCATCTGCGCATCACGGTCAACAGGCGGCCAGCGTGCCGGCTCACATGCATTTCCCTTCCCCCGGGGCGCCGCTGCGCACGCAGTCGTCGCCCGCGCATTCCGACGCGCCGCCCGCCGCCGCGCCCCCTGCACTCGATGCGGCCCAGCTCGACGATGCCCCCGCCGTACGCCTGCTGACGGACACGCTCCATGCGGCGCGCGTGCGCGACGCGTCGGACATCCACGTCGAGCCGTTCGAAGCCGGCTGGCGCATCCGTCTGCGCGTCGACGGCGTGCTGCATGAACAGGCGCGACCGCCGCTGCACCTGCGCGATGCGCTCGTCACGCGGATCAAGGTGCTCTCGCGCATGGACATCGCCGAGCGGCGGCTTCCGCAGGACGGCCGGCTGCGCATCGCGATCGACGGCGGCACGCGCGGCGACTACCGCGTCAGTTCGCTGCCCACGCTGTTCGGCGAAAAGCTCGTGCTGCGGCGGCTCGAAACGCTGCCGCCCGATCTCACGCTTGCCAACCTCGGCTTCGACGCGCGGCAGGCGGCGGCGATGGAGGCCGCGATCCGCGCGCCGCATGGCCTCGTGCTCGTCACGGGCCCGACCGGCAGCGGCAAGACCCTATCGCTCTACTGCGCGCTGCAGATGCTCGATCGCGACGCGCACAACGTCTGCACGGTCGAGGATCCCGCCGAGATCCAGCTCGACGGGATCAACCAGGTCGGGGTCGCCGACAAGGCGGGGCTCACGTTCGCGACGGCGCTGCGCGCGCTGCTGCGGCAGGATCCGGACGTCATCATGGTCGGCGAGATTCGCGATGCGGAGACGGCCGATGTCGCGATCAAGGCCGCGCAGACCGGTCATCTCGTGCTGTCGACGCTGCACACGAACGACGCACCGGCCGCCGTCGCGCGGCTGCTCGACATCGGCGTCGCGCCGTACAACCTCGCCGCCGCGCTGCACCTCGTCACCGCGCAGCGTCTCGTCCGGCGCCTGTGCGTCGCCTGCCGCGTGCATTCGGACGCATCGGCACGCGCGCTGCGGGAAGCCGGCTGCGACCCGGCGGCGCTGGCGGCCGGATGGCGGCCGTTCGTCGCGCGCGGCTGCTCCGCCTGTCACGGGATCGGCTATCGCGGCCGCATCGGTCTACACCAGACGATGCCGGTATCGCCCGGGCTGGCCGAGCGCATCGTCGCGCGGGCGAGCGTCGGCGAACTCGCGCGATGCGTGGCGGCCGAGGGCGTGCGCACCCTGCGCGACGCGGCATTCGCGCGCGTCATGGACGGCACGACGAGCATCGCGGAAGCCGTCGCCGCCACACCCGCGGCATGAACATGCGCACGCCGCCGCGCGAAACCCGCTTTGCATGGCGCGGCCGCCATCGCGACGGCTCGCCGCGCCGCGGAATCGTCATCGCCTTCGACGCCGCGACCGCGCACGCCACGCTCGCGCGCGACGGCATCGCGGTACTGTCGCTCGACGTCCGCGGGCCGGCCCGTCCGCCCGTGGCGGCCGCACGCGACATCACGCGCTTCACGCGCCAGCTCGCGAGCCTGCTGCAAGCCGGCCTGCCGCTTGCGCCGTCGCTCGAGATGCTCGCGCGCACCCGCACGCGCGACGGTGTGCCGCGCATCGCCGCGGGGCTCGCGCGCGAGATCGTCGGCGGCCGGCGCTTCGCCGATGCGCTCGCACGCTATCCATCGCAGTTCGGCACGCTGTATCGCCAGTTGATCGAGGTCGGTGAGGCGTCCGGTTCGCTCGGCATCGTGCTGACGCGGATCGCGGAACACCGCGAGCGCGCCGATGCGCAATGGCGCAAGCTGCGCGCGGCACTCGCGTATCCGGCCGCCGTCATCCTGTTCGCGCTCGCGATCTCGGCGGCATTGATGGTGTGGGTCGTGCCAACCTTCCGGCAGACCTTCGACGGTTTCGGCGCCGCCCTGCCCGCACCGACCCGCGCACTGCTCGCGCTGTCCTCAGCGCTGTCGGCATGGGGTGGCGTGCTGCTGGCCGGCGCGGCCGCCGCGGGGCTCGTCGCACGGCACGCGCTTCGGCGCTCGGCCGCGCTGCGTCATGCGCTCGCACGGCGCCTGCTGCGCGCCCCGCTCGCGGGCAGCGCGCTGGAGCGGTTCGCGGCCGCACGCTGGTGCCGCTCGCTGGCGACCCTGCTCGGCGCCGGCGTGCCGCTCGCCGATGCATTCGCCACGCTCGAGCGCACGGCCGGCCATCCGGTGTTCGCGCACGCCACCGCGCACATCGCCGCACGCGTGTTGCGCGGCGCGCGTCTGGCCGATGCGATGCATTCAGCCGGCTGCTTTCCGGACGACGTCGTGCAACCGATCGCCGTCGCCGAGGAATCCGGTGCGCTCGACACGATGCTCGCCGACATCGCCGCGTCGTGCGAACGCCAGCTCGATGCGCGCCTCGATGCGCTCGCGGCGCTCGGCGAACCGTTGATCGTGATCGTCCTGGGCGCCCTCGTCGGCGGCCTCGTGATCGCGATGTACCTGCCGATCCTTCAACTCGGCAACGTGGTGTAGCATCGCAACCGATTCTGTCGCCTTTTAGTCCGAACCTTGAGCCTCATGACGCCAGCGCACCTGTCCGCCGTTTCCGATTCGCCCGAGGGCACGCTGCTCGCGCTGGCGATGCTGCCGCCCGCGCTGCAGTATGCGTTCGCGGTCGCCATCGGCCTTTGCATCGGCAGCTTCCTGAACGTGGTCGTGCACCGGCTGCCCGTGATGATGCAGCGCGCATGGCAGGCCGAGATCGCCGAGGCGACGGGCGCCGCGAGCGCCCCGCCCGACGACGGCTATCCGCCGCGCTACGATCTGTGGCGCCCCCGCAGCGCCTGCCCGCATTGCGGCCACGTATTGCGCGCCTGGGAGAATATCCCGGTCGTCAGCTACCTGATGCTGCGCGGGCGCTGCCGGCGCTGCGGCCATGCGATCGGCGTCCGTTACGTGCTCGTCGAACTCGCGTGCGCACTGCTCGCCGCCGCCTCGCTCGCGGCGTTCGGCCCGAGCGTCGCCGCGCTTGCCGCGTTCGCGCTGTGCGCGGCGCTGCTCGCGATGAGCGCGATCGATATCCGGACCGGCTACCTGCCCGACTCGATGACGCTGCCGCTGCTGTGGGCCGGGCTCGTGCTGAATCTCGGCGGCACCTTCACGTCGCTGCGCTCGGCCGTGATCGGCGCGATGGCCGGCTACCTGTTCCTGTGGTCGATCTACTGGCTGTTCAAATGGCTGCGCGGCATCGAGGGCATCGGTTTCGGCGACCTGAAGCTGCTTGCCGCGCTCGGCGCGTGGATGGGCTGGGCCGCGCTGCCGCAGGTCGTGCTGTTCGCGGCGGTGACCGGCGCGATCGTCGGGCTCGTCGCGACCTGGCGCGGCCGCATGCGCTTCGAGGAGCCGATTCCGTTCGGCCCGTTCCTCGCGGCCGGCGGCGTCGCCACGTTGTTTTTCGGCACCCCTTTCTATGCGGCGCTCGGAGGCTGACATGTTTTCCGTAGGACTCACGGGCGGCATCGGCAGCGGCAAGACGACCGTCGCCGACCTGTTCGGCGCCCGTGGCGCATCGCTCGTCGATACCGATCTGATTGCCCATCGCATCACCGCACCGGGCGGCCTCGCGATGCCGGCGATCGAACAAGCTTTCGGTCGCGGCTTCGTGGCCGCCGACGGCTCGCTCGATCGCGCGAAGATGCGCACGCTGATCTTCAGCGACGACGACGCGCGCCGGCGCCTCGAAGCGATCACGCACCCGTTGATCCGCGCGGAAACCGATCGCGAGGCACGCGAAGCACGGGGCCCGTACGTGATGTTCGTCGTGCCGCTGCTCGTCGAGTCGGGTACCTGGAAGGCGCGCAGCGATCGCGTGCTCGTCGTCGACTGCCCGGTCGAAACGCAAATTGCGCGCGTGATGCGGCGCAACGGTTTCACGCGCGAACAGGTCGAAGCGATCATCGCACGGCAGGCGACGCGCGAAGCACGCCTCGCGGCGGCCGACGACGTGATCGTCAATGACACGGTCACGCCCGCCGCGCTCGCCGCGCAGGTCGATGCACTGCACCAACGCTACGTCGGATTCGCGGCCGCCGCCCACTGAGCGTCGCGTGCAATCGTGATGGTGTACGAAATTGGCGCGTTGCTAGGGTAGAGAGGGGGCATTAGAATGTCCTTCATTGTTTCAATCCCTACCGAAGAGGCGAGCGCGCTTGATTCTTTACGAGTATCCGTTCAACGAGCGAATTCGCACGCTGTTGCGTCTCGAGGATCTGTTCGAGCGCTTCGCGTTCTTTTTGGCTCAGGAGGACCCGCGTGAACACCACGTCGCGTTGACGACGCTGTTCGAAATCGCCGAGGTAACGGGCCGCGCGGACCTGAAATCGGATCTGATGAAGGAGCTCGAACGTCAACGCCAGACGCTCGCCCCCTTTCGCGGCAATCCGGGCATCGAGCAGAACGCGCTCGAGGCCGTGCTCGGTGAAATCGAGCAGACGCTCGCGAATCTCGCGCAGATGCAGGGCAAGACCGGCCAGCACCTCGTCGACAACGAGTGGCTCGCCAGCATCCGCAGCCGCGCGGTGATTCCGGGCGGTACGTGCAAGTTCGACCTGCCGTCGTACTACGCGTGGCAGCAATGGCCCGCCGAGCAGCGGCGCCAGGACATCGCGAAGTGGATCCTGCCGATGCTGCCGTTGCGTGACGCCGCGGCGATCGTGCTACGGCTCGCGCGCGAATCGGGTCAGGCGTCGAAGGTCATGGCGATGCAGGGCAGCTACCAGCAGATGCTGTCCGGCCGCACCTACCAGCTGATGCAGGTACGGGTGCCGCCGGAGCTGCGCGTCATTCCCGAAGCGAGCGCCAACAAATACATGTTGTGGGTACGGTTCACCATGCAGGACGGCGATGTACGGCCGCGCGCGGTGGACATCGACGTGCCGTTCCATCTGACACTGTGTAATCTGTAACGGCCGCGTGCCGGATCAATGCTTTCGTATGACTACCGTCGTGAAATGTCCGTCGTGCGGCGCCGAAGTGCGCTGGACGCCTGAAAATCAGTTCCGTCCGTTCTGTTCGGCCCGCTGCAAGCAGCTCGACCTCGGCGCATGGGCCGCGGAAAAGTACCGGATCGGGGGCGCCGCCGACGAGGGTCCGTCGTCGGAAGAAGACGGCACCGACGGCCGTCGCGACAGCTGACCGGCACCACGCCGGCCCCCCGCGATATGGCCCGCCTTTCCGGCAGGCCGCCGCGGCGTCAGTGCGACGCCGCTTCCTTCTCGAGCAGTGCCAGCACCGGCAGCGCAGCCGGCAGCAGCGGCGCGACTTCGACCGGCAGTCGCTGCCATACGAACGCCTGCCCTTCCTTGCTGTGCGGCTCGCCCGTCCAGCCCGTCACCTTGCAGAAATAGAGCCGCACGTACGCGTGCGGATAATCGTGCTCGAGCGTGTGCCAGCGGTGGCTGGCCGTGACTTCGATGCCGAGTTCCTCATGGAGCTCGCGGGCAAGCGCGTCCTCGACGCTTTCGCCGGCCTCCAGCTTGCCGCCCGGAAACTCCCAGTAGCCTTCATACGGCTTGCCCTGCAGGCGTTGCGCGAGCAGATAACGGCCGTCCGGCTGCACCATTACGCCGACCGCGACTTCCGTCACCTTGCGGCCGTCCGGCGCCCGCACGGCGCCCTGTGCCAAGTTCGCGCTCATGCCTGCTCCTTGCGACCCGACCAGTCACGCGCGAACTGCCATGCGACGCGGCCCGAGCGCGAACCGCGCTCGAGCGCCCATACGAGCGCGTCGCCGCGTGCCGTCTCGATCTCCGCATCCGGGCAGCCGAAGTGACGCAGCCAGTGCGCGACGATGTCGAGGTAGTCGTCCTGCTTGAACGGATAGAAGCTGACCCACAGGCCGAAGCGCTCCGACAGCGAGATCTTCTCCTCGACGACTTCGCCGGGGTGAATCTCGCCGTCCGGGAGATGCTTGTACGACTCGTTGTCGCTCATGTACTCGGGCAGCAGATGGCGGCGGTTCGACGTCGCGTAGATCAGCACGTTGTCCGATTGCGCGGCGATCGACCCGTCGAGCGCGACCTTCAGCGCCTTGTAGCCCGATTCGCCATCCTCGAACGACAGGTCGTCGCAAAACACGATGAATCGCTCCGGACGCTGCGAGATCAGGTCGACGATATCGCCGAGATCGTGCAGGTCGTCCTTGTCGACTTCGATCAGGCGCAGCCCGTCGTTCGCGTACGCATTCAGGCACGCCTTGATCAGCGACGACTTGCCGGTACCGCGTGCGCCGGTCAACAGCACGTTGTTGGCCGGCTTGCGCTGCACGAACTGCCGCGTGTTCTGGTCGATCAGCGCTTTCTGGCGATCGATGTTGTGCAGGTCGCCGAGCGTGATCGACGACACGGCCGGCACCGGCTGCAGGTAACCGCGCCCCTGACGCTTGCGCCAGCGGAACGCGTGGGCCGCGTTCCAGTCGATGGCCGCCGGTGCAGGCGGCAGCATCCCTTCGAGACGGCCGAGCAGCGCTTCCGCGCGCGTCAGAAACTGTTCAAGCTTGTCCATGTCGTTCGAGCGCTCCCGATCAGGAGCGGTAATCCGCGTTGATACTCACGTAATCGTGCGACAGGTCGCACGTCCAGACGGTAGCCTGCGCGTCGCCACGGCCGAGCAGCACGCGGATCGTGATCTCGCTCTGCTTCATCACGCGCTGGCCGTCCTCTTCCTGGTAGGCCGGGTTGCGGCCGCCTGCCTTCGCGACGAGCACGTCGTCGAGATAGAGGTCGATCTTGCCGACGTCGAGATCCGCGACGCCCGCATAGCCGATCGCCGCGAGAATCCGGCCGAGGTTGGGGTCGGATGCGTAGAAGGCCGTCTTCACGAGCGGCGAATGGCCGATCGCGTACGCGATCTGGCGGCATTCGGCGACGCTCTTGCCGCCTTCGACCTGCACCGTCATGAATTTCGTCGCGCCTTCGCCGTCGCGCACGATCAGCTGCGACAGCACCTGCGCGACGTCCGTCACCGCGTCGCGCAGCGCCGCATAGGCCGGCGAATCGGTCGACGTGATCGCGGGCAGCGTGCTCTTGCCCGACGCGATCAGGATGAACGAGTCGTTCGTCGACGTGTCGCCGTCGATCGTGATGCAGTTGAACGAGCGGTCGGCCACTTCCTTCACGAGCGTGTCGAGCACCGGCTGCGCGACGTTCGCATCGAACGCGAGGAAGCCGAGCATCGTCGCCATGTTCGGCTTGATCATGCCCGCGCCCTTGCTGATGCCCGTGAGCGTGACCGTGTGACCGTCGATCGTCACCTGGCGCGACGTCGCCTTCGGCAGCGTGTCGGTCGTCATGATCGCCTGCGCGGCGTCGAACCAGTTCGCGGCCTTGCGGTTCGCGAGCGCGGCCGGCAGGCCGGCCTTCAGGCGGTCGATCGGCAGCGGCTCGAGGATCACGCCGGTCGAGAACGGCAGCACCTGCGCCGGCTCGATGCCCGCGAGACGCGCGAGTTCCGTGCAGGTCTCGCGTGTGTTCACGAGGCCCGGCTCGCCGGTGCCCGCGTTCGCATTGCCCGTATTCACGACCAGCGCGCGGATGCCCGCGCCGCCGGCCCGTACCTTCGCCAGGTGCTCGCGGCAAACGGTGACCGGCGCCGCGCAGAAACGGTTTTCGGTGAATACGCCCGCGACCGTCGCACCTTCGTCGACGGAGATGACCAGCACGTCCTTGCGATTCGGCTTGCGGATGTTCGCTTCCGCCCAGCCGAGCGTGACGCCGGCGACGGGATGCAGTTGGGCGGGATCGATCGACGGAAAATTGACAGCCATGGGGCACACCTGCCGGATGGAAAATGCCGGCACGCGCCGGCATCGATTGGAAGAACCGGCGGCCGCACGCGCGGGCCGCCGCAACTCACATCACTGACTCGAAGCTGCGAACGACGCGGCACGCGTGACGCGCGCCGCCGCCGATCATGACAGCTTCCCGTGACATTGTTTGTACTTCTTGCCGCTGCCGCACGGGCACGGGTCGTTGCGGCCGACCTTCGGCATTTCGCCGCCGGGGCCGCTGTGCGTCATCGCGCTGCCGACCATGTCGGCCGTCGCCGTGGCCGCCGCGGCCGCCGTGACGTTCGCCACCGGCGCGCCGCCGTCCGCGTAGTCGGCGTGCTGGTATTCGACGTTCTCGAGATGACCGCCGCGCTCCTCGATCTGCTCGGCCGCTTCCTCGAGCTGCTCCGGCGACTGGATCTGCACGTTCATCACGATGCGCGTGACTTCCTGCTTGATCGCGTCGAGCATCGCGGCGAACAGCTCGAACGCCTCGCGCTTGTATTCCTGCTTCGGGTTCTTCTGCGCATAGCCGCGCAGGTGGATGCCCTGGCGCAGGTGGTCGAGCGCCGCGAGGTGCTCGCGCCACAGGCGGTCGACCGTCTGCAGCATCACCGAACGCTCGAACGCGCTGAACGATTCGCGGCCGACCATCGCGACCTTCGACTCGTACTGCTCGTCGGCGGCCGTCATCACCGCGTCGAGGATCTCCTCGGCCGTGATCGACGACGACTCGTTCACCATTTCCTGGATCGCGAGGTCGAGCTGCCAGTCGTTGCGCAGCGCTTCCTCGAGCTCGGGCACGTCCCACTGCTCTTCGATGCTGCCTTCCGGCACGAACTGGCGGACGACTTCGGTAACCACGCCGTGACGCATCGCGGTGATCGTCTCGGTGATGTCGTGCGCTTCGAGCAGTTCGTTGCGCTGCTGGTAAATCACCTTGCGCTGGTCGTTCGACACGTCGTCGTATTCGAGCAGCTGCTTGCGGATGTCGAAGTTGCGCGCTTCGACCTTGCGCTGCGCCGATTCGATCGACCGCGTGACGATGCCCGCCTCGATCGCCTCGCCTTCCGGCATCTTCAGGCGATCCATGATCGAGCGCACGCGGTCGCCCGCGAAGATGCGCAGCAGCGGATCGTCGAGCGACAGGTAGAAGCGCGACGAGCCCGGATCGCCCTGACGGCCCGCACGGCCGCGCAGCTGGTTGTCGATGCGGCGCGATTCGTGGCGCTCGGTGCCGATGATGTGCAGGCCGCCCGCGGCCTTCACCTGCTCGTGCAGCGTTTCCCACTCGTCGTGCAGCTTCTGGATGCGACGCGCCTTTTCGTCGGCCGGGATCGCATCGTCGGCCTCGATGAACGCAGCCTGCTTCTCGGCATTGCCGCCGAGCACGATGTCGGTGCCGCGACCGGCCATGTTGGTCGCGATCGTCACGCGGTTCGGACGACCGGCTTCCGCGACGATCGCCGCTTCACGCTCGTGCTGCTTCGCGTTCAGCACTTCGTGCGGCAACCCGGCCTGCTTCAGCAGGTGCGACAGCAGTTCGGAGTTCTCGATCGACGTCGTGCCGACCAGCACCGGCTGGCCGCGCTCGTAGCAGTCGCGGATATCGCGGATCACCGCGTCGTAGCGCTCCTTGGCCGTCTTGTAGATCTGGTCCTGCTTGTCGATCCGTTTCGGCGGGCGGTTGGTCGGGATCACGACCGTCTCGAGGCCGTAGATCTCGTTGAATTCGTATGCTTCGGTGTCCGCGGTACCGGTCATGCCGGCCAGCTTCGCGTACATCCGGAAGTAGTTCTGGAACGTGATCGACGCGAGCGTCTGGTTCTCGCTCTGGATCTTCACGTGCTCCTTCGCCTCGACGGCCTGGTGCAGCCCGTCGGACCAGCGGCGACCGGCCATCAGGCGGCCCGTGAATTCGTCGACGATGACCACTTCGCCGTTCTGCACGACGTAGTGCTGATCCTTGTGGAACAGCGTGTGGGCGCGCAGCGCCGCGTATACGTGGTGCATCAGCGTGATGTTCTGCGGCGCGTAGAGGCTCTCGCCCTCGCCGATCAGGCCCCACTCGGCGAGCAGGCGCTCGGCCTTCTCGTGGCCCGATTCCGTCAGGAACACCTGGCGCGCCTTCTCGTCGAGCGTGTAGTCGCCCGGCTTCTCGACGCCCGTGCCGTCGGCCTTCTCTTCGCCGATCTGGCGCTCGAGCAGCGGCGGCAGCGCGTTCATCCGCACGTACAGCTCGGTGTGATCCTCGGCCTGGCCCGAAATGATCAGCGGCGTACGCGCTTCGTCGATCAGGATCGAGTCCACTTCGTCGACAACCGCGAAGTTCAGGGCCCGCTGCACGCGCGCGTCGGTCTCGTAGACCATGTTGTCGCGCAGGTAGTCGAAGCCGAATTCGTTGTTCGTGCCGTACGTGATGTCCGCCGCGTACGCCTGCTGCTTCTGGTCGTGCTCCATGCCGGACAGGTTGATGCCGACCGACAGACCGAGGAAGTTGTACAGGCGCGCCATCCATTCGGCGTCGCGCTGCGCGAGGTAATCGTTGACGGTCACGACGTGCACGCCGCGGCCGGCCAGCGCATTCAGGTACACGGGCAGCGTCGCGACGAGCGTCTTGCCCTCGCCGGTGCGCATTTCCGCGATCTTGCCGTAGTGGAGCACCATGCCGCCGATCATCTGCACGTCGAAGTGCCGCATCTTCAGCACGCGTCGGCTCGCCTCGCGACAGACCGCGAAGGCCTCGGGCAGCAGCTTGTCGAGCGACTCGCCGGCCGCGACCCGCTGGCGGAATTCGTCCGTCTTGCCGCGCAACTGGTCGTCCGTCAGCTTCTCGATCTGCGTTTCGAGCGCATTGATCGTCGTGACGGTCTTTTGGTATTGCTTGACGAGCCGCTGGTTGCGGCTGCCAAAAATTTTCTGGAGAAAACCGGTTGTCATCGGATCGGATCCTGCGTCGCAGCACCGGCGCCCGGCGCGTGTTGCGCGCCCCGGCGCCCGAGCCTCGGCGGCTTAGCGAATTAGTGGACTCAAACGTCGAATTTTAGCACGCGGGGACGCGTGCGCCTGCGTCCCGGCCAGCCGGGCATTGCGCGCCCAAGCCGGGCGCACGGGGGCGAAAGCCGCCCGTGCGCGGGCCGGCGCGGGTACAATCGGCTGCAACGTCCGCGCGCGTGCGCGCTCGAAGAAAGCCTCGATGAACCGATTTTCCAAGCGTTTCGGCCCGCTCGCCGCCTATCGCCCGCAACCCGTGTCCGAAGTGCTCGGTCGTACCGACGCATTCGCGGCGCTGCGCGCCGGCGTCGAGCAGATCGCGTCGCTGCAGCGCGACCTGGGCGCGTGCCTGCCCGACTATCTCGCGAATCACGTCGAACCGGGCTTCATCAAGGATGGCACCCTGACCCTCTTTGCCGCGCACAATGCGCTGGCCGCCCGATTGCGACAGGTCGAAGTGCGGCTGCTCGGCGATCTCCAGAAGCGCGGCTGGCCCGTGACGACGCTGCGCGTGCGCGTGCGGCCGAAGGACGCGCCGGAGCCGCCGCAGGTGAAGCAGGCGCGGATGACCTCGACCGGCGCCGCCGCGCTGCGCGACCTCGCCGACCACCTCGAACCGTCGCCGCTGCAGGCCGCGCTCGCGCGGATGGCGGCACGGCACGGCGCGAAGCCGCGTTGACCGCACGGGCCGCGGGCGGCCCCCAGCCAACAAAAAAGCGACCCGAGGGTCGCTTTTTTATCGCTTGCGCTGAACGCCGGTCACGCGAAGGCCGTCTGCGCGTCGAACGCAAAGCCTTTCGGCGCAGCCTGCGGATCGTCGAACGTCACGATCTCGTACGCGTCCTCGTGTGCGAGCAACTCGCGCAGCAACGCGTTGTTCAGGCCGTGGCCCGACTTGTACGCGGTGTACGAGGCCAGCAGCGGGTGGCCGATCACGTACAGGTCGCCGATCGCGTCGAGCATCTTGTGCTTCACGAACTCGTCGTCGTAGCGCAGCCCGTCGTTGTTCAGGATCCGGTACTCGTCGAGCACGATCGCGTTGTCCATGCTGCCGCCGCGCGCCAGGCCGATCTCGCGCAGCATCTCGGCCTCGTGCGCGAAGCCGAACGTGCGCGCGCGCGCGATCTCGCGCACGTACGACGTCGTCGCGAAATCGACTTCGAGCTCCTGGCCCGTCTTGTCGACGGCCGGGTGGCGGAAGTCGATCGAGAACTTCAGCTTGAAGCCGAAATACGGATCGAGACGCGCGAACTTGTCGCCATCGCGGATTTCGACCGGCTTCTTCACCTTGATGAAGCGCTTCGGCGCGTTCTGCTCCTCGATGCCGGCGGACTGGATCAGGAACACGAACGTGGCGGCGCTGCCGTCCATGATCGGGATTTCCTCGGCCGTCACGTCGACATACAGGTTGTCGATGCCGAGACCCGCACACGCGGACATCAGGTGTTCGACCGTCGACACGCGCACGCCATCCTTCTGCAGCACCGACGCGAGCCGCGTGTCGCCGATCGACATCGCCGATGCGGGAATGTCGACCGGCGTGGGCAGGTCGACGCGTGAAAAAACGATGCCCGTGCCGGGGGCGGCGGGACGGAGCGTCAACTCGATCTTGCGGCCCGAGTGGACACCGATACCCACGGTCTTCACGATGGATTTGATGGTGCGCTGCTTCAACATGGTCTTCTTCGTCTTGATTGAAGATATCAATCAGGAGTTATATTCGATAGACGAGATTATAGCGTAATTCCCTATTCAACGCTGTCTGAAACTGCGTATCAATCTGTTTCGACAGTTTACCCGCGCCGATACGGGACGGGCCGATGCCCGGAACGGAGGCGTTTCCGGTCATCGGCCCGTGTTACAACTGCCCTGAGGCTTGGCGAGCAACGTTGCCGGAAGGCAACGGCGCACCGCACGATCAGGACGTCAACGTCGCGAGAACACTCGCCGCATCGCTCACTTCGAATTTGCCCGGCGCCTCGACGGCCAGCGTCTTGACCACACCGCCGTCGATCACCATCGCGTAGCGCAGGGAACGAATTCCCATGCCACGCGCGGACAAATCCTGCGTCAGCCCCAGCGCATGAGTGAAAGCCGCGCTACCGTCCGCCATCATGCGCACCTTGCCCGCGGTGTGCAGATCACGTCCCCATGCGCCCATCACGAATGCGTCGTTGACGGACACGCACCAGATCTCGTCGATCCCCGCCGCGCGCAGTTGCTCGGCGTGCTCGACGTAGCCCGGTACATGCTGCGCCGAGCAGGTCGGCGTGAAAGCGCCCGGCAATCCGAAGATCACCACCCGCTTTCCCGCAACCTGGTCGCGCACGCTGCAGGCGTTCGGCCCCAGCGTGCACCCTTCGCGCGCCTCGTCGATGAACTCGAACAATTGCGCGTCGGGCAGCGCGTCGCCCACTTGAATCATGGCTGGTCCCTCATAGCGATACGGTTTTTCAGCGTGTTGCGGACAGCGCGGCCCATCCCGCCTCGCTCGAGCGAAGAGGGCACCTTTCCCGGCCCGGCGTCGCATCCGACGCGGCCTGTCGTGGTCCGTAGCATCCGTCACGCCGGCGATACCGCGGCAGTTTCGCCGCGGCTTCGCCTGTGTTTGCGTCAGTCAGCCTGCTTGCGCAGGAAAGCCGGGATGTCGTACGTGTCGACACCCTTCTCCTGCAGCGCCTGCACGTGCGATGCCGCGGTTTCGCGCGAATTGCGCCACACCGCCGGCGTATCGAGCGCGCCGTAGTCGGCCGTGCTGACGTGATGCGGCTGCGCATAGCCGTGCGACACCGCGCTGACCGGCTGATTGTCCGTACCCGTGCGCAGCAGCGTCATCGGAGCCGACTGCTGCTTCTTCGCCGCACGGCCCAGACCCGTCGCCACGACCGTCACGCGCAGTGCATCGCCCATCGCGTCGTCGTACACCGCACCGAAGATCACCGTCGCATCTTCCGCCGCGTAGCTCTTGATCGTGTTCATCACTTCGCGCGTTTCCGACAGGCGCAGCGAACGGCTCGACGTGATGTTGACCAGCACGCCGCGCGCACCCGACAGATCGACGCCTTCGAGCAGCGGGCTCGCCACGGCCTGTTCCGCCGCGAGGCGCGCGCGATCGACGCCGGCGACCGTCGCCGTGCCCATCATCGCCTTGCCCTGCTCGCCCATCACCGTCTTCACGTCTTCGAAGTCGACGTTCACGAGGCCGTCGACGTTGATGATTTCCGCGATACCTGCCACCGCGTTGTTCAACACGTCGTCCGCGCACTGGAAGCACTTGTCCATCTCGGCGTCGTCGCCCATCACGTCGAACAGCTTGTCGTTCAGCACGACGATCAGCGAGTCGACGTGATCCTCCAGTTGCTGCGAGCCTGCTTCGGCGACGCGCATGCGCTTGCCGCCTTCGAACTCGAACGGCTTGCTGACGACACCGACCGTCAGAATGCCCATCTCCTTCGCGATCTGCGCGACCACCGGTGCCGCGCCCGTGCCCGTGCCGCCACCCATGCCGGCCGTGATGAACACCATGTGCGCGCCGCGCAGTGCGTCGGCGATGCGCTCACGCGCTTCCTCCGCTGCCGCACGCCCCATTTCCGGCTTCGCACCGGCGCCAAGACCCGTGTTGCCGAGCTGGATCACCGACGATGCGCGCGAACGCGACAGCGCCTGGGCGTCCGTGTTCATCACGATGAAGTCGACGCCCTGCACGCCGCGATTGATCATGTGCTGGACGGCATTGCCGCCAGCGCCGCCAACGCCGACCACCTTAATGATGGTGCCGTTGGTTTCGGTTTCCAGCATTTCGAATTCCATTGTTGCCTCCGTCAAGAGAATGACTGCTACTCGGCCGTTATTCGGCAGGAGATCGGGCAACCCCCTGTCGCGCGCCAGCCGCCGGCACCAGCGCGAATTTCGATTCGATTTGTCCCCAAGAAAACGCCGGGCCGCCCCAGGTTTTCCTGGCCCCTCAGGGGGCAGGCTCGGCATGCCGAGCCGTGGGGATACTTAAAAATTGCTCAGGAACCATTCCTTCATCCGCGAGAACACCTGCCCCGCGTTGCCGGACTGCACGGCGACCTTGCGGCCGCGCATGCGCTGCGCACTGCCTTCGACGAGCAGCCCCATCGCCGTCGAGTAGCGCGGATTGCGCACGACGTCGGAAAGACCGCCCGCATATTCCGGCGCACCGATGCGCACCGGCTTCAGGAAAATGTCCTCGCCGAGCTCGACCATGCCCGGCATCATCGACGCGCCGCCGGTAATGACCACGCCGGAGCTCAGGAGTTCTTCGTAACCCGATTCGCGCACGACCTGCTGCACGAGCGAGAACAGTTCCTCGACGCGCGGCTCGATCACGGCCGCGAGCGCCTGACGCGACAGCGTGCGCGGGCCGCGTTCGCCGAGGCCCGGCACTTCCACCATTTCGTCCGGATCGGCGAGCGCCTGCTTCGCGATCCCGTAGCCGACCTTGATGTCTTCCGCATCCGGCGTCGGCGTGCGCAGCGCCATCGCGATGTCGCTCGTGATCTGGTCGCCGGCGATCGGAATCACCGCCGTGTGGCGGATCGCGCCTTCGGCGAAGATCGCGATGTCCGTCGTGCCGCCGCCGATGTCGACCAGCACCACGCCGAGATCCTTCTCGTCTTCGGTCAGCACCGCGAGCGACGACGCGAGCGGCTGCAGGATCAGGTCGTTCACTTCCAGCCCGCAGCGGCGCACGCACTTGACGATGTTCTGTGCGGCGCTCACCGCGCCCGTCACGATGTGCACCTTCACTTCCAGCCGGATGCCGCTCATCCCGATCGGCTCGCGCACGTCTTCCTGGCCGTCGATGATGAATTCCTGCGTGAGGATGTGCAGCACCTGCTGGTCGGTCGGGATGTTGATCGCCTTCGCGGTCTCGATCACGCGCGCGACGTCCGTCTGCGTGACTTCCTTGTCCTTGATCGCGACCATCCCGCTCGAGTTGAAGCTGCGGATGTGGCTGCCCGCGATCCCCGTGAACACGTTGGTGATCTTGCAGTCGGCCATCAGCTCGGCTTCCTCGAGCGCGCGCTGGATCGACTGCACGGTGGCCTCGATGTTCACCACCACGCCTTTCTTCAGACCCTTCGACTCGCTCTGGCCGAGACCGATCACCTCGTAGTGACCCTCGCCCTTCAGCTCGGCGACGATGGCCACCACCTTCGACGTGCCGATGTCGAGGGAAACCAGCAGATCCTTGTAGTCTTTGCTCATAAAGTGCTCTTGCGTGTGATCTCTCGTTACTTCTTGCGCTTGTCGGTATCGGTCAGGAACCGCATGCCTGCCGCGCGAATCGCGAATCCGTTCGGATAACGCAGATCCGCGTACTCGATGTCGTTGCCCCAACGCTCCGTGACGGCCGGCCACGCGGCGACCAGGCGCTGGCTCCGGTCATGCAGCGTGTCGCTGTTACGCTCCTTGCCCAGCTCCACCTGCATGCCGTTCGACAGCTTCACCGTCCACGCGTACCGCGCCGACAGCGTCACTTCTTCCGGCGCCGCCTTCAGCGGCGCAAACCATTTCCCGAAGTCGCGATACCGCGTGACGACTTCCTTCGCACTCCCCTCCGGGCCGTCGAACGCCGGCAGTTCCTGCTCCAGCTCGCCCTGGTTCGCGGTGAACAGTTCGCCGTCCACGCTCACGAGCTGATCGCTGCCCCAGGTCCCGAGCGGTTTGTACTCCTCGAGCGTGACAGCCAGCGCATTCGGCCACACCCGGCGCACGCTCGCGTGACGCACCCACGGCATCTGCTCGAACGCCGCGCGCGCCGTATCGAGATCGACCGTGAAGAAATTGCCCTTCAGCCGGCCGACCACGCCCGCGCGCACCGTCGGCGAATTGATGTGCTCGGTGTCGCCGTCGATCCGGATTTCCCGCAGCGCGAACGTCGGGCGCTGGATCAGCCAGTAGCAGCCGGCCGCCGCCAACACGAGCAGCAGCAGCGCGTACAGCGCGCTGGCGGCAAGGTTGAGTTGGCGAACGTTGTTCCACATACGTCGTTCCGTTCCTGCGTCAGTCGTTGAGGGTGAGCGACAGCACCTTCACGACCAGCTCCGAATAGCCGATGCCGACCGCGCGCGCGGCCTTCGGCGGCAGCGAGTGGTCGGTCATCCCGGGGGCCGTGTTCACTTCCAGGAAATACGCATTGCCGGCCGCGTCGAGCATGAAATCCGCGCGGCCCCAGTCGGTGCAGCCGAGCACGTCGAACGCGCGGCGCGCGATGCGCTTCAGTTCCGCTTCCTGTTGCGCCGGCAAGCCGCACGGGATCAGGTACTGCGTATCGTCGGCGACGTACTTCGCGTGGTAGTCGTAGAACTCGCCGGCCGGCACGATCTTGATCAGCGGCAGGTCGAGATCGCCGGCGATGCACGCGGTGTATTCGCCGCCGCCTTCGATGCTCTTCTCGACGATCACGATCTTGTCGTGCGTCGCGGCTTCCTCGAGCGCGGCCGGCAGCGCGTCGGCCGTCTTCACCTTCAGCACCGCGACGCTCGAGCCTTCGCTCGCCGGCTTCACGAACAGCGGCAGGCCGAGCTTCGCGACGATGTCGGTCGCGCGCGCGGCCAGGTCGTCGCCGCGCATCACCGTCTCGAACGGCGGCGTCGGCACGCCCGTCTGCTGCCACACGAGCTTCGTGCGGAACTTGTCGAGGCCGAGCGCCGAGCCGAGCACGCCGCTGCCCGTGTAGCGAATGCCGTAGAAATCGAGCGCGCCCTGAATCTGGCCGTTCTCGCCGTAGCCGCCGTGCAGCGCATTGAACGCGCGCACGAAGCCTTCGTCCTTCAGCGCCGACAGCGGCCGCTCGGCCGGGTCGAACGGATGCGCGTCGATGCCCGCGTCACGCAGGCCCTGCAGCACGAGGCGGCCCGAGGTGAGCGACACCTCGCGCTCGGCGGATTCGCCGCCGAACAACACCGCCACCTTGCCGAAACGTTTCGGATCGATCCCGCTCATGTCAGCCTCCGGGCCGCCCCAAGGAGGCTGACCGCCCCCGCGGGGGGCAGCGAACGAAGTGAGCGTGGGGGTAGTTTCATGTCATGCCTTCTGTTGAATGTGTTGCACGAGCTTCGCCGGCACGCCGCCGATCGAACCCGCGCCCATCGTGATCACCACGTCGCCGCTCTGCGCGACCTTCGCCAATGCATCCGGCACGTCGTCGACCGTCGCGACGAACACCGGGTCGACCTTGCCCGCCGCGCGCAGCGCACGCGACAGCGCATCGCCGCTGGCCGTCGGGATCGCGGCCTCGCCGGCCGCATAGACTTCCGTCAGCACCAGCGCATCGACCATCGAGAGCACGTTGACGAAATCGTCGAAGCAGTCGCGCGTGCGCGTGTAGCGGTGCGGCTGGAACGCCAGCACGAGGCGGCGGCCCGGGAACGCGCCGCGCGCGGCCGCGATCGTCGCCGCCATCTCGACCGGGTGATGACCGTAATCGTCGATCAGCGTGTACTGGCCGCCGTCCGCGCTCGGCACTTCGCCGTAACGCTGGAAGCGTCGGCCGACGCCGTTGAATTCCGCCAGCGCCTGCTGGATCGCGTCGTCCGACACGCCGAGGTCGGTCGCGATCGCGATCGCCGCGAGCGCGTTCTGCACGTTGTGCAGGCCCGGCATGTTCAGCACGACCGCGAGCGGCGCACGCCCTTCGCGGATCACCGTGAAATGCATCCGGCCGTCGCGCGCGTCGATGTCTTCCGCGCGCACCTGCGCGTCCGGCGACAGGCCGTAGCGCACGACCGGCTTCGAGATGAACGGGATGATCTGCCGCACGTTCGGATCGTCGACGCACACGACCGCGCTGCCGTAGAACGGCAGGCGCTGCGTGAATTCGATGAACGCCTGCTTGAGCCGCGCGAAATCGTGGCCGTAGGTGTCCATGTGGTCGGCGTCGATGTTCGTGATGACTTCGATCACCGGATACAGGTTCAGGAACGACGCATCCGACTCGTCGGCCTCGGCGACGATGAAATCGCCCGTGCCGAGTCGCGCGTTCGCACCGGCGCTGATCAGCCGGCCGCCGATCACGAAGGTCGGGTCCAGGCCGCCCGCCGCGAGCACGCTCGCGACGAGGCTCGTCGTCGTGGTCTTGCCGTGCGTGCCGGCGATCGCGATGCCCTGCTTCAGCCGCATCAGTTCCGCCAGCATCACCGCGCGCTGCACGATCGGCACGCCGCCGTGACGCGCGGCCAGCACTTCCGGGTTGTCCGAACGCACGGCCGTCGACACGACGACCGCGTTCGCGCCCTCGATGTTCGCCGCGTCGTGGCCGATCGCGATCCGCGCACCCAGCGCCGCGAGGCGATCGGTCACCGCATTGCGCGACAGGTCCGAGCCGCTGACCGCGTAGCCGAGGTTGACGAGCACTTCGGCGATGCCGCTCATGCCCGCGCCGCCGATCCCGACGAAATGAATGTGTTTGACGATGTGTTTCATTGCAGTTGTTCCAGGTTCGCGCCGGCCGCCTTCGCGCAGACGCGCGCGACTTCGTCGGTGGCCTCGGGCTTCGCGAGCGAGCGCGAACGTTCCGCCATGGCCGCGAGCGATGCCCGCGACTGGCCGCGCAGCCAGTCGGCGAGCAGTTCCGCCGACAGGTCGCGTTGTTGCACCAGCACGGCCGCGCCCGCATCGGCGAGGAACGCGGCGTTGGTCGTCTGGTGATCGTCGACCGCGTACGGGAACGGCACGAACAGCGCCGCCACGCCCACCGCCGCGATCTCCGACACCGTCATCGCGCCCGACCGGCAGATCACCAGATCCGCCGCCGCATACGCGGCCGCCATGTCGTCGATGAACGGCACGAGCCGCACGTCTTCGCCGGCCGCGAAACCGGCCGCTTCGTAATTCGCCTTCAATGCCTCGATGTGCTTCACGCCGGCCTGGTGCACGACGCGCGGGCGCTCGCCCGGCGCCAGCAGCGCCAGCGCGCGCGGCACGACTTCGTTCAGTGCGGCCGCCCCGAGGCTGCCGCCGACGACCAGTACGTTCAGCGCGCCGCTGCGCGACGCATAGCGTGCTTGGGGCGGTTCGGTGTGCGCAAGTTCCGCGCGAATCGGGTTACCCGTCCATTCCGCGTGCGGCAGCGCGCCGGGGAACGCCACGAGCACGCGCTTCGCGAGTTTCGCGAGCACCTTGTTCGTCAGGCCCGCGATCGAATTCTGTTCATGCAGCACGAGCGGGCGCCCCGACAACGCGGTCATCACGCCCGCCGGGAACGTGATGTAGCCACCCATCCCGAGCACGACGTCCGGTCGCACGCGGCGCAGCGCGCCGAGGCTCTGCCAGCATGCACGCAGCAGGTTGACCGGCAGCGTCAGCTTGGTCTTCAGGCCCTTGCCGCGCAGCCCGCCGAACCGCACGTACTCCATCGGAATGCCGTGCTTCGGCACGAGCGTCGCTTCCATCCCGGCCGGATTGCCGAGCCATACGACGCGCCAGCCCGCCGCTTCCATCCGGTGCGCGACCGCGAGGCCGGGGAACACGTGGCCCCCGGTGCCGCCTGCCATCACCATCAGCGTGCGTTGCGACGCGGTCATACCTTCCCTCCGCGCATCAGCACCCGGTTTTCGTAATCGACCCGCAGCAGCACCGCGAGCGCGACGCAGTTCAGCAGGATGCCGGAACCGCCGTAGCTCACGAGCGGCAGCGTCAAGCCCTTGGTCGGCAGCAGCCCGAGGTTCACGCCCATGTTGATGAACGTCTGCGCGCCGAACCAGATGCCGATGCCCTTCGCCATCAGGCCCGCGAACGTGCGATCGAGCGCGAGCGCCTGGCGGCCGATCTCGAACGCGCGGCGCACGATCCAGTAGAACAGCAGGATCACGACCAGCACGCCGACGAAGCCGAGTTCCTCGCCGATCACCGCGAGGATGAAGTCGGTATGCGCTTCCGGCAGGTAGTTCAGCTTCTCGACGCTGCCGCCGAGGCCGACGCCGAACCACTCGCCGCGGCCGAACGCGATCAGCGAGTGCGTGAGCTGGTAAGCCTTGCCCTGCGCGTAGCGCTCGTCCCACGGATCGAGATACGCGAAGATCCGCTCGCGACGCCACGGCGACAGCCACACGAGCATCGTGAAGGTGCCGACCGCCGTCGCGACGAGGCCGCCGAACAGCTTGCCGTTCACGCCGCCGAGGAACAGCACGCCCATCGCGATCGCGGCGACCACCATGAACGCGCCCATGTCGGGCTCGAGCAGCAGCAACGCGCCGACCAGGCCGACCGCGAACGCCATCGGCAGGAAGCCCTTCGCGAAGCTCTGCATGTATTCCTGCTTGCGCACCGTGTAGTTCGCGGCGTAGATCGTCACCGCGAGCTTCATGATTTCCGACGGCTGCATGTTCGTGATGCCGAGCGGAATCCAGCGGCGCGCACCGTTCACGCCCTTGCCGACGTGCGGGATCAGCACGATCACGAGGCCGACCAGCGCGATCAGGAAAAGATGCGGCGCGTATTTGTCCCAGGTCGACACGGGCACGCGGAACGCGATCACCGCCGCGACGAATGCGACGGCGAGCGACACGCAGTGGCGCATCAGGAACGCGTAATCGTGATACGACGCGTATTTCGGCGAATCGGGCATCGCGATCGACGCCGAATACACCATCACGACGCCGAGCCCGAGCAGCGCGATCGCGACCCACAGCAGCGAATAGTCGAAATCGAGCATCCGCGAACGGCTCGGGCGCACGCCGTTGACGACGCTCGCGAGGCCGCCCGTCGCGGCGCGCGTGGCCGACGCGACGCGGCCGCCCGCGGCGTTGCCGCCGGCATCGCGCCGGTCGTTGAAACGGGAGACGAGGCGATCGGACCAGCTCATGGCGTCGCTCCTTTGTCGATGGCGATTTCGTCGACCGCCGCGCGGAACACATCCGCGCGATGGGCGTAGTTCCGGAACATGTCGAGGCTCGCGCAGGCGGGCGACAGCAGCACCGCATCGCCCGGCTCGGCCAGGTCGGCCGCCGCGTGCACCGCGCTTTCGAGCGTCGCGTGGTCGGCGAGCGGCACGCCCGTTTCGGCGAGCGTGTCGCGGATCGCCGGCGCGTCGCGACCGATCAGCATCACCGCGCGGCACCAGCGCGCGACCGGCGCGACCAGCGGCGCGAAATCCTGCCCCTTGCCGTCGCCGCCGGCGATCAGCACGATCTTCTGCGCGAGCCCGTCGAGCGCGGCCACCGTCGCGCCGACGTTCGTGCCCTTGCTGTCGTCGACGTAATCCACGTCGTCGATCGTCGCGATCACTTCGACGCGATGCGCTTCGCCGCGGTATTCGCGCAGCGCGTGCAGCAGCGGCGCTGCGGCCAAGTCGATCGCACGCGCGAGCGCGAACGCGGCCAGCGCGTTCGCCGCGTTGTGCAGCCCGCGGATGCGCAGCGCGTCGGCCGGCATCAGGCGCTTCTGCGCGATATCGGGCGTATGCGCGGCGTCGCGTTTGCGCCGGCGAGTCGGCATCGCTTCATCCGGCGCGTCGCGATCGACGGCTTCCACCAGCCATGCGATACCGTTGTCGCGCGACAGCCCGTAGTCGCCGTCCTGCGTCGGTTCGTTCAGGCCGAACGTGACCGTGCGCGGCGCGTCGGCCGCGCCGGCTGCCGGCGCGAACTTCATCACGGCCGCGTCGTCGCGGTTCAGCACGCGCGTCGTCGTCGCGCCGAAGATCCGGCCCTTTGCCTGCGCGTATGCGCCGAAGCTGCCGTGCCAGTCGAGGTGGTCCTGCGTGATGTTGAGGATCGCCGCGGCATCGGGCGCAAACGTGCGCGCGGTCTCGAGCTGGAAGCTCGACAGTTCGAGCACCCATACGTCGGGCAGCGCGGTTTCGTCGATCGCGCTCGCGAGCCGGTCGAGCATCGCCGGGCTGATGTTGCCCGCGACGGCGACCTTCTTGCCCGAGCGCTGGCACAGCAGGCCCGTGAGGCTCGTCGTCGTGGTCTTGCCGTTGGTGCCGGTAATCGCGAGCACCTTCGGCTGGTAGCCGCTCGTGCCGAGCGCGCGCAGCGCCTGCGCGAAGAATTCCAGCTCGCCCCACACCGCGACGCCGCGCTCGTTCGCGGCCGCGACCAGCGCCGCGAGTGCCGGCTCCAGCGGCGACAGCCCGGGGCTCAGCCCGACGATCTCGATGCCGCCGTCGAGCAGCGCGGGCGTGAACGCGCCGCCGACGAATTCCGCGTCGATGCCTTCGGCCTGCAGCGCGGCAAGGTTCGGCGGCGCCTCGCGAGTATCGGCAATGCGCAGCCGGCACCCGTGCCTCGCGCACCATCGCGCGATCGCGAGACCCGATTCCCCGAGCCCCAGTACGAGCACCATCGGCCGTTGCCGATCTCCAAACATCTCGCCAGACATCCTTGTTACCTTTCCTTTACCGCAGCTTGAGGGTGGTCAGACCGAACAGGCACAGCATCAGCGTGATGATCCAGAAACGCACCACCACCTGCGTTTCCTTCCAGCCGGACAATTCGAAATGATGATGCAGCGGCGCCATCTTCAGCAGGCGTCGCCCTTCGCCGTAACGCTTCTTCGTGTACTTGAACCACGAAACCTGCAGCATCACCGACAGCGTTTCCGCGACGAAGATGCCGCCCATGATGAACAGCACGATTTCCTGGCGCACGATCACCGCGACCGTGCCGAGCGCGCCGCCCAGCGCCAGCGCGCCGACGTCGCCCATGAATACCTGCGCGGGGTGCGTGTTGTACCAGAGGAACGCGAGCCCTGCCCCGCCCATCGCGGAACAGAAGATCAGCAGCTCGCCCGCGCCCGGGATGTGCGGGAACAGCAGATATTTTGAATAGACCGCGCTGCCCATCACGTACGCGAACACACCGAGCGACGCGCCGACCAGCACGACCGGCATGATCACGAGGCCGTCGAGGCCGTCGGTCAGGTTCACCGCGTTGCTCGCCCCGACGATCACGAAGTAGGTCAGCACGATGAAGCCCCAGACGCCGAGCGGGTAGCTGATCGACTTCAGGAACGGCAGCATCAGGTCGGCGCGCGCCGGCAGCCCCATCGACAGGCCGCTCCTCACCCACGCCATGAACAGGTCGAACACGCGCACGTTGTTCGCCTCGGACACGCTGAACGCGAGATAGACGGCCGCGAACAGCCCGATCACCGACTGCCAGAAATACTTTTCGCGCGACGACATCCCGCGCGGGTCCTTGTGGACGACCTTGCGGTAATCGTCGACCCAGCCGATCACGCCGAAACCGAACGTGACGAGCATCACGATCCAGATGAAACGGTTCGTCAGGTCGCCCCACAGCAGCGTCGCGACCGCGATGCCGATCAGGATCAGCACGCCGCCCATCGTCGGCGTGCCGGACTTGACGAGGTGGGTCTGCGGGCCGTCCTTGCGCACGGCCTGCCCGACCTTCATTTGCGTCAGCTTGCGGATCACCCACGGTCCGCACACGAGCCCGATCCCGAGCGCGGTGATGGTGGCCATCACCGCACGGAACGTGAGGTACGTGAACAAGCGCAAAAAGCTTGCGTCGCCCTGCAGCCATTGCGCCAGCGCCAGCAGCATGCTTCCTTCCTTCTACTCAGTGTGCGGCGGGCACGGTGCCCGCCGCGGGTTGGTTCGTCAGCGCGTCGATCACGCGCTCCATCTTCATGTACCGCGAGCCCTTCACGAGCACCGTCGCCTGCGCGCCGTGACCGGCCGCGAGCAGCGCCGACACGAGCGCGCCGACGTCGTCGAAATGGCGCGCCGTGTCGCCGTATGCGGTGCACGCGTCGCGCGACGCGTCGCCGAGCGCGAACAGCGCGTCAATCCCGCGTTCGCGCGCGTACGCACCGATCTCGCGGTGGAATGCCGGCCCTTCGTCGCCGACTTCGCCCATGTCGCCGATCACCAGCACGCGCGGCGCCGGATGCGCGGCGAGCACGTCGATCGCGGCACGCATCGAATCGGGGTTCGCGTTGTACGTATCGTCGACGACCGTCGCGCCCGCGAGGCTGCCGACACTCGCCTGCTTCACCTGCAACCGGCCCTTGACCGGCTCGAACGATTCGAGACCCTGCCGGATCGCGGACAGCGCGACGCCGGCGCCGAGCGCCGCAGCCGTCGCGGCCAGCGCGTTACGCGCGTTGTGCTCGCCGAGTGCACGCAGCCGCACCGTGACGGCGCCGACCGGCGTGTCGATCGCGAGTTCGCCGCCGTGCACGCGCCCGACGACCTGCGCGTCGTTCTGACGTTCGGCGTCGTGCAGCGCGAAATCGAGGATCCGGTTGCCGGTCGACGCGACCCGCCAGATGCCCGCGTACGCGTCGTCGGCCGGGAACACCGCGACGCCGTCCGGCGGCAGCGCGTGGATCACCGCCGCGTGTTCGAGCGCGACGGCCTCGACCGTCGCCATGAATTCCTGGTGCTCGCGCTGCGCGTTGTTGACGAGCGCGACCGTCGGCGCGGTGAGGCGCGCGAGGACTTCGGTTTCGCCCGGGTGGTTCATGCCGATCTCGATCACCGCCAGACGATGCGTGGCCGACAGGCGCAGCAGCGTCAGCGGCAAGCCGACATCGTTGTTCAGGTTACCGGCCGTCGCGAGCCGCGCGTCGGCGCCGACCGCCGCCGCGAAGATGGACGCGATCATTTCCTTGACGGTCGTCTTGCCGTTGCTGCCCGTCACCGCGACGAGCGGCAGCGGGAATCGCATCCGCCAGCCGTGCGCGAGCGCGCCGAGCGCGGCGCGCGTTTCGCCGCCTTCGATCATCGGCATCGCGACGCCTGCCGGCGCATGCGCGACGAGCGCCGCGGCAGCCCCGCGCGCGGCGACGTCGCCGAGGAAGTCGTGCGCGTCGAAGCGCTCGCCCTTCAGCGCGACGAACAGGTCGCCCGGGCCGGCCGTGCGGCTGTCGGTCGACACGCGGTCGAAGGTGATGCCCGCGTCGCCGCGGACGGTGGCGCCGGGAATCAGGCGGGCGGCTTCGCCGAGGCTGAGCATCGTCATTCCGCGCCTCCCTTGCCGTGCGTCGCGCGCGCTGCGAGCGCGAGCCGCGCGTGATCCTGATCGGAGAACGCCCGCTTCTTGCCCATGATTTCCTGCGTGGCCTCGTGGCCCTTGCCGGCCAGCACGACGACGTCCTCGCGTGCGGCGCCACGCACCGCCTGCAGGATCGCGCTCGCGCGATCCTCGATACGGCGTGCGCGATCGGATGCGGTCATGCCCGCGACGATCTGGTCGATGATGTGCTGCGGATCCTCGCTGCGCGGGTTGTCGCTCGTGACGACGACTTCGTCGGCGAGCCGCTCCGCGATCGCGCCCATCAGCGGACGCTTCGTCGCATCGCGATCGCCGCCGCAGCCGAACATGCAGACGAGCCGGCCGCCGCGCGCCGCGGCGATCGGGCGCAGCGCGTCGAGCGTCTTTTCGAGCGCGTCGGGCGTATGCGCGTAGTCGATCACGACGAGCGGCTCGTCGTTCTGCAGCCTGCCGCCGAGCCGCTGCATCCGGCCGTTGACCGACTCGAGCCGCCCGATCTCGGCGAGGGCCGCCGCAAACGGCACGTCGGCCGCGAGCAGCGAGCCGAGCACGGCGAGCAGGTTGCTGACGTTGAACGTGCCGAGCGTGCCGACCTCGACGTCCGCGTCGCCCCACGACGAATGCAGGCGGAATGCGGTACCCGTCGCGGTCGCGCGCACGTCGAGCGCGACCAGTTCGCGATCGGCGTCGGGCGCCGGTGCGTCGCCGATCCCGTACGCGATCGTGCGCACGCGGCCGGCCAGCTTCTCCAGCAGGCGGCGGCCCGCTGCGTCGTCGCGGTTGATCACCGCCGCGCGCAGGCCGCGCCACGCGAACAGCTTCGCCTTCGCGGCCTCGTACGCATCGAACGTGCCGTGATAGTCGAGGTGATCCTGCGTGAGATTCGTAAACACCGCGATGTCGAACGCCGTCCCGTTCACGCGCCCCTGGTGCAGCGCGTGCGACGACACTTCCATCGCCACGGCCTGCGCGCCCGCCTCGTGCAATTGCGCGAGGCTGCGCTGAAGTTGCGGCGCGTCGGGCGTCGTGAAGCCGGTCGGCACGAGCTGGCCGGGCATCCCGCTGCCGAGCGTGCCGATCACCGCGCACGGTTGGTGCAGCGCCGTCAGCGCGGTGGCGATCCACTGCGTGCACGACGTCTTGCCGTTCGTGCCCGTGACACCGATCGCGAGCAGGCTGTCGCTCGGATCGCCGCACCAGCCGCTGGCGATCTCGCCGGCGAGCTGGTCGAGCGCCGGCACCGCGAGCGCGACGGGCACGGCCGGCGCGGCCGGTGCGTCGGTCAGCCCTTCCGGCTGATACAGCACGGCGGCCGCACCGCGCGCAACGGCATCGGACATGAAAGCGCGGTTATCCGCCCCGTCGACCGCATACGCGACGAACACGTCGCCGGCCTTGAGGCTGCGCGTATCGGCATGCAGTTGCGCCGCGGGGGCCACATGCTGGCGCAGCCACGCGAGCGCGGCTGCGATCTGCTGATGCGCCGGATGGGAACTGCGGGCGGCGCTCATCGAACAACTCCTGGTGAATTACGCGTCGTGCTGGACACGATCATATGCTTCGCGCCGCTCCCCGCGGCCAGCTTTTGCGGGCCCTTTGCGGCAGCCGATTCCGGCGAATCATCGGACACGACGAGCTGCTTGATCGGCATGTTCGGCGGGACGTTCAGCGCACGCATCGTGTCGCCGGCGATCGCCGAGAATACGGGGCCGGACACCTGACCGCCGAAGTGGCTGCCGGCGGTCGGCTCGTCGACCGACACCGCGACGACGATGCGCGGATTCGGCATCGGCGCCATCCCGACGAACGACGCGCGGTACTTGCGCGTGTAGCCGTGACCTTCATGCTTGTACGCGGTACCGCTCTTGCCGCCGACGCGGTAGCCCGGCACGGCCGCGTCCGGCGACGTGCCGCCCGGCGCGACCACCGTCTCGAGCATCGCACGCACTTCGCGCGCGGTGGTCGGGTTGAACACTTGCGTGCCCGCGATCGGCTGATTGGGGTCAGTCTTGAAAATGGTCACGGGCATCAGCTCGCCGTCGTGCGCGATCGCCGTGTACGCCCGTGCGAGCTGGAACAGCGACACCGACAAGCCGTAGCCGTACGACATCGTCGCCTGCTCGATGCGGCGCCAGCTCTTCCACGGACGCAGACGACCAGCCACCGCGCCCGGAAACCCGACCTTCGGCGCCTGGCCGAGGCCGATGCTCGTATACATATTCCACATTTCCTCGGGCCGCATCGTCATCGCGATTTTCGTCGCGCCGATGTTGCTCGACTTCTGGATCACGCCGCCGACCGTCAGCGTGCCGAAACCCGCGTCGTCGGTGATCGGCGCGCCGTCGAGCACGAAATGCCCGTTGCCCGTTTCGACGAGCGTGTTCGGCGTCACGCGGTGCAGATCGAGCGCGAGCGACACGGTGAACGGCTTCATGATCGAGCCCGGCTCGAACACGTCGGTCATGATCCGGTTGCGCAACTGCTCGCCGGTCATGCGCGAGCGGTCGTTCGGGTTGTACGTCGGGTAGTTGACGAGCGCGAGCACTTCGCCGGTACGCACGTCGACGACCATCGCCGCGCCGGCCTTCGCCTTGAACTTCTCGACGGCAGCCTTCAGGTTCGCGTACGCGATGTACTGGATCTTGCTGTCGATCGACAGGTCGACATCGGTGCCGTTGTGCGGCGGAATCTGCTCGGCGACGTCCTCGATGATGTGCCCCATCCGGTCCTTGATCACGCGGCGCATGCCCGACGTGCCGGACAGCATCTTCTGGTCGCCCAGTTCGACGCCTTCCTGCCCTTCGTCCTCGACGTTCGTGAAGCCGATCAGGTGAGCGGTGATCTCGCCTTCCGGATAGAAGCGCTTATATTCGTTGCGCTGATAGATACCGGGAATGTCGAGCGCGGCGACCTTGTCGGCGACGTCGATCGGCACCTGGCGCTTCACGTAGACGAAACCCTTGTCTTCCGACAACTTCACGCGCAGTTCCTTCGGCGTCGTGCCGAGGAGCTTGCCGAGCTGGTTGATCTTGTCGGCGCCGAGATCGTCCGGCACCGCGTCGGGAATTGCCCAGATCGCGCGCACCGGCAAGCTCGTCGCGAGCACGAGCCCGTTACGGTCGAGAATCTTGCCGCGCGTGGCCGGCAGCTCCAGCGTGCGCTGGTAGCGGCTTTCGCCCTGCTTCTGGTAGAACGCGTTGCCGGGCCCCTGGATCCAGAATGCCCGCGCGGCCAGCGCGACGAACGCCATGAACAGCATGAACACGACGAGCTTCGAGCGCCACATCGGCAGATGCACGCCCAGCACGGGGCTCGACGAGAATTTCACGTTCTGGCGCTTCGGGGACGGTTTCATCGCGCGCCTCCCTTGCCCTTGCCGGCCGTATCGGCCGAAGCAGGGATCGGCGCGTCGATCGCCTTCGCGGCGCCCGGCGGCAGCGTCAGGTATTGCGTGCGGCCGGTCGAGATCGGCTGCATTTTCAGCGAATCGTTCGCGAGCTGCTCGATGCGCGACGTCTTCGACAGCGCGCTCTGCTGATATTGAAGCTGCGCATAGTCCTGCTGGAGCTGACGCTCCTGCGACTGCGCGCGCTGCAGCTGGATGAATATCTGGCGTTGCTGGTTCGTCGAGTTGACGACCGACAGCGCGCAACCCATCACGATGATCAGCAGGAAGATGTTGAGGCGGCTCATGGCGTGACGCGCTCCGCGATGCGCATCACGGCCGAGCGGGCGCGCGGATTCGCGGCGACTTCCGCTTCGCTCGGAAACTGGCGGCTGATGATCTTGAGCGGCGGGCTCGGGAGGTCGACGGCGCGGATCGGCAGACGACGATCGACCGCGGGCGCACTCGCGTGCGCCTGCATGAATCGCTTGACGATCCGGTCCTCGAGTGAATGAAAGCTGATGACCACCAGCCGCCCCCCTTGCTCCAGCAACGACAGTGCCGCGTCTAGTACGACTTGCAGGTCCGCAAGCTCTTGATTGACGTGAATCCGTATAGCCTGAAAGGTGCGGGTTGCCGGATCCTTGCCCTTCTCACGGGTTTTGACGACGTGACCCACGATTTGGGCAAGCTCGCCCGTGGTGTCGAGAGGCCCAAGACGGTCGGACTCTGCCCGGCGAGCAACAAGCGCCTTTGCAATCTGAAAAGCAAACCGTTCTTCCCCATAATCCCGTATCACCTCCGTCAATTCCTGCACCGAAGCCCGCGCGAGCCATTCGGCCGCCGACTCGCCACGCGTCGGATCCATTCGCATGTCCAGCGGACCATCGGCGCGGAAGCTGAAGCCGCGCGCCGGATCGTCCACCTGCGGCGAGGACACGCCCAGGTCCAGCAACACCCCCGACACCTTCTCGACGCCGCGCGCCGCAAGCGCGTCGCGCATCGATGCAAAGCTGTCATGCACGATCGAGAAGCGCGCATCCTCGATGCCCTGCGCCGTCTCGATCGCCCTCGGATCCTTGTCGAACGCAATCAGCCGCCCGGCCGCCGCCAGCCGCGCGAGCACCGCGCGGCTATGGCCGCCGCGCCCGAACGTGCCGTCGACATACACGCCGTCCGGCCGCGTCACGAGCGACTCGACCGCCTCATCCAACAGCACCGTCCGATGCCGCAATTCATTTCCCATCGCGGGCGTCTCCGTCACCGCAATCAGAACGTGAAATTCTTCAGCGCGTCGGGCATGCCCTGCGCCATCGCTGCCTGCTCCTTCGCGTTGTAGGTCTGCGAATCCCACAGCTCGAAGTGACTACCCATTCCCAACAACATGACTTCCTTTTCCAGTCCGGCTGCCATGCGCAGCTCGGGCGATACAAGAATCCGGCCCGCGCTGTCGAGATCGACGTCCATCGCATTGCCGAGAAAAATTCGCCGCCACCAGTGCGCGTCCATCGGCAGCGCGGCGATCTTGGCGCGGAACACTTCCCATTCGGGGCGCGGAAACAGCAACAGGCAGCCGTCCGGGTGCTTGGTCACAGTCACCCGTCCTTCTGCCTGTCCTTGCAGCGCTTCGCGATAGCGAGCCGGCACCGACATCCGGCCTTTCGCATCGAGCGTCAGCGCCGACGCCCCTTGGAACACTTTCCGCTCTCCCGTTCAGGGCACCGAAGCACCCGCTCAATGCTGAGAATTTAGCCGGAACAGCCTGCTAAATCACACAAAAATACACTTTCTCACACTGTCTCCCACTTTAGAGGAAGGGTGTGGCACGGTCAAGGGAGCGGCCCGCTTTTTTGACGAATTTTGTTAGTTAGAACAAGGACTTACGCGCACATGCTCATGCGGCCCCTCATTCCAAAAACCGTTATAAATGAAAGAGCTAGTGCAACTTGTGAAGGTGATACGTGAGAAAGATGGGCCAGACGGGCGTGCGGACGGGGCTTTCGGGGGCGGGAAAACGAGGAGTGAGCGGGTGGTATCGGGGGCGGTGAACCGGGGCGGCGTCCCACGCCACCCCGGCCCAAATCTCAGAGATGGTACGCAGTGCTCGTCATGACTTTCGACGCGGCGCGCATCAGCATCCGCGCAGGCAGCGGCAGCTCGATTCCGCCGGCGTCGGTCGCGGCCTTGCCGTGCTTTACCTCGTCGATGCGCATCTGGTCGACGATCGCGCGCGACGCGGTGTCGGTCGGAGGCAACTCGGACATGTGGCCTTCGAGGTGGCTCTCGACCTGTCGCTCCGTCTCGGCCATGAAGCCGAGGCTGACCTTGTCACCGAGCGTGCCGGTCGCCACGCCGATCGCGAGCGCGCCCGCATACCAAAGCGGGTTCAGCAGGCTCGGGCGCGAATCGAGTTCCTTCAGGCGGTGCGCGGTCCACGCGAGGTGATCCTCCTCCTCGCGCGCGGCCTCCTCGAACATCGCCTTCGCCGACGCCGTGCGCGCGGTGAGCTTCTGCGCCTGGTAGAGCGCCTGCGCGCAGACCTCTCCGACGTGATTCACGCGCATCAGCCCGGCCGCGTGCTTGCGCTCGGCGGGCGTCAGTTCGACGTCGGGCGTATCGGCCGGCACGGGCACCGGCCGGCTCATCCGGCTAATGCCGGTCAGCGATCGCAGGCCGCGATCGAATTCGCTGATCAGTTCATCCAACACCATCCTGTTCTCCTGGCTGCAGGTACCGCTGCGCGCGGCAAGGGCATGGGTCCGCCGCGTAACCGACTTGATTATTCAGCGGAAATTGCGGTTAACCCGTGATTTTAACCATTGTTGCATAAAGGAAACATGGCGGCGTTGAGCTGCAGTATTTCGCTTTGTGGCAAAAAACGGCTTTGCTACATTACGTGCGACTTCTTGCGAAGTTGATGGGGCCCGTCAACAGAACATAACTATCCGCCCCGCCAAAAAAATTCAGTGATTCTTGGAGATCCGTTAATGAAAAAGTCGCTTCTCGCGCTCGTCGCGCTGGGTGCGTTCGCTGGCGCGGCCCACGCGCAAAGCAGCGTGACGCTTTACGGCATCATCGATGAAGGCCTGCTCTTCAACAACAACGCAGGCGGCAAGCACCTGTACAGCATGGCCAGCGGCGTGATGCAAGGCAGCCGCTTCGGCCTGCGCGGCACCGAGGATCTCGGTGGCGGCCTGAAGGCGATCTTCACCCTCGAAAACGGTTTCGACGTGAACAGCGGCAAGCTCGGTCAGGGCGGCCTGATGTTCGGTCGTCAGGCTTACGTCGGCCTGTCGAGCCAGTACGGTACGGTCACGCTGGGTCGTCAGTACGACTCCGTCGTCGACTTCGTCGGCCCGCTCGAGGCAGGCGACCAGTGGGGCGGCTACATCGCCGCTCACCCGGGCGACCTCGACAACTTCAACAACGCGTATCGCGTGAACAACGCGGTCAAGTTCACGAGCCAGAGCTACGGCGGCTTCACGTTCGGCGGCCTGTACAGCTTCGGCGGTCAGGCAGGCCAGTTCTCGAAGAACCAGGTCTGGTCGCTCGGCGCAGGCTACAACAACGGCCCGTTGGTCCTTGGCGTCGGTTACTTGAACGCACGCACGCCGAACCAGTTCGGCGGCATGTTCAACAACGGGTCGACGTCGTCGTCGGTCTCGTCGCCGGTCTACGGCGCGTACGCCAACAACGCGAACACGTACCAGGTCATCGGTGCAGGCGGCGCGTACACGTTCGGCGCAGCGACGATCGGCGCGACGTACTCGAACACGAAGTTCAAGGGCTTCTCGGCAGGCCCGTTCGTGAACCAGACCGCGACGTTCAACAACGGCGAAATCAACTTCAAGTACCAGTTGACCCCGGCGTTGATCCTCGGCGCAGCGTACGACTACACGCAAGGCAGCAAGATCGACGGCAATTCGGCAGCCAAGTACCACCAGGGCTCGCTGGGCGTCGATTACTTCCTGTCGAAGCGCACCGACGTCTACGCGATCGGCGTGTACCAGCACGCAACGGGCAACGTGCTCGATTCGAACGGCAACGTCCTGAAGGCAACGGCAGCGATCAACGGTCTGGCCGGGTCGAGCACCAGCAACCAGGTCGCGGCACGCGTCGGTATCCGTCACAAGTTCTAACCAGCTTGCCTGACAAGCCGCAGCATATTGAAGGCGCCTTCGGGCGCCTTTTTCTTTTCTGGGGAGACGGGGGTGGTCGGTCGGTCGGTCGGTTGGTCGGTTGGTCGGTTGGTCGGTTGGTCGGTTGGTCGGTTGGTCGGTTGGTCGGTCGGTCGGTCGGTCGGTCGGTCGGCGGTCGGTCGGCGGTCGGCGGTCGGCGGTCGGTCGGCGGTCGGCGGTCGGCGGTCGGTCGGCGGTCGGCGGTCGGTCGGCGGTCGGCGGTCGGCGGTCGGTCGGCGGTCGGCGGTCGGTCGGCGGTCGGCGGTCGGCGGTCGGCGGCTGGTGGCTGGTGGCTGGTGGCTGGTGGCTGGTGGCTGGCGGCTGGCGGCTGGCGGCTGGCGGCTGGCGGCTGGCGGTCGGCGGGCGGTCGGCGGGCGGTCGGCGGGCGGCGGGCGGCGGTCGGCGGCTGGTGGCTGGTGGCTGGTGGCTGGTGGCTGGTGGCTGGTGGCTGGTGGCTGGTGGCTGGCGGCTGGCGGCTGGCGGCTGGCGGCTAGCGGCTAGCGGCTAGCGGATGGCGGTAGACGCGCGTCGCGTGCGCCGCCCCGAGCCATCAGTTGGAAACAAGGATTGCCGCCACCTCCCGCACGAAACAAGCGCTTGCGCTCATCTACCCGCAGCCGCAAACAAAAAACCCGGCACGGGCCGGGCTTTGCGTTCAACCGTATCGTCGCGCGTTACGCTCGTCCGTCGCGCAGTTCGCGCCGCAGGATCTTGCCGACGTTCGTCTTCGGCAGTTCCGTGCGGAACTCGACCAGCTTCGGCCGCTTGTATCCGGTGAGCCGCTCCTTGCAGTAAGCAAGGATGTCCTTGTCGGTCAGCGCCGGATCCTTTTTCACGACGAACAGCTTCACGGCTTCGCCGGAATGCTCGTCCGGCACGCCGACTGCCGCCACCTCGAACACACCCGGATGCGACGCCACCACGTCCTCCACTTCGTTCGGATACACGTTGAAGCCGGACACGAGAATCATGTCCTTCTTGCGATCGACGATCTTCACGTAGCCGCGCGCATCCATCACGCCGACGTCGCCCGTCTTGAAGAAGCCGTCCGCGAACATGACCTTCGCGGTCTCGTCCGGCCGGTTCCAGTAGCCGGCCATCACCTGCGGCCCGCGGATGCAGATCTCGCCGGGCTCGCCGAGCGCGACGTCATTGCCGGCATCGTCGCGGATCGCGACCTCGGTCGACGGCAGCGGCAAGCCGATCGTCCCGCTGTATTCGGTGGCCGTTACGGGGTTGCAGGTCGCCACCGGCGACGTTTCGGACAGCCCGTATCCTTCGATGATCGCGGTGCGGGTCTTTTCATACCACCGCTTCGCGACGCCTTCCTGGATCGCCATGCCGCCGCCGTTGGCGATCACGAGCTTCGACAGGTCGAGCTGACCGAATTCGGGATGGTTGAGCAGCGCGTTGTACAGCGTGTTGACGGCGGGAATCGTCGAGATCTGGTAACCCTTCAGTTCCTTGATCATGCCGGCGATGTCGCGCGGATTCGGGATCAGGATGCCCATGCCGCCGGTACGCATCGTCAGGAAACCGCAGACGGTCAGCGCGAACACGTGATACAGCGGCAGCGCGACGACCGTCACGAATTGTTTCACGTCGGGATACTTGTCGTGAGCCGGCTGATGCCAGGCGCCGGCCTGCAGCACGTTCGACACGATGTTCCGGTGCAGCAGCGTCGCGCCCTTCGCAACGCCGGTCGTGCCGCCCGTGTACTGCAGGAACGCGACGTCGTCGGGGCCGATCTTCTGCGGCTTGAACGCCTGTCGCGCGCCCTCCGAGAGCGCCGCCTTGAAGCGCGTGAACGAGGGCAGTTGCCACGCGGGCACCATCTTCTTCACGTTCCGCACGACGTAGTTGACGAGCCACCCCTTGATGCCCAGCAGGTCGCCCATCGATGCGACGACCACGTGCTTGACGGCCGTATTGGCGATGACGGCCTGCAACGTCGACGCGAAATTCTCGAGGATGACGATCGCCTCCGCACCGCTGTCCTTCAGCTGATGCTCGAGCTCGCGCGGCGTATAGAGCGGATTGACGTTGACGACGGTATAGCCGGCGCGCAGGACCGCGGCGATCGTCACCGGGTACTGCAGCACGTTCGGCATCATGATCGCGACGCGCGCCCCGCGAGCCAGGCCGCGGGACTGCAGCCACGCGCCGAACTGGCGCGACAGCGTGTCGAGTTCGCCGTACGTGATGCCCTTGCCCATGCAGACGAACGCGGTACGGTCGCGATACTGCCGGAAGCTCTCGTCGAGCAGGTCCGGGACGGACGGATAAGGAGAGGGGTCAATTTCGGCTGGAACGCCGGGTGGGTACGATTTCAGCCAAATTTTGTCCATACCGCGCGTCTCCTCACTGATTTTCGAATGGTCGTGCTAAAAGGCATCGTAACGGCTCCCCCGCCCCGAGACAACAGGGTTAGATGTCCACTTCGAACTTGATCTCAATTTCGTCTGATCATACGGCGATATTCGATCAAATCCGCTCAACTTCCACAAGACAATCGTAAAACGTCGCCGAATTGCCCAGATCGGTCAGCGCCTGGCTCGTCACCTCGTTCGCGTTCCTGCCGTCCGGCGACAATTTCTTCCACCAGATCGACAGCCCGACGACGAGTCCGGCACGCGCGCGGTCGGTAATTCGCGCCAGCGCCTGCATCGAGCCGCGGTCGTTGAAGATGCGGACGGCGTCACCCTCTGCGATGCCGCGGGCGCCGGCGTCGGACGGATGCATGTCGAGGTGCGGCTCGCCTTCGGTCGAACGCAGGCTGTCGACGTTCACGAAAGTGCTGTTCAGGAAGTGGCGGGCCGGCGGCGAAATCATCGCCAACGGATAGCGTGCGGCGAGCTCGGGCGCGGCTTCGGCCGATTCGAACGGCGGCAGGTAGTCGGGGACGGGGTCCATGCCCATCTGTTCGAGCCGCGGGCTGTAGAACTCGCACTTGCCGGAGGGCGTGCGGAAACCGCCGTTCGCGAACGGCGCCTCCGGCAGCTTGAGCTTCAGCCAGCCGGCTCGCTTCAGCGTGTCCCAGTCGCTGTCGAGCGCCGGATCGTCCCAGCGAAGCGCCGCGCGCGCGACCTCTTCGTCGCTGTGATAGAGCGCGGGCTCGTCGAGTCCCATGCTGCGCGCGATCCCACGAAAGATCTCCGTGTTCGGCCGCGCATCTCCCACCGGCGGAATCGCCGGCAGGTTCGCCATCACGTAGGTATGGCCATACGATTTGTGGACATCCAGATGTTCGAGCTGCGTGGTCGCCGGCAATACAATGTCGGCGAAATCGACCGTATCTGTCTTGAAGTGCTCGAGAACGACCGTGAACAAATCGTCGCGTGCGAAGCCCGCGGCGACCTTCGACGAGTCCGGCGCAACCGCCGCCGGATTCGAGTTGTACACGATCACCGCTTCGACTTTCGGCCCGAACGTCGCGTCCCCCGGATGCAGCAGCGCGTCGCCGATCGCGTTCATGTTGATGATGCGAGGCAGCTTGTGCGGCCACCCCGGCATCAGGTCCGGACGCAGCAGCGCCGCCTGATTGACGGGCGCCGATTCCGACGACGAGAGCAGCAGGCCGCCTGCCCGATCGCGCCACGCCCCCGTCAGCGCCGGCAGGCCGGCAATCGCGCGGACGGCATTGCCGCCGCCGCGAACGCGCTGCATGCCGTAGTTGAGGCGGATCGATGCCTTACGGGTGGCGCCGTAGCGACGCGCAAGATCGACCAGTTCCGACGCATCGATGCCGCAGATCTGCGCCACGCGTTCCGGCGGATAGGACATCGCGCGCGCCTTGAGCGCGTCGAAGCCGAGCGTATGGTCGGCGATGTAATCGTGATCGAGCAGGTTTTCGGTCATCAACACATGCATCATGCCGAGCGCGAACGCGCCATCGGTACCGGGCTTCAGTGCGATGTGCTGATGGCATTTCTCCGCGGTCAGCGAGCGATATGGGTCGATCGCGACAAGACGCGCGCCACGGCGCTTCGCTTCCTGCGCGCGGGTCCAGAAGTGCAGGCTCGATGCAATCGGGTTCGCGCCCCATATCAGAATCAGCTCGCTTTCCTCGAAGTGTTCGAGGTGCATGCCGACACTGCCGCCGTATGTGTATCGCAGCCCCGCTGCACCGGCTGCCGAGCAGATCGTCCGCTCCAGCCGCGAGGCGCCGAGTTTGTGAAAGAAGCGCTGGGCGATGCCCTCGCCTTGCACTAGCCCCATCGTTCCCGCATAGCTGTACGGCACGATCGCTTCCGGCGCGCGCGCGGCGATTTCACCGAGGCGACGCCCGATCTCGTCGAAGGCCTCGCGCCAGCTGATCGGCACGAAGCGCCCTTCCCCCTTCGTGCCGACACGCTTGAGCGGGACAGTGAGGCGATCGGGGTGATGAACGCGATCCGCGTATCGGCTGACCTTCGTACACAACACTCCCTGCGTCGGCGGATGGTCGGGATCGCCCGTGACCTTGATTGCCTTGCCGTTCTCGACGGTCACCCGCATTGCGCACGTGTCCGGACAATCATGCGGGCAAACTGCCCGGGCTACCTGGGTGGCGGCGTTCATCGTTTTGAATGCGGAGATGGGGATTCGCAAATTTTACGTGGACACGCCGAATAAAGCGCCCATTTCGCACCGATTTTGGATTACCTGACCGAAGAAGGGCGAGGTGGGGGCTTCAGCAAGCAGAAAGCTGGTCGCACAATCCCGCTTGTCGACACGCTGGGGAAAGCAAGTTGCGGCCTTGGTCGAAGATACGATCAATAATCGATTGAATCGCTGGAGATGCAACCGATTGAGGGAATTTGATGCGGCAATTGATTACGTGGGTGAAGTGCTAACGCAGATAGGCGGGGTAATGCTCTTCCGCTCGCGCGCACATTTCCGCCGCGCCAATGCAAAAACCCCCGCCTTGTCGGGCGGGGGTTTCTGGCTTAGGGAGCCTGACGATTACCTACTTTCACACGGGAATCCGCACTATCATCGGCGTAGAGTCGTTTCACGGTCCTGTTCGGGATGGGAAGGGGTGGGACCGACTCGCTATGGTCATCAGGCAAAGAGGGT